>CAXBKH010000006.1:0-193134 GCA_963976365.1 uncultured bacterium | reverse complement strand
GAGCCGGAATTCCAGCGTAGCCGTTGCCGTCAGAATCTTGTTAATTTCGTTGGGGTCCTGCACACCGGGGAGTTGAACGACGATTCGGTCGACACCCTGGCGCTGCACCAATGGCTCTGCAACACCTAACTGATCGACACGATTTCTCAGTGTCGTGATGTTCTGTTCGATAGCGAAATCCTGCCGCGCCTTGATCTGGGCTTCACTCATTCGCACAGTGAATGACCTACCGTCACTGCCGTCGACGATCAGCAGGTCCGTGTCCGATCGCTGCACCAGTTCACGCGCTTTTTCGAGGTCAACTTCCTCGCCAAGCTGTACCGTAATCGTGCGATTGTCGAGGCTGACGCGATGCCGGATCCTGGCGTCGCGCAAAATGTCGTCGATTCCCTGCTCATACAAAGTCAGGCGTGTGTCGATTGCCGTATCCATATCGACTTCGAGCAGCACATACACACCGCCACGCAAGTCAAGGCCCAGGCTCATCGGGCTCAATCCGAGATCGCGAACCCACGCCGGTAACTGGGGCGCCAGGGTCTGCGCAACGTTTGCAACCCGTCCATAGCGGCTCTTGAGTTCATCGACGATCGGCGCAAGGTTGGTGCCCGCATCGAAACGCAGCACAACGCGGCCACCCTGCAGGAATGCAGCCTCGGGCGTATAACCCTCGCCTTCGACGACACGTTTGTACTCGTCAAGACGAATCTGGTCATAGCCCTCGCCACCCGTACTGGCAATCTGGATTGCAGGAACACTGCCATAAATGTTCGGCAGCGCCAGCAAGCAGCCCGCCATCAGAATGACGAGTACCAGGACGTTCAGCCAAGCAGGATATTTGTTCATTGTTATTCGTTATTCCCGGCCCGTGGATCAGGCTTCGTCGTAAGTACCTTTGGGTACCACTACCGACACGCTGGCCTTCTGGATCTTAATCTCGGTGTTGTCGCTGATCTTGACGACGGCATAGAGATCACTGACGGCGGAGATTTTTCCTAGAATGCCACCGGCGGTGAGTACCTCGTCACCCACTTTGAGTCCGGCGACCAGCTCGGTATGCGCTTTTTGCTTTTTTTGCTGCGGTCGAATCAACAAGAAATAGAATGCGCCGAACATCAACACCATCATGATGATAAAGCTGGTGGAATCGCCGCCCTGCTGGGCGCCTTGCGCGTAGGCGCTTTGAATAAAGAAATCCATAGTTGTCACTTCGTCAATTTAAAGGATTTGGGCTAAGCCCCGGAAAAACAGCGCGGTATTATGGCACAAGCGAACGACTTGGGGGCGACTTGCCGGTTCGCAAGTCCGGCGCCCTTACTCAGCGTCGTCTCGGTAGGCAACGCGCAGCCGATCGACGAACTCGGGCAAGGATCCGTTCCCGATGGCCGCCCGAATATCTGACATAAGTTTCTGATAATAGTGAAGATTATGAATCGTCGCCAGTCGCGGCCCGAGGATTTCACCGCATTTCACCAGGTGCCGCAAGTACGCCAGCGAGTAGTGCGTGCAGGTGTAGCAGTCGCAGACCGGGTCCGGTGGCGAGGTATCATCACGATATCTGGCATGGCGAAACTTGACCGTCCCGGCTGAGGTGAACAGCTGTCCATTCCGGGCATGCCGCGTCGGAATCACACAGTCGAACATATCGATGCCGCGACTGACTGCTTCAGCAATATCGACGGGAGTACCCACCCCCATCAGGTAGCGCGGCGCATCGGTCGGCATGTTGGGCATCAGCGCGTCCAGCACAGCATGGCGCTCGTCTTCCGGCTCGCCAACGGCCAGGCCGCCAACCGCGTAGCCATCGAATCCGATGTCGACCAGCCCGGCCCTCGACTCTTCACGCAACGCGTCGTAAATGCCGCCCTGTACGATCGCGAACAACGCTTCACCCCGATCCGGCTCGGCAGCTTTGAGCTCGTCAAAACGCTTGCGGCTTCGTGCGGCCCAGCGCAACGAAAGCTCCATTGACTCGCGTGCCTCCTGCTCGGAGGCGGGATACGGTGTGCACTCATCGAAAATCATCGTGATGTCGGAGTTCAGTTCATGCTGCACCTCCATCGACTTCTCGGGTGTCAACATGAACACGTCGCCGTTGATCGGTGACTGGAAACGCACGCCCTCTTCTGACAGCTTGCGCATCGCGGCCAGCGAGAAAACCTGGAACCCACCGGAGTCAGTGAGTATGGGCCGCCGCCAGTTCATAAATTCGTGCAACCCGCCGTGCTTGCGAATGACCTCGGGCCCGGGCCGCAGCATCAGGTGAAACGTATTACCCAGGATGATCTCGGCGCCATCCGCTTCGACTTCCTCCGGCGTAACACTTTTTACCGTGCCATAGGTGCCGACGGGCATGAACACGGGCGTTTGAATCTCGCCGCGGCGAAACGTCAGTGTGCCACGACGCGCTGCGCCGCAGTTATCGTGAATCTCAAACTTCACTATCGGTACCCGGGGTCAGGAACATTGCATCACCGTAACTGAAGAACCGGTACTTCTCACGCACCGCGTGTCGGTAGGCTGCAAGAATTCGTTCCTTGCCCGCGAACGCGGCGACGAGCATCAGCAACGACGACTGCGGCAGGTGAAAGTTAGTGACCATTGCATCGACGCTTCGGAAACGATACCCGGGCAGGATGAACATATCGGTTTCCCCCGAAAAAGGCTCAATCGCACCATTGGCGGAGGCGCTTTCAAGCGCACGAACTGACGTTGTACCAATCGCGATAACACGTCCGCCGGCCGAGCGGGTCGCCCTTACAGCCTTACAACAGGCTTCGCTTACCTGCACACGCTCGGCATGCAGCCGGTTCTTCTCAATATCTTCGTCACGCAGCGACTGGAACGTGCCGGCGCCGACATGCAGTGTTACATAGGCATGCCTGACACCCGCTGCCCGGGTTTCATCGAGCATCGGCTGGTCAAAATGCAGGCCCGCCGTCGGAGCGGCGACTGCACCCGGATCCCTGGCGTAGACCGTTTGATAGCGCTCAATGTCATCGTCATCGGCATCGCGGGCCAGGTACGGAGGAAGCGGCACATCGCCATGGGCGTCGAGGAACGGCAGGATGTCGGATGAAAAATCCAGAACGTACAATTCGCCGGCGCGCTGCATCACTTCAGCGGTGACCCCGGCAGCAAAGTGCAGCCGAGTACCGGGCTTTGGCGACTTGCTGGCCCGAACGTGGGCGAGGGCCCGCCGATCGCTTTGCACCCGTTCAATCAGAACTTCGGCCCGCCCGCCGGTATCCTTGACAGCGGCAAGTCGCGCCTTGATCACCCGGGTATCGTTCATGACCAGCAGATCGCCGGCGCACAACATCCCCGGAAAATCCGCAAAGCGACGGTCGCGCATCGAATCGCTGAGTTCCAGCAAACGACTGCCACGCCGGTTCGCTGCCGGGTAGCGCGCGATCAGCTCGTCGGGGAGCTCGTAATCAAAATCAGAAATCAGCATGGGCGCGCATAGTAGCAAAGCCATGCGCGCCCTTCTTTACTGAACGACAGGCAGGCGGACTCGCGTCAGGTAGCGGCGGCCCTGGGTGCCGGTTCGACCGGCGCTACCGCTGGGGCAGGTTCCGCCTCCGGGGCAGGCTCTGCAGCCGGAGGCTCGGGCGCCCACAATGAGCCGCGCTGGTCGGCGGGCACCTCGACGTCAATCGTGCGTTTTTTCTTGTCACGCATGATGCCGAGCTTCAGTGTTTCGCCACTTTGGTAGGAACTCAGAATGCGCATCGCATGCCGCACATCCTTCGGTTCGCGGCCGTCGATGGACTGAATAACATCACCGTCCTGCAAGTCGATCCCGTCGGCTTTGGGTGCGTTGACAACGAGCAACCCACTGTCGGTGCCAAAGTACTTGCCAAGCCCCGCATTCAGTTCGATCAGCTCCAGGCTACCCCAGGCGCTGCCGGCGAACGGGAAGCCATACTGCATGCTCCACTGCCCGACCGCCTTCGGTGGAAATGACAATCCAGGCGCGTTTGGAATATGCAATTGACCGGCATCCGGCGCCCAGGAAAAAACGTGCATCTCGGTAACCCTTGGCGATAACTCGACCGAGCCGGCGTTACCGTTTCGCAAATAATCGATCGTCAGTATGTCGCCTTCTTCGACACCATCCATGAATTCGAGCAGTTTCTTGTTCGCAGCCATGGAACTACTCGCATTCATTGGCTCGCCATTGACCGCCGTAATAACATCGCCCGCCCGCAAGCCTGCATCATCAGCGGCGCTTTCCGGCGTTACGCCCGTTACTTCAATTCCTTTCACCGCTTCCTGCGTGTCGTCGCTGTCAATGGTGATGCCAATACGGGGTTTATTCGAATATTCAAAGCGCCGTTCAATCTGTGCCATTTGCGGCAGCCGGTTGCGCGTCAACTCGGCGATTTCACGCGCCGCAACGGCCATACGCTCTTCAGCTTCGCGCAGCCGCTCGGCAGTCTCGCTCTCGCGTATTTCGAGCTCGCGCTGAACCTCGATTCGACTGCGTTTTTCGGCATCGTCGGCCTTCACTTGCGCAGTTGCCTCGCCTGCAAGCAGCAACGCGGCTGCCACGGGCAAAATCAATATCGATCTTTTCATTTAGGTACTACTCCTGGTCAATACGCCGTGCGTTGCGCCTGCGCATAGCGCAACTGCAGCAGCAGATTCATTAACCTGACGCGCTCGCGCCAGAAAATTTCCTTATCGCCCTCGGCCCACTGAGCCTCAGGGTCGTTCAACTGGTAATCGATCGCGGCGATACGTTCCTCGATTTCTGACAATGTCGCGACCGTGCTCGCCCGGGCGACCTTTGGTTCGGCGGGAAGGGAGCGAATTTCGCGCTCCAGCTGCCGGGACTGCGCCTGCAGGAACGTCAGGTTCGACACATCAGGGTTTGTCACGTCCCCGGTCGGTACAACGACACCCGGCTCCTGGTTGCCGGTGAAAAGCAACGCAGCCATCAATGCGGCAGCGGCCAGCCCGACACCCGCATACCATTTGCGGTGCCCGTTCGTCTTCGGCCGGGCGAACAAGCCTTCTGCCTCGGCTTGTTCCCGAATGTTTTGCCAGACGTGCCGAGGCGGCATTGTCTGCGGCAGCTGATCCAGCCCCTTTCGCAATGCGACGTACTCGTCGGCCGTTAATGCACAAATCATTTCGTCGTCCTTCCTGTCATTGCTCATGTTTTCAGCAACTCCATCAATAGCTTCCAATGGCGGCGCCACTGGCTTCTGCAATCTCGCCGGTACTCAACAGTGGCCGCAAGCGCTGATACGCCCTCGATAACTGCGACTTTGAAAAACTTTCTGTCTTTCCCATGAAACCGGCGATCTCTTTATGTGTAAATCCTTCGACATCGTGTAGCCAGACAACCGCGCGAGCGACATCCGGCAAACTGGCCAGCGCCGCGTCCAGGTCCATCGCATCATCAGGATGGCTCGAGATGCCATGACTGACCGGCTCGCCGGCCATCCTGTCGTCCCAGTCGTCGCTCAGTGACTGGCCGCGCTTGGTCCAGGCGGAACGCAGGAACATCAGCGACTTGGTCACGGCAATACGACGGATCCAGCTTCCCAGTGCCGCCTCGCCCCGAAAATTTGCGATGGAACGCATGATTTCGATAAAGGTCTCCTGGACCAGGTCCTCGGCATGCGCCGGCGTTTTGGTAAATCGGAGGCAAATTGAGTACACCGGCGTCGAAAACGCTCGATAGATGATCTCGTGGGCGCGCGCGTCGCCATCGGCCGCTCGCTTCACTATCCCCGGATCGATCTCGATGTCCGCAAACTTGCTCATATCTGGAATCTTAGATGCTTACATACCGGAAAGGGTCGCATTATTTTGCGGAACTGCGCAGCGCGGAATATACTGTGCGCCGCTTGGGCCGGGCCCAGGCGCTCAGATGAGCCCATCACACCTTGCCGGGGTGGCGGAACTGGTAGACGCGCCGGATTCAAAATCCGGTTTCTTCGGAAGTGCGAGTTCGATTCTCGCCCTCGGCACCAATCGGGATATGGCCAGCACAATGAAGTACTGCTCCGATTGCGGCGGCAACATAAGCTTCCGGATTCCATCCGATGACAACCGTGAACGCGCAATCTGCGATGACTGCGGTATTGTCCACTATAAGAATCCGCTAATCGTCGTCGGCTGTGTTGCCGAGAGCGATGGCAAGATTCTCTTGTGCAAACGCTCCATCGAACCCCGTTACGGTTACTGGACCGTTCCGGCCGGATTCATGGAACTGGGTGAAACGCTCGCAGCCGGCGCGGCACGAGAAACCCTGGAAGAAGCATTGGCGCCTGTGGAGATCGGCCACCAGTTTGCGTCAGTCGATGTCGTCGATGCTGGCCAGGTACATATATTTTTTACCGGCCGGCTGACCGGCGGCTACGGTGTCGGCGAAGAAAGTCTCGACGCGCGCTTATTCAGCGAAGATGAGATCCCCTGGGACGACCTGGCGTTTCGAAGTGGCCGTTATGCCTTGCAAGTTTACTTTGAAGACCGTGGCAGGAATAACGGCGTACATTTTCACGAGCTTCGAAGTAAAGATCTGACGCTCGAAAACGAAGATTAGCCAGCTCGATCCGATCAGTTGCCCGCGGCGCGTTGCAAGCGCGCGGTCAGCGCGTCCGGCGGTAAATATCCGCTGATGAGCGTGCCATCATCGAAAACAATTGCGGGTGTGCCGGTCAATCCGACATCCTGACCCAGTACATAGCTTTCGGTAACCGGCGAGGCATTGCACTTGTGGGACTCAAAGCTGCGATCGCGTTTCGCCGCTGTCAGGGCACTCTGTCGATCCGTCGCACACCAAACGTCCTCCGAGGTTTTCCACGAAGGTGAGGCAGGCCCGTTGCGCGGGTACAGCATGTAACGAACGGCAATACCCTGCGCCAGGTATTCGTCGATCTGGCTGTGCAGTTTTCGGCAGTAGGTACAGTCGACATCCGTGAAAACAGTGACGTGGTACTTCACCTCTTCAGGCGAAAACAGAATGCCCTGGTCTTCGGTCAATGAAGATATCAATGCGCGTCGTGCATCGACGCGGCTGCGCTCGGTCAGATTGACCTGCTCGTCCAGGTCGATCAGGTCTCCCTGCAACAGGTAGCGACCGTCTTCGGACACGTACGCGACGATGGATCCCTTCTGCACCGTGTACCAGCCATCAATCGGGCTCGCGTAGACGTTCTCGGGTTTGATCTCCTCAAACATTGCATCCATTTTCGCGCGCACGGCCTCGAGTCCCGGTTCGTCCGCGGCGACGCCTGGTTTGCTGAGTAAAAGACCCGCAACAAGGACGGGTAATGCGATGGCGTAGGTGCGATTCATGCGGCGGGTTCCTGAAAAAAGGCGGCTCTGTGTGCCTGTTAAGACCGGGTCGGGCCGGGTCAGTTCCCGGGCAGCGTGAAGTCTACCAGAGGCCGGCGCGAAGCCGAACCTGAATTGGCGCCCGCTAACCGCGCGGGTGATGTTCGCCGTGCAGGTCCTTCAAGCGTTCCCTCGCGACGTGCGTGTATATCTGGGTGGTCGAGAGATCGCTGTGTCCGAGCAACATCTGCACGACACGGAGGTCGGCGCCGCGGTTCAACAAGTGCGTTGCAAAGGCATGCCTCAGGCTGTGCGGCGACATTTTCTGGCGCACACCGGCTTTTTCCGCGTAGCGCTTGATAATGTGCCAGAACGCCTGGCGGGTCATGCGATCGCCGCGCCGTGTTGGAAACAGGTAGTCGGTCTGGCGCTCCAGGAGTATCTCCATGCGCGGCCCATTGATGAATTCCTTCAGCCAGCGTTGCGATTCTTCTCCCAGCGGTATCAGGCGTTCTCGATCGCCCTTGCCGATAATGCGCAGCACGCCCTGGTTGAAATTAACCTGCATCTGCTTCAGGTTGATCAGCTCGGAGACGCGCAAGCCGGTTGCATACAGCAATTCCAGCATCGCCCGGTCGCGGTGACCCAGGGGCTCGTCGGTATTCGGCGCATTCAGCAGCGAGTCGACCTGGTCCTCCGACAATGACTTTGGTAAGGAACGTCCAATGCGTGGCATGTCGATGTCAGCCGTCGGGTCCGTGTTGCGCATGCCTTCGCGCATGATGTAGCGATAGAAGCGACGGAAGCTCGAAAGCTGGCGTGCGGTTGACCGCGGCTTAGCGCCACTCTCAACACGCTTGGCTATAAAATCCAGCAAGTCCGACTTTTCAGCTTTGTCGATCGATTTATCCGACTCGGCCAGGCTTCTCGCCAATGTCATCAAATCAGCCCGATAGGCGCCCAGCGTATTTTTCGACAGGCCCCGTTCCATCCAGATAGCATCGAGAAACTGATCCACCAGTTCTGCCGAACGAGTGATGATCAGTGATTCAGGCGTGCTTTTCTTGTTGCTACTACCCATAGTGTTCAACTTTTCGGCCGCGCAATCCTTTGCCGCGATACATCTGCCAACGAGGCGTTGAGGCTGGTAGCATACGCCGTTCCGAAATCTGAAACGTCGTATCAGCACACCTCGCTGATACTGCCAATGCACCGCCAAACGACGGATATTTCAAGGTTATTCAGTATGGGCACCGCACCCGCAATCAGGCGTGACCGCTGTCACAGAAACCACAAGGCGTTAACATAAAGTGAACTGGATCACACGTCTGATCGACATAATCTGGGGTCTCTACGCTTTGCTGTGTTTCGGCTTGGCCTGCATCTTCTCCTTATTTGTCGCTTTGCTGGTTCCGGGCCCGGATCGTCGACAGCGCCTGGTCACCTGGGCCGCGAGGATGGTCTTTGTTCTGGCTGGCGTAAAAGTCACTGTCAGGGGTATCGACAACCTGCCGCCGGACAGTTCCATCGTTGTCGCCAATCACGCCAGCTTTATTGATGGCATCCTGCTGAACGGCTACCTGCCATCCCGCTTCGGCTTTGTGATCAAAGGCGAGATGCGCGACATTCCCGTCGTCCACTTCCTGTTGCGTCGCTCCGGCTCCAAGTTCGTCGAACGCAAGGAGGCCAGCGGCAGCTCGCGTGACGCGCGTCAGCTGGTCAAAGCAGCGAGGGGCGGCGAATCGCTGGGATTTTTCCCCGAAGGTACTTTTCGCCTGGAGCCGGGTGTGGCCCGGTTTCGCGCAGGCGCCTTTGTCGCCGCGGTCAAGGGCGAGTTACCCGTTGTCCCGGTCGCGATTTCCGGCACGCGCAAGATGCTGCCCTCTGAGCGTTGGCTGCCGCGCCGCGCGGCGCTCACTATCGATGTTTTGCCTGCAATCGCACCCGGCGATGAGAACTATGGCGACCATCGACAATTGGCAGAGGCTTCGAGACAACAGATAATTGCCGCCCTCGACGAACCCGATCTCGCTTAATACGACAAAGGCCCATGCATTATGAGTTCTGACGCAGTAGTCATCGTTGCCGCAAAACGTACGCCCCTCGGCGCATTCCAGGGATCGCTTTCGGGCGCACAAGGCCCTGAACTCGGCGCAGCCGCCATACGCGCGTGTATCGACGAGTCCGGGATCGATGCGAATGACGTGAATGAAGTCCTGATGGGCTGCGTGCTCCCGGCCGGGCTCGGCCAGGCACCGGCACGACAGGCCGCGCTTAAAGCCGGGCTTCCGCTCAGTGCCGGCTGCGTGACACTTAATAAAGTCTGTGGCTCTGGAATGAAGACGACGATGTTGGGCAGCGACCTGATTCGGGTCGGCAGTGCCAGCGTCGTTGTTGCGGGCGGTATGGAGTCAATGACCAATGCGCCCTACCTGATGCCCAAAGCGCGCGGCGGATACCGAATGGGACACCAGGAAGTACTCGACCACATGTTCTTCGACGGGCTGCAGAATCCGTCCGATGGCAACATGATGGGGCATTTCGCCGAAATCACTGCAAAAAAATACGGCTTCAGCCGCGAAGACCAGGATGCGTTTGCGATCGCGTCGGTCAAGCGCGCCCGCGAAGCCATGGCGGCGGGTGCATTCGACGCCGAAATTACGCCAGTCACGATCAGTGGTCGAAAAGGCGATGTCACTGTCACCGACGATGAAGGTCCGGGTAATGCCCAGATCGAAAAGATTCCCACGCTGCGACCGGCATTCGCCAAAGATGGCACGGTCACAGCCGCCAGTTCCTCGTCAATATCGGATGGTGCTGCAGCACTGTTGCTGATGAGCGCCGCCGAAGCCGACAAACGTGGCTTGAAGCCGCTCGCGACGATTGTCGGGCATTCGGGTTTTGCACACGAACCCGAATGGTTTACAACGGCACCGGTATTCGCTATCCAGGCGCTGCACCGGAAACTGGGCTGGGAACCGGACAACGTCGACTTGTATGAAATCAACGAGGCTTTCGCCTGCGTTACGATGGCGGCGATGGCCGATGTCGGACTCGATCATGCGAAAGTGAATATCAACGGCGGTGCATGTGCGCTCGGGCACCCGATCGGTGCATCGGGAGCGCGAATTATCGTTACCTTGTTGCATGCTTTGCGAAACCGCGGGCTGAAACGCGGCGTCGCGTCATTGTGCATTGGCGGTGGCGAAGCAGTCGCTATCGGTATCGAGACCGTTTAGGAAACTTAGAGGAAAAACAATGAAACTTGAATCAGCGAAAGCAGTGATCACCGGTGGTGCGTCCGGGCTCGGATTTGCTACGGCAGAACGCGTCATTGCTGCTGGCGGCCAGGTCGTACTGCTCGACATCAATGAAGAACAGGGTGCGGCAAGCGTCAGTAAACTGGGGGACCGCGCGAAGTTCGTTCGAACCGATGTTGCAAACGAAGACGCGGTGAAATCCGCGATTCAGGCGGCCAATGAATTCATGGGTGGCATTACCCTCGCGGTGAATTGCGCCGGCATCGCGACGGCGGGCCGGACGCTGGGTCGCGACGGGCCGTGGCCCGCTGAGAATTTCAACCGGGTTATCCAGATCAACCTGGTCGGAACCTACAACGTAACCAAGGAAGCTGCCGCCGTTATGCAGCTGAACGAGCCCAACGCCGAGGGCGAACGCGGTGTCATCATCAGTACGGCGTCGGTTGCCGCTTTTGAGGGACAAATTGGGCAGGCCGCCTATTCGGCATCCAAAGGCGGGGTGGTCGGCATGATGCTGCCGCTGGCACGTGAGTTCGCGCAGTTTGGAATTCGTGTCAATACCATCGCACCCGGCATTTTCATGACGCCCATGATGGCGGGCATGCCTGAAGAAGTGCAGGACTCGCTCGGCAAGCAGATTCCGTTTCCTCCACGCCTGGGTCGGCCCGAAGAGTACGCGGACACGGCCGCATTTATTTACGGCAACCCGGTCGTCAACGGTGAAACCATACGCATCGATGGCGCTATCAGGATGCAGCCCAAATAGAACATCTGGCGGCCGACTACATCCCGGAGTAGTTCGGCCCGCCACCGCCTTCCGGCACTGTCCAGACAATATTCTGTTTCGGATCCTTGATGTCACAGGTTTTGCAATGTACGCAATTTTGCGCATTGATCCGGAATACCGGCGCGCCTTCTTCTTCGACAATTTCATACACGCCTGCCGGGCAATAGCGTTGCGCCGGCTCATCAAATTCCGGCAGGTTGTACGCGACGGGAATCGACTCATCCTTTAGCTTGAGATGGCTGGGCTGATCCTCTTCGTGGTTGGTGCTGGACAGAAAAACGGAGGTCAGGCGATCAAAGGTCAGTTTGCCGTCGGGTTTCGGATAGTCGATGGGCCGGGCATTCGCCGCGCGTGTCAACGACTCATGATCGGGCTCCTTGTTGTGCCAGGTAAACGGCAATTTTCCGAAGAAGATATTCTGGTCAATAAAGGCGAATGCAGCGCCCCAGAAATTGCCGAACTTGTGCAGGCCCGGCCCGAAATTTCTCGTCCGGTGCAGCTCCTTGTAAACCCACGACCCTTTAACCTTGTCCTCAAAGCCTGTCAGGTCATCGCCACCCTGCTCATTCGAATGCAAGGCCTCATGGATACTCTCCGCTGCCAGCATGCCAGTCTTAATTGCCGTGTGCGCCCCCTTGATCTTGGCGCCGTTCAGGAATCCGGCTGTGCACCCGACCAGTAATCCGCCCGGCACGGTCAGCTTGGGCAGGGATTGCAGCCCGCCTTTGTTCACGGCACGCGCGCCATAGGCGATCCGTTTGCCGCCTTCCAGGTAGCGACGAATCTTCGGATGAAGTTTCCAGCGCTGGAATTCATGGAAGGGTGACAGGTGCGGATTGCGGTAGTTAAGCGCGACAATAAGCCCGGCGTAAACCTTGTTGTTCTCGGCGTGGTAGAGAAAACCACCACCTTCGGTGTGTGAATCGAGCGGCCAGCCAGCCGTGTGGACGACCAGCCCGGGCTCGTGCAGTGCCGGGTCAATCTCCCAGATCTCCTTGATGCCCAGGCCGTAGTGCTGCGGATCCGCGCCGCTTCTCAAATCGAACTTGCCAATCAATTGTTCCCCGAGATTGCCGCGGACGCCCTCGGCAAACACCGTGTATTTACCTCGCAATTCGTAGCCGGCAACGTAAGTCGATTTCCGCGTACCGTCTTTGCCGACCCCCATATCGCTGGTTGCAACGCCGACGACCTTGCCATCCTCGTACAGGACCTCCGATGCCGCAAACCCGGGAAATACATTGACGCCCATCGCCTCGGCTTGCTCGCCGAGCCACTGGCAAAGTTGCCCGAGGCTAATGATGTAATTGCCCTTGTTGTGCATCGGACGCGGCAGGAACAGCCCGGGTACCGGCAGCGAAGCCTTTTCGCTGGTCAGGTAGTGGACCCGGTCGCCGCTGACAGCGGTCTTGACCGGCGCGCCCATGTCACGCCAGTCCGGAAACAATTCGTCGAGTCCTGTCGGCTCAAAAACGTTGCCGGAAATGATATGAGCTCCGATCTCGGACCCTTTCTCGACGACAACAACCGACAGGCTGTCATCGAGTTGCAGCAAACGGCATGCAGCAGACAGTCCTGCCGGCCCGCCACCGACGATAACGACATCAAACTCCATCGATTCGCGTTCTGTTGATTCTGACATTAGCAGTGTATTCCCGGTCCGTTTGACAAGTATTCTAGCAGCTACTGTGGCAGCCTTATTTCAGCGCAGGTAATCTTGCCGCGCTCTTCCCTAATCCAAAATACAGGTTAAACGGTAGTTTGAATATTCGCGACATCTATGAGGAAAGCCTGTCTCGCGAAGGCCACGTTCGCGACCCTGCGCAATCCGAGGTCATAGTACAGCTCGAGGACCTGCAACAGCGCATTTACAGGTCCGCTGCCCCGAAATACCGCCTGCTGGACATTATTCGGCGAAAACCGGCTTCCCGGGCCGGCGTCAAAGGATTGTACCTCTGGGGCGGGGTCGGTCGTGGCAAGACTTTCCTGATGGACCTGTTCTTCGAAACGCTGGACATCAAGCAAAAAAGACGCATTCATTTTCATCGCATGATGCACGATGTCCATTCACGCCTGCAAAATCTGGGCGATATCGAGAACCCGCTCGATGCAGTCGCGGCACAAATAGCCGACGAAACACGCGTGCTGTGCTTCGATGAATTCTTCGTCAGTGACATTGGCGATGCGATGATATTGGGGCGCCTGCTCACCGGTCTGTTTCAGCGCGGCGTCACCCTGGTCGCGACTTCGAACGCCAGCCCGGATGATCTGTACAAGGACGGCCTGCAACGGCAACAGTTTTTGCCCGCCATCGAGCAAATCAAGCGGCATACCGACCTGGTTCATATGGACGGCGATACCGACTACCGGCTGCGGCTGCTGCAGAAAGCCGGCACCTACCTGACGCCCGACGACGACCGCGCGCAGCAGCGCCTCGAATACTTTTTTGCCGAATCCGCGACCAGCCAGGTTCGAATCAACGTGGCGCTGGAAATTAACGGCCGAGAAATCGTGGCATTGAAGTGCGGCAAAGGCGTTGCCTGGTTCGAGTTCAGATCACTGTGCGACGGACCTCGCAGTCAGGCGGACTACATCGAAATCGCACGCTGGTACCCCAGCGTTATCGTGTCCGGCGTACCGCGACTGACAGCCCGGCGTGAAGACGAGGCGCGCCGGTTCATTGCACTGGTCGATGAATTCTATGACCGGCGTGTGAAGTTAATCGTCTCGGCGGAAGCCACCGCGGAAAACCTGTATTCGGGAAAGCGACTGGCTTTCGAATTTGACCGAACGGTTAGTCGACTGGTCGAGATGCAGTCTTCAGACTATCTCGCCCTGCCGCATTTGTCGTGATAGATTGCTTGCATGGATAACGAGCTGCGCCTGGAAAATTTTCTGCCTTATCAGTTGGCCGTGCTGTCCAACACGGTCAGCACGACGGTGGCGCGTGCCTATGACAAACGCTTCAAAGTATCGATTCCGGAGTGGCGCGTCATTGCCATCCTGGGACGATTTCCGGGTCTGTCGGCGGTCGAGGTCGCCGAGCGAACGATGATGGACAAGGTGGCGGTGAGCCGTGCCGTGACCAAGCTGATCAAGAATGGGCGCATCGAGCGCGAATTTGCGGATGCTGATCGCCGCCGTTCGATACTCAACCTGTCGGCCGAAGGGAAAAATCTTCACGATGAGATTGCCAAAGTCGCGTTGCGATTCGAACGCGACCTCGTCGACGGGTTCAGCGAAGAGGAAATGAAGAGCCTGACGAGCATCATGGAGCGCTTGATGGCTCGCGCAAAACTGATCGGCCCGCCCTAGTCGCCGATTTCAGTCCGGACAGTCAATAGCTCCGGGAAGAATTCAATTTCCAGCGCCTTTTTCAGAAACGGAACGCCTGACGAGCCGCCCGACCCGCGCTTGTGGCCAATAATGCGTTCGACGGTCTTCATGTGGTGGAAGCGCCAGAACTGAAAGTTGTTGCCGATATCCACCAGCGTCTCGCACATTTCGTACTGCGCCCAGTAGTCGGCGCGATTCTCATAGATCGTCCGCAGCACGGCGATCACGTCGTCGTCCTCGTCGCGCATTTTACTGAAATCGCGCGTCTTGAAATCCGCCGGAATCGCCATACCGGAACGCTCGAGGTGCAGCAGGAACTCTTCATATAAGCTCGGGCTCTCGAGCGCGACCTTGAGGCGTGAGTACCATTCCGGTTGGTGTTCATACACTGCCATCGTGCGCCTGCTCTTGTTGCCAAGCGTAAATTCGAGAATTCGGTACTGCGCTGACTGCAGTCCGGAGGCCTTGCCGAATACATGGCGAAACTCCGAATATTCGGCCGGTGTCAGCGTATCGAGTACTTTCCACTGGTTATAGAGCTGATTCTGTACGTGCCGGACACGCGCCAGATTCTTGACTGCCTGTTGCAGTTGTTCGCGCCGCAAATGCCGGATTGCACCACCGATTTCGTGAATGACCAGCTTGATCCAGAGCTCTGCAACCTGGTGCTGGATTATGAACAGCATTTCGTCGTGGTGTGGCGGGTCACTTAGCGGGATCTGCGCACCCAGCAGCTTGTCAAGGTGCAAGTATCCCGTGTAATCGTCATCACGCGACAAGTCCGTGTGAATGGATTTTTCCAGACGTCTTTTCTTCATATGAATTTTCGCGCGGGGCTGGTTTCCGATGTAATTACGCTATAATGCCACGCGCCTTTTCCCGTCCCTAATTTACTTGGTCGGTCCGCCCGGCTGGAGCAGCAAAGTGGCACCTAAAGATCAGCGCCGAGTCGGCGATATTAAACAACTTATCGTCGATAGCGTCGTCGCATCGCGCGCGCGCTCAAAAACAATCAAAAACGCAGCCCAGGTCAAGCTATTCCTGAAACGGTATGTGGAAAACGTGCCCGTCGAGGACTTGCAAGGCCGCTCCGAGAAGCTGATGGCGCGTGCCGCGCTGGATCATCTCGACTTTGGCGCGACGCGCCGCAAGGGCCAGGCCCTGCTTCGCATTTTCAACCCGTCAGAGAAAGAACAGGGTTACTCGTCGATATACACCTTTGTCGAGATGATTAACGAGGACATGCCCTTCCTCGTCGATTCCGTTTCCGCCGCGATCAATCGTCATAACCTGGCGGTCCATATCACCGTTCATCCGATTGTTGCCGTAAAGCGCGATGGAAAAGGCAAGCTCCTTAGCATTCACAAGCCCGGGACGAAGGGGACGATCACCGAGTCCTATGTTCGTTTCGCGATTGACCGGGAAACAGACCCGGCACAGCTTAAAATCCTGAGCCAGGAAATTTTTCGGGTACTCGGCGATGTCCGCGCAGCCGTTCGTGATTGGAAAAAGATGCGGCAGCGTATGCTCGATACGCGTGCATTGCTGGAAAACGGGCCGAAATCGGCCGATCCCGAACTGCGACGTGAAAGCCAGGCCTTGCTCGGGTGGCTGGCCGACGACCATTTCACGTTCCTCGGCTACCGGGAGTACAAACTCCGGAAGAAGGGCAAGCGGGTGTTTTTGTCGGCCGTCGAGGGTACCGGTCTTGGCCTCCTGACTCAGGACAACCGCGGCTCGAAGACGGTTGAATTAACCGCTGAAATGCGGCGCCTGACCCGGTCCCGTGACTGGTTGATCCTCACCAAAGCGAATTCACGCTCGACCGTGCATCGCCCGGCATTTCTCGACTATGTCGGCGTCAAGGTGTTCAACGCAAAAGGCGAAGCCATCGGCGAGCGCCGCTTCATCGGGTTATTGACCTCTATCGCCTACAGTGAAAGTCCGAAAAACATTCCGCTGATTCGGCACAAGATCCAGCGAATTTTTGCGCGCGCCCAGGTCGATGAGGCTGGCCATCGCGGCAAGGCCCTGTCGCATATCATTGAGACCTTCCCGCGCGAAGAACTGATCCAGAGCACGGTCCAGGACCTGACGCGCACGACATTCGGCATACTGAACCTGCAGGATCGGCAGCGCGTCAAGTTCTTCCTGCGCCGCGATGCGTTTCGTCGTTTTTTCTCCTGCCTGGTATTCATTCCACGCGAGAAATACACAACCGCGATCCGCAAAAAGGTTGAGGCCCTCCTCAAGGACTCCTTTAACGGCACATCGGTCGATTCGGCTGTGCAGATTTCCGACTCTGCGCTGGCACGCGTCCATATCATCGTGCGTACGGCTGAAGGCGTACGCCCGCGCATCAGTATTCAGTCGATCGAAGACAAAATCGCCCGGCTGGTTGTGACATGGGCTGACCGCCTGCACACGACATTGCTCGATAAATTTGGCCACGATGAGGGCCATCGCCTGTACCGGGCATACGGACATATTTTTCCGGCCGGCTACCAGGAAGATACGGCCCCGTCGTCAGCCTGTTCCGACATCCAGGTCATTGACAACATGCTGACCAATGGAATTCCGCGGACCGTCGATCTCTACGTCCCGGAACTCGCTGAACCCGGGCACCTGCACTTCATGATTTACAGCAAGAACAGTCCGATAGTCCTGTCCGATGCATTGCCAATCATCGAGAACATGGGCGTTGCTGTTTATTCCGAAAGGCCGTACGAAGCGAAGTTGTCCACGGGTGAAGCTTTCTGGATGCAGGACTTCCACCTGGTCCACGAAAGCGACAACGTCGTCGATTTTGTCGCGGCCGACGCCCGCTTTGAAGAATGCTTTATGGCGGTTCTCGAGGGCGATGCTGAAAATGACGGCCTCAATCGCCTTATCCTGGACGGCGGCCTGGACTGGCGCCAGACTGCACTGTTGCGCTGTTACGCAAAACACATACTGCAATTGGGGCTGCCATTCAGTCAGTCCTATATGGAGGACGTCCTGGCAGCCAACGCCGGCCTGGTCACGTCGCTCGTCAGACAGTTTGAGTTGCAGTTCGACCCGTCGGTTGCCAAGAGCACGCGCAGCCGCGAATTGAAAAAAATCAGAGCGGCTGTCGCACGCGGCGTCGCGCGTGCGCGCAACGTGGACGAAGACCGTATCTTGAGCGCATTCGCTGGTGGCGTCGCGGCGACGCTTCGGACCAACTACTTTCTGCGTGAAGGGGGCAAACCCAAGCCATCGATAGCGATCAAGCTGGACCCGGCGCAACTGCCGGAAATTCCGTTACCACGGCCCAAGTACGAGATTTTTGTTTATTCGCCCGAGGTTGAGGGCGTGCACCTGCGTGGCGGGGCAGTCGCCCGCGGCGGCCTCCGCTGGTCGGATCGACGTGAAGACTTCCGAACCGAAGTACTTGGACTTCTGAAAGCGCAGGTCGTCAAAAACACTGTGATTGTGCCGACCGGCGCCAAAGGCGGCTTCTACCCGAAGCAGGCGCCCAAAGGCGACCGAAATGCGATTCTGCAGAACGGTATCAAGTGCTACAAGACGTTTATTCGCGCATTGCTGGACGTCACTGACAACGTCATCGACGGCCAGGTCGTGACACCGCCGGGCATTGTGCGGCGTGACGGCGACGATCCCTACCTGGTCGTGGCAGCCGACAAGGGCACCGCGGCTTTTTCCGATATTGCCAACGGCATTTCAGAGGAATACAAATTCTGGCTTGACGATGCGTTTGCATCAGGCGGGTCAGCGGGCTACGACCACAAGAAGATGGGCATCACGGCACGCGGCGCCTGGGAAGCCGTCAAACGCCACTTCCGTGAGATGGGCCTGAACACTCAGACAGACCCGTTCACCGTTGTCGGCATCGGCGATATGGCAGGTGACGTATTCGGCAACGGTATGCTGCTGTCTCGCAAGATCAAGCTGGTCGCCGCGTTCAACCACCGCAACATTTTCCTGGACCCTGATCCTGACATGGTTGCGAGCTACCGCGAGAGGCAGCGATTGTTCAAGATGCCCGGTTCCACCTGGGAGGATTACGATACAACGCTGATATCGAAAGGCGGCGGTGTCTATTCCCGCGACCTAAAGACCATTCGCTTGAGCACTGAGGTGCGAAAACTGCTGGACGTGCAAGCCACGTCGCTGAAGCCGGATGAATTGATCAGCGCAATATTGAGGATGCCGGTCGACCTGCTTTGGAACGGCGGTATCGGCACCTACGCCAAGGCCAGCTACGAAGGTAATTCCGATGTCGGTGACCGCAGCAACGATGCACTGCGCGTCGATGCCAATGAATTGCGCTGCAAGGTGATCGGCGAAGGCGGCAATCTTGGCCTGACGCAACTGGCACGGGTCGAATACAGCATGCACGGTGGCCGAATCAATACCGATTTTATTGACAACTCGGCCGGGGTCGACAGTTCCGATCGGGAAGTGAATATCAAGATTTTGCTGACCGATGTCGCCAAACAAAAAGGAATGACGCGCAAAAAACGCAACGTACTGCTCGAGTCGATGACTGACGATGTTGCGAAACTCGTATTGCGCAATAATTACCTGCAGACGCAATCCATCAGTATGAGCGAAACAATCTCAGCCGCGCGCATTGATGAGACGGCGCGCCTGATCACCGACCTGGAAAAAACCGGGCTGCTGAATCGCGAAATCGAGTTCCTTCCCGACCAGGCACAGATTGATGAACGACGCAGCCGAAAACTCGGCTTTACCCGGCCTGAACTCGCGGTCGTTTTAAGCTATGCGAAAATAGACCTGTACAACGGACTGATCGGTTCGAAAGAGCCTCTCGTCGACTTCCTCGCGATCGATCCGCAACGCTATTTTCCATCCGTGTTGCGGCGTCGATATGCAGACTTGTTGCCCGACCATCGACTGAGCCGGGAAATCCTCGCAACACTGGTTGCCAACGACCTCGTCAATCGCATGGGGCCGGCATTCGTCAAGCGCGTACAACTGGACACTGGCGCCAACATTGTCACCGTAGCTCGCGCTTACGAAGTTGCGCGGATCATTTGTCGCGCTGCACCGCTGTTGCGCACCATCGAGTCACTCGACTACGAAATACCGGCGAGCGCGCAAGTGGAAATGATGTTTGAAGTCAGCCGAACCTTGCGCCATGCCTGCTACTGGCTGATAGAGCAGTATGGCGACAGCCTCGACATCGTCAAAGCGGTCGATCGCCTGAAAGATCACATGGCGCGTATTTACACCCGTTCGGCAACCTACCTGTCGCGCGCAAGTCGTACGCGCAACGAAAACGCAGAAAAGCATTATGTTTCGCTGGACGTCCCGGAAAAGCTCGCCAGTCGCATGTCAGACCTGTTGTTGACCAGGCCAGCGCTCGACATGGCCGACCTGGCCGCAGAACGAAACCGCGACGTGCTGGATGCCGCTCGCCTCTATTCGACCTTCAATGATGAACTGGAGCTGCACTGGCTGCACAATCGTGCCGAGGATCTGTCCGTCGATGGTCGCTGGCAAGCGATGGCGAGAAGCAATCTGCGCGACGAATTCTATCGGCTGCGCCGCAAACTTGCGTTTCACCTGCTCTCGGCGAAAAGCACCCGCAAGCCTGGGGACGTTGCAGCGGCCTGGCTGGCGAAGAACAGTGCCGGTGTGGAGCAATTCAAGCGCATGATCGACGAAATGAAGCTGCGTGACGAGGTCGATTTTGCGACGCTTACCGTGGCTGCCCGTCAGTTGCGTAACCTGATCTCCAATTAGGCAACATCCTGTAAACCACTAACGAAACCAAGGTATATCAATGGCTGGAAAACTCGTATTGTGTCGTCACGGACAAAGTGACTGGAATCTGAAGAACTTATTTACGGGATGGACCGATGTCGATCTGACTGAGCAGGGAAACCAGGAAGCCATTGCCGCCGGCAAGCTGCTTCGCGAACTCGGTTACAGCTTTGACATCGCCTACACCTCGGTCCTGAAACGTGCGATCCGGACGCTCTGGCATATCCAGGACCAGATGGATTTGATGTGGATTCCGGTTATTCGCGACTGGCGCCTCAACGAACGCCACTACGGTGCGTTGCAAGGCCTCAACAAAGCGGAAACGGCGGCAAAATACGGTGACGAACAGGTCCACATCTGGCGACGAAGCTACGACATACCACCGCCGGCCCTCGATGCCGGAGACGAGCGTCATCCTGCGCACGATCCGCGCTATGCCGGTATCGAAAACCTGCCCGCGACCGAGTCACTTGCGACAACCCTGGAGCGCGTCCTGCCGTGCTGGAACGATGTTATTGCGCCCGATCTGAGAAGTGGCAAGAACGTATTGATTGCCGCGCACGGCAACAGCTTGCGGGCCCTGGTGAAAATGTTGGATGAAGTGTCTGACGACGAAATTACCGGGTTCAATATTCCGACCGGAATTCCGCTGGCCTATGCGCTCGATGACGCGTTGCGGCCGATCTCACGCGAATTCCTGGGTGATGCCGACGCCATTGCGAAAGCCGCTGCCGCGGTCGCCGCGCAAGGCAAATCGCACTAGAAGACCTACTTCTGGTCGACCGGTCTGGAGCGCGGCTTGACAGCGCCCTCGTCGATTACGCGCATCAGCCCTTCCTGCGCGGTGGAGGCGACAAGTCGGCCATCCTGCGTGAAAAACTGGCCTCGAGCGAAACCGCGCGCGCCCGATGCCGCCGGGCTGTCGGCGGCATAGAGCAACCAGTCATCCATCCTGACGTCATTGTGAAACCACAAAGCGTGGTCGAGGCTGGCCATGATTACCGTCCCACGAGTAAACAGCAGACCGTGAGGCAGGGTTGCGGCGCCGAGCAATTCGTAGTCCGAAACATACGTGAGCAGATTCTGGTGCAATACCGGGTCGTCCGGCAGGCGATCGACCGCGCGAATCCACACATGTTTGCAGGGGGGGAGCTTCTGCGGGGTTTCAAAGCTCACCGGTTCGACGTGGCGAAACTCGAACGGGCGCTTGTCGGTCAGAAAGCGTCGCATCTTGGACGGGATGTGGTGCAGCATATCCTTGGCGACATCCCGTGCGTCTTTGAGACCCTCAGGACCCGGAACATCCGGCATGGCCGCCTGGTGTTCGAGCCCACTCTCCGGAACCTGGAAGGACGCCGCAAGGTTCAAAATGGGCCGACCGTGTTGAATTGCGACAACACGTCGATTCGAAAAGCTGCCGCCGTCTCGTGATCGATCGACCTCGTAAATAATTGGGGCGCCCACATCACCGCGGCGCAGGAAATAGGCGTGCAACGAGTGGGCCACTCGTCCCTCGACGGTGTTTTGTGCTGCCGACAGCGCCTGGCCGATGACCTGCCCGCCGAAAACCTGCGGACTGCCGATGTCGCGGCTTGCGCCGCGGAAGATATTGTCTTCAATGCGCTCGAGACCGAGCAGACCAATCAGGTCTTTTAGAACCGGATGCATCGTCGTCAGTTGCCGCTGCGACCGCCGTCGACCGCAATCCCTGTGCCGCTGACGAAGGTCGCATCATCGCTAGCGAGGAACAGTACCACCTTGGCGACATCGACCGGCTCGCCCAGCCGCCGCGCCGCGGAGTTTCTGATGCAATGGTCGCGCAATGCCTTGTCTTTGCGAAACACGTCGCGACTGTCCGGGGTCATCACGCCGCCGGGTTGAACATAATTCGCGGTAATGCCGAATTCGCCGATCTCGACGGCCAGTGCGCGGGTCAGGTTCGCCAGATCCTTCTCGGCTTTGGCGCAGGCGTCATTGGCATCGGCCGCAAACGTGCTCCTCAGGAAGCCCATATTAATAATGCGTCCGGCCGGACTCTTCTTAAGGTGCGGCAGCGCGGCGCGACAAATCGACAGGGTGAGCGCAGCCCGGGATTGCAACAACCGCTCCAGGCGGTCCGCCGCCGGGCTGATCGGATCGCTAAAGGTAATCGGGAAGTCGTTGACCAGAATATCAATTCCGCCAAGAGCATCGACCGCCTCATCGATGAGCTGTGGCATCCTGTCCGCATCAACCAGGTTGGTGGCGACACCGGTGATGCCGCGGACAGAGGCGAAATGCCGTTCGACGCCGCTGTTTTTTGTGTCAAAGGCCAGCACCGTCGCGCCGTGCTTGACCAGCGTCCTGGCGGTCGCCTCGCCGATACCGCTTGCGGCTGATAAAACCACAGCATTGAGTCCATAAAGTCGCAGGGGATCGCCCATTCAAATTCCTTGTCCGATTACGGTCCGGGATTCGGCATTCATCGCCAAAACATCAGTTTTTCATAAGTTTGCACAGTGATTCTAACGCGGAAATTCATGATATGCTCAGTCAAATATTCACCATGCGTTGACCTTGTCCTTTGGGGGGAATTATGAAACGGATAAACGCGGATTTACTGTGTCGTGTGTCGCTCACCACGCTTTCAATGGCTCTCGTTTTGTCGGCAGCACCTGCAGCCGCTCAGAACGAACCGATCTATATCGAGGAAATTGTGGTTCAGGCGCAAAGGCGCGACCAGAATCTTTCCGACGTGCCAGTCTCTGTCAGCGTTGTCACCGGCGCCGAAATCGACGCAGCCGGTATTAAAGACATGTTCGACATGCAGCAAAATGTGCCGGGACTGATTGTCGGGCAGAGCCAAACGACGACATCATCCAACTTTGCCATACGTGGCATCGGCAGTACTGCCAACAACTTCGGCGTCGAGTCGTCCGTGGGCCTGTACGTCGATGGTGTCTATCGTTCACGCCAGAGCTCGATGATCAACGAGCTCATCGACGTCCAGTCGGCGGAAGTCCTGCGCGGCCCGCAAGGCACACTGTTTGGCAAGAACACGGCGGCGGGCGCCATCCTGCTGCGTACCGTCGCACCCGATCCCACGTCAGCCAACGCCTACATCGATGTCACTGCCGGTGACTATGGCCTGGCACGAATATCGGCCGCGACGAATATTGGCTTGACGGACGACCTGGCCCTGCGGGCAACGGTCTTCACCTCACAACGGGACGGCTACGTCAGTGACCTGTTCCTCGGCGACGACATCTATAACAATCGCGACCGATTTGGAATTCGCATGCAGCTCGGACTGAACGACCCCAGCGACGATTTCAATATGCGAGTTATCCTGGACTATGCCGAGATAGACGAAAACTGTTGCGTTGCAATTTCACGGGTCGACGGCCTGTTTTCACAGGCCAGTGTTCCGGCATTCCCGGCACTCGTGCCAGGTTCGGATTCGGCGATCGTTGCACTCGGCGGAACGGTATTCACGTCGTACCCTTACGACAGCAACCTCCTTGCCGCCGTGTTCGGTCCCGGCGCTGCGAACATTCGTGCAGCGAGCTACGACGACTACGTCGTTGCCCAGAACTACCTGCCAGTCTCGCAAAACGAGGATCGCGGAATTTCGTTCGAGATTAACAAGGCCGTTGGCGAGCTGACATTCTCGTCGGTTTCAGCCTATCGCGCATTCGACACCTTCGATCGAATCGATGGCGACTTCACCAACGTCGACGTATTCGAGCGTACCAATGACGCAACGCAGACGTCCTTCTCGCAGGAGTTCCGGCTGTCCGGCGACATCGGCGACAAAGGCAGCTTCTTCCAGGTCGGCGTTTACTATTTTGGCCAGGAAATCGAAAGCATTACCGACACCAATGGCGGCGCGATGATGAATCAGTACGTCCTGGCGGTGCAACCGGACCTGGTGGCACTCATCAACGGTGTGAATGCTGTGTCGGCAGGATCGGGTGGCATGTTGCCGCCGGCCGCGACGCCGTTTCCGCTCAGCACGTTTGCGCACGATGAAATCGACCAGGACCACGAAGCCTGGGCCGTATTCGGCCAGACGGACATCGTCTTCTCTGAAAAGGTCACGCTGACACTCGGAGCGCGTTACACCGATGAATCCAAAGACATCACCGGCATCTACACACAAACGGCGGCGGGCCCTGCTCCGGATCTCGATGCAATCGGCCTGAACCTGTTCCTTGCATCACAGGGCATGCCGTTTGATTTCGTACCGCTGCTGGCCGTCATGCAACCCAACAACGGCTGGGGTGGTTACCTGTTTGCGCCGCTGGTACCGCGTCCGAATCTCTCCGAATCGCTCAGCGACGACCAGTTCACCGGCACCGCGAAGTTATCGTTCTATCCGAGCGACAACACCATGGTCTATGCTTCGTTCGCAAACGGATTCAAATCAGGCGGCACCAACACCGACCGAATCAGCCCGGTGTTCAGCCCGATTTTCGGCGCGGAGACATCGGAGTCAATCGAGGTCGGATTCAAAGGCACTTTTGATCGCTTCCGTATCGGCTTCTCCTACTACGAAACGGACTACGAAGACTTCCAGGCCAACTCGTTTACCGGTACCGGATTCAATCTCCAGAATGCCGGCTCGATCGAGACCAGCGGCTGGGAGCTGGAATACACCTGGCAGCCACTGGATAACACGACGATCAGCGGTTACTTCGCCCAGAGCACCGGCGACTTCAAGAGCTTCGTTGGCGGCACCTGCTGGGATGGCACCGTGTTCCATACCGGGCAGCCGGATCCCGGCAGTAACGGCGATCCGACCGCCGAGGTTTGCGATCGGTCCGGAGGCATGATTCCGTACAACCCGGAAGACCGCGCGTTTATCGCACTGACGCAGGACTTCCCGCTGGCGGCTGGCAACCTGTTCTTCCGCGCGGAATACACCTACGCTTCTGACCTGTTTACGGATGGCGACCTTGACCCGCTGACGACTGAAACCGGAACCGACATCATCAACCTGCGTCTTGGCGTCGATATCGACAGCTGGAATTCCCGCATCACCCTGTGGGGCCGAAACATCACGGACGAACGTTCCTACCACGGATCGTTTGACCAGCCGCTTGGCCTGGGTCGTATGAACTCCTACCCGACTGAGCCGGCAACTTACGGTATCTCGTTCATGAAGAATTGGGACTGATCGACAGGCGGAAAAAAGGGGCAGTAGGGAAACCTGCTGCCCCTTTTTTTCCTTTTTCTTTTGCGGACGACAGTGTCTGAATCCCGAATCTCAGTGGGTCTTGCGCAAATCGCACCGGTTTGGCTTGATCGGGATGCGACCCTGGCCAAGGTGGTCAACTGGATCGAAAAAGCTGCCGCCGAAGGCTGCAGCCTGGTTGCTTTCGGCGAAGCGATATTGCCCGGCTACCCGTTCTGGGTTGAGCGCACCGAAGGGGCAAAGTTCGAATCGGCCCTGCAGAAATCAATGTACGCGCACTATGTCTCGCAGTCCGTCTCAATCGGGAATGGCGATTTGCAGCGCGTCACAAATGCCGCAAAACAATGCGGTATCGCTGTCTATCTTGGCGTCATGGAACGCGCCACCGACCGCGGCGGCCACAGTGTCTACTGCTCCATGGTCTACGTCGATAAGGACGGCAATATCGGTTCCGTGCACCGAAAATTGATGCCAACTCACGAAGAGCGACTGGTCTGGGCGATCGGCGACGGCAACGGGTTACGGACCCATCCGATTGGCGCGTTCACTGTCGGGGGATTGAACTGCTGGGAGAACTGGTTACCGCTGGCGCGCGCGTCGCTCTATGCGCAGGGAGAAGACCTGCATGTCGCGATTTGGCCAGGCAATGTTCGCAATACCGAGGAAATCACGCGCTTCATCGCGATGGAAAGTCGTTCATTCGTCGTGTCGGTTTCGGGACTGATGCGAAAGTCCGATATTTCGGATCAGTTGCCTCATTTTGGGCGGCTACGCGACACGGCCGACGATACAATGGCAAACGGTGGTTCCTGTGTCGCCGCACCGAATGGCGAGTGGCTGCTGGAACCGCAAGCCGGCGACGAATCGCTGTATATCGTTGAGCTGGATCACCAGCAAGTGCTGCAAGAACGCCATAGTCTGGATACCGCCGGGCATTATTCACGACCGGATGTCACACGACTGGTCGTGAATCGCAAGCGACAGACGACGGCAGAATTTAGCGACGACTGACTCGAGGCCCATCATGCTGCACGCCAGTATTCTTGACACTGTTGGCAATACGCCGATCGTGAAGCTCAACAAGATCGGCCCGAAGTCGGTCAACATCTACGTGAAGATCGAATCTTTTAACCCGATGGGCTCGGTCAAAGACCGGCTGGCATGCAACGTCATTGCGCAGGCAGAGCTCGACGGCATGCTCAAACCCGGGCAAACGGTTATCGAGGCAACGAGTGGTAATACCGGCATCGGCCTGGCCATGGTTTGCGCCGTTAAAGGCTACCCGTTGGTTGTAACGATGGCGGAAAGTTTCAGTGTTGAACGGCGCCGCACGATGCGCTTTCTCGGCGCAAAAGTTGTTCTGACACCGGCTGCACTTAAAGGCAGCGGCATGCTGGCAAAAGCTGTCGAGCTTGCTGAAAAGCACGGCTGGTTCCTGGTACGACAATTTGAAAACGAGGCAAACGCCGACGCACATGCGAAAACGACCGCGCCGGAAATCCTCGACGCGTTTTCAGATCGGACGCTGGACTATTGGGTCACCGGATTTGGCACAGGCGGCACGCTTAAGGGCGTGTCGCAAGTGTTAAAAGAACTTAGCCCGCAAACGCACATCGTCGTCTGCGAGCCCGACAATTCGCCGATACTCGGCAGCGGCATTCCACAGGACCGGCTGGACAACGGGACGCCCCGGGACAGCCACCCGCTTTTTCGACCGCACCTGATGCAGGGCTGGAGTCCTGACTTTATTCCGAAGCTCACAGAAGATGTGGTCGCTGCCAGGCTGATCGATAGCATCGTGCCGATTGACGGGAATGATGCCTTACGCCTGGCGCGGGACCTGGCGCAAAAAGAGGGTATTTTTGTCGGCATTTCCGCTGGCGCAACCCTTGCCGGCGCGCTGGCGGTGGCCGAAAAAGCTGAAGCGGGAGCCAATATTCTGTGTATGTTGCCCGATACCGGCGAGCGCTACCTCAGTACGCCGCTGTTCGACGACATTTCCGCGGATATGACCAGCGAAGAACAACGAATCGCGAAATCAACGCCCAATTACCGTTTTGATTCGCCGCCACCCACACCCTCGGTCACCAAGGAAGCCGCTGCACCGGTAAAAGTAGAAAAGGACGCCCGCGAATTTCTTGAGTCGGTTATCCACGACGAAGACAATCCGGTCATACTGTTTGCGCTGGAATGGTGTGAATTCTCCTGGTCCGTTCGGAAGATGTTCGCTCACTATGAAATTCCCTACCGCAGTGTTGATCTTGATTCGGTTGCCTACCAGGCAGGTAATCGAGGCGGCAAAATTCGAGCCGCAATCGAGGAGCAGACCGGGCTCAAGACGATCCCGCAGATCTACATCGGTGGCACACACGTGGGCGGCGCTACTGAGCTATTTGATGCGGCCAAAGACGGCACGATGGCGAAACTTCTTGCACGCTGTAATGTGGACTGGGCAAAAAGCGAAGGCCGCGACCCCTACAGCTTCCTGCCTGGCTGGCTGCACTCGCGCTAGAACTCAGCCTTCGTCGTTAAAGAAAAACATTCCCAACGTTTCTGCGACACACGCCGGCTTGCGCTGGCCTTCCGCTTCGATTCGGATTTCAGAGGTCAATAGCAATGCGCCGGCGCGATGGCGAGCCTGCAGCAGTGTCGCGCGCGCCCGCAGCCTCGACCCGACAGGCACCGGTGCATAGAACCGCACTTTATTCAGGCCATAGTTGATGGCCCTGGCGAGATTCCTGACTTCGATGAACTTGCCGGTGAGTGCGGGAATCAATGCCAACGTCAGATAGCCGTGCGCAATGGTCTTTCCGTCCGGCATCTCATTCGCCGCACGCTCAATATCGACATGAATCCATTGGTGATCAGCCGTCGCTTCGGCAAACTGGTCAATGCGATGCTGATCAATGACGATCCAGTCCGACAATCCGACCTCCTGACCGACCAGCGCCTTCGCATCTTCAATGGAATTTATGACGCGCAACTCAGCTTCCTTCGGTGTCGGAGTCGGTATGCCGATGAGTCACGTTAGCACAGCGTTCGCAGTTCACCCAACCGGAGTCGCCATCGACATAATGTTCTTTTTTCCAGATGGGCAGGCGTGTCTTTATCTCGTCGATCACGTAGCGACAAGCCTTGAATGCTTCATCTCGGTGCGCGGCTGACACACCAACCCAGACAGCACAGTCACCGATCTCAAGCATTCCGGAACGGTGTACACAAATTGCATCGATGTGCGGAAACTTCTTTTTTGCTTCGGCCAGAATTTTCTCACCTTCTGTCAATGCCAGCGGCTCGTAAACTTCGTATTCCAGCCGCTGCACTTGCCGCCCTTCATTTTCGTTGCGCACCCAGCCTTCAAACACGCAGAATCCGCCGGCAGCAGGCATTGCCATCTGCTCGCGCAGCTCGCCGACCGCAATCGCTTTGTCGGATATTGAGATCACGCTAGCCGCCAGCGACCGGTGGAAACAACAAGACCGTGTCGCCATCGCTGACCGGCGAAGACCAGGCTGCCATGACGTCATTGATCGCGACCTTGCAATGCGCGGCCGGCTCTGACGAACCATGGCGGCGTTTCGTTTGTTCGAAAACATCCATGGCTGTCGATGCCTCCAGCTCGAGTATTTCCTGGCTGACACCGGCATGCTCACGAAAAATTGCGAAGTATCGAACCGTTATTGTCTTCATCAGCATTTCTGCAGGACACTTTTTTCAAGGTCTTCAGGCGTGTTGATATTGTCAAGCGACAAAGGATTCACTTGCTGCAGCAGATGCGTGTCCGAGCGGATAAGGATTTTCCTTGGGCAATGGATGCCGCTGTCCACAAACGCCTGGATAATGTCAGCGCAGCCATAATGGTAAATCGCGCAGAGGGGTTCGGGCAGCGCATCGTAACTGCTTTCGTAAGCCGTAAAGTACTGGCCGCCGTCACGATGTGCCAGCAGGTTTTGCACGGTCTCCGCATCGATATTTGGCAGATCACAGGCTACCACCAGCCAGTCAACTTCGGGGTGTTCCCGCAGCGCAGTCAGTATGCCGGCAACCGGACCCAAGTCCCGGTAACGATCGATAATCAATTCATACTGGCTGCGTTCGGCGTCATCGGCCTGCTCGGGCCGTGCCGATACGAATACGCGGTCGACAAATTGCCCCAGCAAATCAACCATGTGCGCCAGCTGTGAGCGCCCGCCTCGGTCCAGCAAGGCCTTGTCACGACCCATGCGGCGGCTTTCGCCGCCGGCGAGTACCAGCCCGTAGACGGCCCTAGACATCGCGCGAAAACGTCCGTTTTCCGCCCGACTTGGAAAGCAGCCGGGTTTCCTGAATCACAATGTCGTGAGACAGAGCCTTTAACATGTCGTAAATCGTCAGTGCTGCCACACTGGCGCCGGTTAGGGCCTCCATTTCAACACCCGTTTTGTGCGTAACTTTGCAGCGGCATTCGACGACCGCACAATCGTCCTGAATTTCAATCGACAACTTGCAGCTATCGAGGCCCAGCGGATGACAAAAAGGTATCAGCTCGTGTGTCTTTTTCGCTGCCATAACGCCGGCAATAATGGCCGTCGCAAAAACAGGCCCTTTTTTGCTCGCGATTTCGTCGCCCTCAACTTGCGACAGAACCTCGGCGGGCAGACGGACGATGGATTGCGCGCAAGCCTCACGTTGGGTCACTCGTTTGTCACTCACATCGACCATGGTCGGTCGATTGTCGCCGTCTACGTGACTCAGTTTGCTCACATCACCCACCAATTCGATACATTTCAACTTTGCGTAACACGTGGTGCTCCGCAGGCCCGGGCTGCCGCAGCTCACTGTACCGATCGCCGCGCTGCAGCCAGATTCTGGACAGGATATCGCGAATCTCCTCGTCGTCGGCACCGTTTCTCAGTGATTCGCGCAGATCAGTGCCCTGGCTGGCAAACAGGCAGGTATACAGCTTTCCATCGGCGGACAGCCTGGCGCGACTGCAATCACCACAAAAGGGTTCGGTCACCGACGAAATGAATCCGATCTCGCCTCGGCCGTCCTGATATTGGTAGCGGCGCGCAACTTCGCCCGGATAGTTTTTGCCAACCGGCTCCAGTGGCCAACGGGCACTGACCGTTGCCAGCAGTTCCCGCGACGGAACCACCTGGTCCATACGCCAGCCATTGCGATTGCCGACATCCATGAATTCGATGAGTCGGACAATGGTTCGGGTACCGCGAAAATGCTCAAGCAGATCGAGCACCGTGTGGTCGTTGATACCTTTCTGTACCACGACATTGATCTTGACTGGCCCGAGACCCGCAGCTTCGGCAGCACTGATACCGTCCAGTACCGTTGCGAGTTCACCGCGCTCACCGCTCATCCTGCGGAATACGGCCTCATCAAGACTGTCCAGGCTCACGGTAACCCGGTGCAGGCCGGCGTCGGCCAATTTGGCGGCTACCGGCGCCAGTAGCATGCCGTTGGTTGTCAGGGCCAGGTCCGTAAGGTCTGGCAACAGGGCCAGTCTTTGAACCAGCTTGGTGATATTCCGATCGAGCAGCGGCTCGCCACCGGTCAGCCGGATCTTGCTGACGCCCAGCTCGCTCGCTGCGGTCGCCACCCGCATGATTTCATCGTAAGTCAATCGCTGCTGTTTCTTCAGGAACTCGTACTCGGCGTGGTATTTGGCGGCCGGCATGCAATACGGGCAGCGGAAATTGCATTGATCGAGCACCGATATGCGCAGGTCGTGCATTGGCCGGCCCAGGGCATCGACAATCTCCCCGGTTGCCGCGGTGCCGGTTATATTCGAATCGTTGTGCGGTTTCATTGCACTATTGTGCATTAAGTACCCGGGCCTGCCCAATAGATTCAGACGCCCTCTTCGGGGTTTGATAAGCTCATTGAACCTTCAGCTTTCTGAATCAAACGTATGAATGTCACATTTACTGATGAAGAACTCGCCTTTCGCGACGAGGTGCGGTCCTTCTTCGAAAACGACTTCCCGCAGGATATTCTCGAAAAGCAGAACCGGTCTGTTCCGCTGTCTCGCGAAGATATGGTGCACTGGCACAAAGTCATGTACCAACGCGGCTGGGCCGCACCGAACTGGCCCACTGAGTACGGCGGCACGGGATGGTCGACGGTGCAAAAGTATATTTTTGCCGACGAGCAGGCGCGAGCCAACGCGCCAGCTTTCCTGCCATTCGGTGTATCCATGGTCGGACCCATTATTTATACCTACGGCAACGAAGCGCAAAAACAACGATTCCTGCCCGATATCCTTGAGTTCAACACCTGGTGGTGCCAGGGCTACTCCGAAGCCGGCGCGGGCTCTGACCTGGCATCGCTGAAAACCCGGGCTGATCTTGATGGTGATCATTACGTCGTTAATGGCAGCAAGACCTGGACCACTCTGGCGCAATACGCCGACTGGATATTCTGTCTCGTCCGAACCAATACAGACGTTGCCCGGCGGCAGGAGGGCATCAGCTTCCTGCTGATCGACATGAAATCGCCAGGCGTCAGCGTCAAGCCCATCCTGTTGCTTGATGGCGAACATGAGGTCAACGAAGTCCATTTCGACAACGTTTCTGTGCCAGCGGAAAACCTGGTCGGCGAAGAAGGCAAAGGCTGGACCTACGGCAAGGTGCTGTTGCAACACGAACGCACGGGCATCGCCGGGGTGTCAGGATCCAGGTACGCACTGCTGCGCCTCAGGAAGCAGGCAGGCAAGGAAATACGTGGCGCCGAACCGCTTGCCAGGAATGCAACATTCATGCGCAAGCTCGCCGCGGTCGAAGTTGAGCTCAAAGCGCTCGAGTACACCGAACTGCGAACGCTGGCGTCAGTTGCGTCCGGGAAAGCGCCGGGCCCGGAGTCGTCGATTCTCAAGATCGCTGGCACCGAACTCCGCCAGCACATCGATTCGCTTCGCCTCGAAGCGGCCGGGTACTACGCCCTGCCCTATGTACGCGACCAGTACACGACGGACTTTCCGCATAACGAACGCATTGGCGAAGGCTCTGAAACACACAGTGCGCTGACCTACTTCAATGATCGAAAAGTCTCAATCTTTGGCGGCTCGAACGAAATCCAGAAGAACATTATTGCCAAGCACGTGCTTGGACTATAGGGCGACAAGCAATGGACCTTTCACTCAATGAAATGCAGTTGATGCTGGCCGACAGCGTCGAGAAATTCATCGCCAATGACTACGATTTCGAAACGCGGCAAAAGTACGCACAGAGTCAGACCGGATTCAGCTTGCCGGTCTGGCAGACGTTTGCTGAGCTTGGCTGGACCGCTATCACTATCGGCGAGGAAGACGGCGGTTTCGGTGGAGGGCCGGTGGATCTTGCGGTCGTCATGGAGCGCCTCGGTCAAGGTCTGGTTGTTGAGCCGTTCCTCAGCAATATTGTGCTCGCCGCGGGCGTCCTGATGCGCGCCGGGAACAACGAGCAGAAATCTCGATGGCTGAACGCAATTACGGCTGGAGAGTTGCAGGCCAGCCTAGCCTTCGTCGAACCGTCTGCAGGCTACGAAATTAGCAGTGTCGAGACGACAGCGACTCGCGACGGCGATGGCGACGGCGACGCCTGGGTTTTGAACGGTGCCAAGGCTTACGTACTCAATGGCGGCAGCGCCGAACTGATCCTGTTACCGGCACGCACATCGGGTGAGCGGCAGGAGCTCGATGGCATTACACTTTTTGCCGTCGACGCCCGCAGCAAGGGTGTAGCGATTCGGGATTACGCAACTGTCGATGGTCAGCGAGCGGCCGAGATCCTGTTGGACCAGGTGAACGTTTCAGACGATCGGGTAATCGGCGCACTGGGCCAAGGCTTCGATGCGCTAAATGCCGCGATTAATGATGCGACGCTTGCCGTTTGTGCCGAAGCGGTCGGTATCATGACAGCACTCACGGAAAAGACGATTGAGTATTCCAAGAGCCGGGTGCAGTTTGGCGTACCGATCAGCAGCTTCCAGTCCTTGCAGCACCGCATGGTCGACATGTACACCGCATGCGAACAAAGTCGCTCGCTGCTGATGTGGGCGGCAATGGTACTGGCCGACGGCAGTGATGATGCCGCTAAGGCCATACATTCCATCAAGTACCAGGTTGGCATCGCTGGCAAGTATATCGGCGAGGAAGCGGTACAGATCCACGGCGGCATGGGGGTTACGTGGGAACTGGACGTCGCACATTATTTCAAGCGCCTGACCGCCATCGGAGTCCAGTTCGGCAACGCTGACTGGCATCTCGATCGGCTTGCGGCGATGCCTGGCTAATGTTCTCGTCCAGCGTCGCCGCGTTCTTTGCTCAGCACCAGGAATTGCTGTGGCTGACGACGCTGGTGATCGACCTCGCCGGAACGGTGTTGCTGTACCGCTTTTTCGGCAAAGCCGGACTGCAGGTCGCCATCGCGACCGCTATTATTCTCGCCAACCTGCAAGGCCCAAAACTGACAATCATTTTTGGCATGCAAACCAGCCTCGGCGTTATTTTTTACTCGAGCATATTTTTCGCAACCGATGTACTCAGCGAGAACTACGGCCGGGCGGAAGCCAACAAGGCCGTTCGCATGGGATTCGCCGTCAGTGTCATCGTACTGATCATGCTGAGCCTGGCACTGCTTTACCTGCCCAGCGATCGCCCGGATACCGCCGTTTTCTCGGCAAACATACACGATGCTTTTTCAACGATCGTCAACTTCACACCACGATTCGTGTTCGGTTCTTTGCTTGCCTACTACGTCAGCCAGAGTTTTGACGTGTGGGCGTTTCACAAGATCAAGCAGATCACCGGCGAGCGCTGGCTGTGGCTCAGGAATAACCTGTCGACCATGAGTTCGCAAGCGCTCGACACGGTCATCTATTCGCTGGTTGCCTGGTGGGGCATTGTCGACCTCGAGACGGCACTTGCACTCGGCGCCGCAAAATATGTGTTCAAGCTGCTGATCGCGATGATAGATACCGCGTTCATCTATTGGGCCAAGAGAGCCTACGGTAAACGGCATCCGGTAGAACAGGCCGCCACCTGATAAGATAACGCAGCGTCGAGTCGAAGAGGTCTAGCGCGCATGCATTGGTCGGGCGTAATTACAATGACGACGGATTTCGGTCATAAGGGACCGTTTGCCGCCGTCATGCACGGTGTCATCCTGACTCGGAATCCGGCAGCCCGGGTTATCGATCTCGCACACGACATCCCGCCGCAATGGCCCCCGGAAGCCGGCTTTTGGATCAGCCGCGCTTATACCTATTTCCCCCGCGGCTCGATTCACCTCGCGATTGTCGATCCCGGCGTCGGCACGGAACGGGAGATACTGGTGGTCGAGTATGACGGTCACGTCTTTATTGCACCCGACAACGGATTGCTCGCACCCCTGCTCGACCGCGCGGAGGATGCAAAAATCTGGCAACTCGATCTGCAGCGCCTGGCCGCACTCAAACTCGCCAAACCCAGCGACACGTTTCATGGTCGGGATATCTTCGCACCGGTCGCCGCCGAACTGGCCGCGGGCCGACTGTCGCTGACCGCCATCGGCAATCCCGTCACAGACTGGACACCGGGCTGGTTGGACGACCCCGAGGTCAGTCCCGGAAAGGTCGTTGGAACTGTCATCACGATAGACGCTTTTGGCAATCTAATCAGCAACATAGATCAGGATTTAATCAGCAACTTCGATGAACCGGTCGCGCAGTTTGCGGGTCACGAAATCGCCTTGCTCACGACCTACGGCCGAGCCAAACCCGGCACCTACCTGGCGCTGGTCAACTCATTCGGCGTCATTGAGATTGCGAAGGCGGAAGGTAGTGCAGCGGACGGACTCGGCATGGGGCGCGGCGCGCCGATCGTTATCCGCGATGGCTTCAGCGCGTAACGAAAGTCCGGCTAGACCTCGGCCTGCATTGCCTGTTTTTCAATTTTTGCCCAGGAGTCCCGTAGCGTTACGATGCGGTTGAAACGTCGGCCGGTTTTCGTCTGGCCATCCACACAAAAATACCCGAGCCGTTCGAACTGCACCGGCTCGTCGGGCTGCAGACCGGCCAGCGACGGTTCGAGTTTCGCATCCACCGTCTGCAAAGAATCCGCATTCATGACAGCGTGAATATCTTCTGCCGCGTTCGGATTCGCCACGGTAAACAGCCGGTCGTATAAATGCACTTTTGCATCGACGGCGTCGGAGCACGAAACCCAATGAATCGTCCCTTTTACCTTGCGATCGCTGTTCACACTACCGCTGCGAGTCTCGGGGTCGTAAGTACAGCGCAACTCCACAACCTCCCCGGCACTGTTCTTGATCACCTCATCACAACGAATGATGTAACCAAACCGAAGACGGACTTCACCGCCGGGTTTCAGGCGAAAGAACTTGCGTGGTGCCTCCTCCATGAAATCGTCCTGCTCAATCCATAACTCGCGCGAGAACGGCAGCTCGCGGGTGCCGAGCTCAGGCCGTGCGGGATGGTTCATGGCTTGCATCATTTCGACGGTATCTTCCGGATAATTCGTCAACACGACTTTCAGCGGCTGCAATACGGCCATTCGCCGCGGCGCCTCTTCACCGAGAATTTCCCGGACACAGTTTTCCAGCACGCCCATTTCTATGAGCTTGTCTTTCTTGGTGACTCCCGCGCGGTGCACGAAATCACGCAACGCAGCGGCCGGGTAACCTCGCCGGCGCATACCTGCGATAGTTGGCATCCTTGGATCGTCCCACCCCTCGACAATGCCTTCTTCAACCAGGGCATTCAATTTACGCTTGCTGGTGATTGCATAGGCAAGATTCAGCCGCGAAAACTCGATCTGGCGGGGTCGATGTTCGGGCTGCAACTGATCGAGGAACCAGTTGTACAGGGGCCGGTGATCTTCAAACTCAAGCGTGCACAGCGAATGTGTAATCCCTTCGAAGGCATCGGACAATGTGTGCGCAAAATCGTACATCGGGTAAATGCACCAGGCATCGCCGGTGTGCTGGTGCTCGACATGGCGAATTCGGTAAAGCGCGGGGTCCCGCAGGTTCATGTTGGGCGAACGCATATCGATCTTCGCGCGCAAGACCATCTGGCCATCGGCGAATTCGCCGTCACGCATGCGAGCAAACAGATCGAGATTTTCAGCGACGCTGCGATTCCGATGCGGGCTGTCCTTGCCAGGCTCGGTCAATGTCCCTCGGAAACTTCGTATTTCATCAGCACTGAGACTATCGACGTAAGCCGCGCCTTTTTCGATTAGCTCAATCGCTGCAGCATAGAGTTTTTCGAAATAGTCCGATGCATGAGTCAGTCGGTCGCCCCAGTCGAATCCAAGCCAACGCACGTCACGCTCGATCGCCTCCACGTACTCGACACGCTCCTTGCCCGGGTTGGTGTCGTCAAAACGCAGGTAGGTACGACCGCCGGTTTCGGCGGCGACACCAAAATTCAGACAGATCGACATCACATGGCCGACATGCAGGTAACCGTTGGGCTCGGGAGGAAATCGGGTAACGATTTCCGGGTGTTTGCCGGATTCAAGATCGTCGTGAATGATCTGCCGGATGAAATCCCGCGATTCGGATTCGCTCATGAATTATTGTCTGACGGTTTTCGAAGGGACGCTATTGTACGCGAAATGTTTATCCGCGGGGCAATTCGCGTACAATAGCGCGCCGTTACGTCCGATACCCCAAGCAGCTGAAAACCATGCCGAAAATCACATTACCTGACGGATCCGAACGTCAATTTGACGCCCAGGTCAGCGGAGCCGAAGTTGCCGCAAGTATTGGCGCAGGCCTTGCCAAGGCCGCGGTAGCCGTGCGGGTCGACGGTGCCGCCTGGGACCTCAACCGGCCGATTGAGAACGACGCCAAAGTAGAAATACTGACTCGCGACTCAGACGATGGGCTGGAACTGCTTCGCCACGACGCGGCGCACGTGCTTGCCGAGGCGGTTAAGGAGTTGTGGCCAGAGACCCAGGTAACCATTGGCCCGGCTATTGAGAACGGCTTTTACTACGACTTTGCGCGAGCCGAGCCTTTCACCGACGCCGACCTCGAAACGATCGAAGCACGCATGAAAGACATCGTCGATCGTGACGAACCGATTTCGCGCGAAGTCTGGCAACGGCACAAGGCGGTTGAGTTCTTTCGCAGTATCGGTGAGGAATACAAGGCCGAGATCATTGAAAGCATTCCATCGGATGAAGACCTGACACTGTATCGGCAGGGTGACTTCATCGATCTGTGTCGCGGGCCTCACCTGCCGAGCACCGGCAAGCTGGGCAAGGCGTTCAAGTTGACGCATGTCTCCGGCGCCTACTGGCGCGGCGATTCCAACAATGAAATGTTGCAGCGCATTTACGGCACGGCGTGGGCCAATGACAAGCAACTGCGCCAGTACCTGCATATGCTGGAAGAAGCCGAACGCCGCGACCATCGCCGCCTGGGCCGGGTGATGGATCTGTTCCATTTTCAGGAAGAAGCGCCGGGCGCAGTCTTCTGGCACCCGAAAGGATGGAGCCTGTTCCAGAGCCTGATTGGTTTTATGCGCGAGCAGCAAAATGCGGCTGGCTACCAGGAGATCAATACGCCGGAAGTCGTATCACGCTCGCTCTGGGAGGCGTCCGGTCACTGGGAATCATTTGGCGATCACATGTTCACGACCGAGACCGTAGACGGCCGCACGTATGCCATCAAGCCGATGAACTGCCCCGGACACGTGCAAGTGTTCAAGCAAGGCATCACCAGTTATCGCGACCTGCCGACGCGCCTCGCCGAGTTCGGCAAGTGCCACCGCTATGAGCCCTCCGGCGCCTTGCACGGCATGATGCGAGTGCGGGCATTTACACAGGACGACGCGCACGTATTCTGCACACCGGAACAGATCACTGACGAATCGATCGCTGTGTGTTCGCTGATCCTTGGAATCTACCGCGACTTCGGCTTTAACGATGTCCGCATCAAGTTTGCCGATCGTCCCGAGGTGCGGGTTGGCGAAGACGCGGTCTGGGATCAGGCCGAAGCGGCTTTGGTTAAAGCGCTTGAGGTTGCCGGCCTTGATTACACGCACAATCCTGGCGAAGGAGCGTTCTACGGGCCCAAGCTGGAGTTTGTGCTGCGCGATGCGATCGGTCGCGACTGGCAATGCGGAACATTGCAGGTTGACCTCAACATGCCCGGACGTCTCGGCGCGAGTTACATAGGCGAGGACGGTGAAAAACACCTGCCAGTCATGCTGCACCGCGCCATCTTTGGGTCGCTGGAACGCTTCATGGGTATCCTGATTGAGCACCATGCCGGCAATCTGCCGTTATGGCTCGCGCCAGTGCAGGTTCAGGTCCTGACGATCACATCTGATGCAGACGACTATGCGAGCGAAATTGAGGCGCTGCTCAAAAGCAATGGCCTGCGCGCTCGCTCGGATCTTCGCAACGAGAAAATTTCCTACAAAGTGCGCGAACACAGCGTCGCGAAGGTCCCGGTGCAGTTTGCCGTCGGCCAGCGAGAGATGGAAAGTCGCAGCGTCGCGATTCGACGTATCGGGTCCAAGAAACAAGAAGTTATGGCGCTGGACGACGCCCTCAAAATGCTCAAGGAAGAAATCCGAACCCGGGGACAAAATTCGTAACTTTTGCAACTCTTGCCCGGCCGCATCCCAAACGTGACGCGCCCTGCACTTGCACTGTGCGCCGTGTCACAGATTCAACAATCTGTCGCACTACTCCGACAATCTCGCTAAAGCCGAGGGCTATACTCTTATGACGCAAGGACCGCGCGAGCGATTCGACATAAGACTTTGGAGGAAGCGAAGTGCCGTTGGACCAATTCAAAACTCAGGTATTGCTGCTGCATAGTGAGCAATCGACGCTGGACTCGCTGAGTTCAGGGTTCAGCGACAACTATACGGTCCATTGTGCAACCAGCGGCAGTGAGGCGCTGAACACCCTCGTCGAAACCCCCATTAATGTCATCGTAACTGCGCAGGACCTGCCGGGCATGAGCGGCCTGGACGCACTCAGGGAAGCGAAGAAACGCTCGCCTGAGACGATCGGCATCCTGCTGGCCGGAAATTCCGGGCACGATGTACAGGCGCTGGTTGGTGAGGAAGAGGTTTTCCAGGTCGTTACCGGGAGCGTGACGAGCGAAGGCCTGAGCAAATTGGTCGACAACGCAACGCGTCAGATGCGCCTCATGGCGCTCGCGGGTGCGGCCAATGACACGGTTGCCAGTGTTGATGAGCCGGCCGAACACATTGTCATGGAAACGTCTGAAAACGGCTCGACCATTATCAGTGCCAGTATGACCGGTCGCATGCCGGCGCTCGACCCCACGAAAATTTCAGCGGCCGCCAACGTCGGTTCGCGATCGGTCGATATCCTGGTGCTCACCAAGGATCAGGAGTTCCTGGAGACAGTGAAGGATTCGTCTCGAGGCATGCATAAGGTGTTTTATGCCAATACGCTGGCACAGGCCAACGATGCCATTGCCAAGCACAAGATTGGTGTCGCCGTGGTTGACGCCGCGATGGTTGGCGAAAAGATTGAACAGCTGACTCAGCATTTGCGCAAAGGCTCGCCTCGGCTGGTATCGATTGTCGCCGGCCGCCGTGACGATGGCGAGATGCTCATGGACCTCATCAACCGCGGCAAAGTGTATCGCTTCCTGCTCAAGCCGGTTTCACCGGGAAGGGCGAGACTGGCGGTGGAAGCTTCGGTCAAACATCATCTCGAAGCGCCCGATGCCGCATTCAAGATTTCAGGCAGCCCGGCTGGCCAATCCGCCGTGAAACCACCCGCGCCGGCTGGCAAAGCACCGCAAAAGCCCGCGGCTCCGGTAGCGCAGCAGCCAGCGAAAAAGCCGGTGGCCGCCCAGAAGCCGAAACCGGAACCGACCAAACCGGCTCCGGTGCAGAAGACTCCGGAGACGCCACAACGCACTGCACCCGTGGATCCGCCGCTGGGTGCCGCTGTGGATGATACTTCGCCCATTAACGATGGCCTTGCCGATGCATTCGGACACGACGATGGCAGCTTCACCGAAACCGTCACCGGGCTGATCAGTTCGGTCGGTGAGAAATTTTCATCACGGGCGAAAGCGAAGGACAGGCCAGCCACAGATCCGGTAGCGGATGATATCGCCGCAGCCAGTGGCGGCAGCTCGGGTGGCTCTTTGTTCCAGAATCCAAAGATACTCGGGATAGCTGCCGGCGCGCTGGTTGTTGTTGCCGCGATTGGTTTCTGGTTTCTGGGCGGCTCGGATGAAGGCGCGCTCCCGGTGGAAGAAAAGCTGGCGACACCTCGAATTCGGGAAGCAGATGTTGTTTTCGAGGAGCAGGCACCGTCAGCGGAAGTCGATGTTGCAGCAATGCTTGAAGAAGCACGACTCGCCCGTGACGCCGGCCAGATCTTTAACCCAGTCGGCAGCAACGCAATCGAACTCTTTGCATCCGCACTGCAGAGCGATCCGAATAACGCAACAATAGCCGCCGAGCTGGATGCTGCCATAGGCAGTGCGCTCGGCATGGCAGAAGCGGCGATGCTCGATGCTCGGCTCGACGATGCCGATGCGGCATTGCGCCGGGTTGCTTCAGTGCAACCACAGAACGCCCGTCTGCCATTCCTGACCTCACAGCTTTCGCAAATGCAGTTGCGCGGTCGTCTCGACGAAGCGCGTGTTGCAATTCGAGAGGACCGTTTCGAGGATGCAGAAAACAGCTTGAATGCCGCACGAAACATCACGGGTGCGGACACCAGTGAAATCGAAACGGTCGCCGCCGACCTTCGCACGGCTCGCAGCCAGCAGCAGGTTGATGACGTTCTCCTGAAAGCAAACGCCCGACTTGAATCGGGCGCGCTCGTTGCGCCGCCTAATGACAACGCGCGCTACTACTATCAGCTCGTACTGTCCAGCGATCCGGAAAACACCGCCGCGCGGCAAGGGCTGTCCGTTATAGCCAGTAAACTGGTCTTTCAGGCTCGTACTGAAATGGATAACGGTCGTCTTAACGAGGCCGAAGATATTCTGGCCCGCGCGAGGTTGATCGATCCGAACAACAGCGAAGTCACGGCCTCGCTGACAGCCCTCGACAACGCGCGCGCCGCTATCGCCGAACGTGAACGACGTGCAGAAGCTGAACGGCAAGCGCAGTTGCGGCGCGAAGCGGCTGCCGCCGAGGCGGAACGCATTGCCGAAGCAGAACGAGTGGCTGAAGCAGAAAGCCAGGCCGAAGCGGACCGCCTGAACGCGCAGGCTGCCGCGATCCAGAGCACGACCGGGGCAAACGATCCTGCCGCGCAAGCCAGGCCGGAAACGACGAACTCTGTGCTGTCGGACGATTCGGCGAATGCTGCCGCAGAACAATCGGCTCCTGTCCAGCAAGTTGTCGATACTCCACGCGCCGGTTTCGCGGGTGCAGGTGAAACATCCAAAGCCAGCGGCAAGCCAGCAGATTCGTCGTCGACAAGCGCGCCTGCCATTGATACGCCGGTCGCCGTCAGTTCATTGAACCGCCTGCGCTATGTCGCACCGAAATACCCGCGCAATGCGCAGCGGCGCAACCAGTCGGGCTGGGTTGACGTGGTTTTCACCGTAGCGGTTGACGGCACCGTCAGCGACATCGAGGTTCGCGCATCGGAGCCAGGCGAGGTCTTCGTGAACGCCGCAGTCAATGCGGTAGAAAAATGGGAGTTTGAACCGGTCATTGTCAATGGGGTAGCCGTTGAGAAACGGGCCGGTGTCCGCATGCTCTTTGCTTTGGAGTAGCGAGCGAACTTCGTTTCCCATACGGTCAATTTTTTTCCAGATTGGACCAAATCGGTAAATACGGCTACAGTTAGACGCGATCTAATTGTCAGGAAGGGCCTGGTGCCGGACGAATCCACTTTACATAACGAACAGCCCGCTCGAAAACAACAACAGCGAAGCCTGGTCACGCAGCAAAAACTTCTCGACGCTGCGGTTGAAGCGTTTTCCGAGAACGGCTTCAAAGGAACCTCCACTCGGGACATTGCCGAGCGCGCCGGTGTCCACCACCCGTTAATTACCTACCATTTCAAAAACAAGGATCAGCTGTGGCGAGCAGCCGCCGACCATATTTTCGGCGCGTTTGCGAACGCGTTGTCCCGTGCGCTCGAAGAGTACAAGGATCAGGACCCGAAGCAGCGAATGTCCGCATTGATTCGCTCGTATGTGAAATACGCGAAGAACCAACCCGCGTTGCACAAGGTGATGGTGCAGGAAGCCAGCTATCCGAATCCCCGTCTTGAATGGCTAATCGACAATCACTTGAAGCCAATATTCACAGTAACGTTTGGCATGCTCGAAGAACTGCAGCAACTCGGTGTCGCTGTACCGGGCAACCCCGCGTTGCTGTTCAATATGATTCGGTTGTCGGCGGGTGGACTGCTGGCGCTGGGCAACGAATTGAAAGCGTCAAGCAATATCGATATCGACGATCCGGCGACGCTCAGTGAAATCAGCGAGATGATTATCCGCGTTTTCCTGCCGGGCGAGATGCCCGCGTCGACATCAAAGTCCGAATCGACTTGATGCGCGCGCTAACGACTTCCCGGTCGATTCGCATACAGGTATAGCATTTCCATTGCAATGTGCGCCGCCGCCAGCGACGTAATTTCACCGACGTCATAGGTCGGAGCCACTTCCACGACATCCATGCCGATGATGTTGATTCCCTGCAATCCACGCAATATCGACATCGCCTGGTGTGTAGTGAGTCCCGCACAGACCGGCGTTCCGGTGCCCGGTGCAACGCTCGGATCGAGGCAGTCGATATCAAAAGTGACATAGACCGGTGAGTCGCCCAGGAACTTTCGCGTGCTTGCGATTGTCGCCTCAAGCGATTGCGACTGAATCGCAGGTCCGTCAATAATATTGAACCCAAGCGTATCAGGATTGTGCGTGCGCAACCCTATTTGCACCGAGTGCGCCGGGTCGACCAATCCCTGCTTCGTTGCCCACCAGAACATCGTGCCATGGTCGATTCGATTGTTTTCGTCCGCCCAGGTATCGGAATGCGCGTCGAAATGCAGAATCGATATCGGGCCGCCGTGCTTTCGCACATGCGCTTTGATCAGCGGGTAAGAAATAAAGTGATCGCCACCAAGGCTTAGCAGGCCGGGTCCTTGCGATATCAGTGCGTACGCGGCGCTTTCGATGGCGTCCGGAACCGACTCGGGATTGCCGAAATCGAAATAGGCATCGCCCGCGTCGACGACCGCCAGTTTGTCAAACGGATCGAAATCGGTTCCGTACGGGCGCTCCCAGGCCATGATCGTCGACGCATTACGTATTGCCCTGGGCCCCATTCTTGCGCCGGATCGATTGGTCGTTGCGGTATCGAACGGTACGCCCATGACCGCAACGTCGACACCGCTCATGTCTTTGGTGTACTTGCGGCGCATGAAAGACGTTACGCCGCCATATGTTGCTTCCGGCGTGGTACCCAACAGGCTCTTTCGCGTAATTGCGTGGTCGTTTTTGTACTTGTCCATCGGGCTTATCCTGCAAGGTCCGCCTGTGCCAAATCCAGTGCTTTCCACGTCGCATTCATCATTTCATCCGCTTCGCTGTGCGACAAGACGAACGGTGGCGCGCATATGATTGTATCGCCAACCGCTCGCATGCAGACACCGCCTTCGAGCAGATGATCGCGCAAGACAACACCGGCGCGTTGCTTTTCATCAAATCGCTCAATCGGCTGCTTTTTCCTGACCAGCTCGAATGCACCCATCAAGCCCACCATTCGTGCATCACCCACCAGCGGATGGTCAGTTAATGCCTGCCATTTCTCCTGCAGGTATGGGCCGATATCGTCCCTGATTCGGGTAACGAGGTTCTCGCGGCGAATCAGCTTCAGGTTGGCCAGTGCAACGGCACAGGAAACCGGGTGCCCCGAATACGTATAACCGTGGAAAAACTCACCGCCCTTTTCAATCAATACATCGGCAACGCGGTCGCTTACGTAGACGCCACCGAGCGGCAGGTAACCCGATGAAACCCCTTTTGCAAACGGCATGAAGTCCGGCCGCGTGTCGAAGTAATCGGCGCCGAACCATTCTCCGAGCCGACCGAAGCCTGTGATGACCTCGTCGGAAATCAGCAGAATCCCGTACTCATCGCAAATTCTTTGCACCTCTGGCCAATACGTTGCGGGCGGTACGATCACACCGCCGGCACCCTGGATCGGCTCACCGATAAATGCGGCCACCTTGTCAGCACCGATTTCTTTGATCTTCGCCTCGATCGATCGAGCCGCCTGCAGTCCGAATTCGTCAGGCGAAAGCGATTGGTCGCTGCCATACCAGTAGGGTTGATCGACATGCACGATACCCGGGATGGGCAGGCCGCTTTGCTTGTGCATGGCTTTCATACCACTAAGGCTTGCCGCCGCCACGGTCGAACCGTGATAGGCGTTAACCCGACTGATAATGGTATGTCGCCCCGGCTGTCCCATCAGGTCCCAGTAGGTGCGCACCATCCGAATGATGGTGTCATTGGACTCCGATCCGGAGCCTGCAAAAAACACGCGATTCAGATGCGGCTGGCTGACCTCTTTCAACAAGGCCGCCAGCTCAATCGCGGGCGGATGAGAACACTGGAAAAAGCTGTTGTAGTACGGCAGCTCTTTCATTTGCTCATTGGCCGCGTCGATGATCTCCTGCTGGCCATAGCCCGCATTGACGCACCAAAGACCCGACATGCCATCGAGAATCTTGTGGCCGTCGGCCTCGTAAATATAGACGCCCTCGGCACGAGAGATGATTCTCGAGCGTTGCACGTGCAATGCTTTGTGATCGGTGAACGGATGCAGGTGATGGCTCTTGTCCATCTCCTGCAAATCCTGCCGCGAGCGCTTTTCTATTGCTGCCATCAGAACCTCAACCTGGCCTCTGCGAGGCCTTAAAAACTGTAATCGGTATGCCGATATTATCGACTTCCCGGCAATACGTCAGACCGACTCCACATGCTGAAACCCGGCACGGTCATCAGACGTTAAACATCAAGATCTCGCGCTCGTAGGGCGTGATGATCTCCTGAAATTCCCGATACTCGTTGTCTTTCAACAGGGTATACAACTCGACGAATTCATCGCCCAGAATACTCCGCATGGCCGAACTGCCGCGCAAGGCTTCAATCGACATCAGGATATGGCGATGCAGTTCGAAGTTGCCGCTGTAGGCGCTGCCTTTCGCTTCAGCTCGCGGCTCAATGCCCTCCAGCATGCCGAGAAAGCCGCACGCGAGCGATGCCGCCATGACAAGGTAAGGATTAACATCCGACCCGGCCAGTCGATTCTCCACCCGTCGCGCCTCGGGCGGCGCATCGGGAACCCGCAGACCGACAGTCCTGTTATCTGTTGCCCAGGCGAGATTGACCGGGGACGAGTCGGGATTCATAAAACGTCGATAGGAATTTACGTACGGCGCAAATAACAGCATGGCCTCCGGCATGTATCGCTGTAAACCGCCGATATAAGAATAGAATAAGTCGGTCGCTTCACCATCCGGACCGGAAAAAATATTGTTGCCTTGCTTGTCGACAATACTCTGGTGAATGTGAAGCGCGCTGCCCGCATCCTCGGACATTGGCTTGGCCAGGAAGGTCGCATGCATGCCGTGCTGAATCGCAGTTTCGCGAACCGTGCGCTTGAACAGGAAAACCTGGTCGGCGAGTTCAACAGCGTTGCCGTGCAGGAAATTAATCTCGAATTGAGCCGGACCCATTTCCTGTGACAGGGTGTCGATTGGCATGCCCTGCGCTTCGCAATAGGAATAAATGTCGTTAATGAACGGGTCGAAGTCGTTCATCGTATCGATGCTGTACGGCTGGCGTGCGCCTTCGGTCCAACCCAGTCGTCCCTCCGGCGGCTCGGCCTCTTCGTTCGGGTCGGAATGCGCGCTGATGAGGTAAAACTCGACTTCGGGCGCAACAATCGGTACCCACCCGCGTGCCTCGAACTTGCCCAGGACATTGCGAAGCACCGCGCGCGGTGACTTGCTGACTTGCGATCCGTCGCGTCGATAACAATCCATGAAAACCGAGGCCGCCGGGTCGGTAGACCATGGCACGACGCGCAAGGTGGTCGGGTCGGGAACCAGCACCATGTCGCGGTCCTCGACATTCGTCGGATCGAGAATGTATTCGCCGGACACCGATTGTGAAAATATTGCCTCCGGCATTTTAAGTTGCCCCGAGCCGAACTTGTCGGCTGGCAATACCTTGCCTCGAGCCGAACCTGCCATGTCCGGAACAAATGCTTCTACGTCTTCAATATTGCGTTCCTGAAACCAGGCTTGAAAGACATTGTCCTTACTCACATTACACCTGTCGTTGTGACATGCGTGCCCTGCACGCATCGCCAAACGCCTTGAAAATTGCCATTGAAAATTTGTTTTCTGTAACCCGCCACTCCGGATGCCATTGAACAGACAGATTGAATCCGGGTGCACTGTCGACCCTGAACGCCTCGATCAGGCCATCGTCGGCGACTGCTTCTACGGATACATCGCGGCCGAGTTTCGCGATGCCCTGCCCGTGCAGCGAATTGACCATCTGCGTATCCGCTCCGGCGAGCTGCCGCAGTAGGCTCCCCTCCATCAGGGTTACCGGGTGGGCGGGCCCATATTGTACGTCGAGCGGATCTTCCTTGTTCTCCAGGTGGCGATGGTAACCGGGCACATCCGCCACGTTCTGGTGCAGGGTGCCGCCGAGCGCAACGTTCAATTCCTGGTGGCCGCGACAAACGGCGAGCAAAGGCACGCCTTTCTCCAGCGCACGTAGTGCAAGCGGAAGGGTCATCGCATCGCGATGCGGGTCATGAAATCCCGGATCGCGCGAGGGCTTTTCGCCGTAACGGTGAGGCTCGACGTTGGAATAACTGCCGGTGAGCGCGATTCCGTCGACGCGGTCCAGCAACTCGTCGAGATCGATATCGTCTGCCAGCGCCGGCAGAACCAGCGGCAATGTCCCGGAGCCGTCGATCAAGGCACGCAGGTATTTCTCGCCAACGACGTGCGAAGCATGCGGCTCCAGCATTCTTCGGTCGGCCGATACGGCAACTATTGGTTTGATGGTGGTCATCGGGTTCAGGCCTCGGCACGTTGCCCCACGGTTCGCAGGATCCCATACAGGATCAGCGCTCCGATTATCAAAGATATCCACGGTGGCACGCCATAGCCACCGGGGATCGTGCCCACAAAGAGCGCGACGACGCCGACCAGCATCGCGTATGGCAGCTGCGTTCGTACGTGTTCGATGTGGTTGCAGCCGCTCGCAATTGACGACAATACCGTGGTGTCGGAAATCGGCGAGCAATGATCACCCCAGACCGCGCCGGCAAGACAACAAGCAACTGACGAATACAGGATGTGCATGCCGCTCGGATCCGCAATGCCATTGACCAGCATCACGGCCCATGCGAGCGGAATCACCAGCGGCATCAGGATCGCCATGGCCCCCCAGCTAGTGCCGGTTGTAAAAGCCGTAATAGCAGCGAGTACAAAAGCAATGGCAGGAATCAATGCCACCGGAATTGAATCCGCGAACAGGGTCACCAGGAATTGCGCAGTACTTAGCTCCGCAGTCACGTCGGACAATGACCATGCCAGCACCAGTATGATCATGCCGAACAGCGTCGCCCGCAATCCGCCGTACCATGCGTCAATCGTCTCGTGCATCGAGAGGATTTTCTGGCTTATGCTGAGACCCGCTGCGACCAGGACACCGACAAAAGACGAATACATCATCGCCTTGTACGGCTCTGTTGTCGCCAGGATGTCTGTCAACGTCGATCCTTTACCCAGCAAGATCAGACTGGTACCCAATGCGATGATCATCACGATGATGGGTATGAACGCGTTGAACGCGCGCAATGGAATATTTTCCTTTGGCACAAGCTCTTCGCCCTCAAGTGCCGGCAACGATTCCTGCAAGACGGGTTTAACCCGGCCTTGCCGAGCACGTGATTCTGCAGCGAACATTGGGCCGAAATCTCGACCGGTCGAGGCGACCAGCAATACGAAGAATATCGCAAGAATCGGGTAGAAGCTGTAAGGAATGGACTGGATGAATACGGTATAGGCCTGCAAATCACCGATGCCATCGATCGTGCTGATTGCCTGGTCGATCAGGCCGATCTGGTAACCGATCCAGGTGGTGATGAGTGCAATACACGCAACCGGCGCTGCCGTTGAGTCGACGATATAGGCAAGTTTTTCGCGCGAAATTTTTAGGTGATCCGTCAGGGATCGCGCTGTGTTGCCGACGACCAGCGTGTTGCTGTAATCATCGAAGAAAATCATCAGGCCCATCAACCAGACGGCGACCTGGCCACCGATGGCCGTTTTCGCCTTGCTCACGATTGCGAGCACTATGCTGGCCATTCCGCCATTGCGCGTAATAATGCCGACCATTCCGCCAATCATCATCGTGAACAGGACGATCGCGGCACGATCCGAATCCGCCAAAGCGCCGCGCACGAAAACCTGGAAGGTATCCAGCAAACCGATGCCGGCGCCTTTAAGCGTGAACGAATGCAGCGCGGTCGCGCCGAGCCAAAGCCCGAGCAGCAAAGCGGGAATAACATTGCGAAGCGAAAGTGCAATCACGATTGCAATCACTGCTGGCAAAACCGACACCCAGGCTGGAATAACGCGAATCTTTGCGTCCACAACGGCGTCGCCAGCCGTCGCGTGTAACGAATCCTGCCCGCTGTTTGCGAATACCAGGCCGGCAAATTCTGCTATGCCCTCATCGTCCGCCACAGCGGTGTACAACTTTCCGGCGGCTCTGAGTTCCACCGTCTCTCCAGGCTCGACGCCGCTGACCGAATAGTCCATCGAAACGCCGGACAGACTGACCGCCGGTGCTTCAATCTCGATCGCGTGAACTGGAAAAGAAATGACAACCGCCAGTAGCAGCACGGTGGCAATGACAACGGGAACTTGTTCAGGGACCAGCTTGCGAATATTAATATTATTTTTCCTGCCGCTCTTAGTCGACGGCATCTTATCATGGGGGCGAATGATCAGTACCTCGGTTGCAGCCTCGTTGCGGCCGAGCAGAGCGTGGCGCCAAGTTGGGCACGTCGACTGTCGGAGAGTCGACTGCTGGGGCCACAAATCGACAGCGCGCCGAGCACCTCACCCATGCTTCCTCGAACGACAGCACCAACGCCTGAGAAACCGTCTTCAAGCTCATCGACTGTTTCTGCAAAACCGCGCCTGCGAATATCGCTAAGCTGCCGCAGCAGCGCTGCATCCTCAATGATGGTCCGCGATGTCAGCGGTAATAAGGGCGGCCGCAACCTGTCGGGCCCGTTTTGTTCGAACGCGATCAACGCTTTGCCGGTCGACGTCGCGTGAATCGGCCATCGGGTGCCTACGTTGCCGGACGCTCCGAGCAGGTGTTTACTCGTGACCTCGTCGAGAATCAGCATGGTGTCGTCGATGGGCACCTCGAGCGTCGCAGTTTCTCCGGTTTCATCTGCGAGTTTTTTCAGCAGCGGCCGGGCACGCAGGCGCAGTTGATTGCCTGACAACGCCTGCACGCCGAGCGCCATCATTCCCGGACCCAGTCGATAGGCACTGGTCGCCGGATTTCTCTCGAGCAACTCCTCACTCAGCAAGGCCTGCAGCAATCGATGCGTGGTTGTCTTGTTCAGTCCGGACATATCCGCAAGTTCCGCAAGCTGCAATTCCGGCACCTCGGAGGTGAAGAGTTTCAACAGTCGAATCGCGCGCAGCGCAGCCTGGGCTCCCTGGGGTATGACGGTTTCGCGCATCGTGATTCCATATGATGAAATGATATTTCACGATATGCTATCACAAAGCCTATTGCGAAGGCAGTGCAAATCGTTGATGCTCCCCACAAACCGCTGTACGGACTACAAAAAAATGGCAAGACCGAACCCGCTGCTAAAGGAACTCAGGGCCGTCGAGAAACGACACGGCAAATTTGAGGCGCTTGAGCTGTTACTCCCGGATCTGAGCGGCGTGCTCAAGGGAAAACTGATCCGCCCGGCTGACTACGCGAAACACTGTAAGGACGGGTTTACTTTTTGTGCCGGTGTCACCTTACTGACCACACTCGGCGAGACCGTAACCGGCATTCCGTACGGCGAGGGTGACGGCGACCCGGATATGCCCGCCCGCCTGGTGCCAGGCAGTTTCGCACCGGTCCCCTGGGCAACACGGCCAACCGGGCAGGCACTGTTTCGCTTGTTCGACGACGATGGAGTGCCCTTCTTCAGCGACCCGCGCGCGGTACTGGAGCGTGCGTTGCAGCCGCTGCGGAAAATGGGCCTGACTCCCGTCATGGCGACCGAACTCGAATTCTATTTGCTCAATGCGAATGCCGAAACGCCGACCCCGGCTGCGCCGCTCATTCCAGGCACCGGCAGGGTCCAGCCCGGAGCGCAGGTCTATCATCCGGATGACCTGTACGAAATCGAAGCATTTCTCAACGACGTTTACGATTACTGTGACCTGCAAAATATTCCGGCCGAGTCGGCAATTTCCGAGTATTCGCCGGGGCAATTCGAAATCAATCTTCGCCACGTCGACGACCCGGTACTGGCTTGCGACCACGCCGTACTTCTAAAACGCGCGGTGAAAGCCGTGGCCCGCAATCACGGCTTCATCGCCTGCTTTATGGCGAAACCTTTCGAAGAGGATTCCGGTAGTGGCCTGCATATCCACATGAGCCTGGTTGACAAGCAAGGCAAGAACTACTTCTCACATGGCAAGGAAAACATGGCATCACCGCCTTTCTCAGCGCGACTGCGCCACGCCGTCGGCGGCCTTTTGAAAACCATGTCCGAAGCAACGCTGCTTTGCGCGCCAAATGCAAATTCCTACCGGCGTTTGCGGCCAGACATGTATGCGCCGGTTGAACCCAACTGGGGCGTCAACCATCGCATCGTATCGATTCGAATACCGAGTTCCGACGCCTCGAATCTGCGCTTTGAACACCGCGTTGCGGGAGCCGATGCCAATCCGTACCTCGTAACCGCTGCAGTCGTTGCAGGCGTTCACCACGGGTTGAAGAACAAGTGCGATCCAGGACCCATGATCGAGCAAAGCCAGATGGTCGTGCCGAAATTGAAAATACCCAACCGCTGGGACCAGGCAATCTCCAAATTTTCGCGAAGCAAAATCCTGCCGGAATACCTCGGTGCCGATTATTGCAAGTATTACGCGATGAACCGCAGCGCAGAAAGCGCAAAGTTTCACAACACGATCAGCGACCTCGACTTCGACTGGTATCTGCGAGCCGTCTAGTCGGCTTCGCTGGCGCGGGAGAGGTCAGCGTCTATTGATTTGCCGGCTCGAAAATAATGAAACGCGGCCCACGGCAAAATCAGGCAATTGATAATCAGAAGGCTGTAGCGAATCGACTCGTTGCCAAAACCCGGCCTCAAGAAATCGCTCAGCGCGCCCGTCAACCAGGGCCCGATCGCAAGGCCGATAACGTTGATAATCAGCAACACGAGCGCCGACGCAGTCGCACGCATACGAAGCGAAACCAGGCTTTGGGTCAATGACAGGACCGGCGCGAGATAGACGTTATTCGTCAGTGCCGGCACAACGAAAAACAACAACACCATTTGCCAGGTACTTGCGAGGAACATGAAGGACATCAGAACCATCGTCAGTAAGGTGACGCCCGCGATAAAGGTCAGCGCGCGGCGCTGTCCGGAACGGCCAAGACGATCGGCAACATAGCCCCCGAGAAAAAAACCGGCGCCACCGGAGATGCCCAGGATCAGGCCGAGCCATACCAGCACAACAACCATCCCGGTGCTGAAACTGCGGTCGACAAAACTGGGTAAAAACCCGATGACCGAATATCCGACCAGCGATGACAGTCCCGCGGCGGCCGCCATGTGAAAAAACGAGCGGCGCGCTTTGAGAAAGCGCCAGACCTCGACCAGGCGTGGCCGGTTGTCACTGGCGACACGATCTTCAGATGCGCCACGCTGCGGCTCGACGACCGTGAACCGGACCACGATTGCAAGCAGCAGGCCCGGAACGCCGACAACAAAAAATGTCGCACGCCAACCAAGGTTTTCAACAGCCCAGCCCCCTGCCAGGTAGGCGAGCATGATGCCCGCGGAAATGCCCACGGTATAAAAACCCATGGCTGCCGAGCGCTGTTCAGGTGGAAAGTAGTCAGCAATCATTGAATGTGCCGGCGGGCTGCACCCCGCCTCGCCAACACCAACGCCGATGCGCGCCAGCGTCAGGTACACAAGGTTGGTGGCGAAACCGGAAATGGCCGTCATCCCACTCCACAGCGCGACCGCGGCAGCGATCAGGTTGCGTCGGTTGCATCGGTCCGCGTATTGCGCAATCGGCACGCCCAGCGTCACATAAAACATTGCGAAAGCCGTACCGGTCAGGAACCCCAGGTACGCATCACCCACACCGAACTCGGCCTTTATCGATGGCAGCAGGATGGCGAGAATCTGCCGATCAATGAAATTGAACATGTAAACAACGGCCAGAATGACCATTGCGTATCGTCGCGCACCTGGAGACACCATCGGTTCTTCCAGGTTGCTCATTCAGCAACCACAGACATGCCTAAGGTAAAAACATCTTGAACAGGTAAAAGAAGACGATCGCCAGGAATGCGCCGGCCGGAATCGTCACGACCCAGGACGCGAAAATACGGGTTACGACACGCAGATCGATGGCTTCAATGCCGCGCGCCATGCCGACTCCAAGGACTGCACCGACCAGCGTGTGAGTCGTGGAGATCGGTATGCCCGTACCTGATGCGATTACAATGGTCGTCGCGGCCGCAAGCTCTGCCGCGAAACCGCGACTCGGCGTTAGCTGGGTAATTTTCTTGCCGACCGTCGCAATTACATGACGACCGTAAGTCGCCAGGCCGATAACAATGCCGCCACCGCCGATCAGCAATACCCAGACGGGCAGCGAGGACTTTGCTGCGATCGACCCGGTTGTCGCGATCCCGATCACCGCTGCCAGAGGACCAACCGCATTGGCAACATCATTAGAGCCGTGAGCAAATGCCATGCCGCAGGCGGTGACAATCATCAGCACGCCGAATACTTTCTCGACCGTATAAAAATGCTGGCTCTTTTCCGCTTTTGGATCCGGCCTGATCTTGGCAATAAAGTAAGCGCCGACCAGGGCAATTCCGACCGCGATCACAATGGCCAGCAGGTAACTGTCACGCAGCTTCAGGTTTAATCCGACGTGGGTAAGACCTTTTAGTATGGTCACAAGCGTTATCGTAAATGCCGCAAAAAATATGTACACGGGTACGTAGCGCTTGGCCCGCACGAGGGGATCATCCTGGTGCAGGATGAGCCTTTGCACGCTCTTGTAGATCAGGAAGGCAATGAATCCCGCAATCACAGGCGATACGACCCAGCTCATTACAATCGTGCCCACCTTGCCCCACTGCACGGCGTCAATGCCAATGCCAACGGCGGCAAAACCGACAATGGCGCCGACGATTGAATGCGTCGTCGATACGGGCCAGCCGTTCTTCGATGCTACGAGCAACCAGACCGCTGCAGCCAGCAACGCAGCCAGCATGCCGTAAATCAACAAGACTTCGTTACCCTGCAACAGATTCGCATCAACGATGCCCTTGCGAATCGTTGATGTCACTTCGCCACCCGCCAATACGGCGCCGGCGAATTCAAAGATGGCGGCAACGATGATTGCCTGCTTGATCGTTAGTGCGCTTGAGCCCACTGACGTCGCCATTGCATTGGCGACGTCATTCGCACCGATACCCCAGGCCATGAACAAGCCGAATGCGGCAGCAAGACCGATGTAAATGTATTGCGCTTCCATTCTTTGCCCCCAGGACCTGCCAAGCCCCGTTCTTATTCTTAGTTAGTGGGAGAGCAACAGCTCAAGACGGCGCCCGACTCGCTCCGCCATGTCGGCAATTTCACCGGTCAATTCGATTACTTTGTACATGAATATTGCGTCAATCGGGTCCAGCGTCTTCTCGAGACTGAACAACGAGGCACGCAATGCGGCCTGCTTGTCATCAGTATCGGTTTCGATTTGATCCAGTTCTTCGATCAGGCCGGCGACCAGCGCGACTTCGGCGCCGCGAAAGCCCGCAGTAAATAACTCGTCCAACTCGCGCACGCTTTTCCTGGCCTGCTTGGCCGCATCAATATTGCGGTCGACAAACTCCAGGAACTGTTCAGCGATTTGTTTCGGGAACTGCATTTTTCGGCCCAGCACTAATCCGGAAACATCTTTTGTCCGGTTCGCTATTTTGTCCTGTACCAGCAGTAGCTCGAGCAGGTCCTCACGAGGAACCGGCATGAAAAGGCTCTTCGGTAAATGCAGGCGAATTTTTTTCTTGATGTCGTCGGCCCGATGCTCAAGGCTTTCGATCTCGTCGCGCACGGCGGCAGCTGTCGCCCAATCACCGGCAAACGCCGCCGTGAAGAAGGCGTTAAGCTGTTTTGCGCAGCGGTAGGCGATGTCGATATGCTTTTCGAGCGGTTGAACCGGCGACTTGCCGAATATGTTTGCAAGAACGTTTGCCATTCGAGACCTGCCTCTTCGTGGGTCTTGATTTCGAGTCGCAATCCTACCATAGCAATCCTCGGCGAATGGCCACAATCCCGTGATAAACTGCGCCGCCCGGGAAACGTAGAGTGACGCCATGGCCTATTGGCTTATGAAATCCGAACCCGATGCCTACAGCATCGACGACATGCAAAAAGACGGCCGCGATATGTGGGACGGCATCCGCAACTACCAGGCTCGCAACACGATGCGCGACGACATGAAGATCGGTGACGAAATATTTTTCTATCACTCGAATTGCAAGGAACCGGGAATCGTTGGTATTACCCGGGTAGCGAGTGAGCCCTATCCCGATCCGACCCAATTTGACAAGAAATCAAAGTACTACGACCCGAAAAGCAAACAAGACAAGCCGACGTGGATCCTTGTCGACGTCGAGTTCGTCAGGAAACTGTCACGCTGCATTTCGCTGGCCGAAATTAAGGCAGACAAGACACTGTCCGATATGGTGCTGGCAAGAAAAGGCAATCGCCTGTCGGTCATGCCGGTGAGTGCCAGGCACTGGAAGCACATTCTCAGTCTCGAGTGAGGCCGTGTCTAGCGGGCACCCAACGCCACTAGGCGCTGCTGAATCTGATCGCCGCTTGCCAACGCCAGCATGATGACCAGATCGCCCGCTTCCGCCCACTGCAACGCAGCGTCGAGGGCCTCGATTTCAATCTCGACATGTGAAATCTGCGATGCGTCGGCGCCGCATTGCTTAAGCTCGTCCTGCATGACGTTAAAAACTTCGCCGCGCTCACGCCCGCGATAATAGTCGGCAAGTTCGGAGATAATCACTCGGTCCAATCCGATCGCCCAGGCATTACGCGTCATTTCGCGAATCAGTCCGTCGGGCCGGTCGCCGGCCTGCCCGAAACACAAGACCCGCCGCTTGGCCGGGATTCCCTCAGCCATGCTGAACAGTGCCTGCATTGCAGCAGGATTATGAGCGAAGTCGACCAGTACTTTGACGCCCTGCAGCGTGTATATATTGCAGCGCCCCGGATTGTCGGCTTGTCCCATACGGGTCAAGCCTTCGCGAATGGCGTCGAGCGGGTAACCCAGGCTGGATGTCAGAGCGGATGCTGCCAGCGCGTTGGCGATATTGTGTCGCGCGTGACCATTTAACGTGAGCGGGATGTCGATGCTAGGACAGATTTTTTCCAGCCCATCATTCTGAATTCGCACCAGGTCCCCTCCCTGCAGCGCGAATACCGTGTTGCCAAGGGCAACGCGTTGCTGCACAAAGGCACTGTCAATATCAAGGCTGAACCAGGTTATTGAGCCGTCGAATTCAGCGGCCTTCCCCCTGAGAAGCGCATCATCGGCGTTCAGAATCAGTCGCCCCGATTGACGCACTGCGCGACTCACGATCCACTTGACGTCGAGCAGCTCGTCGAGGCTTTGCGACCCGAAGTCACCGAGATGGTCCGCCGCGACATTCGTGATTAGAGCGGCCTCGGCCCGGTCAACACCGAGGCCTCGACGCAGAAGTCCGCCGCGCGCCGATTCGAGTATCGCGACATCGACATTTTTTTGCCGCAGTACCTTGCGCGCGCCGCCCGGACCGGACCAGTCGCCGCGATCAATAATATCGTTGTTGACGGCAATCCAGTCCGTCGAACAAAGGCCAACATTGTCCCCGGCCAGGCGCGCTATCTGCTGAGCCATGCGCACGGTCGTGGTTTTGCCGTTGGTGCCGGTAACGATACCGATCGGCACGTCTGTGTAGCGATCCCACTGCACGGATTCGGGCAACTGGCGAACAGGCCAGGTTTCGGAACCCCGACCGAGCCCAAGTGACACTTCATCGTCATCCCAAAGCAGAGTCGTGCCATGCGATTTTGCCGCTTGTATCATTTGCATGAGTCGCGGGTTCGCTTCTTCGGCGATCGACGCCCCCAGCGCGAGCACCGTCGCGTCAAAATCGGCAACCTCAACCGGGACATGCAGCTCGGCGGCACTTGCGGACCATGCCCATTCGTTAACTTCCGTTGCGGCATACAACGCGTCTATTGGTGCCGAAAAAGCCATGCTGATGCCACCTTGCAACTTGCGAGACGCAAACTGCGGTGTAGTCCAGCCAAGCGCTACGACCATTCGCAGCACGTGCCGCTTCCAGACTGGCAACAGACGATCCGCCTCGTCGGGCGTGCAGGCAACATCCAGCACTGCGCCCGGTCCGTCAAAAATCAGGCTCGGCCCGGTCAGTCTGCGCGCGTCGAGAAACTGCATGGGATTGGCTAGTCGCCTTCTTCTCGTGCGATTCGAACACCGCGCTCATCGCTGATGATCTCGATATCGCCATCGAGATCAAATCCCGCGAGTTCCGGCAATTCGATCTCAGGTCGCGATTTTTCACTGCTGCCTGCCGCGGCCTTGCCCGACTTGAAGTAAATAATCTGCTTCCAGACACGCTTGACATTATCGCCCAGGACCAGAACCAGGTCGCCTTCCTCGGCGATCTCCAGGGCGTGCTGCGTCGCTGCCTGTTCGTCCGTAATCACCTCGATCCGGTCGTCCGGGATACCGGCTGCTATCAGGGCTTCTTTTTGCATTATCGCAACTTCATCGTCGCCACGTCCGCGGCGGCTGTCATCGCAACGACAGATATAGTGGTCGAAATGCCCGGCCGCGATCGTTGCAATTTCCCGGATATCTTCATCGCGCCTGTCGCCTGGCGCTGAAATCACGACGATCTTGCGACCGGCCGCCTCAAAGCGATCGACCAGTGCACACATCGCTTTCACCGCCGCGGGATTGTGCGCGTAATCGAGAATGACGCGAAACGGATGCTCGTCATAAATGTTCATGCGACCCGGCGCCTGGAAATAGCTCGAATCGAAGGTGCGCAGTCCCTGTCGAATGTCTTCGAGGCTGACTTGCATATTGTAGGCAAGCGCCGCAGCAAACATTGCGTTCTGCACGTTGTGCAAGGCGCGCCCCTCGACGGTCGCCGGTATCAGGTGTGACCACAGCAACGGCGTGTGGGCATGGTTATCGTAGATAGTAATGAGGTGACCGTTCATGCCTTTTTCCAGCACAAACGCCTGCCCACCCGCCTGGATGTGCTGTTTCACCAGCGGGTGCGCCGGGTTCATCGTGACGTAGCAAACCTTTTCCGCATCCGTGTAGTCAGCCATCTGCAGGCACAACGCATCGTCCGCATTCAGTACCGCCGCGTGCGTGGCAATTTCGATGGGTACACGCTTTACTTCGGCGAGCTGCTCCAGCGTATCGATGCCGCGCAATCCCAGGTGATCGGCGCTGACGTTCAGGCAGGCAGCGACATCGCAGGACTGGAACCCCAGGCCACTGCGCAGCATGCCGCCGTGTGCGGTCTCCATGACTGCCGCATCGACCGACGGATCGCGCAGAATCATCTGCGCCGAAACCGGGCCTGTCATATCGCCGGGTACGCTGAGCTTGCCGTCGATATACACACCATCCGTGGATGTCAGGCCGACAGTATGGCCGGACATCTTCAGGATATGTGCCAGCATACGAGACGTCGTCGTCTTGCCATTGGTGCCGGTCACCGCCGCGATCGGTATGCGACTCGGCGAGTCGGGCGGGAACAGCATGTCAATGACCGGTCCTGCAACGTCGCGAGGCGTGCCTTCACTGGGTGCAACGTGCATGCGAAAGCCGGGACCGGCGTTTACTTCGCATATGCCGCCACCAGCGTCTCGATACGACTCGGTAATATCTTTTGTCAGAAAGTCCACTCCACCGATATCGAGCCCGATGGCCTTGATCGTACGAATAGCCATGGCGCGATTGTCAGGATGAATAACATCGGTAACGTCGATGGCCGTACCGCCAGTCGACAGATTGGCCGTCGAGCGCAGGTTAACGACCTCGCCTTCGGGCGGCACGGTGTCCGGCGTATAGCCAAGCTTGGCCAGAAGACGCTCGGCCTGATGATCAAACTCAAGTCGCGTCAGAACTTTTTCATGGCCCACACCGCGACGCGGATCTTCGTTGGTCTTGTCCACCAATGCGCGAATGGTATTTTTGCCGTCACCGACCACATGTCCCGGCACGCGCTTCGCCGCAGCAACCAGCTGGCCGTTCACGACCAGCAAACGATGGTCAAAACCGTCAATGTAGCTCTCGACAATGACCTGTCGGCTGTGCTCACTCGCCTTGTCAAAACCGGCCTCGACTTCGGCATCGCTGTTGAGGTTGATTGAAACGCCACGGCCGTGGTTTCCGTTCAGCGGTTTCAGTACAACCGGGTAGCCGATGCGCTTGGCGACCCGTACCGCCTCGCGCTTTTGTCGCACCATCGCCTGTTTGGGCACCGGCAGCCCGAGATCCCGGAGAATGCCGTTGGTTTCTTCCTTGTCGCCGGCAAGCTCGACAGCAATATTGCTGGTGCGTCCGGTCGTTGTCGCCTGGATACGTTGCTGGTAGCGACCGTGACCGAACTGCACCAGGCTGTATTCGTTCAGGCGCAACCACGGAATGCCGCGTGCTTCTGCGGCCTTGACGAGCGAGGCGGTACTGGGCCCGAATTCACGTCGCTGCGCGAAGCGAATGAAGCGATCGCGCTGTTCCGGGAAATTCCAGTCAGCCGATGGCGTGTCCGGTGGCCTGATCGCCTCGGGCAACAGGCTGTGGATCAGTTGCAACGCCAGCGCCGAGGCTTCGCGGCCCACGGTCGCGTCCTTGTACTGGAAAACCATGTTGTAGAAGCCCGGCCTGCCGTCAATTGAGCGCGTTCGGCCATAGGTCACATCGGAGCCTGCAATGTTCTGCAGTTCGATCGCCACGTGTTCCATCACATGACCCAGCCAGGTGCCCTCGTCCTCACGGAGCCTGCGAACAAAGCCGCCCGGCTCCCGGTACGAACAGCCGTGCTCATGCAAGCCCGGCAGGAACTCGAGTAACGGCGTTATGAATGCTTCGCCGAGCCGGCTCGTGGGCCATTCCTCGAGCTCGCCGAGATCCAGGATGTGGCGAATGACCGGAAAGCGGGCGAAGGTGCTTGGGCCGACGTAAACGTTTGTACTTTCTATTTTCATGCCAGCTGCCTTTGGTTTTTTTGGTTTTGGCCTTACTTGGCGTGCGCCGTCCGGTGAATAATGTCGAAACGGCCACCCGCAACCAGTATATGCAGCTTTACACCGATGAGGCTAACCGGTTCGCCGCGCCGGGCACGGTCCATCGACGAGTAACTGAGATCGGTCGGATCAATCACGGTAATTCCGCCGCTGCCCACCACTTCGACGTCATCGCCGGGCCGGATGAAGGCAGCGGTATCCTCGTCCAGGCCAATGCCGACAGCGAACGGGTTGTAAGCCAGTGCCGTCAGGAGACGCCCCAGGCGATCGCGCTGCCGAAAATGCTGATCAATGATGAAGGCGTTGGTCAGCCCCAGACCAGGCGCCATCGTGACCTTGTCAGGACTGGGCGTACTGCCCTCCTCTCCGCCAGCGATCATATGTTCGGGCATGAACGCCGCACCCGCCGAGGTACCGGCAACGTGCATGCCGTCTGCATTGCGCCGGCGTATCAACTGCGCAGCTCGTGTGCCACCCAGCGTCGTCGACAATCGCAATTGATTGCCGCCGGTCATGAAAACGCCGCTGCATTTTTCAATATAGTCAACGTCCTGCCCTTTCTGGCAATCCTCGCGCGTCTCAAACTGCAGCACACGCGCGTGCTTGATACCGATATCGCGAAAAAGCTTTTCGTAATTGCGCCCGGTGTCCTCGAGCTCTGATGCCGTCGGGATAATGCCGATTCGCGCCTCTTTGCCGCCGCACACGGTTACGAATCGATCCAGTATGTCCCGATTCTGGAATTTTTCTTCGGCGCCGCCAATTGGAATGATATAGCCGCGTTCGGAATCGGGATTTTTTTTAGCTGGACACATTAAGTTGAGGCTCCGCCTGAGATACAGGATTGAGGATTCGTGCTGAGAAAATGGCTGGGTATTTTACACAAGAAAGCGGCCATTCCTGCGCTCAATGCGGCAAAATACACCGATGCATCCAAAAGAGACTTGGCTTTGAGTAATTCAACACTTCCACTGGGGCGGGATGCGCAGTCCCCGGCACAGTATGAGCCCGGCGTATTGTTCGCGATTCCGCGCAGCGAGAGCAGGAGCGAATTCGACTTTGCGACCTTGCCGTTTCACGGCCTGGATATCTGGAATGCCTGGGAACTCAGTTGGCTTGACTCGAAGGGCATGCCGCAAATTGCGACAGCGGAAATTCGCGTCCCCGCCGACACGCCCAGGCTCGTCGAATCCAAGTCGTTGAAGCTTTACCTCAATTCGTTCGCGATGACGAAGTTCGCGAGCGAGGATGTTGTTCGCGACCTGATCGTCAAAGACCTGAGCCATTCGGCCGGCGACACCGTTGCCGTCGCGCTCAACCGGCATGACGATGCAACGGCATCGGCAATCCAGGCACTTCCCGGGGTCTGCCTGGACGACATGGACACAGGCTGTGACGCCTTTGAGGTTGACGCGGGTCTGCTGCACGCCGATCCCGGTGTGATAGTTGATGAAGCCCTGCATACGCACTTACTGAGAAGTCTTTGCCCGGTGACCGGGCAGCCGGATATTGGCAGCCTGGCCGTGCGTTACATGGGCCCGCGAATCGACCGGGAAGCATTGCTCCGCTATGTCGTGTCATACCGTCAGCACAATGATTTTCACGAAGCCTGCATCGAGCGCATGTTTGTCGATATCCAGCAGCGTTGCGGCACAGAATCCCTTAGCGTTTACGCTCGCTACCAGCGCCGTGGCGGTCTGGACATCAATCCGTTTCGCAGCAATTTCGAATACGAGCCGGAGAATCTGCGCCTATGGCGGCAATAGCGCCAGTCCGCATCGACTAGCCCTCTACCTCCAGGTCGCCAGGGTCGAGCTTGTGGCCCCAGCCTTTCTTGGCGTTGAGGTAGCGCCGGTTGTTATCACTGACGCCAGTGACATGTTTAACGCGGGTAATGCCCTCGAGACCGAAACGGGTCAGGTCATCCACCTTTTTCGGGTTGTTGGTCAGCAATCGAAAGGCCTTGCCGTCAAGAAAGTACTTCAGCAATGTCGCCGCGTCACTGAAGTCGCGGGAATCGTCGGGCAGTCCGAGACTGCGATTCGCCTGGTAGGTGTCTTCGCCGGCATCCTGCAGCAGGTAAGTCGCAGCTTTGGCCCAGAGCCCGATACCACGTCCCTCATGCCCCGACATGTAAATGACCATGCCACCCTGCTCGTCCTCGTGAATGCGCTCGATAGCCGCGTGCAATTGCGGGCCGCATTCGCAACGCTGTGAACCGAAGACGTCGCCCGTCAGGCAACTTGAGTGGACGCGGACCAGTGGATTGGTCCAGGTCTCAGGGTCTCCAATCAACAATACGCTGTTCACGGCCATGAACGACGCCAGTGTTGCAAAGGACTGCTGGCCGTTCTGTTGCCGCAAATCGTCGGCGAGTTCCTCGATCTTTCCAAGCTCGGTATTGCGGACACAGGCGAACCACTGCACCGATACTCGCGCCGTGGAAAGCGTACAGGGCAACGGGATGGGCCCGAGCACGCTGATGGTTGCCGGTTTGCGTACCATCCCGGCAGGCACCTTTCGCCCATCGCGGTCGATCTGGAAAAGGGTTCCCTGCTCGGACAGGCGTTCGCGGACCTTGGGGTCTATGTAGGTAAACATGCGGCGGATTATGCCGTATTCGCCAGTTTTTGCGATGCGTGCCTCTTGCTGAACCGTGGGTCACTAAATATAATTGCTGACCGACGAGTCATTAATGAACCTGACGTGAGCAAACCCCGTTATCAGCGACGCAAGGAAGACCGGCCTCAGGAGATCACTGAAGCCGCATTCGATGCATTCGCCGAAAAAGGCTATGCGTCGACGCGCGTCGAGGAGGTCGCGAGCCGCGCCGGCGTCAGCAAGGGGCTCTTGTACCTGTATTTCAAGACCAAGGAAGAGCTGTTCAAGGCCGTCGTCAAAAACGTCGTTGTCCGACGCGTCGATGCATTGATTGCCCTGGTCGACAAGACGGAACAATCGTCTGAAGAATTTATTCGAGGCCCGGCGAGCCGCTTTTTGAAAGACGTTCCGGATTCGCCGGTTGCCGTGATCATTCGGCTGTTGATATCCGAAGGCCCGCGTCACCCGGACCTGCTGGACTATTACTACAGGAACGTCGTCTCCAAGGGGCTGGCCGTCGTACAACGAATTCTCCGACGCGGCATCGAGCGCGGTGAGTTTCGGCCAAGCGCCATTGACGATCTTCCGCACCTGTTTCTCGCGCCGGTCATGATGTCCGTCGTGTGGCGTTCCCTGTTCGGGAAGCGCTCGTTGGACACCGACAAACTGATCGATACTCAAATTGACCTATTGCTCGCGCATATCAAAGCGTGAGCGGAGCCTGATGATGAAGCACCTGTACGCATTCACACTCTTTGCCTCGAGCCTGCTTGCAGCCTGCTCTGGCGATGACGGCAATCATCGCGTTGTTGGCGAGCTCGCCTCGGACCGGATTGAAGTCACAGCCGATTACGCTGAGGCCATCACGCAAATTGCCGTTGCCGAAGGCGCGCGTGTGACTGCGGGCGACCTGCTACTGACGCAGGACAATGCACGCGCACTGGCTCAACTGCAGGATGCCGAAGCGGCACTTGGACAATCGAAAGCACGGCTCGATGAACTGGTTCGCGGCCCACGCAGTGAGTCGATTGCTGCCGCGCGCGCCAGTGTTGAGGGCGCTACTCAAAGGCTCGATTTTCGTCGCAGTGAGCAGGCGCGCCTGCAGGAGATTTTCGCCCGTGGCCTGGCGTCAGATGAGCAATTGGATGCAGCGAACGCGGCATTGGATGACGCACAGGCTGATTTGAAAGTACAGCGCGCCAAGCTGCAGGAGCTGCTGGCTGGTACGACGCTCGAGGAACTGGCGCAGGCAGAACAGGCGCTCGCGCAATTTAAAGCTCGTCGCGACCTCGCACAGATTGCAGTCGATCGTCATGTTTTGAGAGCACCGGTCGATGGCGTGCTCGACAGTCGCCTGTTCGAACTGGGCGAGCGACCGCAGGCCGGACAAGCGGTGTTGATTATCCTCGCCGCCCGACAACCCTACGCGCGCGTTTTTGTGCCGGAATCGCTGCGCGTACATATCCGAACGGGTACACCCGCGACAATCTACGTGGATGGCCTGGACACGCCAATTGAAGGTACTGTCAGGACCGTTGCAAGCGATGCGGCTTACACGCCCTATTACGCACTGACCGAACGGGATCGCGGACGCCTGAGCTACGTCGCGAAAATAGACATTGCCGAAGATCGTGAGCGACTGCCCGACGGGGTTCCGGTCGAAGTCGAATTCCGGCTGGACTGACAATGGCATCGGATTTTGCAATTGAAGCGCAGGGACTGAGCAAGTCGTTCGGCGATCTGCGCGCCGTCAGTGCGCTGGACCTTAAAGTACCGAAAGGCCAGATCTACGGATTCCTCGGACCGAATGGCTCCGGAAAATCAACGACTATCCGCATGCTGTGCGGGCTACTGACGCCGACGGAAGGGTCTGCGCAAGTGCTCGGCACCAGGATTCCCGGAAACGCACGTCTGTTAAAGCCCCGCATCGGCTACATGACACAGAAATTTTCCCTGTTCGTCGACCTTACCGTGCGGGAAAACCTGCAGTTCATTGCGGAAATCTATTCCTACCCCGCCGCCAGGCGTCGCGCACGAATTGATGAGCTGCTCGAAAAGTACGACCTGCAACCACAGTCCGGCCAACTCGCCGGCACGATGAGCGGCGGCCAGAAGCAGCGCCTCGCGCTGGCTTGCGCTGTCCTGCATCACCCGGATTTGTTGCTGCTCGACGAACCGACCAGCGCCGTTGACCCGCAGAGTCGCCGCGATTTCTGGGCGAACCTGTTTCGGCTTGCCGAAGGTGGCACGACGATCCTCGTCTCGACGCACTACATGGACGAGGCCGAACGCTGCCATCGGTTGGCCATCCTGGATGAGGGCGTCAAGGTTGCTGACGGGACGCCAACCGAGTTGCAGGCGAATACCGGCATGAACATTGTCGAGGTTTCAGCGGAGGACCCTTACGCTGCGCAAGCAGCACTCGCCAAGCTCGATGAAATCGCCAGCGTTACCCAGCTAGGTGTCAGGCTGCGGGTATTGATTCCACAACATTACGGCGACCCTGTTGATATTGTGCGTGAAGCGCTCGAAGCGCGGCAACTGGCTGCACGAACGCACATAGCCGAGGCAACGCTCGAGGATGTTTTCGTTGCGGTCACGATGAAAGCGGACGATGCCTGATGAAGAAATCCCTGTCGCGGCTTGGCGCCATTATCAAGAAAGAAGTCCGGCAACTCGGTCGGGACCGACTGACATTCGGCATGATATTCGGGTTGCCGATCATCCAGATTCTGCTGTTCGGTTACGCGATCAACACCGACGTCAGAAACCTGAAGACGGCCATTGTCAACCAGTCGGGCAGTCATTTGTCCAGACAACTTGTTTCTGACCTGCGAGCAACCCAGGTTGTCGATATTGTCGCCGACGCCGAAAATCCGGCCGAACTTGAGAATCTGCTGCGCCGCGGAAAAATCTCCATTGGCGTTTATATTCCTGAAGACTTCGAGCGGCGCATCGTGGATCGAAATCGACCTGCCGTGCAGTTACTGGTCGACGGCAGCGACCCCACGATACTCGGCGTTGCCAATCAGCTGCGAGCCATGAGCATCGCATTTGACTCGGCACCAGCGGCCTTGCCGGTGCAATCCCTTCTTGAGGTTCGCCCCTATTACAATCCCGAACGCCGTACTCCGGTCAATATTGTCCCCGGGCTTATGGGCATCATATTGATGATGACGATGATGCTCTTTACGGCCGTGGCGATCGTTCGCGAGCGCGAGCGCGGCAATCTCGAATTGTTGATCAATACGCCCGTCAGTTCGGCTGAGCTAATGATCGGCAAAGTGACGCCTTACGTTGCAATCGGACTTCTGCAACTGGCGATTATTCTCGGTGCCGGCATGCTGCTGTTCGATGTGCCCGTCCGCGGCAGCATCGTCGATCTCTATGTTGCCGGTTCCGCCTTTATTGGCGCCAACCTGGCGCTTGGACTACTGATTTCCACGGCGACGCATACCCAGTTCCAGGCAATGCAGGTTACGGTTTTCATACTTATGCCGTCGATCCTGTTGTCCGGCTTCATGTTTCCGTTCGATGGTATGCCGAGTGTCGCGCAATACATTGGCGAGGCACTGCCAACGACTCATTTCATTCGCCTGACCCGCGGCATCATGTTGCGCGACGCATCGATTGGAGAACTTGGCAAGGACTTCTATTTTCTAATTGGCTTTACGTTGGTCGCCATGACGATAGCAGCGCTGCGCTTCAGCAAGCGGCTGGACTAGAATTCGGCCCGGAGGCTAACTAAATCGCCCTGTGGTGACAAAAAACTCGCAAATTCTCACTCGTTCTGCTCCAATAATTCGCGATGAGCAATCCGTCGACACTTACACCAACCGTTTTTATCGTGGACGATGACTCCGCGATCCGGTCTGCGATGCAGGCATTGATGGAATCCGTGGACCTGCCGCACGAGATATTTTCTTCGGCGGATGAATTTCTGGCCAAGGAAACCGAGCAACGGCCGGGCTGCCTGGTGCTCGATATCCGTATGCCGGGGCTCGGAGGACTTGAGCTTCAGCAAGAGTTGATTAGTCGCGAGAACACCTTACCCATCATTTTCATAACAGGCCATGGCGACGTGCCGATGGCCGTGGAAGCGATGCAAATGGGCGCTGTCGATTTCATTCAAAAGCCGTTCCGGGACCAGGAGTTGCTTGATCGCATACGGATGGCGCTTGCCACTGACAAAGAACGCCGCGCAGAACGCGAGCGCATAAGCCAGGTCGCCGAGCGAATGGAGACGCTGACCAAGCGTGAGCGCGAAGTGTTCGATCTTGTCGTCACGGGCAAACCAAACAAGATCATCGCGTACGAACTGGACGTCAGCCAACGAACTGTCGAAATCCACCGGGCGCGAGTCATGGATAAAATGCAGGCCAGCTCATTGGCCGACCTCGTCAAAATGCATATGACGCTTTAGGCGTGACTTTTGCGGCGCTCGCCGTCTTTGGCACATTCGATACATTCATCCGCGTAGGGATACGCCAGCACCCGGTTCGTATCGATCGCTTCCCCGCATTCGATACACAGACCAAAGCTGCCGTCGTCCATACGTGCCAGCGCTGCCTTGATCTTGGCGATTTCACTGCGAGCCTCATTGCCCAGGGCATCGACGACCTCGGAATCCTCCAGTTCTTTTGCCATTTCCTTGGAATCAGCTGCGAAACCGCGCTGAAGGTTCGCGGAAATTCGATCCAGTCGAGCAGTAAGTTCAGATTTCTTTTGCAGCAATTCGCGCCGCAACTCGTCGATCGGCAATTCGGGCATGATGTGCTCCTGCTAGGCAATCCATTGATTATAGTACTGCCCGCGGATGGCGTCTCGCCGTACGTAGATACCGACGCCTGTTAAGGAACTGGTCTTATTTGATCAGGCAATACAATGAGTATGCTATATGCGTAGACAAGTCCATCCAAAACGACCTTTAAAGGCGCGATCATGAACGAAACCTCCAAAATTCTTGCCGTTATCGATCCAACCACCGATGAGCGCCCTGCTCTCACCCGGGCGGCATGGCTGGCGAAGAGCCTCGGTGCCGAACTGCACATGCTGGTCGTTTTTTATAACGAATACTTAAGCGGTGACCGACTGTTCGATTCACCGTCTTTGCAAAAGGCGCGGGCCGAAGTTCTTGAGCATCAGAAAAAACTCCTCGAGAAACTCGCAGCACCCTTGCGTAGCGACGGACTCAAGGTGACCACTGAGGCCGTTTGGGATCACCCTTTGTCCGAAGGTGTCGTTCGACGAGCCGTGGCGGCGAATGCCAGCATTGTGGTCAAGGATACACACCATCATTCGGCCGTCCGGCGCGCGTTGCTGAGCAATACGGACTGGACACTGATACGCACTTGCCCTATGCCGCTCTGGTTGGTCAAGCCAAAGGATCTTGCTGCCAAACCGGTATTTCTCGCATCGATTGACCCGATGAATCAACACGACAAACCGGCGGCACTCGACGACGAAATTCTTCAGCTCAGCAAGAAGCTCGCTTCGCAGGTCGCAGGCGAGGTGCACGCGTTTCATTCCTACGATCCGCGTATTGCTGTCGCAACCGCAACGGCAAACGCCTATATCCCCGTGTCTCTGCCTTACGATGAAATCGAACAGCAAATGCACGAGGACCACCAGAAGCGCTTTCAGGAAATTACTGAGTTCCACAACCTGGCCAAGACCAAATGCCATCTTGTCGCAGGACTGACGCATGAGGAGCTTCCCGAGCTTTCCGAAAAAATCGGTGCAGACGTTGTCGTTATGGGTGCTGTCGCCCGCAATCGATGGAAGCGCCTTTTCATCGGTGCGACTGCCGAGCGCACACTGGAGCACCTGAACTGCGATCTTCTGATCGTCAAACCGGACTGGTTCAAGACGCCGGTCGAAGTGGATAGTTACGACGCCGCCTGATTCGGGCTATGCCCCGCCACTGCAGAGTGCAATGAGTACACCTGTCCGTTTCGCCGAGCAGGCGGCGAAACGGCGCGTACGGCTCCTAACTTAGATCGCGGCACAAAAAAAGCGGCGCCCCGCGAACGAGGCGCCGCCCGTTACAGCGTTCCACCGCGCTCTAGTAGTCGGCTGTGAACATGATCCAGAACTTGTTCGTGTCCGGGTACGCTGCGCTGTCACCGTTGAACAGCGCGCCCTTGAACAAGATTCCGAGGTTGTCATTGATTGCCGTACCGACCGAGAGATCGATCTCCGTACCGTAATCACCGCTGCCAGTCTCGGCAGAAAAATCATGATAGATACCGGTCAGGTTCCATCGCCCGGCTTTGTACTTCACGGTCGCAAACAGGTCGTCGACGCCAGCATCCGGAGTCGCCAGAAACATATCAGCCCAGCCTTGGAACGCATGCAGCGTCGCCAGCGGTGTGCGAAAACTCATGCCCGGCGTGCTGGCACCACCGAGTGATTCGAAATCAAGTCCCAGCGACAGGCCCGAATCCAGCGAATAGCTGCCGCCAAGGCGCAGATACTGCGCGTCGTAGCTGACCGGGTTATTGCCAGCATCGTCCTGGGTTGCGAACTCCAGCAGCACGGCAAGATCTCCGTCGCCGATTCTTAGTTTCCCCGTGAGATTCGCCCCCAGCGTCGCTGTTGAAAAAGTCGCTACGTCGTCGTTGTCGATGAAATAGAAGTACGGCGTGACCGACCACGTTTCGTTGATCAACACTTTCGCATTCAACAGATGCGCGGCAACGTCGTTGCTGCCTGCCGGCACGCTGTCGCCGAATATGCGACGAACATGCGACAGGTAGCTGTACGACAGGCTGGTTTTTCGCAGCGCCCGGCTTTTTATGGTCAAGGCGTCGTAGGTCTGCTCATTCTGGCGCCAGCCGACGCCGCCGACGAAGCGCTGGTTGTCGAGCAAAATTCGTTGCCGGCCCAGGCGAACGCTTGAGTCTCCGTCAATGGCATAGTCCAGGTACAGCTGGTTCAGGTCCGCGCCATCCGGATCGACAATCGCAGGATACTGAATCCTGTTGGGGCTGGTCCCGCCGCTACTGTTGAAATCGTCCAGCAAGTGAAACACGTAGTCGAACTCAACGAAGGCCGACAAGTTCTTCCAGGCACCGGTAGAATAGTTCAAGCGAAGTCGGGCGGTCAGTGCATCGGCATCTTCGAGAAATGAGTCCTGGTCAACGTGCTCATAGCGGGCACGCAGGTTGACGCCCGCCTGACCCGATGTCAGGGCAGCCTTGAGGTCATCGCCCTCACCAGCCGCGATGGCGACTGATGAGGACAGCAAAATGACTGACAAGGCTACAAACCTTGGGCATTTCATCACAATCACCTCTAGTAAATATCGTGCAAGGTGTTGTAGATGTTGAACTTGCCGGTCGGTGTAACAATGTCCGGTCCCTTGATCACGGCCTTCAGCTTGCGGGTCTTGTCGTCGACAACGACGATTGCGGACTCCTGTTCTTTTCCGCTCCAGACAGAAAACCAGACTTCATCGCCCGCCATGTTGTATTCAGGCTGTACGATGCGCTTCGGTCCTTCACCGAGTTCGGCCCACTCCCCAATTGGCAGTACTTCGAAGCCGGCATCCAGCTTGTTGATGTCGAAGACCGCGATCGACTGACTGAACGACTCGTCGGGATTCAGCGGTGCATCAACCCACAGGTTTGAAGACTTCGGGTGCGACTTCACAAACAGCGAGCCACCGCCCATGCCGTCGATCGTGCGAACGTTCTTCCAGGCATGCTCCGGATGACCTTTCGGATCCGTTCCGAGGAAGGAAATATTCGCGTTGCCCAATGCACTCGTCACCCACACGGGCCCAAATTCCGGATCAATGATATTGGCACCGCGACCCGGGTGCGGCGTCTTGGTTACGTCAACCAGCGCAACGAGCTTGCGATCTTTTGAGTCCACAACTGCGACCTTGTCTGACTGGTTCGCAGCCGTCAGGAAGTAGCGCTTGCTGCTGTCCCAACCGCCGTCGTGGAGGAACTTGGCCGCCTCGATGTCCGTTATGGACAGGCTGTCAATATCGCTGTAGTTGACCAGCAGGATATGCCCGGTTTCCTTGACGTTGACGATGAACTCCGGGTGCTCATGCGACGCAACAATTGCAGCCACTCGAGGTTCCGGATGGTATTCCTGCGTATCCACAGTCATGCCGCGCGTCGAAATAATTTTCTGTGGCGCAAGCGTATCGCCATCCATAATGACGAACTGTGGCGGCCAGTAGGCCCCCGCTATGGTGTACTTGTCTTCATAGCCCTTGTACTTGGACGTTTCAACCGAGCGTGCTTCAAGACCGATCTTGATCTCGGCAACTATCTGCGGTGGATCCATCCACAAATCGATCATGTCGACTTTGGCGTCGCGTCCGATGGTGAGGATATAGCGGCCCGATGCCGATGGTCGCGAGATATGCACCGCGTAGCCTGTTGGTACCGTCGTGACAATTTCTTTGGTGTCGCCGTCGATCAGCGCAACCTTTCCGGCATCCCGCAGGGTTACGGCAAAGAAGTTGTCGATATTGCGCTTGTGCTGCGGACTCTTTGGCCGATCCTCCGGCTTGACCAACAGTTTCCAGCTGGCCTGCATTTCCGGCATACCGAACTCCGGCGGTGCCGGCGGTTCCTGCTGCAGGAAGCGCGCCATGATATCGATTTGCTCCGCCGTTAGGTCGCCGGACGTACCCCAGTTGGGCATTCCCGCCGGCGAACCATAGGTGATCAATGCTTTCAGGTACTCGGTGCCCTTTTCCTTGGTGATGTCGGGTGTCAGCGGTTTGCCGGTCGCACCCTTGCGAAGTACACCGTGGCAGCCGGCGCAGCGCTCGAAGTAGACCTGTGTTGCGGTGGCGAATTCCGCTTCCGTCAGCGCAGGGCTGTCCGCCGTTAGGATCTGTCGTGTGAGGTCGCCTGACATCGCGGACGGTGCGCCCTGGTATTGGAGTTCAGCCTCGGTCGCGCCCGGGTGTCGTTGGCCGGTAGAACGGTCCACCTGCCCGAGTTCAACTCGCAGTGCCGCCACTTCGGCGACGCTGACCGCAGCGCCTTCGTTACCCCAGGTATTGAATACGTACGTCAATGCGGCCGCCAGATCCTCATCCGGCAGATGCCCAAGACTTGGCATAACACCATTGTATTCGACGCCATTCACCGTGATCGGACCGGAAAGCCCGAATAACGCGGCGCTCATGACCGCCTTCCGGTCACCTTTCAGGAAATCCGAATTGGCCAAGGGAGGAAATGCGCCGGCCAGACCCTTGCCCGAAGGCTGATGGCACGCCGCGCAGTTCGCCAGGTACACTTTTTCGCCTTTCGCGATCAGGTCGGCTTTGCTCGCAACGGACACCTCCGCAGCGTGTACAACCGTATCGTCTGTCGCCGCATTCGCGGTCGCGGCATTGTCGGAACAGGCCACCACTGCGATTGCCATCACGGCGGACAAGCAAGCGAAACCAGTTTTTCTAAAGCTCATGACATGTACTCCCCAGTCATTGTTGTTGCAGTAATGCATTACCAGGCCACACTCAGGCTCATGGACGCGCTGCGCCCCGCCTGCGCGAGTGTTGCCAAAATCGGATCATTGGGACTGAAACCGCGAACATCGGACCAGTTCCAGTAAGTTCTGTCGGCCAGGTTGTAGACACCGGCTCGCAGGTGCACTCGTTCACCCAGCTTTTGCGTCAACAGCAGGTCGAAAACCGCATGGCCGGCCGGCTTGAACACCTCACCCGCCGACTCGTCCTGGCGATCATGCGCGTCGGTCAGCGTTGCCTTGAGGCGCAACTGCCTGGCCTTGTCGTCTGAATACCAGCCAAGGCCGACGACGGCCTGTGCCGGGCCAACTGAATTCAGTGCCTCGCCGGTTACATTATTCTTGCCACGTGCGTAATACGCCGAGCCATCAAGTTCAAACGACTCCTCCCGCCCGAAGCGGACGCTCCAGCCAGCCTCCAGACCCTCGATTTTCGTTTCGCGAATGTTTTGCGACTGAAACATCGTGAAGCCACTGGCCGGATCGATGCCCAGGTTGACTTTGGATTCTATAAAGTTGTCGTAGCGGGTATGAAATGCCGACAGACGCACCGACGATCGAAGGCCTTGCCAACGAACACCGATGTCGAATCCGTCCGATGATTCGGATTTCAGATCCGGGTTGGGAATCGCCTTGTATCCGAACAGCGGTATATCGAGACTAATATTCGCATCCGAGAAGGGCGGCGCGCGAAATCCGTGCGAATACTGCGCGTAGACGTCGAATTCGGGATTCACCTTGAAGATCACGCCGAGTTTCGGCGACAAGTCGGACTCGCTCAGGCTGACCGGGTTGTAATCCGGATAGTCCTCGAGGTACAGCGCGTCGACATCGGGCGAAAGATCGAAACGATCGGCGCGAATCGCGGCAATCAGAGTCCAGTCGCCCAAGGTCATTGTGTCTTCGAAGAATGCCGCCAACTCCCTCGTTCTGCTTATTGGGAAATCGCGCAAGGGAAACACCTCACCGAGCAGGACATTCGTCTGCGTACCACTCGTCAGATCCGTGGACACTCCGTCGCGATATTCTTCAGTGACTCGGTCCCGGAATTCAACGCCGAAACCCAGCCGATGCGTGATCGTGTCACCACCCAGATCCTTCCAGGCATTGAACTCCATGCCCTGAATTTCCTGGTCGTAGAAAAACAGTCGATCAATCGATACCGGCGTGCTGGCCGCTGCCCGCTCGTCGAGTGTCTTCTGCTCGACCGAGGCCTCCTCATAGAAGCCGCGTAAAACAGCCGAGTCGAACCAGCCGCCTGGCTCGCCAAATGCGTACTCAATGTTGACCAGGTTCATGTCCGAGCGGTCGTCGCCTTCCAGCGCCGTCGTCGAGCGATAGCGACCGCTTCCCAGGACAGAATTCAGGTCGGACTTTGTATCCGATTGCTGATGAATAAACCCGATTCGCCAGACATTGCCATTGCGGTCGTCGGCGACCAGTTTGACCAGCGCCGTCTGACGCTGGAAATCCCGTGTATCGACGCCACTCCTGATCGCCGCCGACTCGAGCTCATGGCCATCCCGCCAGCTGAACCCGGCAATGACGCCGAGCGAATCACCTGCAAGCGCCAACAGGGTCTGCCCGTGCGTACTGTTGTCCGCACCGCGCCAGGTGCCGAGCAGTTCACCGCCAAAGCCTGAGTCCCGAACCAGGTCGGACGGATCCGGTGTGCGTACGGCAACGACACCACCAATCGCCGCGCTGCCGTAGAGCGCCGATGCCGGACCGTGCAGAACTTCAATGTTTCGCACCAGACCAGCGTCAATAAAGTCGCGTGTCGCATTGGAAAAACTGCCGCTATCGAACTGGTCCGGCAGCGGCACGCCGTCGATAAGAATCGCAACACGGTTGCCACCAATGCCTCGAATGTTGACGCCTTCGGTACCAAACCGGGTACCGGCCGCTTCGTAGTCTATCCCCGGGATATAGCGAAACATCTCCGCCAGGGATGTCGACAATTCATTGTGCAAATCGGCACGCGACAAAACCGTGACGTTGGCGGCGATATCGCGCACCGAGCGTTCATCTTTGTGAGCGACAACGACGATCTGGTCGATGGGGGCATCGTCGATACTGTCGTCCGCAGCCCGGGTCGGGCTCGCTGAGAGCAAAAAAATACCCGCAGCGATAAACGCCACAGGCAGGCAAGACAACTGTAAATGTGAGCGCATTATCCAGTTCCGGGTTGACCTTGTGTCAAACGCTACATTGCCTGATGCCGCGTGCAATTCCATAAGTAGCTACACCTATATCCGAGCGGTTATCGCATACTCGACACAATCGACTAGAATGCTGCTTTGAGCCACAACGGACGCACCATGGGCTATCTAACTATTAAGTTTCTGCACCTGGTCATGGCAGCGCTTTCAATCTCAGGATTCGCAGTTCGCGGTTACTGGATGATGACCCGCTCCGAGTATCTGTCGAACCGAATCGTCCGCATCGCACCACACGTGATCGACACTGTGTTCCTGGTATCGGGAATCTGGCTCGCGGTGACGCTCAGCATCAACACGTTTGCACAGCCCTGGCTGTTGGCGAAGATACTGGGGCTGGTGGCCTACATCGTGCTTGGGACCATCGCACTGAAAAGAGGTCCTACGATGCCTGTTCGGGTTGTCGCATTTGTCGGCGCTTTGCTGGCGTTCGCTTACATCGTCGGCGCTGCATTGCTCAAGTCTCCGGCAAGCTGGCTGAGCGCACTCGCCGCCTAGTCCTTGGGCACCTCGCCGGTGTCGACGGCATGCCTTGCAGCCGTCAGCAATCGAAGCGTATCGACGGGCTTGCTCATCAATGTACTGTTTTCCAGCTGACGAGCATCCTTGACGACTTTCGACGTGTCCCCACTGACGATGAAGGCCGGAATCGCACGCTGACAATAGTCCCTGATCATACCGATCGCCTGCGCACCGGTTGAGCCATCCAGCAGATGAAAGTCAGAGATGATCAGCACAGGCTGATCTTCGAGGTGCTCGACCAGCGTTGCCGCTTCCTTGGCTGATGAGGCCGACGCCACTCGGTAACCCTCGGCCTCAAGCAACAAGGCCCAGGCATTGGCGACCGTAACGTCATCTTCGATCAAGACGATCAGCCCACCGGACGCCCTCGGCGGTTGCGGTTGCGGTGCCCGCTGCCTGTCCACAAAAGCATCCATTCGCGCCTCTGAGACGATGGGGACCGTAACACTGAAACGCGAGCCCTTGCCCGGTTCCGATTCGACTTCAATTCGATGGTCCAGCAATTTGGCGAGTCGCCGAACAATCGCGAGACCGAGACCGAAGCCCTCGTTGCTGCGCCCGGGCGCCTTGCACTGATGAAACTCTGTGAAGATAGCTTCGAGCTGATCCTGTTCGATACCGATTCCGGTATCAACGACGTCGAGGCGGCATTCGCCGTCGTCTGCAATGCAGTTGATTTGCACTTCACCGTTCTGGGTGTAGCGAATTGCATTCGACACAAGGTTGGTAATGACTTCCGCCAGCAGGTTCGGGTCGCTGCGCACGATGGCGTCACAGGATTGAGCCGAGAATTTCAGGCCTTTGCTGCGCGCCTGGCGATTGAATTCCGCCGACAGGCGATCGACCAGGCGCTGCATCGGAAACTCCTCGAAGTCCGGGTTGACCCCGCCAGCGTCCAGGCGACTGATATCCAGAAGCGAGTTCAACAGGTTGGTCATCGCGGTCAACGACGCCTCCTGGCTGTCAATCATCCGCAGGGCGCGCTCATCCCTGACAGTACGTCGTAGCGCACCATTGAGCAGGTTGAGCGCCTGTACCGGCTGTCGCAAATCATGACTCGCGGCGGCAAGAAACGCGCTGTTCGCCTTGTTGGCTCGTTCGGCGGCATTCTGTGCGGCTTTGATATCGATTTCCATCTTGCGCCGTATCGATACATCCCGAATGACGGTTGTAACATAGCGGCCGCTGCGCGCTCTGAGCGGACTCAGGCTGATCTCAACCGGAAACTCGCTGCCATCCTTGCGCCGGGCAACCAGGTCCATGCCCTGCCCCATTGGCCTCAGGCTGGGGGCAGCGGCGAAGTGACGTCGATGCGCCACGTGACCGGCGCGCTTGGATTCGGGCAACAACATTTCGACGCTTTGACCGAGCATCTCGGAGCGCCGGTAGCCGAACAACACCTGTGCCTGCTCATTGACAAGATCGATGATGCCGTCATCGTCAACGATGACCATCGCATCGGGCGCCGATTCCAGCAAGTGCCGGAAGAACAGGTTGGAATGGCCAAACTCCGGATCGTCACTTATCATCGAAATCTATCGGTACTCTTCGTTCTGCGTTAAGACGCTGCTGCAACCAGTCCAATACAACGTCGGCGTAAATTGCACAAGCAACATTGTTTACAAACGGATTTCCGTCGCCGCGATCCTTGAGTTTATCCTGCATGCCAAAGAAAAACGGGTGTGGTGACAGCAGGATGTCACAATCCAGCAGTGAAATTCGATCCGCGCTGTCAATAATCTGGTTGGCAGCCGGCCCGGCGGCGAATAAATAACCTTCGGCAGACACTGCTGTCAGGCTGTCGGCATAGACGACCTGGTAGCAGGTCTCAAGCGCACAGGACTCCCAGGTCCAGGTCATTCCACCGGGCGTGTGTCCTGGCGTATAAACCGCCTCGACGGTCACGCCATCGAAATTCAGCACATCTCCGTCAAGTACGGAAACGACGTTCGCTATTGCGGCAAACCCGTTGGCAATATTTTCCGAGAATTGCGGATCATCCGGCTGCAGCTTTCCGGTGCCCAGCGATTTCGCTCCTTCGACGCTGGTATACACCTTCGCCCCGGTGAGACGCTGCAGTGCCGCAACACCGCCTGCGTGATCGTAATGTGCGTGCGAAACGAAGATCGCCTTGATGCGCAACGGATCGAAACCGAGACTCCGAATGTTCGCTTCGATTCGCGCAGCCGACTGTGGCAAGCCGCCGTCGAAGAGCAACAGCCCTGCGGCGGATTCAACCAGAATCGACGACAGGCCTGCCGTGCCGACATACCAGGTATTGCCATAGATCCGGAAAGCCGGTTGCGGCTGGTTCCACTCATCACAACGATCGCAAACGAAATCGACGTCCGGCTGCAGTTGTTTTGCCTCGCATGCAATCAGTAATGCCGCGAACCATAGTGTTAACACAATACGCATCATGTCATTAGCGATCCGTAAAACAGGCGGGCCGATGCCAGCATCAGGAAAACGCCGAAAGAAATACTCAGTATTCTTGGCGACGCCCAGTGTGCAATTCTCGCCCCAAGCGGCGCGCAAAGCACGGTACTCGGCGCAATTAACGCAAATCCGATCATGTTGACATAGCCCAGGCTGCCGGGTGGCAGGCGGGCGTCGTTTAGGCCCGCCACGATGAATCCGACGGTGCCGGGAAGGCTGATTACCAGTCCAAGCAGCGCCGCAGTGCCGACCGCACGGTGAATGGGGTGATTGAATAATGTCAGCGTCATAACCGAGAATGTTCCGCCACCGATTCCCATCATGCTCGACGTACAGCCAATTGCCGCCGGCACAATCGCAAGCCAGGGCCCGCGAGGAACCTCCTCGGTCAGATTGCGACTTTCCGGCAAAAAAGTCATCTTGATGGCGATCAGCATGGCCAGGGTTGCAAATACCAGTGCCAGAACCCGGCTGTGAACCTGCGCCGCGATCCATGCCCCCGTCAACGAACCCAGCAACACAAAAGGCGCCCAGCGCCTTACGAGGTCCATGTCAACGGCGTTACGCAGATGGTGCGCGCGCGCAGACGAAAGAGAGGTCGGAATTATGGTGGCCAGCGATGTCGCGACGGCCACATGCATTCGAATTGCCGGGTCGACACCCAGGAATCCCAGTACCAGTTCGAGAGCAGGGACAATGACGATGCCACCGCCGATACCGAACAGACCCGCCATGACGCCGGCAGCGCACCCGGTCGCCAGCATCGCCGCGCCGAGAATAATCCACTGTTCAATCATCACAGCGGGTTTCAGGCCTTTAGCTGATCGGCATGGAAGGTCAGGTGTTCTTCGATGAAAGTCGAAATGAAATAGTAACCATGATCGTAGCCGTCGTGGCTTCTGAACTGCAGCGGCAGACCACTGGAGTTACAGGCTGATTGCAGCAGTTCCGGCTTCAACTGCTCCGCGAGCCAGGGGTCGTTTGCGCCCTGGTCAACAAGAATCCTTGAATACGCACTGTTGTCGGACACATTTCTCGCAACTTCACAGGCGTCGTACTCTGACCATCGATTTTTGTCGTCGCCGAGATAGTACGACAGCGCCTTTTGTCCCCATGGGCTGTGCAGTGTTGTGCAAATCGGCGCAAATGCGGACAGCGAGCGAAACATCTGCGGGTTGCGCAGCCCGATTATCAGGGCACCGTGGCCACCCATCGAGTGGCCGGTCAGCCCATGACGGTCCGCATCACCTGGAAAGTTGTCGAAGACAACGGACTGAAGCTCCCGCGTCACGTAGTCGTACATCTGGTAGTGCTTCGACCATGGCGCCTCGGTTGCATTGACGTAAAAGCCGGCGCCGAGGCCGAAATCGTAGTCTTCGTCCGGGTCGTCCGGAACCCCTTCGCCGCGCGGGCTGGTATCCGGGGAGACCAGCATCAGGCCGAGCCTGGCCGCGACGCGCTGCGCGCCGCTTTTAACCATGAAGTTTTCTTCGGTACAGGTAAGCCCGGAGAGGAACGTCACGACCGGAACCTTGCCGTCTTCTGCCGCTGGCGGCACAAATACGGAGAACCGCATGTCACAGTGATTGGTTTCGGATGCGTGCCGGTAAAAGCCCATGGTGCCGCCGAAGCAGCGGGTTTCGCTTATCGTTTCAATTGTCATAGCGGCCGATTATGGCCGACTCGACCGATGATCGGCAATTAAGGTTTCTGGAAAACCAGTGTGCCGTTGGTACCACCGAAGCCAAAACTGTTGGACATGACGGTCCTGAGCCCGGCTTTTTCGACCAGTTCGGTTACCAGCGGCGTACCAACCACAACCGGATCCGGATCGTTGACATTGATCGACGGCGCGATGAAATCATCCTCGAGCATGAGCAGGCAATGAATCGCCTCCTGCACGCCGGTCGCGCCGAGCGAATGTCCACACATGGATTTCGAGGAACTGTAGCGCGGCATCTTGTCGCCGAACAACTCCTTCATGGCTTCGACTTCTTTCGAGTCGCCCGCCGGCGTACTTGTGCCGTGCGTATTGATGTAGTCGATATCACCGTCGACCGTTGACCTGGCGAGATCCATGCATCGTATTGCTCCCTCGCCGGAGGGTGCGACCATGTCGCTGCCGTCGGATGTCGCTCCGAAGCCAACCAGTTCCGCATAAATTTTCGCGCCTCGCGCTTTGGCGTGTTCCAGTTCTTCAACGACAACCATGCCGGAACCACCGGCACTGACAAACCCGTCCCGGCTGGTGTCATACGGTCGCGACGCGGTTGCCGGGGCATCGTTGTATTTTGTCGAGAGTGCACCCATGGCATCGAACAGGCACGCAAGCGTCCAGTGTTCCTCTTCGCCCCCGCCCGCGAAAACAATGTCCTGTTTGCCGAGCTGGATTTGTTCGGCCGCCGCGCCAATGCAATGTGCGCTTGTTGCACACGCCGAAGTCAGTGAGTAATTGACGCCCTTGATCTTGAACGGTGTTGCAAGACAGGCGGATACCGAACTGCCCATCGTCCGTGTCACCATGTACGGCCCGATCTTGCGCACGCCGCGCTCGCGCAGGATATCGGCACTCTTTACGATGTTTTCGCTGGACGCGCCGCCTGACGCGGCAATGATGCCGGTGCGAATATTGGAAATGTCGCTGTCTTCCAGCCCCGAGTCCGTAATCGCCTGCTGCATCGCAATATAGGCGAAGGCCGCTGAGTCCCCCATGAAACGCAGTACTTTGCGATCGATGTGCTCACCAAGGTCGATGTTGACGCTGCCTGACACCTGGCTGCGCATGCCCATTTCCTTGAAACTCTCATTGGCGACAATACCCGAGCGGCCAAGTTTCAGTGATTCCCTGATGTCTTCCTTGGAATTGCCGATGCATGAAACAGCACCGAGGCCAGTAATTACAACACGCCGCATATTTGCGTCCTAGAAGTTATCCGTGGAAGTGAACAGACCGACCTTCAGGTCTTCTGCCGTATAAATCTCGCGGCCGTCAACAGAAACCGTACCGTCAGCCATGGCGAGTGTGAGCTTGCGCGAAATCAGCCGTTTGATGTCAATCTGGAAAGTCACCAATTCAGCCTTTGGCAATATCTGGCCGGTAAACTTGACGTTGCCACAACCCAATGCCCGACCGCGGCCCTGGTGACCGCCCCAGACAAGATAAAATCCGACCAGTTGCCAGAGTGCATCGAGACCAAGGCAACCGGGCATGACCGGGTCGTCCTGGAAGTGACAATCGAAAAACCACAGGTCCGGCTTGATGTCGAATTCGGCTTTAATTTCACCCTTGCCGTACTTGCCGCTGTCGTCCGATATCAATGTTATTCGATCTGTCATCAACATGGGTGGTTTCGGCAGGCGCCCATTTTCCTTGCCAAACAATTCGCCGCGCGCGCAGGCAAGCAGGTCCTCGTAGTCGTAGGCATTTTTACGTGCGGGTAACGAATGGGTAGCGGCAGCACCAGGATTTGTCATACGCCCTCCGGCGTTTATTCGATCGTTCGCCCGATCCGGGCATACATAAAACCCGATTTTACGCGGAACCGAGTGCCGGAAGTTTTGAAATTGCGCCAATTGGTGTGATCACACCTTGTCATAGTCCAGTAAAACCGCATCGCTGGTGGGTGTGCACTGACACGCCAGAACAAAGCCTTCGTCGACCTCCCACGGCTCCAGGCCATAGTTGGTCGCCATCTCGACGGTGCCGGAACTCACGTGCGTTCGACAGGTTGCGCAAACTCCGCCCTTGCAGGAGTACGGCAGCTCGACACCGTGTTCCGCGGCGGCATCGACAATACTGATACCAGCGCGAGGCATGTTGAACGACTTCTTGTGTCCATCCATGACAATGGTAATTTTCGCCCGGCCTTCGGTATCTACCGTTACGACCGGGGCAGGTCTCGCGCCTTTTCGCGGCACGCCGAAACGTTCGGCATGAATGCTTTCCTTTGGCATGCCGAGATCGGCGAGTGTCGTCGATACCGATTCAATCATTGTGTCCGGGCCACAAATATAGGCTTCGTCTGCAGTGACTCCACGACAGAAATGCTGCATCAACTCGCGAACTTTCGACTCATCCAGCCGCCCGCTCGCAATCTCGAATTCCTGGTCTTCGCGGCTGAAAAGAAAATGCAGTTGCAGGCGATCCGGGAAACGGTTCTTCAGCGCATAGAGGTCGTCGATGAACATGGTTGTCCGTTGCGTACGGTTGCCATAGAACAATGTAAAACGACTGCTCGCTTCACCGTCCAGTATCGTTGCAATAATTGACAGAATCGGCGTGATGCCGCTGCCAGCGGCAAAACCCAATGCATGTCTTGATTTGCCGGCATCAGCCACCGCATGGAACTGTCCGCTGGGTGGCATCACATCCAGAACATCGCCGATTTTCAACTCACTCGCCGCGAACTCGGAAAACTGCCCGCCGGGCTGCACGCGCACACCAATTTGCAGCGGCCATTCACCCTCTGGTGAACAAATACTGTAGGTCCGGCGCAATTTTCGGCCATCACGCTCGATTTGTATTGGCAGATGCTGCCCGGCATGAAAAGCGTACTCCTGGCGCAGCGATTCGGGGATGTCGAAAACAATGCGTACGGAATCGCTCGTTTCCTGCCGCTTGTCTGCCACGGTCAGCGCGTGAAACTGCTTCATAGGCACTTGAAATATTCGAAAGGTTCCAGGCAGTCCTGGCAACGGTAGGCCGCCTTGCACGCCGTTGAGCCAAATTCGCTGACGCGTTCGGTCTTCGTCGATTCGCATTGCGGACAGGCGACGGGTCTGTTCGTGGTCGGCGGTGCAATGCCGTAGCGGCGCATTTTCTCGCGACCTGCCTCGCTGATCCAGTCGGTTGTCCACGGTGGCGACAACACGCGCTTGATTGCAACGTCCTCAAGGCCATGTTGCTCAAGCGCGCGCAACACACTCGACTCGATGACCTCGGTTGCCGGGCAGCCCGAATAGGTCGGCGCAAGGCTCACGGTAATCGTGTCGCCTAATTCGACATCGCGCACGATGCCGAGATCCAGGATGCTCAGTACCGGGATTTCGGGATCCGGCACGTTTGCGAGCCACTCAAAGACCTGCTCCCTGCTGAGATCTGCGGCTACCACGATGCACCCGGAAACGAGCGTTGCAGGTATTGCATTTCGGCCAGCAGGTAACCGAGGTATTCGCTATGACGGCCCTGCTTACCGCCGCTGGCCATCCAGTCATCTGCCGGCACGGTGAGCGTTGCCCTGCCGATGACCGCCTCGACATCGCGACGCCACAGAGGACGGATTGCCTCAAGGTCCGGAACATCAATGCAGTCCTGAACTGCCCGGTCTGTGTCGTCGCTGGCAAACATCTCGCCGGTATAGCGCCACGCATCATCAAGGGACCTCTGTACGCGATCATGGCTCAGCTGGGTACCATCGCCGAGCCGCACCAGCCACTGCGAACAGTGTCGCAAGTGGTAGCGAACCTCCTTGACGGCACGCGCAGCGAATTCGCGAAGGCGAGTGTCGGAACATCGGCACAGCGCCTCCAGCTGGTGAACATAAAACGCATCGAACAGGAATTGTCGAACCAGCGCGTCGCCAAAATGTCCATTGGGTTGCTCGACCAACAGCAGATTGGCGAACTCGTGCTCGTCGCGCATAAAGGCAAACTCGTCTTCGCTGCGCCCCTTACCTTCAAGATCGCCGGCATAGGAATAGAGCATGCGCGCCTGGCCGATGTAGTCGAGCGCGAAATTCGCGTTGGCCAGCTCTTCTTCGAGTTCCGGTTCGGCCGCCACCAGTTCGACCATCCGCTGTGCGAGGATCAGCGTGTTGTCGGCGAGTCGTAATGTGTAGGCGAGGACAGCCCCGTCGTTGCTCACAGGTTCTCGACTCCGTCCGGGATATCGTAGAACGTCGGATGCCGATATATCTTGTCTTCGGCGGGCTCAAAGAAGGCCGCGTTTTCGGCGGGATCCGACGCGATAATTTGATCGGAGCGTACGACCCAGAGACTCACGCCTTCGCTGCGTCTCGTATAGGTATCGCGCGCATGGTCGAGTGCCATCTGGTCATCCGGCGCGTGAATGCTACCAGCGTGCCGATGACTCAAGCCTGACTTGCTGCGAATAAAAACTTCATACAATGGCCATTCGTCGCTTGTCATTTCTTTTCCCTCAGGCCGCAACGCGAGCCGACTGTTTTCTGGCATAGGCTTGCGCTGCTTCGCGCACCCAGGCGCCGTCATTGTGCGCCGTCTGCCGTTTCTCGAGCCGCTGCTTGTTGCACGGCCCATTGCCGGCGATAACGTCGAAGAGTTCCTGCCAGTTGATATCGCCAAATTTGTAATGGCCGCTGTCCTCGTCGAAACGAAGATCGGGGTCCGGCACACTCAAGCCGAGAAAGTCGGCTTGCTGCACCGTGACGTCGACAAATTTCTGTCGCAGTTCGTCGTTGCTGAAGCGCTTGATTTTCCAGGCCATCGATTGTGCCGAATGCTTCGATTCTGAATCATTCGGGCCGAACATCATCAGCGACGGCCACCACCAGCGATTCAACGCGTCCTGCGCCATGGCCTTTTGCGCGGCCGTGCCACGGCACAGCGCATTCATGATGTCGAAACCCTGCCGTTGGTGAAAACTTTCTTCCTTGCAGACACGGACCATCGCCCGGGCATAGGGTCCATAAGAACACCGGCACAGCGGAATCTGGTTCATGATGGCGGCACCATCGACAAGCCAGCCGATAGCACCGATATCGGCCCAGGTCAGCGTCGGGTAATTGAAAATACTGGAATATTTTGCCTTCCCACTGAGCAGGTCCGCGACCATCTGGTCACGAGAGACACCCAGCGTTTCTGCCGCCGAGTACAGATACAAACCATGGCCTGCCTCGTCCTGCACCTTGGCAAGCAATATGGCCTTGCGCTTGAGCGACGGTGCACGCGTCAACCAGTTGCCTTCGGGCTGCATGCCGATGATCTCGGAATGCGCGTGTTGGGATATTTGCCGAATCAACGTCCTCCGATAGGCCTCGGGCATCCAGTCCTTGGCCTCAATTTTCTCTTCGGCATCGACGCGCCGCTGGAATGCACCGAGCATTTCCTCGGTCTCGGCGACGGTGTGCCGGTCTTTACCCGCCTGGTCCAGGCCCTGTGTGTACATGTTCTCGGCTCCGCTGCATGAATCTCTAATGTGTCACGCTTTTTTCAGTTTTTCAATGTCATATGTATCACTTCGTCGACGGCAGCAATGGGGCGCCTGTCGCCGCAGAGCGACCGCGAAACAGCGTGACCAGCTTGTCGTCCTGGTTTCGAATCTCGACCGTGTAATACCCTGATTTGCGACCGCGGTACTCTTGTTTCGCTGTGGCGGTCAGCACATCGCCGCGGCGCGCCGGCCGCAGAAAATCCGACTGCACCGACGCTGCCACGCTGATGTCATTGTAGGCATTGCAGGCAAATGCGAAGGCTGTGTCGGCCAGTGCAACCAACAAGCCGCCATGGCAGACGTCGAAGCCATTCACCATGTCGTCACGAACCATCATCGAGGCGACGGCTTCGCCCGGGCACGGAACGTCAATCTCAATGCCAAGCGCGTGCGACGCCTTGTCGCGAGTCCACATATGTTCTGCGCACAGTCGTGCAAGCTCGAGGTCATCCATGGCGGACTTGTCTCCCCAGGTTGGTTTGTAATCCGCCAAAACGCTGCATGAAAACTGCCGCGGGCAAGGGCAACGGACCGTCGGCCGTTTCCATCGTCTCGGTCAGATAGTGATCGGCAGCCGCAAACAATGCTCGATAGAGGTTGCCGCACAATTGATAGGCTGCGGCTCCCTGCCAATTGCCCGGCAGCAACTCCTGCGGTAGCAAAGGATCGCGCAGCATGATTTTCCGGTATTCCTGGATGAGCAGGGTTCGCGCAATAAATGCCGTCTTTCCTGCAATTTTCGGGTTCTTTTGCAAAGCGGCCATCAGCGGCCGAAACGTTTTGACGAAGTCAGCGTAACGTGCGTCGAGATCCGCAAGATTCCAGCTATTGTGCGCAAGCTCCCGCATACCGGCTTCGTTGCGGATTGTCTGGCCGTTGACAACGACCAATTGCTCGGCAATGCCCAACCGCCGGATCGTGATATCGAGATCGGCCAGATCCGGTGCAGGATGCGCCAGCACGTTCGCGGACAAGGCACCAAAGCCCAGCCAACCGCACTCCTTGCGCACCGGTTCTTTGGCCGCTGTTTCGAGACCCGATAACAACAGGAGACACCATTGGCCATCCCAGTCCGTCGCAGGCGGGCCATAGATACGATGCGTTGCCTGCTCAAATCTGCTGCGTCCGTCCTCGCTCAGACTGTAGTACGAGCGCCGACCGATTTGCTCGGACTGCAGCCAGCCGTCCCGCGCCAGTCGAAATACCGACGTTCGGACCAGCCGCTCTGAAATCCCAAAATACGACATTGCCTTGATCAGGCTGCCAAGCCAGACGTTGCCGCCACGCGGTGCAATGGCATCGCCAAAAACGGTGGTAATAAGCGAGCCCGCACGAATCGTCGGGCGTGACTTGAACTCGTCAATCAGACGGCGACATGCCGTTTCTGCCTTCATCGGGGACCTGCTTGCTTTCGATCCGGGTGACCGTACAATCTGATACATATTTTTACAAATCTGGCTGATTTTTGTATGGAAAACAAACTCGGTAACCTGGTACTGGACCAATGGGTCGACGGCGACGGCGATGGCAAGCTGTTGTGCAGCGCGGTCAGCGGCGACCCGGTCGCCAGAATCAGCAGTGACGGTCTCGATTTTGGCGATATTCTTGACTATGCACGCACCGTCGGCGGCGCCAATCTCCGCCAATTCACGTTTCACGAACGTGGCGACATGCTCAAGGCCCTCGCGCAATACCTGATGGAGCACAAAAAGGAATTTTACGAACTGTCAACGCAGACCGGCGCGACGCGCGCCGATAGCTGGGTCGATATCGACGGCGGCATTTCGACACTGTTCGTCTTTTCGAGTAAAGGTCGGCGTGAGATGCCAAATGACCATGTCTACCTTGATGGTCCACCCGAACGGATATCCAAGAACGGCACATTTACGGCACAACACATTTTTACGCCAAAGCTTGGCGCTGCTGTCCATATCAATGCATTCAATTTCCCTTGCTGGGGCATGCTGGAAAAACTGGCCCCCACGCTGCTCGCGGGTGTCCCCGCAATCGTCAAGCCGGCTTCGAGCACCGCGTACCTGACCGAGTTGATGGTGAGGCGCATCAACGCCAGCGGCCTGCTGCCGGACGGCGCCTTGCAACTCATCTGCGGCGGTGTGGGTGACCTCTTCGACCACCTGGGCTGCCAGGACACAATCGCCTTCACCGGGTCGAAAAAAACCGCGGAGTTTCTGCAACAGCACCCCAGGGTTGTCAGCCAGTCTGTCGCTTTTACGGCCGAAACCGATTCGTTGAACTCTTCGATCCTGGGTCCGGACGCCGTTCCCGGGACACCCGAGTTTGATCTTTTCGTGCAAGAGGTCACGCGCGAGATGACCAGCAAGGCGGGTCAAAAATGTACGGCGATTCGCCGTATCATCGCACCCGCCGCCATTGCCGGCGAGGTGGTCCAGGCAGTGTCGAGCGCGCTTGGCAAGATACGCATCGGCAATCCCGCCAACAAGGACATCGATATGGGCGCTTTGGCGAGCCAGGGCCAGCGAGACGAAGTTCGGGATCGAGTTCTGGAACTATCCAGAGAAGCCGACCTGGTCTATGGCGGGTCCAGTGATTTCGACGTTATCGACGCCGACGCCAGCCGCGGCGCGTTCTTCATGCCGACGTTGTTGCATTGCCAAAAGCCGATGACGTCGCATGCCGTGCATTCGGTTGAGGCGTTCGGGCCGGTAAGCACGGTGCTGCCCTACGACAGTATCGATGAGGCCATTGAACTGTCACGACTGGGCGAAGGGAGTCTCGCGGGTTCGGTAGTTACGAACGATGACGACGTTGCGAGGCAGCTGGTTCTCGGCACAGCGGCCTACCATGGCCGCATACTGGTCCTGAACCGGCATTGTGCAGCAGAGTCGACTGGCCACGGTTCACCGTTGCCGCACCTGGTTCACGGCGGCCCGGGGCGTGCCGGCGGCGGTGAGGAAATGGGCGGAGTACGCGGTGTCCTTCACTACATGCAACGGACCGCTTTGCAGGGTGCGCCGCAAACATTGACGACGATCGGGCGGCGCTGGATAAAAGGTGCCGAGCAGATCGATCCCGGCGTGCATCCGTTCAGAAAAACCTTCGAGCAGTTGACGATTGGCGACACCCTCGTGACTCGCGAACGCGAGGTCACGCTCGACGACATTCAACACTTCGCTGACTTCACCGGCGATACCTTTTATGCGCATACCGACGAAGAAGCCGCGGCAAAGAATCCGTTTTTCGACGGACGTGTTGCGCATGGTTACCTGATCCTGTCATTTGCAGCGGGCTTGTTCGTCGACCCTGACTTCGGTCCGGTGCTTGCCAACTATGGCGTCGACGACCTGCGATTTGCGAAGCCGGTCAACTATGGCGATACGCTCAAGGTCCGCCTCGCCTGCAAGCAAAAGACATTGCGTGCGGGAACCGGCTACGGCGAAGTTCGCTGGGATGCAGAAGTCACCAACCAGGACGACGAGATCGTTGCGCAGTACGATGTCCTGACGATGGTCGCAACCGATGAACAGTGGGCGTCGGTCAACTAGATTTTGAACGGTAGTGCTGTATCGGACTTGATCTCTTTCAACACAATGTTCGAACGCACTTGCGAAACGCCCGGCAGCTTGAAAATAAAATCATCAAGAAATGCGTTGTAGGCATCCATATCCTCAACGACAACTCGCAGATGAAAATCAGCCTCGCCGCTGGTTGCAAAGCATTCGAGGACTTCGGGGTGACGCGACACCTCGCTGACGAAATTATCGACGTTTTGTTGTTCGTGTCGCGCCAGCGAAATATGCACCATGGATGACAAGCCAAAACCGGCCTTTTGAGCATCGACAATTACTGCGTACCGGCTGATGACTCCGTCATTTTCCAGCGCCTTGACCCGCCGCCAGCAGGCGGATGTCGACATCCCGACGCGCTCCGCGAGTTCCTGCATCGTAAGCCGGCTGTCTTTTTGCAGCACCGACAGCACCCTTCGATCCTTCGCTGAGAGCACAGTCTCGCTCCTGATTTACCGATTATGGATTATTTTACCGTATTTTTTAATTTTATGACATGATTTTTCGATTTTTACTGCTCTTTCGAGATGATTGGCAAGAACATTCGCACCGATTCTGCGACACTGCCAGATCCGACCGACGCAACAACCACCGTGCTCGACATGACAACGACACCACCCTACCCGCTGGACAATTACGAACTCGATGACCGTTATCGGCGGGAATCGGGGCGTGTCTTCCTGACCGGCACACAAGCGCTGGTCCGAATCCCGCTAATGCAACGCACGATGGACCGGGCAGCCGGATTGAATACCGCAGGTTTTGTTAGCGGATATCGTGGTTCACCGCTGGGCGCACTCGATCAGGAGTTGTGGCGCGCCAAGTCGTTTCTCGATGCCGCTCAGATCGAATTCTTACCCGCAGTCAATGAGGATCTCGCAGCGACTGCCGTACTGGGGTCGCAACAGGTGGAAACCGACCCCGACCGTGAAGTCGATGGCGTGTTCGGGATCTGGTATGGCAAGGGGCCGGGGGTCGATCGTTCCGGCGACGCGCTTAAACACGGCAACGCGTATGGCAGTTCGCCGCACGGCGGCGTCCTCGTCGTGGCGGGAGACGACCACGGTTGCGTCTCGTCGTCGATGCCGCATCAAAGTGACGTTGCATTCATGACTTTCATGATGCCCAACCTGAATCCGGCCAGTGTCGCGGAGTACCTGGAATTTGGACTCTACGGGCTGGCGTTGTCTCGATTTTCGGGAATGTGGGTCGGGTTCAAGGCGATCTCGGAGACGGTCGAGTCGGCGATGTCGATCGAATTACCGCCGTATCCACAGTTCGTCATACCCCGCGACTTCAAAATACCGGCCGGTGGCTTGCACTACCGCTGGCCGGATTTTCCGGGCCCGCAAATCGAAGAGCGCCTGGAAAGCAAAAAAGCGGCGACTCTCGCATTTGCCGCCGCAAACCCCATCGATCGAATCATTTACAACGTCGCGAACGCCCGATTCGGAATCGTAACGACAGGCAAAGCGCATCTCGATCTGATGGAAGCATTGCGTCTGCTTGGCATCGATGAACAACACGCGCACCGGGTTGGCATTGACATCTACAAAGTCGGCATGGTTTGGCCGCTTGAGCCGAACGGCGCGCTGGAGTTCGTCAAGAACAAACATGAGGTGCTGGTGGTCGAGGAGAAGCGCGGCATCATCGAGAGCCAGTTCAAGGAATATTTTTACGACTACCCTGGCCGCAAACCGAAACGCATGGTCGGCAAGGAAGACGAGAACGGCAATCGGCTGGTGCCCTGGGTCGGGGAGCTCTCGCCACTGCAACTGGTCGATATTGTCGCCGCACGACTGGACCGGGAGTTTGGCGGCAGCCGTTACACGGACCGCGCGCGTGCACTGGCCAATGAGCGAGGTGCGGTCATTTCGATCGATGGCGCAGCGCGCATCCCTTATTTTTGCTCGGGCTGTCCGCACAACACCTCGACGAAAGTGCCGGAGGGTTCCAAGGCACTCGCCGGAATCGGATGTCACTTTATGGCCAGCTGGATGGATCGTGATACCGACGGGCTAATTCAAATGGGTGGCGAGGGTGTCAACTGGATTGCGCGCTCGAAATTCAATGGCGGCAAACACATTTTTCAGAATCTCGGCGATGGCACCTACTACCACTCCGGATCGCTGGCGATACGCCAGGCCATTGCTGCAAACACCAACATCACATTCAAGATTTTGTACAACGATGCGGTCGCGATGACCGGTGGGCAACCGGTGGATGGTCCGGTGTCGTTGCACTCGATTGCGCATGCAGTACGTGCCGAAGGTGTCGATCGGATTGCCTTGGTCTCGGATGAGCCCGAGCTATTTGACCTTGCCGACTTTCCGAAAAAGATGACGCTATCCCATCGCCGGGAAATGGATGCTGTGCAACGCGAACTGCGTGACATTCCCGGCGTCAGCATCCTGATCTATGCGCAAACCTGCGCAACGGAAAAACGCCGGCGGCGCAAGCGGGGCCTCATGCCGGACCCGAAAAAGTTTGTCGTGATCAATGACCTGGTCTGTGAGGGCTGCGGTGATTGCTCGGTGGAATCCAACTGCCTTTCTGTCATACCGAAAGAAACACCGTTCGGTCGCAAGCGCCAGATCGACCAGAACAATTGCAACAAAGATTTTTCGTGCATCAACGGATTTTGCCCGAGCTTTGTCAGTGTTGAAGGCAATATTTCGCGACAGGCTGGATTGAACTCGGCGAGCCCGGCGATGACCTCGACGGATGATTCACTGCCAATGCCGGAAATTCCGTCAACCGGATCCTGTTTCGACCTGCTCGTCACCGGAGTCGGCGGAACCGGTGTCATTACGGTCGGCGCGCTGATAACAATGGCAGCACATCTCGAGGGCAAAGGCTCGAGCGTGCTGGATTTCATGGGCTTCGCGCAAAAGTTTGGCCCGGTACTGAGTTATATCCGCATCGCTCTCAATCCCGCCGCGATCAACCAGGTTCGAATTGAGCCGGCGCGCCTCGATTCGCTGATTGGTTGCGACCTGGTGGTCAGTTCATCGCGAAAGGCATCCCTGACTTACAGCACAAACCACACACGAGCGGTCGTGAACAGTGCCGAAATGATGACCGCGGATTTCGTTGCGCATCGCGACGCGAACCTGCGAGCCGATGACCGGCTCGAGGCGATCGGCAAGGCAATCGGTCCGGACAACCTGTCGACGCTCGATGCGAACAGGCTTGCCGCCGCAGTGATGGGCGATACGATCTACGCCAATGTCCTGTTGCTCGGTTTCGCCTGGCAACGTGGTCTTGTGCCTGTCTCTTTGAACGCACTGATGCGTGCGATCGAACTCAACAATGTCGCGATCGACAACAACAAGCTTGCGTTTACCTGGGGTCGAAAAGCGGCTGTCGATTCTGCCGAGATCGACAAAATACTCAAGCATGACCTCGTCCTCGAGGAGTCACTGGACGAGTGCATTGCCCGTCGTCGCGAATTCCTCGTCGGCTACCAGAATGAGGCGCTCGCACGACGCTATGAGTCCCTGGTTGCGCGTGCCCGAAATACGGAACAGGCGCTGGGCGGCAACGGCGACTTTGCGCAGATCGTGGCAAAAGTCTATTTCAAGCTGCTGAGCTACAAAGACGAGTACGAGGTTGCCCGCCTGCACAGCCAAAAAGACTTTCTCGATTCGATTCATCGGGAGTTCGGGCCCGGAGCGAAACTTCGATTCCACCTGGCGCCACCCATGCTCAATGCCGGCACGGATGCCCGCGGTCGCCCGCGCAAGACCCGGTTCGGCTCGTGGATGCTGCCGGTCTTTCGCATCCTGTCACGCTTGAAAGGTCTCAGGGGCACCGTATTCGACATCTTTGGCCATAGCGCCGATCGACGCCTGGAAAAGGAGCTGATCGTTGAGTTTGAGCGCCTGCTGGACCGAGTCTTGCCGGAATTGACCGCCGGGAATCTCGCGTGGGCGACCGAGTTATTCGGTCTCTTCATGAACATTCGCGGCTACGGCCCCGTCAAGGAAGAAGCCACAAGTCGGGTACGCCAACAGATAGCAAAGCGTATGCAAAATATGGATTCCGCAAGCGTTGATGCTAGAATCGTATGAATATTCACCCTTTTTTAATGCAGATTTCTGCTGGAGCGGTTAAATGAGAAACATGATTTTCGTACTGGTGAGCACGCTGCTCATCGGTTTTGGCGCCGGGGATGCTTTTGCCGACGCGCAAGCAAAGCAAGGCTACTTCTCGGTTATGGGCTCGTACATGGATGACGACAAGAACCGGAATGTCGAGGACGCAATTAATGGCGGTCAGTTCGGATTCGGCTATGCGCTGAATGACGCCTGGAATATTGAAGCGCTGTATTCGGCAGCCGAAGCAGACACGGGCATCCCGAATGGCAGCGGCCAACAGTCGATTTCGACGATCGGTGTCGATTTTCAGCGAGTCTTCCGTCGATCCGAACCATTCAGCCCCTACCTGTTCGTTGGCGCCAGCAAGGTTTACACCGATGTGAACAACGGTAGCGACTTCAACAGCGAAGCGATCGCCGGCGGCGCAGGATTCCTGATGGATCTGTTTTCTTCGAACGTCGCGCTTCGCGCCGAATGGCGTGTCCGGCAGGATATCGATTCATCACCGGGAGATTTCAAGGACAACCTGTTCAGCGTTGGTGTGCAGCTACCGTTCGGTGCCGCAACGCCCAAGTTTGTCGATTCCGATGGCGATGGCGTCCACGACGGTAACGACCGTTGCCCGAACACACCGGCAGGCGCGCCTGTCGATGCGGCCGGTTGCGAACTCGACAGTGACGGTGACGGCGTCAAAGACTCAAAGGACAGGTGCCCGGGAACACCGGCAGGTGTTCGTGTCGACGCGAACGGCTGCGCAGTTGACAGTGACGGGGATGGCGTTAGCGATGACAAGGACAAGTGCCCGGGCACACCGCGCGGAGCCAAGGTCGACGCCAACGGTTGTGAACTCGATAGCGATAAGGACGGTGTCGTTGATCGCCTCGACGATTGCCCGAACACGCGTGCCGGCGCCCAGGTCGATGTCAAAGGCTGCGAGATCAAGGATGAAATCGAGCTGCCGGGCGTTAACTTCCAGTCGAATTCCGATCGCCTGTTACCCGGCGCTGAAGGTGTTCTCAACGATGCCGCAGCGACACTGGTTAAGAATCCATCGATTCGCGTCGAAGTTCAGGGCCATACGGATAGCGACGGTGCCGCAGAATACAACGAAAGCCTGTCAGCGAGACGCGCTGCAACCGTGCACGACTACCTCGTCGCACGAGGTGTTTCGCCAGATCGCATGACGGTCCGTGGTTACGGTGAGTCGCAGCCGATTGCCGACAACACGACCGCAGTGGGCAAGGCGCAGAATCGTCGAGTCGTACTAGGCATCATCGGGCGCTAGATCGAGTCCGACCCAACAAAGGCGCGCAATGCAAATTGCGCGCCTTTTTCTATGCTGCAGCAATTCAGCTTCGACCTTTTTCGATATCGACAATGAGTGATCGCTTCCTGATACTCTGCGTATCGACGTAGCCGCCCAGCCACTTCAGCAACTGCTCGGCAGGCATTGGGCGTGCGATAAAATAGCCCTGCGCGAAGTCGCAACCCAACCGACGAATGATCGCGTATTGCTGGTCGGTTTCGACGCCCTCGGCGATAACCTCAAGTTGCATGGCCTTGCCGAGTGCGACGATCGCTTCAACGACACGGTTGTTTGCACTTGAATCCGTGAGCTGTGAAATAAACGCCTGATCGATTTTCAGAGTCTGCACGGGCAATTGCGCCAGGTAGCTCAGCGATGAATAGCCGGTACCGAAATCATCAATATGAATGCCGACGCCAAATGCGGCAAGATCGTCGAGCATCGGCTGCGCAACGGTAAGGTCTTCCAGTAACACCGTTTCCGTCAATTCGAGATTGATCAGTTTCTGGTCGATGCTGCCGGCACCCAGTAGTCCCTTGATCAGGTCCACGAGGCCGCGGTTGCGAAGCTGGTGTGCCGAAAGATTTACGCTGACCGGGATGCTCCAGTCGCCATGCGCACGCCAGATTGCGATATCACCGCACACACTACCCATAATCGATTCGAACAACAGGTCTGATACGCCCATTTCTTCGCTTAGCGGTATGAAGTCCGATGGCGGCACAATCGAACCATCTGGCCTGATCCACCGGGCCAGCGCCTCAACGCCTGCCATTTCCCCTGTCTGGGTACATTGTTGTGGCTGGTAGTGCGGAACGATCTGGCCGCGTTCAATTGCACCGCGAAGCTCGGCCTCAAGATCGAACTTGTAACGCGCACGATAGCGCATCTCATTGTGGTAAAAGGTAATCGAATCGTTCAGGTTTCGCATCGATCGATGCAGCGCCGCCTCCGCGCAGCGAAATACGCTTTTCGCATCCCTGCCGTGAATCGGGTGCCATGCGACGCCGATACTCGCATTGAGAAACAAGTCGCGACCGTTGATCAGGAACGGCGACTCGACGGTCTCACGCACCACTTCGGCCAGCTCGCGAATCGCGATATCCGTTTCTACGCCACGTACCATGATTGCAAATTCGTCGGCACCGAAGCGCCCGACAATTGTCTGTTGCTCGGTGCCCTCTTCGCAGAACGTTCGACTCAGCCGATTGCCGATCGACCGCAGCAGTTCGGTACCGGCGTCATAGCCCATGGTCTCGTTAATAAAGCTGAATCGCTCAATGTCCAGCAATACGACGACAGTATCGCCGGTTGTTTCTTCTGCTTTATCGATCAGAATCTTCAGTTCTTCAATCAGTAACAACTGGTTCGGTAATCGCGTGACAGGATCGAAGTAGGCAATTTTTTGCAGTGCAGCAGTTCGTTCCGCTACGCGTTGCTCCAGCTCCTCGTTCGCATTTCTAAGTGCCTTGTCGGCATGCCATTTTCCACACAGTGCTGCCGCGAGCTGCCGACATTCGACAGCATGGAAAGGTTTCTTGAAAAAGAACACTTTGTCGGCCGGAGGTATGGCCTTGCCAAGATTCTCGGGCTCGGGGTTCATCGAGCCCGTGACGATAACTATGTTGACGTTTGGGTCGAGCTGGCGAATATTCCTGGCCGCTTCGATACCGTCCATCCCGGGCGGCATTCGAATATCGAGGAACACGATTGCATAAGGCTGCTTTTTGGTGATTGCCGCCTGAACCGCCTCGACAGCTGCCTCGCCCTGGTTTCGCGAGTGCACTTCAAAGCTGGCCGCACCGCGCTCGTCCGTCTCCTCGCCAAATAGCACCTTTTCGAGGTCGCCGAGTGTTGCCGTCGCAGTATCGGGCTCGAAATCATGGCCGAGGCAACGCAGGTACTCGCCAATGATCAGCGCATCATCGTCCACGACCAGCACCTTGTTCGGCGCAGGCGGATTCGAATCCATCAATAGTTCTTGATCCATTATTGTTTCACCATCGCTGCAACATCCTCGGCGAGCTTGCTGAAGGACAGGGGTTTATTGAAGTAATGCAGCCGGACCGGTGGTGGAACTCGCCGCTTGAGTTCCTCGATTGATGTATCCGAGTAACCGCTGACAAAAACGATATTGACGTCGGGGTCGATTTGCCGAATTCTGCTGCCCGCTTCGAGACCGCCGATACCAGGCGGCATACGCATATCGAGAATCACGACGTCAAAGGGTTGACCGCGATCCACGGCAGTTTGCGCAACATTGACCGCGTCATCACCCTGGCTGCAAGCTACAATATCGAATCGCGGTTCGTCTTCGATATCGACTTCCGGATCGAACAGTTCAGCCGACAGCGCATCCAGGGTCTTCATATGGTTAGTCGGCTCTTCGTCGCCAAATGCATCGAGGTAGCACTCCAGAACGTGCTCGTCGTCATCGGCAACCAGCACTTTGATGTAATCATGATCACGACGTCTGTACATGATTATTGACCTCCCGCCGCTGGCAACAGCACATGGAACGCCGCGCCCCGGCCGTGCCCGGCGCTCTCTGCCGACAGCTTGCCGCCCATCGAGGCTACGGCATTCGCGCACCAGTGCAGACCCAACCCGGCAAATTCACCCGTAGCTTTTGATGTAAATCCGCGTCGAAAGATCTGGTCTCGAGTGGCAATATCAAACCCGCCGCCATTGTCGCGCACCGTGACCTTGATCATCGGGCTGTCGCTAACGAGTTCCTCGGCGGCCGCGAGTGTAATTTTGCCGTCCGGCGTACCGCTGCGTTTGATCGACTCATACGCATTCAGAATCAGGTTTCCCATAACCTGTAACAAGCCGATCCGATAGGCCCTGACACGACGATCTGCGAAGTCATCATCAACGACGACCTCAACGTTTCCGACCTCGTCTTTCGGAATAACATGAGTCGCTTCTTTCAGAAGATCGGCAATCTGAATGACCTCCGCGAGTGGCGCCACGTTCGCGAATTTTTCCTGGTCGGAGATAATCCCTTCGATTTGCCTGGCCTGCGCCGAAACTACATTCAAGTCTTCGATCGAGCTCGCGCCGACGGTCTTGATATGCTCGAATGAGGCGCTGACATACTCAAGAAACTTTGCCTTTCTGTCATGAGGGCAATCGGGGTTGCCAAGTTCCCGGACTGCTTCGTCGACCCGCAGATTCTCGGCAACTGTGAATGATTTACGCATCCTTTCAAGTCCATTGATCATTGGCGTCATCGCGTTTCGAATGTTGTGCATGATTTCTGCCGCGGTATCGGCCTTGCCCGCCTTGAAGGACTGCTCCAGCAATGACTGGCGCGCATCGTGCACTTCGCTCGTCATGCTGTTGAACTGCCGTGCCAGCGAACCAATTTCATCGTCCCGCGGCATGACGATCTGGCGCGACAGGTCACCGCTCTTGCGCAGCGTGTCGATGTGATTTTCCAGCTGCTCAATGGGGCGCAGTACCATGTAGCGAAGCATGATCCACATGAAGGTACAAACCAGCGCACCGGCAACAATGACCAGCGTGGTTGCAACATTGATCGTTCGCGACCCGAGCCGCGAAATTCGGCGTGGAGAGCGAGTCTCAAGGACCAGGGCCGGCTTGCCGTAAATGTCGCTCAAGACCTTGCTACCCTTTATCGCTGTTTCCGACACGTCGAACCCGGATTCGGACAGCGAATCAAAGTCCGCATTCCACGCAGTCCAGTTGATGTCGACTTCTGTTCTATTGCGAATTGTTTCGAGATGAGCTGTGTCGAGCAACTGACCCATGACCAGCGCACCGGCTACCGGCCCTGAATCATCGGAGTGAAGAATCGGGCGCGAACTGACAATCATCAGCCCAAGCTCGGTGCGCACGAACCCGAGTGTTCGGCCCGCGTCGCTCTGGTGCTCCGTAAGCTTCATCGAGGTCGGATAACGTGGATTAAGAATTTCGAGCGTGTTAATTGCGACCTCATCGCCATCAACCAGGACCTGGCCCCAGACGAATTGCTGATTGGCAGCGTAGATCGCCATGATGTCGAGGTCGAGGTTGACGAGGGTCGGCCGGTCCAGGTTTGACTTTTCAAAGTTTGGATTCTGCCCACTCACGTAGTAGTAGATGTCATCCCACGGCGCCCAATCGGCGGTGATGGCTTCGAGATTCTTGATATCAGCCCTGAGCGCAGCTTCGGCACGGTGCAAATCGGATTTCGCTGCAGCCATCTCCAGATCGCCAAAAGCCGGTGCGATGACAACGCGCAGGATGAAGTAGCTAATAAGCACAAAAACGGCAATCAGCAAGAGCAGTGTCAGGGACACTTTTCTTTGCAGCTGACTGGTCGGACTCTTATTTGACATAACTTGGAATTGAATCCAACATAATGTGCGTAAGTGATGCATAAGTGTACGATTCAGCGCCATGAACTGGCGTGACACAGCGCACTTTCCGGCAATTCCTGTGCTACCGTACGCGCGGTTCGACGGTGGCAAACGAGCATAAAAACTTGCCCCTGGGTAATTCTTTCCAAACGGGCTGGGAACTGTATGGCTATTCGATCACTGTGCATCACTGAAGACGCGGACCGCCCGACAGTGCAGACATTCATCGGAATGAGGAATGCAGGCATAGACGTCACTGTTGTTTGTCCGGCCGACCACCCGAATTACAAGATTCTTGAAGACGCCGGCGTACCGCTGATCGACATACCGCTGCACAAGAACTTCGACAAAATCGGAACGGCGAAGCTGCATGCTGAGCTTGTCCGCGGCAAGTATCACATTTTGCACACGTTCAATAACAAAGCCGTGACCAACGGTTTGCGTGCCGTCAAAGGATTGCCGATCAAGGTGATTTGTTATCGCGGCATTGTTGGTGCCGTTGGCTTTCTGGATCCCATGTCCTGGATGCGTTATTTGAATCCGCGGATTGACCGCATCATCTGTGTCGCAGAGGCAATTCGTCGACACTTCCTCGAAATGCAGCCCGCTTTTCTTCGCATGCCGGCTACGCGGCCGGTGACCATACACAAGGGCCACTTGCTCGAATGGTATGACCGGGAACCCGCCGACCTTGAGCAGTTCGGCATTCCGAAAGATGCTTTTGTTGTCGGTTGTACTGCCAACTATCGACCGCGAAAGGGGGTTGACTACCTGATTGATGCCGTCGAATTATTGCCCGCCGACATAGCAGTGCACTTGCTATTGGTGGGCCGCATGGATGCGCCTGAGCTGACGCGGCGTATTGAGAGAAGTCCTGTCAAGCATCGTATTCACCGCAGCGGTTTCCGGGCCGATGCGCCCACGATAAGTGCTGCCTGCGACGTGTTCTGCCTGCCGTCGACGAAACGTGAAGGGCTGCCCCGTTCGGTTATCGAAGCAATGGCGTATCGTGTACCGCCTGTGGTGACCGATTCCGGCGGCAGTCCTGAGCTGATTGTCGATGGCGTCTCCGGTTTCAAGGTACCGCCAAAAAACGCGGCAGCAATCGCCCGGAAAATCGAACAGCTGTATCGCGACCCGGCGTTGCGCCAGCGCATGGGGGAGGCAGCGCGCGATCGAATCGGCAGAGATTTTCGCAATGAGGACACCGTCCGAAAAACGATTGCGCTTTACGAAGAACTCGTTCAGGAACTGGAAAGCGCCAACGCACAGTAGGCGGCGCCAAGTAGTCCAGGCTCGTCATTCGTGATCAGCAGAGTTGGAATTTTCTCCATGTAGGCGCGATGACTGCCCTTGTCCTCAAACGCACTCCGGAAACCGCTGTTTTTAAGTTGCTCCGGATAGCGCTTGGCAATGCCGCCTGCGATGTAAACGCCGTCAACCGCACCGAGCGTCAAGGCGAAATCACCGGCCACCTGGCCCAGCAACTCGAAGAACATCAGCATGCTCTCCCTGGCTCGCGGGTCGCTGTCATCAGCGCTATTGTTGAATATGTCCCGGGCGGAGCTTTGTGTCCGTGGTTCGCCATGAATCTGCGCCAATGCCCAGTAGATATTCTCAATCCCCGGCCCGGACACCAGGCGGTCAATGAAAACGCGGTCGAACTTGCCACGCAATACCTTGAGCATTTCCACCTGCAACTGGGTTCTGGGTGCAAATCCGACATGTCCGCCTTCGCCGACGATCGGTATTACCGTTTGATCCCGCCGCACCAATCCGGCGGCACCGAACCCGGTTCCCGGCCCGACAATTGCAATATTGAATCGATCATCGAGCAGCGGCTTCGTGTCCGGCAACCCGATGGCCTGATAGTCATCGTCGCCGAGCTGAAGTATCGAATGCGCCGCTGCCTCGAAGTCATTCATCAACCGCACTTTCTCGATACCGAAATCCTTGCCTATTTGTTCGGCATTCAAAGTCCAGTGATTGTTGGTTATTCGTACCTGGTTCTGAACAACGGGTCCCGCAGCTGCGAGGCAGATAACCGCTGGCGAATCAGCCGACACATCATGCAAGTACTGTCGAATTGCGTCGTCCGCTGACGCAAAGTTGGCACAGCACAGTGTTACTGCATTCGCAAAGCCCGACTCGGTGGCCAACGCAAAGCGCGCATTGGTTCCGCCGATATCTCCGATCAATAGGGATCCTGCCAAATCATGCTCCATCGAAAAGGCTGGCTCCTGACTCGGCGCTCCCGGCGCGTTCTCGAAACGCCCCGAACAGCTCGCGTCCCATACCCGCCTGCGGTGCCTCAAGGATGACGGCTTCCCGACTTTCAATATCATCGTCCGCCTGCACCGACAATACACCGTCATGCGCACAGACGGTAATCATGTCGCCGTCTCGAATCTTGGCAATCAGTCCGCCGACTCGCGCCTCCGGTGTCACCTGGATAGCCGCCAGCACTTTCCCCGATGCTCCGGACATACGCCCGTCGGTTACCAGGGCCACCTTGAAACCGCGGTTCTGCAATACGCCGAGATAGGGCGTCAGCTTGTGCAATTCGGGCATGCCGTTTGCTCTCGGGCCCTGGCATGAAAGTACTGCGACGAAATCCTGCTCAAGCTGGTTTTCGTTGAATGCTTTAACGAATGCCGCCTGTGATTGAAATACTTTCGCTGGCGCAGTAATCGAATGATATTCGCGATCGACAGCGGATACCTTCACGATCGCCCTGCCCAGGTTTCCTGCAACCAGTTGCAGCCCCCCTTCCTTGTCAAACGGTCGCTCAAACGGCCGCAGAATATTTTCGTCCAGGGACTTCGTTTGCGAATCTCGCCAGTGCAGGTGGCCGTTTTGAATAGCAGGCTCCCTGCAAAAATTCTGCAGTCCCTGGCCGAGAATCGTATTGACGTCGTCGTGCAGCAAGCCATTGTTCAACATCTCTCGCATAACAAAGCCAAGCCCACCAGCCGCATGGAAATGATTTACATCTGCCGATCCGTTCGGATATACGCGTGCGAGCAATGGAACGGCCGACGACAGGTCTGAAAAATCCTTCCAGTCAACCTGGATTCCGGCAGCGGCTGCAATCGCGACGATATGAATGGTGTGGTTTGTGGATCCGCCGGTTGCGAGCAGGCCCGCGATGCCATTCACAATCGCTTTTTCATCCACGATATGTGCGAGTGGCATGTACGTATTACCCAGATCGGTGCCGCGCAGGACCGTAGCTACCGCTTCATCGGTGAGGTGGTCACGCAAACCGGCGCCCGGGTTGACGAAGGATCCCCCCGGCAGTTGCAAACCAATGAACTCCATCATCATCTGATTGGTATTGGCCGTGCCGTAGAATGTGCAGGTCCCTGCAGCATGGTAAGCAGCAGACTCCGCCTCCAGGAGTTCGGCGCGATCAATCTTGCCGTTGGCATACTCTTCGCGAACACGTGCCTTCTCTTTGTTACTCAGGCCGGAAACCATCGGGCCGGCAGGCACGAACACAACCGGCAAATGACCAAATGACAGCGCACCGATGAGCAGGCCGGGCACTATCTTGTCGCAGATTCCAAGGCATAACACGCCGTCGAACATGTTGTGCGACAAGGCAACCGCCGTCGACAATGCGATGACATCGCGACTGAACAACGACAGGTCCATGCCGTCCTGCCCCTGCGTAACGCCATCGCACATCGCCGGCACGCCGCCAGCGAACTGCGCGACAGCGCCCAGTTGTTCAGCGGCTTTTCGTATACGTTGCGGATAGGTTTCAAATGGCTGGTGCGCGCTCAACATGTCGTTGTAAGCCGAGACGATCGCGATATTGGGCACGATATTTCCGGACAACTTTGCCTTTGTATCGCTGCCACAGGCAGCAAAACCGTGCGCCAGGTTGCTGCAGGACAAGGTGCCGCGTGCCGGTCCTTCCTGACCCGCCGCCTCGATCCGCGACAGGTAGGCACTGCGCGTTTTCTTGCTGCGGTCCTGGATGCGCCGGGTAACTTCTTCGATGACTGGATTCATTGTTTTACTTCTCTTAGGATTTCAGGGTGCCCAGTAACACGTTACCGGAACGTCGTCTTGTTCCAGCAACGCCGAGACCGGCATTGACGGGTCGCCGGCCTTGGCACGTTCAAAAATTGCCCGCTTTTCCTTGCCAAAGAACAGCAGCAGTATCGCGTCACTGCGCAGAAGGGCCGCGAGCGTCATACTGACTCTCGGATGTGGGCTGGCGGTCGTTCTCACCGGCAAATAGAATCGCGTTGACTCGCGATCAAGGCCGACCAGCAAGTTGTCCGCGTCCGGAAAAAGTGATGCAAAATGCCCATCCGTTCCCATACCCAGCAGAGAACAGGCGAACTTGTTTGTCGGTAGTTGCTTTTGTAGTGCATCACATCGCTCATCGGCAGACAGGTCGTCCTGGTAAATCGACAATATGCTGGCACTGCGAGCCTCGTTTTGTTGCAGCTTCTCCCGCAGCAATTTTTCATTGCTGTCATTGTGATCGCTCGGCACCCATCGTTCATCCGACAGGACGAGCTGCACACGGTTCCAGGCAAGCGGTTTTCGCGACAATATCTCGAAGCATTGCGCTGGCGTCGTGCCGCCGCTGAGCACAACCGTCGCCTGCTCGTCGCGTTCGAGACTGGTCCTCAGGCGGGCAGCAATATCATCCGCGGCGGCAACCGACGCCTCCGCTCGCGATTCGAAGTTTTTCTCTGTCAACAACTTAGTCATCCTGATGCCAGCTGCGGCCATCGCGATCGAGCAACACAGACGAACCTGTCGGCCCCCAGGTGCCGGCTGCGTATGACTCGACTTTCTGCTTTGATGCCTGCCAGCTGTGGATAATGCCGTCAATCCATTGCCAGGCGGCTTCGACTTCGTCACGACGCATGAACAGGGCCGGATTCCCGCGCAAAACCTCCATTAGCAGTCGTTCGTAAGCGTCGGGGTAGCCGATGCCGAAGGTCTCGGCAAAACTCAAATCCAGTGAAACAGGCCGCAAATTGAATCCGCCCGGCCCGGGCTCTTTCGCCATCACGGACAGGCGCACGCCTTCGTCGGGTTGTAATTTGATGCGCAACAGGTTTGGCGACACGTTGTATTGCTGCTCCGGAAATATGGAATGGGGAACGTCCTGGAATTGCACGACAATCTCGGAATGCTTCGCTTTCAATCGTTTGCCCGTCCGCAGATAAAACGGCACGCCGGACCAGCGCCAGTTTTCGATTTCAACCTTCAGCGCAACAAAGGTTTCGCTGGAGCTTGCCTCACCGTCCAGTTCATCGAGAAAGCCGGGTACAGTCTTGCCCTTGATTGAGCCTTCCGTGTACTGACCGCGTACTGTGTTGGCACGTGCATCGTCGACTGAAACCGGTTTCAGAGCCCGCAAGACTTTTATCTTTTCGTCGCGAACCGCGTTTTGATCGAGGCTCGAGGGTGGCTCCATCGCGAACAGGCACACCAGCTGCAGCAGATGATTCTGCACCATGTCTCGTATTGCACCGACCCCGTTGTAAAAGCCGACGCGACTGCCGACACCAAGGTCTTCTGCAACGGTAAACTGCACATGATCGATGGCGCTGCGTCGCCAAAGGGGTTCGAACAACGAATTGGCAAATCTCAGTGCCAGCAGGTTTTGCACGGTTTCCTTGCCCAGATAATGATCAATTCGGTAGATCTGGTTTTCGGCGAAGCTCCGGCCAACGGCATCGTTAATGTCGCAGGCCGATTCAAGGTCGCGGCCCACGGGTTTCTCAAGCACAATCCGGCTGTTGCTGGTAACCAGTCGATTCGATTGCATGCCGTCCGCGATTGGGCCGAACAGGTTCGGAGCGGTTGCGAGATAGGCAACACGAACTTTATTTTCCTGGCCTTTCAAAAGCTTCTTGAGTTCACCCCACTTGGTGTGCTCGAACGCGTCGACCTGGACGTAAAATATACGCGCCTTGAATTTCTTCCAGTTGGATTCATCGAAACGACCGTCGACAAGATTGCTGCGCAGTGATGCCTCGACGTCCGCCAGGTATTTATTTCGCGTCATTGCGCCGCGACTGGCAGCGATGATGCGGCTATCGTCAGTGATCTGCCCGTCGCAGTCACGGTGATACAGCGCCGGCAACAGTTTGCGCATGGCAAGATCGCCGGTGCCACCGAAAATAATCAGGTCGAACGCTTCAACGGGTACCAACTGGGCCATGAGAAATAATCCTTGGGGTTTTATGAAAGTTTACTACATTCAGACAGTAATTCGACGTTTTTTCTAGTATTTGCGGCAATCGTGATGTATTTTTACTACATGCTCAAGCAAATCCGCCAATTGTTGCCGCACCTGAGCCCGTCGGAAGGGCGCGTCGCCCAGTGGGTGCTGGATCACCCGAAAGAGGCGGCGGGGGCGACGCTGGCCAGGGTGTCCAGGGAATGCAAGACAAGCGAACCTACCGTGTTGCGCTTTTGCCGGCGAGTCGGCATGGGCGGCTTTCGCGAACTTGGCATCCGGCTGACTGAAGCATTGAGCAATCCGGTCAGTTATGTGCACCGGGACGTCGGCCCGGATGACAGTTCTTCTGATGCTGTACTGAAAGTGATGGATGCATCGATTCAGTCGCTTATCGACATGCGGGCCAGCCTGTCGTCGATGCCAATCGATCGATCAGTCGCCATCCTCTCAAAGGCGAGGCAAATTGCATTCGGTGGGCTCGGCGCATCGGGCCACGTGGCACGTGATGCCTGCCATAAGTTTTTCCGGCTGGGCATCCCCTGTTCGACGCTTGTCGATACACCGATGATTTTGCAATTTGCGGCGATCGCCGAAGCCGAAGACGTTCTTGTCTTGTTGTCACATACCGGTCGCTGGCCCGAGTTCGCGACGGCGGCACGACTGGCAACGGCACGCGGCGCAACGGTCATCGCAATGACGAACCCGGACTCAGAACTCGCGCGGGAGGCCAGCGTGCTTTTTCCCTGCCAGGTTATCGAGGACACCAGCATCTATACGCCGATGAGTTCACGGCTTGCGCAATTGGCGTTGCTGGACGCGTTGCATGTTGCGCTGGCGCTGGCCTGCGGCGAACAGGCGGCGGACCGGCTCAGAATCACCAAAGGCGCGCTTCACGCGCAGACGGTCAGTCCTGCTTAGCCAGCAGGCTTTCGTGTTGCCTTGACCAGGCGGCGACCTCGGACTCACTTGCGGCGATTTGTTCTGCGGACATCTTGCCTTCTATAGCATCCAGCTTCGGTCCTGCATCAGTGTCGTGCAACAGGTAGGCAAGCTTTAACCACTTGTGAGCCAGCACAGGATCGTAACTGTCCAGAAAATCCATTGAGTAGTAGCGGCCGAGAGCAACCATTGCGGCGCTTATCCCCTGCTCCGCCGCCAGTGCGTACAACTTCATCGCCTCGGTATCGCTCTGCGGAAGACCCCAGCCATTTTGATGCATGACCGCGAGGTTGAACTGCGCCTGGGCATGCCCCTGCCCCGCCGCAAGGCTATACCACTTGATCGCCAGCGCATCATCCATCGATACGCCAAAACCGTTGCCGTACAATTGCCCCAGGCCGAACTGGCTGTCGGCGTGCCCGCCTTCGGCCAAAGGCTGCCAGATGGCCAGTGCCGTTTCATAGTCTCCGGACTGAAACGCCATCCGAGCCTTTTCCGAATCGTCTGCAACTGCAGTGGAAATAAACAGCAACATCACTGCGAAAATTGCCGGTTGAAAACAGCGCATGATTGACCCTCCCTTATTGGCGCCACTGGCACCAGAGTCAGTGCAACATCATACGCTTATCCGTCACGCAAGCCGAATCTGTTAGTTCTTGCGGTCAGCAGCGGGCGGCACTAAGGTGGCGACATGCAAGAACAAGTCCCTGGCAAAGAACTGTCGCCTGCCCGACGAGCGGGCGCCGGACTGCACTTAACGTCATTGCCAGGTGAATTCGGAATCGGCGAGCTGGGCAAGGAGGCCTATGCGTTTATCGACTCCTTGCGAAAAATGCAGCTGAGTGTCTGGCAGTTCCTGCCGCTCGGACCGACAGGCTACGGCGATTCGCCCTACCAGTCTTTGTCATCATTTGCAGGCAACGAGATGTTGATCGATATCTCGGATCTGCAGAAGAAACGGCTTCTCAAGTCCCGCGAAGTGAAAGCCCTGTCCGGATTGTCGAGCGACTACGTCGACTACGATGCCCTGGTGCCAGCCAAGTCCGCGCTCTTGATGACCGCAGCCAGTCGTTTTTCGGCCAGAGCGAACGCGAAATTGAAATCCGCCTATGAACAGTTCTTGGCACGGAACGACACTCGCTGGCTGCGCGACTATGCACTGTATCGAATTCTGAAATCCCGGCATGATGACCAGCCTTGGCCGCATTGGGCGCCGCAGTTCGTGCACAGGAACGCCGAAGCCCTTCTGAAACTCGAGCGTGACGCCGGTACCGAAATCCAGTGCATCAAGATTCAGCAGTTCCTTTTTTATGAGCAGTGGCAGCGACTGCGAGAGTATGCACACGCATCCGGCGTCTTGCTGTTTGGCGACATGCCGATTTACATCGCCCTGGACAGTTCCGATGCCTGGGCAAACCGCGACATCCTCCGCCTCGACGCCGACGGCAAGCCGGATCGGGTCGGTGGTGTCCCGCCTGACTATTTCAGCAACGACGGTCAACTATGGGGCAACCCGCTGTATGACTGGGACGCGCACGCAAGGGATGGCTACCGCTGGTGGATTGATCGCCTGAGTGCCTCGACTGACACCGCCGATATTGTGCGAATCGACCACTTTCGCGGTTTTGAGTCTTACTGGTCGATTCCGGCTGAGGCGACGACAGCGAGAAACGGCCGATGGGAACCGGGACCGGGCGACGCTATTTTCAATGCCCTGAAGCAGGCGCTTGGTTCGCTACCGATCGTCGCCGAGGACCTGGGGCTGATCACACCGGAAGTCGAATCGCTGCGAGACCGGCACCAGCTACCTGGCATGGTTGTGCTGCAGTTTTGTGTCACGAACGAAGGATTTGATCTCGCCACGGTGCCTGAGAACAGCGTTTGTTACACCGGCACCCACGACAACGATACGTCACTGGGCTGGTTTCGTGGCGGCCCCGGAGACGAGCGGTCTGCCGACCAGATCAAGGCTGATCAAGAGGCGGTCCTGCGCATCTGCCAGGGCGACCCCGACAGTGTTTCAATGGACCTGGTCAGGGCGGCCTTCTCAACACCCGCCAGACTTGCCATCGCACCTATGCAGGATTATCTCGGACTCGGATCCGAAGCCCGTTTCAATACACCCGGTACTGCCAACAACAACTGGCGCTGGCGACTGAATCCGTCAACACTGACTGATAAGCTTTGCGCCGAAGTCGCCGCGGCAGTGAGCGAATCGGAGCGGGAGGTAACCAGTGCGCCGCGCTAGTCATCTTATCGCGCCATTGCTGCTGCTCTGCATGTCGCCTTCGGCGGCCGATCAGACCGGCGACCAATCTCGCGAACCGCTTTGGGAGTTTCAGGTGGTCGCGTTCGGACAGAATTTCCCCGCGTATCCATCATCGGCGGATCAGAACATGACACTCCTGCCGCTGCCATTCCCGGTTTATCGCGGCAAGTTTCTTCGCTTTGGTGAGGACCTGGATGAACTCGCCAGTGGCCAGATCGTCGACACAGACAGGGTGAAGCTGTCGCTGGGCGTCAGCGCGAGCTTCCCCGAAGACAGTGACAGCCTGGCGATGCGAAACGGTATGCCTGATCTTGACTTTCTGGTCGAGGCCGGGCCCGAAATAAAATTCCGCTTGCGCGGCGGCGAGCAGGATGCACGCGAACTCAACCTGTCTCTGCAGTTGCGTGCAGCGGTCTCATTGGACGGACTCGACAGCAAAGGCCGTGGCGTCGTATTTAACCCGGAAATTGAATACCTCGCGCGAGACCTGCTGGGCGAAGGTAATGAGGTAAAACTGCGGCTGTCGTCAACCTGGGCGTCAGACGAATTCATGAACTATTTTTTCGGAGTAGCGCCGCAGTTTGCGACCACAGATCGTACGGCATTCAATGCAAGGTCGGGCTACCTGAATACGGAGTTGCTGGTCGGGCTGAAACGAAAGCTCAGTGATCGACTGGAGTTTCGCGGCTCGGTGCGCCTGTGGGTGAACAAGGGCGCGAAAAATGACACCAGCCCGCTGTACCAGCGAGACTATGACAAGGGTATTCGGCTGGCCCTGTTCTGGACAGCCTGGCAATCAAAGCGGCGTTAGTGCGCCTCGTCGACCCCGGCTCCTGCCGCTTGCATTTCGGCCGAAACCTTTTCGACCCGGCGCATGACGCGCAGCAAGTTTTCGCCGGCGAGTTTTCTCAAATCTTCATCGGACCACCCTCGCTCGACTAACACAGCGAACAGGTTGGGGAACCCGGACACATCTTCGAGGCCGGGTGGCATATCGAGCATGCCCCAATAATCGCTGCCTATGCCGACATGGTCGATACCGGCCGTATCGCGAATATATTCGATATGACGCACGACGTGTTCGATGCTTGCGCGCACCGCACCAAATTCTGCATCGTAGGCAAACCAGAGATCCCGGAACTCGCGTACCGTTTCCAGAGACGCATCCGTAGCCCACAACTTTTCTTCCATGTCCCAGACGTCCTTCGACAGAAACGACGGAATGAATGTCACCATGACAACGCCACCATTGCCAGCCAGGCGCTCAAGGACATCATCGGGGACGTTGCGCGGGTGGTCGACGAGCGCCCGGGCGGCAGCATGTGACCAGATGACCGGCGCCAGCGTCTCATCCAGCACCTGGTGCATTGTCGCCGGTGAGGTGTGCGCAACATCGATCATCATGCCGATCCGATTCATTTCGCGAACCACCGCAATGCCAAACGCCGTCAGCCCGCCGTGCCGCTGCTCGCCCAACGCGGCATCCGCCCAGTCCAACGTGACGTTGTGTGTCAACGTCATGTAGCGAACACCAAGTCCGTAGTACATCTGCAGAGCCGCCAGCGAATTTTTTATAGCGTAACCGCCCTCCATTCCCAGCATCGATGCGATCTTGCCGCTCGAGAATATGTTTTCAATATCGTCGGCTGTCGATGCCAGCGCGAAGGTATCCGGATGTCGATCAATGATATCCAGCGCAACCCTGATTTGTTCCAGTTGCCGTTGTTGTACTTCCTCTGTTGGCGTTTCGCCGGGTATCCAGACAGACCAGAATTGTGCACCGACCATTCCCTCACGCAGGCGTGGGATGTCGGTATCGAAATCATTTCTTTCGCGCAATCGAAATGCCGTAACATCGCCGCTCTTTTCCTCACGGATTACCCACGGCAAGTCGTTGTGCCCATCGATCAGTGGCGTCGAACCGAGGATTTCTTTTGCATGTGTGAGCGCCTGGTCGGAAATCTCAAGCTGCCCGAAGGCTGCCGCGGGTAACAGGCAAGCCGCGCAAAACACAATCTGTGCAAAACTGTTATTTTTCCTCGGTGTCATGACGTTCCTTGCAGGTGAGGGTTTCGGTGACCATTCGTAAGTGTTGCATACCGCCGCCTCGAATAATATTCACATCTTTCCTTTTTCCAGCGCCGAATTAGCCTTAGTATTACTGCTTGCGAATTCCGATGACATAACAAGCGAAAATACTTGCTGCTTGATACGACTCTCAATATCGGTACGCCCGAAGGGGTGGAGCTCAAGCTCCCGGTTGCCGGCCTGGCACCGCGCTCCCTCGCATGGTTGATCGACGCGTTAATCAAGTACGTCGCAATTTTCGTCTTCATGATCGTGGGCAGTCTCCTCGGCAAAGTCGGTGGCGGCCTCACGTTGCTGGTCCTGTTCATCGCACTCTGGCTTTACAACGTACTGTTCGAGGTATTCAACAACGGCGCGACTCCCGGCAAACGTGCTCTTGGCTTGCGAGTAATGAATACCAATGGCACGCCCGTCGACTGGTCGGGTTCGGTGATCCGCAACCTGATTCGCTTTGTCGATGTACTGCCGGGCTGTTATGCGTTCGGTTGTACGAGCGTACTGCTAAGCAAGAACTTCCAGCGACTCGGTGACCTCGCAGCGGGAACCTTCGTTATTCACGATCCCGGCAAGCGGCCCCTGCCGAAGCCGAATGACGCACAGCCCGTCCCACTACTGCTGCCGCTGTCCCTGGCCGAACAACATGCGATCGTAAGCTTTGGCGAGCGCGCCTCAACGCTGAATAGTGAGCGCAGCGAGGAACTCGCCGGGATCCTCAAGCCGGTTTTTGCGGACGTAGATGCCGAGCGGCTGCGCGGGCACGCGAGCTGGCTTGCTGGCAGCGGTAGAAACGCGTGAAGCAGGATGCATTTGAGAAAAAGTACCGGCCGGTTTGGGAGAAATTTGAACACTGGATATCGATCCTGTCCCAGGATCGCCGGCGACTCCGGGTGGACCGTGAACTCCGCCTGACAATCGCCCCGCAATTTCCAGCCTTATATCGACAAGTCTGCCATCACCTGGCGCTGGCAAGAACACGGCAATACAGCGTCGCTTTGCAACAGCGGCTCAACACGCTGGCGCTGGACGGTCATCGACACCTTTATCAGAGCCGGGCCTCATTGCTTGGCGTATTGGGACAATTTCTGGTGTCGACCCTGCCGTCGACATTCCGCAAACAGTGGCGCTTCATGCTGATCTCGGCGGCAGTGTTTTACTTGCCGGCAATCGCGATTGCGACCGCGATCGCATTCAAGCCCGAGCTGGTCTTTTCATTGATTGAACCGGCCCAGGTGGCACAAATGGAATCGATGTACGACCCGGCGAATTCTGTCCTTGGTCGTGAGCGGGAATCAGACACTGACGTTTACATGTTTGGTTTTTACATCTACAACAATATCAGCATCGGCTTCCAGACTTTTGCGGGCGGCCTGATCTTCGGCATCGGCAGCCTGTTCTACCTGGTTTTCAATGGCCTTGTCATCGGCGCGGTTGCCACGCACCTGACCAGCATCGGGTTTACCGAAACCTTCTGGCCGTTTGTCGCAGGTCACAGCGCCTTCGAGCTGAACGCCATCGTGATCTTCGGCGGTGTCGGACTGATGATCGGTTACGGCGGCATTGCGCCCGGCCGAAAAAAACGCTGGCACGCCATTCGGGATCAGGCAGCTGCAGGCATGCCGCTGGTTTACGGCGGTGCGTTGATGCTGGTCGTCGCTGCGTTTATCGAAGCATTCTGGTCGTCGACGACCTGGCCACCGTTATCCGTCAAATACGCTGTCGGGGCATCCCTCTGGGTCGCGCTCGCCCTGTATTTCGCGCTGCTGGGTCACAATGAATCTGAATAACGTCACGGTCGAAATGCGGCCGCGCAGCGAATGGGAAGCTGTCGACTTCGGCGCTCGAATGGTTCGCCGTGACGCGGCGGCCATTTATCGAGTCTGGTTCGCGGTGACGTTACCACTGCTGCTCGTGTTCATCGCCGTCGTAATTTTTACGCCCTATGGCAAAATGGCCTTGTTCCTTTACTGGTGGTTTGAGCCGGTCGCGGACGGCCCGATTCTGCGCATCATTTCACGCCGTTTGTTCGGCGAAGATGCCGACGTCCGGTCCGCTCTGCGAGCGACCCCTCATTTGCTGTTGAAGAACCTCATCTTTCTGCTGCCGCCTTATCGATTTCATATGGCGCGCTCAACTGCGATGCCGGTTACACAGCTTGAGGGCCTGCGTGGCGCTGCCCGCCGTGCCCGGGCCAAGGTTCTGAATATCAAGATTTCCAACTATGGAATGGGCGTGACGCTCGCCTATCAACACCTGGTCCTTGCGCTTTATTTTGGCGTATTCCTGATCATCTTCGCGCTCATTCCAACAGCGTACCAGGATTCGCTGGGCATGGACTGGCTGAATATCCCGCTCCAGAACAGCGATCGGTGGGCGATGCTTATGAGTCTGTGCATTTTTTATATCGCGCAGTCGGCACTGCAGCCATGGTTCATCGGCGCCGGTTTCGGTTTGTATATCAATTGTCGAACCCAGCTTGAAGCGTGGGACATCGAAGTTGCGTTCCGGCGCCTGGTGCAACGCCGCGCGGCCGGCGTTGCGACGGGGCTACTGATTGCCTGTCTGCTGCCGTTGACAATGCTGCCCCACAACGCCTTTGCACAGGACAGCGTCGAGACACCCGTACAGGCGCGGGAAGACACCGGTTTCGTCGGCTATTGGAATGATGATGACGCCCGGTCGGCCTTGAACGCCACGCTCGCGCATGAAGCACTGCGGCAATACCAGGAGACCGAAGTCTGGCAACGAATCAATGCCGATGACGAGGATGCAGCCAGCACAAATCGATCCTCATCCAATGTGTTCCTTGATGCCCTCCGCGGAATTGGCAAGATTTTTTCTTACATTATCGAGTTTGGCCTGTGGATCCTGCTCGCTGCGCTGCTGGCACTGGCTTTTGTCACCAGGAATCGCTGGCTGCCGTACCTTGGCTTCGGCATACCGCGGCGGCACAAAACCCGGCGAATTGTGCTGTCAGGCGGTGAAGTCACTGCAGAATCACTGCCGGCCGATATACCGGCGGAGGTTGCCCGGTTATGGCACGCGAGCCGACAGCGTGACGCGTTGAGCCTGCTCTATCGCGGCAGCGTCTTTGCCGCCGTTGCAAAATACGGCGTTCGCCTGCCGGCAAGCGCCACGGAAGGCCTGTGCCTCGCTGCCGTTTCCGATCAGACAAGCGCCGGGCAGTCCGATTTTTTTGCGCGAATCGTTAAAGCCTGGATTCTTTGCGCTTACGGATTGAAGAATCCGGACGAGTCTGCCGTGTTGTCGATGTGTACCGAATGGCCGCAACATTTCGGTGGCTCGCAATGAGGCAAAGCACGTTGGCCTTGTTGCTTCTGCTTGGACTTACGCTGTTTGCGGCATGGTTTCTGCAGACTCACCACAAAGTTGTTGACCGTCAGTTCGTTGGCTACAGCGGCGAAGCGCGCTACAACGATTTCCTTGCCGCCGAGTTGTTACTGAAGGAAGCGGCTATTGAGGCAGACTCGCGCGCATCACTAACGCCGTCAGAATGGTTGCCGTCCTACTATGACACGATCGTCAGTCGAGCCTCGGAATCCATGGCTGTCACGGAACAACAGTCCCTGCTGCTTGACTGGGTCGTGAATGGCGGACACCTGGTACTGCTGCCACCGCAACAGGAGTCACGCATTACTAGCGAATTCATCCAGGTGTTCGGGGCCAAGCTGGTGAAGATCGAGGATGCCCCGGAAGAGGACGAGAACCCGGACACCGAAGACGATGCGGCAGCGGATGAAGATTACGACTACTTCTTTGATCTCAGTACCAGCTCACAACGCGTCGTGGTCTCGGACGCGAACGACTATTCGACAACCTTGTATGACGAGTTCGGCTATATCGCTGTCCGCCGCCGTTGGGGTAGCGGCTACGTTACGCTGATAGCCGACGCCGAATACTTCCTGAATCGCTCGCTTGGCGACGAAGATCACGCGCGCTTCCTGCTGGATGTCGTTGCAGGCTTTGTTCCGCCCGGCAAGGTCTGGTTTGTGCTGGACTCGACTTTCCCCGGGCTCTGGCAATTGATATGGCGCAACGGCTTCTACGCTGTGGTGGCTGCGGCGGCAGCGCTGCTGTTGTGGCTCTGGTCTGTTATGCCGAAGTTCGGCCCGGCAATCGAGCCTGTCGTCGCGTCACGTCGGTCGATACTTGAGCATGTTTCGGCAGCCGGACATTTCGCCTGGCGGCACCACGGTACCGCCAGCCTGGCGAGGAGTTCTATCGACGCACTGCTCCACGATGCCGAAATCCGGCATCCGGACATTAGCCGAATGTCACCGGAAAACCAGGCGCAAGCCCTCGCTCGCCTGAGTGACATCGATGCACAAACCATTCTTGACGTCCTCCTGCATCAGAGCGAGTCGCGACACCGGGAATTCGCCAACAACATACAAGCCCTGCAAAAAGTAAGGAAAAGACTATGACCGACGCGCAGTTGCCAAACAACAATCCAGAACTGCAACAGAAGCTGGCTCTGTTGCGAGAACAAATCGGCAAGGCATTCGTTGGCCAGAATGCCGTGATCGACAGCGTGCTGACAGCGCTGCTGGCGGGAGGACACGTTTTGCTGGAAGGCGTTCCCGGCCTCGGCAAGACGCTGCTCGTCAAGGCCATCTCCAAGGCAGTTGGTTGCCGGTTCTCACGCATCCAGTTCACGCCCGATCTCATGCCGAGCGACGTCAGCGGCCATGCCGTCTATGATCCGAAGACCGAGACGTTTCGGGTCCGTCGAGGACCGGTATTCGCGAATCTTCTGCTCGCTGACGAAATCAATCGGGCGCCAGCCAAGACACAGGCAGCGTTACTCGAAGTCATGCAGGAGAACCAGGTAACCATCGAAGGTCAGTCATCGCCGCTGCCGCCCCCGTTCATGACAGTGGCAACGCAAAACCCGGTTGAGCACGAAGGCACCTACCCGCTGCCGGAGGCGCAGCTCGATCGGTTCCTGTTCAACGTGCTTATTGATTACCCCGACCATGAATCGGAAAACCAGATCGTTGCCGTGGCCACCGGCAACCGGGTCGGCGGCGGACTCTATACGGATGCGGTTGAGACTGTGATGAGCAGTGACGATGTCGTCGCTGCACAAGAGCTTGTTGCGACCACGCGAATCGACACAGCGGTCCTTGACTACGCTGTGCGCATCGTCCGCGAAACCCGCCAGTCATCCGGCCTGAGAATGGGGGCAGGACCACGTGGCTCAATTTCCATCATACGCGCCGCACGCGCAGCGGCCGTACTGCAAGGCCGGGATTTCGTTACGCCGGATGACGTTCGAGAGGTTGCGTTGCCAGCGCTTCGCCACAGGATCTCGCTGTCGCCGGAGCTTGAGATTGAATCCTACAAGCCGGACGACATTCTCAATGACATCCTGCAAAAAGTGAGTGCACCGCGACAGTGACGCCGGGAATTCGACTGATAGCCCTTGTCGGTCTGCTGGCACTGGCGGGCATCGGCGTTGCGTTTTTTCCTGAAGCAGCACTGGCATGGAAAATTGCCGCCGGACTGCTGGCCGTCATCGCCTGCATCGACCTTGTATTTCTGCTGGGTACAAAAACTCCAAGACTCCAGCGCAGTGCGCCGGCGTCGATGGCGCTCGCAACGTGGACCGACATCGGGCTTGAGCTGCGTAGCAGTCATCAATCGAGGCGCTTGAGGATTCGAGTGTTTGACCATCATCCGCAGTCGTTTCTGGCGCCGGACCTGCCACTTCACTGCACGCTTGAGCCCGGTGAGCTAGTCGACCTTGAGTATCAGGGCCGCGCGACGGAACGAGGGCCACAACAATTCGCCGGTTGCGAAATTCGAATCGCATCGCCTGCAGGCCTCTGGTGGCGCCGACGCTTCGTCGACATTCAGTCTACCGCACATGTGTATCCGAACTATTCGACCATTTCGAAGTTACTTGCGTATGCGGTTGATTCGCAGTCCCACCTTACCGGGGTCCGCTTGAGTCGTCGCCGCGGTGAAGGCATCGAATTTCACCAGCTGCGTGACTATCGGGAAGGCGATAGCCTGCGCTCGGTCGACTGGAAAGCGACGGCCCGAATGGGGCGACTGATTGCACGCGAATATCAGGATGAACGCGATCAGCAAGTTGTATTTCTTCTCGACGCCGGGCGCCGCATGCTCGCCAAGGACGACGAACTCGCGCACTTCGACCACGCACTGAATGCCATGTTGTTACTCAGCTATGTTGCGATTCGGCAAGGCGACTCAGCGGGTGTCATGACAGCCGGTAGCGAGCGAACGTGGTTGCCGCCACGGAAAGGATCCGATGCCATCAACGGAATTCTGAACCATGTCTACAATATCCAGCCAAAACCCATCGAGATCGACTACATTGCGGCCGCGACGGAACTCACGTCGAAGCAGCGCCGCCGATCCCTGATTATCATCCTGAGTAACGCACGCGAAGAAGATTCTGAAGAGCTTCGCATCGCGACCAACCTGCTTCGCCGCCGGCACCTCGTTATTTTGGCAAGCCTCAGGGAAAGTGCACTGGATGAGGCTTTGGCGCACGATGTTCACGGTTTCGATGACGCTGTGTTATACGCGGCGACGAACCAGTACCTGGACGCCCGGCGAGAATCTCACAAGCTCCTGCAGGCCGGAGGCGTATTTGTCGAGGACTGCCTTTGCGCCGACCTGCCGGCAGCAATAACCAACCGCTACCTCGCGATCAAGCGGGCCGGCTTGCTCTAGGTCGCGCTCATCGGGCGCGCGATAACAACCTTGGTCCCGGCGGTGTGATCGTGCAGGCAACGTCGATCCGCCTTGAAAATCATCAGCGCATTGACAAGACTCAGAATCTGCCCACCGATGGGTATGTATCCAAGCCCAAAATAAGGCAGGTAGCGCAGCAACATCAATTTCCAGAGCGGCACCAGGCTTCCATCGTCGACAGATACGATGCGAGTGCCAACGGCCACTTTGCCGATAGTCTGACCCTTCGTTGCAAGCAAGTAGCCATTAAGCGCAACAAACAGAACCAGCGAACCGAGCAACAACAGTGCATCTTCACCCGGTGACGTCGTTTCCTGCCCTGTCAGGAATCCGTCCAGCGCACCAAACAGGTAGATGGCACCGAGAAAAACCACGACAAAAATCACCGTGTCGATGAGCGAACCACCCAATCGCAACCAGCGCCCGGCCAGTTCGTTGTCGACCGATTCCGGCACTTCAATGTTCGCCTCCGGCGGCGCGTAGGGATTGTCATCGGCCATGATCTATTCCTGTTCTTCGGTTGTCTGCAATGAGACTAAGTTGTCGAATCAGTGAAAACAAGGACCTTGCTCTGATAACATGCCGGCTACGCAACGATGGAGCCGTCGATGAATAACAGCAGCGATAATCAGGAATACAGTTCCATCGACCGTGCGTTGATGACAGGACACTGATTCAAGGGTGTCTTTTTCGATTCAATTTTTTGGCGCCGCTGAACAGGTAACCGGCTCGCTGTACGTACTGCGAACCGACCAGCACACGGTTCTGCTTGAATGTGGGCTGGTACAGGGATCTCGACAAGGCGAATCGCAGAATTTCGCCGAGTTTCCCGTGGCAATCGATGACATCGATGCCGTGGTCATCAGTCATGCCCACATCGATCATTCCGGTCGTATCCCGCTGCTGTTCAAGCGTGGATACCAAGGCCCGGTTTTTACGCACGAGGCAACGCTGGCTCTGTGCGAGATCATGTTGCCCGACTCGGGCTACCTGAACGAAAAGAATGCCGAGTGGGAAAACAAGCGGCGTCACGAGAAAGGCCTGGAGCCGATCGAGGCGCTCTACACGCGTGCGGATGGGGAAGCCTGTCTCTCACTGTTCCGCGGCATTGAGTACGGCGATGCCGTCGAGGTCGTACCGGGTTTGACACTCGTCTTGCACGATGCCGGCCACATTCTTGGCTCTGCAATCGTCGAGCTAAGCTGCCTCGAGCAGGACACAAAACGCAGCCTGGTGTTTAGTGGCGACCTCGGCTATGCCGAAGCGCCTGTCATGGACTCCCCCACCCGGCTGCAGCACGCGGACCTCGTGGTCATGGAAAGCACCTACGGCGATCGGCTGCATCGGCCGTTCGACGAAACCATTGCAGAACTCGGCGAGGTTTTTGAATCAGCCCGTGCCTCGCAGGGGAACATCCTGATACCTGCGTTCACCGTCGGACGAACCCAGGATCTCTTGTACCTGATGAAAGAACACGAGCGCGACTGGGGCCTCGACTCCTGGCACGTCTACCTCGACAGCCCGATGGGAATCGACGCAACCAGGACTTACGCGCGCTACCGGGACCTTTATGGTGCGCACCTGTTTGGCGACGATTCCATGCTTCCGCTTCTGCCCAATATTGTTGCAACCCGTTCCACTGAAGAATCGATGACCATTAATTCCATCAGATCCGGCGCTATCATTATCGCCGGCAGCGGCATGTGCACCGGTGGTCGCATTCACCATCACCTGAAAAACAATATTTCGCGCGAGGAATGTCACATTGTCATCGTCGGCTACCAGGCCGACGGCACGCTTGGGCGGCGCATTGTCGACGGCGCCGACAAGATTCGACTCTGGGGCGAAGAGTACAATGTGCGTGCCCAGGTTCACACGATCGGCGGGCTTTCTGCGCATGCTGACCAGGCCGGACTGGTTGACTGGTACCGAAATTTTACCGCCAGGCCGCCCGTCTACCTGGTGCACGGTGAAGAACGATCACAACAGCCGCTGGTCGAGCGACTGAAACAGGAACTGCAGGCGCCGGCTGAGATCGCGCAACACGGGATGCGCGTCAATATCACCTAGCACGCCATTATTTATTTCGATAGAAACCGAAATAGACAAAGGATTCGCGTGTTTTCTGACCCGGTTCGACAGTGTCCGGTACCTTGTGGCGAACCGGCTCGAGACTTCGCAGGTATTGCGTAATCGCGGCAGTGTCTTCATCCGACAATTTCGCGTAGCCGGGCCAGGGCATGACGAGCCCGGGCCGCTTGCTGTGCCGACCTTTACCCTGCCGAATCGCCATGGACAGTTCATTGTCGCTCCAACTGCCGATTCCCGTCTCAACGTCCGGTGTAAGATTCGGTGCGAAGACGACGCCGGGATAACGATTGTCCAGTGGTGACATGTATGCGATGCCGATGTCCGAACCGCCCAGGAAATTGTCAATATCCGGATCGCCTTCGAGTGCCCCATTGGTGTGGCATGTCCCACAACCGAGTAGCTCGACCATGTATTTGCCTCGCTTGATGAGCGCGCGCGATTCCTCTGCAAGACCCTCGGCATTCACACTCGGTGCGTCGAGAATGGTCGTCGCCTTCACTTCTTCAAAGTCCTTCGATGCATTGCCCGATACACCGGCTGCGCAGGCAAGCAGGGTAAATACAGGTAACGCAAGTGCTATTTGACGTCTCATTTTCAATGCCTCTGTGAGATGCGGCCGGGCGATGTCGCCGGAGCCGGACTAGCCGATTGTCGCGCGATCGGGGTCACCACGATATTACGGAAATCCCATAGAGAAAATCGGCAACAGACACCTTACAAAGTAGTGATGTTTACCGCAATTTGCAGCGACTTTCCCTTATCCAGCATGGCAGCCGGCCATGCTATACCTGCAAGCCTGACGAGCGCTCTGCGGGAGCGTCGAGGAGACGATCGATGAACAGGAAATTCCTTTGCTTGCTGGCACTTGGCGCCTTGCTGGTCTCTGTTGGCTGCACCCGAACCGCCACTTCGCCCGCCGGCTTTCGACTACCGGACGGAGACCCCGACCAGGGTCGGGCGGCATTCTTGTACATGCAGTGCCACCAATGCCACACGGTCGCCGGTGAAGAGTTCCCCGAGATTCCCTACGCAAAGGCACCCTACGTCAAGCTCGGTGGGCCGGTCTCCAAGGTGAAGACTTACGGCGAACTGGTCACCGCAATTATCAACCCGTCGCACGAACTCGCCAAAGGCTACGCAGAGGAGCTTGTGTCCGAGGACGGAGAATCCAACATGTACAACTACAACGAGCACATGACGGTGCAGGAGCTGACGGATCTGGTGGCGTTCCTGCAGTCACATTACGACGTAGTGGTACCGCAATACGATTATCGACTTTACCCCTGATATCAAACGAGACGCTTAATATATGGCCAAGAAAGCGACTGCCCTCGCAATACTCGAACTGGACTGCATGCCCGAGACGGTCATCGATCGCACCTTGTGGATTGCCCGCACTTTCGATTACAACGTTCACCTGGTGCTTTTTGAGCCGTTTAGCGGAGCACTGTTCGGCAACTTATCCGTGTCTAGCGAAGCCGATCGCATTCGTCGCGAAATGGTGCAAACGCAACATGCGATCGTCGAAGACTATGCCGACAGGATTCGCAAGGAAGGCGTGAAAGTAACGACATCGATCCTGGACCGGAGGCCACTCGGCGACGGCATCGTTGAATTGTCGGACGAAATCAGTCCCCGTCTCGTTATCAAGGCCAGTCAGTATCACACCGCGGCCCAACGAAGCATGCTGGTTGACTCGGACTGGCAATTGCTGCGCATCTGTCCACAACCGCTGTGGCTGGTCAGGGCCGAAACAATGCCGGAGAAGCCGGTTGTTGTTGCGGCTGTCGATCCGAGCCACGCTCATGACAAGCCCGCGGCACTGGACCATGAGATTGTGCGAAACTCTAAAGTAATTGCGGAAAAGGCAAACGGTGAGTTGCACTTGTTGCATGTCTACGAACGCCTGGTCGGCATCGGAACCGCGGCAAACCGCGCAATCAATGCGAGCAAGCTTCCGATCGACAAGATCGACGAGCGCGTCAAAGCCGAACACCGAAATGCGCTGAATGCATTGGCGATGGAGTGTAAGGTCGATATCGACCGCGCTCATCAATTGCCGGGCCGCGCAGACGAAATTATTCCAACTTTTGCCAGGAGCCTTGGATCAGGACTGGTCGTACTGGGCGCACTTGCACGTTGGGGTCTGAAACGCATGATCATTGGCAGTACAGCCGAACGAGTGATCGATCACATCTCCAGCGATGTGTTAATCGTGAGGCTTAGTGATACCCAACTGTATGACTGATGCTGGCGGGTCTATCGAGAGCTGAACAAATACGGCCCTGTCCATTCGTAGAACTGCCCGCGGATTTTGATTCGGTGCACGCTGGATGCTGACGCGCCCCGATTGGACAGGGCGAATATATGGATAGTCCCGTCAAGGCCCTCAATTGAAACCGCCGTGTAGTCTTCATCGTCGTAGACAATCGTAAGCTTCGCGATATTGCTATGGGAGTTGATCGCATTCTCGGAAACCGGGCTGTAACTGCCGTGCAGCTCCACCGTCGACGCGAATACTGTGCTCGCTGCGTTATTTCTGCGAATCATGAATCCCGCATCGCGTCGCAGGTTAAACGCCGGATCATTGGCGCCGATTCTTGTGAACATCAGCTCGTCGGACGCTTCAGTCACTGTGGTCAATGTACGGAAGCGCCCGTTCCCAAGCCACGAGAACTTCGTGTTGCCCGCCGTCGCCGTGCCTTTGCCCTCGAGGTACAGGTGCTGATACCCGTAATTCTCCCCCAGTGGTCGCAGCTCTGATGGTGTCTGCGATTCAAAATTGGCGCTTATGACCTGGCCCAGGAAGTAAAAAGGCAGGTCGTACTGGTTCCTGGACTTTGATGCGACCTTGAAGATATCCAGCAGGAAAGGTTTCTCGAAATTATCTGTCTTGATGACCGCCACTGTTCGCAACAACCGGGTCCCCGGGTAGGCATTGGTATCTGTTGCGCTGACAACCTGTGCGTCGCTATTTGAGTCATCGTAAAAGTGCAGCTCGGAGTGATGTTGGCTGCCGATCTCGTATTCGCCGCGGAAGTGCGAAATTTCATTTTGCGTGAGCGTATTGTGAGCAATTGTCTGCTTGGCCCAGGTTGTATTTTCCGGCAGGTAATTGCCGCCGCCTTTTTGTTCGATATTGACGAATCGTGCGAGTCCGTAGTCCTGCAAGACCTCGTCACCTCGTTCGTAGAGCGAGTACGAGAGCTTGTCGTAATGGCCATGGCTCAAGCCCTGCGCGGCGTACTTGAATACCAGGGCCAGGTCTTCGTCGCCCGCACGTAGAATCGCGACACCGCCTTGCGTGCCATCAGGACCATCCGAAAAGTTCACCGACCGCTTGTCGAACTTTTTCGCCTTGCCGTCCCGGATTGCTGCAGCAACCGAGAAGCCCGCGTCATCGAGCAGCACCTCGCCCTGCTCTTCCGCAATACTCAGCAGCCGGGGATCCTGACCGCCGACGTGGTACGCGATATCCACCGCTGTGATGACCTCGCGGCCGTGGTACGACATTCCTTTTTGCGCATCATTCAGTGGAAAAAACTCGCCATCGGCATCCGACAATTCGAGCAGCGCATCGACCGCTTTCAGCAATACGCCATTCTTGTGCTGCAAAATCTCAAGCTCGGGTCTTACATTGTTAAGCCCTTGTGCGAAGACGAGAAACGGGTACATGGCATAGCGCTGGTAATACGGTCCCTCGGTGTAATAGCCGTCTGGCGAAAAAGGTTCCTCGAGGTTGGCCAGGAAGCCGGCCTTCTGGCCTGCAACCTTGATGAATCCGCCGTCATTATCCCTCTCATCGGTTGCGAGACCGTCGTCTTCAAGACCGTATAGAGCCCGTTCAACGAGTTCATCGTCGCCCATTACGAGGCCAATCATGCCAACGGCTGCATTGCCCCAGGTGCTGTGATTGTGGACGCGATTGAAAAACTGCGGGCTGTCGACAGAAATGTGGTCCGCAAAGGGCCGGAAAAGATTTTCCTCAAGGGTTTCACGTTCATCGGCGGACAGATACTCGTAAATTGTGTCGTAGGCCTGGCTCGCATACACAAGCCAATTGGCATCGTTCAGGCTTTGCCAGAACAGCTTGCCGCGCGCGTAGGATCGTTCCTTGGGATGCAGCGGCAAATCTTTGTACATTGCCTCGTACTGAAACAGCATGTCACGAACGTAACGCGCGTACTTCTCATCATCGAGGATCTGGTACAGCGCCCCCGCTTTCTGCATGATCAGGAAGTTTCGCTTGTGGCGCACGTGGGTATAGCCGCCGGAAAAGTCCCTGGGCACCGGGGTATCAATTCCCAGCGCGATCTCCGCGTCTACTTCGACCCGTGTATTTTAACCGTGGCATCGAACAATGGGACCGTTCCGAGTTCGGCCCTGATCCTCTCGACACCGGCTTTGGTCATGATCAGCCGAGGGTGCTCTTGGGCAAAAGCGATCGCCGCTACCGTCAGCGACAATACCGCTATGGACAGTCCAAGGGTTTGTCTTAAGCTCATAGGTTCCGCGGCCTTTTCACAACGGGTATCACATTGCCGACATGGCATCTGAGTCGTCGGAAATCCAGTCAGAACTTTATATCATAGACCGGTCGAGATACGCCGTCGCCAGGGTTGATGCAGTCCGTTATTGCGGGTCAGAAGCGGAGACCGCCGTCGATTTCGAAGCAGCGTCCGTTGACGTAGTCGTTTTCAAGGATGAACTTCACCGTGCTGGCGATTTCCGCAGGGCTGCCGATGCGACCGACCGGGATACCCGCTGCCATTTTCTCACGGGCGGAAGGCTTCATCGCCATGACCATGTCGGTGCCAATGAAACCCGGCGCAATGGATGCAGACCGCAGCCCGTAGCGGGCAAACTCCCTCGCCCAGACGACGGCCATCGCCTCGACACCGGCCTTGGTCGCCGAATAGTTGAGTTGCCCCATATTGCCGGCACGAGAGATTGACGAAATGTTGATGATGCAGCCTTTGCACTGGCGCTCGATCATCGCCAACGCTGCCTCCCTGCCGCAGAGAAATACGCCGGTGAGATTGACGTCGATCACTCGCTGCCATTGTTCCAGTGACATTTTCGATTTGAGTTCGCCGTCCTCAAACTTGAGCGTGAAACCGTCGCGCGTTATCCCGGCGTTGTTAACAAGCCCATGCAAGCCGCCGAAACGATCGGCAATGTCTTTGAATACAGCCTCGACCTCAGCTTCGTCCGTGACGTTCGCCACATAGGTGGCAACATCATCGGCACCCGCCGCCTGGCAGGCACTCGCAGTGTCATCGAGTGCCTGTTGATCCAGGTCGATCAGTGCCAGTCGACAGCCGCTGCCGGCAAGTCCGGTCGCCATGGCGGCTCCCAGCCCTCGACCACCACCGGTAATGGCAATTACCTTGTTTTGCAGGTTCATTTGCCAGCTCCGGCGCAGCCAGTGTCTTGCCGATACAGCGCCTTACTTGAAATTGACCGTCGCCGTTGCGGTTACTGTTCGCGGTGGACCGTAGAATCCGATGACGGAATTATCGATCACGCCAAAGTCATAGGACGCCGCGATATACTCCTCATCGCCAAGATTGCGGCCGTGAATGCCGACTTCGTACTTGCCGCTTTCCGATGCCCAAACGACGCTCATGTCAACCAGCGAAAACGCTTTCTGGTCGACCAGCGGATTCGGAATCTCGAACTGGTGCGTCGAATCCCGATAGGAGATGCCGGTCAGCCATGACAGGGTACCTGACGACACGGGTACGTCGTAACGCAGCCGCAGGCTCGCGGTGGATTCCGGTGTGTTCTGGAATTCGCGTGAGTCTGAGATGTCGACAAATATCGGTTGCATCGTCACAGGATCGGTCGACGCGACCAGCCACTCGGTGTAATCCGCGTCGATCAGTCCAAGGGCAAAAGTCGCCGAGAACTGGTCGGTGAATTGCGCCATGGCTTCCAGTTCCAGGCCCATGACTTCAGCGCCGCCCGCATTCGTAACCTTGCCGGCGAAACCATCAACGACGCCGTCATTGTCGGTGTCCAGCAGGATTGAACCGGGTATTTGCACATCGGTGTAGTCCATCGTGAATACGGCAATGTTGGTCGACAACCAACCGTCGCCCCATAGCGATTTGGCACCAAATTCAATCTGTTCTACAGACTCCGGTGCAAAGCCCTCTCGAACTTCGGCGACGTTATAGGCACCGCGCGGATCGAAGCCGCCACCCTTGAAGCCTTCGCTGTAGGAAAGATACAGGTTGTGCGCGTCGTTCGGTTTGTAGCTGATGCTCACGCGCGGAGTAAACTGGTTGTCGCTGCGAGTGCCATTGAATTCCGGAACGCCGGTCGACGGTGGCGTCAACGAGATTGCGCCGGTATTGCCGAAGTACGGTGAACCGAGACCAAGGAAAGTTTCGCGAACGACCCGTGCCGTACGTTCGTCCTCGGTGTAGCGGCCGCCAAACGACAGCGACCATTGATCGTTGATGTCGTAGGTCACGTCAAAAAAGCCGGCCCAGGCATCAGTATCGTAGTCACCCAGTGTGAATGACGTTGCGCCACTGAGACCGAAGATCACGTCAAAAGCGGTGAACGAATTGGCGTCCAGGTAGTACGCACCGAACACACCGTTCCAACGCTCGCCGGACAGTGTGACCTGCAGCTCCTGGCTGAATTGCTCATTGTCGTAAATAACCGGCGCGTCGAACTCGTTGATCGGCAGGTTATCGAAATCGATCAGGGATTCCGAACGGTCTGCTCGCTGCGATGTGATCGACTTGACTTGCAGATGCTCATTGATATTCCACTCGACCGACAGCCCGGCACCGCCCTGGGTCACTTCAGGATCCAGACCACCCACCGACGATGGATACGTCGAAATTCCGGCGCGCGTATCCCAGACATCATCAAGTACCGGATCGCCGGACAGGCTTGGCAGCAAGCGGTGGCCCTGGCGCGGCGTCGACTGATCCTCGCTGTAGTCACCATAGAGCCGAACGAACAATGCTTCGCTGGGCTCGAATTCGAGGCTCAGCCGGTAGGCCACGATATCCTTGTCCGCATTATCCTCGCCTGTCGTGAGGTTTCGTCCCCAGCCTTCATGGTGGAAACTCGCGGCCGTGCCGCCAATTCGGAAGGTGTCAGTGACAGGAATACTGCCTTTGAGGATGAGGTCGGTCTGGCCGTAACTGCCATAGTTAAGCTTGCCGCTGAATTCTGTTTCCGTCGACAAACGACGGGTCACATAGCGAATAGCACCACCGATCGTATTGCGGCCGTAAAGCGTACCCTGCGGTCCGCGCAGCACTTCAATACGTTCGACATCGTAAACGTCGAATACGGTGCCTTGTGGCCTTGCGAGGTAGACGTCATCAAGATAGAGACCGACGCCGCCTTCCCAACCCGACACCGGATCCTGTTGACCGACGCCACGGATATACGCTGTTAGCGTTGTGTTGGTCGCCCGGGAAACTTCAAGGTGGACGTTGGGTGTCATGTTGGTCAGCGCGGTGATGTCAACGATGCCCGCCTCTTCAAGCGCCGCTCCGCTGAATGCTGTCACGGCGATCGGCACATCGCGGAGCGATTCCTCACGCCGCCGTGCCGTTACGACCACTTCTTCGAGTTGCCGGTCGGCGCCACTGTCTTGCGCCTGAACTTCGGCCGGCGCGGCCACCAGGCCGAACGCAGCCAAGGTAAGCGAAAACGCGCAGGCACGGCCAATTAACGTCGAAATCTTATTCATTTGTTCCCCCCAGGGTGCAGGACCAGACGGCCCAATATTCAACGAACGTTGAACGGAGATTAGTTCAACGTTCGTTGAAATGCAAACCCCGACGCAACACAGCCCGGGAACGCCCCCTACTTCCGGCAGAGATGCTCGAAGCCGGCTGCCAAGAACGGTGCCATCCGCTCGTGGATTTCCGCCATGTCCGAGGACTTCACAACGCCATCGGAGAGGTTGTCGATGCGACCGGTCTCGGCAAAGGTCAGCGTGAGCGCGCCGGACAGGAAGTGATAACTCCAGAACAGGTCCACCTCATCGCACTCCGGCAAGGCCTTGCGCAAGGCTTCCAGGAATCGTTTGACCAGCGGATCGAAGTAGCGCGTCATGAGCTCGCCGCCCCAGTCCGCCGAGTTGTTGATTTGTGCGATGAGCTGGAAATAATGCGACCACTCATCGTGCTCGCGGGCCAGCAGTTCAATCAGCGGATTGACAAATGCACCGATTATTTCTTCGACAGACGGCGCATCGTCCGGATGATGTTCTTCGACGACTTCGAGCGCCTTTAAGCGGATGTCGTTCAGAATCTCGGCGCGACGCAACATGACCTGTTCGAACAGGTCGCGCTTCGATTTGAAGTGATAGTAGGCCAGTGACACGTCTGCCTCGGCCTTGGACATGATCTGGCGCACCGAAACGCCATCAAACCCGCGGTGCGCGAAGAGTTCCTCGGCCGCATCGAGGATGCGGTCGCGGGTGGAATTGTTGTCGTCAGCCATTGCGAGCTACCCTATTTGAAATTCAACAGTCGTTCAACTAGTATTCAACGCTCGTTGAAATTAGTGTATCGGCCCGCCGGTCGGTCACGTGGGGATGGGGGGACATCAAATGGCGTGGTTTTCGCCGCGGCCGCTTCTGGTACCGCACATTATCGCATTGAATGCCGAGTTTCTCGGTACAAAACCTGCGTTCGAGTTCGACGGAAGCGTTATCAGCTGGACCGATTTTGGCATCGGTACGGCGAGAATCGGGAACGCACTTCTCGATACCGGTCTCGTCAAAGGCGATCGTGTCGTCATCCTGATGACGAATGCCTATGAGACGGCCGAAGCGATGTTCGGCATCATCCGTGCCGGCCTTTGCGCCGTGCCACTCAACTGCTCGATTACAGACCAGGCAGTGGCCGGCATGATTGAGAACTCTGCAGCGCGTGCGGTCATTGCATGCGACGAACATCTCGAACGCATCGACGGACTGCGTCATGCTTTCAGCGACGACCTTCAGTCCCGTCTTGTCGGTGTACGGCCACCCGGTGACGGCTGGCTTGACTACCATGCGATACGGGATGCCGCGACGAGCACGCTCTCCGAAACGCGCATCGAACCCACGGATGAGTGCAATATCATCTACAGTTCCGGAACGACCGGACTGCCCAAGGGTATCGTGCACGATCATGCCTGCCGCGCGGCCTGGGGTTCCGACATGGCGGTTGCGTTGCGCTACCACGCAGGTGCACGCACGTTAATTAATCTCGGGCTGTTTTCGAACATCAGCTGGGTTGCCATGCTGGCATGTTTTTTTGCCGGCGGCACGATTGTCATCCGCCGGCGTTTCGACGTGCAGGATACCCTGCAGACCATCCAGGATGCTCACATTACGCATACCGTTATGGTGCCACTGCAGTATCAGAAATTGCTAGATCACGAACATTACTCGGACTACGACCTGTCGAGTCTTGACGCTTACATGTGCTGCGGGTCGCCACTGGCAGCACAACTGAAACGCAGGCTCACGAATGACATGCCAGGATCGTTTATCGAATTGTACGGATTGACCGAGGGCCTCGTGACCATCCTCGGCCCCGAAGACATGCTCGATAAGATCGATACCGTCGGGCGCCCTTGCCCCGGCCAGCATCTGGCCATCGTCGATAACGACGACCGGATGCTGCCGCCGGGTGAAGCCGGCGAAATTGTTGGTGAAAGCCGATTCATGATGGCGGGTTATCATGCAAATGAGGCGGCCTGTGAAGAAGCGACCTGGGTGCACCCGACGGGTGGGAAGTGGCTGCGCACTGGCGACATCGGCATGCTCGATGACGAGGGATTCCTGACCCTGGTCGATCGCAAGAAGGACATGATCCTGTCCGGTGGCCAGAACGTATACCCGCTGGATATCGAAGCGGCATTCGTCGAGCACCCGTCGGTCAGCGAAGTCGCCGTTATCGGTATTCCGCACGATAAATGGGGCGAAACACCACTTGCAGTCATTGTGCTCGCAGCGGATGCAGCAATCGATGCCGAAACAATCACCGCCTGGGCCAACGAACGTCTCGGAAAGCAGCAACGGGTTTCGGGCGCAGTCTTCGTCGACGAATTGCCACGCAATCCGAACGGTAAGGTACTGAAGCGCGAACTGCGAAAGCAGTTTGGTAATGGGGCTGCCTGAGGAGGCCGGCGTGGCGAAAATCGACAATGCACAGTATTACCCGAGCAGCGACGGCCTAAAACTCTACTATCGCGAATTTGGCAGCGACAACAGCGGTACGCCCGTCATTTGCCTGCCAGGCCTTACCCGAAACAGTCGTGACTTCGAAGATCTTGCGATTCACATGGCATCCCGGCGACGCGTATTGACGCCGGACTTCCGCGGACGCGGCTATTCGGAATACGACCCGAACTGGAAAAACTATCATCCGACTACCTACGTAAACGACACCTGGCGGCTGCTCGATCATCTGGCGATCGACACGGTGCTTGTGATTGGCACATCGCTCGGCGGTCTCTGTGCCATGGGCATGGCAGCCACAAACGCGAATCGCCTCGCCGGCGTTATCATGAATGACATTGGACCCGAAGTGCATTCGGCGGGACTCGATCGCATCAAGGAGTACACCGGTCGCACAAAGCCCGTTAAAAACTGGGATGACGCGGTTCAGCAAACGCAGGAGCTTTACGGCGCATGGCTGCCGGGTCTGGGCGAAGCTGACTGGCGCAAGATGGCCTGGAAGGCCTACCGTGAAGGCCCTGATGGCGTACCGCGCGTCGACTGCGACAGTAATATCGGCCGCGCGGCACGGGAGGCCGAGGTGCTGCAAGCCGATCCATGGACTCTCTTCGCTGCACTTGCGGACATTCCGACAATGCTGTTGTGGGGCGAGATGTCTGACATCCTGACGCGGGATATCGTTGACAAGATGATTGCGGTAAAGGCTGATCTTGATGTCATTCCCATTCCAAACCGTGGCCATGTTCCTTTGCTTGACGAACGAGAAAGCCTGACAGCCATTGACCGATTTCTCGACGAGGTGCCGTAATGCGCAAACTGTTTTTCATCGTACTGACACTGATCGTGAGCGCGTGTTCGAAGGAACCGGTGCCGGCACCGGAATCCCTGACGTTTTCGATTTCGGCTGATCGCTTTAGCGTGTCAGGCATTTCCTCAGGTGCGTACATGGCGGGTCAGCTGCATATTGCGCATTCGGCACTCTTCCGCGGCGCGGCATTGCTGGCGGGCGGACCGTACTATTGTGCGGAGGGCACACTGAGCAAAGGCATCGGCGCTTGCGTCCAGGGCGGCGACCTTGGTATTCCCGCACTGCTGGACTATGCGCGTGCTGCTGCCGGCGCTGGCCTGATCGACTCAGTCGATAACATTGCCGATGATCCGGTCTGGCTGTTCATTGGTACGCTGGACGACAGAGTAAATGCCGGTGTCGTCGACGCAGCCGAGACCTATTATCGCGAGCTCGGTGCGGACGTGACCCTCGTGAACGATGTCGAGGTTGTGCACGGCATGCCGACACTCAACAAAGGTCTGGAATGCAGTACGTTCGGCTCGCCGTATATCCAGAATTGTAACTACGACGCGGCAGGTGCCTTACTGCGGTCGCTTTACGGGGACCTCGCTGCACGAACAGAAGCATCCGGCGAATTACGCGTCATCGACCAGGTTGGCGGGCCCGACGCCCAAATGCTGGAGAAAGCTTTCCTGTATGTGCCGGCATCCTGCGCCGCTGGCGCAAGCTGCGGTATTCACGTGGCATTCCATGGCTGCGCCCAGTCGTCAGCTTTTATTGATGATGCGTTTGCGATGAATGCCGGCTACAACGAATGGGCTGAGGCCAACCAGTTGTTGATTTTGTATCCGCAGGTTGCGGCCAGCAAAATCGCGCCGATGAATCCCTACGGCTGCTGGGACTGGTGGGGCTATACCGATGAGAATTATGCAACGCAACAGGGCCAGCAGGTGAAAGTGATTAAAGCCATGCTGGACAGTCTCGCTGGCAGCACGCTTTGATTCTCGCCTGGTCGCTTTTCGTCGCCTACCTCGTCGCAACGTCGTGGCTGGGATGGCGCGGCTATCGTCGCACCCAGGGCTTCGGCAGCTTCGCACTTGGCGACCGGGCAATGAACCCGGTGGTCGTCGGCATTATCCTGGCCGCGAGTGTTTCTTCCGCGTCGACGTTCATTATCAACCCGGGCTTTGTCTACGTTGATGGCTGGAGCGCCTGGTTTCACATGGTTATCGCAGTCGGCCTGAGCTTTCTTACAATGCTGACCGTTCTTTCGTTCCGCTTTCGTCGGCTTGGTGCCGAGTCGAGTGCACTGACGATGCCGGACTGGATCGGCAAACGTTACGAATCACGCGGTTTCGCATTGTTTTTTGCGTTCCTCAATCTGTTGTCTTTTGCATTCGTTGTGTTGCTGGTCGGTGGTATTTCCATCGTCATGCAGGCGCTACTCAATGTCCCGAATGCAACGGCGCTGATCATCACGCTGGTATTTGTTACCGGCTATGTGTTTGTTGGCGGAACCTATGCGCATGTTTTCACCAACCTGTTGCAGGGCAGCCTGATGATTCTCGTTGCGCTGGCCGTAGTCGGATCGTGCATCTGGATTGCATTCCAGCAACCCGTCGGTGTCGTCGACGGGCTACGTAGCATCGACCCGAGCCTCGTTGCCGCGGTAAATAGCGACGGCGCATTATTTAACGATGTTTTCTCGATCTACGTTGCGGGCTTTGTAATCGGCGCAACACTGGTTTGCCAGCCGCACATCCTGACGAAAGCGCTGTACGTCAAAGACGATCGCTCAGTGAAGATCTTCCTGGTTGTTTTTGCGCTTGTTTTCTTTCTTTTCCAGTTGCTCGGTACAGTCGGGTTCGCTGCACATTTCATTGTGCCGCCGGACGCGCTGATTGACGGCGCGACGAATTCGTTTCGACAAGACCTGGTCATGACGACGTATTTGAGGACGATCTTTCCGGAGGCCGTGTTTACGTTTGTCGGAATCGTGTTGCTGGCTGCCGCCATGTCAACCCTGGACGGCTTGCTGGTTGCGATCTCGACAATCACGGCAAATGACCTGGTCCTCAATCTCATCGGCAAGCGCCGACGCGAGCAACTCAGCAATGAGCAACAGATGGCGTTTGCGCTGCGCGCCAGTCATGTCGTGCTGATCGTTATCGCAGTCGCCGCGTTCCTGATAAACCTGCAGCCACCACGATTGCTCGGCATTTTCGGGCAGACCGGCGTCTACGGCCTGGCCGTAGCAGCAACGGTACCGTTGCTGCTGGGTGTCTTGTTTCATCGGCTGCCGGTCGCGGTCGTCTGGATTGGCTCGGTGGTCGCGCTGGTGATTCACTTCGGCCTGTTTTTTCAGGGTGCCGTATTATTTCCCGATTCATCGTTGACCTTCGGCAACCCGGGCGTAACGGCGGCCATTGCTGCCTTGATCACGCTGCCGGGTACCGCGATTGCGGGGATCGCAGTTCGACGCGCCGGACGCTAGTTGGTGATCATCACTTCGCTGACGCTGAAATTGGCGAACCGTACCGTTTCTTCATCAGGGCGAAGATTGTCCCGGTCCAATATTGACCGGTAGATGCCCCACTTTGGCCGCACGAAGTGGCTGGCATCCGTGCCGCGCCACAGGTCGAGACCTTGTTCGTCGATATCATGATGATTTGTGGGTCATGGAAATTCCGGTTCCTTGCCGATCCGCTTGCCGACTACAAGATTAACCCGTACTCCATATCTCGCGCTAACCCGACCAAGACGTATCGCCTGTTTCTCACGTTAATCGCCGCTAAATGCCGCTAGCTGTCGATGTGTGCGGTGATCCGCCCTCTGTACGCTTCAGAGTCAGATATGCACCCAAGGCAAGCTTACTGCCCCAATAGTGCCGGTATTGCCTCGCCCACGGCGTCGTATCCAAATCGAAAGCGATCAGAGCTTGAATAACAAGGAGAACAGACGATGAGAGTGACAGCATTAATTCTTGGTGTACTTGGCGGCCTGGTTGCCGGCGCACTCGGCGCAAAATGGCTCGGCGACTTCGGCCAGCTCAACGAGATGCAACGTGCCGTCGGTGGAGCGGAGCTTCAGAACATGGGCACGGCAGGTCTGCTGATGATCGTCAGCCTGGTGCTCGGCGTGGTGGGCGGGATCATGTCATGGAAACGGAAGTTTCTCGTCGGCGGGGTGCTTATGCTAGTGGGAGGAATTGTGCCGTTATTATTTGCCAAGCAGGCCATCCTGTTTCTGGCACTTCTCATTGCCGGCGGTGTCGTCGCGCTACTTGCACACTTCAAGTCGAGTGCGCCCGGCGAGATCGTCAATCCCGGTTAAAATCTTTTGCCGTAATCAGGACCTGCGCCAGGCTTTTGGCGACCGCGAGAAGCACGCGACTTCAATATTGCAGATGATTTGTCCGTGGTCCGGCATGTGAGAGGACCAGCGCCAGTTCGAAATCGCCCGGTTCGCGCTGAATGCCACACCAGCCGGTAAGAGTACCACTCGAGCAAATGACCCGAACCCTGCAACCGGGCGGTTGCAGGGAGGTTAGTCCCGATGCCACATGATCGGGTCGCGGATCTTTCTTTCAGGTTTCACAACGAGTTTCGCGTGGGTATTAGGCTGCTACCCTGTCTGTCTTCGAGCTCACCAACGGAAAATCGATATCGGTTCCGGCCAGATGATTGAAGTAGTTCGTGAAAATATTCAATGACACATTGGCGATAATTTCGACGATCTCCGCTTCGGTAACACCCACATGACGTAGTTCGTCCAGCGCGGCTGAGCTATCAGAGAAAACCGCCCGATTTCTAACGACATCAGAAACGAATTTTAAAATGACTGTCGTCTTCGGATCGCCCGATTCGGCGACAAGGTTGCGTGCTGCTTCTCCGCTATCCACACCGAGACTTCTTGCGATGAACGTGTGTGCGGAGGCACAGTAGTCACACTGGTTTGCGCCGGCGACGGCCAAAGCAATCTGTTCGCGCAGGGCTTTGCTCAATAGCCCGTTCTCGAGTCCGCCACTGAAGGCGAGATAGGCTTCGAGCGTGGACGGCGAGTTGGCGAGTGTCGCGAACATGTTCGGCACCGTGCCTAGTTTTTTCTTTACCGTTGCGAGAATCTCGGTCGCCGGACCGGCAGCGTCGGGGTTTATAGTTGCGATATGTTGCATGGGAAATACTCCTGTTGTTGATGGTTGGTTATGAATTGGTAGCTGGTGTGTTGACGACCCGCTCACTTTTGCTGCTCAGTGCAACGACGACAAGTACGCCCGCTGCCATGACCAGGTAGTAGCCGAGAGTCAGTCCGCTCCAGCCAAATACGAAGGGCGCGATGGCGAAGACGAGTGCGGCCATCAGGTCGAACACCAGGTGCGTGCGAAACGAGACAAGTCCGAATAAGCCGAAGGCGTAGTTGGTCGCCAGGCTATAAGTGATAAGACCAAAACCGCCGGCGACCGATAACCACAACGCAGCAGGTGAGGTCTCGCCGAGACCGAGCACGAATGGCAACACAATGAGCCCGGCTGCGGCGGCGTAGTCGAGCAGACCGTGGATCGTGGGGCTCAGAATTTTGTACTTCATGGCATTTCTCCGATGGCTGGCGCCGTGTCACGGTGCCGTTATTTCTTGGGGTGCATGCTGGCATATCGAACGAGACTTTGTGTATCATTCTGTCTTACTTTCTTGACTTAGAGTCTCATCATGCAAGACCGACTTGTCTGGCTGCTCGACCGCTTCGAGCTCCGTGCCAAGGTTTTCCAGGCCGGACCCCTCAGTTGCAATGCTGAGCCACCTGTTAATTCGCAATCCGGGCTGCTGCACATTTTGCAGGCTGGCAGTATCCGGCTCGTGTCCGAAAACGGCGTCGCGCTCGAACTCCACGAGCCGAGTGCGTTTTTCTACATGAACCCCACGCAGCACCGTATTGAGCCGCTCGACGACGAGGTGGCGATCGTTTGCGCAAGCTTCGAGTTCGGTATCGGCCGGGGAAACCCGCTGCAAGCCGCCCTGCCTGACTTGTTTGTGTTGCGCCTGGCTGACTCGCCGGTACTCGCGCAGACGCTCGAGCAATTGTTCCGGGAAAGCTCGGAGAAACATTGTGGGCGCGATGCCATTCTCGATCGTCTCAGCGAAATAGCCCTCATCCTGATCCTCCGCGATCTCATGGATCAGCAGCGGCTCGATATCGGATTGTTGGCGGGGCTCGCGGACGCGAAACTCCAGCGCGCGATCAACGCAATCCATGCGCGGCCGGAGCATGACTGGACGCTCGATAAGATGGCCGAAACTGCACTGATGTCGCGTGCACGGTTTGCCGAGCGCTTTCACGAGGTTGTCGGCATGACGCCCGGTGCCTACCTCAGTGACTGGCGCCTCGGCCTTGCGAAGTCGATGCTGTTGAAAGGCGAGTCCGTGCAGACGATCGCGCTCGATGTCGGCTACGGCTCGGCCAGTGCCTTGTCGCGCGTGTTCTCCAGTCGTTGCGGGATGTCACCGACCGAGTGGCGGCGTTCGGTGCAGGCTTGAGTTTCGCTAGGCAAGCAGTTGCTTGATGCGTCGCCGCAATTTGGGCAGCAACGCTTCTTCGACGTAGGGATTTTTCTTTAGCCACAGAGCATTGCGCGGGCTTGGATGAGGCAGCGGAATTGCGTCAGGCCAGAACTGTTCCCAGTTGGCGACGTTTTCCGTGAGTGTCCTGCCTCCTCTGTCACCGAGGTGCCAGCGATGTGCATGCATGCCGATCAGTATCGTCAGTTTCACAGTCGGCATTTTCTGAAGCAGTTGCTCGCGCCACGCGGGAGCGCACTCCTTGCGCGGCGGCAGGTCGCCGCTCTTGCCGGTGCCGGGATAACAAAATCCCATCGGCAATATCGCGATGCGCCTTGCATCATAAAAGGTGTCGCGATCGATACCGAGCCATATGCGCAGGCGATCACCGGACACGTCATCGAACGGGATGCCGCTCTCGTGCGTGCGACGCCCGGGTGCCTGGCCCGCAATCAGGATTGTCGCAGTCGACGATGCCTGCAGCAGCGGTTTTGGCCCCAGTGGTAAATCGCTGCATAGCGCGCAGTGACGCGTCTCGGACAGAAGTGACTGCAGGGTTTTTGTTCGGGTGTTTGCCATTACTCAAGAATAACGCTTTTAAATCACGGTGGGCATAGTGCAACCGATCAACAATATTCCGACGGAATGAGACGGGTTGTGGCGGTTTTGGGACGCTCGGCAAAATCGGATTCGGTTTGCTCCGGTCTATTGCGGTATTACTGCAAAGCGGAGCCACCCTCATGTCCTACCCCGAACTACACCTCATCAGTCACAAACTCTGCCCTTACGTGCAACGCGCGCGCATTGTGCTCGCCGAGAAAAATATCCCGCACACAATTGAGTTCATCGACTTGTCCAACAAGCCGGATTGGTTCCTGAAAATATCGCCGCTCGGCAAAGTGCCGGTGCTGTGCGTTGATAGTCGACCGCTGTTCGAGTCGGCAGTCATTGCCGAGTATCTTGACGAAATTTCGCCCGGTTCGTTACATCCTGTCGATGCGTTCGAAAAGGCATACAACCGGTCCTGGATCGAGTTCGCGTCCGCGACCTTGGCATTGATCGCGACCTTTTATCGCGCGGCCGATGCACGATCGATTGCGATCGCAACGAGGTCGTTGCGCGAGCAATTTGTGCGGCTCAATGGAGAGCTTGGCACTGGCCCATGGTTCAATGGTGCGGCGTTCTCGATTGTCGACGCCGCGTTCGGCCCGGTGTTTCGCTATTTTGACGTGATCGATCAGGTTGCCGACTTCGGTTTTCTCGACGGCTTGTCGCATGTCAAGGCCTGGCGGACTGCACTTGCTGCCCGACCATCTGTCCGCAATGCAGTAGTCGGCGACTACTACGAACGGCTTCGCGCGTTTTTCCTGGGCCTTGATTCCGAGCTTGGGCGCATGATCGAGACCGCCGACTTCAACATAGACATGCCAGTAATTGATTGAGTCCTCGTCGTCGCAGCCTTGGCGTGTCACTAGCAAAGCGTCGATCCAAAAATGCGTTTCCCCGGATTACCGAACATGACTGAGTGGTTGGTACATCCGCTAGGCGTCAATAGGCTGTCTCGTAAGTGGATCCATCCCCTCGGACAGGTCAATGGCACGCCGGACATCGGTTTCGTGTAAGTGAACGGAGCCAAATCGATTCCGTTCTCAACCACCAAAAAAGCCCTGTCAACCAATTGATTAACAGGGCTATTTTTTCGTTTGGTGGTGAAGGGTACTACGGCAATCACATCGTATCTGTTTGATTTTATGACTATTTCAGTTGCTATTTTGAGATTGGTGCCCCCGGTGTTGCCCCCACTTTCTCCGGCTTTCTCTGGACGGTGTCGGAAGGCTAACAATCGGCTTTTTACCTACCCGATTTTGCATTTGCATTGCAGGCCAAATGAACTAAGAATTTCGAATCTTTGCGCGATTTCTCTGCCGATCGAGCGCCCAGATCCAGGCTATTCAAATATGTCCGCGATATCAAGAGCTAACCCTGGCGAGGCGGGCGGATGAGCAAGCCGAAAACAGCTAGTGGAATAGTCTGATCTATGCAGCAACATTCTTAGCCATTCCTGGAGGAATTACTTCTTGCAGGAATAGTTGAGATTTATTGAACAATCATTGGCGGACGGAACCGGCGAAGAAATTGCTCCTAGCCCTTAACGTCAATTACTCTCGATAATGCAGCTTATCGCAGGTGGAAAGTTTTGACCCTTTCTTCGCACTGATGTCAGAGGTCTGCTTTAGCTGAAACTTGCTGCTCGAACGTCGGTTCTGTGCAAAATGGAAAGGTCGGCAGTCGGCCACAAGCGGCCACCTAGACCTCGCTACCGATGGATGACATAAACAAGGTAAACCGCATACAGAACGACAAACAGCACTCCATGTGGACGCGTTACTGCATTGCTGCGACTCGTGACCATCGCCAGAATGATCAGTGAACTGGAAACAATGACCATCACAAGATCTGTATTGCTTACAACTTCGAACGGCAGCTCAACGATGCTCGAAGTGAGCCCTAACACCCACAGCAAATTGAATATGTTCGATCCGACAACGTTGCCGACAGCAATATCCGTTTGGTTCCGATATGCTGCCACGCCGGAGGTAACCAGTTCAGGAGCTGACGTTCCTACCGCAACAATCGTAAGGCCGACAAGCGCGTCATCAACGCCCAGAGTTCGTGAGATACCCACGGCACCATCAACGACCCATTGCCCTCCCAAATACAATCCTAATAGGCCGAGGACGATGTACACACTCGATCGCGCGGCAGTTTTCTCATCAAAGGATTGTTGTTCGGAATGGTGCCCTTCGCTTTTCATCTTGTATAGATACAAGATGAACAGCAAGAAAAAGAATAAGAGGATAGCGCCATCCAAACGGCTGATGCTCAGTTCCCGATTTGAGGAAAATAGAGCGGCGTTCGCCAGAAATCCGACGAGTATGGCGGCAGTCAATGAAAAAGGTATTTCGGACACTACTGTCGAATCACGAACCGGCAAAGGTCGTATGATCGCTGCGACGCCGAGCACCAATAACACGTTTGCAATATTACTTCCGATGACGCTTGCGATTGCCAAATCTGCGTTGTTCCGCAAGCCCGAAACCATCGTGACAAGCATCTCAGGCATCGAAGTTCCAAAAGAGACAACAGTTAGGCCGATGACCAGAGAGGAGATACCGAGCCGTATCGCAATAGATGCAGCACCCTGAACGAGGAGGTCGGCGCCTTTGACCAGAACTACGAGCCCTCCGACGAGGACCAGTGCATCAATCATTTGTGATTTCCGTTCTTATCGTTTGCCTATCGTCATCGCTCCACATCATCGTTGCAGATGAACCAAGTTAATACCCAGTAAAGCGCTACGACAACGCCAAACTTCTTCAAAATTCATTGCACTGTGCGGAACTGCGACAAACGACTTACAGGACATCCCATGGGTAGCCTTCCTCGTGAAATATAAAGTCGGCCAACGACTTCTCCGTTTCGTCTTCGTTCCTGAGTACCTGCCGCAGATTCCGATTCATTCGACGCTTGGCTTTCTGGCTGAATACGTGCGCAATTGCCAGTGCGTTCGCATACTTCTCGTCGTCCTCCACAACCATTGAGCTTACGCGCGACAGCACCGACAAGCCTACAAACAGGTCAATAGCAACGTTGGCGACGCGTTCCAATGCGTATTGCTTTTCAGTAATGTTCTTGCCGTGCCGTCGGAGCAGCACATCCGACATTCGAGCAAGCTCCAGAGTGTATTTTTCGTAAATCAGGGCATCGTCCCGAAGACTGTCCGGCACAGAACCGACAATACGATCCTGCCCAAGGGATGTCAGCTGCGTTACCCTCCTGCCACCGTAGTTCGTGAGTAGTCCAAAGCCTTTGATTGGATGATCAAATACCTCATCAATGGCCGATCGCAACTCCTGCAACACGGACGCCGGGCATTTCAGCCCGGACAAGGCAATGAAGAGGCGAAGGATTTCACTCGTGCCTTCGAAAATGGTCATTATCCGGGAGTCGCGCAGAATGCGTTCGTGCGGAAATTCTTTCATGTAGCCGTTGCCGGCCGCGATCTGCAACGATTCGTTCGCAGCTCGAAACATGGCTTCGCTCGCAAAGACCTTGCTGATTGCTGCCTCGACAGAGTAATCCGTTGATCCGGCGTCGATGTAGTGACCGACCAACCAGACCACACTCTCGGCTGCAAAACAGTCTACCGTCATGTCGGCAATCTTCTTTTTAATCAGCCCGAACTCGGCAATGCTCCTACCAAACTGCTTACGCGCCAATGCCTGCTTCGCCGCCAGAGCAATGCAGGTTTTCATGCCGCCCACAGCACCGCCTCCCAGGCCCGTCCGTCCGTTATTGAGGATGGACACTGCGATCTTGAATCCCTTACCTTCTTCGCCGAGGAGGTTTTCCGACGGAAGCTGAACGTCGGTAAAGCTCACCGCGGTCGTCGATGATGCGCGAATACCGAGCTTGTCTTCCTTCTTGCCAATACGGACACCCGGTGTGTCGCGCTCAACAAGGAAAGCGGAGAGTTTCCCGGCGGCACCGTCGCTGCGTGCAAAAACCGTGTAGAAATCCGCAATGCCGCCATTCGTTATCCAGATCTTCTCGCCGTTGAGCACCCAGCTGCCATCCGGATTCTTGACGGCGTTGGTCTTGATTGAGGCGGCGTCCGATCCCGATCCGGGTTCCGTCAGGCAATAGGCCGCGATCATTTCGCCGCTCGCGAGCCGTGGCAGGTACTTCTCCTTTTGCGCATCCGTACCGAACAGTAGCAACCCTTTCATGCCAATGGAGCTATGTGCGCCAATTGTTAGGGAAACGGAACTATCGTAGCGACTGCTCTGTTGCAGGACCCGTGAGTACCCCGAATTTGAAAGACCGATTCCGCCAAATTCCTCGGGAATAATCAGACCGAATAAGCCGAGTTCCCGTAGCTCCCGAATAAAGTCCGGCGGCTGTTCGCTTTGTGTGTCCCACCTCTTGAAGTCAACCTCCCGGTCTTCGAGGAAGCGGTCAATCGATTCAACCACCATGCCAAGCGTTTCTCTTTCATCGTCGTCGATCTGCGGGTAGGGCCAGAAACTCGCTCTTGCGATACTGCCGCAGAAAAGTGATTTTACCGGACTCGTAAGTTGCTCAGATTCCATATCGATCTACCTTACGTGGCGAACTGTTATCTGCCGACGTCAATTACGTATATCGACGCCGAAGCTCGCGTCGCAGAATTTTTCCGACGTTGTTCTTCGGTAGCTGACGCGCGAATCGAATATGTTTTGGCTGCTTGTACCGCGTCAGCACCGCCTGGCAATGGTCGCGTATCTGGTCCTCCGTAAGACTGTCATCATTCTTGACGATCATCGCGAGCACCGCCTCGCCAGTTTTTTCATCGGGTACGCCAATGACGCCGACCTCCAGTACGCCTGGATGCTCCGCGATGGCGTCCTCGACTTCGTTCGGGTAGACGTTGAATCCAGACACCAGGATCATGTCTTTTTTGCGATCAAGCAGTCGAATAAAGCCGCTCGGCAGCATTTCGCCGATATCGCCGGTTCGCAACCAACCGTCAGCAGATAACACCTTGGCCGTTTCTTCAGGCTGCCTCCAATAGCCGCGCATGACCTGCGGCCCTTGCACCCACAGTTCGCCCGGCTCATTAGGGCCGACCTCGATATCCTGCTCGTTCCGTATGGTCACGTCGGTGGATGGTATTGGCAAACCGATACAACCATTATAGTTGCCAATATCCAGGGGGTTGATACTAACCGCCGGTGATGTCTCGGTCAGCCCGTATGCTTCGATGATCGTTGAGCCAGTTGCGGCCGCCCATCGATCGGCAGTGGCTTTCTGCAATGCGGTGCCCCCTGCAAGCGAGATCTTCAGCGCGGAAAAGTTGATCTTGCGAAAACCGGGGGCGTTCAACAGCGCGTTGAACAAGGTATTGACACCGGAAATGGCGGAAAATTGCGTATACCGAAGAGTTCGTATGAAGGCGCGAATGTTTCGGGGGTCCGGGACGAGCTGATTGAGGCCGCCGATCTTCATAAATGTCAGACAGTTAGCGGTTAGGGAGAAGATGTGATAAAGCGGTAGAGCAGTGATAATTATCTCCTCACCGTCCTCAACGTTTGGCCGGATCCAAGCAGCTGCTTGTTCGACGTTTGCGACCATGTTGCGATGCGTCAGCATTGCGCCTTTCGCTACGCCGGTCGTGCCACCCGTATATTGAAGGAACGCCAGATCATCTGGACCGACTTCTACGTGCTTGAAGGTACAGCTGTTACCCTCGTCCAATGCGCGGCTGAGTGAGACCTGGCCGGGAAGATCGTATCGCGGCACCAGTCTACGAATGTACTTGGCTCCAAAGTTCATCAGCGCGGATTTCGGAAAGGACGACATGTCACCTATCCGTGTAATCAACACGTTTCGGACGGGGGTGCTGTCGATACAGCTGGCCAACACATGCGCGAAGTTTTCCAGCAGCACGATGGTATGCACTCCGGCGTCATTCAGTTGATGTGCAAGCTCGCGTGGTGTGTACAATGGATTGATATTCACCACTATCAGTCCGGCACGCAGCGCTCCGAACAACACAAATGGATACTGCAATATATTCGGCATCATGATGGCGATACGTTCACCCTTTATCAGACCCAGCGACTGCTGCAGATAGGCAGCAAATGTCCGGCTGTAGCGATCGAGATCAGAGTAACTCAAGGTGTCACCGAATGCTCTGAACGCAGGACGGTCAGGAAAGCGCCTCACGCTGTCCTCGAGCAACGCTACCAGTGAGCGATAAGCCTCCGGATCGATCTCACTGGGAACTCCGGATGGGTAGTTCGCAAGCCAGGGCTTGTTTGCCGGCTCAATGCTCTTAGCTACTTGACTTGTCATTGGGCTACTCCTTGCTGTAGTTGATCTGCAAACTCAGAATGTTGGCATTCGACGAATACGTCCCATCGAGAATGCCGCCTGTCGGCTCGAGACGTGTAATCGATGTATCGTCTACAAAAAGGTGCGCGTAGCCGAGATCCACGGTGATCGAATGACCAATCCGGTGACTGACACCAAGCGCGAGCCACTGCCGATCATTGTCCGGAAGACGTGGTGTGCTATCGATCGGATTGGGTACCGGTGACTCGTCGTAGGCGTACCCGCCCCTGAGCGACCAGCGATCATTCAGATCGACGGTCACGCCAGCGGCGAATCGCCAGGTATTCTTCCAGTTCAATGGCTCCGTCACGGCTGGCGTCAGGGGATTGTCAAAGTTGATGCGCAACTCCGGGATATTTGACCAACCTGTCCACGTCGCATCGCCGACCAGTGTTACCTTGCCTGTCACTTGATGAAACAGACTGACCGATGCGGTATCGGGCAAGGTGACTCTTGATGAGTTGCCACCATCCGCAAAGGTCGCATTGAGCGCTGATCCCAATGGACCCAGTGCCGAGAATCCACCGAGTGATGACGGTTCCGAGAAACTTACCGTACCGGTCAGTGAATGATCTATTTCTGAACGATAGGCGGCACCGATACGTGTCGTGTCCGATGGCGACCAGATCATGCCAAAGTTGTATCCAATATTGGTGTCGTTCGCGGTATTGGTGACGAAGCCGTCAAACTCACCCTGCCCCGGCACACTGCCGTTCGGACAAGACGCACCGACGGCCGATGCGCACACGGCGGCAAAATCCACGGCGTTTGTGAGCTCTGCCTCCATGTAGTTGATGTTGACGCCGGCGCCTATCGCGAAGTGTTCGTTCACTCGATACGCTAGCGAAGGATTCACGTTCACGGTGATGATTTCAGAACTGACCGCGTGGTATCGACCAATCCAGGTGGGGTCATACTCGGTCGATAGACCGAACGGCGCGTTCAACCCGATTCCGAAGTAAAGATGATCCGAGAGTGGACGAACGTAAAAGACGCTGGGTACGACCGCAGTAGTTCCGCCGCCGCCCGTTCCGCTGGCCGTGGGCAACAGCGGCAGGTTGCCTAGCGGTGTCTGTTGCACCGAGCCACGGTCGTTGAAGTCAAAATGCGGATCGATGTAGCTGGCCGTTATTTGCGCCGTTGCTCCGACAAATACCATCCCGGCCGGATTGGACCAAACCGTGCTGCCGTCGTCAGCGGCGGCACTGCCGGCAAATGCGACGCCAAGCTGCTTCGCGCTGTTTTCGTTGATCGCGAACCCGGCCGCAAATGTATCGGACAATGCAAGCGCCACCCAAATTACGACTGCCAGAATGAGCCAACCGTTTTTGTGACTGAAATTTGGCTTAGCCATGTTGTTTCACCTCACCAAAATATTCTGATTGCCATCTCAGAATCGTAGTTCGGCACCGTGATTCGTTAAACTGGGAACTTCCCGCACAGTCTTGTGGCCACCCCGTAGTGAGAGGAACTATGTTTATGGGAGGGAGAGGAATATGCTGCAAAGACACCATCGGAGAGATACATGAATCGCGATCCACTCGGCATCTCGGCTCAATTGACGGCCGGAACCCGATCCGTACGCTACGTCAGCCTCGGTATGCTTGCTGACACGACCGGCACCGATATCGCTCGGCTTCCGCATACGGTAAAGATATTGCTGGAAAACATTGCGCGGCGAGCCGGAGGCCGGGACGTCTCCCCGGCCGACGTTGAAGCCCTCGCGCGCTGGCCAAAGGGCGGCAATGCACCGATCGCGTTCATGCCCGCGCGAGTATTGATGCAGGATTTTACAGGGGTGCCGGCCGTGGTCGATCTTGCGGCGATGCGCAGTGCGCTGGCACGGGCCGGCGGGGACCCAAAGGCCGTCAACCCTTTCGTTCCTGTTGACCTGGTGATCGATCACTCCGTCCAGGTCGATCGCTTCGGCAGTGACGATGCCTACAACGCAAACCTCGAATGGGAATACCGGCGCAATCGAGAACGATACGCACTCCTAAACTGGGCGCAGCAAGCGTTTGACGATTTCCGCGTGGTGCCGCCCGGGATGGGTATCTGTCATCAGGTCAATCTGGAGCACTTGGGGAGCGTTGTTACTGAGCGCGATGGTTGGGCCTTCCCCGACACCCTGGTGGGCACCGATTCGCACACGCCGATGATAAACGGCCTTGGCGTGTTGGGCTGGGGTGTCGGAGGTATCGAGGCTGAAGCTGCCATGCTTGGTCAGCCGATGTTTCTGCCGAAGCCAATCGTTCTCGGCGTAAGGACAGTCGGATCGTTGCCACCCGGCGCGACTGCGACCGACCTCGTCCTGACACTCACGGAAATGTTGCGGGCACATGGCGTCGTGGGCAAGTTCGTCGAGTTCTTCGGTGCCGGATTGAGCAGCCTGAGCATCGCCGACCGCGCCACATTATCGAACATGTCGCCAGAATTTGGCGCGACGGCGACGCTGTTCCCGGTTGATTCAAACACCTTAAAGTATCTGCAACTGACCGGGCGCGGCGCCAATGTCGAAATGATTGAGCGATATACACGGGAGCAGGCTCTGTTCAGGACCGATACGGACCCCGAACCCCGATTTGACGAAGTCGTCGATCTCGACCTTGGCCGCGTCGAGCCGAGCGTTGCCGGGCCGAAACGACCTCAGGATCGCGTCGCGCTGGCAAACGTCAGGCAATCCTTTCACTCGGGTGCAGTTGCGGAGGTGAATGCCGAGGATATTTCGCGCCTCGTCGCCGAGAGTTGCTCGGCGGCGGGTCAATTTCTGAATTCGCCGCCGGAACAATTGGACGAGCCGGGCGCAGCCACTTCCGTCACCCACGGCTCAATCGTGATCTCTGCTATCACGAGCTGTACCAACACCTCGAATCCATCGGTCATGATTGCCGCCGGCCTGTTGGCAAAAAAAGCGGTTGAAGCTGGCTTGCAGTGCAAACCCTGGGTAAAAACGTCGCTCGCACCGGGCTCTCGCGTCGTCACCCGCTACCTCGAGAAAGCCGATCTTACCCGTTATCTCGAGAAGCTTGGATTCAATCTTGTGGGTTACGGATGTACGACCTGCATCGGCAACTCGGGCCCGCTGCCGGACGAGATTGCTACGGTCGTCGACGAAAAGAATCTTTCGGTAGTGGCAGTGCTGTCGGGCAATCGCAACTACGAGGGTCGGATCCACTCTCAAGTGAAGGCGAGCTACCTGGCGTCTCCTCCACTTTGTATTGCCTATGCGTTGGTTGGCACAGTGCTGTGTGACCTCAGTGTCGATGCGCTCGGCATCGATCCCGACGGCAACGCCGTCTATTTGCGGGACATCTGGCCGACAGCCGAGGAGATCGAGTCCGTGGTGGCCGCGTCTGTGGAATCGGAGCAGTTCAAACTCGAATATGGCCGCATATTCGACGGCGATGAAAAGTGGAAGCGTATGCCGGCCCCAACGGGAACTCTGTTCCAATGGGTCGATGACTCGACCTACGTTCGTGAGCCGCCGTATTTTATTGACTTCGCCAGTACCCCCGAACCTCCGTCGAATATCGAAGGCGCACGCGTACTTGCCATTCTTGGCCATACAGTGACAACAGATCACATCTCACCGGCCGGTGCCATTGGCGCCGACTCGGCCGCAGGACGATATCTCCTGGACCAGGACGTGCCTGTAAACGAGTTCAATAGTTTCGGTTCCCGGCGCGGCAACCACGAAGTGATGATGCGTGGTACATTTGGCAATATTCGGCTGCGCAATCTAATGGTGCCAGGCGCCGAAGGTCCCTGGACCGTGCATGTCCCCAGCGGGGATAAATTAAGCATCTACGACGCCGCAATTCGGTATCAGCAGGAGAACACCCCGTTGGTCGTTATTGCTGGCCGTGAATACGGATCAGGAAGCTCCCGCGATTGGGCCGCCAAAGGTGCGGCCTTGCTCGGCATCAAAGCAATTATTGCCGAGAGCTACGAGCGCATTCACCGCAGCAATTTAGTATGCATGGGCGTATTGCCTTTGCAATTCAAGGATGGCGATTCGGTTCAGTCTCTCGGCTTGAACGGTACAGAGACCTTCTCAATTACCGGAATCGACAAGGGAATAGCGCCGCGGCAATATGCCACAGTATCGGTGACCCACCAGAACGGATCTCGTTCAACGTTCGATACCATAGTGAGAATCGACGCAGCTGCAGAAGTGGAGTACTTCCGCAACAACGGCATACTGCAGATGGTTCAGCGGCAATTGCTGTCGGCCTGATTCGGATCGTGGTCGTGGTATTCAGATATTTGTGAGTCAGGTCCTCTGGCTTAGGAAAACGCCGTGTTGTCGGAAAATTTCACGCCGTTTGCCAAAGTTTTGTGCACTGGGCAGCGCTCGACGATTTCTGCCAGGTGCCGTCTCTGCGCCTCGTCGAAGTCACCGTCGATTTCGACGTGGCTGGTAATCTTGTCGATGAATCCCGTCTTGGGGTCGTCGCAGTCCTTGCAGTCGTCGGCATGGACCTTGGCAAACTCATAGCTCGCGCTGACAGACTTAAGTAGGATGCCCTTACGCTGGCAGTAATAGGACAGCGTGATGCACGTACACGCGGCCAGTGAGGCGAGCAATAATTCGTACGGGTTCGGTCCCGTGTCGGTTCCACCCAAAGCGATGGGCTCGTCGGCCCTCCATTCTTGCCGTCCGTTTGACAGGTGCACGGCCATACCTGAGGTAAGTTTGGCGGTAATCTGTGACATTATTGACTCCTATAATATTGTCTTTGTTGTAGTTCGACGAATTCCAGTAAAATGCCTCTGGAGATAGTGCACATCATTTGACGATTGTTGGCGCTGGCGTTCGGCTAATCAAAACATCGGAATCCGCCTCACGAATCAGCCGTTGGGTAACGCTACCCAGCAAAGCGAGACGAATGGCACTATACCCGGCCGACCCAACAGCAATTAATTCCGTACCTGCGTTCCGCGACACCTGAACCAGCGATTGTGCAGGGTCACCGATCAATACCCTGCTCCGCGGAGCGGGTTTGCGATCGGAGACTCGAGTTAGCAAGTCGCGCATGCGATTGTCAACGTAGCGCGCGGCCTGGCGTTTGAACGCTTTGACTTTAGCGTCGCCGTATCCGGCATTTGCCAATGCCCGCTCGAAACGTGCTGTAACTTCTATGACATGAACCAGTACTAATTTGATGTCCGGAAAAATGTCGGCCGAGCGAATCGCCGCGGACTCCGAATCGTCGAGGAAATCAATAGCAACAAACACGTTTCTATAAGCGTGTTCGACCGGTCGCTTGACGATCAACACAGAAGACGACGTTGAACGAAGCACTCGATCCGCCGTCGATCCAATTAACTTTTCGCGAAATGAGCGGCGTTGGTGAGCCCTCATCACGATAAGATCCACGTGAAGCTCGTTCGCGATTTCAACAATACGCGACGGTGGCGATCCTGATTCGACACGAATGGTCACACTAATATCGCTCAGGTCAAGCGAACCAATTTCCTCTTCCACCCGTTTCTGGTCCAGAATCAGTGCCTGTTCCTGAACCAACTGTTGATCCGCTGCGACCGCACCGGGTGGCACAGGTACATCAGAAATGTGCACGATCGTGAGTTTCGCATCATGCGCGCGTGCAAGCTCGGCCGCACGCGCGAGGACAGCCCGATTCTGAGAAATCGTGTCCACTGCCGCGAGAATGCTTCTAAGTTTTTGCATGATTGCGAGCTCCAGTTAGCACGTGATTCCTATGGTGGTGGTTGGCCGGGGGGCACCAGGCGCAAGCAAAGTTCTCCTGCTTGGTGTCCTGTGTATCCACCGGTGTCGAAAATTTCTCGGGCATGAATGCGAGCCCTGCACAGGTCACTTTTCGAAGCACTGCATCCGCGCGTTGCTTCTACGACCGATCGGGAATCAATTGTTTAGCGTCGCCTTTGACCGGGTGTTCGTGAATATCTTCAGCAGCCTTTCAATACTGAAACGTCGTTGAGCCGGTTAAAATCGGACCGTGCTGAACAGCAGTGGATTCAACGTGTCACGCTGCACCGGTCGCGATGCCACTACACGATGACGTTGTTTGCCCGGGGTACGCACCCGTGTTTCCTTTCGGTTGTACGAAAGAGTCTGAGACTGAGCTGTCATAGCAATAAACCCCAATAAATGAGCCAACGCAGATTATTCACGTTGTTGCCGGTTTTGTGGATTGGGAGAACCCGACAGCGAGCTGCGGTTGGCCCGTAAGCTCTCGCGGTTGGACTGGTATCGTTTTCAGCGCTGTGGCACGCGCCAGTTCCTTGCTGCGTCTTACGTGCCGCAACAACGGCAACCCAGAAACGTGTTACGTCGTGTGTACTTCGACGGACTTCTTGCGCGAGGGTCGTGCCGTATCCTCGGTGCTGTGCTTGGTGCCGGACCAATCCATTGACGGCGCACAACTGGTACGTTGCGCCCCATGTAACGGCACGACAGCGGCTGGCATCCTCTCTGGCCTCTTGACGATCAACAGCGAACGATCGGATCGCGGCATTATCTTCTCTGAGGTATTTCCGTAAACGACACCAGAAACCCCGGTGCGACCTGCGGTTCCCACAACGACGAGTTCGGCCCCCAGCTCTTCAGCGAAGTCCGGTATTATGCTTTTTGCATGGCCTTTGAGCAGGTGCAATTCCGGAACGACGCCATCATTGCCATTCCGACGCGAATCACCCATCACTGTGTCGACAGTATTCCGCAGCCAGCGGCTTCGCTTGGCGACCTCGCGCACGATCATCCGATCGAACTGCATTTCGGTTGCCGGAACGCCTCTCGCGCGCAGCCCCCCTTTCTCCGGCAGGCGCCAGGCGTGGACTATATGTAGTGGCCGGCCCTCAGCAACGGCGATCGCTCTGGACATCTCAAGAATGTGACGGTTAAGTTCGTTGCCTTCGGCACGACCGGCTGGCATATCCAGCGCCGCCAGTATGCAACCTCCTCTTTCGGGCTCAGCAGCATTGAGCAACCACACAGGGCACGGACAATTTCTGACCAGATCTCTGTCGTCTCGTCTGTCCGCAAGGTGTCGGATACCGCGACGACTTTCAAAGGTCTTGATAACCAGGTCATAATGATTCGCGCGTACACTGTGCGCAATCTCAAATCGGGGTTTACCAACCAGCACCTTGGCGGCTGTACGTAGATCGCCAATGTCGCAGGAGTCAATCATCTGTTGCAGCCGCATGGTTCTTTCCGCGACTATCTTGTCAAGCAACTTTCGTGAAGTTGCTTCGGTCAGGTATCCGGAATAGTCACTGTCAGCCCAAGCGACTACCTCGCATACCGTAAGATCTGCGCCTGCGTTGCGAGCGAATTCGGCGGCACGCCGAAAAGCCGACACACGGTGGGAGTGGTTCCCTAATACCAACAGAATGTTTGAAAATCTCATAACACGTGTCCTTGCAGCTACTTGCTGTAAAACTGAAAACTTGCGATGAAGTGTGATCGAATCGCGAGGATGTGGCGATTCGGAGTATCCTGTAGAGGTATGTGGCCAGCCCGTACGGCGTTTTTTCCTAATAATAATCGCGCACCAGGCTGTGCGGCTCGGGCGTTCGGTACACGTAATCGACATGGAGACCGCGACAATCCTGCAACGTACACCGCGCTCGAGTGAGCACCCCACTGTCGATGTTCACTCCCGACTGTATCGGGCCGGTGTTCATCGTCGGTTTCGGCTAGCTACGAAGAGGGTTTTCTTGCAGTGAACTCAGCGAGATTTCGATCTGTCGAAGAAGGTCCGACCGATCGTCGCCCTGCATGCCTTCCTCAGAAGCGCGCAGATAGGCTTCTTTATCATCGCGCCATGAAGTAAGCATTTCGACTTTCTCGTGATGACCCAGATTCTTGTCACGCAACACGTCAGTCGGCGAATCATATTTTCCGTGATAGGCCACAACAGTGCTCCTTTGGACCGGTTCCCAGAATAGTCCGGCTTAGGTGCCCGGCATGTTCAGGTGAAAAAACGGGGTCGGAGAAATTCCGACCCCTAGACATGAAGAGCCGACTCTGGGGGGGGGGCTGCGTCCTCCACTTATCTTGTTGCCATTCTCGCAACTGTTCGGAATTGCTGAAATTCGCTGTTCCACGTAGCTACCTGTGGATGGCCACAACGGTCTGCACGCCGAGCATGGAAACGGGTCCGCCCTCGAATCCCTCAACCGGAAATGTAACCGCTCACCCTCGGTGTGCTGAGCCCGCACGCAGAGCGACGGCACGTAATGGTTGGGCGGAGGTGCAGCCAGCATGGCGTCGGGGCCCAAAGACTTGTATTCGACCAAGGGCACGAAATCGGCCCGACCCAGGTGTTCCCGGGCCAGCCCTTCGAACCTCCGCGCCCAGTCGATCTTGCACCAGTGCTCGTCTGGGTCGTTGTAGTTGTTGTCGTCACCGTCGATGCTCGTCGTTGTGCTCGCTCGCGCCTTTTCGACCAGCAAGTCTTACCGTACGCGCTCCGCCGCCGCATCAAGACAGTCCGCTTACAGCGACTCGGCGAGTAAGACCATGCCAAGAGATACATCAAGTCGCGCAACCAACGTTCAGCACTCCAGCTTGCGACAGTAGGCAGCTGCCAGGCAATCATCGCGGCATTGATGCCAATACGTCTTTCCTCACTTACAGATCACCGCTTGGCGATGCCGCGATGTCAAGGCTGCAACCCGCTATAGCTCTATCTTGCCAGTGGGTTATTTTCACGACAGTCGCCTTCTGCAAAGAGGTTCAAGCAGATGGAAAAAGGACGGCGGGCAACAGGTTGCCAAGGTGCTAGCTTGCTGACTCATACCGGGGAAACTAACGTCCGCTCCGGACGGCGTCGGACCGCACCTGCACAAACTGCCCCGGAAGGAGCAGACGGTCCGGATTGGGAATCTCTGCCCGAAGGGCTACGGTGCCGGTTGAATCATCGATCGACATGTCAAAGAAATTAATATGCCCTTTGTAGGTGTATGCACTCCCGTCTTCAAATTCTACGCTGACCCCTATGCGGTTCGGCTCCGGCACCTCGAGTTCACCTGAAGCGACCTGACGTTGCACCTTGAGCAGCCCAGCGCTCGTTTCGGAAAAATTCACATAGACGGGATCGAGTTGTTCGATCCTCGTCAGCAACGTCGCGGCCGCCCTACTCACCAGCGCCCCTTCGGTTACCTGGGCCCGGCCAACCCGACCGGCGATGGGTGCTATTACCCTGGTATAGCTGAGGTTGAGTTGCGCATGCTCCAATTGTGCTCGCGCCTGCGCGACATCGGCTCGATCAGTGCGCAATCGCGCGACCGCGGCATCGAACTCCTGCTCGCTAATCGCATTATCTGCGAGCAGTCCTTCGTAGCGCTCAATGTCCTGTTTCGCGTTTGCTTGGGTTGCCTCCGCGCGCTGCAGAGCGGCTTCCGCAGCGCTGACACTCGCTTGCATCTCCCGCGGGTCGATGAGAAATAGCTCCTGTCCTGCGCTGACATCGGTTCCTTCTTCGTACAACCGACGCTTAACAATGCCGTCCACACGAGCACGGACCTCGGCAGCACGAACAGCCTGTACTCGACCGGGAAACTCCACAACATTCGATGCGTCTCGCGGCTCGACGATGGTGATGCGAACCTCGGACGGCAACACTGGTTGCGCGGTATCGTTGTTGCAAGCTGCGAGTAAAATGGTCACCGCCACTATGCTGGCAACGGATCGGGAAGTACCTGGTGCGTCCATTGCAATGCTCCAAAAGAATGTCAATCAGAGATCAACCCTGATCAATAAAGTATAGTGTTCGTTTTATCAGTTGTTGCAAACTACGGAATCAGCACTGCGCGTCCCTGAATTTGGCCCGCCTTGAGCTTGTCGTAGACTTCAACCGCCTGATCGAGCGGAAACTCGGTAACTTCGGGATGAATGCGACCATCGCGTGCCATTGCAATCACCTCCATCAGCTCACCGCGCGATCCCCAGTAAGGAATGCTCATCGTGGTGCCGTACGGCGTGCTGCCGTGATGAAAGTCGTGACGCCCGCCGCCCAATCCAACGATCGTCCACACGCTGTTTCGGCCCAGCAGTTTAGCGCCCAGGTCGACGGTCGGTTGCACCCCCACGCAATCCAGCACCAGCCCGGCACCGCGAGGACCGGTGATGGCTCGTATTTGCTCAGCGGCTTCTTCGACGTCGGCTGTGTTGACCACGTCGTCTGCGCCCAGTTGTTTCGCGTGCGCTAATTTAGTCGCATCCACATCGGCGGCGATGATGCGTACGGGCGCAAGTGCACGCAGCAATTGAACTGCCATGTGGCCAAGCCCGCCAACGCCAATCACGACGACAGTATCGTCAGCATTGAGCAGCGGGAGGGCGCGCTTTATCGCATGGTACGGGGTCAACGCAGCATCGCTGAGCGGCGCCGCCGCCGTCGGGCTCAGGCCATCGAGGGGCAACAGCAGTCGCGCGGCAGGGACCAACATGTATTCGGCCATCCCGCCATCGGATCCCAAACCACCGCCGAAGGTGCCGAGTTTCGCCCAATTCTCACAGTAGTTCTCCATCGAGAGTTGGCAGGCGTGGCAGTAGCCGCAACCCCAGGGACCATAAACAGCCACCGCGTCACCCTCCTTGAATCCGGAGACGCCTTGTCCGAGTTCAGCAATCCACCCGGCGTTTTCGTGGCCAAGAGTGAACGGAGGCTCGAAGCCCAGGTCGTCCTCCATCACATGCAGGTCCGAGTGGCACACGCCTGCGCCGCCGATTTTGACCAGAATCTCACCGGGGCCCGGTTTCGGCTTCTTAACATCCGCAATTTGGGCAGGTTTGCCCACGCCTACAAATCTTACAGCTTTCATGTTTGCTTTCCTTTAGTCATAGTGAGTGGATCAGCCAATTGTGAATTTTGAACCGGCTTTACCACTTGAATTGTTCAAGAAGCGGGCCTTTCCCGCAGCAGCGCCTGCTGAACGCGTGGGTCCTGTTCCATGGCATCCAGAAGTCGCGCTATGTTCGGCCACGTCGCGAGCTCCTTTTCGAAGAACCGCAGCCAGCGCAGCATGGCGTAGGCGGAGGCATCCAGCAGTGTTCGTCGGCCAAGGACAATGTGTTCGCCATTGCCGATCTGATCCTCAATCTGGTCGGCGATCTTTCGAATGCGCATTTCAACCGCAGCCTTGACCGCCGCGAGCCCTTCATCACTGTGGTCGGTGGTAAACCGTGCCGGATTGAACCAGGCGCCGAAGGGCGGGTGAAAGTCGCCCGTCAACAGCGCCTGCCAGCGGTGCAAATGGTAGCGATCCATAACGTCGTCGCCGGTGTCCAGCCCGGCACCAGGCTTCAGGTCGCAAAAATATTGCAAGATGGCGTCGATCTGGGTCATGGCGGAACCGTCATCGAGCAGCAGTGCAGGGACTGCACCGAGTGGGTTGGCAGCCAGGAAGTCGTCGCTCGGGTTCTTGAGATTGACCGGCTCGATATCCAGCGACAATTCGAGCCATTCGGCCAGGATAATCGGCGCCAGTGAACAAGCGCCGGGGGAGTAATACAGTTTCATGTTGATCTCCTTGCATGATTTCAGTTCTGGTTCAGTAGGCCGTTCAGGTTTCCCTCTCCCATGTCGAACAACAGGATCTCGGCGTGCTCACCATCGCTAAAATGCAACCATCCTGCCGTGTCGACCCGTGCGCCGTCACCAGCTTCAAATGCTTGCCCGTTGACCACCACGGTGCCGCGTGCCACATGTAGCCACGCCACTCGGCCGGCATGTATTGGGTGGGAAACCATCTCATCACCGTCTAGCAATGCTGCGTAAACGCGAACATCCTGGTGGACGGACACAGAGTCGTCCCGGCCGTTGTTTGATGCGATGAGGCGCAACCGTCCGCGCTTTTCAGTGTCGGAAAAGTGCTTCTGCTCGTAACCGGGTACGTGGCCCTTGCGATCGGGCCGCAGCCAGATTTGCAGCAGGTGCACAGGCTCTTCCAGTGAGTGATTGAACTCACTGTGGTAGATGCCGGTCCCCGCGCTCATCCGCTGCACATCGCCTCGACGCATTACCGAGCCATTGCCCATAGAGTCACGGTGCTCCAGCGCACCTTTCAGGACATAGGTGATGATTTCCATATCCCGATGGGGATGTTTGCCGAACCCATACCCGGGACCAATGACGTCATCATTGATCACCCGCAGGTGGGCGAATCCCATGTGGTTCGGATCGTAGTAGTCCGCAAACGAGAACGTGTGATGGCTCTCCAGCCATCCCAGGTTTGCGTGTCCACGTTCGCTTGCTTTACGGATCCTTAACATCGTGCTCTTCCAAAAGGTTACAACTGCAATCATTTTAGTTAATTGCGCTTATCGGAGGAATCGTTAGAATGCACAAATAATAATTGCGAAAAATGCAATAATGGATCGACTAGCCGCTATGCGAACATTCTGCCGGGTGGCCGAGCTGGCAAACTTCAGCCGCGCAGCTCGGCAACTGGGCCTTTCCCCGGCAGTGGTCAGCCGCCAGGTCGGCGCGCTGGAAGCAGACCTCGGGGTGCGCCTTCTCCACCGCTCCACGCGTTACGTGGGCATGACGGAGGCTGGGACACAGTATTATGACGCCAGCGTCGAGTTGCTCGATCGTTTCGACGAGTTGGAGGCCCAGGTCACGGGTCATGCAGAGCGGCCGACCGGACTGCTGCGAGTCACCGCGCCGCTCGATTTCGGCCTGATGTACCTGCGCCCAGCTATCCGCGAGTTTCTGTCACGCGAACCGGGCATCAGGGCAGAGGTTCATTTCGACGACCGTGTTGTGGATCTGCTCGCCGAGTACTTCGACGTCGCTGTGCGAATCGGGCAATTGCCGGATTCCAGCCTCGTCGCACGCAAGCTGGGCGAGGCGTGTACCGGATGCTATGCATCACCCGACTATCTTGCGTTACATGGTGAACCGGACTATCCCGAAGCCCTCGGTGAACACCAGGTTCTGGAATACGCGCTCGCGCGTGCACGAGGCTCTTGGCAATTCCGTCGCGCTGGACAGAATATCGACATACCGGTCCACTGGAGAATTTCCGCCAACAGCGGCCGCGCGTTAGCCGACGCGGCCGCCGAAGGGCTCGGCATCGTCCGGTTGCCGGAATTTCTGGTGAGCGAGTATGTGCACGAAGGTCGGTTGACCGAAATCCTGGCTGATTACCGGAGCGAACCGCTTGCGATTTCCCTACTGTACCACCATCGCCGTTTTAACCCGGCCAAGATCCAGGTATTCGCCGACTTCCTGCAAGATCACTTCGCTGATTTACAGCGGTGAAAGTGGACATGAATGTACCGCGAACTACTCGCTGAACTCTAGAAGTCCTTCGCAATCTGAAAAGGCTAGAAATCAATTGCGCGGTATGATTGACGTGCTTCGCGTGGGTCAGGGGTAGTCTGTCCCGTTTCCTCGGAAACAAGTACCCAGCACATCGCATAACGAGCGTGTGGTCAATATGACAAAGATGCAAAATTATCGGCGTACATCCAAACATCACCACCATGACGCTGGAGCGCACGACAAGTATGCCGGGCATAGCGTTGACATGTTCCGGAACAAGTTTTGGGTCTCGCTCGCGCTGACGATCCCGATGTATTCAGCGCTGAAGCAACTGGCCAGATTGTTGCCAGGCACGACTGAACGGCTGGTTCCGGATGGCCTGGAGACTGTGCCGATCGACCAGTTACGCGAAGGCGACGTGGTCAACGATGCGCAGCTACTACGGCGTTCTGAGTTGTAGGCGCCGGCCGCTTTGCGTCATGCTGGAGCAACTACCTCCGCGAGTACGTGCTTTTGGCGGTGGCAATTCAGGTTATCGTAATGACGTACGCCGTAATGCCGTTGATTTACAAATACCTCGGCGGCTGGCTGAGAAAATAGTCGAGGGGCTGGTTGTGGTTATCATCCGGTCTGCACGGCGAGCATGGAAATGGATCCACCCTCGAATCCCTCAACCGGAAATGTAAGCGGCTCACCCTCAGTGTGCTGAGCCAGCACGTAGAGCAACGGCAGGTAGTGGTCGGGCGTGGGGACAGCCAGCATGGCGTCGCGGCCCAAAGACTTGTATTCGACCAAGGACACAAAATCGGCGCGGCGCAGGTGATCCCGAGCCAGCTTCTCGAACCTCTGCGCCCAGTCGAACGCTTCCGTGTCTGCATTGCCCCAGTCGTAAGCACGCAGATTGTGCACGATGTTGCCGCTCCCGACGATCAACACGTTGTCGTCGCGAAGCGGTTGCAGCTTCTGCGCCAGCGCATAATGCCAGCCAGCGGGCTGACTTCGGTCGATACTCAGTTGTACGATCGGTACGTCGGCTTCCGGATAGACGTGCGCCAGAACGGACCAGGCCCCGTGATCAAGGCCGCGAGTCCCGTCCAGGCCGAAGCCGTCCGAGCCCAGTAACCCGGCCACTTGCTCCGCGAGATCAGGGTCGCCCGGCGCGGGATACTGCACGTTGTACAGTTCCTCGGGGAACCCGCCGAAGTCGTGAATCGTGCCTGGCCTTGCAGCGGCCGTGACGGCGCGGACAGGTTCGTACCAGTGTGCGGATATGCAAAGTACCGCCCTTGGCCGCGGTATCTCACGGCCAAGGGCCGACCAGGCTGCAGTGTAATCGTTGTTGGCCATGGCATTCATAGGATTGCCATGCCCGATAAACAACGCCGGCATGCGATTCGTCATGCTGTTATTCCTTTTTCCGAAAACAGAAACCTGTCACGCGCTTAGCCGCGCGACGGGCTTCGTCGTTTCAATCCACACCGCAAACTGTCTCATGAAGCCGGCGAGAAACTCCCCGGTTTCCGAATCGACCAGCGTACCATCGTCATCAAACTTCTCATGCGCCGCGCCAACAAAGACTTCGGGACGATTCATGACGAGTCCGTTCAGGAACACGAAAATCTGCCGCAAGTGATACTGCGCTCGCGCGGCACCGAGATTGCCCATCGATGCACCGACGATGGCAATGGCCTTGCCATCGAACGGCTGCTCATCGACCCGACTGACCCAATCAATGGCATTTTTCAATATGCCGGGAATTGAGTAATTGTACTCCGGGGTCGCAATCAAAACGCCGTCGGCCTCACGTATCGCCGACGCCAGCTGTATGACGGCTGCCGGAAACCCGGCGGCCTGGACGTCGGAGTCGTAGGCCGGGACGGCCGTGATGTCCGCAAATTGAATGTCCATTCCCTTTGGCGCAAAGTCTCTCGCCGCCTGCAGCAAGGCCGTATTGTAGGAATGTTTTCGCAGACTCCCGGATATCGCCAATATTTTCATTTCTGATACTCCTGTGTGGATTAGGTTGGGGGATGGCTATACCGGACCCAGCGGAACAATCCCGTTGGGATTCAGCGCCTGGATCGAGTAATAGCCGTGTTTGATATGAGTCGAGTTGACCGTCGCATCGATGCCGGGCAACGACCTGATGCGTTGCACGTACGCTGAAAGATTCGGCATCTGCGCCAGCAGGTTGCGGTTGCACTTGAAGAGCCCGTAGTACGCGACGTCGAAACGAACCAGCGTGACAAACAAGCGAATGTCGCTTTCGGTCAACGTCGTGCCGAACAGGTACCGGCGTTCGTCGGCAAGTCGCTGATCCAGCGTGTCGAGCATTTCAAAAACGTTGGCGTAGGCTTCCTCGTAAGCGGCCTGGGTCGTTGCAAAACCGGCCTGGTAAACGCCGTTGTTGAGCTTGCTGTAAAGCTCATCGTTGAGCTCATCGATCTCCGCGGCGAGCTCCGCCGGGTAGAGGTCGACTGTCGAATCGGTCAAGTAATCGAACGCGGAATTCAGCATCCTGATGATGTCGGCCGACTCGTTGTTGACGATCGTGCCGGTTTGCTTGTCCCACAGTACGGGCACCGTGGCACGGCCTGTAAATGACGGATCGACCCGTGTGTAAAGTTCGTGCAGGAACGTCGCACCGTTTACGTCGTCGCTGTCGGCACCGGGGAAATCACCAAAGCGCCAACCCTCGTCCGTCAACTTCGGATTGACAACGGATACCGAGATCAGGTCCTCGAGTCCCTTTAAAGCGCGCACCATCAGCACGCGTGATGCCCACGGGCAGATGAGCCCAACGTATAGATGGTATCTGTCGGGTTCTGCTGCGAACCCGCCCGTACCGGTCGGACCCGGGCGGCCGTCAGGCGTGATCCAGTTGCGGAACTGGGAATTCTGCCGAACAAACCGCCCCACGTCGTCTTGCGACTGCACCGGGTCCCACTTCGCTTTCCATTGTCCATTGACCAGCATGATTTCGCCTCCGATTGAATGCCTGTAAGAAGTCCGTCAATGGGAAACAGCTTATTGATTCAATCGGATTAGTTAAACGGGCCAAACTGGGATGCATTGTTCCAGCAATCGAGATAATCGTGGCCCGGCAGTGCGCGGTCAGTCGGCGGGTGTTTGACCCAGGTGTTCGGTAAGAAACGCGATAAGCACTCGCAACTTCGGCGCAAGAAAACGGCGCGAGGGATAGACGGCATACACACCCAGTTCGCCTGCGGAGTATTCAGGACAGAGCTCCACCAGCGCGCCCGATTCGATGTCCTCGCCAACGACGAAGTCCGGTTGCAAGATGATGCCCTGTCCCGCCAGCGCCGCCGCGAGGCAGGTATCGCCATTGTTCGTGTAGATGCTCGCGCGTGTCCGAACCGTGACCGTCCCATCGGGACCTTCCAGAGTCCACTCATCGCCGGCCGACCAGTAGCTGTAACCGATAACGGCGTGATCGGCGAGTTCGCTCGGGTGTGCCGGAGTACCGTGCTCGGCCAGGTAATCCGGAGACGCACAGACCAGCAGGCGAGTAGCCGCCAGCCGCCTGGCGACCAAACTCGAACTGCTCAGATTCCCGATGCGAATCGCCAGGTCGTAGCCTTCCTCAACCAGGTCTACCAGCCGATCGACGAGCGTAATATCGAGGCGTACCTCCGGGTGGCGATCGCGAAAGGTCCCCCATAGCGGTGCCAGGCAACGAATGCCGAAAGTCACCGGCACGTTGATCCGCAGCAGACCGCGTGCGGTGTCGCTTTTCGAAGTGATTTCGGCCTCGGCGTCGTCGAGATCGGCCAGCAAGTCCCGGCAGCGACGCAAGAACATCTCGCCCTCGGGGGTCAGGGACAGGCGCCGCGTGGTTCGGTGCAGCAGCCGTACGCCGAGGCGTGATTCGAGCTCATTGACGTAACGGGAAACGGCGGCCTTGGAATACCCGAGCGCATCCGCGGCGCCAACAAAGCTGCCGGCGTCGACCACCGCAGCAAACGTCTTCATCTCGAGGAATCGATCCATTGTTCACAAATTCGGTCCAGTCCATCTCAATTTAGCATGTTTATCTCACCTTGCGCAGCAATTAAGTTGTGCTCCAGGCAGCGGCATGGCGTCGCGGCCACTCACGATCGGGAAGCGAATCTTCCGATGATCGTCACAGTTACTTCACAAGCGGGTGCCCCTAAGGCACAGAAGAAGGAGAGTTCCATGTTCACGACACAAATACAGCGCCTCATTGCAAGCGAGGCTGGTTGGGGCCCCATTGCCCTGCGTATCCCGGTCGGCATTATCTTTATCGCCCATGGCGCACAGAAGATGTTCGGCTGGTTCGGCGGCTACGGCCTCGAGGGCACCGGCCAGTGGTTGGCCTCAATCGGCCTGGAGCCTGGCTACCTGATGGCGCTTCTCGCCGGCGGCGCGGAGTTCTTTGGTGGATTGGCCCTGATCGTCGGGCTGCTGGTTCGTCCAGCCGCTGCGGTACTGGCCTTTACCATGGTCGTCGCAATCTTTGCAGCACACGCCGGCAACGGCCTGTTCCTCAGCAACAATGGCTACGAGTTCGGCCTGGCCTTACTGGCTGCATCGGTTTCGCTGGCCATCAGCGGTGCCGGGCGCGCATCATTGGACCGCTTGTTAACCGGTACAAGCCGCTGAGCAAAAGATGATGCGGATTGAGAAGGGTGGCCCGGCGCAGGCCCCGGAAACCTGCCAACCGGGCCATCTGGATTATGCCCATGAACTGGAGAGACGACACACGATGAGTATCTGGAAGAAACCGGTGGACTTGACCGCAATCAACGCTGCGGCGCAGGGTTGCGCGAGTGACGTACTCGGCATCCGGATCACGGAGATCGGCGAGGATTTTGTCCGCGGAGAATTGCAGGTCGAGTCGCGCGCGCAACAGCCCTTTGGTTTGCTGCACGGCGGTGTCTCCTGCGTCCTCGCGGAAACACTCGGCTCAGTCGGCGGTCTGCTCGCCTGTGACGAGGGATACAGTGTCGTCGGCGTGGATATCAATGCGACGCACATGAACGGTGTTCGCAGCGGCAACATCATCGGAACAGCCCGTCCGCTGAAACTCGGGCGTCGGATGCAGTTCTGGACCATCGACATCGTAGGCGAGGACGGTCGGCCGGTCTGCTCGGCACGTCTCTCGGTCGCCGTCGTGCCCGCGTCCACCGGAAATTGACGGGGGCTGATCGCCCCAACCTAGCTTTCGGCCATTAGTCGACCGCTGACAGTCGCGACATCAAGCGCGGCAAATTTCACTTTCCCTCAATTCTCCCGAGTCCCAATCCTAATTGAAGTGCTCGCGGCGGCGAACAGAAAGATCGTCGTCGACGGCACCGCAAGCAACAGCGATCACGACGGCATCCTTCGGATCACCGAGAGAGCTCCATCGACCAGCGATGTCACCGCTCGATTCAGAGTATCGGCCGACAGCCTACACAAGTGGGTCAAGACCGTTCAACTCGATATCGATTCGATCAAAGACTAAAGAGCTCATCAACGCGAGGCGGCAGACCATAAAGCTGCGAGTGCGGCTTCCACGCCTCAATGAGGAGCGCGACATCCGCAAAAAAAACCCGCATGGTAATTAGCTCAACACTCCGAGTGAAGTACCGACTTATCGACATGCATGAGGCGCGTTCATAGTCATGGTGATGTGACGGGTGCGGCAGGTATCGCGAAGGGGTTATTACTTCGGGTTAGTTACCGATTTCCCGGCGGTGTTGTCGTCGAATTGGAAATCGAGCGGCCTCTCGCTATCGAGATTCTGGTTAAGAAATCGAACAACATGCGTCGTGCGAGATGTTTACGCAACACTTAAGCCAGCGAATGGTGTTAGCAGAGTGCGCGTATTCGTCGAAAGCCACGGGGCCATTCACAATCATCATGCATACGCGCTGATTGATGATTGGCAGCATTCAATTTCCGCGGCCTATGATCACCTTTAGTGGGCTGACCTTAGAGACAGACGCTCCGCCACCAGGGTGTTGTTGCAGGCGACAGCCGCGAACTCTCCTCTGCCGCTACAGGTGATATCGGCCATAGAGTTCCGGCTGGAAGATGATTTCAACTACCCGGATTGAAATAGTGTGCCCGCCGGCCAGAACCCAGTCGATCGACTGGCCTTCTGCTAGACCGAGCAATGCTGTGCCCATAGGCGACGTTACCGAAACCACATTCGACTCGTGGTCGGGCACGTCCTTTGGGTAGACGAGCTGCAGCTCGGCGATCATTCCGCCCGGTTTGATAACGAACCGAACGGTTGAGTTCATCGTGACCACGTTGGGCGGCATTGCCTCGGGGTCCATAATCGTCGCGCGCTGAAGTTCGGAATTGAGTGCTGCAATTGTCGACGAATCCGACGGCGACATCGAACTAAGCAACGATTCCAGACGATGCCGGTCGACGGACGATATCCGTATGTCTTTCGATTCAGATGTCATTTCAAAGACCTCATAAAAAACGATGTGTGGTACTCGAGCAACTTGTGATCACCGACTCAATACTGAGCGATCGCATCACTGGCTGGAAACGTCGCCATGAGACGATAGTCCAACGCGTCATAAGCGTCGGCAACAGTCCGTTTTCCCGTTTCTCTCCCGTTGTGGCTTACCCATTCGGCCCATTTTTCGTGGATGGCCTTAACGGCGCTACTTGATTCTCGTTTCACCTCAGACATTTTTTGACTCCTTACGATTGCCAATTTGCTAAACGCCACCTCATCGGTGGAATTGCTGCTGCGCCTCTGGCTGGTCGACAATAGAATCAACACGCAGCCGTAGCTGCCGCCCACCAGGGACTTGCCATTCGATGGATTGGCCAACTGAGAGGCCAAGCAGCGCGCTCCCGACTGGAGCGAAAATAGATACGGTACCCGGGTCTCCCGCCTGATCCGGATAGACCAGCGTCAACTCATACTGCTTGTCGGTTTGTTCGTCTACAAATCGAACCGTGGAGTTCATGGTCACTACGCTCGCCCCGATTTCGTCTGGCTCGACAACGTTCGCGCGGATCAATTCTTCGCGTAACATACTGCAGCCAGGCAGCGCACGAACTGTGTCGAAATACAGGTGGTGCTCCAATCGTTCGAGATCCCGGCGGGAAATTGTAATGGGGGTTGTGATCATTTTCTTTTCACCGTTCGCGTAGCCGAATATTCACAAAGCGGACATGGCAACATTATGGGAACAAATGCAGCACAGGTATCCGAAGCCGAATATTGATCGACGTGTGTCTTTGGTGCTATTCGGAGTGCTGCTTAGTGCGCTGCGGTCAGCACGTAGCCTGCTAACCGATGACTAATCAAGGTTGCTTTGCAATCAGTCAGAAGATTCCAGCAAATCGGCCGCAATCTTGATACGAATTAATTCGGCCAGCGTCCTTACGCCGAGCTTTTTCATGGCATTAGCACGGTGAACCTCAACCGTACGCTCACTGATTCCGAGGTCGAACGCGATAACTTTATTCATGTCGCCATCCGCGACACCTTCGAAAACCGCTTTTTCCCGATCCGTCAGTGACGCGATTTTTTCAACCAAGTCATCTCGCTCAATGGTTCTCTTCCGCCTGACGAGTTCAACATCCAGCGCCTCGTTAATTCGATCCAGAAGATCCTGTTCCCGGAACGGTTTGCGAACAAAGTCCAATGCGCCTAGCCGCATCGCCTCGACCGCCATTGGAATATCACCATGACCGGTTATGAAGATTATCGGCAGATCGGATCCCCGCTCAATCAGTTGTGCCTGCAACTCCAGTCCGGAAATCCGTGGCATTCGAATGTCCAAAACCAGGCAGCCCCTCCTGCTTGGATCGTAGCTTTCAAGAAATTCGGCTGCAGAGCCAAATGCTTCATAGGGTTGGCCTACCGTCGCCAGTAACATGCCAAGCCCATCGCGGATACCTTCATCATCATCAACAACAAAAACAGTCTGTGCTCTATCCATCTTGAACTCCTTCTTGTGCCGCCGGCAAGGTAAACGAGAAAGTAGCCCCGCTGGTGTCATTGTTTCGAAACGACAGCTGTCCTCCGTGTGCCGTAATGATTGCTTTGCTGATTGGCAAGCCCATACCCAGCCCCGTATTCTTCGTGGTCAAAAAAGGGTCAAACAATCGTTCGGCAAGTTCGTCTGCTACACCACAGCCACTGTCCGTTACTGCGACTTCCAGAAAGCCGTCGGCACGCTGCAGTGTAACGACCCTAATTGTGTCTCCGTATTTATGTCCCGGTAGCCGCATTGCATCCATTCCATTTCGCAGCAGGTTTAGTGTCACTTGGTGAATCTGCACAACATCGACCCAGACGCTCGGCAGGTCTTTCGCCAGATTCAGTTCGATATCAATATTACTCGATCGTGCATCGACCTCTGCCAGTACTACGACGTCCTCGATCAAATCATTCAACTCAACAATTTGCATTGCGCCTTGCTTGTGTCGGCCCATATTCTGGATTCGTTCGACGATCGCGCCGGCACGGTGAGAATGCTGACTTAGCTTGTCGAATATCTCCTGTAGTCGATTGTATTCGCCGGCTTCAAACAATCGTTTACCCGTTTGTGCGAACAAGGATATCGCGGTCAGTGGCTGATTGATCTCGTGGGCCATGCCGGTTGCCATTTCGCCGAGCATATGTAACCTGTCAGCGTGTGCCAGTTGTTCATGTTGACGTCGAATTTCTGTTTGTGCCGTCAATTGCGGCGTCAGGTCTGCAACTTGGCTGATAATCAAGTTTGGCTGGCCCGTGGCGTCATGTGTCACGGCATTAACAACATTTACGTCAAGCACAGAGCCGTCTTTGCGGACGTATCGCGTTTGCTGAACGTAAGTGTCAACCTCACCCTGCCGAACCTTCGCCATGAACTTTGTTATGTCACTTCGACAATCAGGTTCAGTGACGTCCAACACGGTCATTTCCCTAAGCTCGCCGACTGAGTAGCCTGTCATCTCACAAAAAGCACGATTGGCCAATTCGAACGAGCCGCCACACCGGTATGTAACAATGCCGATCGGGGCGTTTTCGAAGGTTACGCTAAGCCTTTCGTGCCTTTTACGCAGTTCCTCTTCATAAAACTCTTCCGATTGAGCGAGGTCACGGGCCGCAATCTTCAGGGGTGTAATATCATCAATGTATCCCTCGATCATCTGAGCACCCTCTTTGTCTACACTGACGCCACACCCCTGCTCTCTCACCCATTTCTCTTGTCCGAATTTGTCGATAATCCGATACTGAATATCGAATTTTTCTCCCGCCGCAACCGCCGCAGTCACCTTGGATCGCGCAGCCTCTAGATCGTCCGAATGGATAAGCTCTGACCAACCGAAGCTCGTGCCCATTACAGCCGATGGTGCGTGTCCGGTAAGCACCTCGCAGCCGTTACTGACAAAATCCATCGTCCAGGCACGATCGTTGGCACAGCGATAAGCCATGCCTGGCAGGTTGTCGAGCAGTGTTTCGGTGAACCGGTGCTGCTCAGTTAGTCGCTCGAGTTCTTGCCCTGTTTTTCCAGACGATTTCATAGCGCGCTGCAGAAAAGGAGTGTTCGGTATTGTCGCACGCCAGAGCCGTGATTCAACCAATGACTGACCACGCGAACGAGTTTCGATCTCACGGCGTGATTATCGCAGCACTAGGGTCGCAATTGAAAAATAGACCAGCGCAACCGGCGGCCCGCCGCGCAGGGCCCCGACGGGAAAGACGAGTAGCGCCATCGTTGCACCGAGAGCCGCAGCGATTAGCAATTCGCGCAGAATTAGATCGCGCTAATGCTTTAGCTGCACGTCGCCCGTCGCCAGCGCCCTTACCATCAGCGTGGCAGATTGCGAGCCGGCGTTGCCACTGCTGTCGATAAGCAGCGGCAGGAAGAACACCAATGACACGTAGGCCAGGATCGTCTCTTCGAAGTAGGCGATGCCCGCTCCGAAAAATAAGTTGCCGAAAATGAGAAGCGACAACCAGATGACGCGGCGCGAGTAAAGGACGCCAACTCCGACCTCTCGTAGACTTTGTGTAAACGGCAGAACTGTTGAGATTTTGTGGAAATCCTCGGTTGCTTCTGCTTGCATTGCGTCGGCCGCGTCATCATGTGTCACGATGCCCACCATTCTGGATTCCGCATCGACCATTTGTGCGGCCTCCTCCCGCTTCGCGTTCACTGGCACAAATATCGGGGTCGAATCCATGATGTTCTCGACCAGGGTCTCGTCGTCGGCCAGGATCAGCGCTTGCAGCCGAACGGATCCCATCAGACGGCGTTCGTCACCCAGACATTTGAAAAGATCCACTCTGTCGTCGGCATCCATCTCGGTGATGATCTGGGCCAATTCATCGCGGGGCATGCTGCGCGCAATCTCGGCCTGAACATGCAATGGCAGATACCCAAATGTGTCGGCACACCGTTCGAGTGGTAGCGCGCCTAGATACTCAAGCGCAGTGCTTCGTGGCAATTGATTAAGCCAATTAGCAAGGTCAACCGCATGCGCCGGGGCATCGGGTCCATAGGGCGCGAAAGTTTCGGATTCTGTCGTCTTGCCACCCTGGGTTGTTCCGGTAATTTCCATCGCAATTGGCCCTCCACAAGTGGTGCTTCGATGCTAACTATCATAGGCCATTTGCTGTCACGAGAGCTTGACTGATTGTTGATGCCAAGACACACGCCGTCATCTGTTTCGCCGTGCTAAGGGGTAACCACAGTAGGTTAAGCGTTAACCCGAGTAGCGCGTGACATGAACTTTAACGACAATCATTATCGACGAGTTGCTCAGCATATATGCAACTCGCCGATTATCTTGATTTCGTCAGAAAGGCGCGATCAAGCGACAGCTTCCCGCAGAACTGGCCATCAGGTGAAACATGAACGAAACCCCTATAACTATTGTGCAGTCGGATTACCAAACACTCGAACGTCTGTTGGACACGAGTTCCTACCGTGCGCTGCCGGGTATTGGCATGCTGCGCGATGAGTTGAATCGCGCCAACGTTGTTGCCTCTGATGACATCAGCCCCGATTGCGTCACCATGAATTCGACGGTTGATTTCGTTGATGACGAAGCAGACAAGGCATATCAACTGACTCTGGTTTACCCGGATCAAGCGGGGGCGCCGGGTACCGTATCGGTGCTGGCGCCTGTCGGCAGCGCTCTCCTCGGTCTCCGTGTCGGCCAAAGCATTCGTTGGCAGGTGCCTGGAGGTCGGCAACTTCAGCTCCGCGTGGTCGCAGTAATAAGGCAACCGGAAGCAGAGCGCCGATTGAAGTCAACGGGCTAGGATGACAGGGGTACTCTACTAATGACGCATTTTTCAAAACTTCTTGTAGTCGTGGAAGATGAGTTTGATCGGGCTGCAATGATTTCGGAAGTCTCTGCGGTGGCGGGACGTTCCGGCGCCCAGGTCACTTTGCTGGGAATCACCGCCCCACCGCCGGACGATCCGGAAACTCAGGTTGCACAATCCAATCTTTACGAATGGACCACAACCGCGCAGCTACGGGACTTAAGAAAGCTACGCGCGGAACTGGAGCAAGCAGGGATTTCCGCGACTGTAGAACAGACAGTCGGCAAGCCTTATGAAGAGATCATTCGAGCAGCGATTGCGGGAGGTTATGATCTGACGATGAAGCCCGCTGCGGAAAAAGCCGGGAGATTTAATTTCTTGTTCGGCAGTACGGATATGCAGCTTTTTCGCCTGAGCCCTGATCCGGTGTGGATTTTTAAACCTACCCCCGCAAACAAGCTGGCAAGAGTCATGGTTGCGGTCGATCTGCTCGCATTTGATGAAGAGAAAAGTGCGTTAGCAGATAAGGTACTGCGGTGGGGAAAAAGTGTCGCTGACGCGGTTGGCGCCAAATTGCATGTCCTGCACATATGGGATCTGCACAGGGAATTCTCGTTGCGCAGCCAGGTTGGCCCACGTTCGGTCGACAGCTTGTTACTCGCGCTGGAACAAAGACATCGCCAATGGTTGGACCAGGCAATTGCACAAAGCGGACTTGACCCAGACAAGGTCACGGTACATTTTCGCAAAGGCGATGCTGAAGAGATGATTCCCTCGATTGCACACGCTCAGAAAATCGATTTATTGGTCATGGGAACGGTGGGCAGAACCGGGATTCCTGGCTTCTTCATTGGTAACACGGCCGACTCAGTACTGCGTCAGGTGAATTGCTCGGTACTCGCGATCAAACCCGACGGGTTTCGTACCCCGATAAAGACCTAGAGGCCTCAGCTCCTGTAATCGATTAGTTCTGTGGCGGCCTTGCCGCGCCACGGATACACTGTGGCGATAATGATGCTGATCATCCGTCAGCGAAGGCTGCGCTATGACGAGTCAAATCTATTTCGTTGTGACTGTGGTAGTGATAGCCGCAACACTGATCCTGTCGGGCCGCATGCGTCTGGATGTCGTGGCCTTGCTAGTTGTGCTGTCGTTGATTCTCGGCAACGTACTGACTCCTCAGATTCCCAATAGAGCCTAGCCCATCAGAGACAGTGGTAACCGACTGTACCCAGCATCGATGTATAAGAGCGGGGCCGGATAATTTCCGACCCCTGGACACGAAGGATCGTCCTGGGGAGAGACCAGCTACCTTCGTTCATCCTAACGACAGTATCACTAACGCCCTGACTCGCCGAAATTGGCCGTTCTACTTAGTCGGCTGTGGCTAGCCACAGGTGTCACAAAATTCTCCGGCTTAACGGCAAAGACGGAACTGTCAACAGTCCGAAGAACCAAGTCAGCCGTATTACCGATAAAGAAGCCAGGAATCCCTGTGCGGCCGACGGTTCCCATAACCAGCAAGTCAATTTCAAATTCATCTACAATTTTCGGAATCAAATGCCTGGCCTCGCCCTTAACTACGTGTTCGTGTATCTCGTCACTGCCTAGCCCTGCGTTTCGTAGCGCATCATTGAGCCATTTGCGATGCAACTGTTCCTTGTTGTCTGAGAGTTTATCAATTGTCTCTGACAGAGCCGATCTGGCCCGAAGTGATTCCTCGCGGTATGTGCTCAATGTGTGAATAACATGTAGTTCTGCGCCAACGGACCTGGCCATGTACTTCCCCCAATCGAGTACTTTTTCGGCGAGAGCGTGCCGCTCGGGCTCATTGGGCTGCAAATCGATTGCAACTGCAATTTTCTTCAGGGACTTACTGACTGTCGGCTGGAAGATCCAGACCGGAATCGGGCACAAACTCAATAGTTGAATGTCCGTCCCACCGAGCAGCAAGCGCTTTATGCCGCTGTCGTGGGCCGCCGGTTTTATGACGAGATCATAGTGACCCCCCAGTGATTCTCGAATGATTTCCAGGTAGGGCTTCCCGGTTGCGTACTGAATATCAACTTGCACGCCACTTCCCGCCAGTGCTGCAGATAATTTTTTCAGCTGCGTTGACCGCGCCTCGGATTCCCACTTGTGCAGGTTGGATACAGCGACGTTCTTGCCAGGGTCGCCCGCCACGGGCTCCATGATGCTCAAGATTGTGATGTGCGAAGAAGCGCCAGTCGCGATAGACGCAACCTCTGCGAACAACGCCTGTTCATCGTAGTCTCCGTCGACGGCCAAAAGAATAGCCGATACTTTTTTCATTGAAGGTATCCTCCTAAAAACCATAGGCAAAATCGGCGAAGATTAACTATGCGATGCGTCGTGCGCTTCTGCTGTGAGCGGAGATCGGGACAGGCTCCGATCTTGCGACCCAAATCCAGATACTCTCGAACTTTGCGGTTTCGATGCCGTCTCTTCTGATGTCGTATCGAAACTATATGAATTGGGTTCCTTAACAATCAAGAGCGAAGAGTCCGAGCGAGAGACAACTGCCTCTGACGTGTTTCCAATCAACATTCCGCGCAGGCCCGATCGTGACTCAGTACCCATGACGATTAGCCCCGCCCCGATCTTTTTAGCGAGGTCGGGAACCACCCTGCTGGCGTTGCCCTTGATGGCGTGAAGCTCCGGGGCGAGATAATTGAGTGCGATTCGATCATCAACAGATCGGCTTGCGCTTACAACCTTCCGCAGCCACGCCATTCGAATGACGGCCTCTTGCGCGACCATTCGGTCAACTTCACGATCGGTTGCCGCACTGCGTCCGGTGCGCAGATGCCCCTCTCCAGGTAGGGTCCACGCATGAACAACGTGTAACGGCCGAAAGGTCGCAAGGGCGATCGACCGCGATACCTGCAGAATGTGCTCGTTGAGCGCGGTGCTGATTGCACCATCATCTGGCATATCCAGGGCCGCGATAATACACCGGTCTTCCGACAGGTCAGCAACGTTAACAAGCCAGACCGGGCACGGGCAGTGTCTCATCAGCTCCCGGTATTCGCGCGTGATGGAGCGTGTGCGCATCGCGCGTTGGCCCGCGATCGGCCGGATGACCAGGTCATAATTGCCTTCCCGAACCAGCCGCGCAATTTCAATATGCGGCCTTCCGACCAAAACTCTTGTGTCTATCGATAGATCGCTACTATCGACAGCGCCAAGCAACGTCTCAATGCGTCCGAGTCTGTCAGAGACAATCGAGTCGGTCACTTCACGCGGCGTAATCGATGTAATTAGCCGCCCGTAGTCGCCAGAAATAGAATCGACGACGCCGCAAACTGTAAGCCTTGCGTTTTCCTTTCGCGCGAGGCGGATAGCCCGTTCAAGCGCCAATACGTTCCCGGCACCTGAACTGAGGGCCAGCAGAATATTTAAGAATCTCATGGTTGCACTACCTCCTAAGTTCGAGCCTTGCTCAGCAGTAAGGGCTGAACGGATTCTCGATAATTCGGGCGCAAAGGCGCTACACGACGCTGCTTCTTGCGGCGCACTTTAGGTGCTATTGCTTTTTGACTTGTCACAACAATTGCCTCCTGTGCATGTATTAAGAGTCATTATTCGTCAACCTAGAAAACGAATAAATTGGGAGAACCCGTTGGCGGCCTGTGGCCGGCCCCAATGGCCCTGCGTGTGTATATTGAAAACGCCGCCAGAGGCACAGATTGCGAGTTAGCGAACCTGTAACGTGCGCTTTCCTGGCAAAGCACACTTTGGCGAAGTTTCGGGCTGTCTGACGACCAACAACGAGCAATCCGAGCGAGGCAGTATTGTTTCGGCTGTGTTTTGGCGCACAAAGCCCGATAGCCCTTTGCGCGCCGCGGTCCCCAAGATAATTAGACCAGCCCCGAGTTTTTCGGCTAGGTCAGGTATGACCTTTTTCGCGTGGCCGTTTAAAATATGCAACTCAGGCGTAACTTCTTCGGTCGTAAAATGCCCGATGTCAGCTCGCGGCTTGGCAACAGTCTCTTGCAACCAGGTCTTACGATTGGCCACTTCGTGTGTCCGCATTCGATCGATTTGCAAGTCGGTTGCCGGATTGCATTGTGCCTGCAAATGTCCTTCTCCAATCAATCGCCAAGTGTGCACAATGTGCAGCGGCCGGGATGAAGCAAGGGCGATCGACCTTGATATATCAACGATGCGTTGGTTGAGCCCGGTGTCCATGTCACCTTTGTCTGGCATGTCCAGTGCCGCGAGGATGCAACCGCGATCGTCTTGCTCCGCAACATTTACCAACCAGACTGGACACGAGCAACTTCGAATCAAATCCCGGTCTTCTTGCGCGCCGGAAAAGAATTGCAGGGCACGGTGCCCAGCAAAGGGTTTGATTACGAGGTCGTGTTGGTTTTCGCGGACCGCGCGTGCCACTTCGATAAGCGGTTTACCCACCAAGAGATTTACAGAGATATCGAGATCACTGGCGCCGCTGGTCACGACTAACTGTTTCAGTCGATCAATTTTGTTTGTGCGAATCGCGTCATTCGTGACTCGTACGGTGCCATTCGTCATAAATCGAGGTACCTCCGGCACGACCCAATCCACCACTTCGCAGACTGTTAGCATTGCGTCCTCGGTCCGTGCGAATGCGGCGGCGTGGCGCAAGGCGTGCGCCTGCCTGGGACGCCGGGTATTCAGTACCAGTAACATATTGGAAAAACCCATGATGCGAGCCCTCGCTGCAGCAAAGTGCAGCTCTAATTGCGCATTGGGCAAAGTTTGGGTTAATTCGATTTAAGTTGTTATTCGGGCTACCCGGCGGGTGATTGTGGTCAGCCCGTAGTCGATCGGCATTTAGAGACGTTAGTGAGTTGAGTCTGGGGCGTGATTCACATTGTCATGATTCAAACCAATCCGGATTTCGATGAATAAATTTCTGGATCCAGACATCAATAAAGGAACGACGCTCGCGTTTCATGTACCACCAGCCCAAAGTACTGATGAAGGCGGCGCCAATGGTGTTCACGATCATGTCCCACATTGTATCCGTCAAACCGGAAGGGTCATCGAACATTGCCTTTTGCATGTTTGCACCAAAGATAGTGTCCATCGAATACTCAAAGATTTCCCATAGCGCACCAACCGCGACGGCGAACATGAACGCGAAAAACGCGACAAACCGTGGCGTCATGGAAAAGGCAATTTTCTCGCTTGCGTTAAGAACAAAAACCAACAGAAAACCAAGAATACCCATCAGCAACCCGGATGTGCTGTGCAATGCAATGTCCCACCACCAGATTTTCTCGTAGTAGCTTCGGACCTCCCCCAAGAACAGGGCGGCGAAAACGAAGATCAATGCTAGCACTTGAAATTCAGCTGGAATCTGCACTGCAAGTCGGTCGCTGAATACCGTTACGAGAAGAATCAGCAATGCGATAGTAATAATGAGGAACGCACTGAGCCATTGTCCTTCCGAAACAACAACTGCGAAATCGATCGTCATCAAAGTGACGATTACGAAAACAATCCCTCGCTTGATCTTGGTCGCTGCGTCCAGTCGATTCATAGTGCCCTCATGCGCCAATTGCGCCACACCATTGTCGTGAGTGAGCTCGCAACAGAGCGAATCGGCAGTCTCTGCTATTAGATCAAATCCGGCAATCCTTCGCTCTCATCATCAGTTTTGTAAACGGCCGACGCCGTCTGTACGCTTGCCAACGCCTCGCCAAAGTCTCTCCGTTGTTCGGCCGGCACTGGCGGTTGACTCAATGCACGCATGCCAACATATCCAAAGAGCGACAGATGAACAGCGCCGCTAAAGACGTAGAGTCCGCCAGGTCCTAACACGCTCATCACCACTGCTGAAAGCAATGGTCCCGCGACGGCGCCCATACCATAAAGCAACAACAAACCGCTTGAGACTTGAACGTATTCATCGTGTCGCGCGTGATCATTAGTGAGCGCCACCGCGACCGAATACAGCGGGAACGCCATACCACCCCACAATGCACCAAGCAGCATCAATGAGAGTTCGGGAATCTTTGTTCCTGTGAGGACAATCACCGCGCCGACAAGACCTGCTCCTAGCGATGTAGCGGCCAAAACCCAGCGCCGGTCCATGCGATCAGACAGAAGACCGAGTGGCCACTGAAAAATTGCACCGCCGATTACACCGCTGGTCATGTACCACGCGGCCGAATCAGTGTTTCCCGTGATCTGTGACGCAAAAATGGCTGAGATCGCCCAGAAAGAACCGTTGGTCAGGCCGGCACCAAAACAACTCACGGCACCCGACGGCGAGATATCGAACAATCGGCGCAAATCAAGACGCCCAACTTGAGGTTTCTTCGGTGTATCGGATCTCGACAAGACAACCGGAATTAATGCGGACGATACGAGAATTGAGGCAATAACGAACAATTCCAGTTCGCGCGGATCGTACAAAAGCATCATCATCTGGCCTAACGCCATCACCGTTAAGGTAATGAAAACGTAGATTGAGAACACACCACCGCGAGTCTCATTGCTGGTACACCCGTTCAGCCAACTCTCAATGACCACGTAAATCACGGCAAAACAAAAGCCAGTCAGAAACCGAAGGGCTCCCCACATCCATGGTTCTGCCCAAAGACCAAGGATTAAAGGCGCAGCTGACGCCGCAGCGGTCATGGCCGCGAACACTCGCACATGTCCTACGGAACGAAGCAGCGTACCGCTACGCAGACAACCGATGGTGAAACCGAGGAAGTATGACGCGCCAATCACGCCAATTGTTACGGTCGAAAAGTTCTCGAGCGCCGCGCGCGTCGGAATCAGCGTGCCCTGTAGCCCCTGCCCGGTTAAGAGAATGGCCACGCCAAACAACAAAGCGGCGACCTTGGCTAGCGTGCGCTTCATTGCATGCTTCTAAAAGGGCGTGTGATCAACACCAACCTGTCCGGATCTGGCGAATTAATTTTGCCCGCCTTGCGACTGCATCGACAAGATACTGAATATTGCAGTCATACAAGGACCCCCACCTATACCACTCAGTATTGTATCCAAACAACTTACATTATCTGGATACAAAAAACGAACAACTGCCACTACCTATTGAACAGCGCTCGGTTGATTGCCTGCTACGGAGCTTTAGCCGATGCCGCGAAGTTCGATGCCGCAAAGTCCCAGTTGATCAGCTCCTTGAGAAAAACATCGACATAGCGTCCACGTTCGTTTTGGTAGTCCAAGTAATAAGCATGCTCCCACACGTCAAGGGTCAACAACGGTATGCTTGTGCCGGCGATGGGTGTGCCGGCATTGCCTGTCGTAACAAGCTTCAGATTGCCATCATCCCGGACCAGCCATACCCAGCCACTACCAAATTGACTTGTCGCGGCCTTTTTGAACTGTGACAGAAATCTTTCAAGGCCTCCAAAATCCGCAATGATCGCGTCTTTCAAATCACCACTGGGGTCGCCGCCGCCGTCGGGCGACATACTGTTCCAAAGGAAGGAATGATTCCACACCTGGGCAGCATTGTTGAAAATAGCCGCATCCGCGGTATTTCGATTGCTTTTAAAAATGACCTCTTCGAGCGACATGTCAGCGTATGTCGTGTCAGCCAACAGCTTGTTCAGATTTTCGACATAACTTTGATGATGTTTGCCATGATGCAGGTTCAGAGTCTGTCGGGACACGTGCGGCTCAAGCGCAGCATTGGCGTACGGCAGTTCAGGGATTTTGAATGTCATTTAAGCATCTCCTAATCGAAAATTTGTTTGTATCGTTCGTCAATTTTCACATTGGCGTTTCGGTTTGTTTTGATTTAAACCTGCCCCGGTCATGCGAACCCGTGAAATCCTGGTCCGGTCCCAGCGGCACCACCTGCGTCGGGTTGATGGTGGTGTGGCTACGGTAGTAATGCTGCTTGATATGTTCGAAGTTCACCGTCTCCGCGACCCCAGGCACCTGGAACAAATCGCGCAGGTAATTGCTGATAGCGGGATAATCGGCTATGCGCTGGCGGTTGGCTTTGAAATGGCCGTAATAGACCGCGTCAAAACGAATCAGCGTGGTGAACAGGCGCAAGTCCGCCTCGGTCAAAGCGGCTCCCGCCAGGTAGCGCTGTCGGTTTAAGGTTTGCTCTACCCAGTCCAGCGCATCAAACAGCTCGTAGTAGGCATCTTCGTAAGCCGCTTGCGATGTGGCGAACCCGGCCCGGTATACGCCATTGTTAATCGAGCCATATACTCTGTCATTAATGGCGTCTATCTGCGCCCGCAGGTCCGCAGGATAGTAGTCATGTTCGTTGCCCGTAAGTCCATCGAAGGCACTGTTAAGCATACGAATGATGTCTGCTGATTCGTTACTGACGATGGACTGCGTCTTTTTATCCCAAAGCACCGGAATCGTGGCGCGACCTTCGTAATCGGGGTTGGCTTTTAAATACAGCTGATACATATAGTCGAGACCGTATTGGTCATTTTGCAACTCCCAGCCATTACTCAACATCAATGGCTCGACCACAGTGACACTAATAAGATCCTGCAGGTCCTTGAGTTGACGAAAGATCAGCGTGCGATGCGCCCAGGGACACGCGAGCGATACATATAAATGGTAGCGACCGGACTCTGCCTTGAATCCTCCGCTGCCAGTCGGTCCGGCCGCACCATCAGCAGTCACCCAGTTTCGAAACTGGCTGCTCTGCCGGCGGAATTCGCCGCCGCTTTTTTTGGTGTCATACCATTCATCCACCCATTGACCGTTCTGTAGTAATCCCATGACTAAAACTCCGTTAATTCGTTTCGTTGGCAGCAAATCATGCCGCTGCCGTTGTATACGCTGTGGTCGGATGGAGCCGTTAAGCTTTAACGCCCTCGGCAATCCGATCGCCTAAATCCTTGTCGACGTTTCGCCAGTATTCGATGGCCCGCTTGAGCACCGGTGCGGAAACGCCGGCGCTAAGGTGACCGACGATATTGGCCACCAATCGGTTGCGCTCAGCGTCGTCCATTACATCCCGAACCAGGGTTCCCGCCTGGCCGAAGTCGTCGTCATCGCGTCGCAAGGTATAGGCCTTGCGCACCATGTCGCCGTCGGCAAACCACAGGCCGGCTTCATCAGTTCGTGAAGGGTCCGCCTTCGGGCCACCGTAGGAGTTGGGCGCGTACACCGGGTCGGCAACATTCTCGGTCCGCATGGCACCATCTTTGCTGTAACTGTTGACGGGCGATTGCGGTCGATTGACCGGAATCTGCTTGTAGTTGACGCCGAGCCGAGCGCGGTGTGCGTCGGCGTAGGAGAAGCCACGTGCCAGGAGCATCTTGTCCGGGCTCAAGCCGATTCCTGATACCAGGTTATTCGGCTCGAACGCAGCCTGCTCGATCTCGGTGTGATAGTCGGTCGGGTTGCGATTCAAGGTCAGCTTGCCGACATCAATCAGCGGATAATCCTTGTGTGGCCAGACCTTTGTCAGGTCGAACGGATTGAAGCGGTAAGCTTTGGCGTCTTTGAACGGCATGACCTGCATCTTCAGAGTCCAGCTTGGAAAATCGCCCTTCTTGATCGATTCAAATAAATCCCGACGGTGGTAGTCGGCATCAACGCCAGCGAGTGTGTCGGCCTCGGCCTGAGTCAGAAACTCGATTCCCTGGTCCGTCTTGAAGTGGTATTTAACCCAGAACTTCTCGCCTTCGGCGTTGACCCACATGTAGGTATGACTGCCGTAGCCGTTCATGTGCCGCCAAGTTTTCGGTATGCCGCGGTCGCCCATCAGCCAGGTAACCTGGTGCGCCGATTCCGGTGACAGTGACCAGAAATCCCACTGCATATCATGGTCGCGGAGCCCGCTGTCAGCTCGGCGCTTCTGCGAGCGAATAAAGTGCTGGAACTTCATTGGGTCACGGAGGAAAAAGATCGGCGTATTGTTGCCGACCATGTCGTAGTTGCCCTCGGTCGTGTAGAACTTGAGTGAAAACCCGCGTGGGTCGCGCCACGTGTCTGGGCTGCCGCGTTCTCCGGCGACCGTGGAAAATCGAATCAGAGTGTCGGTTTTTGTGCCGGGTTGAAATACAGCGGCCTTCGTATAGGCACTGACGTCACCGGTGACTTCGAAGTGGCCGAAAGCACCGCCGCCCTTGGCATGTGGCTGGCGTTCGGGGATGCGCTCACGGTTGAAATTTGCCATCTGCTCGAGTAGATAATGATCGTGTAACACGATCGGACCATCCGCACCAATCGTAAGCGAATGTTCATCACTCGCAACCGGTCCACCTGCATCGGTGGTCGTGGGCTTGGTTTGATCGGCCATTGCTGTGGCTCCTGGATTAGTTAATTTGCAAAAAGAAATCATGTCCCGTAGACGGCAAGCAAGTTCCACTTGCCCCGACTTTCTTGATTATCAAGAGCGTCGAGGTATTTTGAAATTCGATATTCTACGTAGCACCCTGTGGTTGGCCACAAGAACGACTGATCACAATTTCAAGACGATTGCCCAATGCAAGCAAGATTAGCAGCGATCGTTAGTTGTTGAGGTTTAGTGCCGTGGTGTTCGCCGTCGAGATGCACGAGGAAGTACCGACTGGTCTTAACTTGTTCTCAGCACAATACAACACGAACTAACCATCGTAGACTCAATATTCTGACGAAGTCCTTGCCGCAACAGGTGACACGAACCCGCGGGGTTTCACCGCGAGCACGGAGCATTGCACCTGCTCGAGAACGGCTTCTGCGGTATTGCCGACAAGCCACCCCGCGATTCCTGTGCGCGCGACGGTACCCATGACCAAAACATCGGCCTGCACCTCTTTCACAAGCGCCGGTATGGCTGTCGTAGCCACTCCGCGGTGCAAATGAAATTTAGGGCCAAGATTGTCGTAGGCTTCGCCGCCGATTCGCACTCGCAATTGGTCACGCATCCCGTGGAAAGCTTTTTCGTGAGCGGCACGCATATCATCAACATACGATGCAGCGAATTCTGCCGAACTGGTCCATGTGCGAACCAGGCCCTCCGCCGGAGCCTCCCAGGCATGAATAAAATGCAATGCCGCCGAGTCGGACATCGCGAGCAAACTTGATATCTCCGCTATATGCTCGCTCAGGTCGGCGTCTGTGCAGTCTGGTGTAACCAAATCGAAGTCGACAGCCGCCAAAATTGTTTGATAATTCAATTTTTCATCCGTGCGAGTCAGCCACACCGGGCAGGGGCAGTTGCGTAACAATTGCATGTCGTCGCTACCGAATAAGCGTTGCGTGTAATTTGGATTCTCAGCATGCTTTATTAACAGGTCATGGTCGTCACGCAGCACGGCACGAATAATCTCGAGAAACCGCTTCCCCGCGGCAACATCCAGCTGGACGTCGATCTGATCCTTGTGCGGCTCGATCATGGACTCCAACGTACCGTGGCGCTCATCGAGCGCAGCCTTTTGCAGGTCGCGCACCATACCATCACGCTGCGAGAGGCCGACGGTGTTGCTAATGCTTGGCACGACGTCGATGACCGTCAGCTTTGCCTGATTTTTCTTCGCCAGCGATACGGCGCGCTCCAACGCCGACTCATGTACAACAGAGGAATCCGCCACGTAGAGAATACTGTTGAACCATCGCATTTCGGGATCCCTTAAAATTTAGGCATCGAGTGACAATGTAATCAAAGCGCCCAACGCCGAAGTCACCGTTTACCGTGCTCCGTCTCCACTACCGGCCGGTAACCCCAGTTTCTCACATCTTGCACAACTTGATCGATCTCGTCGGACGAGACATTGAGCATTTGCAATGCCGTGGCGCCCAGTTGCAGGCTTGCTTCGATGGTTTCCGGATAGGCGCGAGCTGCACCTGCGGCACGCAGCCGTTCGCTGGTCTCCAAATCGGGTGCGCGCACGATCACCGGAACCTGTGGGCATGCTCTCCGCAGGTACGATATCGCGCCGAATGACAGAGCAGGCTCGTCAATGGCAATCACTATCAGGGACGCTCGCTCGACGTGAATGGAAGACAGCAATGCAGGGTCAGAGATGTCACCAAACCATACTGAGTGTCTATCCGCTCGTCCCTTGGCTACCCGATTTGGATCCGTGTCGATGGCAACGGCGTGACCGAACCGGGGTTAACCCCTGCGCGAGTGGAAGAGAAAGCGGCGAACATCGCTGGCTGAAGAAGGGATTCTCTACGGAGATGCATACTTGGTCATCGAGGCAGAGGAACCGTCAGTGCGAGAGCGCCTCGGGCTATCCACGCCATAAGCGACACTGTGTAGTAGTATGCATGCGCAGAAAGGATCGAGACTATGGAAATAGTAGGTATTGTTATTAGTGTGCTGTTCGGCATCGGTGGCATCCTGTACGGAGTCCACGCGAAACGTCAATCAGACGCGACCTCGAAGGGAGCGATGCTCGGCGCAGAAGAGTGCCCGCGCATAATGCCTCTGCTCTCGCAAAACGGTTACAGCTTGTCGTTAAGGAGTGAATCCGACTTTCCGCACTTCGACATCTGGGTAAGAGTTCACGATTTCGCTGTCGATAAGATAATCGATCCCACAATCATTGGGCCCGCCGCGTTGAGTGATCCGATGTTCAAACTCCCCGATCTTTACCCTAACCACGCGCACGGACAACCGTTCTTTGAAATTGACCTTCGACAGAATACGAGAGCAAGACTGAATCTATTCGTTCACACAAGGAATTCACAATCGAGCGTGCAAATTGTCGCGATACGCAATGGCGAGGACAAGAAGCTCGCATACTTCGAACAACTATCCGAGAACAACGAGAACTTGAGGATTCCTGACGACTTTCCGATCCAGAACCCAGATGATCCTAGAAGTCTGTTCAACGAAGACGAGACAACGGGAACGCTCTACATGAAGAGTCCGGACGGACTCGTACCTATGGATCACGAACAGGGAGGCCAGGCGCATGAAGGCGAGTGAGATCGATCTTAGCTAACGATGTACCAGTGGTATGTACCAGTGAATGAGAAAGACCCCTAAGAAAACTGTTTAATTACAGCATCTTAGGGGTCTTTTTTTCACTTGGTGGTGAAGGGTACTACGTCAGGAACGCTGTACCTTTCTGATTTGGTTGTGATTTCCGCTCATCACTTCAAGTTGGTGCCCCCGCTGTTGCCCCCAAATTACCCGGCTTTCTCCGGACCAAATCGGAAGTATCGGCTTGCGCATTCCGGGCGCCACATAGCTTCGTGGTTTACGTTTGAATTTCCTGCCCTCTGAGCTCAATTGCTCGCATCATTGCGCAACATATTGGCCGTCCCAGCGTTTTGTACTACGCTATTTATCTGCTACATTTTTCACCGCAGATCGAAATCGCTCGAACTCCGCGTCGGACTCCCCTTCATTCTTGAACCACACGCGCAGATCCGCCCATTCAATTTCATTATTCGCCGCGACCAGTATCGCCTGGTCTCTCGACTGGGCATCGTTCCATGCAATCGCAGCCGCTAGCCGATCCATAATGGACTGCGTCGGCGTAACGATTCTCAACGTGCCGCATGGTAGCTTGATCGTGGCGCATTGTTCGTGGGTCACATACAGATGGCCGAACGAAATGGGGGTCGGCGGAAATTCCACGAACCACTCGATAAGTGGATGAGAAAATTGCGACATTCTGGGAACGCCTGAGTGAACAAAACCGAGTTTCGCCAGGACCGGAGATAAATCAGAGATTAAGGCTGCGGTAACGAAGTCCAGATCTTTTGATTGATACACATTATTCGTATAGATCGATACTGCTGCACCACCTGACAATGTTGCGGCGATTCCAGCGTCATCCAGAGCGCTCGAAACAATCGCTGCAACGTCTTCAAGTGTCGAACTAGCAGTGATGTTTGGCATCTAGAGCGGCTTTCCTTTGCGCCGCGGTCGCCGGCGCTGTCGAAAATATTTCTCTATCCTTTCTTCCGGAATTCCAAGGTCCAACGTGCTCTGAAGCAACAGTCGCAAACCGTCCAGGGCCGGGTCGCGTGGATTCCAGGTGTAGATTCGGCTGGTGCCAACCATCCGACTAACCAACACACCCGACTCCTCAAATTTTTGGAGCTGCTTTTGAACTTCGCTGACTGGCATCTCGAACGTTTTGGCAATCCCACTCGCGTACCCCTCTTCATAATTTTGTATGAAGAGCAACACTTTGGCGGCGGCCTGGCCACCAAAAAGGGCTTCGAGAGTTGCTTGTGTAGCCACCGAAATATCCTCCTTGTGAGAATACTATATTCTACCTATTTTATAGTATTGTTCAACCTACTTAATAGGTAATACGATAACTGCTATTCAACACGGCGCAAAGGCAAGAAAATCGACCGGGGGCATCTGCAAGAAATAGTCGTTTGATGCCCCCAAAAGTGCCCCCAAATGGTCGTCGCTACCCCACGATATCGGCATCAACCACGTTTGGTTGGGATAGAGCATTGCGTGGCGAGATTGGACAGGTTCGGCCTTAACAAGATGTCCCCGGACGAGTTAAGGCCGGGCGGGGCAAGCGTTTCGATGTTTGAACAGAAGTCTGTTCGATTCCGAATTCCACCACCGAAAAATCCCCGTTAACCTATTGATTAACAGGGGTTTTTTGAAGGTGGTGGTGAAGGGTACTACTTCAATCACATCGTATCTATATGATTTTATAACTATTTTAGTTGCTAAATTAGTTTAGGTGCCCCCGGTGTTGCCCCCATTTTCCCCGGCTTTCTCTGGACGCTGTCGGAAAACCAAATCATGGCCTTCCAAACTGCAAGGTTACCCGATTCTGCGTTTCAATCACCGGCATTTTGAACTGAAAACGGCGAACGAATGCGCGCGCCTCCGGCAAACCGAACGCCCCGGTCCGAGTTATTCAGATGATGTTCGCCATATCAGGGGCGAGCCCCACCCATAAACAAGTATCAATCCGACATGTACGATAAACAAGAGTTACTCACGGAATCTGTTATGTCGGGTAATGGAACGAATACTATTGAACGAAATTCCGGTGCAGCGCAATCGGCTACTCTATGGCGCCAATATAGGGTCATGCCACCAATGACTGAACGGGTTTGAATGCAATATTGTGTTGATGGTTTCTTTCGTCACACGAGGAAGACCGGTCCCGGAAACCATGCTGTTTATATTTCGTAGGCCTTGAACCGATTCATCGACTGTAGTAAATGGAAAGTCAGTTCCAAAGAAAATTTTGTCAACGACCTTGTACTCCTGAATTGCAATAAGAATATTGTAGTACTGCCACGGTCGATAATAGAGTGCAGAGATTTCTGCATAGACGTTTGGCTGCTTCCTAACGACAGCGATGCATTCTTCAAACCATGGGTGTCCCATGTGCGCCAAACTAATCTTCAGATCAGGATAGCGACGTGCGACCGGCTCTACATGAATCGACCTGCCCAATTCCACGGGTGCATTGGCTGCGAATGTGGTTCCCATATGCATGGTGATAGGAATGTCATTTTTCTGACAATACGCGTAAACAGGACTCATCCGGGGGTCGTCCAACGGCACACCATTGTAAATAGGGCCAATCTTGACTCCCTTCAGACCAAGCTCCTCGATTGAGTTTCGCAGCAAAGCAACATAGTCGTCGCGATTCGGATCGACGAACGCGAAACCGACGAACTTCTCGGGATACTTGGCAACCGCTGCTGCAGTGACCTTGTCGTCGCCCTCGACTCCAGCAGAGTCGCGATAGCGCGGTGAGAAAATGATGGCTTTGGAAACGCCCTCCATGGCCGCATAAAGTGTGTCCTGATCCGCCAGTTCCTGCAACTCCCCCTGACGGACTCTGCCCAGCTGCTCATAGTAAAGTGGCAGAAAATGGCTCTTGTCCCAAATATTGGCGTGGCAGTCAAAAATTGGCATATCGTCGTTCATGAATCTCTATCCTCTGCAGTTCACTTGGAACAATTATCCTACAAATAGCCAAGCTCAATTCATCCTCTGACAATGATTGACAGACGCTCAATGAGCTGAGTAGAATAGTAACTGTAACGTTAAAGTTTCAATTTGTCGAGCTTGATTTCAGCCCGCTATCACAACCCTTACTTCTTAGAAATCTGGATGGGACAATGCGGCCGAGTACAACTAAGCAACCCACACAAAAACACAAGTGATATGCGATGAACTCACTCAAAGCTCAGCCCGTCAGCCTCGATGATTCCATAAAAGGGATGCCAGGCGGCATGCCGCCTGTTTCATCTACGCAGATTGGACAATTAAACTGGAACCTTCTAAACGAAGACCTTCCGCTCCCGCTTGCTGTCATCAATGAAAATGCACTGAAAGAAAACAGCCAATGGATGAGCAAGTTCCTCGATAGAACGGGAGCTCACATTTGCCCACATGGCAAATCCAGTATGAGCCCCGAGATTCTTAACCTCCACCTTGAAAGCGGGGCCTGGGGCATCACGGCAGCGACAAGTGGCCACGTTCAGGTATATCGTAACTTTGGTGTACAACGCATCCTGCTCGCCAATCAGCTGGTTGGGCGACAGAACATCCGGTATATATTGGATGAGTTGCGCAGCGACCCGGACTTTGACTTTTACTGCCTTGTCGACTCCGCCGCCGGGCTTGAAGCGCTTCTCGAAGCGATCGATGCCAACCCAATTGGCCGCCCGTTGCAGTTGCTCCTTGAAATTGGCGCAATGGGAGCGAGAACGGGCGTTCGCGCTGAAGACAGAGCAAAGCAACTGGCTACATCGATCAGTGAGGCATATCCACGAGTCGTCCTAAGAGGCCTGGAGACTTATGAAGCTATTTTCGTTTCAGAAAGAGATGAGGAAGTAGAAGCGCGAGTAGACGAATTGCTGGCCAATGTGGTCAGTATGGCCAAGTGGTGCGACAGTCACCAATTATTTGGCGAAGGACCAGTAGTATTAAGCGCTGGAGGATCCGCCTATTTCGACCTGGTTGTCAGGGCATTTGGCGAATGCGAACTGCAGAAGCCAACAATGACCGTACTGAGGTGCAGCAGTTATCTCGCGCACGACTCTGGATTGAATGATCGCTCGTTTAACAGGCTACTCCAGAGAAACGACAGCACGAAAGCTCCGTCGGGGAAATTGACCCATTCGCTGGAAGTCTGGGCGTATGTTCAATCAATTCCGGAGCCCGGCCTGGCGCTTGTCACAATGGGCAAACGCGATATCTCGTTTGATATTGAAATGCCCATTCCTTTGCACGTATTTCGGCCTGGCGAAGACCACGAGACTCACCCAACGAGCGCAGACTGCTACGTCGCATCGTTGAATGATCAACATGGCTATTTACGTTTCCCACCGTCGGAAGACCTCCGTGTCGGAGATATGGTCGGTTTCGGCGTTTCGCATGCCTGTACGACTTTCGACAAGTGGCGCGTTATTCTCACGGTGGCCGACGACTATTCCATAACCGGTGCAATTTCGACGTGGTTCTGATTAACACGCTGCGCGAATATGCCCTATAAGGCAGCGTACAATTTTTTAGAATACATGACTGACTTTTTGAACGACAAACCATAACAAACAGGGATACAAGAACATGGATATTACTCGGCTCGGAACCGGATCAAGAATGAGCATGACGACCATTCACAACGGGACCGTCTATCTTGCCGGCCAAGTCGCAGATGATGCAGGTGCATCCGTTAGCAGACAAACTCAACAAGTTCTGGAAAAAATCAGTTCGCTCCTGGATGCCGTGGGGAGTGGGAAGTCAAAGATACTTTCGGCGACGATCTGGCTCACCGACGTGAAGAACTTTGATGAAATGAATGCCGTGTGGGACGCATGGGTCGACCCCAAACATCTGCCTGTTCGGGCATGTGTGGGCTCCGCTCTTGCCGCTCCGGGACTTGATGTCGAAATTATGGTGATCGCCGCGCAATAGGAATCGACGATTCGATTGCTTAGAGGACAGACTAAAATGAGAGTATTTACAGCGGCCTTCGCGAGTGAGAGCAACACGTTTTCGCCCATACCTATTGATATGGAGAGTTTCGAAAATTTTCTGTACGCACCACCCGGACAACATCCAGATGAACCCACTTTCTTTAGTTCGCCGGTCTCGGTTACCCGAAACCGTGCAAAACATGAAGACTGGACTCTCATCGAGGGAACCAGTGCATGTGCCCTGCCTGCAGGTATAGTCAATCGCAGCGTCTATGAGAAAATCAGAGACACCATCCTGTCCGAGATACAAGAAGCGCTGCCGCTGAACATGGTCATTCTCGGGCTGCATGGAGCCATGGTGGCGCAGGGCTACGAGGATTGTGAAGGCGATTTTCTGACACGCGTTCGCGCGCTGGTTGGTCCGGACTGTATTGTCGGAGCTGAGCTGGACCCACACGGTATATTGACGCCGGTGATGACCGAAATGGCGGATGTGCTCGTTTCCTTCAAAGAGGTTCCTCATACTGACTTTGTCGAACGCGCAGAAGAAGTTGTCACCCTGTGCGTTCAAGCTGCCGAGAAAAAAATAAAGCCCAAGATATCAGTGTACGACTGTCGGCTGCTCGATATTTTCCCAACGACCAGGGAGCCAATGCGAAGTTTCGTGGATAAAATTTCGGCCATGGAAGGGAAGAATGGAGTCCTGTCAATCTCGGTCATTCATGGGTTTTTCCTGGTCGACGTTCCTTCACCCGGAGCAAAGATCTTGGTCATGACCGACGACCGCGAGGACTTCGGAATAGGTCTCGCGAAAGAATTGGGCGATGAACTTTTCGCTATGCGTGGAAATACCCAAGATCCGTTTCTTACGCCGGACGAAGCGATCACCGAAGCTCTCGAGACCACCGGTGGGCCGGTTGTTCTGTCAGACAATGCCGATAACCCAGGCGGGGGAGCACCCGGTGACTCCACGTACATACTTCGACGATTGCTTGAACGCGAAGTTACAAATGCCGCTATTGGTCCGATTTGGGATCCACAGGCGGTCAAATTCTGTATTGCCTCTGGCGAAGGTGCGAAAATCATGTTGCGTTTCGCCGGTAAAGTATCGACGCTGTCCGGGATGCCAATAGATGAAGAGGTCGAAGTAACCAAGATCGTCCGAAACGCGACTCAGAGCTTCGAGGAAAGTAATATGCCCCTTGGAGATGCGGTTGCAATTCGCTTTAAGGGAATAGACGCGGTTCTGGTCTCTACTCGATCCCAGGCGCATGACCCGGACTTGTTCTCGAACATGGGTATCGACCCGACGGCCAGGAAAATCCTGGTGGTAAAGTCCTACATTCACTTCTACGCCGCCTTTGCACCGATTGCGGCAAAGGTGTTACGCGTTGACGCTGGACTGCCAATGTACCTGGATTGTCGCAGAACCCCCTATACACGTATTTCCCGTCCCGTCTGGCCGTTGGACGAAAATCCGCATGAAAGCAGCGCAGTCGTCAGTAACTTGGAAAACTAGGCATGTACGAGATTGGTAGCGAATTCACTAGTAAACGGGTATCTCCATGAGTAATCCTTACGAACGTATCGGCGTGAGCGCAATCATCAATGCGTATGGCCCGTTAACTCGGCTCGGAGGCTCGCTACTGCCGCCCAAGGTGGCAGCCGCTATGCAGGACGCGTCGCGGTATTCTGTGGATATGACGACGCTGCAATCGACAGCGAGCACGATCATTGCGGGTCATACAGGCGCCGAGGCGGGATACGTTACCTCAGGGGCTGCCGCCGGACTTCTGCTGGGAACCGCAGCATGTGTGACCGGCCTTGATGTGGGCAAAATGAATCGTTTGCCGAACACTAAGGGAATGAAGAACGAGGTGGTCGTTGCGAAGAGTCAGCGAAATTTCTATGACCACGCTGTGCGAACTGCCGGCATAGAATTAGTTGAGGTTGGCATCCCGGATCGCTATTCGGGAGCAGGTGTTCGAGATGCCGAACCGTGGGAGTTCTCCGAGGCAATTACAGAAAATACCGCCGCCGTATACTATGTTGCAGCACCGCAATCGCTGCCAAAGCTGGAAGATGTAATCAAGGTCGCACATGACAAGGGCGTTCCCGTATTGGTGGACGCGGCCGGTCGCGTCCCGCCCGTGGCCAACCTGAGAACATACATCGAAAAAGGCGCAGACCTAGTGGTGTTCAGTGGTGGAAAAGGAATTCGTGGCCCTCAATCGTCTGGAATCCTGTGCGGCCGCCACGACCTGATCATGGCCGCGGCTCTGCAGCATCTTGACCATGACGTGCATTTTGAGCAGTTCTCACCACCTGGCAACCTGATCGTTAAGTCGAAGATCCCGGGACTGCCCCATCATGGTATCGGCCGACCATGCAAGGTGGGAAAAGAAGAGATTATCGGGCTTCTCACAGCCCTGGATCTCTTTGTAAAGGAAGATCCGGACCAGTACTACAACGTACAACTGGACCTGGCTCAGGACATCGAAAAACATCTCAAGAATATTCGCAACATTACGACTCAGCTAAACCCGGGCGGTGGAATGTATCCGATGCCATCGATCGAACTGCGACTGGATGAGGATGCTGCAGGTATGTCGACTCAACAGCTCGTAACAGAACTGCAGAACGGCGAACCGTCGATACATGCCGATCCAACTTATGCCAGCGAACGCAGGATATCGTTCAGGACCGTCTGCCTGAAGGACGGGGAGCCCGAACTGATTGGTCAGAAGATTCGGAAAATTCTCGGCTGACGAAGAAACACACTCGACCTGGCCAATTGGTACTTGCTTTGATTGTCCTTCTTACGACCATTTTCGGCGCCGATTTTTGAGGTCGGCGTAACCAACAAATGCGGAGTCATTCCATGTTAATCGGATATGTTAGTGATGAACTCTTTGTCGCCATACCGTCTACAACCATCGAGTTTCAGAGCGACAGCCAATCGGTAGAAACCCATTCACGTGCATCTGGAGCGATATACGCAGATCTTGCTGCTGGCTCTTATTCGGTCATCCTGAATAAGCCCGGATACGGTCCAAAACGTGTGGAAATTGATGTCACCCCGGACATGGAGCCTTACCAGTTCCGGCTTCTATCAGACCAATTGGCAGGGTATGCGTGGCCCAAGTGGGTAAAGTCCGGCGAGCAGTCACAATTCCACGTCCATTCCCCCAAACCTTACAAGATTGAACTGTGGCGTTATGGAAAACAAAAGGAGTTTGTGCGAAATCTTGGCTGGTATGATGAGCATGCGCCACGTGCGACGATGCAGATAACGCCCGACGGCGATTTTTCACAATCGGGTGTGGCCTGGAACAAGGTCGGGTATCCCAAGCCCGATCATCCTGCCATCCAGCAAAACGTCACAGCCCCCGAACGCACTGGCCTGTATTATTTTCACGTGAAGACAAAATCAGGCTTGTTCTTCTCTTTTCCTTGGGTCGTTGCGCCTCGACAGGCGGGAAGCGATGTTGCTGTTCTCACATCGAATATTACCTGGAATGCCTACAATCGATATGGTGGTCGAAGCAACTACATTAACCCTGAAGGCCTTCCAAGTACGCCGATCGTGAACGCACGCCAGGAACTACAACGTTATACCAATCCGGAGTTCATAACCTATAGAGTCGATGACTATCCGCCGCTATCGCTGGATCGTCCGGAACTCGAGAATGTGGTTGATGAGGATGCCTGTATTTCTGACCCGATCGCGGGCCGGCTGGCAAGCGTATATGCGCCAGGCGAATGGCGGTTTCTGGGCTGGATGGAGCAACAGGGTCTCAACTACGATCTGTACGCTGATGCACAACTGCATGGCGATGCAATTAGCCTTGATAACTACAAGATACTGGTATTGCTGATACACCCTGAATACTGGTCCAAGGAGATGTATTTCAAACTCAAAGACTGGGTCTTCAATCGTGGCGGCCGCGTACTCTATCTTGGGGGCAATGGCCTTAATTGTGACGTCGAATTCCTGGACGACAACAAGATCGCTTACAAGAATGGCAAGCAGTCAGACCAGGCCACGAGAGGGTTAGAGAGCCGGTTCCACGAATGTATTGAATCAGAAGCCAACCTTTTGGGAGTTGTATTCTCGGAACCAGGGCAAATGACAAGCGCACCGTATGCCGTCTTGAATCAGTCTCACTGGGTCTTCTCCGGTACAGGGCTTAAGAACGGTGACGAATTCGGAGCTGAGTCTCTTCACGAACGTATCCCTGGGGGTGCGTCCGGCCATGAGACGGACAAGGTTTCACCGAGTTCGCCAAAGAACGTCGTTCGATTGGCAAAAGGGAAGAATGTGGATAACGGCGGCGCAGAGATGACCATTCACACGACGGACAGTGGTGGTGCAGTTTTCTCAGTCGGATCGATCACGTGGGTCAGCTCAATACTAGTTGATGACAAGGTCTCTGCTATAACGGCCAATGTATTGCACCGCTTTTTTGATGATCGCGACCCTTTGTAGCAGGACGTCACAGACCGTCGTTGATGCAACAACGTCCTGCATCGCATGTTTTCTTAAGATAGGGGCACTAACTTGTTAGCCGGATACGTAAGTGACGAGAACTACGTCGGATTGTCCGGCGTCAGTTTGGAATTTGAGAATGAAAGCGGCTCCGTTGCAGCCTACTCCAGCATAACCGGGGCTGTGCACGTCGATCTCGAACCCGGGGAATTTCGTGTTGCCTTGGGGAAGCCAGGCTATGGATCGAAGCACGCCGATGTTGTTCTCGTGGAAGGAAGAGCGCTTCAATTTCGGCTGCTCTCCGAGCAGATGTACGGGTTCATGTGGCCAAAATGGACACCGTCCGGAAGCACATCTGAGTACTGCGTGCACTCAAGCGAAGAGTTTCGACTGGATCTATGGCGTTATGGCTGGGAAAAAGAGCTAGTCCGTAGCATCGGCTGGTGTGGAGAACATGGCCCGAAAGCGATGACGCAGATATTGCCCGATGATGACTTCACACAAACAGGAGTTGACTGGAATCGCATCGGTTACACAGACAAGTATCAGCAACATGCGATAGGTGCGCCACAACAGTCTGGACTTTATTATTTACACGCGACTTCGCGGTCGGGCCAGTCTTGCTCCTTCCCCTGGATTATTTCTCCGGAACAACCTGAAGCACGTATCGCTGTTCTGGCATCGACGACTACGTGGAACGCCTACAATAGCTTTGGTGGACGCAGCAATTACTTTAGTCAGGATGGCCTAGCTGAACGTCCGACTGTGAATTCGCGGCAGGATCTGGACCGATATACCAAACCTGGTACGTGGCCATTCATGGAAACAGGCGCGCCGCTATCGTTTCAACGTCCAGAGCCCAACAATCAAGTACCCGAAGACGCTCGGATTACCGATCCGATCGCCGGGCGAACCGACTCACTTTTTGCGCCGGGTCTATGGCGACTGACCGGTTGGCTGGACCGCGAACAATTCCAATACGATCTCTATAGCGATACAGCATTACATTTCGACAATTTCCCGTTGCACGATTACGAGGTTCTTGTGTTGGATCACCACCCCGAATACTGGTCGACCGATATGTACCGACGCGTTAAGGAATGGACTCAGAATCGCGGCGGCAAGCTGATGTACTTGGGCGGATGCGGACTCTATGCGGAAGTCGAGTTTACCGATGAGTCCACCATGTGTTGCCGCCGTGAAGGTTATTTTGACAGGCTTGTCGAGACTCCCGATCATCTGCTTGGCCTCGCCTACTCGCACGCGGGATTTCAATCCGGTGCTCCGTATCGAGTCCTTGATGATTCACACTGGATCTTCGCTGGTACGGCACTCAAGAACGGCGACCTTTTCGGTCACAAGAGTCTTCACGAACGATGCCCGGGCGGTGCATCAGCACACGAACTAGACAAGATCGGGCCAAATGCGCCGAGCAGCCTGGTCCACCTCGCGAAAGGCTATGAACAAAACGGCGCTGGAGCGGACCTGGTCTTTATCGAGACTCCATCTGGTGGCGCGGTTTTTTCCACCGGGTCGCTTACCTGGCCTTTGTCGCTTCCTATCGACGACCAAGTGTCGACGATTACTGCAAATGTATTACGACGATTCGTGGGCTAACTGCCACAAGTTTAATCTGTCGCAGTCGTGTATTTCTTCGCAAACCCGTCAACGGCATAAATGCCTAGTCCGACTACAATAGCCGTACCACCCATTGCCGCGAAAAACTCGCCGTACCGGCCAAGCGAGTCAACGCCTACGGATTCACTATCAACTGCAGCCCATTGAGCGATGATGGACGCACCGAAATAGCCGACTGAAAATGCAAGCATCAACGTTCCCATCAGCATTCCAGTCATGTTTTCGGGTGACAACCTGGTAAGCAAAGAAGTACTTACCGGAATAAACAGGTTATCGGCGACCGCCCAGATAAAATACATGAGTACCAGAAAGACTGCGCTGATCTTACCAAACTGGCCCGCCTCGGCAATTCCGTAGGTAACTGTCAGATACCCAAGTCCCATCAAGACAAAACCGGCCGCCATCTTGGTGAATCCGCTCGGGTTCCTCTGTCGGTTTGCAAGAAAATTTATCAACCAGATGACAGCCGGCGCGGTACAAATTATGAAGACTGCCAACAAGCCCTGAAGCTGTGGTGCCTGAAGATCGCTGCTGATCGTAGCCAAGTCTACGTGTCGAAGCGTGAACAGGTTCAGGGTAATGCCGTACTGCTCAATAAATACTGCAAACAGCGCACTGGCCGCCACGATGGATAACACTGCAAACGTATTGCGCCTTTCGACCAAATCCAATTTGAACAAGGCATACAAGATGATCCCGCCAATCGCCACGACAAACTGGCTAACGATCAAATAACCACCTAGCCGACCGAGCTGCAATACGTGCCAGACGATTACGACGCCCAGACAAGCGGCCACATAAATCACCCATTCAACACTTATGCGCATTGCGCGGTAAACCTTGACTGTCTTCTTCGCACCGGCTGGTGCATCGAGCCCATACAAGTACCGTTGACCGAATAAGAACACCAGCAGTCCGATGCACATCCCAATACCAGCACTGCCAAACCCATAGGCCCACCCGTAAGTCATCCCTAAGTACCCGCAGACGAAGGCGGCCAGACCTCCTCCTACGTTAATACCAATGCTGAAGAAAATGAATCCGACGTCCCTTCTGTGCCCCGTTGCGGGATAGAGACGACCGAGTAGCGTATAGATGCTTGGACTAAGAAAACCTACGCCAACGACCAGCAACGCCATGGACAAATAAAACGCTTGCAGCGCTTGCTCATCCCTCAGAATGCCTTGGGTACCGTCCGCCAGTACGGTAACGGTAGCGGCCGCACCTTCGAACGTCATGCCAAGGTGACCGCAGATCATAAGAATGCCACCAAACACAACGGTTTTGGCATGGCCCAGATAGTGGTCGGCGACGTAGCCACCTAACATAGGCGTAACGTAGACCAGCGAAACATAACTGCCGTAAATAACAAAGGCTTGCGCATCTTGATATAAGAAGTGCTGCGTAAGATAGAAAATCAAGAGCGCACGCATCCCATAGAAACTGAATCTCTCCCACATCTCTGTGAGTACAAGAACATACATTCCTTTGGGATGTCCAAACCATGTATCGGTTGTATTCAATCCAGTCACGACGTTTGCAGAATCTCCTCTACCCATATTGCTGCCGCCAATAGCGGAACGAGGCTTGATTACGAAATTCGGAGGCAACTCCTCGCCAGATTTGGATCAGGCCTTACTCGATAAGACAGACGTTATTGCACATCATGCATGTATTTTCGGATAAGCGGTGCGAGCAACATAGTTGCAATTCCTATCAAACCAGCGCTAACCGAGATATAGGCGAAGAACTGTTTGTACTGTAATAATGTGTCTTGTGCCGACGCATCGCCGCTTGTCAGGGAATACTTCGCCGCAACGGCCGACAAGTAGTAGCCGGCCGACAGTGCCAACATGTAGGCGCCCATCATCAGGCCCACCATGTTCTTCGCAGACAGCTTACTGACGACAGACATGCCAATGGGAATAATCCAGAAGTCTGAAATTGCGAGAATCAGGAAACAGAGAATCAGCCAACTGAGTCCCACTTTGTGGCTTTCATCCGGCATTGTTGTACCAAGCCACAGAACAGCAAACGCGATGCCCAGAATGATGAATGCCAACCCGAATTTCGAAAATGAGGGAGGATTAAGGCGGTGCCGGTCGAGAAATCCCCACAGCCACACAAACAAAGGTGCCAGCAAGACCAGGAACACAGGCAAGCCACCAACAAGTTGAGACGACTTGATGTCATAGCCAAGGAAATTGCGATCTACTGCGCGCTCCGAGAACAAGATCAAGGAGCTTCCATACTGCTCGATGTACACGGCATAAAGCGCAGTTAGTGCGAACACCACGAGTGCGATCAACGTTCTATCCCGGTCCTTTCTCTCCAGACTCCAAATGGCATAAATTGCGATACCCACGAATACCGCTGCCACTTGCGTCCCCAATAGAATCGCCACGATTCTCTCGTACTGAATCGTCTGCCAAATTGCGATGACCACCAACAATGTCGTAATGTAGATGAGATGCTCGGCAGATAGTCCAAAATAGGATTTTGCTTCTGACAGCGAGGAGTCGGGCCTTTCGGCAATTCCGACCAAATAGCGTTGTCCGTAGATGAAAATAACCAGCCCAACTAACATACCAACACCGGCAAGACCGAACCCGTAACTCCACCCATATGTCTGGCCGATGTATCCGCAGGTAATTGGAGCAATAGCCGCTCCAACCATGATCCCCATAGAGAAAATAGTGAATCCCTTATCCCTGTCGCCGGACAGAGGAAACTGACCCTTTTCGGACAAAATTATTGACCCACCTT
>CAXBKH010000005.1:0-216833 GCA_963976365.1 uncultured bacterium | reverse complement strand
CGACGATATCCGGGTTCAGTGCGCCAAGGTCGATCACAGTGTCGTCTATGACCACACCGTAGGTTGGCTGATTGTTATTTACAAAGCTTGCGAACTTCATGCGTTGGATTCCATTGGCTTGCAGAATTCTTTGCTCGGCAGTATAGTTAACATGTTAATGTTATTCAAGCCAGGCTTGGAGAAAACCTGATGCCGCACCTGATTATCGAGTATTCGGCCAATCTCGAATCGGACCTCGACGTCCGCGAGTTGGTTCGCGCAATGCACGAAACTGCAGTCACCATCGATGCGCTGCCCACGGCGGGTATTCGAACACGCGCGGCGCGGCGCGATAATTTCATGATCGCCGATGGTCATCCGGACAACAGTTTCATCAACATGACGCTTCGGATTGCCCAAGGGCGGACAACGAAGGAGCAACAGGCGGCTGGCGAAAAACTGTTTGGCGCGCTCAACGATTTCGTCAGTGATGCGTTGGCCAGGCGACCGATCGCCTTGTCCTTCGAGATACAGGAAATTGAAACCAGCAAGCGCTGGAAACACGGCAACATCCGCGACTATTTGGCCGAAAGAGCGGACCGGAACTAACCTCATTCACCAGGCAGGAACCCCGAATGTCAGAACTTGATCAGAATCTGAAAGATGCCGAGAAGCTGCTCGGACGCTTCCGAGAAAAACCGCTGCCTCATTTTATCAATGGCAAAAGCGACAGCGGCCGATCGGGCAAGACGTTTGAAAACCAGACGCCGATTGACAACTCCGTCATCGGAACCGTTGCGTCGGGCAATGATCAGGACATCGATGCAGCGTGCAAGGCTGCCGAGGACGCGTTTGCTGAATGGCGGGCGATGCCGGGCAAGGAGCGCAAAAATGTGCTGCACAGGATCGCCGACGGGATCGTTGACAATGCCCGGGAAATTGCACTTGTCGAAAGCTACGATTCCGGTCAGCCGCTAAAGTTCATGTCAAAGGCGGCAATTCGTGGCGCCGAAAACTTCCGCTTCTTTGGCGACAAGGCGCCGGCTGCACGTGACGGGCAATCGCTGCCTGCTGAAGAACATATCAACTTTTCCGTTCGGCAGCCGATTGGGCCGGTCGGAGTTATCACGCCGTGGAATACGCCGTTCATGTTGTCAACGTGGAAGATTGCCCCGGCGCTTGCGGCCGGGTGCACGGTGGTTCACAAACCGGCCGAATGGTCACCCTATACAGCCATGATGCTCGCCGAAATCGCACATGAAGCCGGTTTGCCGGACGGTGTTCTGAATTGCGTGCAGGGTCTGGGTGAGAGTGCCGGCAGGGCGTTGACGGAGCACCCCGCCATCAAAGCCGTGGCATTCGTCGGTGAGTCGCAAACCGGTAGCCGCATCATGAAACAGGGCGCCGACACACTGAAGCGGGTGCACTTTGAACTGGGTGGCAAGAACCCTGTGATCGTATTTGACGATGCCGATATCGATCGTGCGCTCGATGCCGTCATATTCATGATTTACAGCCTTAACGGTGAGCGCTGTACGTCCTCGAGCCGATTGCTTGTTCAGGAAAGCATCCAGGATGAATTCACGAAAAGACTGACAGCGCGAGTCAACAAGTTGAAGGTTGGCCATCCGCTGGATCCGGATACGGAAATAGGCCCGTTAGTACATCGACGGCATTTCGAAAAAGTCTCGAGCTATTTCGATATTGCCATCGAAGACGGTGCAAGTATTGCCGCCGGAGGACGTGCAATCGATGGTCCGGGTAATTTCGTACAGCCGACGCTTTTCACGGGCGCGACCAATTCGATGCGTATTGCGCAGCAGGAAATTTTCGGTCCGGTCTTGACGGCGATTCCGTTCAAGGACGAGGCCGACGCGATCGCGATTGCCAACGATATCGAGTACGGTCTTGCGGGCTATGTCTGGACCAATGACATCGGTCGCGGGCATCGTATCGCGAACGCGCTTGAGGCGGGTATGATCTGGGTAAATTCCGAAAACAATCGGCACCTTCCGGCGCCCTTTGGCGGTATGAAGGCAAGCGGTATCGGGCGGGACGGCGGTGACTACAGTTTCGAGTTCTACATGGAAACAAAGAACATCTGTGTCGCGCTGGGTTCACACCAGGTGCCTAAGTTGGGCCGATAGGTGAGTCTCTACAATCTGCAAAAATTTCTCTATGTCCTGAATCGCGATGACGAGGCGAAGGAGCGGTATCGTCAAAACCTTGATGACCTGCTATCGGCCTACGACCTGACGGATGAAGAGCGTGGTGCGCTAATTGAGGGCGATATCGGCTTGCTGTATGTGCTTGGCGTCAACGGCCAGATATTGATGCACTATGCGGCGTTCCTGGGCATCGAGTGGTTCGACTACCTTGATCGGATGCGCGACGGCATCGAAAAACACGGGCCGGTTCGAGCCGGTGTCTACGCGATGACCGGAGGCGGCGACAGTTTTACCGTCGAGGGTAAGCAGCGCGATAAGGAGGTCGGTCAGTGAGCCTGGTCTATTCGGGGGTCCTCAGTCACGCACCGGGCATTACCGGTCGGGCGGATCTCGTCAAAAATACCCAAAAGCGCGACGAGTTCTACGTAAAGCTTGCCGAGCAGCGCAACCAGATAGTGGCCAGCGGTGCCGATGCGCTGGTGGTCATGGCCGCCGAGCACTTTGCCAATTTCTTCATGAATAACATGCCGGCCTTTTGCGTTGGCATCGGCGAACAATATACCGGGCCGATCGAAGACCCGGCATGGCTGAAGATCCCAAAGACGACGGTTCCGGGAGCGCCGGACCTGGGTCGCCGGCTGACCACGGAAATCATGCAGACGGTGGATACTGCCTATGCAGAAGAATGGCGATTCGACCACGGCATCATGGTGCCGTTGCATTTTCTGACGCCTGACTACGATCTGCCGATCATTCCCGTCAATATCAATTGCCAGGGTCCACCGCTGACGCCGCTGCACCGTGCCTGGGCTTTTGGAGAGGCCGTTCGCCGTGCCGCCGATTCGGTGCCGGAGAAAATTGCCGTCGTCGGTACCGGCGGAATTTCACACTGGCCGGCGACACCGGACTCCGGGAAAATCAACGAAGCCTGGGACCGCGAGTTTCTTGGCCGACTCGCAGCTTTCGACCGGGACGCCTTGTTGTCCTACAGCGACGAGGAAACCTATCGTGACGCAGGGCAGGGCGGGTTTGAGATTCGTACCTACCTGGCCGCGGCGGCGGCGGCAGGCGGACCGCTCGAACTGCAGTTTTATACAGCCGAGCTGCCTATTTTTGCAGTAGGTTGCACAGTCGGTCGGTTCGAATTGCGCTAGTACCCGGCATCGCCCGGGGCATCCTTGTCGTCGGACCTGAAATGCGCGGCGAGATTACGCGCCGCGTTTCCGATTAACAATGTATCCACGCCGACGCCGACAAAGTTGGCGCCGCATTCGACAAAATGCGGAACCATGCCGGTGTCAAGGCACAACAGGCCGGCGTGTTTTGACGCCGTTCGAATGGTTTTGAGGGCATCACTCACTGTATCGATAACATCCGGGTGCGTGATATTGCCCGCATGACCCATCGACGCCGACAGGTCCGAAGGTCCGATAAAGATGCCGTCAATGCCATCGACGCTCGCAATCGATTCGAGATTCGCGATGGCAGCGACACTTTCGGCTTGCACGATGACACAGATTTCGTCGTTTGCACGCTTGATGTAATCGGGCACCGTATTCCAGCGTGCCGCTCGTGCCATCGAGGTGCCGAGGCCGCGTCGACCTTGTGGCGGGTACTTGACGGCTTCGACGACCGCCCGTGCCTCTTCCGCGGTATCGATCATTGGTACCAGGAAACTCTGCACACCGATGTCACAGAGCTTTTTCAGTAATGCCGCATCGCCATTTGCAGGGCGCACGATCGGCGCGACGTCGTAGGCCGACATCGCCTGCAGGCTCGCCATCACGTCACGTAACTCATAGGGGCCGTGTTCGTGGTCAATCAACAACCAGTCGAATCCTGCGCAGGCCATCATTTCCGCGATCGAGATGTCCGGGATGCCAAGCCAAAGGCCAAACTGCGTCCGTTGCGATTCGAGTCCGCGCCGGAAGCGGTTGCCCAGATTCTTGCTCATATGAATTCAACCTCAACCGTGCCGAGCGAATTGTAGTCGGCGACAATCTTGTCACCGGCACTGACGACGACGGGGCGTGTGAAGGACCCGGCAAGGATAACCTGCCCGGGTTGCAGACCGATACCGTGCGGCGCGAAGCGCTTGCAAACCCAGCGTATGCCGTGTGCCGGGTGTCCCATGACACCGCCCGCAAGGCCGGTTTCTTCGATTTCCCCGTTGAGATACAGCATTGCACCGGCCCATCGTAAGTCGATTTCACCGGGTTTTACCCGGGTCTTGCCAAGAACATAGCCGGCATTCGCCGCGTTGTCGGCGATCGTGTCACAGACCGTTCGCGTATAGCCGGTGTCCGGATCGACGCGATAGCTGCGCGCGGCAATCAACTCAAGTGCCGGCACGACGTAGTCGGTCGCATCCAACACCTGTGCAATAGAAACGTCATCGCCGAACAAGGGTTTTTTGAGAACGAAGGCGAACTCCACTTCGATCCGTGGATCGGTGAAATCTGCAGCACGAATCTGGTCGCCGTCGGCGTAGGCCATGTCATCGAGCAAAATGCCAAAGTCCGGCGTATTGATGTTCATTGCCATTTGCATGGCGCGCGATGTCAGGCCGATCTTGTAGCCGGTAATGCTGCGGCCATCGGCAATTTTGCGGTCGACCCAGGCGCGCTGAACCGCGTAGGCATCGTCCATACTCATGTCGGGGTGTGTCTGCGTCAGCGGCGCGATCTGCACGCGGTCCCGTTCCGCCGTATACAGTTTTTCTGCAGCGGCTTCGATTTCTTCTGTTGCCAGCATTGACTAATCTCGGGTGGACTCGCGCAAGGATTAAATGTAACGTGTTAAGTAAATCTCTGTCAATCAAACGCGTCACAACGTATACCGGAAGTCAGATCATGAGCAGCGATCCAAAGTCAAACAGCGTATTGCGTGAGTTTGACCGCTCACTGCCGATGACACTGCTGAAAGCGCGTGAGGCGGTCATGCGCAAATTCCTGCCGTCGCTTCGTGAACACGATCTGTCGGCGCAGCAGTGGCGTGTACTGCGTGCATTGATGGAGGCACCGCATCGCGATGCCAGCGACATCGCGGAGCATTGCGCAATTCTGTTGCCAAGCCTGTCCAGGATATTGCAGAACCTTGAACGACGCTCGCTGATTCGTCGCAAGACGGACAGGAAAGATCAACGTCGCAGCCTTGTTTCCATCACGCCGAAAGGCGTGCGGCTCGTCGAGAAGATCGCGCCGATTTCCGAGGAACGTTACCGGCTCATCGCAGAAAAGTTTGGCGAGCAACGACTGTCGGACCTCTACGACATGCTCGCTCAGCTGATCGAATGTCTGGAGACCGACGAAGGCAAACTATCCTGATCCTGAGGTGTTGTTTCCCGGACGGCGGCTTTTGATCGCACGTAGACTTCCTTTTTTACACGCGCTACGACCAGGCCGGATTGGTCCAGCAGCTCCGTTTCGAAGTGGTAGGTGTTCTTGCCGAGCCGATCGACTTCGACGCGTATTGACTCAAGACGGTCTTTGTCAATTTCGAAGACCGCGAGAATGTCTCCCCTGGCTGGCTTCAAGAACTCGATGGCGGCTGTTTTGTCCCAGACAATATAATCAGGGCCCAGGTTCATCGTAACAATAAACACGTAAAACGGATCGCACATCGAATACAGGGCGCCGCCGAAATGTGTGCCAAACAGGTTGCGGTTGTACCACCTGGCCTTGAGTTCAACCTCGAACCGGGTGAAGTCCTGCCGATGTGACTTGACGCGAATACCCATGCCGAGGAACGGCGGGTACAGGTTAATCCTGCGAATGAGCTTGCCGAATTTTGGGTTCGCCATCATGGTGTCCTGACGCGGCCGAGCTTGCCGTAATGCCGTAAGGCAGAGATTTTGCCACGATAGTTGTTATTATACGCCGCATTCCAAAACAAGAATCTTATCGAGAACCCTCTGTGTCGATATTTCAGGAATTACAACGCCGCAATGTGATACGAGTCGCCATCGCCTACGCGATCGCGTCCTGGGTCATCTTGCAAATCGTTGATGTCATCTCGCCGATTTTCGAATTACCGGTCTGGGCACCGAGGCTGGTGTTTGTTTTGCTGGCGGTAGGCCTCGTGCCGACCCTGATTTTTGCCTGGGTCTATGAAATCACCCCCGAGGGCGTGAAGCGTGAATCCGAGATCGACCATACACAGTCGATCTCCGGGGCGACCGGCAAGAAGCTGAACGTCATTATTGCCGTGTCGTTGGTCATCGCCGTTGGGCTGCTGCTTACCGATCGCTTGCAGGTCAGCTCGGACGGGGCGAGCCGTGTTGCCGCAGTTGGCGAGATGGGTGAGGCTGGCATCCAGGCTCCAAGTTCGATTGCCGTATTGCCGTTCGTGAATATGAGTTCCGATGAGGAGCAGGAGTACTTTTCCGACGGAATCACCGAAGAGATTCTCAACTCATTGGCCTCGGTTACCGAGCTCAAAGTTGCGGGTCGTACATCGTCTTTCGCATTCAAGGGCCGGAATGATGACTTGCGGCGTATTGGCGATGCGCTGGGCGTCGCTCATATACTGGAGGGCTCGGTTCGAAAGGCTGGCGACCAGGTGCGAATTACCGCGCAGTTGATCCGTGTCGACAACGGTTTTCACATGTGGTCGGAAACCTACGATCGCAAACTGATCGATATTTTCGCCATCCAGGACGAGATCGCGAATGAAATTTTGCGGCAATTGAAAACGCATCTTCTGGGAGACGAAGAAGGCCCGACCGAAGCGCAGAAAACGGACCCGGCGGTTTATGCGCTGTATCTAAAAGCCAAACAACGCATCTATACTCGTACCGGAACCCAGATCGAGCAGGCCATCAGGGAGCTTGATGAGGCCATACAGATGGACGCCGAGTATGCGCCTGCCTATGCGCAACGTGGTATCGCGACGATTCTGCTATCCGAAGGCCAATACGGGTCTTTGCCCGACTCGGAAGCGAACCGGCGCGGCAAGCGATTCATCGACAAGGCGCTGGAACTCAACCCGAATCACGCGGATGCGGTGGCCGGCCTGGGCCTCTTTTATTCCAATAGCCCGGCAACCTATAACGAGGCCATCGATGTCCTTGAGCGGGCGCTGGAGTTGAACCCCAATTCGATCGACGCCAGCAACTGGCTGCATATCGCACTAAATGGCGTCGGCGACATGAGAGGTTCGCTCGAGATTGTCGAAGAATTGACCGAACGCGATCCCTTGTACCAACCCGCTTTCAGCAACGCGATGCAGAAGTTCAATAGCATGGGCCAGCCAGACAAGGCTGACGCGCTGATAGCACGCATGGAGGCGTTCGACCCGAACGATCCGGAGTTGCTTCAGGCGAAAGCCACCAGTGCATTGTTCCGCGGCCAGGCGGGCGAGAGCCTGCGCTTGATGGAAGAGCGAGTCAAAATAGGTCCGATTAGCGGCGTCGGTCAGCTTTACCTCAGCTTCGGCTTGATTCGTACCGGGCAATTCGAGCGCGCCACAGAGGAAGGCTCGCCGTACTTGCGTGTGCAGGCGCTTTACAACGTCGGACGAAAAGCGGATGCCTATGAAGATGCCTATCGATTTGCAGCGGATGGATTTCCCGGCGATTTGTTTGGATTGTTCCTGACAGAACACCGTTACCGGGATCTCGTAAATTACCTGGAAGAGCGCTGGCCGAGCGTTTCGGCGTTTGCGGCCGAAAATCCCGGCGATGAATTTGGCCACGACGTTGTCAACATGGTGGCCTTCGCTTACCTGAGGCTCAACGAAGCGGAACGTTTTGACGAGGCCATGCAACTGGAGGAGCGGCATCTCAAAAAAATGGCCGATCAGGGCGTTGAGAATTTCGTGTTTTCCGGGCAGCTTGCATTTCACAATGCGATGGCCGGCGACCTGGATGCGGCGTTCGAGCACCTGGAGCAGGCCGTCGCGAGTGGCTGGGTACCGCTCGGCGAGCCGACGGAAGTCGATCCGCGATTCTCTCTATTGGCAGGCGACCCCCGGTTCGAGCCGATCAAGGCGACAATGCTGGCGACCCTGAATCGGGATCGAGCGCTGGTCGGCCTGGATCCGTTCGAGGATTACAGCCAGGTGCTTCCGCGCACGGAATAACGTTCGGCTTAAAGAAGGCGCGTGCCGAGTGGCACTTCGGCGTCGGGGACACACAACGCGACACGACCCTGCTCGTCGTGAAAGCCGGTGACCAGGCATTCCGACATCATCGGGCCGATTTGTTTCGGTGGGAAATTGACGACGGCGACAACCAGTCGGCCGGGCAGGTCGTCCAGCGAGTAGAGGTCGGTTATCTGGGCGCTGGATTTTCGTGTGCCGATTTCCTCGCCGAAGTCGACTTCGAGTTTGTAGGCGGGGTTTCGGGCTTCGGGGAACGGGTGTGCTGCGATGACGCGGCCGACGCGGAGTTCGACCTTTGTGAAATCGTCCCAGGTGATGGTCATGATGGGCTTCCGTTTTGATTGTGAATTATGGGTTTGTTGGAAGTTTAGCAGCGTGTAAGCGGATCGGGGATTGACTCAAATCCTCCAGAGGGAGTACCAGACAATAAAAAGGCCCGCTTCGGCGGGCCTTTTTATTGTCTGGTACTCCCTAGGGGATTCGAACCCCTGTTACCGCCGTGAGAGGGCTCCAAGTAGCACAACAAGCAACGAGATGGCACGTTGTCGGCTAATTCGCAGTGCTTCGTAAGCCAATGACTTAATGGGTAATTTCTCGGAAGTTTGTGCCTTTTTAACCCTTGCTGTCCCATGAAGTTCCAAGCTACGTTTGCCAACAGACCGGCGAAATATTGGACCGCCGGTTGTACCCGAGATTCGGAACACCTGGCAGATGTCGAAACCAATCAGAACAGCCGCTCAACGCGCCAAGCTTGCACAGCGAAAACAGCCGTACTACGTACAGCCGTTCGCCGATACGGCGGTTTCGCTCGGAGTAAGGAGATCGGGCCGCGATCGGTATGCCTGGGTTGCACGCGTGCGTGTCGCGCCAAATCAGTACAAACAGACCGTATTTGCTCAATGCGATCCTTATCCTGATGGCCTTAGCTATGACGACGCGCTAGCGGAGCTTCCATCCCATGTGGACGCGCTCAGGCGGACAGAAACGCCTGCTGACGAGCTTACGGTGCGTGAAGCAGCGGACCTCTACTTGATCGCAAAGGACCGGCCCGGCAAGTCTCGGCGTGCGCTGGAGACGATAACGGCACATGCGAATCGGTTTGCTGCCACGTTTGGCGCGCGCGCGATCGTATCCCTTACGGTTGCCGAGTTGGAGCAGTGGCGCGACGAGTTGGCAAATACTCCGCCCAAACGACGTTCGGCCATAAGCGCGAAGGCTGAGCGGTTCGCCGACGTCGATATGTCGGATCCGGAAGTCAGGCGCCGGCGTGAAATGTCGACAAACCGGATCATGACCACAGCAAAGGCACTGCTCAACTTTGCTCACGATAGAAGGGAGGCTGGAAATCCCGACATTTGGAGAAAGGGCCTGTCCGCATTCGAGCAAGTGCACGACGAGCGCGATGAACGGTTTCTGTCTTCTGACGAAATTCAGCGAGTAACGAATGCTTTGTCTGGCGGCCTTCGCGACCTATTCGTGGTTTGCGTCAATACGGGAGCGCGAGTCGGTGAGGTAATTTCACTCGACTGCGGCCACTTCGAGCCCGAGCGCAACGAATTGGCGATCCTGCGGACCAAAACCGGCAAAAGGCGGCGAATCCGCGTAAGCCAAGAGATTGGCGCCCATCTATGCACGTTGGCGGCCGGTCGTGGCGCCCACGATCCGTTGATCCGAAACGACAAAGGGGAGCGCTTCGGCCGGAATACATACTCGCGACCCTGGAAGGTCGCGCTCGAGCGCGCTGGTGTCGAGTATCTGAGTTTCTACAGGGCGACACGCCACACGTTCGCAAGTCACGCTGTGCAGTCTGGCGCAAATCTACTCGCTGTTGCGAAACAGCTGGGACACGGCTCGCTCGACATGCTGCGAAAGAACTACGGCCATCTCTCCGACCAGGCCGCGCAAGATCTGGTAGATAAACTCGCGCCCGCACCATCCTTCAAACATGGCGGCAGCGTTGAGCCGATTGCCATGCCTCGGGCAGCGAGTGATATCACCAATATTGCACGACGAAGCCCGCGGCGAGCAGCGCGATAAAGATCGCAAAAGACGTCAGCGCGTACTTTGTGGCACCGCGGCCCTGCGCGTAGTCGGGAGTATTGGTTCCGTCCGGATTATCAAAGCCGCCCGGGCGAGCATCTTCTATGTTGGCCAGTGAGCCGTTGATGAACATTGCCGCAGAGACCCAGAATGATGCGGCCAACCATTTCGCGTCTGAGAAGTAGGAAATTGCACCACCCACGGTCAATGCAATTGCCACATGTGCAACGAAAGCTCTTGAATCGAAGTCTCTTTCGTTCGACATGCTAACTCGCTTCAGTCGACACTGGCCCGCTTAAAAGACAAAAAGTTACTGCGAGATGTAGTCTGATTGCCACTGCTTGTAGGTGGCGCGAATCTCGTCCACGATCTCGTAATACTCCGCCAACAATGGGTCGGACTCATCCTCATAATTGGCAGGCAACGCGATCGTATGCAACTCGAAGGGATTTCCTTGCACCGCATTGTGCAGCTTGAAAAGGTTCTTGGGATCGTTTCCGATCAGCCCGGTCAAACGAAACAACGCGCTTGTATCTACTTCCGGTGCGATCTGAACAATTACAGACCCTGCCAATTCTCCGTCCTCCAAGCCGTTCAACGTCACCATAACGGAACCAAGTGCTGGATAGTCCTTTGCTTTCCACATAGAGCCGTAGACAGCTATGGGCCTATTGGCTTCGTTGAACCTCATATTGTACGAAGACCAGCCGCCTGCTTTTAGCTCGGAAAACCCTGGGCTATTCGCCATAGGGTCTTCCCATCCGATTGACTCAAAGTACTCTGAATAGAAATCTCGAATCTCGATCGTGTCACGCCCTTGCCAATCGAACGAAACACTCTTGATAAGGAAATCGAGATTTGTGTCCTGTTCAGAGTTCGACGCATTTTCGGGAACGGGGAGATCGAGTGACCAATACCCAACGTCCTCAGCTTCGCACTGCGAATAGACAATTATTGCGAGGCAACTCGCGAGAAGTATCTTTGTGGCTACGGCGTTCATATTGCGTCCTTAGAATCGGAATGAGCAAATTATAACGGCGCATAGTTCTGAGCAATGAACCAACGCACGAATTTCTGGCTTGTTTTCATATTTAGACCAGAAAATTGCCGCCGGGCATAAGCGGCAACAGACCAAGAATGACGCAATTACACGTGAGTAGGTCCAACCTGGGGTCGTTAGTTCTGCATTGAGTCGAAATCGGCCGCTCAACCAGCGGCGGATGCGACCATGAAAGCGATAGCGAGAACGAGTATGCCGATGGAAACTACCAGAACTGGAGTTCGCACGGCTTTTCTACCTTTCAGGTCTGCTTTGGCTTGCTCGCGTCTAAACATTCGATAGAGAACCCAGGCAGCCAATGGCACCGTAATCAGGTACTTTGCTCCGCCCCCAAGTCCAATGGATTCAAAGAAACTATCCTCGAATTTAATTGCTTCTTCAGCCCAAAAGAAGCGAGCGAGCACTAACAGAATCAGTAGTCCAACAGCCCATTCTATGAGCGTGAATCTGAGAAATGGTCTGTTCCAGCGGTCGCTCATCAAAACTCGTACGCGTCTACATACCAACAATGCAACGCTCTTATCGCGCCGCTCGCGTGTCTACCCCAATGCGTAATGAACGAAAATCGTAATTCCCATTGCGCCTCGGCCAGGTGACCCGCATCGACTAGTGCGAGACCGGCTGACAAGTCTCGAAAAATGTCCGCGACGTCATCGGCGAGGTCACCGATCTCGCGTTCTTCGGGCGAAACTTCAGACGGGTCGAACTGCGACGAGTAGTACTGAAACGGAAGCGCGGCGCCTCTTGCGTACACTTCGCGCCATTCGTCGTCGCTGACTCGGTCCGGGTCGATGTCGGGGTCATACTTCGCCGGCTCATCGAGTTCCAGCGCATTAGCGTAGAGTCGTGTTAATAGTGAGTGCGCTATTCGACCTTCCTCAGTTTTTGTGCCGGGCGGCGATTTGCACCAGTCACAATACTCTCGTGCCGTCGAAATTAGTGTATCCATAACAGAATCAGCGAGGAAAAAGTAAGTTGGACGAATTGCTGCTATGGCTCAGTAGCAGGCTTTGAGACTATATCACTCTGATAGTCAAAACCGCTGGCGACCTGGACCCGCTGCGCTTGGACAGGAGACGCGCGCGGCGATGATTAAGCCCAGGTTGCCAGCAAATCGCTACTTGAAGCCCTTCATCACGTCGATTGGCGCACATGTCTTGTCCGACAATGGTTTCACGATGCTTGGAGCGACAAAGGCGTCGTGAATCGCTTGTGTGTGTTCTCGTCTTGTCTGTCGGCGAATTTCTGCTTGTACTCGAATGCCGAGCTTTTCAGAATGTTGTCCACGACCGTTCACGTCACCCTGCCGACCACCAGTGACTCCGTGCAGCCGGGAAGGGCACGCGTGGTTCTTCGGTAGGCAATGGTGTTGCGATGAGCAGCGCCGACAACTCGGCGGAATCTCCTTCTCGTCGTTCATGCCGCCGCAGGAGGGCTATCGCCACGCAGTCGGATGACTTCAGTCTCCAGGATCTCGATTCGTTCGATCGCGCACACTAGTGCTCGCTGCAGTTCGACAATATCGACACGCAATGGTTGTAGAGTTCGCGATGTGACACGCCGGCGCTCGGCCAGAATTTCGGCCTCTGTCTGCTCGGCCGTTCGGTTCAGCGCCTTCATGCTTCACCGCCGGCCGCAGCTTCGGCTGCTCTTCGTGCGTTCGCGTTCGATTCGGCCCTTGCGGCGATCGCTCTATCCTGAGCCGCTGGTGTGGCCACTTCGGTGGCAGCGCTGGCGAACCGGTCGATATATCGGTCGGCGCTATAGAAAGCCTGCTTGGCGGACACATGAGGTGCCGAAAACGTTCGTTCAATCGAATCGCGCAAAAGAGCGCGCTGGTCATTGTCGATGCCGAGCGCCCAGGCTGGTGCCCGATAGACAGCGAGTACGGAAACACCATCGCGATCGCCGGCTGCGAGTTTCACAACCTGATTGAGACCGGCGAAACCGCCGCCGTGAGTGTCCGACCGTTTCAAGGCCAGCTCGAGCGCCTGGCCAGGCGACAAGCCGTGTCCTGGGTTCAGCTGTGCCAGTTCGCTTTCAAAAGTTCGTTGCAAAGCCTCACGCGCGCTGTCAATCGTGGCGTGCATCGCTTTGATGTCCGCGTCGACCGTGCCGCGAGCCTGCTTGGCAGCCTTGACTGCCGCCAGCGTACGAGCATCGTCGGTTAACGTCGTGTCCCGTTCGATCGCCTCGAAAAGGTCTGCGAGTCTTACGAGGCGCTGTCTTACGCTATCGGCAGCATTGCCGAGAGCAATCGCGACCGGGTTTGTTCGAGCATCTTCGGGAAATGCGGCGAGTGCCGCTTCGCGAGAAATCGTTGGTGACACTCGAGTGTCGATTGGGGTGACATTTGTCATTGCTCTTTCCTCTTTTGGTGTTTTCGTTGTGCCGCGCATTGGACCGATTTCTTAGAAGCCCAAGCGCTGCTTATCTTTTGTCGCTTACCTACGGTGGTAACGTCTCGATCTTGTCGGTTAGGCGATCGAACTCCATTCGCTCGCGATCGCTCAATCGATCGAGCTCAAACGGATTTCCGTCCAGGCGCTCGAACGATTCCAACTTGCCACCGCCACCGACTTCATGGAGCGCCATGCCGTCGAACAGGTCGATGCCCTGAATCGACTCGGCACCGCGTGCTTTGCGGACCAGCAGAACCAGAAACGCCAGCTCGCGATCGGTCAGGCGGCTGTAATCGGCTCGCTGCTTGTTCTTTTGCAGTCGCTCGACCCGACTCTGCAGGTCGGCCAGATCAACCGTGATTGCGTCGCGTTGCTGTCGGCGATTCACGATACTGCCTCCAGCCGAGTGCGCTCCAAGCGCTCGACTGTTGCGACCAGCTCGACCACCTGTTCGCGTAGCCCGACCAGTTCGGCGTCGGCCAACATCGGTCGTGCCAGGTTTGCGAGTTTCGACGCCTGGTCGACGGACACCTCGCCATCGCTCACGCGGTCGGCGAGAGCATCCAGGTACGCGACTGGGTCCGCGCTTGGACTAGGAAGCGGCGTTTTCAGAAACACGCGGCCGGTCGGGTACATGCGATCGAGTAACCAGGAGCCTGCTTTTGTGTCACCGCCACGAGCCTTTGCGATCAACACGCCCAGGATCTTGCTGGCCTGTTCGTCGACACCCGGCTGGCCGATCGACTCGAAAAACTCGTCGGCCTTGTCGATCAACGCCACCGCTGTACGCTGCCTCCGCCGGCGTCGCTTTGGCCGTTTCTTGTGTGCCTGGTTGCCGGGCGTGAACCGGCCGCGCTTGTCGTGATCGCTCACCGATGTATTCCCCGATGATCGGGCCGATAGCGTGCCCCTGACGGTTCGCGCCTGGATAAAGAGTGGTAGGCATCGAAAAATTCCCGTCGGCGAAACGACAGGTCCCGTTCGGTCGACATTGCCAATTCGTGCCAGCCGCCCATTGCCTGCACAACTTGGTCCGCGATTGGATCACCACACGTCCGCGATCGTCGCCACGGCCCACTGGCGTGATCCTTAACCGCCGACCAGGCCTTTGTTGAATCCGCCTGGGCGCGCGAGCGCCCTTGTGTACCGTTGTTTTTCTTGTGTTTCGTGTCTATCGGGTGACGTGTGCGTCGCGGTATTCGGTCACTTGCGTCGGGGTTCCGGACTACTACGTCGGGTTTTTCCATGACAGCTGCGTCAGGGTTCTTGGCACCGGAAACCCCGTCACCCGCGTCGGGGTTCTCAGCTGCACCTGGGTATGTCAGCACATATCGATTCGCATTACCGGCGCCACCGCCGACCTGGCATGAAATCAAGCCGGCGCTCTGTAGTTTCTTGGTGTTTCGCTGCACTGTTCGTGTGGTAACGCTGAGCGCAGCTGCGATCGTTTCGACTGACGGCCAGGCGATTCCGCCCTTGTCAGAGCGCCATGCGAGGTAAACAAGCTGCACTTTCGCGCCCGCATCGATCTTCGAAAGGTCAAGCTCGAACACGGCATTTACGGCGGCAACGCTCATTTCCTGCTACTCATCGCCGAAATGTTTGCGGTGCCAGTTGGCTCGCGCGTGTTCAGTAATGAAGCGGCGACGGCCAAGCGATCGAATCTCAGGAGCAACACCACCGCGACCCCATCGAAACAGAGTCGAGCGCGCGATGCTGTAGAGCTCGCAGAACTCAGTGATCGAATAGACCGGTTTGCGCCAGTGAGGCCCATCCAGCCCGGCATCAGGGCCGAGGCGGCGTTCATGCTTCGTTTGATTGAGCGCAGATCTGGTGACGGTCATAGCGAAACCTCATTGGGTTTGGCAACCGTCACGGCGCCTGGTTGGTATGCGGACATTCTCGACCTTTTTGCGCAACTGCCGGTGCGCGTGCGGGTCGGTTAGCTGTCCACAAGTCGAGTGTGTGAGCGGTGAAGCTAAATTGCAACCCTATGACGAACCCAGTCGTCGCTGCCGCTCACTTAGGGTGGTAACGCTCGGGCAGCACCGCGGTATAGGTGCGGAGGTCCAATCTGCGGCTCAATTCTCGGGGAGGTGTGGCGTGTTCGATCGGTTTTGAAATTCCGTCTGAATGCGCGCGTTTTCAGCCAGAAAAAATTTGACTCTCAGTCAAAAAGCTGTGTTATAGTCATGTTGGCCACGCGTTTCGCGTGGGTGCTCTTTAACAGTGAATCGAATTGACTGTGACCAGATAACTGGCCCGCGGAAGCGGGTCGGCGCGATTTCGCGCCTTTGGTTGCCCCCAAAGCCCGTCAGCTGGCGCGCACGGCGCGCAGTTCGCATTGCGACGGCCGACGGCAAATGGCCTAGCGACTAGTGACTTAGTAACGCAGTTACCGAGTGACAAATTGCAGCACGGCCAAAGGGGTGTTTCGGCCGGGGTATGGGTTCGTGGTGTTTGCCTTTTCTCAGACGGTCCAGTCGCGCTACGCGGCCGGTGCGAATGGTTCGTACCGTTTGAGTAACGTAAAGGAGAACTCTATGACTAGAGATATCTATGATTCGCTGTTAGAGGTTCAGGATAAGCTTAGGCGAAGTCTTGAATCAAAGCACAGAGAGGCAAACACCGGCTCGAAAGACGAACTGATCGAAGCGATCAGACTATTGGATGAGGTCCTCGAAGCAATTGAACGAGGATCGCGGACTGACAACGTAATCCGATTACTCGGAAAAGTTGTCGAGAAGCTTCCATGGATCGCAAAGATTTTGAAGGAACTTGAGTAGAGCAACGAACCCCTATACTCCCAGAATCACACATTACAGCAAGGTGAACTTATGAACCCCACAGTTGGCGGTGTAGTCAGGGCCATTCGTACTCATCGGGGTCTTACGTTAGACGAATTGTCAGCCGAAACGGGAATATCCATTTCCCACTTGTCGCTGATCGAGCGCAACAGGCGAGAGCCGAGTTTGTCAAACTTGGGAACACTTGCCGAGGCGTTCAGTTTGCCTGTCGGAATACTGCTTCTATTGGGCACGGACACCTCCACGCTAGATGAGCCTGATGCCGAGATTTCCGAGCAAATCCTTGATGTCATTCGGAAACTATTGCAAAGCGATGAAAGATACCCGGCTTCGATCTAACTCCCCATCTATTGGAACGGTCAGCTCACTCGCAAGTCACCTCGGAATACCGGAGGGTGCTCTGCTAGAGGTAGCCAATTCCGTCGACGATCATTGGCGGCCAGGAAAAAAGATTAAGAAAAAAGGCGGAGGATTTCGCGAGACAAATAGCGCCACTCCTGAGCTAAAGTCAATACACAAGCGAATCAACGCGGCGATTCTGCGGCGTGTGTACTACCCGGATTATTTGTACGGCAGTATTCCGAAGTCGCTCGAGTTTGGGGCGCGAGACCATGTTGCGAATGCAAAACTGCATTCCGGTCGACGATTCCTGATTACAACTGACATCAAAGGGTATTTCCCCAGCATCACAGACACGGTAGTTCGCTCCATCTGGCAAGGTTTTTTTCCGTTCGGTCCGGAAGTAGCTGAGGTGCTGACGAAACTCACCGTCCACAACGGTTCGCTACCTCAAGGCTGGGCGTGCAGCTCGTACTTGGCCCAACTTGTGTTTTGGCGACAAGAGCCAGACTTGGTTAGTGCGCTAAGAATACAGGGTATCTATTACTCTCGACTCACAGACGATATTTCCCTATCAACAAACAAGAGTTTTAGCGCATCCGAGGTTACGGATTTGATGCGAAAGCTGATTGGGATGCTGAGATCGCGCAGAACAATTATTCACCGCGGCAAGACGCGAGTTGCGGCCCCATCACGCCGGCAGGTAGTGAACAACGTGAATATTTCATTAGGAAGGCTAACGCTGAGCCAGGAATATCGAAAAACCCTGCGAGCCAGAGTGCACCGGCTGTCAGCAGACCCACAACGATACGGTGGTGGTCTGGCTCGCGAGATTCAAAGCGCAACAAGCCAGGTCCTCTATCTCAAGAGATTTCATCACAAGGAAGCGAAGAGGCTAGCGGCCCAGATCAAACAATTGGAATTGTCATTAACCGAATGAAACTGGCGACCAAAATCGCGCTGCCGCAAATTGGACCGCAGGTTGGACAGAAAAAACAAAGGCGCGAGAAACGCGCCTAAGTTCTTGATCAAATTGGCACTCCCTAGGGGATTCGAACCCCTGTTACCGCCGTGAGAGGGCAGCGTCCTGAACCACTAGACGAAGGGAGCGGAGATTTACCCCGGCTGTGCGGGGGCTGCTATTATACGGACGCAATCCTTTACCTCAAGCGAAATTCTTTTGAAAAACACCGGTAATCCCGGGTCCGCGGCGCCAAAGATCATCCCGCGTCCCGACCACAACGTCTCACGAAACGAAATCTCGTCAGCGGCCCTCAAGGTTCTATATCGGCTTCACAAGGCCGGCTACCAATCCTTCCTGGTAGGCGGCGGTGTTCGAGATGCCATGCTCGACCTGCATCCAAAGGACTTTGATATTGCGACGGATGCGACGCCCGAGGAGGTGCGGTCACTGTTTAACAATTGCCGGCTTATCGGGCGGCGTTTTCGGCTCGCCCACATTCGCTACGGTCGCGAAATCATCGAGGTTGCCACGTTTCGCGCCTCGGCCAATCACGAGGACGACGACGAGGCCCATGACCGGGAAGGGCGCATTGTCCGCGACAACGTTTACGGCACTATCGAAGAGGATGTCTGGCGGCGTGATTTCACCTGCAACGCGCTCTATTACAATATTGCAGACTTCAGCATCTGGGATTACGTGGGAGGCTTCGAAGACGTTCGCAACAAGCGACTGGTTCTGATCGGCGATGCCGAGCAACGACTACGTGAGGACCCGGTTCGGATGCTGCGTGCCGTGCGTTTCGCCGGGAAGCTCGGGTTCACGATTGATGAGTCCGTCGTCAAGGCGATGCGTGGGCAGACAAGCCTCCTGACCAATGTCCCGGCTGCCAGGCTTTTTGATGAATTCCTGAAGCTGTTCCAGTCCGGCTTCGCCGCGCACACTTTCGAGTTGCTACGCAGGCACGAACTCTTCGGCGAGTTATTCCCGGCAACCGAGCAGGAATTGCGCGAAGACGACAAATTTCTCGAATTCGTCCGGGCAGCACTGCACAACTCGGACAAGCGGGTTGCCGATGGCAAGTCCGTCACACCAATGTTCCTGCTGGGAGTCTTTCTGTGGCTGCCGGTCAAAAAGCTCGCAGAAATTCGACGCGCCGAAGAGAAAATGTCCGAATCGCAGTCGCTGAATCTCGCGTCGTACGAGATTGTTGCGCAACAACAGCGTCGCATATCGATCCCGAAACGCTTCACGGTGCCCATGCGCGAGATGCTGTCATTGCAGCCGCGCTTTACGACGGTGCGCGGCAAGCGCGCGATGAACCTGCTGGAGCATCGTCGCTTTCGCGCCGCATACGACTTCATGCTGCTGCAATCCGAAGTCGGACTCGGCGACCCGGCACTGGCGAAGTTCTGGACCGACGTGCAGACGCAGTCGCCGGATGAACGCGCAAAAAGCTTTGAATTGCACTCGACACCGAGCGGCAAGCGTCGCCCGCGTCGTCGGCGCCGCAGGAAGTCGTCCGGGGCATCATGATGACCTCTGCTGGCCATTGGTTTCCGGCGTATGTTGGGCTGGGGAGTAACCTCAATGGACCGGCGCGGCAACTGGCAAGCGCTTTCGACCTGTTGGCAGAGATACCGGAGACGAGATTGCTGCGCCGTTCGTCCTTGTATCGCTCCGCACCATTCGGGGGCATAGAGCAGCCGGATTTTATCAACGCCGCGGCCGCGCTCCTGACACGGCTGCCGGCGGGCGATTTGCTGCGCGAACTGCAGCGCATCGAGCAACAGCGCGGGCGCGAACGCGGCGAAGTTCGATGGGGACCAAGGGTGCTGGACCTGGATTTACTGGTGTATTCTGACCAGCGAATCAACGATCCTGAGCTGATCGTTCCGCACCCCGGCATCGCGGAAAGAAATTTTGTATTGTTGCCGCTTCAGGAGGTCGCATCTGGATTGTCCGTGCCTGGACTGGGGTTGGTAAAACACATACGAGCGAATCTCGAAGAGCCTGAGATTTCGTGCATTGGATAGAGGAAAGCGGTGACTGTCAGTCGGTTGAGAACAAAGGGTACTGCGCCGCGCTACATCGCGATTGAAGGCGCGATTGGCGTGGGCAAGACGGCACTGGCGAGGCGTCTTGCGGACAGCCTGTCGGGCGACCTGGTGCTGGAAGAGTTCGAGGAAAATCCGTTTCTGGAAAGATTCTATCGCGACGGAAAATCCGCCGCCTTGCCGGCGCAGATGTTTTTCCTCTTTGCCCGGGCGCGACAAATCGAACAGCTGCGCCAGCCGGACCTGTTTTCCTCGGTTCGCATTTCCGACTACCTGTTTACGCGTGATCGCTTGTTTGCCGAGCTGAACCTGGATACCGAGGAGTTGAAACTCTATGACCAGATCGCCGAAAACCTCGCCGTCGACGCGCCGGTGCCCGACCTGGTGATTTACCTGCAAGCATCCGTCGATTCAATTTTGCAACGATTGGCGCGACGTGACAGGTCCTATGATCGTTATGTAGAACGCAATTACCTGGAACGTCTGACCGAAGCTTACTCGCGATTTTTCCACAATTACGATGAGGGTCCTCTGCTGATCGTCAACGCATCACAATTCGATCCGGTGCACAACGACGCCGATTATCAACAACTTTTTCAGCAGATCGAGCGAACGACCGGCGGGCGTCACTTTTTTAATCCCGTCGCAGCCGCACTCGCCTGATACTCTCGGCAGCCATGTATACACAACTTGAACAACGCGGCACGCCGCAGCCACCTGTCAATGTTTCGACATTACGCAAGATGAAGCATGACGGCGAGCCCATTGCCTGCCTGACGGCTTACGATGCCAGCTATGCGTCGCTGGTGGATGCAGCCGGTACCGACCTGGTTTTGGTTGGCGATTCGCTCGGCATGGTAATCCAGGGTCACGATACAACGGTTCCAGTTACGGTTGGTGATGTCGTTTATCACACGCGCAACGTTGCGCGTGGTTTGCGGCGTGCATTCCTGGTCGCCGACATGCCGTTCATGAGCTACACCAAGCCCGACATCGCACTCGACAACGCGGTACGCCTGATGCAGGACGGCGGCGCCATGATGGTCAAACTCGAGGGGGGTGACGACCAGGTGCAGATCGTCGAACACTTGGCTAGACACGATATTCCCGTTTGCGCACACCTGGGCTTGAAGCCGCAATCCGTGCACAAAATTGGTGGCTTCAAGGTGCAGGGCCGTGAACCGGAAAAGGCGGAGGCAATGCGCGACGCCGCCAAACGTTTGCAGGACGCGGGTGCCGACATTGTCCTGCTGGAATGCATACCTAACGAAGTCGGTAAGCTGATTCGTGCGGCACTGGAGGTGCCCGTCATAGGGATTGGTGCCGGGCCGGACGTCGATGGGCAGATTCTGGTGCTCTACGATGTTCTGGACATTACCCAGGGGCGCACGCCGAAGTTCGTCAAGAACTACCAGGCCGGATGCGATTCACCGCTGGCGGCGCTGGAAGCCTATGTACGAGAAGTCAAAGAGCGTGTATATCCTGCGCCTGAACACTGTTTCTCCTGATCCGTATCCCATCTTTTTCCCTCCCTGTGAGAACACATGAAAGTCGTCAACACCAAGGAAGAGCTCAACGAGCAGCTCGCAGAATGGCGTCACGAAGGTGATCACATCGCGCTAGTACCGACGATGGGTAACCTGCACGCCGGGCACATATCGCTCATTGAGCTGGCGCGGGAAAATGCAGAGCGCGTCGTGGTCAGTATTTTCGTCAATCCGACACAATTCGGTGAGGATGAGGATTTTGAGGAGTATCCGCGCACGTTGGAGAAAGACACGCGACGCCTGAAAACGATTTCCGCAGATTTGATATTCGTACCGAGTATCGAAACGATTTACCCTTTCGGCCTGGATGACGCGACAACCGTTTCAGTGCCGCGCATGACAGAGAACTTCTGCGGCAAGAGTCGACCGGGCCATTTCGACGGCGTGACCAGTGTCGTTGCGCGCCTGTTTGGTATCGTTCGACCAGACGTTGCGGTATTCGGGCAGAAAGACTATCAGCAGCAACTGGCCATTCGGCATATGGCGCTGGATTTGAATTTGCCGATCAAGATTATCAGCGGCGAAACGGTCCGAGACGACGACGGCCTGGCTTTGAGTTCCAGGAACCAGTATCTGAATGACGACGAGCGGGCCAAAGCACCGTTGCTGTTCCAAACATTGTCGGATGTCGGTGACAGGCTGCAAAGTGGTGCCAGGAACTTCGCCGAGCTGGAGTCGGAATCCGCGAGCAAACTGGCGGCCGCCGGGTTTGAGGTTGACTACTTCGCAATACGCCGGGCGCAGAATCTCGAAATGCCGGATCGTGACTGTGATGAGCTAGTGATCCTGGTCGCTGCGAAACTGGGAAATGCCCGGCTGATCGACAATACGGTCGTCACGATTTAAAGCTTTTATCCTGCGTCAGTCGGAAACCAGGTTGCGCCCGGCATTCTTGGCGCGGTATAGCGCGGCATCAGCGTCACGAGTCAGCGAGTCGAGGTCTCCTTGCGGGGCGAGTTCGGCGACACCCATTGAGACATTGACCGGAATCTGAATCAGTGAGTCGGTGCCGTCCCCGGTGCTGCCACTGACGGCAGTGCGTATTCGTTCGCCTATCGCCAGCGCCTGTTCTTTGGATGCGCCCGGCAACAACACAGCGAATTCATCGCCACCGTAGCGCACGAGCAGATCGTTCGGTCGGAAGTGAGAACGCAGAACATTCGATACGGCGGACAAGGCGCGATCGCCTGCAATGTGACCGAACTGGTCGTTAAACTGCTTGAAGTTATCGACATCGATCATCATCATCGCGACAGGCGTATTTTTTTCGATACAACGCTCGATTTCCGATGGAAACAGTTCCTGCATCGTATGGCGATTGGCGAGACTGGTCAGCGCGTCAGTTGTCGCATGGCGTTCGAATTTCTTGAGTTCACCAAAGTTGTCAGCGATTACGTGATTGTGGCTGCGCACGCGCTCGGACAGCACGACCAGCAAGTTTTTTGCAAAATCGTGCGACGCATCGACCATGTCCCAAAGCACCGATTGGTGAATCAGCAACAGGTGGCTTTCCACGGCGCCGATGACAAATGCAGACGGGTCGCGATCTTCAATAATCGACATTTCGCCGACACAGGAACCGACTTCCATTACGGCAATTGCGGGTGTGTCCGGGGACCCAACATGAATGTTCAGGCTGCCCGAAAGTACGATGTACACGTATTCATTCCTGGCGCCAGGCGACAGCAAAAGTTCGCCAGCGGCCAGGTCACGACGTTCGCAACGCTGCAGCAAGTCGTGAACATCATCCGGCGCCACGCCCCTGAACAGCTCAAGGCTGTCGAGTAGTGAGCGCTTGTAGTCCGAATTGGTGGCGAGAGACTGCTGCAAAACTAACTCCATGTGTCATCAGGGAATTGTTGCGGCTTTCCGCCCGGATAAACATCGACCAGAGCACAAAAATGCCCACATGGGGCCTTGCAAAACTGTGACGGGCGTCACTCGTCGCCGGATTCCAGCTCTTTCCGGGCTTCGGCAAATGAGGCCCGGTCCTTGTCACTGACTTTCGGGTACCTGAGTCCGATGCCCTTAAGTGCGCTAACGACGATCTCGGCAACACGCGCTCGCATGTAGGACTTATTGTCTGCCGGGATCGCGTACCAGGGAGCCCAGGGCCGTGACGTGGCGTTCAGGGCCGCCTCGTAGGCTGACATGTATTTGTCCCAATGGCGCCGCTCGCGAACGTCACCGGCGTCGAACTTCCAGTTCTTGGTCGGGTCATCGAGTCGCGCGAGGAAGCGTCGTTTTTGTTCGTCCTTCGAGACATTCAGCCAGAACTTCAGGATGACGGTACCATTTCGAGCCAGGTGTTCTTCCTGTTGGCGAATGGATGTCATGCGTTCGTCCCAGACAGTTTCGAGATTGATTTCGCCGGGCAGTCGCTGGTAGGCGAGGATCTCCGGGTGAACTCGCACAACCAGGACTTCTTCATATTGGCTACGATTGAAAATCCCGATTCGTCCGCGTTCCGGCAATCGCGTCGTCGTGCGCCAGAGAAAGTCATGATCCAGTTCGAGCGATGACGGCTTTTTGAAGCTGAATACCTGGCAGCCGGCTGGATCGACACCTCGCATTACCGCCCGAATGGTGCTGTCCTTGCCTGCGGCATCCATGGCCTGAAACACCAGCAACACCGCTCGTCGATCGCCGGCGGCCAGGATGCGCTGCAACGTGTTCAATTCCTTGATTGTCTTTCGACGATGCTTGCCCTTGTGCAGGTGGCCGTTGGTCTTTGGCGTCGTGCTGGCCTTCGAAACGTCGAAGCTGTTGTCGAAGGGGACGAGGTATTCCGATTCGGGTGCTTCAAACATTTTCAATGCTCCATCGTTTTGCGTTCGTGTTGATGCAATGCCCACTGTACATGTTCAACGAGCATTGGCGAATCGTCGTTGACGCGCGTTCTGAGCGCGGCCACGACTTTGTCGCTCGTTTTCGCATTGCCAAGGGCGACGGCAATATTTCTGAGCCACCGTTCATGACCGATACGGCGAATCGCGCTTCCCTCGGTTTTTTCGAGCCAGGTTTGTTGATCCCAGAGGAATAACTCGCTCAGTTCTGCATCATCGAGTCCGTGGCGCGGTGCAAAATCTCCCTCGGATGTTGGCTTGGCAAATTTGTTCCAGGGGCAAAACAGCTGACAGTCGTCGCAACCGTATACTCGATTACCGATGGCTTCCCTGAATTCTTCCGGTATCGGTCCCTTGTTCTCAATTGTCAGGTACGAGATGCAGCGGCGAGCATCCAGCGAGTAAGGTGCGACGATCGCATCGGTTGGGCAGACATCGATGCATGCCGAGCAAGACCCGCAGTGCGACACCTCCGGGTTGTCGGTCGGAAGGGGCAGGTCGGTATACAACTCACCCAGGAAAAACCAGGAACCCGTGTCGCGGTCGATGAGATTGGTGTGCTTACCAATCCAGCCGAGGCCGCTTTTTTCTGCGATCGCTTTTTCCAGGACTGGCGCACTATCGACGAAAACCCGGTAACCAAACATCCCAACGCGCTCTTCGATGCGTCTTGCGAGCGCCCGGAGTCGTCCCTTCATGACTTTGTGGTAGTCGCGACCGAGTGCGTAGCGAGAGATGTAGGCGCGTGAGTCGTCATCGAGCAGAGCCCTGGCGTCCTCTTGAGATTCCGGCAGATAGTCCATGCGCACCGAAACGATGCGCAGCGTTCCGGGTACCAGGTCCTGTGGCCGGCTGCGCTTGGTACCGTGCCGTTCCATGTAGTCCATTGAGCCGTGAAATCGAAGCGTCAGCCATTCCACCAGCCGCTCCTCGGCCTGGTCGAGGTTGATGTCGCTGACACCGCAACCTTGAAAACCGAGTTCGGCACACCAGTCGACAATCGAGCTTTTCAACGCCGACATATCGGTGCTCGCGCGCTTGCCGGTGGTTTTCATCACTGTCCGTTTCATCCTTGGCCACAGTATAATCATCGCGATGCAATCCCTGCCCGCAAACATTTACTCCGTGGCATCCGTCCGCGAGATGGATCGCATTGCGATTGAAGAGCAGGGCATCGAAGGATACACATTGATGCAGCGTGCCGCCGCCGCGGCATTGAAGGTCGCGCGCAGCGCATTCCCTGGTGCCGCGCGCTGGCAGATTGTCTGCGGTGCCGGAAACAACGGCGGTGACGGCTATGTCCTGGCACAGCTGGCCGCGCGGGAGGGAATCCTCGTTTCGGTGATGTCGCTGGTCGACCCGGTTACTCTGAGCGGTGATGCGGCCCGGGCTCACGCCGACTATCGGTCAGAAGGCGGCCTCGTATCCGCGTGGAGCGGTGAACTCGATAATGACGCCGAGCTTCTGATCGATGCCATTCTCGGCAGCGGACTGGAACGCGACGTCGGTGGCGCATTCGCGGCGGCGGTTGACCGGATGAATGCGCATCAGGCATCGGTCCACGCCCTGGATATTGCGACCGGGATCCATGCTGACACCGGGGCGGTTATGGGGTGTGCGGTCCGAGCCGACATCACAACCACGTTTGTCGGGCTGAAAGCCGGCTTGTTCCTAGGCGAGGGACCGAATCATAGCGGTCGAATATCGTTCGCAAGTCTGGGTATCGACGATACCGCTCGCGCCGGGCTGCCGGTCCTGTACCGACGAATTGCGGCGGAATCCATCGCCAGGCGTTTGCCACCGCGCGCTCGAACAGCGCACAAAGGCGATTTTGGCCATGTGCTGGTCATCGGCGGGGGGCCCGGCATGCCGGGTGCCGCGTTATTGTGCGGGGAAGCGGCATTGCGTACCGGTGCTGGCAAAGTAACGATTGCCACGCATCCCGAGCATGCTGCGGCCATTGCAGCCAGACGACCGGAACTGATGTGCCGTGGGGTTGCCACAAGCGATGAGCTGCGCCGCCTGCTGGACAATGCCGACGTTATCGCATCAGGTCCCGGTCTCGGGCAGTCTGAATGGGCTGAGCAAATGATGACGGCGGTGGCGATCGACAAGCGACCTTCCGTGTGGGATGCCGACGCGTTGCATCGGCTGGCAAAGCAGCCGAACAAGATGAGTTCACGCATCATCACGCCGCACCCCGGCGAGGCCGGCAAGCTGCTGGCTCGACGAACAGCCGATATCCAGGCTGACCGGCGCGGTGCACTCGCCGACCTGCAACAAACCTACGGCGGCGTCGCCGTGCTGAAGGGAGCCGGAACACTGGTCTCAACATCGAGCGGTGCCCCGTGGCTTTCAGGTTCGGGCAACCCAGGAATGGCAGCGCCTGGTATGGGTGACGTGTTGACCGGGGTGATCGCGGCACTGCTGGCCCAGGGGCTGGGACTGGAGGAGGCCGCCGCTATCGGTGTCGAGATGCATGCGACGGCAGGAGATCTTGCCGCGATTGACGGCGAGCGCGGCATGCTCGCCGCCGATGTCATCCACGCGCTGCGCCGCGTCGCCAATCCATGAAGCGGCACCTGGCGGATGAGGAGGCGACGATCCACTTCGCCGAGCAGATTTACCGCGCCTTACCCGCCGACTCTGCCGGCTGGGTGCTGCTACTCCGCGGTGAGCTTGGTGCTGGGAAATCCACGTTCGCGCGCGCGTTTATTCGCGCAGCGGGGCACCTGGGGCCGGTTCCGAGCCCGACGTACACGCTTGTCGAACCTTACACGCTCCCGACAGGGACGTTCTATCACATTGATTTATATAGGGTTTCAAGCGAAGACGAACTTCACTACCTGGGCTTTGACGAGCTCGACGATGGCTGTTGCCTGATTGAATGGCCGGAGCGCGCGCCCGCGATTTTCGCGCGGGCCGACCTCGAACTGGCGCTCTGCTATGAAAACAGTGGACGATCAGTTTGTGTCAGCGGCATCAGCGAGCGCGGACAAGCTTTGACTCAAAAGATTAACTAAGTCCGGTATCTTCATAATATTGAAGCGAAAACTCTTGGATTTTGCGGCAGGGTTTGTATACTCGTCGAACATAATCCAGCCCAGGCTATTGCGTTTGCCCATGATCCGATCGCGACTGACATTGATCTCCCTGTTTGCGTTGCTGAGTTCGGCAGCCAACGCCGGTTCGACGGTCGAGAATGTCCGTATTTGGTCCGAAAACGACAAAACACGCGTCGTACTGGATCTCAGCCGATCCGTCGATCACAACATCTTCACCCTGCGCGGTCCCGATCGGCTGGTTATCGATTTGAAAGACAGTCGCCTGGCCAGTTCGTTGGCAACATTGCCACAGGGAGTCGGTGCCGTGCGTTCCATCCGCAGCGCCGTGCGTTCGAATGGCCAGTTGCGAGTAGTTCTCGACCTGGCTCAGACTGTTCGCTCGCGAAGTTTTACCGCGGGACCGAACCAGCAATACGGTGATCGACTCGTCATCGACCTGCATCGAGCCGGCAACCTGGAGCCGGTCAAGCGAGCCTCGGAGGGTTACCGACCGGGCCGCGACATCGTGGTTGCGATCGACGCCGGGCACGGCGGACACGACCCCGGTGCGTTGGGCAAGCGATCAAAAGAGAAGGACATCGCACTCGACATCAGTAAGGAGCTGGCCCGCGTGATCAATGCCGAGCCCGGAATGAGCGCGGTATTGATTCGGGATCGTGACGTCTTCGTCGAGCATCGTGATCGAATGGCCATTGCCAGCAAAGCCAAAGCGGACCTGTTCATTTCCGTGCACGCGGATGCATTCACAGATCGTAGCGCAAACGGCGCCTCAGTCTTCGCGCTGAATCTTGTCGGTGCAAGCAAGGAGGCAGCTCGCACGATGCAGCGCCGTGAGAATTCAAACGTGACCGTCGGTGGCGTATCGCTGCATGATAAGGACGAAGTCCTGGCCTCGGTATTGTTTGACCTTTCACAAAACGCCGCGTTAAGTGCCAGCCTTGATGTTGGCGGCAAGGTGAGCAACCAGATGAGTCGTGTCGCGAAAATGCACACACGATCGGTCAAACAAAAAGAGCTGGTCGTTCTGAAATCAGCCGATATGCCTTCGATACTTGTTGAGACCGGCTTCATTTCGAACGCGTCCGAGGAAAACAAGCTGCGTGACAGGAATCATCAGGCTCGCCTGGCCAGCGCAATCCTGGCCGGTGTGCGCGACTACTATTACACCAACCCGCCGCCGGATACGCAGATCGCAATGGAACTGCGTCGCACGCCGACAAAGCAAGTCCGTTATGTGATCGCGCGTGGCGATACGATTTCCGAAATTGCCGAGCGCTACAATGTCAGCCCGGCCGCAATTCGACAGGCAAACAAACTGTCGACGGACAAAATTCGTATTGGCCAAACGCTGAATATTCCCGTATTTACCGGCGGCTAGCCGAGAATCAATCGTCCTGGATCCAGCGCTTTCGAGTCAGGCGAGACTTTTGCCCGTGGATTTGAAAAAATGGCTGATTGAACTGTCAGTCTGCCACGATGCCAATCCAGCAACTTCCCGATCACCTGATCAACCAGATCGCCGCCGGCGAGGTTGTGGAGCGCCCGGCGTCAGTCATCAAGGAGTTGGTTGAGAATAGCCTGGATGCCGGCGCGCAAACGGTGCAGGTTGACGTTGTCGCCGGCGGGCAAAAACTGATCCGAATTCGCGACGATGGCAACGGGATCGCCAGAGACGAAATAGCGCTGGCACTGTCGCGGCACGCCACCAGCAAGATATCCAGCCTCGACGATCTGGAAGCCGTTGCGTCGCTGGGTTTTCGGGGGGAAGCCCTGCCCAGTATCGCATCGGTCGCACGCCTTACGCTGCGCTCGCGGACCGTGGGCGACGATTCCGCATGGCTGGTCGAAGCAAACGGCGGGACGATTAGTGAAGCCATGCCGGCGGCACACCCGACAGGGACCACTGTCGAGGTGCACGACCTCTTCTATAACACACCGGCGCGTCGCCGCTTTTTGCGGACGGAACGAACGGAATTCGGCCACATCGAAAAGTGGTTCCGGCGACTGGCGCTGTCGCGTCCGGAAATCGGTTTTACGTTGACGCACAACCAGCGCAGCGTACTTCAGACACCGGCCGCTAAGACCAGCGATGAGCAGCGCCAGCGCATCGCCAAGATCTGCGGCAGCGCATTTGCCGAGCAATGCATCTTCATTGAGCGAGAGGTGGAGGGCATCGCGCTAAATGGCTGGATCGGCCTGCCAACATTTAATCGCAGCCAGCCTGATATGCAGTACTGGTTCGTGAATGGTCGCAGTGTCAATGACAAGACGCTCGCACATGCGGTCCGTCATGCGTATCGGGATGTGCTGTTTCATGGTCGATTCCCGGCCTATGTCCTTAACCTGACGATGGACCCGGCCGGGGTCGATGCCAATGCGCACCCGGCGAAACACGAAGTTCGGTTTCGAGATTCGCGCCGTGTCCATGGGGTGGTGTCACATACAGTTGGCGCTGCACTAAAGGATACCCGGCCCGGCGGTCACGACCTTGCGCCAATTCCAATGACCCGCGAATCGGTTTTTCACCAGGGCTCGATGTCGCTGCAATCGCGACCACCATGGTCCGCTGTACGGGAAACTCTCGCTACGTATCGCGCCATGGCAACGGCGCCCTCGTTGGCCGATGTTCCCGAGAATGCGGCCGAGGTCCCGCCATTGGGATTCGCGGTCGCGCAGCTTGCAGGTGTATACATTCTGGCGGAAAACAAAGATGGCCTGGTCGTTGTCGACATGCACGCGGCGCACGAGCGCATCGCCTACGAGAAACTGAAGAAGAGTTATCACGACAGGACACTGGTACGTCAGCCATTGCTTGTCCCGGAGTCGATAGCCGTTGCCGAGAGCGAGGCAACCCTGATCGAGGAATGCGGCGAGGTCCTTGGGAAGCTCGGCCTCGTGGTTGATCGGACGGGTCCGGGCAGTGTCATGGTGCGTGAGGTACCGGCACTGCTCAAAGACTCGGATGTTGAGTCCCTGTTGCGTGACGTGTTGTCCGATTTGTCCGAAGCGGGTATGAGCAACCGCATTGAAGATGCCGCCGACGACACCCTCGCGACCATGGCGTGTCATGGATCCATTCGTGCCAACCGCCTGTTGACCATTGACGAAATGAATGCGTTGCTTCGCGAAATGGAGCGCACCGAGCACGCCGACCAGTGCAATCACGGCCGACCCACGTGGACGGCCATTACCCTGTCGGAACTCGATCGCCTGTTTTTGCGCGGACGCTGAGGAATCGCAGTGAACAACAAGGCGATTCTGCTGATGGGGCCGACGGCGTCTGGCAAGACCGAGCTCGCCATTCGTCTGTGCGAGCGATTTCCCTGCGACATCATCAGCGTGGACTCTGCGCTGGTTTATCGTGGCATGGATATTGGAACGGCGAAGCCGGATGCCGAGACCTTGCGTCGTGCGCCGCACCAGCTCATCGACATTCGTGATCCCGAAGACAGTTACTCCGCCGGTGATTTTGTGAAAGACGCCCGGCATGCGATGGCCTCGAGCCTGGCAAAGGGCCGTATTCCGCTGCTGGCCGGTGGCACGATGATGTATTTTCGCGCGCTGACAAAGGGATTGGCTGATTTGCCGCCAGCGGACCCGGCCGTAAGGCAGGCAATCGATCGCGAGGCAGCCGAGCGTGGATGGCCCGCAATGCATGGGGAGCTCGCGGCGATCGACCCAGACGTGGCGGCGCGCCTCAATCCCAATGACAGCCAGCGGATTCAGCGGGCGTTGGAGGTGTTTCGCGTCAGTGGCAAGCCAATTGGCCGATGGCAAGACGCCAAGCCCGAAGTCGCGCCGCCGAACATCGGTTACATCAAGGTTGCGCTGTTAATTGAGCCCCGGGCGATCCTGCACCAGCGCATCGAGCAACGGCTGGATCGTATGATTGCCAGCGGATTCGAGGACGAGGTACAAAGATTGCGTGCGCGGCCGGGGCTCAAACGGGAAAGTTCCTCTATGCGTTCAGTGGGTTACCGTCAGTTCTGGTCCTGCCTGGAGGGCGAGATGTCGCGCGATGAAGCGCGCGACAGGGCCCTTTTCGCGACCCGGCAACTGGCGAAGCGCCAGTTGACCTGGCTTCGATCGGAAAATGACCTGTTTTGCCTCAACCCGCTTGAAGCGGACGCAATCGGGACTATATCCACTCATCTGAACGAACATCTGGGCTGAAATCCACAACGATGTGCTAGACTTTTCGAACGCTTAGGCTGAATTTCGCGATGGGCAAACCGGCGCCACCGGACGGCGGAATTCAAAAAGAAAAAAATCAAGAATAAGGAGACCCAATCGTGGCTAAAGGGCAGACATTGCAAGATCCGTTTCTCAATATTTTGCGTAAGGAAAAGGTCCCTGTTTCCATCTACCTGGTTAACGGCATTAAATTGCAGGGACAAGTGGATTCATTTGACCAGTTTGTGGTCTTACTGAAGAACAGTGTTAATCAAATGGTTTACAAGCATGCGATTTCAACTGTCGTACCGTCCAGAAATGTTCGCCTTCCGATGCCGGATGACGATGATGGAGATGACGACGAGTAATTATGCAGTGATGCTACCTCGGCAGGAGGTGGTATTTGTTTGAACGACCGCAAAGTGGCGAGCGAGCAATTCTTGTCCATGCGAGTCCCGACGGCCTACCTGAAGAGTCCGAACGCGAGGAGTTTGCCGAGCTGGCGATTTCGGCGGGCGCTGTGATTGCAGCCGAGCTGATGTCGACGCGCAAACGTCCGGACCCGCGTTTTTTCATCGGCAAGGGGAAAGTCCAGGATCTGAAGTCACTGATTCAGCAATACGATGCTGAGCTGGTCATTTCCTGTGCGTCGCTGAGCCCCAGCCAGGAACGCAACCTGGAACGCGAGCTCAAGTGCCGGGTGCTGGATCGCGCCGGGCTGATCCTCGATATTTTCGCGCAGCGTGCGCGAAGTTTTGAGGGTAAGCTTCAGGTCGAGCTGGCGCAGCTCAAACACCTCTCGACGCGGCTGGTTCGCGGCTGGACTCACCTTGAGCGCCAGAAGGGCGGTATTGGCTTGCGCGGTCCCGGTGAAACGCAGCTCGAAACTGACCGGCGACTGATCGGCAACCGGATACGGCAATTAAACGAGCGTCTCGAGACGGTCGACACGCGCCGCGCCATGAATCGCCGCAACCGAATGAAAGCCGAGACGCCGACCGTTGCGCTGGTCGGGTACACCAACGCGGGTAAATCGACGCTGTTCAATGCACTGACTGATGCAGGTGTTTATGTCCAGGATCAGTTGTTTGCGACGCTCGACCCGACCGTCAGGCGACTCGACTTGCCGGACGGGCAGCATGTCGTACTGGCGGATACGGTGGGATTTGTTCGCGATTTGCCGCACGAGCTGGTCGCCGCATTTCGATCCACATTGCAGGAGGCACGCGAGGCCGACCTGATCCTGCACCTGATCGATGCGAGTGATCCGAATCGCTGGCAACGGGTTCGACAGGTGAATTCGGTGCTGAAACAGTTGGAAGCGGATCAGGTGCCACAGATTCGGGTGTACAATAAGATCGACAAGCTGGATCGAAAGCCGCGCGTCAACAATAATCGCGAGGGCGCAGGTCGCGCTGTCTGGCTGTCGGCAGTGACCGGAGAGGGCTTGCCGATGCTCAAGGACGCCATCGCAAATCGATTGCGTCGCAAGAGGACACGTCGAACCATTCACCTTGGGGCTGCCCAGGGGCGACAGCGTGCCAAGCTGTACGAACTTGGAGCGGTTTTGAATGAGGTGGTTGACGAAGATGGCAGCTGGACGCTGAATTTGCGCATGTCGGAAAAAGACTTGCGACGATTCCTCAAGAGTGAAAATCTTAACGACGAACAACTGGAGCCGACGCCGGATGTGGCGACGGCAGCAACTGCAGCAAACGAGTAGAAGTAAGGACTTATGGCTAATAATGAACCCGGCAATGGCCGCGACCCGTGGAAGCGGGATGACGACCAGCCAAACGATCTCGATCAGATTGCCCGTTACTGGCAGAAACGCTTTGAAGGCATATTAGGCGGCGGTGGAAGCGGCGGTCGTGGTGGCTCCGGCGGCGCCGGTGGTATTGCGCTGATCGTGTTGCTCCTGGTCGCCTGGATGTTGAGCGGCCTTTATCGTGTCGACGAAGCCGAACGTGGCGTTGTGCAACGCTTTGGCAAGCACATGCCGGTATCCAGTACGCAGCCGGTCACTATGCCGGGCCTGCGCTGGCATTGGCCGTATCCGATCGAGACAGTCGATATCGTCAATATCGAGGAAGTGAACGACTTCAATTTTTCCAAGGAAATGTTGACGGCGGATGAGTGGTACGTGTTTATCGATATTGCGGTTCAATACCGACGCACCGATCCGGTCAAGTACAGTTTCGAAGTTGCAGATCCCGACCAGACCCTGAATGACGTAACGGAAAGTGCGCTACGCGGTGTGGTTGGAACGAGTACGCTGGCCTCGTTGATCGGCGAGCGGCGCGAGGAAATCCCGGCCAGGACAATGGTCGAATTGCAGGAAACGCTGCTCGCCTATGGCGCCGGCCTGACCGTCACCTCAATCAATATTAACTCGGTCAACTATCCGTCAAGTGTGGAGGACGCGGTTGCAGACACGCAGCGCGCTCGAAATGACCGTGATCGTTACCAGCTGGAAGCTCAGCGGTATGCGAACGATATTGTGCCGAGAGCACGCGGTCAGGAGCAACGCATCCTGCAGGATGCCGAGGCGTACCGTGAACAGGTCATCGCAGGTGCGGAAGGTGACGCGGCGCGTTTCGAAGCTTTGCTTACCGAATATCGCAAGGCGCCCCGGGTTACTCGTGATCGACTGTATCTCGATGCCATTGAAGAGGTTTACGGCCGTTCGGCAAAAGTCATTATCGACACTGATGGCAGTGGGAGTCTTTTGTACCTGCCTGTTGATCAGCTCCTGAAACGTGCGGGCACGTCGTCCCTCGACACCACCGGCAGTGAGATGAGCAGTAGCGATGCAACGCAGCAGCCGGTCATTAATGACGGTAAAACCGATAGTCGCGACCGGAGGGTACGTCAATGAAAAACCAGAATTTTGGCATCATCATGATCGTTGGACTCGTCGTCGTGGGTTTCGGACTTTCAGCGTTTACGGTCAATGAACGCGAACTCGCAATTAAATTGCGAGTGGGCCAGGTTGTGACCGCGGACTATGAGCCCGGTTTGCACTTCAAGATTCCGGTCTACGAGACGGTGCAGAAATTTCCGAGCCGCATACTGAAGATTGACGACGCACCGCAGGAAGTTTTTACATTGGATCGTCAGAATATGACCGTCGATTTTTTCGTCAAGTGGCGAATCGTCGATGCGGTCAAGTTTTATACGTCGACGGGCGGGTCCCAGCAGGCTGCGGTCGAGCGACTGCGCGAGATTATTCGTAACTCCGTTGTGACGGAATTCGGTAAGCGATCGACGCGTGACGCGATTTCGGTACAGCGACTCGAACTGATGCGCGACATGCTGGCGCTGGCCAAGCCGACAGCCGAGGGACTTGGAGCCGAACTCGTCGACTTTCGGGTCAAGCAGGTTGAGTTTGTGGCACGCGTTCGCGAATCGGTTTATGAGCAGATGCGTGCGGAACGAGCACAGTTGGCAACGGAAACACGGGCACAGGGTCAGGAGGCTGCGGAGCTGATTCGGTCGACTGCAGACAAGGATCGAACGGTCATTCTGGCGAACGCGAATCGTGAGAGCCAGATTATTCGGGGTGAAGGCGACGCACGGGCGGCTGAAATTTATGCCAACGCTTATAATAAGGATGCCGAGTTCTACGCCTTTTATCGAAGTATCGATGCGTACAAGAAGTCAATTGGCAATTCGGGCGATTTGCTTGTACTGGATCCCGACAATGAGTTCTTCCGTTACCTGAATCAGTCAGGCGGGAACCGATAGCCACCGAGATTTTTACGGCGCTGGCCCTGGTTCTCATCATTGAGGGCATGTTGCCGTTCATCTCGCCGAAAAAGTACCGGGAGCTGGTGGCGGAAATCGCGCAGCTGGGCGACAATCACATCCGGACGATTGGCCTGGTCGTGATGATCGTTGGGCTGATTACCTTGTTTGCCATTCGCAGCTGAATTGCCGGGCAGGGTTTCAAGACAAGCGGGAATACCATGGGAAAAAATGTAGTTGTCATCGGAACCCAGTGGGGAGACGAAGGCAAGGGAAAGATTGTGGACCTGCTGACGGATCGTGCGGCAGCCGTCGTGCGCTTCCAGGGCGGTCACAATGCTGGTCATACGCTTGTCATCGGCGGACAGAAAACGGTATTGCACCTGATTCCCTCGGGCATTCTTCGCGAAGGCGTGAGCTGCCTGATTGGCAACGGTGTTGTGCTCGCGCTCGACGCGCTTGTGACGGAGGCCAGCGCGCTGATAGAAAACGGCGTGCCCGTTTATGAACGTCTGAAAATCAGTCCCGGGTGTCCACTGATTTTGCCGTCTCATGTCGCGTTGGATGTCGCTCGTGAGAAAAGGCGTGGTTCCGGAGCGATCGGTACCACCGGTCGGGGTATCGGCCCGGCCTATGAAGACAAGGTTGCCAGGCGGGCGTTGCGAGTCTCGGATTTATTCGTACGCGAGAACTTTGCGTCAAAGCTCGGCGAAGTGCTGGACTTCCACAATTTCCTTCTAAAGCATTACTTCGGTGCGGCGACCGTTGACTTTGCTAAAACGCTCGACGAGGCGCTCGGGTATGCCGAGACCGTTGCACCGCTGACAGCGGATATTACGCAAATTCTTCAGGACCTCGCCGACTCGGATCAGAGCATCATGTTTGAGGGTGCGCAAGGCAGTTTCCTCGACGTCGATCACGGCACGTATCCCTTCGTGACTTCATCGAACACGGTCGCGGCGGCTGCGAGCACAGGTACCGGCGTCGGGCCGCGCAATCTCGATTACATTCTCGGCATCGTCAAGGCCTATACGACACGCGTCGGTGCGGGACCTTTTCCGACGGAATTATTTGACGACCAGGGCGCACACCTTGCCAGGGTGGGTGCCGAGTTCGGCGCGACGACGGGTCGGCCGCGCCGCTGCGGTTGGTTTGACGCAGTCGCGCTGCGTCGATCAATCATCAACAGCAGTGTTTCGGGATTGTGTGTCACCAAACTTGACGTTCTGGATGAACTGGAGTCCATTCAGATTTGCGTCGGTTACTCAATTGACGGTAAACCGATTTCCGGTTTGCCTGTCGTCGTCGATCGTTTCGCCGAATGCAAGCCAATTTACGAAGAATGGGCTGGCTGGCAAGAATCCACCGTCGGCATAACCCGCTTCGATGACCTGCCGCAAAAAGCGCGTGATTACCTGACCCGGATCGAAGCGCTCGCCGGCGTTCCTGTCGACATCATTTCCACTGGCCCGGATCGCGACCAGACGATCATCAAGACTCATCCCTTCGAGTAAACACACAGAAGCCCAGCAGCCAGACCAGCAGCAACGGCCCCATCGCGCCACCTCCGCTACCACCGCTCGCACTCGTCGCGGTGGCTGTCACCGTGACGTTGGCCGTTGCGGTGTCAACCAGGCCGCTCGTGTCAGTGACCTGGAGTTCGAATCGCAACAGGGTATCTGAGCTGACTGACGGCGCCGTGAAACTTGCGGTCACCGACGTTGCATTGTTCAAGGTAACGGCCGGCCCGGTGATCTGCGACCAGCTATACATCAGTGCATCGCCATCCGGATCATTCGATGAGCTGCCATTCAGCATTACGGTGGTGCCGATATTGACTGTCTGGCTGCCGCCGGCAATCGCGTTCGGCGCGCTGTTGCTGCCTGTGCCGTCGATGATCGTGACGCGCATCAGGTTGTTCGTGCCAATGGTTCCACCGACGACGTTGCTGAGTTGAACGTCAAAAAATTCGCTTGATTCACCGCTACCATCGTCAGTGATTGTGTACTCGATCCATTTCGGATTGGCGTCGCCGTCAGCCCAGCTCAGGGTACCGGCCGCCGAACCGGAATAGTCGGTGCCCGAAGTCGCATCACCGGCTGTGACATTGTAGTCAACCGACAAAGGACCAACGGCACTGCCATTTCGGTGAACGACAGCAACTGCAGTTCCGAACGAACGCTCCGGGATGTCGATCGCCGCATTCGAAAACTCGACAACTCCGATGTCGCCTGGGTCGTTGATGTAGGCACTGGCGAGTGACGGTGCCGCGATTGTCGCTCCACCCGTTGGTGCAATCAATCGGACGAGGATGCGCTCCATACCTTCAGCAATGCCATCGTTTGTCAGGCCAATGTTGATAATACGGTCACTGGCGTCTCCGTTCGCCCAACTCAGCACACCGCCATTATTTGCAACGTCATCCAGTGAGCCGTTCGCTGCGATGACTTCCCAGCCGACGCTCGTCGCGCCTTCCGCGCCACCGATTCGCCGCACGCTCAGACTCAAGGACTGTGTTTCGTCGGCGCCGAATGATGCCGCGGAAAATGCGAACCGGCCCTGGGTCACGTTGCGCGTGTTGTCTGCGACCATGTAAAAGCCGCTGTCGATGTCACTGAGTGCAATATTGCCGCTCGGCAGGAAAGGGTAAACGCCCCAGTTGCCCGGAAAGCCGTTCACGTCCGATGCCGGATAGGTATCGAAACGGCCGACTTCCTGCGGGCTCACCGGGTTACTGATATCGAGGATCGTTAGCCCGCGGGAGTAATTTGACATGTAATAGCGATTGCCACGCACGAAACCGTTGTGATCGATGGCGGTGGTCGGGCCGGTCCAGCTGCCCGCGAGAACCGGCGCCGTGAGGTCTGCAATCGACAACACGCGCAAAGTCGTTGGCAGACTGCGATCCCGTTCGTCAAGCTCATCCTGAATAAACAGGTACTGCTTATCTTCCGTCTGCCAGCCCGAGTGGGTGTAGGACGAATTGTTGTAGGGCGTCTGACTCAGTCGAACCGGATTAGACGGCACGCTGATATCCCAGGTGTCGACACTTGATTCGTTAAAATCAAACAACACGTCGCAATGATCGCGGCCGCCGGCGTTTACGCATTGTGAGTCTTTGCGGCCATCGGTGACTCGCATGGACGCGGCATCGTGCATGTAAAGCCGGTTGCCACCAGCCTGATCGCCCGGGGTTGCGGGTGCCGCGGTGAACGCAGGCGCCGCGGGATTCGCCAGCGAGTACGTTCGAAAGCGCCCATCGGCAATATTTGAGCCCGCAAGAACAAGGTTCGGCGCGTGACTGCCGGAAAAGGCGAGGCCGGTGCTGTATTCAATATCGGTCAGGAATACGTTGTGCGCCGCACTGAAGTCGCTGGGATAGTTGATGCGCGAAATGCGATGTGGCAACGCCCGCAGGTCGATAATGATCAGGCCATCCGATGCATTGTCGGCGGTTACATAGGCGTAGGCATTCCAGCGCCCGTCAGTCGCATTCCAGAATTGATGGACCTTGATGTCTCGCCAGGTTGTCGTTTGCCCGTTGACGAATCCAACCTCTTTCGGATTTTCAGCATCCGTGACATCGAAAACGACGGTGCCGGTACTGTAGCCAACAATCGCGTACTCACGATGCGTGTTGAGATCCATGAATCCCCAGATGTCAGCTCCTCTTGCTCCGGGTGTCCTGTCGGCGACGTGTGACAGTAAATCGACATTGTTGCAGGGATAGACGCTTGCAAATCCGCCGTTGCAGACGGTTGCAGCTGTGCTGCTCTGCGCGCTTAAGTGTGTCTTGACCGCATCGTTGTGCAGGCCTTTGCTGTCGATAATAACGTGGAATCCTTTGGCCTCGAGCTCGGAGGCGAACTCGGGCGGCACACCCACCAGCGTCGATCTCGAGTCCGTGGCGTAACTGCCACGTACATCGATCGCGCCGCTGAGCAGATAAATGATATCGGCCGAATTGGTCAGCTCGAATGTGCCGGCACCGACACGCAGCTGGGCGTTCTTGCCAACCTGCCTGAGCGCGTACGAGATCGATTGACAGGGACGCGCGGCGTCCTGGCAGACACCGGCATCGAGACCGGCTGCCGCCACATATACCGGTGGCTCATCGCCATCCCCGAACGCCATTGCAGAGAACAGCATCACTGCAACAGTCAGAAAGCCTCGTACAGGCGCACGTGTCATAATAGGAACCGAATCATCTTCAGAGCCTCTATAATAGTCGCTTAATCCCTGCCACGACCGCCAATCATTCGACATTTTGTGAAACCATCCACTTTGACCTTCAAAGCGGGCGCAGGTGCCCTCAAATTTGTCAAAACGCAGGGTTTTGACAGTTCGTCGATCGGTACGATTGCCGGCGCGTCCGGCGGCGCGAAATGGCTGGTCCTGAGCCAGCTCGACCGTGTCATCCTGAAGAACGTAGTGCCGAAACTCGAGGGTCCCGTGCATTTGCTCGGCACGTCGATTGGTGCGTGGCGATTTGCCTGTTATGCGCAGACCGATCCACTTGCAGCGATCGATCGATTTGAGAACGCGTATATCGAACAACGTTTCACGCCGAAGCCCGACATCGCGGAAATTACGACCAAGAGCCGGGAGATTCTTGATTTGCTGCTCGGTAGCAGCGGCGTCGAGCAGATTCTCAATCACCCGATATTTCGCACGCACATTATGGCCGTGCGCAGTCGGCACATACTCGCATCAGATATGCCGTGGCTATTGTCTTTGGGCCTGATTGGTGCCGCCAGCCTGAATATCGCCAGCCGCAGGACGCTTGGCCTGTTCTTCGAGCGAGCCTTGTTTTATGACGAACGTGATTTGCCGCCGTTTATCGATGTACGTGGCTTTCCAATGCAGAAAATTGGCATTAGTCGCGACAACCTGGAAGATGCGATCGTCGCCACGGGGTCAATACCGCTTGTGCTTTCCGGCGTACGCGATATTGCCGGCGCACGACCCGGCGTTTATCGAGACGGTGGCATTATCGATTATCACCATGACCTGCCGCACAGCGATCAGGAACGACTTACGCTGTACCCGCACTTTTACGATCGTATCGTTCCCGGCTGGTTTGACAAGAGGCTCAGCTGGCGACGCCCGGCTGCGATCAATGTCGACCGGACAATCCTCGTCAGCCCGTCGCCAGAATTCGTTGCCGGACTGCCGCATGGCAAGATCCCGGATCGCACGGATTTCCTAAACCTGGTGCCGGATGAACGAATCGCAGCCTGGCGGGAATGTGTCCGAGCCTGTGAGCGGATGGCTTATGAGTTCGCCGAGGTGCTGGAGAGGGATCAGCTGGCGACGCACCTTCAGGCGCTGTGATAGGCTCAGCAAAAAACAACAAAGGGGAGGCCGCACATGGGCGAATCCATCACCGCTCGACCGTATCCGGAATTAACCTGGGTGGCACTGATCGTCGGCTGGTTCATCGGCGTAATTCTCGCTGGTTCAATTGGTTACGCGGCGCTGGTGCTAGGCTTTTCGATCGAAGGATCGGAACTCGCCGCCATTCTCGGCTTCGGCATCCTGCGGGGCATTTTTCGCCGCAAGAGCATTGTCGAAAACAATATCGTGCAGACCATTGCCAGCGGCGTGAACGGCGCGGCATCGGGCATGATGTTTTCGGTTCCGGCCATTTTCCTGCTGGGTTTCGGTGATCGATTTGATCCGGTCGTTCTGACCTTCGGTTGCATCGCTGGCGCGTTCCTCGGTATCGCGTTCATCATTCCATTGCGCAAGCACATGATTGACTACGAGCGCCTGACCTACCCCGGAGGCGTTGCCGTTGCCACGATTCTGAAATCGCCAGGCGCGGGCGTAAAGAAAGCACTGATCCTGTTGGTCGCCGCAATCGTTAGTGCGAGTGTCCACGTGGCCACGATTAAAACGGGCGTGGACAACTGGAATCTCGGCGAAATTCTGCGCATGCCACAGTATATGAACGGTATCTGGTACCTCTCACTGATGACCATTGGCGTCGGGTTTATCGCTGGTCGTGGTGGTGTCGCTTTCATCATCGGGGGCTTCGTTGCTTACTGGTTCATATCGCCGCTGCTCTCGGTGAGCGGCAGCTTTCCACTGGATACGGCCGGCAATGTCATCAACACGCCTGGACCATTGCGTCTGATGCTGTATCGCCCGATGGGTATCGGCATGTTGATCGGTGGCGCCATTATGGGCGTCATCCTGGCGTTCCCGCTCATCACAAGCGCGATTCGCTCAATGCAAAAAGCATCCAAGGTTTCGTCGGAAGCGTCAGGTGACGAAATGCCAATCAAGTTGCTGTACTTCGCTATCGGTGGTGCGCTTATTTTGCTGACGTTCATGGCCGTGACCTCAGTGGAGTCGGTCAGTCTCGGTCGCGGCATCCTGATGGCGTTGATGGGCACGCTCTGGATCTGGATGTCGGGCATCATTCTTTCGGAAGCGATTGGTCGCACGAACTGGTCGCCGCTGTCGGGTATGACTCTGGTCGGCATTACATTGTTGATAATTGTTACGCACGGTATGGAACGTGGGGACTCGATTGTTGCCGCCATTATGGTTGGCGCCGCAACTTGCGTTGCAATGTCGCAGGCGACAGACCTGATGCTCGACCTGAAGACGGGTTACCTTGTCGGTGCAACGCCGCGCATGCAGCAAATCGGCCAGTTTGCGGGTGCGTGGCTCGGCCCCATTGTCGTGATCGGTGTGATTTTCGTATTGCACCAGGCAGATGGTTACGGCCTTGGCAGTGAAAAGTTGCCGGCGCCGCAGGCGCAGGCATTGGCCAGTACTATCGACGGCATCATGGGCGGCGATGTGCCAACGCAAAAGTACGCAGCCGGCGCCATCCTGGGTGGCATCCTGTCAGCGCTGATGGGTGGATTGGGAATTACCGTAGGTCTTGGTTTTTACCTGCCATTCAATATCGTACTGACGTACTCACTTGGCACGCTTGCGCGCGAGCTTTGTGATCGTATGAAGGGTAAGACATGGAGTGAGGGGATAGGGATTCCGATTGCCGCCGGGCTTATCGTGGGTGAAGCCCTGGTGGGCGTCGGAAATGCGGCGATGATCGTCGCGACTTCGTAGAGGCGGAGGGATCAAATGAAAAACCTGGGCTATTTTCTTGTTGCTGCCGGTTTTCTTGGCGGCGCATTCGCAACATCGCTCGATGTCGAAAACGTCAACTGGACGCTTTTTGGATCCATGGCGCTCGCTGCCGCTATTGGCTTATTCATCTACAAACGCCAGGTACAAGCCCTGGCACGTTCCGCATCAGTCCTCGAGTCAAATCGTAATGAACTTCGCGAATCGATTGCCAATATCGTAAGAGATCTTGGTGAGCTGAACGAGGACGGACTGACCCGGGGCGCCGTGCTTCGAGACCGTATCGATCTCAAGCTTCGTGAAGATCTTCGACGATTTGCCGATGCGCGGGAGAGCATGGTTCATCTGTTCGGACTGCAGACTTATGCCGATATCATGAGTCATTTCGCTGCGGGCGAACGCTATATCAATCGCGTCTGGTCGGCCTCGGCCGACGGCTACGATGAAGAAGCCGAGACTTATTTACGAAGGGCGGCGGGACAGTTTGACGAAGCGAAACAGCAGCTGTTGCAGGCGGCTGCGAAGATCGGCTAAGTCACGACGCCTAAGTATTCGGCGTGGCGCTACGCGGCTACCGGGAACTTGCCCGCCCACAGCGTGCCATCAGTTCCTGCTGTAGCAGCTCGACGTCTTCGTTCATCAAGTAGTCGCTGTTGTCATTCCAGCCGCTGAGCATCGCGATGGTCCGTTCGTTAACCATCAGGTGCATGTCATTGGACTGCTCGCCGATTTCCCATCCCGGAATTGCGATAACGGAGCGAAGGCGCACCTTGTGACCGAGCAGTTGCCGGAATTCCTTTTGCAAGCGAGCGGTCTTGGCGCTTAAGTCGACGATCGGGATATCGGCCTTGCCATTGGCGAATTCGATGTGATTTTCGCGCAAGCGTACATAGGTCGGTCGGGCAGAACGGCGCGCTATGACATTGACTGCGTACAGTCCTTTCTGGCCGATGATCACATGGTCAACCACACCAGCCGTCGTTGCGACGTCATGAAAAACGCGTGTGCCGCTGGCGGACAGCTGCTGTAACTGGTGTCCAATTGCGACATTGGCATCCCGCAGGAATTTGACTTCGTACTGGGCAATTGCAGTCCTGACCAGCCGGTAGGCCGCATACACTGCAACAACTGCAAGGAAGCCAAGTTGCCCATACAATTGCCAGGACGGATATCCCGCAAACAGGTGCTGCGCCTGCAAGACGTAGGCGGCGATGAACAACACGACGAATACCAGCACGCCACTGAGATAGATCGCTTTCGACTGCGAGAGTCGCTCGAGTTCGTCGCGAAATCGTTGCGCGGCCTCATGCATGATGCGGTCGGAAAAGCTGGGAGTGGAACCGATGGTGCGGCTGACGGCGCTCCAGGTCTTGGCGATCAGCAGGAAGACGATAGTACTCGCCAACGCGACAGTCGCCGCACCGCTGATTGCTTCAAGATCCATTTCCCGACTCCGCTTTACAAGGCTGCTTTCTGAGCGTAGCCCCGCATCAACCACGACTCTGTGACGCAGTTCACATTGGGCTTCGACCAGTGTGGGCCTGTATCAAATTTTTAAGCTCCGGTTCAGCCGGTGCCCTGTATCTATGGGAGCATATTCACGCATAGCATGGACCGGAGACGTCATGAACAACAGACTGAATTTACTCGGCATGATTTTTGTCGCTGCAGTACTGAGCGGTTGCGCAGGCATGAGCAGTGAGGAGTGCCTGGCAACGGATTGGTCTGCGATTGGCTACGAAGACGGCGCTCGCGGCTATACCAGCGACCACTTCAGCAAGCACAGAAAGGCCTGTGCCAAGCACGGTGTAACGGCCGATTTTAGCGACTACCAGGCCGGCCGCGCCCAGGGACTGAACGAGTACTGTCAACCCGGCCGTGGTTTCAGTGTCGGCGTGAACGGTGGCCAGTATTACGGCGTCTGCAGTGCAACGCAGGAGGGCGCATTCCTCGACGCTTACAACACCGGTCACCATTTGTATGCGTTGCGATCCGCCGTCAATCACGCCAATTCCTCGATCAACTCGAAAAAATATGAGCTTGATCGAATCGAAGATCAGATCATCGCTCATGGTGCGGAGATTGTTGCTAAGGATACGACACAGGAAAGGCGCATATTCCTGCTGGCGGACTTAAAAGATCTCGCGGTGCGAACCGGTGAGCTTGAAGCTGAGATTGAGGAGCTGTACCAGGTCCGTGCCGAGGCACAGGCCGAGCTTGATAACTTCCAGCTCGTCGTTGCCGATATGGGCTACTAGGAGAACTCGTCCTCGGTATTTGATTGCCTTCGGTCGATTCTGTCACGACGGTCGCGCTGGAAAGAACCAGTGGCGCCTGTTGGATTGGCCGGTGCGAAAGGACTTCGGCGGTCGCGGCCGGTGCGCCGATCGGAGTAGTGCGCGAACTGACATCGACAATCGATGTAATCGCACTCGGGCAGTGGTAATCGTGGCGCCGCGGTGGACAGGAAGCGCCGTCCGGTCAGGGCTTTTGCCGCATCGCACGCATTCTCGGAGTACTTGATCGCGACGGCATGATAGGCACCGCGGACCTGCGATTTGGGTTGTTTCTCGGCCTCGATTTCGGCTTTGTTACGGCGCAGCCTCACGATTAGCCAGGCGATTGTCAGGACGAGCAGGAAGCCAAGCAATAACTCGTACATGTCATGAGCCTCGTGGTGAAACAGGACAACGTTGTTATTCTAGGCACATTTATAGCATGTCATCCACTGCGGCTTGTGCATATATAGCGTTTGTGCGCGAACGGTCCTGCGATTGAGTATGGCGGCTTACCTCGTTCCCCATTCATGGGCGCCGTTAAAAATAGCTGGGCAGGGATGGCCCGAACAGGGCGCCGTGAAAATACATCAGGGCCAGGAATGCGGCGCCGCCCAGTAGCAAGACAGCCAGATCTCGATTTCGTGACACGGCCTGCGGTACCGTCCATGCGCCATCACGCCGATTGATCATCACTATTTCGAGCATGGCCCAGAGCCCGAGTCCGCCAAACAACACAACGGATCGCGAGTCGCCATTGCTCAGCAGGTGAGCGAGGCTCCAGGCAATAACCGCTGTCATTTGGGGGTGCCGAATCCGTCGCTTGATGTTCGTTGGCATACTGGCGGCGACGAACAGCACGACGCTGATCAGCATCAGGACGAGTATCCACGGCCCAACACTTAGCGGTGGAGTATAGACGGGAGTCACTGCGGAGGATCGCCAGCCAACAACGATCAGTACCAGGGCAATCACAATATCGAGGGAGAACAATCCCTTGTAGGGGCCAGCGCCCAGCTGCTGGACAAGCCGCGCACGAAGCGGCGGATGCATCGCGGGCATTAAATGCGTAACTGACCAGAGAACAACGCCGGCGATCAAGAAGGGCATGGAGATCATCCTGTTCAGGTGATGGGGCAGGCTTGCCAGCAAGTATGATAAATTCGGCGTCGGATAACGGCAAGGCAGATCATGAAAACCGACGGCAAGCTAATGGAGATGCTGACCGGCTACGCGGCAGCGCACCAGCACCCACTGAATATCTTCGTCCACCTGATCGGAATCCCGATGATCATGCTCGGCGTTCTGATACCGCTCACCTGGGTGAGTCTGAAGGTCGGCGAATTTCGTATCCTGGCGGCGCACCTGCTGCTGCTGGGATTTCTGCTGTTCTATCTGACACTGGACCGGTTGTTCGCTATTGCGTTCGGTGTCGGCGCCTATTTGCTGCTGCTATTGGCGGTCGAGCTCGGGTCATTGCCGGGTAATGCCGGCTGGATCATCGCGGGAAGTTGTTTTTTCGGCGGTTACGCGGCGCAATTCGTCGGACATGCGGTCGAAAAATCGATGCCAGTGCTGGTCAAGCACCCGATCCAGGCGAGCCTCGCTGCACCGTTTTTCACGATCGTCGAGTTATTCAAACTGGTCGGGCTTCGCGAAGATCTTTTCAATGAGGTCCAGCGGCGAATCAAATCCGCAAACTAGCGGTCAACTGTGCTTTCGATGTGTGGGTAGCTGGCTTTCCAGCGCATGCTTTCGATTCGTTTGCGGATCGATGCCTCGCTCATTGATTCGCCGGCAACACCGTCGTCGACCGCTTGCATCGCCACCGCCAAGGCCACTTCGCCACAGACGTCCCAAAGCCGAGATACATCGGGAATCAGTCGGCGGCTGCCAATATCCGATTCGTTCAGGCAGCGCGCCAGCGTCAGTGCCGATGCGCTGATCATCGCATCGGTGATTTCGCGGGCTTCGCTCACGATCGTACCCAGGCCGATTCCGGGAAACACAAAGACGTTGTTCGCCTGACCAATGATTTGCCTGCCGTTGGTCGTTTGCACCGGTTCAAACGGGCTGCCGGTGGCGACGAGCGCCTTGTTATCGCTCCAGCGCAAAACGTCTTCCGGCACGGCTTCACTGATGGACGTCGGGTTCGACATTGGCAGAATGGTCGGCTGTTCGCTACTTCGAGACATCGCGCGAACGACGTCTTCGCCGAAGGCACCGCCCTGGCCAGACGCGCCGATCAATACCGTTGCCCCGTAAGCTTCAATCACGCTTGCGAGATCACTGCGCGCGGATTGCTCAAGGCCCAGGGTTTCAACCATGGTCTCGGGCCAGGCTAATTCCTGCTTGTAGGCGTCGAGATTTTCACGCCCGTCGCTCACTATGCCGCGGCTATCCATGACCAGAACCGCAGCCATCACCGCCTTGTCACTCAGCCCGGTAAGCGAAAGCTGTTGGCGCAATTGCCGCGCAATGCCGAGGCCGGCTGCGCCTGCGCCGTAAATGACAATGCGACTGTTCTTGAAGTCGTCACCTGTTATTCGGCAGGCACCCTGCACGCAGGCCGACGCTACGGCGCCGGTCCCCTGGATATCGTCATTGAAAGAAGGAACGATTGATCGGAACCGATCGAGAATATTGAGTGCATTGTCCTTACGAAAGTCTTCCCACTGGATGACAACGCCCGGAAACACCGCTTTGCTCGCCGCGACAAACTCATCGACAAGTTCAAGATAGGCATTCCCCGACAGGCGTTTTTTCCGGTAGCCGAGGTATAGCGGGTCGCTCAACAATTCTTCATTGTTCGTGCCGACATCGAGACTGATTGGCAGCGTTCTGGCAGGGTGAATGCCCGCACCAGCGCAATACAAGGCCAGTTTGCCAACGCTGATTGCCATGCCCCCGGCACCCTGGTCGCCAATGCCGAGAATCGCTTCGTTGTCGGTGACGACCATCAATCGCACATCCGAAAATGGCGCGGCCTTGCGTATCACTTCTTCAATCCGGCCCCTGTAGTCCGGCGTAATGAACAGGCCGCGGCCGCGGCGGAAAACACGTGAGTAATAGCGCGACGCTTCACCTACCGTCGGCGTATAGACGATTGGCATGATTTCTGCGAGATGATCTTCCAGTAACTTGTAAAACAGCACCTCGTTCCGATCCTGGAGCATGGCGAGGCTAATATTGCGTCCCACATTGTCGCGGTTGTAGAAAATTGATTTGAAGATGCGCCTGGACTGCTGCTCGATATCGTTGTATTCCGCCGGCAGAAGTCCTTCGATGCCAAGCTCGCGGCGCTCTTCGTGAGTAAATGCTGTGCCTTTGTTATACAAGGGGTATCGCAGCAGATCGGGACCCCGTTTGGCTACGCGCAATGTGTCGCCGTCCGCTTCGCGCAGCAGTTCAAACTTTTCCACGTTGTTAGCTTCCTTTGATTCGAATGTCCGGGCCATGCTTGTCAAACTCGACATGGGCCCGAACGCCGTATACCTGTTGCATCAGATCGGCGGTCACGGTATCACGCGGGCTTCCGGTTGCAACAATTTTTCCGCAACTCATCCACACCAGTTGATCCGCGAATCGTGCGGCTAGAGCAACGTCGTGGAGAACGACCAGTGCTCCGCCGCCGGTATCGACAAATTCGCGTATCAGTTCTGCAATACGTAATTGGTGGCGAGGGTCGAGGGCTGCGACAGGTTCATCTGCGATCAGCAGAGGTGTCCTTGCGGCAAGTGCGCGGGCAAAATGCACGCGCGCCAGTTCGCCGCCCGACAGGCTGTCAGCATGTCGGTTCATCAATTTGCGCAGCTGGCAGGCATCAATAGCGTAGTCCACGGCCTCGGCATCGGCCGCACTAAGACGGCCTGGCGCGGCACCGTGAGCGAATCGTCCGAGTGCGACAATATCGACAACGCGATTCGGCCAGGCCAGCGGTCGCCGTTGCGGCAGGTAGGAGATGTTCCTGGCGCGTTCGGCGGGCGTGAGCGAGGCTACATTACGCCCATCCATTGTCGTGGACCCCCTGCAGGTATCAACCAGGCCGAGCATGGCTCTCAACAGGGTTGTTTTGCCGGCGCCGTTCGGTCCGAGTACCGCGATCAATTGGCGCGGCCGCAAGGTCAGTGACGCGTCGTCCAGGAGCGTCACATCGCCTGCCGCTACCGAGAGGTTTTTCGCAACGAGTTCAGTCATAGGTCACCCGTCGTTGCATCGCGATCCAGATGAATGCCGGTGCGCCGATCAGTGCCGCCACGACGCCGAGTTTCAGTTCAGTGTTCGTCGGCATCAGCCTGACGAGGATGTCCGCCAGCACCAGGATCAGACCGGCCAGCAGGGCACTTGGCAACAGGCTGCGTGCCGGGTCGTAGTTCACAAAGGGTCGAATGATGTGTGGCGCGACAATGCCAACGAATCCGATCGCGCCGGCTAGCGCGACAGCCGCGCCGGTCGCCAGACCTGCACCGAGGACTACGGCGATTCGCTGCCGGTGCAGATTCAGCCCGATGCCACTGGCCGCTTCGTCGCCGAGAGTCAACGCAGACAATCCGCGTCGTGAAGCGAAAAGTATCAGGAGACCGACGGCTATGAAAGGTACCGTTGCCTGGAGGTCCAGGAAGCTTCGATTCGCGACCGAGCCCAGCAACCAGTTCATCATGTCAGCCAGCGAAAACGGGTTGGGCGCCAGGTTCAGCAGCAGGGACATGATGGACGCCGAAAAACTGGACAGGCCAACACCGATGAGGATGAGCGTTACGACGGACTTCACGCGGACAGCGGCCGCGGCGAGTAATGCGGTCGCGAGGAGAGCGCCGGCGATGGCGTATACCGGCAACAGCAGTGGTGACGTTGCGGCGAAGCCGTAGTACAGCGCGAACGTCGCCGACAACGACGACGTCGCAGTGACGCCAAGAACGCCCGGTTCGGCCAGTGGATTTCTCAGCAAGCCCTGCAGTGCCGCACCGCTGGCTCCCAGCGCGGCGCCGACGACGAATGCCGCCAGCGCTCGAGGCAGCCGTATTTCCCAGACGACGATATTGTCGCCAGCCGTCGATTGGCCGAGCAGCGCTTTGAATACCTGACTTAAACCCATGGGTGTTGAGCCGAGCAAGCAGGCTGCAAGAATCGCGACCAGGCAGCTGGTGAGCAGAATCGCGAGCAAGTGAGCGGATTTCATTGCCGAGCCAAAGCCTCGACGGCATCCAGCAAAAACCACGCGCCGCACGATGTCCAGGCACCCTGCAGCATGACGGCCGGTTGTTCACCTAGCTGCCGCCTGGCGACTGGATGCCGCATCGGACTCCACAATTCAGGGCGTATCGTGTCAATGTCGAAGAATGCCGCGGCGACCAGGTCCGGCTGTTCGTAGGCAAGGCGCTCCAGGGGCAATGAGTGCCATCCGGCCCTCGTTTCAAAATTACGAAGACCCGCGGCTTTGAGCATTTCGTGAACGAGCGTACCCGGACCGCTGGTTACGCCGGTCGGGGTCATGTACAGCGCCTCGCGCGGTTCGTCATCGAGTTCGAGTGCGGCGAGTCGACGGTCAAACTCGGCCACCATCTCGACACCGCGTTCGGGAACGCCGAGCGCCCTGGCGATCGATAATGTCGCGGCACGAATATCGGCGAGATTGTCGGCGTAGGGGAGCTGCAGGACTTCAATACCAGCTCGATTGAGCAAGCTCGCAACGCGCGGGCCACCACCGTAGGAGCGCACGACCAGGTCCGGTCCGAGCGACAGTACGTCTTCTGCGTGTGGCCGTACCGTGGGCATGCCGGCGGCCTGTTTGCGCATGTACGAGAACGCCTCGTCGGCATCCGGCGATACCGCGAGAATGCGCGACGCCGGTAACATCTTGAGCAGATACTGATCGGCGCAGTAGTCGAGACTGATGACCCGTCCGGGCGCGGATTCTGCCATCGTCGGGCTGCCCGTTATCAGGGCGAGAAATACGGCGATAAGCGTCGAGCGAATCATTGCCTAAAAGCTGAGGCGCGCGCCGATGTATCCCGAAAGTCCTGGAGTACCGTACCCGAGTACCTGCTGATAGTGGCGGTCCAGAAGATTTTCGATGCGCGCATACACTGTAATGCCGTCGCTAAGTATGAAGCGCGCTGAAACATCCACGCGGGTCCACGCGCCGACAACCCCGGTGGCGTCCTGTTCCTCGTCGTTGTATCGGACCAGGAGGGTAGCCGAAAGCTGTCCATCGGGATTGAAAGCGAAACCCAGGTCGCCGGTACGCTTCGGTACCCGGGCCAAGGTAATACCGGCGCCGTCTTTTGCATCAACCCACGTTGCGGTTAGCGAGGCCTCGAGCCAGTCGCCGACCTGGTAGCGAGTATCGAATTCGAAGCCGTCGGATGTTGCCGTCGCGATATTTTCGTAGGCGCCGATCGCAAATGAAAAATCAATCAGGTTCTCGGTGTTCTGGTCAAACCACGTCAGGCCAACTTCACCGCGTCCATTCGCAGTGCGTACTGTAAAGCCGACATCAAGGGCCTGTGATGTTTCCGGTTTCAGGTTCGCGTTGGGCTCGGTCGCACCACAACAAAAGAAGGTTGTCTGGAACAGTGTCGGTGCCTTGAATCCTTCGCTCCAACTCGAACGCAGCGTAATTTGTTCGTGTGGATTGTACGCCGCTGCGATTCGCCCCGTTGTTTCGGTGCCGTATTGGTCATGATCGTCATTGCGCAGCCCGGCGGTCAATGTCAGGAAATCCGTCGTTCGCCATTCGTAGAGCGTAAACAAACCATCGATCGATGAGTGGGCATCACCGGCTTCACTTTGTTCGTGTTCGACGCCGAATGCGAACCGATGTCTGTCGTTGGCCGTCAACGTACCTTGATAACGGTACGTCCTTCGATCGCCTGCGCTTTGAAATCCGGGCTGTCCATCTGCGAAGCTCTGCCGATCAATGTCCGAATAACCGACGAGGAACAGGTTTTCAAGTTTGTCGTCAAACAGCGGCAGCCTGAGCGTAAGGCTCGCTGCGGTTTCCTCGGTCTTGCTGAGTTCATCGCCGTCCGCAACGTTGCCGGGTGCGCCAAAAAAGAAGCTGTCGAAATCCGTATCGGCTTCGGTTCTGAGGACGGTTGCCTGCAATCGTGCCTTGCCAATGGCGAGGCCGCCCACGGCGCTGACAGTCAGTGAATCATAGGCGTCGTCTTCGGTATTGCCATAGACTTCGTCCGCTTTCGAAATCCCATCCGTTGAATTGTGTACCGCTGCGACACGGAAGTTGAAACGTTCGTTGGAGCCGCTGGCCGAAGCGCCGGCGCGCAGACTGCCGTACGATCCGCCTTGCACAAAGACATCGCCACCGAAGCCATCGCCTGGCCGTTTCGTGACTATATTGATCACGCCACCCATGGCATCGGACCCCCACAGCGTCGATTGCGGACCGCGCAGAATCTCGATGCGGTCGATGTTGGCGGGATCGAGGCGTGCAAAATCGAATCCGCCGCTCGGAGCGCTCGGATCGTTGACTGCTACGCCGTCGACAATCACCAGGGTCTGGGCGCTCGCGGCGCCGCGGATCCTGACCGAGGCGGCGCCACCCTGGCTGCCATTCTGGTCAATCGTGACGCCGGGTGCGCGTGCAATCGCGTCAACGATATAGTCAACGCCGAGCGCCTCGATTTCGTCAGCGGAAATGACAGTAACGCTTGAGCCGACCTCTGCGCGCGGCTGCTCGAGTCGGACACCGTAAACGACTAGCGAGTCACTATCGTCGTGATGCGCTGCCTCGGCGTACGTGAGTCCACTCGGCAGCAAGGTAACAAGGATGCCCGCCAGGAATGAATTCTTCATTGGATTTTCCCCGATGTCCGGGCGTCGACGTCGGACATATTGAAACGACTGGTTGCGGCTTCACTGATCATGCAGTGCGACGAGCCGACTACATGTCGTTTCACGGGAAGTGAGATTCCGGCCCTGCAGGTTGACCCGACCTTGGACGAACGACGCGATGGCAGGTTTCCTGGCTTGTTGATCGTCAATGTTGGCCGCCTTCCCGGGATCGTTCATCCCAGTGGCTAGCTGGCCAGCATTTCCCAACTTACAGTTGCGGGTACAGCCCCGGAATTTCTCCGGATTCCCTCTTAGCTCCCGATATCGGAGCACCATCTGGGAGCAGAAATTAGTGCAGCCTCCCGTTCATGTCAAACGGATCCTGCCGATGTTACCGGTAGCGAATCGATAACACGCGGAGCGTTTGCAGGCGCTCACCGGTCTTGACGTCCACGTCATCCCCAACGCGCCTGCTTCTGAGGGCTTTTGCGAGCGGGGAGTCCATACTGATGGCCTGGCGTTTCGGATCCGTTTCGTCCGGGCCGACAATTCTGTAAGTAAGAGTTTCACCACGTTCATTGCGCAACTCGACGGTGGCGCCAAAATAGATGGCATCGCCGTCCGGGGATTCGCGAACCACGGTCAGGTTCGGCAGGCGTTTCTGCAGGTAATGAATCCGATGGTCCAGGCCGCCGAGCTCTTTCTTGCGATAAATGTATTCGGCATTTTCCGATCGATCGCCCTCGGCGGCGGCCGCGGCAAGCGCCTTCACGACATCGCGTCGGCGCCGCCAGAGTTCGTCGAGCTCAGACTGCAGCGCATCGAACCCAGCCGGCGTGATATACGGCGACGAGCTGGGGGGAGGGGGTCGCCAGCGTCCCATTGCTATCGAATGACCGGCCGGACAGGTTCTGGCATCAGGCGAATCCCTTCAGCAGTTTCTTAAGATCGGCAATCATCTGGCGCAGGGTGCCACTCATCAGGACAAATTCTGCATCGAGGCGTGCCAGCGGATCCAGCTCGTCGCCATGGTCTTCGTCCATACCAACGAAACGGAGTTTGCCCAATGTGCCGTCCTGGTCAATCACACAGCTCAGGATATTGTCATACTCGATGGCGAGGTGTGTGAGGCGCATACCATCGGTCACGTGATTCCGGATACTCTTTTCGCTTAGATCGAACTGGGTCCAGCGTACCTTTGAGCCCGCATCCGCGGCATCCTGCATTCGGCATTCCCGACCCACGACAAATTGCCCGGGGGCTTCGCCAAGGAATATTTTCGTCAATAATTCGCCAACTGGCTGGTTGAATTGCAGGGGGCGGACATTGCTGATTGGCAGAGCCGCGCCAAGCCGGCGCAGAAATCGCTCGGCCACGGAGGCCTGAAGCGCGTCGATGCCGATCAGGTTCTCTTTGAGATCGACAAACCCCCAGGTGCGATCTGACCGAAGCATTGCCTTGGGCATCAGTTCGTCACGAGCTTCGGCCTTCATCCGTCGTTTCTCGCGCGCGCTTGGCGACTCTTTCATGCGCGCAGTGTAATCGTCGATTCGGGCTTCAAGTTCTTCCTTAATTACGGAGGGAGGAAGAACTCGCGACTGGCTGCGCATTCGAATCAGGTCCGCGCCGTTGACGCGGCGCGCCAGCGCATCGCCAGTATCCGGGTATACGGGTACCCAGCCGGAGCTTCGCTCTGTCAGTGGTCCGCAGGGTTTGAATTCTGCTGCTCGCAAGGCCTGCGTGACCTCCTCCTCGGAATTCGGCCAGCCGTTGCCGATGCGGTAAAAGCGTACATTTCGAAACATGGTCTTTTTTCAGTTGCCAGTGGGGCGGCGCAGTATCACTATTTCGATACAGGAAGTCGACCGGGATGACGCGACGATCGCTTTCGCCAGTCCGTCAGGCATCATCAGCAGTTCATTAACTATCCCACAGTTCTGGGCATTTCGTTGCCAGCAGGATACAGGCTGAATGGGAGCGGCAGAGGCTTCTGCCAGGGACGAATGTAGAGTGGAAAAGCGCGTGCGAATGGTGGAGGTGGCGGGTGCTTTACCGGCATCTGTCCGAACCAGTATCGATGTTGAAACCATGGTGTCGCAATCGGGCGGAACATTCAGACCGCGGCGGGGCATCATCGAAGCCTTGTCCGGCGTTCGAGCGCGGCGAGTGGCCGGTTGTGAGGAGCAATGCTCGGACCTGGCGGTCAATGCCTGTCGACAGGTCCTGCAGCGGTCCGGCGTTTCATTGGAATCGATTGATCTGTTGATATTTGCGTCAGCAGGGCAGGATCTGATCGAGCCTGCTACAGCGCATATTGTGCAATCAAAACTCGGTACACGGTGCCCGGTTTTCGACGTCAAAAATGCCTGCAACAGTTTCCTCAACGGCGTGCAACTTGCCGAATCACTGATTGCAAGTGGCGCGAATAAAAATGTACTGGTCGCCGTCGGCGAAATTAGTTCGCGCGGCATTGCCTGGCATGCCGACAGCCTTAATGACTTCAAGCGGAACATGCCGGGCTACACGATGGGTGACGCCGGAGCCGCGGCGCTATTTTCGGCGACAAACGATGGCGGCGGTATCTTCTACCGCAAGTTTGCGTCATTGAGTGAGCACTGGGAACTGACCACTGTGCTGTCGGGTGGGTCAATGCATCCGCGTGGCGCGGAGCATTCGTATATTCGTGCCAACAGCCCGAGACTCAAACTTGCGTTTCGTGACATCGGCTTGCCTTTTCTGCGCGGGGCATTGAACGAAGCCGGTGTTCAATTTGCGGATTTCAAGCGCATTTTCGTTCACCAGGTATCGTTGCCATATCTGAATGACATGCTCGCCGAGAGTGGGATTCCGGTCAGCAAAGTTGAAATTACCGTTGCCGACCTGGGGAATCTCGCCGCCGCCACTATTCCGGTAGCGCTCGCACGGGCACGGGATCGCGGCACCATTGAACGCGGTGACCGCATCATGTGCCTGGGTCTTGCCAGCGGTATCAGCATCGGCGTTTTGATGATGGACTTCTAGATGACCCCGGCAAATCAATCCGCAATGGCCAACGACCTGCACGTCGTCGTGCCTTTTTTTAACGAAGAGCGGTGCTTGCCGCAGACGCTCAAAGCGCTAAGCGAGCAGCTGGATCCGAATTTTGCCGTAGTGCTGGTGGACAATGGCAGCACCGATGCCAGTGCGGAAATTGCGGTGGAGTTTTCACAACGCATGCATCATCTGTCAGTCCAGGTCATCCACGAGCCGGTCAAGGGAACCGGGGCTGCTGCCGATACGGGATTTCGATACGCAATCGCCGAGGGGGCGCGATGGATTGCGCGAACGGATGCCGACTGTTTGCCGCGACCGAACTGGACCCGTGTGCTGCGGCAGGCGCTTGAGGCGGACGGGCTCGATTTTGTTGCCGGAAGAATCAAGCCGCGGCTTGACGAGTTGCGCCTGTCGCCGGCGCGCAGAGCATTGATTGGCCTGGCGGTCTGGCTGGCCGAAAATTACGGCAAGATCCATCGACGCGGTCCGCAATTTCGATACCCATACTTCATGGTTGCCGGAAACAACCTGGCAATCAGTGCTGACCTTTACCTGCAGAGCGGCGGATTCCCGCGGTCATCGCTGGAAGATGTCAATGAAGATCGCGTACTGTCGGAGGCAGTTAGAACGTTGACTGCGAATGCGGCGCTGCGGGACGACCTGGTGGTCTACAATTCCGTGCGGCGACTGCAGGCCTACGGCGTGATCAATACGTTGCGCTGGTATCGAAATCGAGGCTACCGGCCCGACGCGGTTGATATTCGGTGAGCTACACGCGGCACGAAGAGGCCTTGAATTTTGCGGCACATCCCTTGTTGTGGGGGCTGGCAAAGGTGGCGCGTCATCGCCGCCCTTGCTGGCGAGTGCCGGGTCTGGGCGTCGTTGTCAGCGACGCGCGATTGGCACGCGAAATCCTGAGCCGGGATACGGAATTCACGAAAAACGGCCCGGGCAGTTTTGCCAGCGTAATCTCCGAGGGCCTTGGCGCTATAGCGCTTGGAAATATGGACGGTGTGCGGCACCGCGAGTTGCGAGACGCGCTGACGGAAGTGCTGGCACCGGAGCGTGCCGAGATCATCATTCGTGAGCGCCGTGCAGACTTGCACGCGATGTGTGACTCACTAAGACCTGGAAGCACTATCGATTTTGCACGTTTCACCCGAGGTTGGGCTGGACGCATCGCGTTCGATGTCATTGGTGCCAGGCCGCCAGCGGGCGAAGAAGATGCTGCAAGCCAGGAACTGGTGCGGCGCAGTGCAGGTCTGTCGTCCATACTCGGATTTCGCAAGCCGTCAAGAAACGCAATGCGCAAAGCCGCGCAGGATCGTGACGCATTGGCGGCATTCTTTCGCGATGCTTATGGGCAACCGGCGCCACCGCAATCGCTTATCGCGATACTCCAGGAAATGAAGCTAGACTTTGAATCGGCCCTGGGATTGTTGTTGATATACGCCATTGGCGGCACGCTGACCTTAAGTGCCGCATTACCGAGAATTCTTGCGCTGTTGCTTGATAGCGGGACTTATCAGGACCTGGCCCGGCAGCCAGAGCTGATTTCTCAAACGGTCGATGAGGGGCTGCGTTTTACGACGCCGCTGCCGGGGACGGTGCGCATTGTCAAAAAGGCAGTCGTCGTAGACGGTATACGGTTTGCAGCCAGTACTCGTTTGATTGTTTTGACCTGCAATATGGCGCGCGACCCGCATTTTTTTGACGATGCCGACCGGTTTGATATTGGTCGCGTTTACAACCCGCGTGCTGGACGCCTGTGGTATGGGGCAGGCGCGCATCGCTGCGCAGGTTTCAGCCTGGCACAGCGCGAACTGAAGGAAGCGCTCAGTATAATTTCCGCCCAGGTTCCGTCGCTTCAAATAGCCGGGCGCAGTGTGACATTCGGGGCATTGTTACCGGCATATCGGGAGTTGCTGATCAGCTCAGAGGGGCCTGTCCACTAATGGCAGTGATTTCTTTGTTGCGCGCACTCGATAAACGACGCCAGGCGTGTCCGGATCGGGTGGCGATTCACGATAGCCGTGGATCTGACTTGACGTGTGAGCAAGTTCATACTCGAGCGACATATCTGATGCGAGGCTTGCAGGAGGCCGGGTTGCGAACCGGTGACCACGTACTGTTCGGAGTACGACCGAGTACTGAAGCTGCGGTGCTGATGATTGCGATTGTGTCCGCGGGCGGTGTCCTTGTGCCACTGGACCCGAAAATGGGCGACGAGCTGTTTGCGTCACGCATGTCGATGCTGGCGCCCAAGTGGGTGATCGCCGAGTCAGTGTTCTACCCGATTGCAAGGCACGGTCTGGTCAGGCGAGTGTTCGCGAAGCTGGGCGTTTGCATGCCGCCGTTTGCCGGTTTGCAGGGCGTTCGGCACATTCATCTCGGCCGTCGACTGCCGGGCGTTCCGGCCGGCCTCTCGGTAAAGGATCTGCAACTAAGGGGCGCCGGTGCGAACGCCGATGCGAACGAAACGCTGCAGCCCGAGGATCCAGCGATGCTGGTTTTCACGTCCGGTACAACGGATGATCCGAAAGCGGTCGTGCATACCTGGCGTTCCATGCAGGCCGTGCTGGACATTACCGGGTCGATGATGGCGGCGACCGAACAAGATGTCGTCTACGCCCGCGAAATGCATCTGATTTTGCCGGCGCTGTTTGCGGGTGCGCTGGTTGTCGTTCCGCCAGCGACGCGGTTTTCCCCGCGTCGATTATACGAAGACATTCAGCGGTATCGCGTCACATTGTTCTTCGGTGTCAGTTCCGAATTGCAGCAACTTACGGACTTCCTGCACAACAGCTCGCTACAAATGCCATCGTGTGTTCGGGAAATATGGATTGGTGCCGCGCCCGTGCGTCAGTCTTTCCTGCGCCGGTTCAAGTCGGTGGCCGGGGATGCGGTCGAGGTCTGGTGCGTCTACGGTATGACTGAAATACTGCCAGTCGCGAGAATTTCACTGCAGGATAAAATGCAGTATGTGGGCCGCGGTGATCCTGTCGGAGTTTGTGTCGACGGTGTGGTTGCCAAAGTATCCGCGGAAAAGGAACTGATACTGACGGGGCCGAATCTATGCGCCCGCTATTTTGGCCAGCCTGAATGTCACGAGCTGGCAACTGGCGATCTTGCGCTGATCGAAGGTGATCTCATCATCCTGTTGGGCCGTAAGAAGGACATGATCATTCGTGGCCAGGTCAATATCTACCCGGAGCTGTACGAGTCAACCGTCGAAAAAATAACCGGCGTCGCACGCTGTGCAATGGTCGGCATCTTCGATCCGCAGGTGGCCGACGAGCAAGTCGTGCTGGTCGTGGAGCTCGAAGCGGGCAACGATGCGGTGGCAATGGAACGTGAGATTCAACACGAACTGAGGCGAGGCGACTTGCGTATCGACGCGACGGCTTTGCCGGATCGCATCGTGTTCATGGAGTTACCTGTTAGTGGTCGTTCCGGGAAAGTCGATAAGCAGATACTGCGGCAACGTGTAAAGGACCATTTGCAATGCGAATTGCAGTAACCGGTGCGAGTGGCTTTATCGGCGGCGCCATCGCTGGCGAGCTCAGCAGGCAAGGACACGTTGTACACGCCTTTGGACGGCGTCACGCGGGCGGTACGGTGAGCTTATTACCCAACTACCGGCGATGGGATATCCGTCATCCGCTCAAGCAGATCCCCGTTGTCGATGCCGTTGTGCATTGCGCGGCCCTGGTCGGCGACTGGGGTGACGACGCGGAGTACCAGCGTACCAACGTGGCAGGAACGCGGCGGGTGCTGGAGACGTTCAGAGGCGCCGAACGATTCGTTCATGTCAGCAGTGCGAGCGTGTATTCCCGCAATCAGGAAACGACACACCTGTCGGAAAGCGCGCAGACGGGGATCGAATTGCTAACGGCCTATGCGCGCTCAAAAGCGGATGCAGAAGCCCTGCTGCTGGCCGAACGACCGGATGCCGCAATTCTTCGTCCACATATCGTGTACGGCCCCGGTGATTCGACACTGATGCCACGGGTCGTCGCGGCGCGGCGTTTCGGCTGCCTGGCGGTTCCGGGCAGCGGTCTGAACCGGGTGTCGGTTACGCATATTCTGAATCTCACGCATGCTGTGGAGCGAGCTATCGGCTGCAAAACCGCAAAAGGCTTCTTCAATGTTGCTGACCGGGATTCCGTGAGCGTAGATGACTTGCTGCAAACCCTGTTGCAACGCGAAGGCTATCCGACACGTCTCGTTCATTTGCCGCGTATTGCTGCCTGGACGCTTGCAAGCATTGCCGAGTATCTTTGGCGAGCGTCTGGCGCCAAGCATGCACCGCGACTCAGTCGTTACCTGGTGCAGCAAGTGGCCTATGGTCATACGCTTGATATTTCGCGTGCGGTCGATTTGCTGGCATACGATCCTTGTTACGATTACCAGAGTTTGGTTGCAGTCCAGGAATCGCAGTGACGGGTAAGTTGGCAGAAAGCATCGTGCGCTATCGCGTATGGGTGGTGGCAGCCTGCCTGGCGATCGCGATTTTTCTAATGCCGTTCTCGTTCCAAACCGGCAGCGAACTCGAGGTTGGGGGTTCCGCGACTGGCAATAGCGAGGCCGAGCGTGTCGACGACCTGTTGTCCGACGAGTTCAATGCGCCGTTCTCATTGAGCCTGATCCTGGTTGTCAGCGGAATTCCGCCGCTTGACGAAGACGCCGGGCTGGACGTCCTGGTCGACGCGGTGGATGCGGTGCTGGAGATGGATCATGTCAAAAAAATCTTCTCCTATCTCGACACCAAAGACGAAATATTCAAAGGCCCCGATGGCACGTTCGTCCTGGTCGCAATTGATCCGGCGGGCCTGCGCATGGATGAAGTGGTTGTCGAACTCAGGGAATCGACTGCGCCGCTTTTTTCAGACCTGAAACGCCGTTATCCGGGTGCGGACGTTGTTTGGACGGGGGCCGCGGCATTCGACTATGACGTGCGGCAGACCAGCACTCGTGATGCGGCGTCCGCCGAACGTCGTGTAATGCCGATAGCCCTGGTCCTCTTGTTCGTGATTTTCGGGAGTCTCGCCGCGGCTTTGTGTCCGGTCGTTATCGCCGGGCTTGGTGTTGCCTGCAGCCTCGGTGCAGCCGTGCTGATCAGTTCCTTCTGGCCGATGACGGTACTGCTCCAGAATATCGTTTCGATGATCGGGCTGGGACTTGGCATCGATTACACATTGTTGCTGATCAGCCGATTTCGCGAGGAACTGTCCCGGCAGCCATCCCCCGAAACCGCCGCGGTCGCGGCGCTGCAAACTGCTGGCCATACGATACTTCTTTCCGGTGGCGCTGTGGCAATCGGCTTCGGTGCGCTGTTGTACGTTCCAGCAGTTGAACTGCGCTCGATCGCCACCGGCGGCTTACTTGTGGTGGCTTTCTCAGTGCTCCTGTCGACACTGCTATTGCCTGCATGTCTGGCGTTCCTGGGACATCGGGTCGAGGCTGGCCGTTTCAGTTTGCCGCCATGGCAACTGGTCAGCGATGCGCAATGGCGCAGTTGGGGTCGACTCGTCATTGGGCATCCCGTCAAAGTGCTGCTGCTTTTCGGCCTGCCGCTCATCCTGTTGGCATGGCAGGCAAGAGATATCAGCACCGACATACCGAGTGAGCCCTGGTTGCCGGTGCAGATGGAATCGACGCGTGGCGCGATTGCACTGCATCGTTATGGCCAAAGTGGCATCGTACAGACAATGCGTGTCGTGCTTGAGTTCCCGGAGGGAATTGCATCGGATTCTCTGCAGGGGTGGCAGACACTCATTCGCCTGACAGAGATGCTGTCCCGAGACGAACGCGTTGCGCGGATTGTGTCGTTGCCGAACCTGATTGGCGTAGGGAACGCGCAACAGGCGCAGATCGCCTACATCACGGACGAACTTCGAGCAGCGTATGTCAGCGCGAATCGACGCTACGCGGCATTCGAGATAATTCCGTCCGAGAGCGCTTCCGCCGGTGAGTTGATGCGTTACGTACGGGAGCTCCGGAACCTGAATATTGAAGATATCGGCGGAGCCATCGGTGTACAGCTCCTGGTCGGCGGATTACCGGCGCTCAACGCCGACTACCAGGACGCGATTGGGGGCAACGTATCGCGTGTCATTGCATTTATCGTGCTTGGTTCGTTCGTTGCACTTCTTGCGGGTTTCCGTTCGTTGTTCGCGGCCGCAAAAGCATTGCTCCTGAACTTGCTATCGGTGGCTGCTGCGATGGGATTGACGGTACTCGTTTTTCAGTACGGCTATGGGTCCGAGTACCTCGGCGTGACAACACCACTCGATGGACTGTTTCCCGCTGTACCGATCATCGTGTTCTGCGTGGTATTCGGACTGAGTATGGACTACGAAGTCTTCCTGCTCGCGCGGGTTGCCGAAGCCGTCGATGACGGCAGTAGCGATGACGAAGCCATTGTGGATGGTCTTGCAAAGTCCGGACGCGTGATCACCAGCGCGGCACTCCTGATGATGGTTGTCTTTACCGGGTTCTCACTGGGGGAATTCCTGGTCATCAAGATTCTGGGCTTCGGACTCGCAGCGGCAATTCTCATCGATGCAACCATTGTTCGACTTGCTATCGGGCCGGCCTTGCTGAAACTGGGTGGGCGATGGAATTGGTGGCCCGGGCGTCGTTGAATCGGGGTCGCGAAAAGTACTTATAGCTTGCGCCCTGTCACGTGTGTGAGACTTTGCGTATGACGACAGCAAAAGATGGTGCTGCAGCGCACTTGTACTCCGAGATCCGCCATAGCCCGGAACAGATTCGTGACCTGTTCAGAGAGGGTCGCTACCCGTACAAAACGAAAATCAAGCGGTCGGTTTACGAAACGCACAAGGAGGAGCTGCAGGTAGAGCTTCTGAAAGCGCAAAGCTGGGCGAAAGCAACAGGGCAGCGAATAGTAGCCTTGTTCGAGGGTCGCGATGCCGCTGGTAAAGGCGGCACGATCAAGCGGTTTACCGAGCACTTGAATCCACGCGCGACCCGAGTGGTTGCGCTTGAGAAGCCGACCGAGGCAGAGCGTTCGCAATGGTATTTCCAGCGCTACATCAGGCATTTGCCTTCGGCAGGAGAATTCGTTCTCTATGACCGGTCCTGGTACAACCGGGCGGGCGTTGAGCGTGTGATGGGTTTTTGTTCATCGCTTGAATATCTCGAGTTTATGCGTCAGGTACCGGACTTCGAACGTATGCTCACGCGTTCGGGGATACGCCTGTTCAAATTCTGGTTTTCGGTTACCGAGGAAGAGCAACAGCGGCGCTTCGATTCTCGACAGCTGGATCCGCTCAAGCATTGGAAGCTTAGCCCGATCGACGAGCAGTCGCGATCCAAATGGCAGGAATATACGCAGGCGAAAGAGGCTATGTTTTTCTACACGGACACGGCAGATGCGCCATGGACCGTCATCAAGTCGGACGACAAGCGGCGCGCCCGGCTAAATTGTATCCAGTACTTTCTGAGCGAGCTCGATTACCCGGACAAGGACGAGCATGTTGTCAAGGGACCCGATCCACTGATCGTTGGTCATCCGTCCCAGGTAATTGAGAAAGACCGGCATCTCTGGGGCTAGATCGGAAAGTAAGCGCTAAAGCTGCTGCCTTGCTGAGGCGTGGATCGAACGCCGACGTGCCCGTTAATTCTGTGCATGATTGCATGAATCATGGCCAGGCCAAGTCCACTGCCTTTACCGAGCGGCTTTGTCGTGATCAGCGGCTCGAAAATATTATCCTTCACTGCGGCATCGATACCGGGTCCGTCATCCTTAACAGTCAAAACGGCATACTCACCGGATACTTCCTCGCCGCAAGAACTGCATTGTGACCGGACCGGATAGACATCGATCGAAATATCGATTCGACCCTGTCCGTCAATCGCATCAACGGCGTTGTAGATATAGTTTGTCAAAACCTGGTGCACCATTGATCTTTCGGCACGGATCATGATGGGCTCGGGGCTTGGCATGTAGTTCAGTTCAATGTCAGCTCCGAGGGATGGCGCGAGGACCTGGATTGTTTGTTCAACTTCGGCGCGAATATTGAAGACGACAGCAGGCGCGGTCGTGTCCGCCGCGCCGACCAGGCTCAATTTTGTGACCAGGTCCTGTGCGTAGCGGATTGCCTGCTTCAGGCCCGCCATGCTCCTCTCGAGCGGCGTTCCATTTCTATGCCGATCTTCGACGGCCTTTGCATGCGTCGAGATGGCAAACAGGGAGTTACCGAAATCGTGGGCGAGACCGGCCGATAATCGAGCCAACAGTCTGAGCCTGACCTCCCGTTCAAGCTGGTTCTCAAGCTGGCTCGCTTTTTCTTCGGCCATCGTCCGCTCGCGGTCCAGCTTTGACATGTGGCGAGTGACGAAATAGTAGACGCCGGAGAATAATACCGTGATTAACACAATCCACGCAGCGACGAGAATGTCGCGCGCATCGCGGAGCTGGTTGTCGAAATAGGACAGGCCGTAACCCGTGACGTGGATCAATGGCAACGCAAGCCCGAAAACCAGCAATCCGCCGGTTGCCGAATCGAGCACCTGTGACTCTGAAAGCCGTACGGGTTGCGCCGACCGAACAGGCGCCCTGCCGACCGCAGCATAAGCGATTGGATACCATAAATACCAAAGGAGATTGGCGAGACTGTCGGGCATATAGTCGAGCACGGAATACCGGTACGCAAAAGCCAAAACGTCGGCGACGACAATCAGCAAAAAGAAAACGCCGAACAGTGCGTAGGTCTGGCGCCAGGTTGGGTCACGCGCTTGTGCGACTGCAGTGAAAAAACGCATCGCAAGGAACAAATCCACGGCTGCGTACAGCGCGTAAGGCGTCCTGTAGCCTGCAGAACCCCAATACAGTGGGACAATCGCGAAATAGCTGAATGCCGTGTATACCAGCAGAAAACCGCCCAGTGCATGAAGACTGCGGCGACGAAGCCAGAATTCGGAATGCGAAGTATCGGGTCGGAGCTCGATCGCTACAACGATCGCAGCGGAGTGCAGCATCAAAAGGATGTCATGTTGCAGCAGGGTACTTGTGGACTGTCGATCTGCATCGCCAAGGTGCAGCAGGCTAACTGACAGCCAGGCTGCAAATCCGGATAGAGCGATAGTGTAGAAAAGCCTGAAGGATGCATCTGTCGAGCGGTAGACCCGACGACTCAACAGCAGCACCAGTGTGCCGAGCAAAAGCGGCTCAGCCAGGTACGCGTCAAAGGAGGATTGTGTTTTGGGGTCCAGTACGGAGAAACGTACGGCCATCACCAGCAGGTAAAACGCGAGGCTTAGCTTTGCGTACCGGTCGAGTGCAAAAAACGGCGATGCTTTACCGGGTTCCTGGAGCAATGGTTCAGCCATCGATAAGTCTCTTGCTGTCAGCTCCGGTACACTGTACACGAGACAAGGGCAGGCCTTAAAGGATGTGCTTGCGATCGGCAGGGACATTGACGGCCCCAAAAGGGGCCGCCATCAATCTGGTGCCGAGAAGAGGACTTGAACCTCCACGACCATAAGGTCACTAGCACCTGAAGCTAGCGCGTCTACCAATTCCGCCACCTCGGCAGGTGCGAAAACCGCGTACAATTGCAGTACGACGGGGTGGCGCACTGTACTCAAAGCGGCCTCGGTCTGTCAATCACCGGACCCTATTCCCCAGAAACGGAGCATATTCACTTGCCAGGCAAGACCACGAAAAACGAAAGCACAGTCAAAAAAACCACGAAACCCAGGCGCAAGAAGAAGACGGCGAAGCAGTCGGGCAGCAAGCCATACAAGCACCCGGTACCGAGCCAGAACGAGCTGATCGACTTCCTCACCGACGTAGGCAAGCCGCTGAAGGCCGAACCGATTCTGAAAGCCTTTGACCTGAAAGGACAACGCATGCGGACGCTGCTGGTCGATCGGCTGCAAAGCATGGTCCGGGCAGGACAGATTCTCGAGAATCGCCGCGGCGAGTACTGCCTGACAGCCAAGCTCGACCTGGTGACCGGCCAGGTGAGCGGGCATCGCGACGGATTCGGTTTTGTAATTCGAGACGACGGAAATCCGGAGGACATCTATTTGTCTGCGCGCGAGATGCGGTCATTGTTCGATGGCGACCGGGTTGCGGTTCGCATCAAGGGATTGGATCGGCGGGGCCGGGCCGAGGGTGAGCTGGTCGATGTCCTGGATCGTGGCACCCGGCAAGTCGCCGGTCAGTTTATTCGCGAACGCGGTATAGGTATCGTCCTGCCGGACAATGCGAAATTGTCACATCGCATACTGATTCCGAAAGGCGAAGCGGCGAAAGCGAAGCACGGCGATATGGTGGTCGCTGAAATCCTCGACTTCCCGACCCAGGTCGAGCAGGCAACCGGCCGAATCGTGACAATTATCGGCAAGCCGGGTGACAAGGGTATTGCAACGGACATTGCGATTCATGCACATGCCATACCGTTCGAATGGCCCGCTGCCGTCAAGAAAGAAGTGGCCGGCTTTGGTAGCAAGGTCACCAGCGCATCCCACGCGGGGCGAACCGAATTGCGTGACGTTGATCTCGTAACAATCGATGGCTCCGATGCCCGCGATTTTGACGATGCGGTGTATTGCCGGAAAACAGACAGCGGCTGGCGGTTGCTGGTGGCTATTGCCGATGTCGCTCACTACGTATCGGTTGGCTCGGCTCTCGACAAGGAGGCTATTGTACGCGGGACTTCGGTCTATTTCCCCGACCGAGTTGTTCCGATGCTTCCGGAGGTACTGTCGAACGGGCTGTGCTCGCTGAATCCCAAAGTCGATAGATTGTGCATGGTCTGCGATATGCGCGTCGCCCACGATGGCAAGGTATCGCGTGCGAGTTTCTTCGAGGGGGTGATGAAATCGAAAGCTCGCCTGACCTACGACGAGGTCAACGATTTCCTGACCGGTAAGTCGAACACCTCGGTGCCAAAAGATCTGCACACGCCAGTCCGGGAATTGCACAACCTGTTTCAGGCGTTCAGGAAAGCGCGGTCCCGCCGTGGTGCGATTGAAATCGATTTGCCGCAAACCAGGTTCAAGCTGAACAAGGACGGCGAAATCGATCGAATCGAAGTGGTGCCGCGCAACGATGCGCACCGGTTAATCGAGGAATGCATGATCGCGGCCAATGTCGAAGCCGCCAGGTTCCTCAGGAAGCATCGGATCCCCGGCCTCTATCGCGTACACCCTAAACCCGACCCGGATCGATTCAATGACCTCAGATTATATCTTGTGTCCCTGGGTCTGAAGGTTGCGCACCCGGATCACGTGGAGCCTCGTCACTTCACAAAAATCATTGAGCAGGTGCGGGACCGGCCAGATAGTGCCGCCATTTCCATGGCGATGCTGCGATCGTTGACGCATGCAGAATACTCGCCGACCAATATCGGTCACTTCGGCCTGGCTCTCGAGTCATACGCGCATTTTACGTCGCCGATCCGCCGCTATCCGGATCTGCTGGTTCATCGAGCGATCCGCCATATCATTCGCGGCGGCAAACCCGGTAAGTACGACTACAGTCCCAAAGAAATGGAGCGCCTGGGTGCGATTGCGTCGGCGCACGAAAAGCGTGCAGAGGAGGCGACGCGCGAAGTCGAGGCCTGGCTCAAATGCCAGTATATGGAGAGCCACCTGGGCGCAGAGTTCGATGGTGTCATAACCGGTGTCACGAACTTTGGAGTGTTCGTGCAAATTACCGAGTTGATGACAGACGGACTGGTGCATGTGACCAGCCTTGCCAACGACTACTATAAGTATGACGCAGGCGCCCAGCGCCTGGTCGGCGAACGCAGTGGCCACTCCTACAGCCTTGGTGCCCAGATGCGGGTGCGGGTACACAAGGTTGATATGGAAACACGGAAGATCGATTTCCGCCCGGTGGAGGACAACGCCAGCTCAAAGAACAGGCGGCGCCGATGAGCCGAGCGCAATACGTAACCGGCTTGCGATCCGTCGAGGAGCTGCTGGCGTCGGCCCCCGCAGACATTCGTCGTATTTTCGCGGAATATCAGACCGCCAACCCGCGTGTTACAGCGATCATCAAGGCGGCACAAAAAGGCGGGATCGACGTTCAGCCGGCGAATCGCGCGCGCCTGGCTCAAATGAGCGGCGATGCACGGCATCAGGGGGTGATTGCCGAGGTCCGTCGCAGCACCGTTCTGGATGAGGCCGGCCTGCGCAGTATGGTTGAGGCCAGGTTGCAGGCTCAGGATGCCGCCCCTTTGTTGTTGCTCGTACTCGACGGTGTCCAGGACCCCCACAATCTCGGTGCCTGCATGCGGACTGCGGATGCCGCCGGCGTTGACGCGCTGGTGGTGCCACGGCATGGCGCTGCCGGACTGAGCCCGACCGTCAGCAAGGTGGCAGCCGGGGCGGCGGAACAATTGCCCTTCGCAGCGGTTGGCAACCTGAACCGGGTGCTCGGGTGGCTCGCGGATTATGGTGTACGGATCGTCGGCACCAGCGACAAGGCGGATTCCGGTCTGTTCGATGCCGATCTGGGCGGTGCTTTGGCCCTGGTCATGGGGCGCGAACACACTGGCCTGAGTGCCGCGATCTCAAAGCGCTGCGATACGCTGGTGAGTCTGCCGATGCAGGGAGTGGTCGCGAGTCTCAATGTTTCGGTCGCAACCGGCATTTGCCTCTACGAAATCGTGCGGCAGAGGGCCTTGCGCCCGGCATGAGCCTGTCGTAGGATGCGCCTCCCGCCGAAAAAGCGGGTTTTCACCTCTTGCTACACCGGATTTGCCGGGTAGCTATAATCCGAAAGGGGCAACAATGAGGCATTACGAGATAGTGTTTCTGGTTCATCCGGACCAGAGCGAGCAGGTTCCTGCCATGGTCGAAAAGTACCAGGGTATGGTGACCGAATCCGGTGGCACGGTTCACCGCAGCGAAGACTGGGGCCGACGCCAACTGGCGCACCCGATCAATAAAATCCACAAGGCCCACTACGCACTGATGAATATCGAGTGCGATTTTGACGTGGTCAAGGAAATTAAGACCGCTTTCAAGTTTAATGACGCCGTGCTGCGCAGCCTGGTGATGGTGCGGGACGACGCTGTCACAGAAGCCTCGCCGATGGCAGTCGCCGTTGCCGAAGAAAAGGCGAAGGAAAAAGAAGCACAACAACGTCGTGACGCGAAAGCCGTTGCTGAAGCCGCGATGCGGTCAGAAGCCGCGGAAAGCGAGGCTGCGGCCGAAGCGAATGATGCGTCTGATGACGATGCTGCCGACGACGAGACGGACGCTGACAGCGACGACAGTGATGTCGATGCCGAAGCCGAAGCGAAGAGCGCCTAAGGAGAATTGCTATGAGTCGTTATTCACGCAGACGGAAATATTGCCGTTTCACCGCCGAGGGCATCAAGGAGATCGACTACAAGGATCTCAACCTGCTGAAGGCCTACATCACTGAAACCGGCAAGATTGTACCGAGTCGGATTACGGGCACCAAAGCGCACTACCAACGCCAGCTGGCGTCGGCAGTCAAGCGTGCTCGATTCCTGGCTCTGTTGCCGTATACCGACCGCCACTAGACGCTCGGGTCACGGCCTCGTGCAGGCGATAGCCAACTGGCTGCTCGCACGGCCGTACAACGCGGTTCTCGGGCTCGCGGTGACCTTGTTGCTGCCGGCTCCGCAAATCACCAGCGGTGCGATCATGGCGCTGCTGGTGCTTGCGAAAGGGAATCGGCCGGCAGTGACCGGCGCTTTGATCGCAACAGCGATTCTGGCGGTGGCAACACTCATTGTTGGTGGAACATTGCCGGCAGTGCTCGTGCTGGTTGCGGGGACCTGGGTTCCCGCTTTGCTGCTGACGAACTTGTTGGTTGCGACGCGGTCGTTGACGCTCACTTTGCAGGTGTCGGTCATCGTGGCGATTGTGGCGATGCTGGTGTTTCAGGTCGTCGTTCCGGATCCGGCCGTATTCTGGCAGCCGTACCTGGATGCGATGACCAAGGTGGTCAATGACAACGGTCTGGAGCTCGATACGTCGATGCTGACCGCGGAGATAATGACGATATCAGCCGTCCTGGTGTACTGGATGCTGTTTACCGTCGCGATGATGACGGGTTACTGGTTTTATCGCCAGTTGCCGGGCGAAACGTCGAATTTCGGGCGTTTTCGGGAATTGAATTTTGGGCGCGTCATAGCGTTCACAATGGCGCTGGCATCGTTGCTGGCGTTTGTGATCGGCGCAGCCTGGTTACAGAATATCGCTTTCATTTTGTTTGCGATGTTCATGATGCAGGGACTCGCCATCATGCACTGGTTGCGTGGTGAGGCGTACCTGCCTGGTTTTGCATTGATATCGGTATACATTTTGTTGCCGTTTCTGCAGGTTCTGCTGGTAATGTTGCTGGCATTGGTTGGTTATTCAGACGCATGGTTTGATTTCCGGCGTCGATTTGCTAAAACGTAAAGGTTCGAAGACATGAACGTTATTTTGCTGGAAAGCGTTGAAAATGTAGGTGGTATTGGCGATCTGGTTACCGTCAAGCCAGGGTTTGGTCGCAACTTTCTGCTGCCCCAGGGCAAGGCTGCACTCGCGACGCCTGAGAACATCAAGCAGATTGAAGCGCGCCGCGCAGAGCTTGAAAAGGCCGCAGCGGAGGAGCTCGCAAAAGCGAAGTCCCGAGCCAAAGCCATTGGTGGCGTCGAGCTTGTTATTGCGGCGAACGCCGGCAGCGAAGACAAGCTGTTTGGTTCCGTTGGACCGATCGATGTCGCGGATGCGTTTGAAGCCATCCAGATCGAAGTCGAACGCAGTGAAATCCGTATGCCTGACGGCCCGATCCATGAACTGGGCGAATTTCAGATCGGCGTACACCTGCATGCCGATGTCGATTGTGAAGTGACTGTCCGCGTCGTCGCGGCAGAATAGGTTACACAAAAGACACCGCGCCTCGACAGCATCGGTGTGCTAGCTTTGAGTCAGATTGATGTCTGACAGGGGATAATATCGAATGGTCCGGGCTTTGGACGACGGCAGTGTTGACGGGGGCGCTGAACAGCGCCTCAAGGTCCCGCCTAACTCCATAGAAGCCGAACAGTCCCTGCTCGGCGGGTTGATGCTCGATGCATTGGCCTGGGACAAAGTTGCTGACGTCATCATCGGCGATGATTTTTATCGTAAGGATCATCGCCTGATATTCGCGGCCATTGCCGGCCTGATCGAGAGCGGCAGTCCTTGCGATGTCGTCACGGTGTCTGAGCACCTGGATGGGCGTGGCGAGCTCGAAAATGCCGGCGGCCTCGAATACCTCGCCACTTTGGCCAATGAGACCGCAGGCGCTGCCAACGCCCGCGCTTACGCAAAAATCCTGAGAGAACGCTCAACGCTGCGCTCGTTAATCAGCGCGGGCAATGAAATCGCGGGCAGCGCTTTCACAACCGACGGTCGCACCGCGGCGGAAGTCCTCGAAAATGCCGAAAAACTGGTCTTTGATATTGCCGAGAAGGGCAATCGAGGACGCAAGGGCTTTAAAGCCCTGAAAGACATTCTGCCTGCGGCAGTGGACCGGATCGACCTGCTGCATCAGTCCGACGGGGACATTACCGGCGTTTCAACGGGCTACACCGAATTCGACAAGATGACCGCAGGATTGCAACCGGGTGATCTCGTTATCATTGCCGGCCGGCCATCGATGGGCAAGACGACGCTGGCTGTGAACATCGCAGAAAACGCGGCGATCGGTTCCAAAGTGCCGACCGCAATATTCTCGATGGAAATGCCGGCCCAGCAGCTGGCTTTTCGCATGATTTCGTCTTTGGGTCGTGTCGATCAGACGCATTTGCGTACCGGCAAATTCCCGGATGAGGACTGGTCGCGAATCAACACGGCAGTGCAGTTGATGTCGGAGGCACCGATTTATATTGACGACACGCCCGGACTGGCGCCAAGCGAGATTCGGGCCCGTGCACGCCGACTGCAGCGCGAGCATGGTGTGGGATTGATTGTCGTCGACTACCTGCAGCTGATGCAGGTTCATGGCAGCACGGAAAACCGCGCGACCGAGATTTCGGAGATTTCCCGTGGTCTCAAAGCACTGGCAAAAGAACTCGAATGTCCCGTGATTGCCCTGTCGCAGCTCAATCGAAGTGTCGAACAGCGCACGGACAAGCGCCCGGTGATGTCGGATCTTCGGGAGTCCGGTGCCATTGAGCAGGATGCCGACCTGATCGTCTTTATTTATCGCGAAGAGGTTTACAACCAGGATACACCCCGAAAGGGTGTCGCCGACATTGCCATTGCCAAGCAGCGTAATGGCCCGATTGGTGACTTCCCACTGACATTTGTCGGCCGTTACACCAAGTTCGAAAACTGGGTACCGGATACGTACAACGACTATCCCGATGGGGGCTATCAGTAAGCTCGGGTGGTGCGATTCACCGTTTTTTTTTCCGGTGCCGCGTTCAGGCGATGAAAAAGCCCATCTTCACACCGGCCAGTTGCACCACGTCATTATCCTGAAGTTTCCGTGCCTGTGCGCCAATCGGCTGTCCATTGACCAGCGGGAAATCGCCTTCCTTACCCGATTCGACGTGCACGATGTAGTAGCCCTCGGCACGACGGGTGATGGCAGCAACCTGCACCCCGGGACGGCCCAGGGTCGTCAGCGCCTTGGTCAGTTCCAACTCGCGACCGGCAAAAGAACCGCTTAGTACCTGCAGTTTCGCCAATGGCAATGCGCTGGGAGCATTGGCCGGGTCGATGCCATGCGAGGTCTCTGTGTGCGCGACAGACTCGTCCAGCTTGGGTGTTTTCTTCGGTGATTCCTCGAGGGCTGCGGCGTCCTCCGGATCCAGTTTTACCGCCGCGGCGGCTGCCGACTTTTCGTCAGCATAGTCACTCTTGGCGGATTTCGCTTCTTCAGCCGCGGCGGCTGCAGCGGCGGCTTTTTCGGCGGCGGCTTCTGCCTTGGCCAATTGGTCGGCATTTTGCTGGCCGGCCGGGATGACCATGGTTTTCTCGAATTCGTCCTGTTCCGATTCATTGGTCTGTTGATCGGAGAAGCGCAACTGGTGATGACCGATCGTGATGACGTCACCATGTTGCAGCGCATGCTTCTTGATCAGCTTGCCATTGACGTAGGTACCGTTGGTGCTATTGAGGTCTTCAAGAAAGGAATCATTAAGAATGTTGATGATCAGCGAATGATGTCCGCTGACGGCCGGGTTATCGATGCGTACATCGTTGTCCGGCAGGCGACCAACGGTGTAGCGTTCCTTGGTCATGTTGTATTCAGCCAAGACCTGGTTGTCGAGACTAAGTATTAACCTTGCCATGATTTCTCGCTCTTAATTTGATGCTTTCCTAGCACACAGCCTAGGAACGAAATAGACCAGCAATTTTTGCAAACAGGCCTCGTTTTGCCGGGAAGGCTTCCTTGACCTGTGCCAGCATTACCGACACATTGTCACGCCCGCCATGGTCATTCGCCAGGTCCACCAGCTGTTGACCAACGACGTCAAGACTATCATTAAAAGTACTGATAGTTAAGTGAATATCGTCATCCTCGACCATGTCCGGGAGACCGTCAGAGCACAACAAATAAATATCATCCGGTAGCACCTCGTACTCGTGAACCTCGACCTCGACGGTGGGCTCGACACCCAGCGCGCGAGTGACATAGTTCCGGTTGGTCGAGCGTTGCGCTTCCTCCGCCGAGTAGAATCCACGGTCGACCAATTCCTGTAGCAGTGAATGATCGAGCGTGACCTGGTCGAGTTTGCCGCCGCGCAGTCGATAAGCTCTCGAATCGCCGACATGGGCAATCGAAACCTTATCATCGTAGAACATGCAGGCGACGATGGTCGTTCCCATGCCTTCACAATGCGTCTGGCTTTGAGCCGTTTGGTAAATAATCTTGTTGGCGCGATAAACGGCATCTCGAAGAACGATGGACTGGCGCATCATGCCGCTGTGCGGGTCAATATCGCCACGCTCTTCGCGATTGGCGCCCTCGGCGGCCAGGTCCGATACGATCTGCACGGCGATGCCACTGGCCACTTCGCCGGCATTGTAGCCGCCCATGCCATCGGCCAGCACCATCAGGCCAATGTCGCCATTGGAACCGATTGCATCTTCATTGTGCTCACGAACACGCCCGGTATCGGTGAGTTCGGCAAAATTAATTTTTCCGCGAAGTGTCATAGAGTCGTTCTTTTAGGAAACTCTTGCGCAATTTCTAAGCGCAATTGCCATTTCCGCGCCACACGAAAAACGATCGTGCGGACGTTTGGCCAAGGCTTTCATCAGGACGGCATCGACGCTCGGCGGTATCCCGGCACGGCGACTCGACACCGGAGCGGGGTCTTCAGTAGTTATTTTTGTCATTAGAACAGCAATGTTCGTTGCTTTGAACGGAACCTCGCCCACCAGGAGCTCGTATAGAGTAACACCAAGTGAAAACAAGTCCGAGAGACCGGTCAAATCTTCTGCACCCAGTTGTTCCGGGGACATGTACATCGGCGTGCCCAGAACAATACCGGTTTTCGTTTTGTTATTGTCGGTGATCCGCGCAACCCCAAAATCACTGATTTTCATCGTTCCGTCCTTGGGATTGTAGAGCAGGTTGGCCGGTTTGATATCGCGGTGAATAACGCCCTGGTTATGCGCGTAGTCGAGGGCTTCTGCGCAGGATGCAGCCAGCTCCAGCGCCCGCTTCGGGGCGAGCAGCCGTTTCGGATCAGTGAAATCCCGAAGCGGAATACCCGGCACATATTCCATCGCGATGTAGGCCAGGCCCTTGTCCTCACCGGCATCGAACACGGTAATGATATTGGGGTGCGTCAGACGGCCGGCCGATTCCGCTTCCCGGTAGAAACGCAAGCGCGCCTCTTTGAGTTCCTCATCCTCGAATTCCTTCTCGATGGGAATCGCCTTGACGGCCACGGCTCGATTGATTCGGGGGTCTTTCGCCAGGTAAACCGCCCCCATGGCACCGCGGCCAATCCGCCGTTCAATAACGTAGCGGCCGAGTCGTTCCGGCGCGCCTTTCGCGAGCTGGCCGGGCGCGTCCGGCGCTGTCATCGTACCTTGCGTGCGCTTCATCCACTCCAGGACAGCTTCCGCGCGTTCCGGCTTTGCCTGCTGCTCAAAGGCCAGCGATAACTTGTACATGACCGCGGCAATGGTTTCCGATGGGTGGCAACGACGAAACTCCGCAAAGGCAGGCTCCAGGCGACCGGCAGCGAGAAAGTCACTGCCTTTGCGAAACGCATCGCCGGAGACCTTCTTGCCATCAACAACAAGCCAGGCACTCAGGATTGCCACGCCGAGAAAAATAAGAATGGGTCGGCCAAGGTCGAGACGTATGTGCAGCCCGTAAAGCAATGTCGCCTCGGCCAACAGCATGATGGCGATAACAGTTACCGTTAAAACCGCTATGTCGTGGCGGTTTCTGTCCGGCAGGAACAAGACGGCGACGATCGCGAGCATTGCCGGAATCAGGTATTCGAGCGCCTGAATACTCGGGGGCGCGGCGATGGTGCGATCGTTTTCCAGGTCCGCGAGCAAGGCCGCCATCACTTCGGACAGCGTAACGAATTGGCCCGACGGCAGAATGGCAGTTGCGCCGACAATTGGCAGGTCGGAGTCAACGAATACCGTGGCGCCTTTGAGCGTGGCCTCCTGCTTGTTACGCAGAAGCTTGTTGACATCGATTCGCGGCACCTCAACGTAGCTGGACAGGAAAATGAACTCGTCGTCGGCGGAAAGAATAGAGCCGGGGCCGGAAGCCGATGAATCCAGGCTGATGGCCAGTGGTAGCGACGGTGACTTGACGCCGCCGTTGAAATGCCAAAGCATGGATTTTCTAAGAACGTTATCGGGATCCAGTTGCACGGTGACGATGCCGTCGGCGCGCGCGACATCCGCGAGACGGTGACGGGTCGGGACGTAAACCAGGCTGTCGGATCCGAGCAGGGCGCTCCACCCCGGCAAGTCATCTGTCGCCGGTATTTCCGGTGGATTCGAAAGAACAATACGACGCGCACCGGAGGCTTGCAGTATCTCGATCACCTTGCCGTAAGTGTCGATCAGCTCACTACGACTCATCCGCGAGCCTTCGATGCTCGCGATATACGTGTTTTCCCCAGCCTGGTTGGGCATGCCGCCGGCGAGTTGATCGTAAATCAGCCGGTCCGCGGCGGTGAACCATTGTGCGAGCGGCCCATACACCAACAGCAATAGAACGCTGACGAACGAAAGCGCGATGATTCGGTTACGTTTTTGCTGGGCAGCTGTATCCAAAGTACGTCATGTCCCTGTATTTAAGGGCAAAAGTATAGGCAAATGTCGCCACCCTTAATGAGATAGGGTTGGCACTTTTTATGTAATACAGCCGCTGGAAGCGGTGCTATCATTGCGTTTCGCCGGTTTGCGCGAATTTAACAATAATCGCCGTTCGATTCGCGAAATTGGCAAAGAGTTTTTCAATTAGTATTTATAAATCAATAACTTATGATATTGTCGTGCGGAATTTTTCGGTCGATGCGCGCGCCAGGCTATTTCTGTGAGTTCCTGTGAGGTGCTAAACGGTGGCTAAGGCCAAGATTGCTTACCTTTGCACCGAGTGCGGTGCGCACAGTCTCAAGTGGGCGGGGCAATGTCCCGATTGCGCGGCCTGGAACACGCTGACCGAGACGTCGATCGCGGCGACAAAGCCAGCCGCGAGCACGGCTGCAATCACGCTCGACGAACTGTCGGGTGACGTCGAATTTCGCCATCCAACGGGATTCCTGGAATTCGACAGGGTCCTCGGCGGAGGCCTGGTGCCCGGTGCCGTCGTGTTACTGGGCGGTGACCCTGGTGTTGGAAAATCGACATTACTGCAGCAGGTCTCGGCGCGGCTGATGCGCGAGGTTCCTGTCTGCTACGCAACGGGTGAGGAGTCACTCCGGCAGATCGGGCAGCGCTCCCTGCGGCTCGGCCTGGATGCATCGGCGATGAACCTGCTGGCCGACGTGTCTATCGAGAACGTGTTGTCAGCCGCCCGTCAGTGCAAGGCGCAAGTCTTGGTCATTGACTCGATGCAGACGATGGTGAGCGAGACGGTTCCGTCCGCGCCGGGTTCGGTTGCGCAACTTCGGGATAGTGTCGGGAAAATCGTGCAGTTCGCGAAGCAGAACGACGTCGCTGTTTTCATTATCGGGCACGTGACAAAGGAAGGTGCGATAGCAGGCCCGCGAGTGGTCGAGCACATGGTAGACACAGTTCTTTATTTTGAAAGCGATCCAAGCAGTCGCTACTCGATGATTCGAAGTGTCAAGAATCGTTTCGGTGCAAGTGGCGAGATGGGCGTGTTCGCGATGACCGAAACAGGGTTTCTCGAAGTGAGCAACCCATCCGCGATTTTTCTCTCACGCGAGTCGGTTGACGAGCCGGGCAGTGTCGTTTCCGTAACCTGGGAGGGGAGCAGGCCACTGCTGGTCGAGATCCAGGCACTGGTTGCGGACGGCAACAGCAATTATACGAAGCGCCTGGCACAGGGCGTCGATCAAAATCGTTTGTCGCTATTGCTCGCCGTATTGCAGCGCCATGGCGCCCTGTCGATTACCGATGAGGATGTTTTCGTAAATGTCGTCGGTGGATTGCGGATCAGCGAAACGGCTGTGGATCTTCCGACCTTGCTTGCGATCGTGTCCAGTTTCCACAACAAGGAGGCTCCGTCGGGCATGGTCTGCTTTGGTGAAATCGGCCTGGCAGGTGAGATTCGGCCGGTACGGTTTGGCACCGAACGAATTGCCGCGGCGGCCAAGCAAGGCTTCTCGCTGGCCGTGGTGCCGAAAGGTAATGTTCCGAAAACAGCGCCCGATGGCATTAAGGTCGTCGGAGTTCGCCGACTGAGTGAAGCGCTCGACGCTGCGTTCTAGCGCACTTCCTGTTCTTCGATCGCGTCGGGGTCGCGGGCACCGACCCTGACTGTACGAACCCTGTTTTCATCGGTTTCCACGATTTCGATCGGATAGCCGTCAATTTTGAGGCAGGTAGCCGGAGCCGGTATGGTTTCGAGGTTCTCAACGATCAGACCGTTTAGTGTTTTCGGGCCATCGGTTGAGAATTCCCAGTCCTGCGACCGGTTCAATTCCCGAATGTTTGCGGTTGCATCGACAATGTAAGTGTCGGCACCGTCCTTGACGACGTCGATTTCGTCGTCGGCTGGATCAGTCGTAAATTCGCCGACGATTTCTTCCAGTATGTCTTCGAGCGTAACCACACCCTGAATATCGCCGTACTCGTCGACGACCATCGCAATACGCTCACGCCGACGCTGAAACTGGACGAGCTGCTTACTTAGCGGCGTGCCTTCAGGAACATAATAAGGTTCCGACAGCAACGCCTGTAGTTGGTCCTTGTCAAACTCCTTGTGGGCCAGATTTGCGAGACGGCGCAAGTGGAGGATACCAATCATGTTGTCAATATCGTCGCGGTAAACAGGCAGTCGCGTGTGCTGGCTTTCTGAAATGATCCTGACAATGTCGTCTTCATCGTCGTCGAGGTCGATGCCAACGATCTCATTGTGAGGCACCATCACGTCGTCAATGGTTACTTTTTCGAGGTCGAGAATGCTCAACAGCATTTGTTGATAGCGCGACGAAATTCTCGCGCCGGCTTCATAGACGACTGTTCTGAGTTCCTCGCGCGTCAGTGGTTGTAGCTCGTTGTTCTTGGTGCGGACACCACACAGGAACAGGACGCCGTTCGATGCGACGTTGGTTAGCCAGACAATCGGGTACGTCACTTTTAACAGCGGGTAGTAGATGAGGGCCGCAGGAAATGCGAGCCGCTCAGGGTGCATCGCCGCCAGCGTTTTCGGCGCAGCCTCTGAAAAAATCAAGACGATTAATGTCAGCAGCAAAGTACCTATCGCAACCGCGGGCTGGCCACCGATTTTGAAGGCGATAATCGCCACCAGGGAAGCGGCAGAAAAATTGACGAGGTTGTTGCCAAGCAGGATAAGACCGATGAGGCGGTCCGGCCGCTGCAGCATCTGCTCGGCCAGGCTTGCACCGCGGTGTCCTTCCTGCGCCTTGTGGCGCAACTGGTATCGATTGAGGCTCATGAGAGCCGTTTCCGAGCCGGAAAAGAACGCGGAAAGCAGCAGCAGCACAAAAAGCAAACCGATCAGGCCTGCTAGCGGTATGTCGTCGCCCAAAAGAAGGGCACCTCTTGTTCAATCACCATTCAGCAGTTCACCAGTCCACTGATGGGCTGTCAAGAACAGGATTCTCAACTCCAGCTGAGGTTGAGCTGCTCCAGTATCAGACGGGTGCCGAAATAGGCGACACAAAGCAGTAAAAAGCCGCCGAGGTACAGTTTTATCGCTCGTTTCCCGCGCCAGCCGGCGATAGTGCGTCCGGCAAGCAGTGCGCCGAAAACAATGAGCGCGAGAATCGAGAAAACCGTCTTGTGTGCCAGATGTTGGGCGAAAAGATTGTCGATAAAAGTCAGTCCGGACAGGATCGCCAACGCAAGTCCCGCAAAGCCAGCCGCTGCAATTGAAAATAACAGGCGCTCTGTGGTCTCAAGCGGGGCAAACAGATTGTTCGTGGGCGAGAGTCTGCGAGCATGCAGTCGTCGCTCCTGCAGCATTGCATAGACGGCGACAATGGCACCAACGGTGAGCAGGCCGTATGAGAGCAATGAGGTCAGGATGTGTGCGCGAATTTGCCAAACCATGGGTGTACTGCTTGTCGATGAATCGCCGCTCAAGGTGACCAGCGCAGTCAATGCGGCAAGCAGTAACATGCCGCCACCGATGCCGCGTAAGCTCGGTACGACGTTGGCGATCGTAGCAATCAATGCCAACTCCAGCCCGATCATCGAGGCGATATGGGCCGTCGACAAATCGAACCCTCCGCCGACGAATACGGATTTGTACAGAAGTTGGCAATGCAGGCTCAGGCCAATGGCGAGCATCAGGAAGGCGACGATCAGGAATGCGTTATGAAGCGCCGCAAAGCGTGGCAAGCGCGTGCAGCCGAAAGCCAGGCCAGCTAAAAGGTACAGCAGGAAAATTGTGATTTCAGACACAGAAACCCGGTAGGCACTAACCTAACTTTGCAGTGTCCCAATCATCCCATATGGCGTAGGTCAAGAGAACCCTACTTAATGAGAATTCGTGTACTCGGTTGCAGCGGCGGCATTGGCGCAGGATCGCTGACCTCTGCCTTGTTGATTGATAATGATGTGCTGATCGATGCGGGCACCGGAATCGGTGACCTTGCTCTGGCAGATATCGATGCAATTCGCCATGTATTCCTGACCCACTCACACCTGGATCATATTGCGGGACTTCCGATGCTCGTCGACCGGTTGTTTGACGAGAACTTTGATATTCCTTTGACTGTGTATGCGCGCGAAGAGACTCTGCGTGCTGTGCAGGAACACTTGTTTAATGACGTTATTTGGCCTGATTTTGCAAAACTGCCGAACGTCAGCAACCCGATGCTGCGATACCGGGTTTGCGAACCTGGCGATACGATCACCATTGGCCACCGGGATTTTTATGCCGTTGATGTCATGCACAGCGTGCCATCACTGGGCTATACCGTGCAGAACTCCGGCGGGGCGTTTGCCGTCAGCGGCGACACCAAAACGAATGAAACTCTGTGGCCTGTACTGAATGCCTGTGACGATCTGAAGGTTCTGGTCATCGAAGTCTCGTTTCCGAACGAGATGCAGGAACTCGCCATGCTTGCCGGTCACTACACACCCCAGACGCTGACCGACGATCTGAAACGACTGAAACATAGTCCGGAAATATGGTTGACCGGTATGAAACCCGGTGAAGAGGCCCGAATTTTGAGCCAGGTATCTGAGGCGGCACCTGAGAAAAATATCAGGATGCTGTCGCGCGGGACGGTTCTGACAGTTTAGAATCCCCGCATGTTTGAAAATCTCAGTGGCCGACTGTCGGATGCCGCCCGAAATTTGACGGGTAAGGGTCGACTTACAGAGGCCAACATCAAGGATACCCTGCGCGAGGTTCGGCTGGCATTGCTGGAAGCCGACGTTGCGTTGCCCGTCGTCAAGACCTTTATAGAGCGGATTCGTCAGCGTGCGCTCGGCGAAGAAGTTGGCAAAAGCCTGACGCCCGGACAGGAGCTCGTCAAAATAATCCACGCGGAGCTCGTCAGCCTGCTTGGCAGCGCATCCGCACCGTTGAATTTTCGCGCGCAGCCGCCCGTTGTCATACTGCTCGCCGGGTTGCAGGGCGCGGGCAAGACGACAACTGCGGCCAAGCTTGCCAAGCGACTGATCGAACACGACAAGAAGAAAGTGATGCTTGTGAGTGTCGATGTCCACCGGCCGGCCGCGATCCTGCAGTTGCAAACACTGGCTGGCGAAGTGGGTGCCTTACATTGCGGCAGCGATGCCGGCGAGGACCCGGTCAGGATTGTCGATCGGGCACTCGACGAAGCACAGCGCTCATTTGCAGATGTGTTGATTGTCGATACTGCCGGTCGCCTGCATGTTGATGCCGACCTGATGCAGGAAGTCGTTGCCGTTCATGCCCGGGCGAAACCTCATGAAACCCTGTTTGTCGTCGACAGCATGGCGGGTCAGGATGCAGTCAATGCAGCGAGTGCGTTCAACGACAGTCTCGCACTGACAGGGGTAGTGTTGACCAAGGCGGATGGTGACGCGAAAGGCGGCGTGGCATTGTCTGTGCGCGAAATGACCGGTAAGCCTATCCGCTTCATGGGTGTCGGCGAAAAACTGGATGCGCTCGAAGCTTTTCACCCGGATCGCATGGCGTCCCGCATTCTCGGCATGGGTGACGTACTAAGCCTTGTCGAAGAAATTGAACAAAAGGTCGGCAAGGACAAGTCAGAGAAGCTGGCGAAGAAGCTGAAAAAAGGCAGGGGCTTTGATTTGTCTGATCTGCGCGACCAACTCGAGCAGATGATCAGCATGGGTGGTTTGGCTTCCATGTTGGAAAAATTGCCGCTTCCCGGCAAGGTGAATAAAGCTGCAATTCAGAATGCCGGCAATGAAACTAAGATCAAACGCCAGATCGCGATTATCAATTCGATGACGCCCGGCGAGCGCCGCTTCCCGAAAATTATCAACGGGTCGCGTAAGAAGCGCATTGCACGGGGTGCCGGGCAGCAAATCCAGGACGTCAATCGACTCCTGAAGCAGCATTTGCAAATGGAAAAGATGATGAAAAAGATGTCCAGAGGCGGCATGAAGAAGATGATGCGGGGCATGCCGGGCGGCGGACTGCCGCCTGGATTTGGCTAGAAATCGGCCGAGTTTTCAGGCAAATCAACGGATTTGCCGGCAATCACCCGAACCTTTCTTGTAACATTCGGAAAAACTTAGGGATTTTCGCTCTCCAAACGCTTCACATTTACCTCAAAACCCGTACAATGCGCCGTCTACTCGGGCCCGCTCGAGTCAAGGCGTGTCTGCCTCTCTTTGATTTTTATACGGAAATGTAATGGTTAGTATTCGACTTTCGCGCTCGGGCGCGAAAAAACGGCCTTTTTATCACCTGGTGGTCACCGATTCTCGCAATCGTCGCGACGGCCGGTATATCGAACGTCTTGGTTTCTTCAACCCTGTCGGTCAGGATCACGAAGAGAACCTTCGTATCGATCTTGAGCGCGTGGATTACTGGGTTGGACAGGGTGCGCAACCGTCTGAACGGGTTGCCTCGCTGCTGAAGAAACATCGCAAGGCGGCTGCCAGCAGTTAGATCGTTGGCGCTTGAACCGCTTGTTCTGGGCCGTGTGGTTGGCGCGTTCGGGGTTCGGGGTTGGGTCAAGGTGTATTCGTACACCGATCCGCGAGAAGCGGTACTGAACTACAAGGGATTGATGCTCGGCCGAAATGGCGAGTGGCAATCCGCCGAAGTCGTTGCCGGGCAACGGCACGGCAAATCGGTCATCGCACAGTTTGAAGGTGTTGATGACCGGGATCAGGCAGAGGCCATGGTCGGCGCTGATATCGGCGTTAGCCGGGAAGCCTTGCCGGAGCCTGGGGACGGACGCTTTTACTGGTCCGACCTGATTGGATTAACAGTCGTCCACCGCGATGGCACCAAGCTCGGCATTGTCGAGTCGATGCTGGAAACCGGCGCACATGATGTGATGGTTGTAGTGGGCGATCACGAACGCTTGATACCGTTCGTGAATGACGAGATTGTTCTCGGCGTTGATTTGTCTCTGCGACAGATCAAAGTCGACTGGGAGTGGGACTGACGAATGCATATATCAATCGTCAGCCTGTTTCCGGAAATGGTTGGCACCATCGGCGAGTACGGTGTTGTCGGTAGGGCGCGGGATCGCGGGCTGATCACGCTTGATACCGAGAACCCGCGTGATCACACGACGGATGCACACCGAACTGTGGATGACCGGCCATACGGCGGTGGTCCCGGGATGGTGATGAAATTCGAGCCGATTGCAGAGGCGCTGGAGGCCGTTATGGCCCGGATGCCTGCAGGATGCCCACGGGTATACCTGTCACCGCAAGGCGAGGTATTCGACCAGGCGATGGCAAAGAGACTGGCGGCGTTGCCTGGGATCGTATTCCTGGCAGGGCGCTACGAAGGGATCGATGAACGTCTCATTGAGACGCATATCGATGAAGAAATTTCGCTGGGTGATTTCGTGCTTTCGGGTGGTGAGATCGCGGCGATGGCAGTAATCGATGCAGTAGTACGATTGCTACCGGGTGTTTTGGGTGATGATGAGTCGGCGGTGCAGGATTCCTTTATGGATGGACTGCTGGATCATCCGCATTACACGCGTCCGGAAGTGATTGAGGGTAAGCGGGTTCCGGAGGTACTGATGTCCGGTGACCATGCTGAAATCGCCAGGTGGCGAAACAAGCAGGCTCTGGGGCGCAGCTACTTGCGGCGTCCGGAACTGCTGGAAAGGCTGAATTTGAATGTCGAGCAACAGGCGTTGTTGGACGAATTTTTGAAAGAGCAGAGTCAATGAGCAAAATAATCGAAGCGATCGACAACGAGCAAATGGGAAAAGAAATTCCGGTATTTGCGCCTGGTGACACCATCGTTGTACAGGTAAGAGTGAAAGAGGGTGAGCGAGAGCGCCTGCAGGCGTTTGAAGGCATTGTCATCGCAAAGCGCAATCGCGGAATCAACTCGTCTTTTACCGTTCGCAAGATTTCGCATGGCGAGGGTGTTGAGCGTGTATTCCAGACCTACAGCCCCGTCGTTGATTCCATTGAAGTAAAGCGTCGTGGTGACGTTCGTCGTGCCAAGTTGTACTACTTGCGCGGACGCACCGGCAAAGCGGCAAGAATCAAAGAAAAAATCTGATTTTCATCAGGAAAACATCGCCCCGGTCACAGCAGTGGCCGGGGCTTTTTTCGTTATAATGCGGGCCGAATTAACGACCTGTTCGCAGTTGCCAACTTTAAGGTGAACCAATTGCCGGGTCCGGGGTCCGTCGTGTTATGAAAAGAGTGCTTCTTATTGCCGTTTTGGCGTTCACGACCAGCGCTTGCGCAACGCTGGTGTCGAACGCTGCGACGGGTTTTACCGACAATCTGACGTCCGCGGTTCTCAACCAGGATGACCCGGCCCTGGTTCGCGACGGCATACCGACGCTGTTGTTGACGATGGACAGCCTCATCGAGGGCAGCCCTGACAGTGCCGCATTGCTGGCCGCAGGAGCCAAGTTGTATGCCAGTTACGGCGCCATATTCGCTACGGATACAGTCCGTGCGTCACGATTGACAGCACGCGCGCGTCGATACGGCTTGCAAGCGATGTGCGAGTCCTACAAACCGTCATGCAATTGGCCGAACTCGACCTACGATGAGTTTGTCGCAACGCTGGATGGCATCGGCCCGAAGCAATCCAGCTATTTGTTTGCTTATGGATTTGCGTCGCTGGCCTATCTTCGTGCGCACAGTTCCGATTGGAATTCACTCGCCGAGTTGCCCCAGATCGAAGCCCTTCTGAATCACTACCTGGACATCAGCGGTAACGAAGTCGATAGCAGTGTTTACACGTTTATGGGAATTTTGCTGACTTTGCGCCCACCTGCGCTTGGCGGTGAGCCGGAAAAAGCACGGGCATTTTTTGAGCGCGCGATTGCCGAATCCGATGGCAAGGATCTCAGTGCCAAAGTGGAATACGCCAAAGGTTACGCCAAGCTACTGTATGAACGAGAACTGCATGACCGATTGTTAAGCGAGGTTGTGAATGCAGATCCTTATCAGGACGGCTTTGTGTTGAGTAACGTCATGGCCCAGGAAGAGGCCAGCCAGTTACTTCTGGAAGCAGATGAGTATTTCTAACGCTCGCTTGTGAACAAGTGTCAGGCAACAGGACGCCTGAGAACGGGATTGGAATGATATGAAAAAACTATGGGTCTTAATTTGCACTCTATTGTTCAGCATGCCGAGCATGGCGGTCACACTGAAGATTGCGACAGTTACGCCGGACGGTTCGCAGTGGATGGCCGACATGCGCGCCAGTGCGAAAACCATTAAGGAGAGGACCGACGGTCGAGTCCTGATCAAATACTACGGTGGCGGTGTCAAGGGCGACGACGCCAAGGTCCTCGGGCAGATCCGTATACGCCAGTTACAAGGCGGTGCTTTTACGCCGTCCGCTTTGGCGTCTCAGTATTCCGGTTTGAACCTGTACGGTATGCCCCTGGTGTTCAATTCGACTGACGAAGCGGCGTATGTTCGCAGCAAAATGGATGCCCGCCTGCAACAAGGACTCGAAGATGCCGGGTTTGTTAACTTTGGCTTCGCCACTTCCGGTTTCGCAATAATCATGTCGAATACTCCTGTTACAACGCTCGACGACTTGAAAGGTAAGCGTGTCTGGGTGCCGGAAGGCGATCCAATCAGTTACGCCTCGATGGAGGCATTGTCTCTGAATCCGGTAACGCTGCCGTTGACTGACGTGTTGACGGGTCTGCAAACGGGCCTTATCGATATTGTGGCGATTCCGCCGATGGTTGCGCTAATTATGCAATGGCATACGAAGGTCAAATACGTGACGCAAGTGCCGCTCGTTTACACACTTGGTTTCATGGCAATTGACAAGAAGAGCTTTGACAAAATCAGCGGCGACGATCAGGCCATCGTTCGTGAAGTAATGACGGCGACCTACAAGAATTTCAATGAGGTCAATCTGGAAGACAATACGGAGGCATTTGATGCGCTGATCAAGAGCGGCATCAAGGAAGTTGCGTTCGATCCGGAGGAATTCGTCAAGGTGCGCCAATTGTTACTGGATTCCAATCTTCGCCAGGGCGAAAAGGGCGCATTCTCACTCGGTCTCTATAAGGAAATGTTGGGACATATTGACGACTATCGCCGCAACAAACCCTTGAGCGGCGAATAAGCAGGACGTGGCAATCAGGAAGGTACTGGAGAGACTCGAGAAAGCCGGTACAGCGCTTGAAACCTTCATGTTGGTGTCGATGCTGACGGCCATGATGGTTCTTGCGGTCGGCCAGATCGTAATGCGCGAAGGCTTCGGCACGGGCTTCGGCTGGGCTGATGAGCTGGTGCGCCTGATGGTGCTGTGGCTTGCTATGGTCGGCTCGATTGCCGCCAGTCGCGAAAATCGCCACATTCGTATCGACGCCTTGTCGCACATACTGCCGGACTGGGCAGTCAATACTTTTCGCGTGTTGGTCGATCTGTTCGCTGCCGCGGTTTGCGCCGTGATTGCGGTGCAAGCCTGGCGATACCTGCAAGTTGAGATCGAATACGAAGATACGGTGCTCGTCGACACACCCGCATGGATTGCGCATTCAATTATGCCGGTTGCGTTCGCGCTGATTGCCTACCGTTTCGTCATTTCGTCGTGCAAACAGGCAAGCAATGGACTGTTCAATCGCGAGCCGGAGGCCGAGGTTTGATTCTCTTCAGTCTCCTGCTTGCGTTGCTGGCGATTCTCGGCGCTCCGCTATTCGCTGTGATCGCCGCGAGCGCCATGATTGGCTTTCACAGCCAGGAATCGGACCTGATGATCATGGCGATCGAGATACAAAGCATCGCAAGTATGCCTTTTCTCGCCGCCATACCGTTGTTTACGTTCGCGGGCTATCTGCTCAGCGAAAGCAATGCGCCGAAACGGCTGGTTCGGTTGACGGGCGCGTTGCTCGGCTGGATGCCTGGCGGACTATCCCTTGTTTGTCTTGCCGCCTGTGCTTTTTTTACCGCATTTACTGGCGCGTCGGGTGTCACCATCATTGCGCTTGGCGCGATTTTATATCCGGCGCTGAAACAAGACGGCTACGGCGACAAATTTAATCTTGGCCTCGTCACGTCTGCGGGCAGTTTGGGTTTGTTGTTCGCTCCCTCTCTACCGCTCATTCTTTACGGCGTTGTCGCTGAAGTCTCAATCGAAGACCTTTTTCTGGCTGGTATTCTGCCCGGTCTGCTTATGCTGATCATGCTTTCTGCCTACAGCCTCTGGATCAACCGGGCGATTCGAAAGCCATTGAGCTCATTTTCAGTTCGCGAAGTTGGTGCCGCGTTACGCGAATCCTTATGGGAGCTGCCATTGCCCGTCGTCGTGTTGGGCGGAATCTATTCAGGTTTCTTTGCGGTATCGGAAGCAGCCGCGATTACCGCCTTGTATGTCGTCATTGTCGAAGTCCTGATATTGCGGGAGATTCCGTTGCGCGAGTTGCCACGAATCATGCGCTCATCGATGGTGCTGGTCGGCGGAATTTTGATTATTCTGGCGGTGTCCGTTGCTTCGACCAGCTACATGATTGACGCAGATATTCCGCAACAGCTGTTTGAAATTGTTGCGGAGCTGGTGAGTAGCCAAACGACTTTCCTGATCCTGCTCCTGATCTTCCTGCTGATACTCGGCGCGATCCTCGATATTTTCTCGGCGATTGTGTTGGTCGTACCACTGATTCTGCCAATCGCGGCGGGATATGGAATCAATGAAGTCCATCTCGGCATCGTGTTCCTCGCTGCTATGCAACTGGGCTACCTGACGCCGCCGGTAGGGTTAAATCTGTTTATCGCGAGTTACCGGTTCGAAAAGCCGATCATGCATGTCTATTCGGCGACGTTCCCGTTCCTTATCATCCTGATGCTTTCCGTAATTCTGATCACATTCTTACCGCAACTGTCGCTGGTCTTTCTGGGAGGCTGATTTTCGATGAATAGAATTTTTGCAGTGCTGGCGTCAATGTTCTTCGCAACAGGCAGCTATGCGCTTGAGGATATTCGTTTGCCCCCGGGCTTCACGATTGAAGAATATGCCTCGGTGCCCAATGCCCGGACGTTGGTGCTGGGCGAGCGGGGCACAATCTTTGTTTCGAATCGTCGCGGCGGCGCGATTTATGCGGTTCGTGACAACGGTCAGCAAACGATCCGCCTGCTTGACGGACTCAATACGCCGAATGGCATCGCTTTCCTTGATGGTGATCTGTATGTCGCCGAGATTGACAGAGTAACGCGTTACCGCGATATCGAATCCCATCTTGATGATTTCCCGCCCGGTGAGGTACTCGACATCGACCTGCCCGGTGATCGCCACCACGGTTGGCGCTATATCGCTTTTGGTCCGGACGAAAAGCTGTACATTAGCATTGGCGCGCCTTGTAATATATGCGACAGGAAAGGGTATGCGAATATTGTTCGCATGAATCCGGATGGCAGCGACCGGGAGACCTTCGCGAGCGGCATCCGGAACTCCGTTGGATTTACCTGGCACCCGGAAACCGGCGATCTTTGGTTCACCGACAATGGCCGCGACATGCTCGGCGACGATCTCCCGGCGGATGAACTGAATCGTGCTACGGAGCAGGGCCAGCATTTCGGCTACCCCTATTGCCATGCCGGTGACCTGCTGGATCCCGAATTCGGAAAGGGCAAGCGTTGCAACGACTACCGGCCTCCGGCACAAAAACTCGGCGCGCACGTCGCGTCGTTGGGCGTCCGGTTTTACACAGGTACGCAATTTCCCGAAGAATATCGTGGTCAGCTATTCATCGCGGAACATGGCTCGTGGAACCGGTCCAAGAAAGTAGGGTACCAGGTATCGATGCTGACCCTCGTGGATGGCGAGGTTGTATCGTATGAGCCGTTTGCGACTGGATGGTTGCAGGGTCAGTCAGTCAGTGGCCGGCCGGTTGACTTGCTGGTACTTGAAGACGGTTCCCTGCTGGTCAGTGACGACCATGCGGACAAACTGTATAGAATCAGCTACAGAGATTAATTGATCAGGATTACGGTGTATGCGCAGCAGTAATATTATTGTCCGAATTGTATCGTCTGTGTGGCGCGGCCTGGACGGCGCCCGCAAGGTCCTGCACTTGCTGCTGCTATTGGTGCTGTTCCTGGTATTTTTCGGCGCATTTTCAGGGACGCCGGCCCTGATTCCGCATCGAGCCGCGTTGCTCATCCAGCCGGTCGGCACGCTGGTCGACCAAATGGATGGCGATGCCTACGACCGGGCGCTGGCCGAGTTGCTTGGCGAGGCCGTTGCGCAGACGCTGGTACAGGATGTTGTTGACGCTTTCGAGTTTGCAAAGAACGATGATCGGATAACCGCTGTGCATCTCGATCTGAGTGGACTTGGCGGCGGCGGATTGAGCAAGCTACGTACCATTGCGGGCGCCATCGAAGACTTTCGAACCTCCGGAAAGCCTGTCATTGCGACCGCTGACATATATAGCCAGGCCGCCTATCACCTCGCTGCGCATGCGGACAATGTCTATATGCACCCCGAAGGTTTGGTCTTTGTCCGCGGCTATGGTGGCTACAGGACGTACTACAAGGACGCGATCGATAAACTGCGGCTGGATTGGAACGTGTTTCGGGTTGGCACGCACAAGTCATTCGTCGAACCCTACACACGCATGGACATGTCACCGGAGGATCGTGAGTCGAGGACCCGCCTGATCGATCAGTTCTGGGCGATGTATCTCGATGACGTGGAAACGGCAAGAGGGCTGACGGCGGGCACGGTCGATGAATTTGTGCAGAACATGGTGGCTCACGCGAGTGCGGCCGGCGGTGATATCGCGGTTGCAGCGCGAGAGGCCGGGCTGGTTGACGAACTGCTCGGTCGTGCCGAGATTCGAGAGATACTGAAGGGGTACGCGGGCGAGGACAAGAACGACAGTACCTTGTATGCCGCTGTGCATTCCAACGACTACATTCGCCAGATGCGCTTGTTGCACGGTGGCGAGGCCATGGACGAGAACGTGGCGGTCATTGTTGCAGCCGGCGAAATTTTGGATGGATCGCAGCCTTCCGGCACGGTCGGCGGCGACTCAACTGCACTGTTGCTGCGCCGCGCCCTGGCCGATGATTCGGTGAAAGCGGTTGTGCTGCGCGTCGACAGCCCCGGCGGCAGCGTTTTCGCGTCGGAAGTCATTGCACAGGAAATTGAGGCACTGCAGGAAGCGGGCAAACCGGTCGTAGCTTCGATGGGCAGCGTTGCGGCCTCTGGGGGATACTGGATATCCGTTGCGACTGACAAGGTTTTCGCCAGTCCGGCAACCGTCACTGGCTCAATTGGTGTATTCGGGATGTTTCCTACTTATCAACGTACTATGCAGGCGATCGGTATCTCTACCGACGGTGTCGGCACGACTCCCTGGGTGGGTCAGCTACGGCCGGACAGGGAGATGTCCGACGACATGAAGGCATTGTTTCAATTGATCGTCAACGATACCTATGACGACTTTATCGGTGGTGTCGCTGACAGACGCCAAATGGATAAGGGCGCAGTCGACGCGATCGCGCAGGGTCAGGTCTGGAGCGGCAACGATGCGCTGGCAAATGGGCTGATCGACGAGTTGGGAACCCTGGACGATGCAATACGTGCAGCAGCTGATCTTGCCGGGCTAGCAGACGGGCAGTACGGTCAAAAACGAATCGAAGCCCAGTTGTCGCCAACGGAACAGATGATTTTGGACTTGCTCGCCGTCGCGCAAGGCAGCGGTTTCGAGATATCCAAAATTGTCGATCGCCCGAATGCGTATCAAACCTTTGCAAATGGTTTGCAGCGGCTGCTGTCCGGGCTAACGAAATTCAACGATCCGCGGGGAATCTACTCTCATTGCTTTTGTGCACTGGATTAGCGTTGGGTCGCATGTTCTAGCTCCAGTGCAGGATCACCTTGCCGCTCTGGCCGGACTCCATTAGTTCGAACGCCGGCTGGAAATCATCGACCGGGAAGTGATGCGTAATGATCGGCTCAATGTTGAGACCGCTCTGTAGCATGCTCGACATCTTGTACCAAGTCTCGAACATTTCGCGGCCATAGATACCTTTTAATACCAGACCTTTGAAAATAACCTGGTTCCAGTCGATGCTGGTTTCTTCGGGCGGTATCCCAAGGATCGCAATCTTGCCGCCGTGATGCATGGTTCTGAGCATGTCGCGAAAGGCCTGCGGGTTGCCGGACATTTCCATACCAACGTCAAAACCTTCTTCCATGCGCAGGTCTTTCATGACGTCGTCGAGATTTTCCTTGCTGACATTGACAGCGCGGCTTGCACCCATCTTGCGTGCGAGTTGGAGTCGATACTCGTTAACGTCCGTGATGACGACATGGCGCGCACCTGCATACCTGGCAATCGCAACAGCCATCACGCCAATCGGCCCGGCCCCGGTGATCAGGACGTCCTCTCCAACCAGGTCGAAAGATAGTGCGGTGTGTGTGGCGTTACCCAGCGGATCCAGGATGGAGGCCATGTCGTCACTGATGGAGTCGGGCAACTTGAATGCATTGAAAGCCGGTACGGAAATGTATTCCGCAAATGCGCCCGGGCGATTGACGCCGACGCCGACGGTATTCATGCAGAGGTGCCGGCGACCAGCTCGACAATTGCGGCAGACGCCACAGGTGATATGCCCTTCGGCGGAGACGCGATCACCGATGGCAAAGCCGCGGACTTCCTCGCCCATTTCGACAATCCGCCCGCTGAATTCGTGCCCGACGGCTATCGGTACCGGGATTGTCGATTTGGCCCAGTCATCCCACTTGAATATATGAATATCCGTGCCGCATATGGCAGTGCGGTTGACTTGAATGAGTACATCATTGTGACCGACGTCCGGTTTGTCGATGTTCTGCAGCCAGATGCCGCGTTCGGGCTTTGCCTTGACCAGCGCTTTCATGTTGCATCCTAGCTAATAATATCCAATTCGCGGCCGACCGCAGTGAATGCGTCGATCGCCTTATCCAGCTGGTCCTTCGTCAGGCCAGCCGACATCTGCGTGCGGATGCGCGCCTGTCCTTTTGGTACAACAGGAAACGAAAATCCCACAACGTAGATTCCCCGTGCGAGCAGCTTGTCGGCCATCTGGGTAGCCAGTCTGGCGTCGCCGAGCATAACCGGAATGATCGGGTGCTCGCCAGCCTTGAGGTCGAAACCGCGCTCAGTCATTTTCGACCGAAAGTAAGCGGCGTTACTGTGCAGCTGCTGTTGCAGCGAATTGTCGCGTTCAAGTAAATCCAGCACAGCGATTGATGCTGCAGCGATCATCGGTGCGACCGAGTTCGAAAACAGGTAGGGGCGGGAGCGCTGTCTCAGCCAGCCCACTATTTCCTTGCGTCCGGACGTGTAGCCTCCGGAGGCACCGCCCAGTGCCTTGCCCAGCGTGCCGGTAATGATATCGATGCGCCCCATGACGCCGCGGTATTCATGCGAACCCCGGCCGCGTTCACCGAGAAACCCGGTGGCGTGACAGTCATCGATCATCGTCAACGCGTCATACTTGTCCGCGAGATCGCAAATGCCCGGCAGGTCGGCGATCGTCCCGTCCATTGAGAAGACGCCGTCAGATACGATCAGGCGGTTGCTGGCACTGGCAGCCGCTTTAAGTTGTGTTTCGAGATCCTGCATGTCGTTATTTGCGTACCGATATCGCGCAGCCTTGCTGAGACGGATGCCGTCTATAATGCTGGCATGGTTGAGGGCATCGCTGACTACGGCATCGTCGGCGTCAAGAATGGTCTCGAACAAGCCACCGTTGGCGTCAAAGCAGGATGGGTACAGTATCGTGTCCTCTGTACCAAGAAACGCCGAAATGCGATCTTCAAGCTCCTTGTGAATGGTCTGCGTACCACAAATGAAGCGCACCGATGCCATGCCGTAGCCAAACTCGTCCAAAGCCTTATGGGCGGCAGCGATGACTTCCGGATGATTGGCGAGACCGAGGTAATTGTTGGCACAGAGGTTTAGCACTTCCGCTACCGAGCTGTTGGAGCGAACCTTGATGGCTGCCTGCTGCGGGCCGGCAATCAAGCGTTCGGATTTGAACAGGCCCTCGGCTTTAAGTGACTCTGTTTGTGTCGCAAGTGATTTCAGGAATGTGTCGGGCACGTTTACGTCCAGGCTGCGAGTGGCGGGAAATTATATATCGAATTGATGAATACCCTATAATCGCTCGCCTTGCGTTTCTAATTTAAAGTCCCCTCTGCCGGGGGCTTTGGAGTATTCAATGCGCTTTGTCGATCAATCTGCTGCCCGGGAGGGCAGAATTGCCAATCTCCATGATTTTTACCTTGGCGACGAGCAGTCGCTGGTGCGCGATCTGGCGGATGCAGCCGACCCTGGTGAATCCGGCAGGAAAAAAATTCACGCAACGGCAGCGAAACTCGTGGAGTCGGTGCGCCGCAACAGCGCCGATGAAAGCGGCATTGAGGCCTTTTTACAGCAGTACGACCTGTCATCCGAAGAGGGTGTACTGCTCATGTGCATCGCCGAGGCGCTGCTGCGGATTCCCGATGCCGATACGGCCGACAAACTCATTGCCGACAAGATTACATCGGCCAGGTGGGAGGACCATCTGGGTGTCAGTGACTCGCTGTTTGTCAATGCGTCGACCTGGGGACTGATGCTGACCGGCCAGTTGCTGAAAATTGACGAAAGCGCGAAGCGCAATCCAGCCAAGGTCCTGCAAAAAATTGCGGGTCGCGCCGGGGAGCCGGTCGTTCGTACTGCCATGCGCCAGGCGATGCGAATTATGGGTCATCAGTTCGTGATGGGACGAACGATCGATGAGGCATTGAAGCGCTCTGTCAAAAAAGCGAACAGGGATTATCGGTATTCATTCGACATGCTGGGAGAAGCGGCGCTAACGGCAGCCGACGCAAGCCGATACTTCGACAGCTATAACCATGCAATCGAGGCTATTGGCAACGGTCCACAGGGCACGCCTGAAGACATTTTTTCGGCGGCGAGCATCTCGGTAAAGCTGTCGGCTCTGCATCCGCGCTATCAGTACACGCACGAAGAACGGGTAATGAAGGAATTGGTGCCCAAGCTTATTTCGCTCGCGAAATGCGCCAAAGACAGCGGCATTGGATTGACCGTCGACGCTGAGGAAGCGGACCGACTTGAACTGTCACTGAACCTTTTCGAGGCCGCCTTCCGTGACCCGGCGCTCGCAAACTGGGACGGCATGGGCCTGGCCCTGCAGACGTACCAGCGTCGCGCTCGCTCGGTGCTGACATTTATTAATGGGCTCGGTGCCGATATGGGCCGGCGGATTCCGGTGCGGCTGGTGAAGGGTGCCTATTGGGACACCGAAATCAAGCGCGGCCAGGAACTGGGTCTCGACAGCTATCCTGTATTCACGCGCAAGGCTCACACGGATGTGTCCTACCTGGCCTGTGCACGGCAGGCGCTAAGCAGCAGCGACAATATCTATCCCCAGTTTGCGACCCACAATGCTCACACACTGGCGAGCGTGCTGCACTATGCAGGCTCGAATCGAGATTACGAATTTCAGCGTTTGCACGGCATGGGTGAGGATCTGTACGCGGAGGTTGTCGACAAAGACAAGATCGGTCGTCCTTGCCGTGTGTACGCGCCGGTTGGCAGCCACGAAGACCTGTTGCCCTACCTGGTACGGCGATTGCTCGAAAACGGCGCGAACACGTCATTTGTCAATCGAATTGTCGACGAATCCATCGAGATCGATGACATTGTTGCCGATCCGATCGAGGCGACTCGAGCAAAGGATTGCCAGCCGCATCCAAGAATTGTTGCTCCCGCAGAGATCTTTGGCGACAGACGTCGCAATTCCCATGGAATTAATCTGCCCGACCGGACCGTTCGCCAGGCCTTGCTGCAGGCAATGGATGAAGCTTCGACAAAGGCCTGGGACGCAGCTCCGATCGTTAACGGCAAGTTGTGCAGCGGGGAAAAAGTGGCGTCTGTCAATCCGGCCAACACCGCGGAGACGGTCGGCATCTGCCAGCTTGCGACTGAAGCCCTTGTAGAAAATGCGCTCGCGGCGGCAACGCTTGGCCAGGTTTCATGGGACAGGACACCGGCCGGCACGCGCGCGGATATTCTGAACAAGGTTGCGGATCGATTCGAAGCCAATACGGCTGAGCTCTTGGCCTTGTGCGTGAAGGAGGCAGGCAAGACCTTGCCCGATGCGATATCCGAACTCCGGGAAGCTGTCGACTTCCTGAGATACTACGCGGCGGAGGCACGGCAGCACTTTGGTGTTCCGAGTGTCATGCCGGGCCCGACCGGTGAAAGGAACACGCTGGGTCTCCGGGGGCGCGGTGTTTTTGTCTGCATCAGTCCCTGGAACTTCCCGCTGGCGATCTTCACGGGGCAGATTGCCGCGGCCCTGGCGGCGGGCAATGCGGTGCTGGCAAAGCCGGCAGAGCAGACGCCTCTGGTTGCATTCCGGGCGGTACAACTCATGCTTGAAGCGGGAATTCCCGCTGATGTCCTGCACTTCCTGCCAGGCGATGGCGCCCGCGTGGGCGGTCACGCTGTTGCGGATCCTCGGGTCGCGGGCGTTGCGTTTACCGGATCGACCGAGACGGCGCGGGTGATCAACAAGTCGCTGGCGCAGCGCGACGGGCCTATCGCCGTATTCATTGCTGAGACCGGCGGGCAAAATGCCATGTTTGTCGATAGCTCGGCACTACCCGAACAGGTCGTCCTCGACAGTGTCTTTTCGGCATTCAATAGTGCGGGACAGCGCTGTTCGGCTTTGCGCCTCTTGTGCCTGCAGGAAGAAATTGCACCGCGCGTCATCGAATTGCTGAAAGGGCATATGGACGAGCTGTGCATTGCTGATCCGGCGATGATCGACACGGATGTGGGGCCCGCAATTGACGATGACGCGCGTGCGCTGCTCGAGGAACACGTTGAGCGCATGCAGGCGGAGGCGACAATATTGCATCGCTGCGAACTACCAGCCGCAACTCGGACCGGAACATTTTTCACGCCGACCCTGGTCGAAATTGATAGCGTCGATGTCCTGCAGCGCGAGGTTTTTGGACCGGTGTTGCATGTCCTGCGCTACAAGAGCAAACGACTTGAATCTACATTGGAAGCGATCAATGCCACCGGTTACGGGCTGACGATGGGATTGCACAGCCGCATCGACTCGCGCGCTGCAAAGTTGGCGAAGTTGTCCGGTGCCGGGAATATCTACATCAATCGAAACATGATCGGCGCGGTCGTCGGTGTGCAGCCGTTTGGCGGTCGTGGTTTGTCGGGTACCGGGCCCAAGGCCGGCGGTCCGCATTACTTGCCGCGATTCGCAAGCGAATTCACCGTCAGTAACAACATTTCGGCCGTCGGCGGCAATGCCAGCCTGTTGTCCCTAGGGGGCGACTAGTGGCCGCTATCAGCATCTTCGATATTTTCAAGGTCGGTATTGGTCCCTCGAGTTCGCACACCGTTGGCCCGATGAAAGCGGCGCTCGCTTTTGCGGAAAGCCTCACCGCCGTGGCGGATGACGTCACCAGCATTGAAGTGTCATTGCATGGCTCCCTCGCATGGACCGGCAAAGGGCATGGAACCGATTCAGCGATTCTGCTCGGACTGAGCGGACTGGCACCGGACACTATCGACCCGGATTCGGTCGAAGCACGGTTGAGGAGGATCCATAGCGAGAAGACACTCGATGTACCCGGTATTGGCGATCTGGCTTTCGATCCCCAGGTGCATTTGATTTTCGACTACGAGGCCGAGTTGCCACGCCATACCAATGGTATGAAATTCGTCGCTAAAGGCGACAAGGGCACGGTGCTGGCGGAGGACCTCTACTATTCGCTGGGTGGCGGATTCATTGCGCACAATGATGAACCGGAACCACTGCCGCAAGAGGGCGACCCGCCATTCCCCTACAAGACCAGTGCTACCTTGTTGCAGCGCGCGGCGGATAACAACCTCACTATTGCCGAACTCGTTTACCGCAACGAAGTATCGTGGCGACCGGCGGCGGAGGTCGATCAACGCATCGCAACAATTTGCCAGGCGATGCGTGACTGTGTTGCACGGGGCCTGCGCACCGAAGGCGTGCTGCCCGGTAAAATGTCAGTACTGCGCCGTGCACATAAGCTGAGCAAGCGCCTGCTGAGCCGAACAGTCGCATCGCCCCTGCAGGCGATGGAGTGGGTCAATGCCTATGCGATTGCCGTGAACGAAGAGAATGCTTCGGGTGGGCGTGTTGTTACCTCACCGACCAACGGGGCTGCCGGCATCATCCCTGCGGTGCTCATGTACTACGAGCAGTTCGTACAGGGTGCCAACGAAGAGGGAGCCCGCAACTACCTCTTGACCGCGGGGGCGATCGGCGTTTTGTACAAGACCAACGCGTCAATATCCGGTGCGGAAATGGGCTGCCAGGGTGAGGTTGGGGTTGCCTGCTCAATGGCCGCCGGCGGGCTCGCAGCCGCTCTCGGTGGCTCGAATGATCATATTGAGGAGGCCGCTGAAATCGGCATGGAGCACAACCTCGGGCTGACCTGCGACCCCATTGGCGGTCTGGTGCAAATACCGTGCATCGAACGCAATGCGATGGGGGCCGTCAAGGCGATCAATGCCGCACAGCTTGCGATGCACGGCGACGGAACACACAAAGTGACACTGGACCAGGTTATCGAAACGATGCGTCAAACAGGGCTGGACATGTCGGCACATTACAAGGAAACGTCGAAAGGCGGACTGGCAGTCAACGTCCCTGAATGTTAATCGGCGGCGTGAGGATTCAGGTATTCAGTTTCGGATAGTCGTAGACCGCCAGTTTGGTCGCGGGCCGCGCGTACAAACTCCAGTCATCCGTCTCGATCTCGACCGAGAAAATGCCAGCGGTTGGCAGGTTGTCGCAAATGCCGGGGACCAGGAAGTTGGCAAACTCCGTCAAGCCTGGATTATGGCCGACGAGCATCAGGTTGTTAAATCCTTCATCCTGGGCAACGACGGTATCGAGCAGGGTATCGAGCGACGCCAGGTAGAGTCGATTTTCGCGCTGCAAGAACTCAATTGGGTAGTTGATCTCGCGAGCGATAATTCGTGCGGTTTCCCAGGCGCGCAGGGCCGGGCTCGCAATAATCAGCGAAGGGCGAATGCCGTGGCCGGCGATCCGTCGGCCCATTTCCGGCGCGTCGCGCTCGCCACGCCGATTCAAAGGGCGTTCCCGGTCTGGCAGACTGGAGTCGTCCCAACTGGATTTTGCATGTCTTGCTAATGTTAATGTTTTCATTAACTTATTTAATCTAATTAAAGTTTACATTAATCCGGTTTGCAATCGTGCTTCCTCGGACATCAGCCCGACATTCCATGGCGGATCGAATACCAGCTCGACAGAAACATCAGCGATCGTGGGGATGATGGCGATTTTTTCTCGCGCGTCGGCAACCAGTATATCGCCCATGCCGCAACCCGGCGCCGTCAGAGTCATTTCGACGGCGACCGACCGTTCGCCATTGCCAAGCGGTGTTACATCGCAACGGTACACCAGGCCAAGATTGACGATATCGACGGGAATCTCCGGGTCGTAACAGGTTTTCAACTGTTCCCAGATCACGGCCTCAATATCAGCATCCGTCGCATTGTCAGGAATTTCTGGCGGCGGGACCGGCTCCTTACCGAGTGCATCAGCATCGGAGCCTGAGACACGAAAAAGATTGCCTTCGACGTACACGGTAAAACTGCCGCCCAGCGCCTGTGTTATGAAGCCGCTCGTACCGGTGCGCAGTGTCAGTTCCTCGCCAGCAGGAATAATGACCGCGTTGACATCGCGAGTCAGCGAAAAGGGCTCGTTGGTATGGCCGAACATACGTGTTCTTACTCCGTGGTTGCCAATGGTTGTTGCTGCAAAGCGGCATGCAGGGCATGCCACGCAAGCGTCGCGCACTTGATGCGCGAGGGATGGTCCCGCACACCGTCCAGGGCTTTCAGTTTGTCGAAGTTCACCGCTGCAGGCAGCGTTTCGGTACCTGGATCGTGAGTCAAACGCTTGGTGAAAGCGGTGACGCAGGCCTCTGCGTCCGCAACACTAAGCTGCTCCACCGCTTCCGTTAGCAAAGACGCCGATGCCAGCGAAATCGCACAGCCGGATCCCTCGAAGCGGATGCCGGCGATCCTGTCGTCAACGTCGACGCGCAGGTAGAGGCTCAGCCGGTCACCACATAGTGGATTGATGCCGTCGGCGTGATGGGTTGCTGCAGCCAGCTGGCCGAAATTCCGTGGCTTCGTCGCATGATCAAGAATCAGTTCTCGGTACAAGCTCTGCAGATCCCGGTTGTTGAGAGTTGTATTCACGCGAAAACCTGTCGTGCTTTTTCGAGACCCGCTACCAGTCGGTCAATGTCGTCATGGTTGTTGTAGAGGCCCAGCGAGGCTCTGGCCGTGCCCGGCAGGCCGAACCGTTGCATGACGGGCATCGCGCAGTGGTGGCCGGTGCGAATGGCAATGCCCTGATGGTCCAGGATAGTGCCAAGATCGTGCGGATGAATGTCATTTAACATGAACGACTGTACGCTTGCTTGCTGCCGTGCCGTCCCAACCAGGCGCATTCCCTCGATGGCTGACAGTTGCTCTACCATGTAGTTGTGCAACGCGGTTTCGTGTTGGCTGATCTCCTGCATGCCAATTGCCGACAAGTAGTCAACGGCTGCGCCGAGACCGACGACACCGGAAATATTGGGAGTACCTGCTTCAAACTTGTAGGGCAGCTCATTGAATACGGTCTTGTCGAAACTCACTTCCAGGATCATGTCGCCGCCACCCTGGTACGGTGGCATCGTGTCGAGCAACGTCTCACGTCCCCACAGCACGCCGGTTCCCGTCGGCCCGAACATCTTGTGCCCGGAAAACGCGTAGAAATCGCAGCCCAGGGCCTGCACATCAACGGCCATGTGCGGAACGGCCTGAGCGCCATCGACCAGTACCGTGATGCCGACCTGTTTAGCCTGCCGAATAATGTCGTGCAGCGGATTGATACTGCCAAGCGCGTTGGAGACATGGCCAATACCGAGCAATCGGACTCGCTCGGTCATCAGTTTATAAAGCTCATCCAGTTCGACTTCACCGCGATCATTGATGGGTGCCACGATTAATTCGGCACCTGTCTGCTCGCATACCAGTTGCCAGGGCACGATATTGGAGTGATGCTCAAGCCAGGTAATCAAAACCTGGTCGCCCGGGTTCAGCATTTCCCGGCAATAGCTCTGGGCGACAAGATTTATGGATTCGGTCGTGCCACTGGTGAGCACGATCTCGGCACGGCTGTTCGCATTGATGAAGTCGCGAAGCTTGTCGCGGGCACCTTCGTATAACTCCGTTGCACGATGGCTTAATGTGTGAACACCACGATGCACATTGGCATGGTCTTCGCGCTGGTAGCGCGCTATCGCGTCAATGACCGTAAGTGGCTGTTGTGCCGACGCCGCGCTGTCGAGATAGACCAATGGGTGCCCGTTTACCGATTGCTGCAGACCCGGGAAATCATTGCGACAGTCGCTGATGTCGCGGATGGATTGGCTTTGCGGCAGGCTCATGCGTTTGCTTCCTGCAGCAGTTTGGTCAATCGAGCGTCGACCAGGGCTGCGATCGTTTCCCGGCAGGCATCGATGGGTGCCCGGTTAACCAGGTCCGCCGCAAACGCGCGGGTCAGGATCTGCCTGGCCTCACGTCGGTCCAGTCCCCGAGTACGCAGATAGAACAGGGCAGTGTCATCGAGTTGACCGACTGTTGTGCCATGACTGCACTTGACCTCGTCGGCATAAATCTCGAGTTCCGGTTTGGCGTCAATTTCCGCCTGGTCGGACAGCAGAAGATTGTGATTGGATTGCTGTGCATCGGTACCGTCGGCGCCCTGGTGCACGATCGCCTTGCCGTTCCAGACACAGCGGCAGCGGCCGTTCAGGATACCGCGATAATCCTGCGACGACGTCGCCGGCCCGACGCGGTGGTCGACACGGGTGTGGTTATCGATATGCTGCCCTTCGCCGGCCAGGTAGAGTCCGTTGAAATTCGCCTGTGCGCCCGGTTCATTCAGGTCAACCTCGAGATCGTTGCGTATCAGACCGCCGCCAACATCGTATCCAGCCATATCCAGAGTACTGTCTCTGGCCATCGACACAGCAAGTCGTGCGGTTTGTGCATGTGCAATGTGACGGTCCTGAATCCGTACGTAGGACACGCGTGCCGATTCGCCAACCTGCATTGAAACGATCGAATTGCAGTAACTTTCACCCGCGCCGGCAGACGCCTGGTACTCGATAATTTCGGCGTCACATCCGGCGTCAATACTGATGTCGATATTAGCCTGTGAAGCCGCCGCGCCGTCGTCGGCTGAATCCATGATCAGAATCCCGAGCGGCTTTTCGGTGGCTGAATGAATTCGGACTCTCAATCCGTCGCGGAGGAGGGCCGCATTGAGGTCGGCAAGAGGCTGGTCTGCAAACGTCGGTGCGGATGAGTCGGTGAAGCGTTCGACTTCGATACCTGCCGCCGCGTCGAATCGGTCGGTCTCGACAACGCCATTTGCAACCAGCAACCAGTTTGCGTCAATCGACGCCGTTATCGCGTCGATATGACTGCGCAGTGATGTCGAAAGTGGCATCGCCGCACCGGATGCGAGCCAGCGATTGCTGATATCGACAGCACTGCGCAAATCAGTGTATTTCCAGTCTTCATGCCGCGGCGTTGGCAGACTTCGCTCACTCAATCGTGACATTGCGGCGGAACGGGACGCCGTCAGTCGATCCGCCGGCATGCGAAGCACGGCTTCACGAAGCGCATTCATTGCAAGCGTCTCGGCTTTCATCCGTTCGCGACCTCGCGCAGCCACTCGTAGCCTTTTTCCTCGAGTTGCAGTGCCAGCGACTTGTCGCCGGAGCGTACGATTCGACCCTCGGACAATACATGGACATGGTCAGGTTCGATGTAATCGAGAAGCCGCTGATAATGCGTCACCAGCACGATTGCCCGGTCCGGGCCGCGCAGTGCATTGACACCTTTTGCAACGGCTTGCAGGGCATCGATATCCAGGCCGGAATCAGTTTCGTCGAGAATGGCCAGGCTTGGTTCCAGCATTGCCATTTGCAATATCTCGTTGCGCTTCTTCTCGCCGCCGGAAAAGCCTTCATTGACACCACGATTCAGGAATTTCGGGTCCATACCCAGCAACGCCATTTTTTCGCGCGCGATTTTCAGAAACTCAAACGCGTCAATTTCATCAAGGCCATCGTGTAAACGGCGCGCATTGACCGCAGCCTTGAGCAGGTAGGCATTGTTGACGCCGGCAATCTCAACCGGATACTGAAAGCCTAAGAAGATGCCCTTGCGTGCACGAATTTCCGGCTCGAGCGCCAACAGGTCTTCGCCTTTATAGGTTACCTCGCCGCCTGTCACGACATAGTCTTGATGTCCCGCGACAACCTGGGCGAGCGTGCTCTTACCGGAGCCGTTAGGACCCATTATCGCGTGAACCTCTCCGGCGTTGACCGAAAGCGACAGTCCGCGAAGAATTTCGGTGTCCCCTATTCGGGCTTGCAGATTCTTTATCTCTAACATTCTGTTTCCTTATCCGACCGCGCCTTCGAGGCTGACATTCAGCAATGCCTGCGCTTCGACGGCAAACTCCATCGGCAGTTCTTTGAAGACTTCCTTGCAGAAGCCATTGACAATCATATTGACGGCATCTTCCTCGGCAATACCACGCTGTCTGCAATAGAACAGCTGGTCGGCCGAGATTTTGGATGTGGTTGCCTCGTGCTCGATCTTGGCGGTCGGGTTCTTGATTTCCATGTAGGGAAAAGTGTGCGCCCCGCAGTCCTTGCCGATGAGCAGCGAATCGCATTGCGTGTGATTGCGCGCACCGTGTGCCTGCGGCATCACCTTCACAAGACCGCGGTAGGCATTTTGTGCGCGACCGGCGGAAATGCCCTTGGAGACAATCGTGCTGCTCGTGTTGGCACCGATGTGGATCATCTTCGTACCGGTGTCGGCCTGCTGCATGTTGTTGGCAACCGCCACGGAATAAAACTCGCCGACTGAATTGTTGCCGCGCAATAGGCAGCTCGGGTATTTCCAGGTGATTGCCGAGCCCGTTTCAACCTGTGTCCACGATATCTTCGAATCATCGCCTCTGCAGTCGCCGCGCTTGGTGACAAAATTATAGATTCCGCCGACACCATTTTCGTCGCCGGGGTACCAGTTCTGCACGGTGGAATACTTGATTTCTGCGCCCTTGAGCGCGACCAGTTCGACGACCGCCGCGTGCAGCTGATTTTCATCGCGCATCGGGGCCGTACAGCCCTCAAGGTAGCTGACGTAGCTTCCTTCATCGGCAATGATCAATGTGCGCTCAAACTGACCGGTGTTTGCGGCATTGATTCGAAAATATGTCGATAGCTCCATCGGGCAGCGAACGCCTTTCGGAATGTATACAAACGAGCCGTCACTGAAGACGGCTGCGTTAAGCGCGGCATAAAAATTATCACGCCGCGGAACGACGCTGCCGAGATATTGCTGCACCAGCTCGGGGTGCTCCCGCACGGCTTCCGAGAACGAACAAAAGATGACACCTGCCTCGGAGAGCTTGGCCTTGAATGTGGTAGCGACCGATACGCTGTCGAACACGGCATCCACTGCAACACCCGCCAGGCGCGCTCGTTCATGCAGCGGGATACCCAGCTTGTCGTAGGTTTCGAGAAGTTTTGGATCAACTTCGTCCAGGCTTTTCGGCCGGTCGTCATCGGACTTAGGCGCGGAGTAATAGGAGATAGCCTCGAAATCGATCGGCGGGTAGTGCACGTGCGCCCAGGTTGGTTCCGTCATCTCGCGCCACTGACGATAAGCCTGCAGCCGCCATTCCAGCATGAACGCCGGCTCTTTTTTCAAGGCGGAAATTGCGCGCACTACCGATTCATCGAGACCCGGCGGCAATCCGTGGCTTTCGATGTCAGTGACGAAACCGTGCGTGTAGCGCCGGTTGACGATGCTTTCTATATTTTCGGATGTCATAGTTTTGTTGTGCCTTGCTCAGGCGTCCTTTTTCTCGACGTTGACTGGAAATCCGCCGAAACGAAACTGGGGAACGGGACGATTGCTGCGCAGCAGGTCGCTTAAACTGACTTCATCGAGCGCATTGCGAATGGCAACATTGATTTTTTGCCATGCGCCGCCGACGCTGCAGACGCCTTCGTGTTCGCAGCGACTGTCGCTGCCGCTGCATTCAGTGATGGATACCGGGCCTTCCAGCGCATCGATGACATCGGCCGCACTGATGCGACCCGCATCCCGGGCGAGTTGGTAGCCGCCATTGCTACCACGGGTCGAAATAACCAGGCCGGCTCGGGCGAGCGACTTGAGTAATTTGCTGACCGTCGGCAGCGCAATGCCGGTGGCCGTGGCGACGTCGGCGGCGCTACAAACCACCGGCCGGTTTGCCGCCAGGTGCGCAAGCAATACCGTACCGTAGTCTGTGAGTTTGCTGATTCTGAGCACAAATGGCTCCGGTTGGTCCACGATAAAGGACTATTTTAGTCCTAATTGTTCCGAGAGGCCAGACCTGAACGGATAATCGCGCGTGACTGCAGCCTCTTTTTGCTATGCTACGCCGTCCCGAAAACTGGCTGACTGCTTTGGATCGTTCCCCTGACAACCTGATTGAAATCCGGGACCTCATGTATTCCCGAGGATCCCGCGTCATTTTTAAAGATCTGAACCTCACCATCAAAAGGGGTGAGGTGACTGCGCTCATGGGGCCGAGCGGAACAGGCAAGACGACACTTTTACGCCTGATCACGCGCCAACTGGTGCCTCAGCACGGCGTCATTTTTGTGGACGGTATAGATATTTCCAGCCTGAACCAGGCCGGCTTGTATGAAATGCGCAAGCGTTTCGGCATGCTGTTTCAGAACGGCGCGCTGCTGACGGACTATAACGTGTTTGAAAACGTGGCGTTTCCGCTTCGCGAGCATACGAACCTGTCGAATCGCCTGATCCGGCATGTTGTCCTGACAAAATTGCATGCGGTCGGTCTGCGCGGGGCGGCGGACATGTGGCCCGCCGAGCTATCCGGTGGTATGGCGCGGCGTGTTGCGCTGGCAAGGGCGATGGTCATGGACCCCGAGATCCTGATTTACGACGAGCCGTTTGTTGGACTCGACCCGATTTCGATGGGCGTGATCGTTCGGTTGGTGCGGCGCATGAATGATGCATTGGGGATCACCAGCATTGTTGTCAGCCACGACGTTGCCGAGGTTTCGACAGTCGCGGACTGCAGCTACCTGATTTCCGATGGAAAAGTAGCGGCCAGCGGCAGTCCGGACGAGTTGCATGCGGCCAATTCCGAGTTGGTCAGGCAGTTCATGCATGGCATGGCCGATGGCCCGGTCGCGTTTCATTTCGAGGCGCCAAACTACGCCGAGCAGTTGCTTGGCCGAGACACCGAATGAATACGCTGATTCGGGATATTTACAACTCGGTACACGAGTTTGTTCGGACTTTCGGCGCGTTTCAGCTGTTTTTCCTGCGCCTCGTTCGTCATTCGCCGCGCATGATCGTAAAGCGACCGGGCTTGGTCGTGAAACAGATTTACAATGCCGGCGCCTTGTCGCTGGTCATTATTATGGTTTGTGGCTTCTTCGTCGGTGGCGTATTGGGCTTGCAGGGCTATGCGAACCTGTCGCGATTCAACGCCGAGGATTCGGTCGGCACGGTCGTCGCCCTGGCATTGATCAAGGAGCTTGGCCCGGTGATCACGGCCCTGTTATTTGCGGGCCGGGCCGGAACGGCGCTGTCGTCCGAGATCGGCCTGATGAAGGCGACGGACCAGCTGGCCGCAATGGAAATGATGGCGGTCAATCCGGTCCGCCGTGTGCTGGTGCCAAGGTTTCTGGGCGGTGTTGTTGCGATGCCGTTTTTGGTGGCGATTTTCACGTGCATCGGACTGTTTGGAGCCCACCTGGTGTCGATCGATTTATTGAGCGTCGACGTTGGCGCTTTCTGGCAGCAGATGCAGCTGTCGGTTTCCATCGATGACATTCAAGAAGGCGTCATCAAGAGTTTCGTATTTGGCGTCGTAGCCAGCCTTTTGGCCGTTTGGGAAGGATATAATGCAATTCCGACGGCCGAGGGCGTGGGTCGGGCGACCACGAGGACAGTCGTTATTTCGGCGATCGCTGTCCTTATCCTGGATTTCATGATTACCGCAGTGATGCTTTAGGGGGCTTCATGCAACAAACACGTTCGGTAGAGATTGGTACCGGTTTATTTGTTCTGCTGGGCATGTCAGCGCTATTTTTCCTGACGACGCAAACGACCGGTGGCGACACGTTTTCCGCATCGGATACGTACCAGGTGGAAGCGCGTTTCGAGAATGTCGGCAGCCTCAAGAGCAGGGCGCCTGTCGCGATGTCGGGAGTTACCATCGGCCGCGTGACCAGCGTTGTATTTGATCCGGAATCGCTGGAAGCCAAGGTCACCTTCGTTATCGATGCGAAGTACGACACGATTCCGGATGACTCGGATGCCAGTATTTTGACGGCCGGGCTGCTGGGAAGCCAGTACATCGGACTGCAGGCGGGTGGCTCCGACACCTATCTTGAAGATGGCAGTGAGATTTACTTCACGCAGTCAGCGATTGTCCTGGAAAACCTGATCGGCAAATTCTTAGTTAGCTCCAATTCGGGAGACGATGAATGAGAGAACGGATTTTATCGTTGGTACTGTGTGCGCTGCCCTTGCTGGCCGCGACCGCGCAAAACGAACAGGACCCGAACCAGGTCATTGAGGAAGCGGTTTCGTTGTTTGCCAGCAAAATGGACGGTCGCAACGAAGAGCTGACAGCGGATCGTGCGGCACTTTATGCGCTGATCGACGAGATCCTGCTGCCTCGATTCGACCGAAAATTTGCAGCCCAGGTGGTCTTGGCGAAGCATTGGCGAGGCGCGAGTGCCGCGCAACGAGAGCGGTTTATCGAGGCTTTCTACCAGGCGCTGGTGCGCCGCTACGCCGACGGGTTGCTCGAATTCCAGCAGGACATGGTAACGATACTGCCGTTTCGCGGGGACGTTTCCAAACCTAGAACAAAGGTGAGAAGTACCGTTCAACTAACTGATGGAACAAAGGTTTCCGTCGACTACGAACTGGTAAAGCGGGACTCGGGATGGTTGCTGTTCAACGTTGTCATCGAAGGTGTTTCCTACGTCCGCAATTTCCGGGCGGAGCTCGATTCCGAAATTCGGGCATCCAGTCTTGAGGCAGTGATCGAAAGGCTCGAGAGTGAAACCCGCGGCAGTGATACGAGCATCGCAGCCGGTGAGTGAGTACTCGCTCGAAGATAGTGGCGATGGGCATTTTGCGCTTTCGGGTGAAATGACTTTCAAGACCGCTGAGCAGATCCTGCGCGCCAGCGAAGAGCCCTTCAAAGACCATACCCGTATCGAAATCGATCTTTCGGGGGTAACCCAGAGCGACTCGGCGGGGCTTGCGCTGCTGCTTGAGTGGGTGACCTGGGCAAACCATACGGTTCGCGAAATTCGATTCTCCGGTATGCCGGAGCGGGTCATGGCGATCGCGAAGACCACGGAGGTCGACGCGTTGTTGACGCGCGGAGAGCGCTGGTCAGGATTTATCGAGGCACCGGAAAACCGGCAGGCCTGATGAGCCGCCGGTGATCGGCGGCGTCAAATCATCATCTAATAGTCTTCGTCAAAATCCTCGTAGAAGTCATCCTCCGGCGGGTCGCCGTCATAGACTTCGTATTCCCTGTTCTGCAGGTAGGATTCGCGCAGCGTAACGTACGGATCTTTTGAGTCTTCCAGAAACTTCTCGGCGGCCAGCAAGCTTTGGCGAAGATCAATTATCTGCAAGACCACGAGCTTGTCGCGGACCGACGTATTGTCATAGTGATACAGGGGGCGGGACAGCATGTCGACAGGCATCAACACGGCGTCACGAAGAGTCTGTGGGCCAAGAAATGGCAGCATGACATAGGGGCCATCCGGCACGCCCCAGACCGCAGCCGTCTGCCCGAAGTCCTCAGGATACTCATCCATACCGCCGGCGCTGGCTACATCGAACAAGCCGCCCACGCCCAGCGACGAGTTGAAAAGGAATCGTCCAAATTCCGAAAAGCCCTGCTTCGGTTTGCCTTGCAGGAAATTATTCAGCGCCGATCGGGGCGTCGTGAGGTTTCGGAAGAAATTGGAAATGCCGTTCCGAACCGGTGTCGGAAAAACCTTCTGATAGCCGCGCGCCAGTGGTTTGGTCGTCACGTTGTCGACCGCAGTATTGATCGTGTACAAACTCCGGTTCATCGGTTCCCAGGGGTCGGCGGCGACCCGCTGTCCGGGCGGGACCGAAGCGCAGCCGGAGAGCATGATCAGAAGCCCGGTTGCGGTGGCGGGAAGGCTCCGGAGAGGCGTCATGTCAGTTTGAATTGCGCGCGGCGACGCCGCTCGAGCGAGACTGGTGCAAGCGTCGGAGCTGTTCTTCCGACATGAACTCTCGAATAAAGTCGATCCGCGCCTCGAATCGAATACGCTGGATTTCCTGCAGGTCCGGCAATCGCAGTGCCTGCTGCAAATACGTTATTCCGCCTATGAGGTCGCCGATCATCAGCCGATACTCCGACAGGTAATAGAGGGACTCTGCATTTTCACCGGCCTCGCTGGCGGCGCGTGCGATCAGGCGAACCTGGTCGGGCGTCGGCGCGACATTGTTCAGCAGGTCAAGGAGCATTGTATGCGCTTTTTGTGGCTGCTTGAGCTCCAGAAGTCGCTCACCGTAGGCGATGACCAGCGGTACGTTGCGAGGAAACAGCACCAATGCATTCTCGAAGACCTTCAATGCATCGTCCAGTCGTCCCACCTTGACCAGGATTTCGCCCAGCGCAATGTGATAGGCGATCACATTGGGGTTACGCTCAATCAGGTAGTCGCCAATGTCCAGGGCCTTCCAGTATTCACCATCGCGCAAGTAGGCAAGCATCCTGCCATAGCGCTCCACCTCGTTCTGGTTCTGGTAAGGACGGTCTTCAAAATAGGCGACCGCTTCCTTCGCTGTGTCAAAGTCGTAGACTTTGGTGCGGATCTTGGCTATGCGATAGCTTATCGAGTCCGTGCTTTGTATTTGTGGGTAATCGCGTGCGCGATTCCTGGCTTCGGCAATTCTCGCCGTCGTGACCGGGTGTGTCATCAGGAACTGCGGCGCGCGCTCGTCAGGCGAGCGGGTGTTTTGTCGGGACATGACATCGAAAAATGACGCCATGCCGTAGGGGTCGAATCCCGCACTGGCCAGCGCCGCGATGCCAACACGATCCGCCTCGTATTCGTTCGAGCGTGTGAAGTTGATTTGCTGCTGGATGGACGTTCCCTGGCCGACCGCCATGCCAGCCTGGGCGACATCTGAATTGCCGCTGGCCACGCCGGCCAGGATCGCGCCCAGCATGATTGCAGTTGAGACGATGCTTTGACGCGAATTTGCATGAATGGCCCGTGCGATGTGTCGCTGAGTGACGTGCGCGACCTCGTGAGCCAGCACGCCAGCGAGTTCATCTTCGCTACGAGTCGCTTCAAGCAAGCCGGTATGCACCCCGATATATCCACCGGGCAGCGCAAACGCGTTGATGCGCGCATCTTTGACGACGAAGAAGGTAAATTCGTGATCTCCCTCGTTGGTCTGCGCGGCAACCTTGCTGCCGACCTCGTTGATGTATTCATTCACCAGCGGATCTTCGACGACGGCGCCTGAGGCTCGGATATCGCGCATGATGGCGCGACCGACCTGTGCCTCTGTGTTTTTCGACAGAATGGCATCGGCAGGGCTGCCCATATCCGGTAAGACGATCTCGCTTGCGTGCGCATTCGCCATGACCAGCGACGCGGTCAGGACGGATAAGAGGAAGTGATTTTTGAGTGGCTTAAACATGGCTAGTAAGACTGGTGGTTGTCCCTGACGTTCCCGCTATTTCAGGGCCTTGACGGCGTCCAGGACCTCGGCAGCATGGCCCTTAACCTTTACCTTACGCCATTCCTGTCGCAGCTTTCCATCTGCGTCGATGAGGAATGTGCTGCGCTCGACACCCATGAATTTCCGGCCGTACAGGCTTTTCTCCTGGATAACGTCGAATTGACGGCACACGCGCTCGTCGGGGTCGGAAATCAGATCAAACGGAAACTGCTGTTTCGCCTTGAATTTTTCGTGGGAGGCGAGGCTATCTCGGGAGACGCCCAGGATGACCGTTTTTTGTCGCTTGAACTTCGCATGCAGGTCACGAAAATCCTGGCCCTCGGTTGTACAGCCAGGTGTCGCGTCCTTGGGGTAGAAATAGATGACGACATGATGGCCGCGCAGCGTCTTCAGTTGAATGGTTTTGTCGCCAGTGGCCGCTGCTTTGAAGTCAGCAACGACACGATTCAGTTTTGGTCTGCTCATAACACCACTACTTTACAGGTTCTAATATTGCGTCCAGGTTCAGGCGGTCACAAATCTCGAGGAATTCCTCCCGAAGTTGCGCGATATGCACTGATGACGGGACGTTGATCGCCATCTGCACTGCAAACATCGGCGAGCCGGTATGAGCCGCCGCGTAGCTGCGCGTTGCAACATCCGCAATCTCAATATCTTTCGATGTGAAGAAATTGGCCAGATTGAAGACGATGCCTTGTTGGTCGAGACTGACAATGTCGACAGCGTAGGGCATACGGTCGCCCTTCGTGGGCTTCTCATCCGTCTGCCGAATAGCGATCGTCAGGTCCTTGCTTGCGCCGAGTTTATCGAGGCCCTGTTCCAGTTTGTTCAACGTCGCCCAGTTGCCGGAGACCAGCAAGAGCATTGCAAACTCGGAACCCAGCGTCGTCATGCGACTTTCCTCGATGTTGCCGCCACAGGACAGGATCACCTTGGTCAGATCCTGAACTACGCCAGTTCGATCCGGGCCAACTGCTGAAATTACAATAAGTTGTGACATTTTTATCGAAGTGTCCTTACATATTTGACAAGCCCCGGTAAAGGCCTTGCCAGCACCGGATATGAACAGTAACATCGCCGCCTTATTTGTGGCGAGGACAACATGTGTTTAGCGGTAGCCTGGTCGCCCTCGTTACGCCGTTCGACGGCAACAATCGGGTCGATTACGAGAGTCTCAAGCGGCTCATCGATTTTCATGTTGATTCCGGCAGCGACGGTCTCGTTATCGCCGGTACAACAGGTGAGTCTCCGACGCTGGCGCGGGCCGAACACATTGAGCTGATCAACCGTGCGGTCGAGCTGGCCGACGGCCGACTGCCCGTTATCGCGGGAACCGGTTCAAACTCCACAGCGCAGACGGTCGATCTCTCGCGAGCGGTCGCTGATAGCGGCATCGATGCCTACCTGGTCGTCGTGCCGTATTACAACAAACCGGTTCAGGAAGGCTTGTTCCTGCATTTCAGCGCGGTTGCCGATGCGGTGGACAAACCGGTCATCCTGTATAACGTGCCGGGGCGCACCGTTGCCGACTTGCTTCCGGAAACGGTAGCGCGGCTGGCGGAACATGAAAATATCGCGGCGATTAAGGAGGCGACCGGCAACATTGCGCGTTTGACGGCGATCCGGGAACTTGTCGATTCCGATTTTGCCTACTACAGCGGCGATGACTTTACCCTGCTGCCATTTATTCAGAATGGAGGGCAGGGCGTCGTGACAGTGAGCGGCAACGTTGCTGCAGGCCGGGTTGCCAGCGTTTGCAGACTGGCGCTGGATGGCAAGTACGACGAAGCGAAAGCGCTCGACGATACTCTGCAAGCGTTGAACAGAATGTTGTTTATCGAGTCGAACCCGATTCCGGTAAAGTGGGCAGTCGGTCAAATGGGTTTGATGACAGATCATATTCGATTGCCGTTAACGCCGTTCGCGGCGAGATTCCACGATGAAATGCGAGCCGCCATGCGTCAGGCGGGCGTCGCTCTGGAGAATTAAGGCATGACCGCAGTTAGGATACAGACCGTAGTGATAGCCATGGCGACAATGGGCGTTCTGTCGTCCTGTGGTGGTGCGAAAGTCAGCGAAACCTGTGACGAGGTTCGCGCCTATCAACTGGTTGTGCCCAGCAAGCGTGTCGTGGTTCCGGACGGACTGGACCCGTTGGATGAGTTCAAGGAAATGCCGATCCCTAAAGCGGAAACGCCGCCAAGGCCGGCGGGATCGCGCTGCATCGAAAGCCCACCGTCCATCCTGGTCGGCGGCGCACGGGAAAACAGCGAATAGTTCGGAGAGGTGGCTGAGCGGCTTACAAAATCGCAGGAGCGATTTTGAACCGTGAAGCGGCCCGAAGGGCGGAGGGCAGGATGCCCGACGTTAACGCGCTCGCTTGGAAAGCGAGTGTACGTTAATAGCGAACCGCGGGTTCGAAAAAACGCGGCAGCGTTTTAGACGAGCGAAGCGCGCCCCGGAGGGGTGAGGATCGGCCTGGGCCGATTCGAATCCATCCCGCCCGGAAAAAGGCGGTGAGAAGTTAAAATTGTAGGAGAGGTGGCTGAGCGGCTTAAGGCGCTCGCTTGGAAAGCGAGTGTACGTTTATAGCGTACCGCGGGTTCGAATCCCGCCCTCTCCGCCATTTATGACCTTAAGCTATTGAAATTAAAGAAATAAAATGTCAAGGTCACATGGCAGCCTACGGTCCGGCCAACAATTCATAATCTTATACGGCGCCAATCATTAGCCGGTAAAACTTGCTCGATCCGCGCAGCGGACGAGCAACATTGTTGGTTGTCCAGGGCTTACGGTGCTTTGCTCAGGTGGTGAGTTTTACTGACCGCCACGAGCCCTGAAAGACTGCATGGCTCACCGAAGTGATACGGGTCCTGGGACACCAATCCCTGCTCTGGACTGGCCTGGTATCAGGCCGTACCGGGGTCTCGCTATTGCGGCTTACCCGGCACTTTCCAACTTGGCCTTACGGGCCGATTTCAATTTGTGCGATTACCTCCTTTGATGATGGCCGCAAGTATCACGGCGTTGATGAAAGACTTTTCTTTTGCCACTTTGTCCGCAGTGGCCGCGGCTAAATATCGATGGCTAAGCAACGTGCCGACGACGTCATAATCTGTCCGTCACTTGAAAAAATTACCCTCCAGCCGTTGCTGCTTCTTGCGTTGCCACCCGCGTCACTACAGACGCTGCGCTTTGTAGTGACGCGGGCTCGTTGCTTACAATAAATCTATCAGCCTTCGGAGCACCTGGCACGCATCGGGTCGACTCGTTGTCCGAGAGCATCCAACAGGTTCCGCGTGATGAACAACCTCTTGCACACTTGCGCAAAAGTCAGGTTCAGTATTTGCGTGGACGCCTACCCAGGATCGATCGAGCAATGTCATGATCGAGCGTCGGCTATCACCAAAAGCGGCCACTCGAACGCCGCGATTTCATATTTGCCGACGGGCTGGATTCGGCCAGAAACGGACGCTCGCTAACAAAGGAATCCCGGCATTTTGTAAACATTCGGTCCGTTCGTTTTTTTCTGTTTCTGGAATTCCTCAATCAGCCCTTCTCGAAAGATGAGGACAATACTCGTTACGTCGGGTGATTCCTGAAGCTGCTGAAGTGCCGTTGCTGAACCAAAAATGCTGGCGCTATAAACCAGAAACGTAACGGTAGAAAGCCCCTCCCATTCATGTACCTCCTCGTCAGATACGTATTTGGCCATCTTAACGAAGCACGCTTGATGCGCATCGATTGCGAAAGACAACCTATCCGATAAATCGCCGTCGGACGCGAGAACACCTGCATATCCCAAACCTAATGACATCACGACACCATTGTTGCCTTGCGGCGCCTTAAGGTTCGCATCAATCACCTCGAGCTGATGCTCATCCATCAACAGTTGCAGTTCCGCCGTGGTTAGCCCGCGATTGAAGTAAACATGCGCGGCACGAATTGAGTCTGGGGACTCCTGTACAAGGCTATACAGGCGATCACGAAATTCTTCGAGTCGTTGCTGTCGGCGTGCGGGGTCTTTCGGCAAATAATTGGCTTCTTCTGCCATTTGGCTGTCGCTGGCAGGCTCGGCCATCCCAACTATCGGAATTGCGCCGAGAATAAGAACAGCAATGAAAGGGACTATTTTCAATCAGGCTCACTCTAGTAACGAACGGCTCCTTCGGGTCAGTGGCGGAAATTATAACTCGAAACACCTGGCTGGCGGCTTTCGGGGGCTTACCGGCCCCTCGGTGCTCGCCCTGGTTAACTTCGTCACTCGGCCAGGAGGAGCCGTTTACCATGTTGCTCGCGAACTCAAAAAGCAGCCTTCATGATGATCACTTTGCCGACTTTTAAACTTATCAATTATCGTTGATCGCATTGCATCAACGTAATTTAGTGCAATCTCGCCAACGTCTTTGTTTCCAAAATTCTCGATGATTTCTCGCGTTTCGTCGGTTGTTGCTCGACATAGCGATTCAATCGGCCCTACTGCAAGGTTGGAAATTTCGAACTTTGCATGCTTGATCAATAAGAGTCGGCCAATCATCAAGTTAGCCACACGGGTCTTGATTGCGACGTTGTCCACATCCTGTTCGCGTATGAGATCCCAGAGGCGAAAATCGTCTCCCAACGAATACAACTCCGCCGCAATGACTTGAGGATGAATCGCGTCACCGGTTTCTCCACATCCAATAGACGTGAGAAGCGAAAAGATCAGAAGTCCGATTAGTAAAAGTCGCGTCAATCGATGCCCCTGCTTGGGAGTTGAGAAAATTTCCAGCGGCTGCAACGGGTCAACAGCAGAAATTATAGCTTAGATCGAACCAACTTCTGCAGTCGGCCAGGAACGGTCGGTGCAGCGATCTGTTATGCGCCAGTCGCCAATCCAGCCTGGTCAAACAGATCTCCGATTGCTCTTTGGAGCTTCAAAACGAATTTACCACCAATCCGAAGCCGATCGCTGTCAACGGAAACATGCCAATCTGTGCGTTCAGTGATCGTCTTCAAACGGTCTGCATTCTTCGCAAGAGACACCCGGCCGTTTGCATGGAGAAGGCAGTCTCGAACATCGGCACAGTCGCACAAGAATGACCATGTCGCCTTGGATCGGTCAACCCCAAGGTGGTCAAGTACATCTCCATACCGGCGTATATTGCCCCGCGAGTTTGTTACGTCAATGCATGAAGCAAATGACTTGTGAACGTGAAATAACCACTCCTCTAGATGGCTGAATAGCATTAAGAAAGTGTTTTGCGCGAGGAGATCTTGAAATTCGCCGAGATAGCGACTCTTCTTGCGTCGCAGCTGCGTGACGTCCAAGACTGCCGTTCCGCCGCTGTCAATCGCTTGATTGATCCACACGATTTCATTCTGCATTAGGCGCTTTACGTCATTGTGAAATGCAACAACCTGGTCCAAGTTGTGGTCGGCAGCCCACCGCAGAAATTTTTCTCGCGTATCGATTTCCAAAACACGTCTCCAGCTCCTTTGGGTCAGTGGCGGAAATTATAGCTCACAATTTGCGGCAGGCTGCTTTGCGAAGCTAAGCGGACCCCAGTTCTTCTTCCTGGTGAACTTCTCAGTTCGGCCAGAAGCAGCCGTTGAACTAGCCTATTTGCAGATCTTGTCACGCTCGGATTCAAAGTACTTAGCATCTTCATCATCCGAGCGGTCGAATCGCACCCCAAATGGCCTGGCAGTCTTAGCGTTCTCATCGAAGCGATCAATCAGATCGGGATAACCGAGACCTGATAGCTCGGACGACGCAATCGCTGAATGTCGTGCATAAGTCGCATTCGCATAGTCCAAATACGCATTGAATACTGGCTGTAACTCAAGCCCATCCAAGTGCTTGACAAGGTCGCCGCAGAAAATGCGTGCCTCGCCAATTTCAATGTCCGCACGGATTTCAACGTAGAGACTAAGCAGATACTCAATAACCATCTTCTGATCACTTGCCTGAACGCCGAAGGATGTCAGCTTACGAGCCACGAACTCGGACTGTGTCGAATCCGGCTTGTAGTCAAGGAGGTAACCAAGAAAGACCCGAACGCCATGTCCGGCTGGCGCAGGCTCATCATGTTCGGCGTTGGCGCTCGCAAAATATGCCCCAAACGCGAGAATTAGGAGTGTCAGAAAGTACTTTGCGATGCGCAATTAGACTAGCCTCGTCCCTAGATTTGAGTTGCAATCGAATGGCTGCTTCGGGTCAGTAGCAGAAATTATAGCTCAAGATCTGCGACTGGCGGCTATGCGAAGTGAAGCAGTCGCTCGAACATGCGTTAGGCGACTTTCTCAGAACGGCCAGAAGCGACCGGTAAATAAAATCAGAAGTAAGTTTGTATTACGAACCCTGCGGCGACTAGAACCACGAATATGGCGAGTGACGAGATTGCGTATTTTGTCGCGCCCCATCCTTTCGCAAAATCTGGCGTATCAGCCCCGTCAGGATTGTTGAATCCGCCGGGTCTCGCGTCTTCAACATTAGCAAGTGAGCCGTTGATGAACATCGCAGCCGATACCCAGAAAGAGGCAGCAAACCATTTGGCATCCGTGAAAAAGGCAATCGCACCGCCTACAAGCAGTGCAATTACTACGTGCACGGCAAGTACTTTCCGATCAATCCCGCTTTCGTCTGTCATTCAACCAGCCCGCCACTCCACATCGCTAACCTCTTCACTTTGATCAAGGATTTTGCGAAGCGCTGAAAGAAGTGGCATCGCAGCTTCGACGGGCGCGCGATTCCGTCCAAACATGCTTTTCGCGTGCGCTTTCAGGTAAATCAGCCAACGATTCTTAGTGCCGTCAACGTTTCCACAGCACAACCAATACTCATCTTCGTCAACGATATACTCGACAAACCAGCCCCAGTCCTCAAAATCGGGATACGCAACGAGAACATTCTCAGCGGCAAGTTTCTGACACAACCACCATGCCAACTCAGCTCCGTAGCACTCAGGGTTTACTTGTGATTCCTCGGGCAAGATTGGTTCAAAAGCAGTAGAGCTAAACTCAACTTCGGTCTCCGTTCCGGCTCCCTCTTCCAACGTTGCGACCGGCTGGTATGGGTCAACAGCAGAAATTATAGCTCAAGATCTGCGACTGGCGGCTATGCGACGTGAAGCAGTCGCTCGAACATTCGCCAGGCGACTTTCTCATAACGGCCATTAGCGGTTGTTGGTTAGCACTTCAAATGTCTTTCTAAAAGGGAACGGAATCCAAAGCAAAGACCAAGTTGCCAGGGTCTTCCATTCATCCTCGTCACGGGCCTGAAGTTCCGCTTTCACGCACCGGGAACCTCTGTAATGCTCCAAGATTCTGTGGCGTCCTGATAGCCACCCAGCTACTGCGTCTACAAATTCTTCAGCGCGGCTAGACTCAGTACAAGGAAACCACTCGCATTGAAAGTGATTGACCCCAAACGTAAGTTCATCGTTGTTTTGCAGGGCCAACCATACTTTATGCTGCAGACCATTCTGCACGGGCAACGTGAAACTGATCTCAACCGGCACATCGGAATCTTCAATCGCCCGTAGGCTCGGAAACTGGCGCAGAACCCGGGCAATTGTCGCGTACCCGATCTCGATTGATTCGGCGCTTTCCACAAGAATCCTCTAGTTGCGCGACTGTCCGGTATGGGTCAGCAGCCGCCATCCATTTAAGAACAGATTCTACCACTTGGACGACTGCTTTCGAGGGTAAAGCTGCCAATAGCTGCTTTACCGTGTGCGGGCCGATGCCATGGTGAAGGCGGCATCGGCAGTGCTTTCAACCTTTATTCTGCCGTATCGCAATTACAGTTGCCGATTCCGTAGGCTTGCCGCAGTAGCGCGCCCAGTCAGCCATAAGTCGGGCACGCTTCTCGAACAGATCGCCACGGCGGTAGGCGGCTTCGGTCTTGTCACGAAGCGTGTGCGCGAGCGCCATCTCGGCCACTTGACCCGAATAGTTGGTCGATTCGGCGCACCAGTCGCGAAACGTGGAGCGAAAGCCATGTACCGTGATGCCGGTCCGCTCTAGCCGCTTCAGGACCTGCATCATCGCCGCGTTGGACAGGTGGCTGCCACGCTTGTGGCCGGGGAATACATAGGTCGCGTGGCGGCCTTGTACAGCCTTGAGGGAGGTGACCGCCGCATTGGATAATGGCACGCGGTGCAGCTGTTTTGACTTCATGCGCTCGGCCGGCACGATCCAGGTCTTGAGCTCTAGATCGATTTCGGACCACTCGGCCTGGATGATTTCGTTAGTCCGAGCGGCAGTCAGGATCGTAACCTCGAGTGCGCGCGCGGCAACACCGGCATCTTTGCGCAGTTCCATCATGAACTTCCCGATCTCGGCGTACGGGAGAGCCGGGTGGTGCTTCACCCGCGCCGCTTTGCTCGGACGTGGCAAGAGCTTGTCAAGGTGCCCACGCCAGCGTGCCGGGTTGTCACCTTTCCGGTAGCCGCGTACCGCGGCCCAGTCGAGCACGGCCTCAATGCGACCGCGAAGCCGACTCGCGGTTTCCGTCTTCGTACTCCAGATGGGTTCGAGGCAGCGCATGATCAGCGCCGTGTCGATCTGGTTGACGGGCAGGCGGCCGATGGTTGGACCCGCGAGGTTTTTGAGCGTGTTACGCCATTGCTCGATATGTTTGGGATTGCTCCAGCCAGGTGCTTGCGACTCGACATAAAGCTCGGCGCATTCGGCGAAGCTCAGCATGTTGTCGTGCGCCATGCGAGCGGCGATTTTTCGGGCACGCTTATCGGTCAGAGGATCGATACCCTGGAGGATATTCTTGCGCTCTCGCGTCGCCAAGTTGCGCGCCTCGGAAAGTGAGACGTCAGGGTAAGGGCCGAGCCCCATCCAGACTTCCTTGCCAAAGCGGGCGTAACGAAACAGCCAGGATTTCGTTACGCCGTTATTCGACGACTTTCGGGTCGACTTGCGAACCTGCAGATACAAATTTCTGCCGTCGCCGTACTTGCCCGGTCGACTGACATGCTTCACAAACAAAGCAGTGATTTTCTCCGCCAAACTCAACTCCTGCACCGCGCTGCTGGTCCGCCTACGATTGGAACCACGTCTGTGACGTGGCTTTAGTCGGATTTCATGGGATCACCCTAGCGCAGTGAATTCGCTAAGTGCAAGACTCCAAAGGACTTTTGGATTTCTTCGGACTTCCATGGATACAAAAAAATTGCCGCCCTCTCCGCCACCATTCCAAGGTCCCAAACCCACATATTATGCTGTAGAATCGCTCGCCTAACCGAAACCCACACCCAATCCCCCAGAGGTGAACGTGAGCAAGGCTGACCAACTCAAGAAAATCAAAAACGCCCCCGGATTTATTGCTGCTCTTGATCAAAGTGGCGGCAGTACACCGAAGGCACTCGGACTTTACGGCGTTACTCCGGATGCCTGGTCTACTGAAGAAGAGATGTACGCTGTCGTCCACGAGATGCGCACCCGAATCATGACAAGCCCGGCGTTCAACGGTGACCGGATTGTCGGCGCGATTCTGTTCGAAAATACGATGGATCGCCTGGTTGACGGCCAGCCGACCGCATCCTATCTCTGGGACGTCAAGAATGTCGTGCCGTTTTTGAAAGTCGACAAAGGTCTTGCCGATGTCGTTGACGGTGTACAGCTGATGAAGCCGATGCCGGATCTCGATGCTTTGCTTGCGAAGGCAAATGCAGCCGGGATATTCGGTACCAAAATGCGTTCGGTCATCAAGGAGGCCAACGAAAAAGGTATCAATGCAATTGTTGAGCAGCAATTCGAGGTTGGACAACAAATCATTGCGGCCGGATTGGTTCCGATCATTGAGCCCGAAGTCGATATCCATTGCCCGGACAAGGCAGCGGCCGAGGACCTGCTCAAAGCAGCGATCATGAAGCATCTCGACAGCCTGGGTCCTGACGACATTGTCATGCTCAAGCTCACGTTGCCGGAAAAGGACGGTCTGTACGCGGACTGTATTGCGCACAAGAATGTCGCGCGCGTCGTCGCGTTGTCGGGCGGTTATTCCCGCGAAGAAGCGAACGATCGCCTTGGTCGACAAAAGGGAATGATTGCCAGCTTCTCAAGGGCGCTGTCCGAGGGACTTGCGGCGCAACAGTCAGATGATGAGTTCAATGCGACACTTGACGCGTCAATTGCCAGTATTACTGCGGCATCCGCGACCTAGCCTTTGATTTAATCGAATCAACCGGGACCGACTGAACGCAGATCTGGGCGTTCAGTCGGTCCCGTTTTTTTTTGGCTGAACTCCGTGCCTGGATTTCGGACTAAAGTTCGATGAAGCGTGCTGTTTTGAATCTGCTCGTTCTTGTTCTGCAGGTAACGGGCGTGGCGACGGCCGACGAAGTGGTGGTTGCGCCCCAAACCGGTCTTTTCAAACTGAGTTTTACTCCGCTCGAGCTGCTCGGGTCGAGATCAACGGCGGATGCGTCGGCAATTCTCGATTCAGATGACGAACTCAGTTGGCAGCTTTTCGTTCCAGATACCTACGATCCTGCCCAGCCTGCTGGCGTAATGGTCTATGTCAGCCCAACGAAAAAAGGTGGGCCGCCCAGGGTCTGGAATGGTCTTTTGGGGCAAAGTAACCTGATCTGGATCGGCGCGAACGATTCGGGCAATCGCGTCGCGTTGGGCAAGCGCATGTTCCTGGCCATGCTTGCACCCAGGATCGTGGCGGCCCGTTACGCCGTTGACCCGGATCGCATCTACATTGCCGGATTTTCAGGGGGTGGGAAGACTGCCGGATTCGTCATGGCGGCGAAACCGGACCTGTTCCGCGGAGGAATCTACATAGGTGGCGCGGAAATGTGGGGAGCGAATGACCCACCGCCGCAACTTGAAATCATTCGCCAGAATTATCACGTGTTCCTGACCGGAACCGAGGACTTCAATGAGCGCCTGACGCGACGCGTTTACGCCGCCTACAGGAGCGCCGGAGTTGAGCATTGTAAACTGATTGTCGAACGGCGTCATGGGCACCAATTGCCAGGCATCAGCGCATTTTCCCGAGCAATCGAATACATCGATTCCAGAATCGCCGTCGATGCCAATCTAGCGCCTGGCGCAGAGGCCCTTTAACGTTGTGTCCTTGAGCCGGAGCGGAGATAATCCCGCCCGGCTCGCGTCGGCTTCCCCGCGACGGTCAGTCGTGAACTCCGCCAGGCCCGGAAGGGAGCAACGGTAGCGGTCATACCGGGTGCCGGGGAGCGGCTGGCGCGAGCCACTTGCGTTACACTGCACGATTCCACCAACGCGTGCCTAATCTATGAGCCTGTATCAATGAGTTACCTGGTCCTTGCCCGCAAATGGCGGCCCAAAGACTTTTCAGACACCGTGGGTCAGGAGCACGTGCTCCAGGCACTGATGAATGCCCTTGAATCAGGCCGATTGCATCATGCGTACCTGTTTACCGGGACTCGCGGGGTGGGCAAGACGACGATCGCGCGGATTCTTGCCAAGGCATTGAACTGCGAGACGGGCGTCAGCGCCGAGCCGTGTGGGACGTGCAGCGCCTGCCGCGAGATCGACGAAGGTCGATTCGTCGATCTGATAGAAGTCGACGCGGCCTCGAAAACGAAAGTCGACGACACCCGCGACTTGCTGGATAACGTGCAATATGCCGCGGCTCGCGGTCGCTACAAGGTTTACCTCATCGACGAGGTACACATGTTGTCGAAGAGTTCATTTAATGCGCTGTTGAAGACACTTGAAGAGCCGCCCGAGCATGTGAAATTCCTGCTCGCCACCACGGATCCGCAGAAACTTCCGGCAACCGTGCTATCTCGCTGCCTGCAGTTCAACCTGAAACGCATGACGCCGCGGCTGATAGCCGACCGACTGGCGCACATTTGCGACGCTGAAAAAATTGATGTCGAGCTGGCAGCGCTGGCTTTACTCGCTCGCGCAGCCGACGGCAGCATGCGGGATGCACTGAGCCTGCTGGATCAGGCGATTGCGTATTGCGGCGGCAAAATAGAAGAGAAACAGACTGCAAGCATGCTCGGCACGATCGACCGGGATCATGTCATGCGGATCATGCGCCTGCTCGCGAGGGGTGACGCGAGGGGGATCATCGAAGCGATTCGCGAAATCGATGAGCAATTCCCCGACTATTCCCGCTTGCTCGATGACATTGCGCGCGACTTGCAGCGGGTTGCTGTCTACCAGGTCGTTGGCAGCTCCGACAGTGAAGACGAATTCTCCGAACAGGAAATCGCCGGGCTGGCCGATGCCATGCCGACAGAAGATGTGCAACTGTATTACCAGGTGGCAGTGATGGGGCGTCGGGATTTGCACCTTGCACCTGACCCGCGCAGCGGGGCGGAGATGACGCTGCTGAGGATGCTGGCATTCAAACCGGCTGCCGCCGAAACGACCGGGTCCGCCGGCGGTGACATGAGCCGCAAAAGCGCGCCGGAAAGCTCCGCGAGCACTGCAACCAGCGCAGGTCGAGCCGCAAAAAGCGAAGCGAGCGATGTTGCCCCGCCAACATCGGCGCGGCAGTGGTCAGACCCGGACTGGAGCGCGTTGGTAGGTGAGCTCAAACTGGCTGGTGCGGTTCGGCTGCTGGCCAGCAATTGCGCGTTCTTGAGGCGTGAAGGCAGTACCGTGCACCTGGGACTCGACCCGCGCTCGGTATCGATGCTGACAAAACAACGAAAAGATGCAATCGCAGATACATTGTCGGAGTACTTTGGCGAAAAACTGCTGGTCGAGATCACCGTTGGTGCGGCGAAAGCAGAAACTCCCATTCAGCAGGAATCTCGAATGGCTGACGAACAACTGGAAGAGGCTCGTCAGGCATTGGAAGCAGATCCGAACGTGCAAGCCTTGAAAACCATGTTCGGGGCCGAATTAAAGACCGACACGATAGAATTAATTTCCGGAGAAAAAGGATGAAAAGTGGCATTGGCCAGCTAATGAAGCAGGCGCAGGAAATGCAGGCCAACATGAAGAAGGCGCAGGAAGAAATGGCGTCGATAACGGTGACTGGCGAAAGTGGTGCGGGCATGGTCAAGATTACGATGACGTGCCAACACCAGGTAAAAGCCGTTGAGATTGACGACTCGCTGGTTGGCGATGACAAGGAAATGCTGGAGGACCTGATTGTTGCGGCGTTCAACGACTCGATCCGTAAAGTCGAAAAAACCGTACAGGAAAAGTTTTCCGGCATGGCGTCCGGATTGAATTTGCCACCTGGCATGAAGCTGCCGTTCTAAGCAGTGTCGTACTCGCCCTTACTTGTGCGCTTGATCGATGGGCTGCGTTGCATGCCTGGTGTAGGGCAGAAATCGGCGCAACGCATCGCGTTTCATTTGCTGGAACGAGATCGTGATGGTGCCAGTGGCCTGTCGTCAGCGCTGGCCGAGGCCGTCGCCGGGATCGGTCATTGCGGTCGATGTCGCATGTTTACCGAACATGAACTGTGCTCCATCTGCTCGGCCAAAGGTCGGGATGTGACCCAGTTGTGTGTTGTCGAGTCGCCTGCCGACGTCATGGCGCTGGAAGACGCGACCGGTTTTCGTGGCCTGTATTTCGTCCTGATGGGGCACTTGTCACCACTTGACGGCATAGGCCCCGACGAACTTGGACTCGGAATGCTGGAGGAGTGGCTGGGCGCCGGCGATGTCAGGGAATTGATCATCGCGACCAATCCCACCGTCGAGGGTGATGCGACAGCGCATTATCTGGCGGATGTAGCTGCAAAATACAAGGTGGCCGCCAGCCGTATCGCGCACGGTGTGCCGCTCGGCGGCGAACTTGAGTACGTCGATGGCGGTACCCTGTCACACGCGTTTTATGGCCGTCGTGTTATCGACTAACGGGAGACCGATATTGACATCGACATCTGATTGCCTCTTTTGCAAAATCATTGCCGGGGAAATACCGGCGGATATTGTCTACGAGTCGGACACGGCTTTGGCATTTCGCGACATCAATCCGCAGGCCCCTACCCATGTGTTGGTCATTCCACGCAAGCATATTGCAACGCTCAACGATATTGACGAGTCGGATGAGGCGCTCGTGGGTAGCCTGTATTCCGCGGCACGTGAGATCGCTGCAGCCGAGGGCATAGCCGATGATGGCTATCGCGCTGTCATGAACTGCAACGCGGCCGCCGGCCAGACCGTTTTCCACATTCATCTGCACGTACTGGGAGGGCGGTCTTTGCAGTGGCCGCCAGGTTAAGCGCTAATAACGCCCCTGGGTCAGTTTTTCGGTCAGATTAACCACGCGCTTGAAACTCTCGTAGCGGCGTTCGCTTATCAATTCGGCGTCGACCGCTGCTTTCACCGCACAGCCGGGCTCGCGCAAGTGCCGGCAATTGGCGAACCGGCACGATTGCGCTGCGTTCGCAATTTCTCGGAAACCCATCGCTGCATCGACCGAATCGGCCAGCGCAGGTGCGTAGTCGCGAACGCCGGGTGAGTCTATTACCGCGCCACCGCCTTTCAGGGGGATCATCACGGAGTTCACCGTTGTATGCCGGCCTTCGCCGGTCTTCCCCGAAATGTTAGCGGTGCGTTGATTCGACTCAGCGACCAGTTCATTGATCAGGCTCGATTTTCCGACGCCGGACTGACCGACAACAATCCCACAACGCCCCGCCAGCAAACTGTGCAACTCGTCGACGCATTGCCGCGTCTCGGCACTGCATTCGAGGACATCGAGTCCAATGTCGCGGTATTCCTGCAACTCAGGCACTTCGATGTCATGACCGTGCAGAAGGTCGATCTTATTGAAAACGACGATCGCGTCGGTGTCCATTAGTTCAGCCGCACACAGGTAGCGGTCGACGATGAACCAGTCGGGCAGCGGCGAGACCGCGGCGACCACGACGATGACATCGAGGTTCGCCGCCAGGACTTCGACCTGCCCACGCATATTGGGCCGCGACAGCTCGTTGCGGCGCGGTTCGATAGCGGTAATCAACCAGTCGGACTCATTTTCGATCGGCTCCGCTTGTACGACATCGCCACAGACCGGCTTAAGGCGCTTTCCCTTGATGCGCGCATCGATCTCACGACCATCGTCGAGGCGAAGGCCCATGCGGCGGCTGTAGGTTGCGATAACGGTTGCAGATTGGCCGGTCATCGGCGAAGTATGCCGTCAAGCGGGCAGCCATGCACACATGAGCCATGTAAACTATGGCCAAAACGAAGCCAAGGGTTTGAACAAATGCCTGATACTGCGCCCGACCGATCGACCAACCTGATCTGGATCGATCTCGAAATGACAGGACTCTGCACGCAGAGTGACTCGATAATCGAAATTGCCACGATCGTCACCGATAAATACCTGAGCGAGCTGGCCGAAGGTCCGGTGATGGCAATTCACAGGCCATCGTCGGTCATGGAGGGTATGGACGAGTGGAACACGCTGCAACACGGGAAGTCCGGGCTTACCCAGCGCGTCGCGGACAGTCACACGAGTGCCGCTGAGGCCGAGCAGGCGACACTGGCCTTCCTGCGCGAGTGGGTCGATGAGGGCGCCTCACCCATGTGCGGGAACAGCATCTGCCAGGACCGGCGCTTTCTGGCGCGCGAAATGCCCGCACTGGAGAAATTTTTTCACTACCGCAACCTGGACGTCAGTTCACTAAAAATTCTCGCAGGCCTGTGGGCGCCGGACGTTGCAAAAGGCTTCAGCAAGGAATCGGCTCACCTTGCGCTGTCCGACATTCGCGATTCGATCGACGAGCTAATTTACTATCGCGAACACCTGCTGGATGCCGCCGCTCTCGCTGCACATGACTAACAAGCCGTTTTCGGAATATGCCGAGCGCAATGGCCCCGCGATCCTCGAGGTATTGCGAGACGAGTTTTCTGCTGCGTCGCGTGTACTGGAGATTGGCTCCGGGACCGGGCAACATGCGGCGCACTTTGCCGGGGCATTGACACACCTGCAATGGCAGACCAGCGATCTTGCCGAAAACTGCGATGGTATCAACGCCTGGGTGCGAAGCTCGGGCTTGAGCAACCTTAAACCGCCCCTGTCCCTCGATGTACGAACGGCTCGCCTTCCCGGCAAGTCGTACGATGCCGCATTCTCGGCCAATACCTCGCATATCATGAGTCTCGATAGCGTCGAGCGCATGTTCGCATTAATCGGTCAGGTACTGGAAGACGATGCCGTGTTTTGCCTTTATGGGCCGTTTCGACAGGCTGGAGCGTTCAATTCGCCAAGCAATGCAAGATTTCACGAGTCGCTTCGTGCCCGTGACCCGGCAATGGGCATTCGTGACCTCGAGATTCTGGATGAGTTCGGCATGAACAACGGCTTGGCCAGGCGCCGTTTGTACGCCATGCCGGCGAATAACCACATCGCGGTGTGGGTCAGGCTGTCGCCGATAAGCGACTGATTTAATTGTTCTTTGACTGGCGAGAATATTTCGCTTGTCTTATAGTTGCGACATGATAAAGACCACTGTTCGCCAAAGCCTTTTTTTCCTGATGCTGATTTCCCCGGTCGCCTTCGGTGAGCCCGCCTGGGTCAGCGATATTTTCGAAATTACCTTGCGCACCGGACCGAGCACCAGCAACTCGATTCAGCTGATGATCAGCAGTGGTACGCAGCTCGAGGTGCTTGAGCGCGATGCGGAAACAGGTTATTCGCGGGTCGTAACGCCCGGAGGTACCGAGGGCTGGGTACTGACGCGATACCTGATGAACGAGCGCAGCGCCCGGGAACAGCTTGAGACGCTCAGCAGTCAGCTCACCAATGCCAACTCCCGCGGCACGTCCATGGGATCGCAGCTCACAGCGATCAAGGCGCAGTACGACACGGCCAATCAGCGGATTGAGACTCTGGAACGCGAAAAGGCAGCGGTCGAAAAAGAATTGGCAGAGATCAAGCGAACGGCGGCCAATGTGCTCAGTATCAACCAGCAAAACCGGACACTGATGGACGACCTTGCCAGTGCGCAGATTCGGGCAGACACGCTGGAGCAGGAGAATCGACAATTGTCGAGTCAGACGACGCGTTACTGGTTCATGTCCGGTGCGCTGGTTTTGCTCGTCGGTATCGTGCTTGGAATCTGGTTGCCGCGCGTTCGCTGGCAGCGCCGCTCACGCTACGACCGATTCTGACGCTGCGCGCGATCGGCTATTACTGAACGGTTTCGCCAGCCAGGAACATCCAGGTTTCAATAACCGTATCGGGGTTCAACGACATGCTTTCGATGCCCTGGTCGAGCAGCCAGCGCGCCAGGTCAGGATGATCGGACGGCCCCTGACCGCAAATGCCAATGTATTTTTTGTGCGCTTTGCAGGCAGAAATCGCCATCGAAAGAAGCGCTTTGACCGCATCGTCGCGCTCATCGAAGCTATCGGCAATCAAAGCCGAATCACGATCAAGGCCCAGTGCAAGTTGCGTCATGTCGTTTGAACCTATCGACATGCCGTCGAAGTGTTCGAGGTATTGATCCGCGAGCAGGGCATTGGTTGGCAGCTCGCACATCATGATGACTTTCAGACCATCCTTGCCACGCTGCAGTCCGTTCTCAGCCATTACGGCCAGCACATCTTTGGCCTGTTGAACGTTTCGCACGAAGGGAATCATGATCTGGACGTTTTCCAGTCCCATGTCATTGCGAACGCGTAACAGCGCCCGGCATTCCAGGTCGAAGCATGGCCGAAAGCTTTCAGAAACGTATCGAGCCGCACCCCGAAAGCCAAGCATTGGATTTTCCTCGTGCGGCTCGTACAGGTCTCCGCCAATCAGATTGGCATATTCGTTCGACTTGAAATCGGACATTCTGACGATGACAGGCTCCGGCGCAAACGCGGCCGCGATCGTTGCCACGCCTTCTGCGAGTTTGTCGACAAAAAATTCGACTGGATCGTCGTAGCCCGCTTTCTGGTCGTCAACCGCGGCTTTCGTAGTGGCATCCAGCGATTCGTAATTCAGCAATGCCTGCGGATGAACGCCGATCATGCGATTGATAATAAACTCCAGGCGTGCAAGGCCAACGCCGCGATGCGGAATCGAGGCAAAATCGAAGGCGCGGTCCGGATTGCCGACATTCATCATGATTTTCACCGGTATTTCCGGCAGTGAATCGAGTTCGATCTGGGTTTGTTCAAACTCGAGCTGTCCTTCATAGACGAATCCTTCGTCTCCTTCGGCACAGCTTACCGTGACATCGACACCGTCCTTGATCTTGTCCGTGGCATCACCACAGCCTACAACGGCCGGAATTCCGAGCTCACGTGCGATGATCGCCGCATGGCAGGTTCGACCACCACGATTGGTCACGATAGCCGATGCACGTTTCATGACCGGCTCCCAATCCGGATCCGTCATGTCTGAAACGAGCACATCGCCAGGTTGCACGCGATCCATTTCGGATACATTGCGGATGACTTTTGCTGTTCCGGCACCGATCTTTTGGCCAATACTTCGACCGATGGTAATGACTTTAGAGTGTTTCTTCAGCGTGTAGCGCTGTATGACACGACCGCTACGACTCTGCACCGTTTCCGGACGTGCCTGGAGAATATACAAACTGCCGTCCGTGCCATCCTTGCCCCATTCAATGTCCATCGGGCGCTGGTAGTGGTTCTCGATCGTCACGGCCATTTTCGACAGTTTGATAATGTCTGCATCGGTCAATGAGAAGCGAGAGCGCTCGTCGTCATCGACATCGACGGTATCCACGGTCTTGCCCGGCTGCGGATTTTCGCTGTAAACCATCTTGATCAGTTTGCTGCCGAGGTTTTTCCTCAATATTGCCCGTTTGCCGGCAGCGAGCGCGGGCTTGTAAACATAGAACTCATCCGGATTAACGGCGCCCTGCACAACGGTCTCGCCGAGGCCGTAGGATGAGGTAATAAATACCGCATCACGAAAACCGGATTCGGTGTCCAGGGTAAACATGACGCCTGCCGCCCCCACGTCGCTCCTGACCATGGTTTGAATGCCGGCGGACAGAGCGACCAGGCTATGGTCGAATCCCTGGTGGACTCGATAGGCGATTGCTCGATCGTTGAACAAAGACGCGAAAACTTTGTGCATGGCCTCGATGACATTGTCGAAACCGCGGATATTCAGGAAGGTTTCCTGCTGCCCCGCAAACGACGCATCCGGCAGGTCTTCCGCTGTTGCCGAGGAACGAACGGCGACTGTTATCTCTTTGCCGCCGCTCATCGCTTGCCATGCATGCTGTATCTCGTCCATCAGTCGCTGTGGCAACGGAGCGTTCAGAATCCATTCTCGAATCTGCTGGCCGGCGGCTGACAGCGCTGCTATGTCATCGACGTCCAGCGTATCCAGCAAAGCATTGATCCGTGTGTCCAGGCCATCCGATCTGAGGAATTCGCGGTAGGCTTCCGCCGTGGTTGCGAAGCCTCCGGGGACGCTGACGCCCAGCTTGCTCAGGTTGCCTATCATCTCGCCAAGAGACGCATTTTTTCCACCAACTGTTTCCACATCGTTCATGCCAAGCTCTTCGAGCTTGATAACGTAAGGCTTCAAGATTTACTCCCTTGTGTTCGGCGGCAGGAAATGGACAATCGAATGGATGACACAGCGAACGGTATTCTTCCTCTCAGACCAAACTGGCGTGACCGCGGAGACGTTGGGACACAGCTTGATCACGCAGTTTTCGGCAAAGAGTTTTCGGCAAATGACTTTGCCATTTATAGATACTGAAGACAAGGCGCGCGAGGCGGTGAGGACGATTAATGCGTCGCACGTCGCAGGCGGGCCCAGACCCATCGTTTTCTCGACATTGGTGCAGCAAGAATGCCGGGCGATCATCAAGGAAGCCGACGGCCTGCATCTGGATATTTTCGACGTTTTTCTTGAGGAGCTGGCTGAAGAGCTGCAGGAAGAGCCAAGTTACGAGCCGGGCAGGGCTCACGGCATGAGCGATATTGATGCGTACATGAAGCGCATCGAAGCGACCAATTTCGCGCTGGCCAACGATGACGGTGGTACCAGTCGCAATTACGATGCCGCTGACGTCATACTCATCGGTGTTTCGCGGTCCGGGAAAACGCCAACCTGTCTTTACCTTGCGCTGCAGTACGGCGTTTACGCGGCAAATTACCCGCTGACCGACGAGGAGTTCGAAAAAGGCGAGCTGCCGGACTTTCTATTGAGGCAAAAGGAAAAATTATTCGGGCTGTCGATCGAGCCCGAACGACTCGCACAAATTCGCAAGGAACGTCGCGCGATGGGTAGCTATTCGTCGGCGCAGCAGGTGCGATTTGAGGTGCGGGAAACCAATAAGATTTTCAGGCGTTACGGCATACCAAATGTTGATACGACGAAATTTTCGATCGAGGAGATCTCGAGCAGAATCCTTGATAGTACAGGTGTTGAGCGGCGAGTTCGACCCTGATATTTAGCACCGTGCGCTGTTATATTGAGCGCATGTTGCTCGACTCATTACTTGTTCCGGAAACCGTTGTCAGGCCCCGAAGTTTTGTTGGCCTGATGGCTCTTTATGAAAGCAATTATTTGCGCATCCTGCGTGTGATTCCGGAAATTGATCGCCTGGACGGATGCTTTCAGTCCCGCGTCGCGGGCGACTGTGATCTCTACGTCGAAATCATTGAGCGAAACCGCTATACGGTCACCTTGTCGCTGACCTATCATTTGCCTACTGATGACGGGTTGCTCATCGATCCCGACATCATGGTTCGCGTCTACCTGGATGGTCAGCAGGCCGAGGTCCTGGCTATTGGCGAACGCCAGCGACATACGGCGCTGCGCCGTCTGGTGCTGGCACATCGGGGAGAGCTGGATCGCCGATGGCGCAGCAATATGATTCTCAATAAATGGCTTGAGTACCTCGTCGACCAGGGGCACCTCATTCTCGAGCACTAGAGGCTTCTTCAGCCGTATTTCAAAACTGTCGATTCACGCAGAGTATGGGCGGCCGGCAATTGTCATTATGTCGACTGCTCCGCGCTGACGCGGGGTTCGCGCTCAAGATTATGTAAAGCGAGTTGACAGTGAGTACTCTGACCGAACTTTTCAAAACTGCAGCAGAGGAACCACAGGACAACGACAAGTTGGTCGACCTGTTTCGCAACCGTGCGGAACTGAAAAAAGAGTTTGCCGCACTTCGCAACGAGAAATACCAGCTTCAGGATCGTATCAAGCAGCAACAGGGCGCGACCGCACGTGTGCAACAAAAAATGGATCATCTCGAGAACCTGTTGCTGGACCGCGAATGGGTACACAATGTTGTCGCGTTCTACCAGCTACGTCGCCTGGCCACCCACTGTAATGTCAAGCTGGCTCGGTTTGCTGAAGAACTAAAGCAGCAGCGAGAGCAGCGCATCCACAGCAAAACGCTGGATCAATGGAACGCGGAACGTACCGAGCGTGCAAACGGTGTACAAGCCGATATCAACAACACGCGGCTGCAGATACAGCAGATGGAAGATCGGTTGCAGTCGGAACGGCATCGGCTGATGACGATGAACGGTTTAATGCGCATGCTAAAAGGCAAGGAACTTCGGCAGGATATCGAGGGCATTGAGGCGCAGGTTCTTGCGAGCCAGAACACAGAACAAGAGTTGCTGCAGAAGCTTAAGGCACTTCAGGAGCTGAATCCGCCGGAACACCAGGGTCTCGATACCGCGACCAAGCGTTCAATCAACTTCATGATCCTGTCCTATGCGCAACAGCTCTACCTGGCTTTTCTGGAGGACAACCTCGGTGCAATGGCAAAAGAGGCCAGTGAGAAGAGCGTCGGCGCGATCAATTACGGGACGAAATACGAGTGTGACGAAATCATAAGTTTGATTGAGAAACGATGGGATTCACTGGAGAGTGTCACCGAGCATGCAGAAGCCCTGCAGAAGCGGGCCAAACTGATCGCTCAACATGCTGTGTTTCGCCATGACGACGACGTCATTCCCGCTGCAGGCTCGGTTGCGACGGTTTACTCAATCGATGCAAACGGTGTCGTCAAGGAACGAGATGCCAATCTACTCGGCGACAATTACTTTGCAATCTCGAAGGTACTTAGCCGCTAGATATCGCGACGAAACATCTGTTTTTTAAATCTCGACAGATCGTCATCTGAAACGCCGGGAAATCTCGTGGTCATCCCGGACGGCGTTTCAATTCTTGCATCGTCTTCGGTTTTCTCGGTCTCGGCCTCGGTGCCGACCATGGGGGGTGTCGCAGTGGTCGTCTCGGCGAGGTCGACGAGCGCTGTGCCATTACTGGTCGTCTCGTTGTCACGGAAGGCTTTGCGGATTGCTGCTTCAGCCCGCGGTGCGAGCAGGTTGACGGGCTTTATCGTCGCGGCGGGCCTGGCAGTCGTGGCCTTGTCGGGTGCGACGTAGGCAATATCATGACTGACGGTCGCCGTGACCAGCTCGTTCGCCGACACATCGAGCGAGGGACGGGAATTCGGGCAAGGTACTGAAGACGGGGTGGAGGCGAGCGCAGGCGCGGAAAACAGTGCAGCCGTCAGGAAGATCGCTGCGCTGGCAGCGAAGGAATCGGGATGCTTCCGCGGATCATGCCGCTTTGCCATTGGCCCCTCCTGAAGGTGTTATAGTCGAGTATAACACCTCAAAAGCAAGGCGCAAGCCCTCCGTCAGGGCAGTACTTGCGCCGTTTGCGCCGGTGTTTTGTCGACCTGTCGCATGGCCGCCATGTCCGTGACAATCTTGGCGGCCTGGTCGAGCTGCACGTCGATGAAATCATCCTCGTCGAGATCATCAAGGCTTTCCAGCGGCTCCATTCCGAGGGCCATACGACGTTCGTTTTCCCGCGCCAGTGCATCGGCGAGTTCCTGTTCGCGGGTCTGGCGTCGAGTCTCGATATTGAGAGAGACCGTCTTCTGGTCGCGAATTCGTTTACCCGCCTCGATGCGGTCAATCTGGTACTGGTAGTTCGGGTCCTCTTTCGAGCGTTCGACATAATTGCTCGTCAGATACTGAATGGTGCTGTCGAGCGGCGAGCCGGCACTGAACCGAGTGGACTGAACGGTGTCCCACGGCAATGCATTCTCGCGGGCGCTTTCGCCGACCAGTTCGACATCAATATTGGACGGCAAGGTGATGTCAGGCAAAACGCCACGGTGCTGCGTGCTTTCACCGGTTACGCGGTAGTACTTGCCGATCGTCAATGTAAGTTGTCCGAAACCCTTGTCATCCTCTCGTCGAAAGTATTGATCAAGCGAATAGAGATTCTGGACCGTTCCCTTGCCAAATGTTTGTTGGCCGATGATTACGCCTCGCGCGTAGTCCTGGATCGCGCCGGCAAAAATCTCTGAAGCCGATGCACTGAATCGATCGACGAGGACGACAAGCGGCCCATTGTAAGCGACGCGTGCGACAGGGTCCGGATCGTCGAGTCGCTGCGGTGGGCTTCGTTTGACATCAATCGAATTTCTGAGCTGAACAATAGGGCCATTGTCGATGAATAGCCCGGACAGCGCCGTGGCCTCCGTCAGGTGCCCGCCGCCGTTGCCACGCATGTCAATGACCAGGCCATCGATGCCCTGGTCTTCAAGTTCGCCAATGAGGCGCTTCACATCCCGGGTAACACTGGTGTAGTCGTCATCGCCATTTGTTAACGCGCGGTAGTCGCGGTAAAAGCCGGGCACTTCAATGACGCCGATTGACCACTCACGGCCTTCGCGTGGAACTTTGATGATGTCACTCTTGGCTGCCTGCTCTTCAAGTTTCACAGCGCCCCGAGTCAACGTTACGATTTCCTTCGGCGTACCCGGGATGGAGTTGGCGGGAATGATCTGCAGGCGCACTACGGTCTCTTTCGGGCCGCGGATGAGATCGACAACATCGTCCAGGCGCCATCCGATTACGTCGACAAATTCGCCTTCGAGGCCCTGTGATACTGCGGTAATACGATCGTCACGTTTCAGTTGACCGTCAAAATCTGCCGGTCCGCCACGGATAATATTCACGATTCGAACGTAGTCATCTTCCGTTTGCAGTGTCGCGCCAATACCGACATAGGAAAGGCTCATCGCAATACGGTATTCATCTGCATTGCGAGGCGACAGGTAGCTGGAATGTGGGTCGACTGCATGTGCAAAAGTGTTCATGAATCGTTCGAACACATCATCGTTGTTGACCTGGTCGAGCCGCTTGATGAACCCTGAGTAGCGTTTGCCGAGGACTTCCTGGATTTTCTCCCAGGGCTCATCCTCAAGGGCCATCGATAGCGCGTCGTTGACGACGCGTTGCTTCCAGATGACATCCAGCGCCGCAGTATTTTCGGCCCAGGGCTCCTCGCTACGGTCAAACTGGTAATCGCTGTCGGACATGTAGTCCGGCTCAGACTCGAGTTGCGAGATGGCGAAATTCAGTCGTTCACGAACGCGGGTCTGATAGACCTCAAAAATTTCGTACACCGGATCGAGCGGCTTGCTTTTGACAATATCGTCAAGCTGGTATCGGTATCGCTCAAAATATTCGATATCGCTGGCCAGTAAATACATGCGATTGCGATCGAGATTCTCGATGTAAAAATCGAGTACTTTCGATGACAATTCATCATTGACAGCCACGTGGTTATAGTGCGATTTCTGGATAAACTGCGCGACCAGTTCGGCAATGTTTTCATGACGCTGTTCGGCGAAGAGAAAATGAGTTTCCGCTGCAGCCGGCACTTCACTCGGCGTATTGCTCAAAGCGGGCAGGGACAGGAGCGCCAGCAGCGCAATTGCGAGTCCACGTGTACGGCGATGTTCAGATACGGTCAAAGTTTTCTCCACACGGTGTCATTAAGAGTTTTGCCGCTTCGGCAATTGGGCTAGGCTAAGTGCCCCGCGCCCGGCGATCAAGGGCGTATTCGTCATATTCTCAGCATTCTCTGGCAAGTTTTAGACCAATTCGGAAATAATTTATGCGACCCATAGCCGTTGTTACCCTGATTGTGCTCGGATCCTGTTTTGCCGTCATGGTCAGCCTCGCCGCAGTGGTAACGATAGTGCTGGTACTCGGCGATGAATACCCACGTTTGCAACGCGAATTCGATCCACTCCTTGAAAGCCTTGGCATCTTTGTTGGTATGACCCTGATATCAGTGGCGAGTTTCTATGGGCTGATAAAAAATCATCCATTGCGATATCTCGGGCAGGGTGCAATGTGGCTCGGTCTCTTGTTGACGGGGTGGTTCTACTGGCCTTAGAAGGGCGGTCAGCTTAACAGGGGTGTCCTGGCCGATCGCTTGCGGCGACGTCGCATGCGCTGTTGCAGCTCGCTGCGCCGGGTATCCAGCCATCCCTCGCGGCTCGGCCGTGCACTTGTGCCGTGTGCCTCTTTGAGCTTGTCCCTGTATGCGCAGAAGTCATCGTAGGCTTCCACCTCGTGTTTCAATTCACGCACCACCAACTCGATCATAATGGCGTCGTCGAGAAAGCCCAGGCCGGGAATGCTGTCAGGGATAAGATCCTCGGGTTCCGCAAAATACGCCAGCGCATTGAGCACACGTGTCGCTTCCTGATGGGGCAGCCGCCATTCGATATCGGAGAGCATGGCGATCATTAGCTTGAGTTTGTGCAGGCGATCGACGATGAAGCCCGGTGCGGTCGCCTCTTTGACGCTGAGCAGCAATTCTTCGGCGGCGGCAACGATGTCCTCCGGAGGCATGTGACGAGCGGCTTTACGGGCTTCCTGCATAATCAGCCGGAAGTGCTTCAAGTCATCTTCGTCGAGTTCGAACGATATCCGCAGCGTCAAGGCCCTGCTCCATGAGGTAGGCAGCGCAGGTTATCACGAAGAGATTTTTGAAGGAATTGGCGTGTTGCCGCTACTTGCGGAAGCGATTGTTCCAGTTCTTTGAGCGATCAAAACCACCGGTATTGTAGGGATCGATGCCGGTTTCCTCGCCCGAATCAATCAGCGATTCGTCAAGAATTTTAAGGGTCTCATGGGTGCCGGTGTCCTCGCGAACATACTTGTTTCTAATAAGTACAGTCTTACCCGGTCCCGCATCTTCAATTTTTGTCGAGCCTTGAGCGGCGGACTTGATGAAGTTGGGCGCAGCCTGTGTCGCAACGGGTTTCTTGGCACGCACGGGCGCCTGTGCGCGGGAGGTCTTGAATGTGACCGGTGGCGCTTCCTCCGCGGCGAGACCGCGGTTTCTTAGCCAGTTTTTGAACCTGTCCATCATCATTAGTTGCCAGTTTTGCCCATGTTTGTGTATAGACCACGCCTGATCGCAATCGTTGCGATCAACTGCAGTGGTATTTTACAAAGCACTGCTGCAATAAACCGGATGACTTTCAAAAAATGTGATCGGAATCACATTTTGAAACATCGCTCAATTCTCTATGCAGACTGTTGCTTTTGACCGATTGCACGCCAGCCCAGCATGAAAAGCCTGAGGATTTGCCAGCCCAGGTAGGGCGAGAGAATCAGGAACCAGGCTGCCAGATCGCCATTTCGAATCTTGCCGCTTAGCGCATCGAAAAAATCGCCGAAGCCCGCGCCACCGTAGGTGCCGAATATGGACTGACCAACCTGGTAGATAAGAATGGGCAACACCACGAGACCGAAAAACAGGAAGCCCGTGAATAGCGCGAGTTCGCGGGTAATTGTTTTCCGGAGCCCTGTTGGTTGATTTTGAGTATTCACTGGACAGTAGGCGCATCGCGCAAAGAAGAGCAATAGCGCTATCGTTGCCTACCTCGCAGAAGAGGTCAAGAAATGTCGGGGTCGTCGGATGACCTGTCGCGTCGAGCCCGGCGCCGATAGACGATGATGCCGAGATGCAGGCAGACGGCTGAGAAGAGCAAATATTGTGGCAATACCCAGAACCACTCGCTGATATACAAAGTCGCAAAGAACGCCGCAAATCCGGAGCCGATATAGAAATAGGGCAGTAGGTCGTAAAGAAATTTGGGGAGCCAAATTTTCTTGGTGATCAAGTTGCCTGTCGTGCGGGTTAACTGTTGCGTATCTGACAGGGGAATCGCATTCCGTGCGGCCGAATCCATGGTGCGTGAGGCTCAAATTCCTTGTAATGCAGGCAATGTAATCGAACTCTCGCGGCGGGTCCGTGAAGGCTCTCACAATTTGGCGTAGTCGGTCAGGACTCTCGCTTCTTGAGTTCTTCGTAGCGAAAGCGGGCATTGCCGATTGTCACAATATCGCCGTGGCAGAGGAAGTGTTCGTCGATTTTGTTGCCGTTGACATAGATGCCGTTCTTGCTGCCCCAATCAATGACCCGGGTTATATCCTCGTCGGTCTGGATGACTGCATGACGACGGCTGACATAAGCGGCTTCAAGTTGGATATCGTTGTCTTTGGTTCGCCCGATCGTCAAGCGGTCCTTGAACAGCGGAAAACGTAATACCTGGTCATCAACCGTGCCGATGAGTACACGCGACAGGCGTTCAGTGATTGCGCGCGGTTCTCGTTCTTCACGTTTGTTGCTGCGTTCCGCCATTCGCTCACCCATATCCTGAATGACATCTTCAATCTCGCCAATCGCGTCAATGGGCTCGGACTTTTTCGCCAACTCAGCCAAGAGAACGCTAATTGCTTCGCTTTTGGCCGACAACTTTTGCTCAAGGCTATTGTTGATCTGTTGCAGTCTGGAGTTTTCCTTGCGCAAGTTCTCAATTCGTTCCGCCGCCTGTTCCTCGGCATCATTGAGCATTCTCTCGAGTTCCAGCTTAAAACCCTGCGCATCGACAAGGTCGGACGCAAGCTGACTGTTCAGGTCCTCGGTTTCAACCCTGGTGTCCTGTGCTTCGCCGAGTTCAAACCGCAAATTGCGAATCTCTTCCTCGTGCTGCCTTTGAATGTCAGCGAGTTGTGCCTGCAAATCGTCCACCTGCGCTTTCACGCGCAACTGTTCGTCGAGCAATTCGAGGTTTCTTCTTTTTGCGGAATCCAGCTCATTGCCCAGGTTATCTATCGCGATTTCATCCGCGCTGTGGGCCTCAATCAGGTCCTGAAGTTGCATTCGCATCGTGTCAGCGTATTTGCTCGACCTTTCAAGGCGCATTTGCAATTCAGAAATCGACAGACCCTGATCTGCCATGACAGCTGTATCGGTCGGTGTCGCGCGACTCTTGGCTTCGCTGAGGGCGTGCTCCAGGTCTTCGCAACGATTGGATAAATTGCGCTGTTCCTCGTCGCGCTGGCGGATCTCGGCTTTCAGAGCTTTGATGCTGCGATCCCGCTTCTTGAGCAGCTTTTCTTTGCGTGATGCAGCCTGCCGAGTGGACTCCAGCTCAATATTGAGTTGTTCAGTCTGTGCTTCGCGAGCCTTGATCTCGGCTTCGAGTCCGAGCCATTTTGTGTGCAATTGCTGGATGTCGTACTGAAGCTGGTCAATCGTTTCCTTGCGCGAACGCAGGTCCGATTGCAGTTCCGATACCGTTACGCCGTCCGATTCGTCCGGCGAGTCACTTTTCGAGGCGTCGAAAGTTCGGGCGTCGGATTCGGCGGCTTCGTCCTGAAACCTGCCCATCTCGAGTTCAACAGTCGGGTCATCATCGGCGACTAACTCATTGATATTGTTGTTTTCATTAGCCATGGGTTAATAGTATCACGCAATATCCCCGTCGCCAGAACTCACAGCGAATTTATTCGACTTTACGTCAAATTCGCCTAGTCACAGTTCACGGTTCGGCCTGCCGCCCAGGCCCGGATCTCCTCGATTCGCTCGCGCATGACCACCGACAATGGTCGTGTCTGGGCAACTTCGGATTCAATATGGGAGTTCGCCAGGGGTTGATCCTGGGCGTGTGCCGAGTACAGCGCCGAGACAACAGCTTGTTCAATTTCCGCACCGGAGAAGCCGGCCATCGCGCGAGCCAGCGATTGGATGTCAAAGTTGCCCAATGCCTGCTTGCGGCGCGAAAGGTGGATTGCCAGAATGGATGCCCGAACGTCCTCGCTCGGAAGGTCGACAAAAAAGATCTCATCGAAGCGGCCTTTTCGGACCAGTTCCGGTGGCATTGCGGTGATATCGTTGGCTGTCGCTACGACAAAGACATGGCTTTTCTTTTCGGCCATCCACGTTAGAAAAGTGCCCAGGACACGTTGGGTTGTGCCGGTTTCGCCGCCACGACCGGCAATGCCTTTTTCAATTTCGTCGATCCACAAGACGCAGGGCGCCATTACGTCCGAGGTATTCAACGACTCGCGGAGTTTTCGCTCGGTTTCGCCATGGTACTTGTCGTAAATGGTAGCGAAATCCAGGCGTAATAGCGGCACGCAAAAAATGGCAGATGTTGCTTTTGCCGCCAGGCTCTTGCCGCAGCCCTGTATGCCGATCAGCAGTACGCCCTTGGGCGGATCCAGATGTGCAGCTTTTTGTTCTCTTCGAAAAGCGGGCCGTCGTTGTGTCAGCCAGGCCTTGAGTTTCGTTAGTCCTCCGATATCACCGAATGTCGCGGTATCGTATTCGAACTGCAGCGCGCCGCCTCGATTCAACAATTCGTATTTGGCCTGCATGACCTGCGGCAGATCGCTTTTGGATAACGCGCCGTCGACGTTGATCGCGTTTCTGGCGAGACGAGCGGTGTCCGCATAGCTCAACCCCGAGAGGTTTTGAACAAGCAACTTGTGCGCCTTGGGATCAATTTGCACCTTCTTTCCAGGGTGCTCATCGTCATATTCGGCGATTGCCTTTTGCACGATTCGGGCCCGTTCGCCGCTATCCGGCAATGCCATGTCGAACCGCGCACAAAAGCCCTCCAATTCCTGCGGAACAGATACCTTGTGACTGATCAGTACGAGTTGCCGTTCGACATCCTGGAAGCGGATACAGATATCTTTTAGCAGTCGAATATTGACCGGGTCTTCCAGGAACGGGTGAAAGTCCAGCAACACGTAAAGCCCGGGCTTGTTGACGGCACGAATGTGCTTAAGTACATCCGTTGGTTCCGAATTCAGTGTTTGCGGTTCCAACGCAATATCCAGGCGTTGCAGTCCGTCGGTGATCGTCCATCGAAAAATTGGCACGTAGTTGGTCGTTGCGCGCCGCAGCGTAATCGACTGCAATAATTGCAGCATGCGCGCCTCATCCCGAGATTCAATGACAACGATTGGCGTTCTTGATCGCAGAACCAACTCGAGATCGTGGCTTCCGTCCATAGAGTTACCTAGGCTTGTGTATTAGCGGCAAATTGCTTGCAGCCGGGCAATGCATCGGCGCGCAAAGTCCTGGAAGGTTTTTTCAGGAGGTCTTCGACGACGCGTTGTAGTGCCAGTAGCGTGACTTTGTCCTCACCGTGGGCCAAAGCCTCAACGACATTGTCGAGACTATGCTTCCCATTGGTTGATTTCCTGATTTCCTCATCCAGTTTTCTAAATGTCATAACTGCCGCTGCCGTAGTGGCGCCACTCGAGCTTTCGCCGCACAAGCCTGGTGCAGACTGCGCCCACTCAGCCTGGTCTTCCAAAGCGCGATTATAACGGCGGGTCGTGATCGCGCCACCGCGATGCAGCAATTCGAGACTGTAGAATTCCGCGAGTCCTTCGGCGATCCAGTCGAATCCGTTGACCGCACGAATTCCAAATACGACATGAACGACCTCATGTACCAATGTGCTGGTTGCATTTTCGCTGATCAACGGGCGGTCGGCGTGAATAAACAACGAGCGAGGCGCCGACAGGCCACCGCGCCACATCGGGTCACCTGCGCTGACAATTGTCAGTCGTGAATCGACAGCAGGAGTAATCGCCGTGAGTTCCGGCAGCGTCCAGTTGAGCAATGCAAGCATATCCATTCTGCGAACCGTCTCACCCTGTGGCGCTGCAATAGCGACCCGGATGCCGGCAATGGTTTCACGACGTACACCGAGATCGCCTATCGCAATCCAACCGCTCGGCTGGTTGAACCGGCGGGTGCTTCCAGTGACCTTGATGGGGTCGTTGATCGACGAGTATTCGGTTATTGCCGACCAGCCCGCTGGCAGTTCGAAGCGCAGCGTGGTGCGCGCCGTTGCACCTTTCAGAGTGCGAGTTCGGGCGCGTGGAACGATGTCTTCGGCCCGAAATATGCCCCAGTCTGCACGCAGCAATGCATCGTAGCCGTTGCCGCCACGTCTGTGCGATGGCCTGACACGCCATCCGATCTGTCCGCCCCTCCGGTCCGGTTGCCAGGTGACCTTCGACTCGCCGACGATTAGCGTACCGTTGGCTACGATGTCCGATAGTCGCTTCGCATCAAAACTGAATTCGACGGCGCGAAGTTGCCCCCGTGTCTGCCGCACTTGCATCGTTACATCGACGACGCTATCGGCCGGATGCGCTGTTACGGTGTAGTGGACGGCATAATCCGCTGACGTCGCATCGTTGCCGGCTTCTGACGCCGGTGCTCCGCAGGCGGCACAGGCAGCCATTAGGCCAAGAATTAGCGATCCTGAGAAGCAGTTCATACAGAATTCAGGTCCTGTCGTTTAAGGTGGTCGAAGGTCGGGTCCATTGAGTTCGGGATGATAACGCAGCCAGCGCCTAATATTCGGAGATTTGCCTTAACAATCACGATGTTGGGGTTACTTGCGGGTTGTGCGTCGAGTCCGTCACAGCCGTCTGAGCGGCAAGCGAGCAGCGAAAAGGCCAGCGCACCGACACCCCAGCGCACCCGGGTCGGCGCGCGCGCGGCCGCGGTTGCCTTGAGGCAGGTCGGCGTGCCGTATCGCTACGGCGGCTCGAGTACCACCGGGTTCGATTGCAGTGGTTTGATTCATTACGCCTACCGCCAGGCCGGAAAATCGGTACCGCGAACCACCGGACAACTTTGGACTGCAACGACGACGGTCGAAATGAACCAGTTGCAGGAAGGCGACCTGTTGTTTTTCAAAGTGGAAGGCAAAATGTCACACGTTGGCCTTTACCTTGGCGAGCATCGATTCGTGCATGCGCCATCATCGGGTCGCACCGTCGCCGTCGAGATCCTGACATCGCCGTTCTATGCGGCAGCGCTGCTCCGGGCGGGCAGACCCTGATCGTCAAACCTGTTCGTCACTCACGATAAACAGCTTCAACTGTTTGGCCAGACCGTTGCAGGCTTTCGATTGTGTCCGGGCGATGAGTGGAATCGGCACGACCAGCGCTGGCAGGAAGGACGTACCATTGAAGTCTGCGGTCACTGTTCCTGCGGCTTCTGAATCGTCAAGGTCCCAGATCGAGGCTTCATACGCGGCCGCGTCCTGCCACCAGGCAAAGCCAAAGCAGCCGCCGCCGCCGGGGCCTGCGGCACAGGAAAGACTGCCGCCCTGCGTGACTCGCGACGTGTCGCCATCAAGCCAGACGATGTAGCGAACGCCCATGTCTTTCACGGCCTTGGGGACTCCAGGTCTTGCCATGAGTTGGTCAAGACCTTTGGTGTCGGCTGGCGCGGTACGGGGTTCAAACCACGGGAACAAGCTGTCGACAAACTTCTGATTGGGAATCACGTTGAGGGCACCTTTGCCGCTGCCCAGGGCTTTTTCGACACAGCGAATGTAATCTGCTTCTGTTTCGTTACCCTGGTGGTAGCTCTTGGCCATCACGACCACAGTTTCTCCTTCGAGCAGACCCGTGGTTTCTTCGCGTTCGTCCTCAAGGCGTGCGGTAACGCAGCCGCTCAGGGCGACAGCAAGTATCGGTGTGAGAATTCTATTCGCGAGCATCGTCAATACCTCCGATAGCGAAAATGCCTGCCGGACTCGCCTTGAATTCGGGTGCGTCGGTATCCGCTACTGTTGGCGATTCCAGGTTGCTGACGTCCATGGGGCCGTCAGCCAACGCGCTTATCTTGGTTGATTTGTTCATCTGAAGCAAAATCAGCGCCGCCGCATCGCGCATTGCGAGAACGGCTGCCCGTTGCAGGGACTTCGTGCCGCCCAGGCCTTCTTTCTGGCTTTTGCCGTAAGCGCTGACCGTCCAGGTTGATGCATTGTTACCGACGCTATCGTAAATCTGCATGCGGTATCGTATCCACACCGCAAACGCATCCGTCTTGCTCTGATTGGGAACCGAAAATTCGAAACCCTCGATCTGAGGCTCAACCAGGGCATCGAATTTGTAATCGAGCGCATTGTCGTCAGGTCCCAGGATGATCACGTTCTCGAACATGTAGCCGAATAGCTGCTCGAAAAACGAGGCGTTCGCGCGGCCGAGATTGATCGTCCAGGTTTCTCGTCCGAGTACATTCTCTTCGTGCACGAAATTGTTAAATTCCTCCGGAATTCGGAGCGCGACATCCATTGGCAACTTGTCGATATGCGGCCGGGGAATCGTCGGTTCGTCGACCGTGACGTTTGAGGCACATCCCGCCGCGAAGAGTGACAAAATGACGAGGCTGGATCTGAGGTTTATCGCTGCAATCAAGTGGTCGGAACCCAGGCATGGTTTAGAAGTGACTGCTATATCAGAGCATCTCCGGGCCGCATAGTTCCACGGAAATCCCCCAATCGCAGGCCGTCGCCACTTTAGATTGGTGCCCTGGCAAGTGCAAATGATTATCCGGTTCAAGATTGTCCCGATTATCGGTATAAATGCCGTTCCAGAGACATTGTCGTGCGCAGCGCTTTCCAATCCATGGCCAGACCAAAAATTCTTGTATTCCAGCATGTTCCCTATGAACCGCTCGGCACGTTGGATCCACTTCTGAAAGCGGCCGGTTTTCGTATTCGATACGTAAACTTTGGCCGGGAGCCCGAGTCAAGGCCACGACTGGACGCCTACGAAGCGTTGATCGTCCTTGGTGGCCCGATGAATTCGGACCAGATCGAGACCTATCCCAACCTGCTGACCGAGGTCGAAATTATTCAGGAGGCTGTTGCGAAAGATAAATCGGTTCTGGGGATTTGTCTGGGCGCCCAATTGCTTGCAAAAGCACTGGGAGGGTCAGTCGCGCGGAATCCAAAACGGGAAATTGGCTGGTGCAATGTCGAAATGACACAGGAGGGCCGAAATGACCCGGTACTGGAGACATTTGCACCAATACAGCAGGTATTTCAATGGCACGAGGACGGCATCAGTCTTCCGCCAGCAGCGGCACACCTGGCGTCGTCCGATGCGAGTCATGTGCAGGCTTTCCGCTACGGCGATCATGCCTATGGGTTTCAGTTTCATCTTGAGGTCGATCGCTCCCTGATCGAGCGCTGGCTGACGGTGCCTGCCAACCAGCCGACGCTCCGGGACGAAGCAGGGCGGATCGACCCGGATGCAATTCGGTCAGAGACGATTGCAGCAATCGATGCGCTGGAATCTTTGAGTCGCGATACTTTTTCGCGCTGGATTGACCGATTTGAAATCGGGCCGCGGCGCAGGTTGTTGCCGTCGCGCTGATTGCGGCTTGGCGCGTTTACTCAGGTGAAGTTACGCCACTCCAGCGGCGGTTCCTGCATCAGCGCAACCTGCTCACGCAGCGCAAGTATGTGGTCATCCCAGTATCGTGCGCTGTCAAACCAGGGAAAGGCCACCTTGAATGCAGGATCCTCCCATCGGCGGGCCAGCCATGCTGCGTAGTGCATGATGCGCAGGCTGCGAAGCGCTTCAATCAGGTTCAATTCAAGTGCATCAAATGGCCGGAATGACTGGTAGCCCTCCAGCAGGGCTTCGAGCTGCGGTGATTGTTCGTGACGATCGCCGGACAGGAACATCCACAGGTCCTGCACGGCCGGTCCGTGTCGGCAATCGTCCAGGTCAACGATGTGCAATCGATCGTCGTTGACCAGCACGTTTCCCGGGTGAAAGTCACCGTGCAAGCGTATCTCCCGCGTATGACCGGCTCGATCGAAGCAGGCTTCGACGCCATCAAGCACCATTTCGGCAATGCCCTCGTAGGCGTCGCAATTGTCGATGGGAATGAAATCGTTCTCGAGCAGAAAGTCGACAGACTTGACACCGTAGCTGTCGATATCGATGCGCGGTCGGTACTGAAATGCGTTTTGCTCGCCCACGAGATGAATACGTGCGACCAGGCGACCCAGTTGTGTCAGTAACTCGTAGTCGTCGAGGTCAGGCGCGCGTCCGCCGCGACAGGGAAAAACCGCCAGGCGGTAGTGACCCGCATGCTTGAGTGTGCTGCCCGCGATTTCGATCGGCGGTACAACAGGAATTTCCTGTTCCGCAAGGTCGGTCGAAAATGCGTGCTCTTCGAGTATGGCGTCATCCGACCAGCGCATGGGCCGATAGAATTTGGCGACGACCGGGCGATCGTCCTCGATTCCGATCTGGTAGACCCGATTCTCGTAACTGTTCAATGCCAGGAAGCGACCGTCGCACCTGAAACCCAACTCGTCCAGGGTCGCAACGATGTCTTCCGGTTGCAGGTCGGCGAATGCCAGCGTTGCCGGATCGCCTGTCACGATGCCTTCAGTCGTGACTCACGCTTGCGCTCGACTTCGGTCAGGCTCTTTTTCCTAAGGCGTAAATTACTGGGCGTTACTTCGAGCAGTTCGTCGTCATCCAGAAACTCAAGCGCCTGTTCCAGTGAATAGCGCAGTGGCGGCGTCAGAATCAGGTTTTCGTCGGTACCGGCAGCCCGAATGTTCGTCAATTGTTTGGCCTTGGTCGGATTGACCACCAAATCGTTCTGGCGCTTGTGGATGCCGATAATCATGCCTTCATAGACCGGCGCGCCATGCCCGACAAACAACTTGCCACGTTCCTGCAGGTTGAAAAGCGCATAGGCCAGTGCCTTGCCTTGCACCATCGAGACCAGCGTGCCGTTTGAACGTTGTGCAATGGTGCCAGGAATGCGCGGCGCGTACTTGTCCAGTACATGATAGATAAGTCCGGTACCTGAAGTTGTCGTCATATATTCAGTCCGAAAGCCGATCAAACCACGAGTTGGAATTTTGTAGTCGAGTCGGATTCGTCCTTTGCCGTCGGGCAGCATGTCCTGAAGTTCGCCCTTGCGCTCGGCCAGGCGAGTCATCACGCCGCCCTGGTAGGCCTCTTCGAAGTCGACCGTCAATTGCTCCCAGGGTTCGTGTTCAACTCCATCGATTTCTCGCATGATGACTTCAGGGCGCGAGACGGCAAGTTCAAACCCTTCCCGACGCATCGTCTCGACCAGGACTGACAAGTGAAGTTCACCGCGACCGGATACACGAAACTTGTCTGGATCGCTGGTGTTCTCGACGCGCAGGGCGACATTGTGCAAAAGCTCCTGTTCGAGCCGCTCGCGAATCTGCCGGCTCGTAAGGTATTTGCCGTCCTGACCGGCGAACGGCGACTTGTTGACCTGGAAAGTCATGCTGACCGTCGGTTTGTCAACGGACAGCGGTGGCAACGGTTCTTCATGTTCGCGATCACACAAGGTGTCGGAGATGTGTAGTTTTTCGATGCCGCTGAAGACGACAATGTCGCCGGCGCTGGCAGAGTCGACACGTTGTCGTTTCAAGCCGTCGAAACCGAACAGTTCCAGTATGCGTCCTTTTCGCGCGGTATGGTCTGGCGCAACGATGCTGACGGGCGAATTCGTTGCGACACTACCGCGACTGATGCGTCCGATTCCGAGCAAGCCAACATAGGTGTCGTAGTCAAGGCTCGAAACTTGCAACTGCAATGGACCGTCCGGATCGACGTCGGGATGCGGTACATGCTTGACGATAGTCTCGAACAGCGGGTCCATATTGCCTTCCCGAACGGTCGAGTCCTCGCTCGCAAAGCCTTCGAGCGCGGATGCATAGATGATCGGAAAATCGAGCTGCTCGTCGGTCGCTCCAAGGCGGTCAAACAGGTCAAAAGTCTGGTTGATCACCCAGTCCGGGCGTGCGCCATCCCGATCGATCTTGTTGACGACGACGACGGGAACGAGACCCTGCGCAAATGCCTTCTCTGTTACAAAACGCGTTTGTGGCATCGGGCCTTCCACGGCATCGACCAGCAATAAAACACTGTCAACCATGGAAAGTACGCGCTCAACTTCGCCCCCGAAGTCCGCGTGTCCGGGAGTGTCCACGATATTGATGCGGTAGTCATGCCACAGAACGGAGGTGTTCTTCGACAGAATCGTAATGCCGCGTTCACGCTCGAGGTCGTTCGAATCCATGACCCGGTCGGGGACGGCGGCCCTCGGTCCGAGGGTGCCGGACTGTTGCAGTAACTGATCGACAAGCGTGGTCTTGCCGTGGTCGACATGGGCGATGATCGCGATATTGCGGAGTTTTTGGAGTTGGGACATTGGGGTGGGCTCGTTTGGCAGGCGCGGATTATAGTGACCCGAACCGAGAATTGATATGGCACACTATGATCCATGAGAAAATGGCGCAAGACGTGGCACACAGCTCCATTGCTGGGAGTTCTATTGGGCGTTTTCAGTCAATCTGGCGCAGAGTTCGATCTCGATGCGTATCGCTCGGAGATCATGGAATGGCGCGCCTATCGTCTCGGTCTACTGCTCGAGCCGGAAGGCTTTCTCAGCCAGACCGGACTCTACTGGCTGGGACCGGGCACGTACAGCTTCGGAACAGGCCCGGACAATGACATCGTATTTGCCGGCGAAGGCGCAGCCCGAATCGGTGAATTCGTCGTCGACGAAAACGGCGTTTTTATGTCGATTGAGAACGGCGTTGATGTCCGGCATCAGGGCACGACTGTTCGTGAAATCGTCATGGTGCCGGACACGGCTGAGAATCCCGTTTCCGTTACGCATCGTTCGCTGGGCTGGACGGCTGTCGAACGGGAAGGGCGTTACGCCATCCGGCTTCGTGATTTTGATCTTCCTTTTGTAAAGGACTTCGGGCCGTTGCCCTATTTCGAGATTGACCCCGCGTTCCGCGTGCCGGCCAGATTGCATCGTTACCCCAGGCCGATAATTTCCAGCGGTGATACGGTTATTGAAGGCCTTGAGTACCGACCGGAGTCACCGGGCAAAGTCCGGTTTGTCATCGGCGGCAAGGAATTCGAACTGGAAGCATTCACCGTTGGTGATCGACTATTTTACGTTTTCGGCGACGAAACGAACCGCAACGAGACGTACGGAGCCGGGCGGTTCTTGTATTCCGCAATGCCGGGTGACGACGGGTTGACGATGCTCGATTTCAACCAGGCCTACAGCCCGCCATGCGCATTCAACGATTTCTCGACATGCCCGGTTGCATCACCAAGGAATCGCTTGCCGGTCCGCATCGAGGCAGGTGAAATCTACGATCCGGCGCTGCATTACTCGCCTGGCCATTAGTCGCATAATTCGAATGTAAGTCCGGCATTGTTGCGAAGTCGAGTAATCAAGGCGTCCGGCATAACCGAGGCGGGGGTCCAGACACCGCCACCGGGTTCCAGGTCGTCTTTCGCAAGGCAGACGGCGCATTCGCTGAGCATCTTGCTGGTCGAGCCGTAGCCGGGGTCCTGGTCACCGGTGATCTTGCCGCGAACCGTTGACCCGTCCGCCATCACGCCGTGTTGCATCAGGTTGAAGAAGCCTTCCTGCTGAAGCTTGCGGTCAGGGCCTTCGCCTGGTTTGGCAAGCACGTAACGTTGCAGCAGTTTTCGCGTGCCGCGGAATGTTGCGAGCAGGACGATACTGCCGAGTCCCAACGTCATTACCGTGCCTTTCAGCCACCCCATGAAACCACGGCCGGTTGCAACCGATTCGTCGTAGCGAAAATCCTTGCCGTAGGGATAGCCGGCCAGCGCGTGGCTGCGCCTGACGACCTTGGTATTCACGCCGGCCATGACAAATGGCGCCGTCCAGGTATCGATATCCTTTCGATAGAGCACTTTTTTCTGGTCGCGTTTATCTGGCCCCTCGCGCTCACCTTCAGGGTTCAGGCTGTACGGGTGCACGAGTATTCTGGCAATTTCCCGGTTGGCACGGCTTTCCTTGATCAGGTTCATCATGCTCGCCAGGGTGCCGCCACTGGCAGTCCCTTTGGTGGCTTTCACAATCATGCTGATGGATTTGCAGTATTGACCCGTTTTCTCAAAAGTGGCGCGTTGCAGGAACCAGACACCGATGTCCATTGGAACCGAGTCAAATCCGCAACAATGTACGATCTTGGCGCCTGTCCGCTGCGCTTGATCCTGGTGGGTATCAATCATTTCCCGAATCCAGTGGACTTCGCCTGCAAGGTCACAATAGTGGGTGCCGGCATTGACGCAGGCTTCGACCAGGTCCGAGCCATATAAGGCGTAAGGTCCGACCGTAGTCAGGACGACGCGCGTTCGCGCGGCCAGCTCGGCCAGGGCTTGCTTGTCAAAACTGTCAGCAACGAAAATTTCCAGTTGTGCGGCGTCGTCACCGAGAGCCTTGCGAACGGCTTCCAGTTTTGCCTTGTCACGACCGGAAATCGCCCACTTCAAACTTCGATCAACCCCGTACTGTCGCAGCAGATATTCGGCGACGAGCACGCCGGTAAACCCGGACGCTCCCTGTACGATGATATCGAACTCTCGCTCGTCGCTTTTTTCAACGTTCAATTCTCATCTCCAGAAGTGCGACCTCTTTTTCGCCGTTGTCGACTTCCTGTGTGCCGACCTGTCGGAACCCCATTCTTTGATGAAATCGCATGGATCCATCGTTGGCGGGCCGGATGTTTACTTCGCAGGTCATGATGTCGACATCGGTCTGCGACATCGCAAAACCCCGGTACAGCGCTTCGGCTACACCCCGCCGCTGCGCCCAGTCTGCAACGACGACACGGTCGACGTAGGCGAAATCGTCGTAATGCTCGCAGAACCATCGATAATTAAGACTCTGGTACGCGGTGCCGGGTCTGAGGCCGATCATGAACCCTGCCAGGCGCGCATCGATTTTCACTGTCCTGGCAAAGCTCGCGTTATCACGAAACCAGGCCAGCTCGTCGAGACCTATTCGGTTAACGTGTGGAACGGCTGCGCTGTTCAGTGCCAGGACCGCCGCCATATCGTCGTCTGTGATGGGCAATATTTGCATGGACACAGTGTATGTCTATGGTAAGGTATAGCCAAGACGGCATGCAGCTCGAGCTAATGCTCCTGCAATCAAATCGACCGTCAAAGTCGCTCCTTTACTCGTCTTCGCCATTGAAATGATCACCGCAATCCTTGATTGCGGGTTCACTCGTTTGTGAACGGCAACACTGTAAGCGGCCGCCACTTGCGTATTATTTCGCTGCAAATTCTTAGGAAAGACTCATGAAAAAATTCTTTGGACGTGCATTCGCGGTCATCGCCGCTACCCTGGTATTCACTGCAGTTGTGCAGGCAGCCTCCCGCAATTCAGCCAACCTGCTGCAATACATTCCGTCAGATACTCCGTACGTCATTGCGTCGACTGAGCCAATGCCCGCAAAGCTTCTGGACAAGCTCGAGCCCACAGTCGATGAAATACTCAAAGCGTATCAGCGCGTTTTGCGTCACGTAATGGCTGAGCAGTTGGTGAAAATGTCGGAGGAAGAAGGCGGCGCGGAGGAAGCGGAGAAATTTCGGGCCGTTGCCGAGGAGTTCTTGGGGCTCATGAGCATCGAAGGGCTGCGAAACGCCGGAATTGCACGCGACTCGGCATTTGCAATGTATGGCAACGGCTTAATTCCTGTCATGCGCTTCGAGCTGTCGGACGCCGCATTGTTTGATGCAACGATTGATCGGTTTGAAAAGCAAGCAAAGACACCGCTGGTCATCGGTGAGGTTGATGGTGACGCATATAAGTTTATCGATGCGGGCGAAGTTCATTTCATCATTGCAACATTAGACGAACAAGCAATCCTGACTGTTGTGCCCGCAACTTTCAATGAGTCGCAAGTCGCAATTACCCTGGGTGTCCAGAAGCCAAAAACCAGTCTTGCAAAGAGTAAAACGCTCAGAGCGATCAATAAAGAGTACGGCTTCTCCAACTACATGACCGGGTACTTTGACATCCAGCGCCTCGCACAGATGTTCATGGGTCCGGCAAGCGATTTTGACCAGGGAGTATTTGACGCTTTCGAATACTCGCAACCGGTATTGAGCGACAATTGCCGGGGCGAAATAACGGAAATGGCAGGCATCGCGCCGCGCATGGTATTCGGCTATTCCAAAGTATCAGTCGATTCCATTGAGAGCTCGATGGTTGTCGAACTGCGCCAAGACCTTGCGCAGGGCCTCGCCGGTGTTTCGTCCGCTGTTCCGGGACTGGGTGTTGATCCGGGTGGGTTCATGTCCTTTGGCATGGGCTTGAATATTCTTGCCTTACGCAACTTCTACGAAGCGCGCCTGGACGCTATTGAAGCAGATCCCTATCAATGTGAGATGTTCGCCGATATACAGGCGAGCGCCGCCAAGGGCCGCGAAGCACTAAACCAGCCCCTGCCGCCGGTCGTCTATTCGTTCCGCGGGTTTGTTGCGAATATCACGGACATCAAGGGGCTGGATATGGCGAGCCAAACGCCGCCCGAGTCAATCGATGCAAGCCTGCTGGTCGCGATCGAGAACGCCGAATCTTTGGTGATGATGGCGGCCATGATGGACCCGCAAATTGCCGCAATGAACCTGGTCGCAGATGGCAAACCGGTTAGATTGGAGCTTGCGCAGTTGGCGGATGTTGCAGATGACGCGTTTGCCGCATTGTCGAACGACAGTGTTGCTGTTTCTATTGGCGCAGGTGCTGAATCGAATTCCGCAAAGATGTTGGTTGCTGACAGCACCAGCCCGGCACCATTTCTCAGTATGAGCATGGACTCGGCGCGCTACTACAGCATGATGGGCGATGCGATGGCTGCCGATCATTCAGATGATAGCGAACGCGAAGTTTCCCCTGCAATGCGTGAAGCGATGCGCGATATAATGCGGCTTTCAGGTAGTATGTACGAACGAATGACAGTCGATGTTCGATTTACGGATCGAGGTGTCGAGATCGGCGGTCGCATGACGCTGAGTGAATAATATGATTGATAGAATGGTTGTCTTGGTGGCGGCGACACTGTTTTCAGTGGCCGCATTTTCGGGGGATAAAATCATTAGTCCTGATCTTAAAGTGGACCTTGATGTAATCGTCGATAGCGGAGCCGTTCAGCCTGTAGGCGGTGTTAGTGCAGCAGGCCAGCCTGACCCGGCCGCTCTGGAGGTTTTCGCGAAAAGTGGCTACACAACGGTCATCGACCTGCGTGGCGTGCAGGAAAATCGCGGCTTTGACGAGCCGGCGGTGGTTGAATCCCTGGGTATGCGATACGTGCCATTCCCGATTACGGGACTTGAAGCAATAAGCTATGAGAACGCCGTAAAACTCGACGAGTTAATTGCGACCTCCGACGGTCCAGTGCTTGTGCATTGCGGCAGCTCGAATCGTGTCGGCGCGTTGTTCGCGTTGAGCAAGCGATTGAAGGGAGCGGATGTCGATGAGGCGATGTCCTATGGGGTCGAGGCGGGGCTGACCAGCCTCGCAGCACCCGTGCAGGACTTGCTGGACCAGGAATAGGCTCGCAAAAAAAAGGGTCAGGATCCCTTGCGGATCCTGACCCTGTTGCGTTTGGTGGAGGTGGTGGGAATCGAACCCACGTCCGCAAGCCCTACGCTACGAGCTCTACATGCTTATTCCGTCTTTAATCTCACTGCAGGCTACCCGACGGGCAGGGAAAACTCACAGCCAGCTCAGTAATTGTTTAACAGATCAGACCCTGAACACGCCCTCACTGCGGTCCTGTGTAGGTGACTCCTGGGATCCGGACGCACAGGCACGTACCGGGCAGAAGGCTTCAAACTGGTTTTTAAGCAGCTAAAGCGTAGTTGTCGTCGTTGGCAACTATAAGTTTTACAGTTGGATTTACGAGGTACTCTGTCCCTCGGCATGCACTCGGAGTTTCGCGACCCACGTCGAAGCCATGTCACCCCCGTGTCGCACAAGTGTAGGGGGCAATTGCTGAATTACAAGGATCTATTTCTGATTCAGGCAGTCGCGCCGGCCTGGCAACTCACTTTTTCAGTATCCGCGCTTTCTGGCGCTGCCAGTCCTGATCTTTCTTGTCCGCGCGTTTGTCATGCTGCTTTTTGCCCTTCGCAAGGCCGAGTTCGAGTTTTGCATTGCCCTTCGCCCAGTGCAGGTCGAGCGGAACGATCGCGTAGCCTTTGCGTTCGACAGCCCCTGTCAGGCGGTCAAGTTCATGACGATTGAGCAGGAGTTTCCGCGATCGGGTTGGATCGGCCTTGATATGTGTTGATGTGCTGGTCAGCGGCGATACATGGGCACCAACCAGCCAGGCTTCGCCTTTTCGAAGGTTGACGTAGGCCTCGGTTATCTGCGCCCGGCCTTCTCTCAGGCTCTTGACCTCCCAGCCCTCAAGGGCCAGACCTGCCTCGAATTTGTCTTCGATGAAATAGTCGTGCCGTGCCCTGCGATTCACGGCTATCAGCTTTCCCGGTGCTTTTTTTGATTTCGATTTCGTCATGATTGGTCTTTGGCGCCGTCTCGACGGCGAGCGGATTATACGGTCTAAGCGTTGTCAGGCACCCGGAATTGTATGAGAATCGCTGGTCTTATTGCCGATTAGAGAAAAAAATAATGCTTAGTAATCAAGCCGGCGACGGAAAAAGAACCTCACTTCACGGCCACTGGTCCTCGAAAATGGCTTTCGTACTGGCCGTGACGGGCTCGGCTGTGGGTCTTGGCAATATCTGGAAGTTTCCCTATGTGGCGGGCGAAAACGGGGGTGGGGCTTTCGTACTGGTATATCTGGCCTGCGTTGTTGCTATCGGCATGCCGGTGATGATGTCGGAAATCCTGATTGGCCGGCGTGGCCGTAGAAACCCTGTTGCCACGATGGAATTATTGGGCCAGGAGGAAGGAAGTTCGAAACTCTGGCGTTATGTTGGATTGCTCGGTGTCGTTGCCGGCATCCTGATTCTGTCTTATTACAGTGTCATCGCTGGCTGGACGCTAACCTATATTGTCAAGAGTGCAAGCGGAGTCTTTGTCAATGCATCGGCCGCGGACGTCGTAGCGGAACTTGACGCATTCAAGATGAATACCGGCCAAATGTCGCTGGTGCACACGTTGTTCATGGGGCTGACGATATTCGTTGTCGCGCGGGGCGTCGAACGCGGTCTTGAGCAGGCCGTTAAATTCATGGTGCCGGCACTGCTGCTGATGATGTTGGTCTTGCTTGGCTACTCGATAACTTCGGGGTCCTTTGGTGCTGGCGTCGATTTTCTGTTTACGCCGGATTTCAGCAAGTTGAGTTGGGGTAGTGTGCTGGAGGCTATGGGCCAGGCATTCTTCACGCTGAGCATCGGCATGGGTGCCATCATGGCGTATGGCGCTTACTTGCCGGAAGAAACATCGATCATGGGCGCTTCTGCGACTGTAGTCGCCGCGGATACCTCAATCGCTATTCTGGCCGGACTGGTCATCTTTCCATTGGTATTCGCCAACGGCTTGCAGCCGGATGCCGGACCGGGTCTGGTGTTTCAAACGCTGCCACTCGCGCTCGGGCAAATGCCCGGCGGTGCATTTTTCTCCACGATATTTTTTGTTCTGTTGTCGTTTGCGGCCTGGACGTCGGCAATCGGTCTCATTGAGCCCGGCGTCGCCTGGCTGGTTGAGCACTTCAATAAAACTCGTCAGCAATCGGCGATCATTGTCGGCGGCGTAATCTGGGTACTCGGGTTCGGCAGCATATTTTCATGGAATATCTGGAAAGATGCGACCTTCTTCCAGGGTACCGTATTTGACAACCTGGATTTTCTGACCAACCAACTCATGTTGCCGCTGGGAGGGCTCTTCATCGCGGTGTTTGCAGGTTGGGTGATGTGTCGAAATTCGACAGCGGAGGAGTTGGGAGGCACCGGTCTTGCGTATTCGGCATGGCGGTTCGCGGCTCGGGTAATCGCGCCTATTGGAATCTTCATCGTGTTGTTCTTCGCCATCAAGAATGTCGCTGCTTAAGTAAACGGTGTGCGAAGAGTTACCCGTAGCGCATTGGTGCCTTACACGGCTGAGCAGATGTATGAACTGGTGAAAGATGTCGAGGCATACCCGGATTTTCTGCCGTGGTGCACGGGTGCGATCGTTCATTCGCGAAATGCAGAGGAAATCGATGCCACGCTTGAGCTTGAGCGCGGGTCAATACGGAAGTCATTTCGTACCCGCAACTCGCTCCAGCCCGGCAAGGCCATGAAACTCGAGCTTATCGGCGGTCCGTTCAGGCATTTGGAAGGATCCTGGCTGTTTGAGCCGCTCGGCACCGATGGCAGCAAAGTGTCGTTCGACCTGCAATTCGAATTCGAGAGCCGAATTACCGATGCAGTGTTCGGCAGCTTTTTCGAAAGTACCTGCAATTCACTGGTGAATTCGTTTACTGAGCGTGCTCAAAAAGTCTACGGCTGAGGCGCTGTATGTCTGAATTACAAATTGAAATCGTTTATGCAGGCGAACAACGACAGTCATTGCTGGCGTTGAATGTGCCACCCGGTACCACTGTTGCGCAGGCTGTTCGGATCAGCAAACTGGCGTCAATGTACCCGGATGAAGATTTCGATCAATGTGCAGTTGGAATCTGGGGTCGGGTTGTCGATCGACACCAAACGTTGACGACGGGCGACAGAGTGGAATTGTACCGGGCACTGCACCTGGACCCGCGTGAAGCCCGGCGCCAGCTCGCGCTGGTCGGTCGGACAATGGCGGGCGCGGACCAAAACTAAAGCTCGGGCGCAAGCTCCTGATCTTTGCGGATCTCGCTCACTTTTTCATCAACGAAATAAATTGATACCCAGCGTTTCTGGACGGTGTCTCTGCGACCGATCTTCATGTAGTAGACGTAGTCCCAACGGTTCACAGTAAACGGGTCATCGATCATGGGCGTTCCCAGCAGGAAACGAATCTGGCTTTTGGTCATGCCAATTTCCGCCTGATCGAGATCGTCCTGCTTGATCAGGTTTCCCTGGGCAATATTCGCGCGATACACGCATGCACTCAGGAGGGCAAAGCACAGGAATGTGAGAAAAAGCCGGGTCGTTTTACGCATAGTCATATTGTCAGAACACTTTCGGCTGAAAAGTTGCAGCCACATTGTCATAATAGGCGCGCATCATACCTGTGAGTACGCATTCATGCAGCAAAGAAAAGAACTTCGCCAGGCCGGACTCAAGGTCACTCTGCCGAGACTAAAAATCCTCGAGATTCTGGAGGACGCCCGGCTGCGCCATATGAGTGCTGAAGACATCTACAAGCACCTGTTGCAGGAAGGCGAGGATATTGGCCTGGCAACAGTCTACCGGGTCCTGACGCAGTTCGAATCCGCTGGACTGGTGACTCGCCACAACTTTGAAGGCGGCCACTCGGTATTCGAGCTCGACGATGGCGAGCACCACGACCACATGGTCATCGTCGAATCGGGTGAAGTGGTTGAGTTTGTGAGTCCGGAAATCGAGCGTATTCAAAAGGAAATCGCGGAAGAGCACGGTTTCGAGCTGCTGGACCACAGCCTGGTGCTATACGTCAAAGAAAAGGACAAGTCGCCCAAGGGCTGAGTTTCAGCATGGCGCCGGACCGAGGGCTCAGGCCCGTTTTTGGCGGGCGCCGGCCAGCATTTCCGCAGCGTGATCCAATGTAGTTTGGGTAATTTCGACGCCGCCGAGCATGCGTGCGAGTTCTTCAATCCGCTCGTCATATCCCAGAACCTTGAGACCGGTCCGCGTCGATTTTCCATCCGTGACCTTGCTGACCCGAAAATGGTGGTCTGCAAGGCTCGCAACCTGGGGCAGGTGAGTGACGCAAAGAACCTGTCGGTTCGCGCCAAGTTCCTGCAAGCGCCGGCCGACCATTTCGGCAACGCCGCCGCCGACACCACTGTCCACCTCATCGAAAATCATTGTTGGTATGGCGCTGCCATCACTCGCAATAACCTGGATAGACAAGCTCATTCGGGACAATTCGCCGCCGGAGGCGATTTTTGCCAGTGGTTGCGGCTTTTGCCCGGGATTCGCGCTGATCTGGAATTCAATCGCGTCGATGCCCCAGGGGCGGGCAGATTCTTCGTCCAGCCGCGCCAGGGCGACCTTGAACACGCCGCCCGGCATGCCGAGGCCCGCCATAGTCTCGGTCACTGCAAGAGAAAAGGCTTTCGCAGCTTTAGCGCGCGCTTTTGACAATGCCTCGGCACTTTGACAGTACTCGTCACGCAGAGCCTTCGCCTGTTTCTCGAGCTCCTTGCCGCGAATTTCGGCATGGGTGAGTTCGTCAAGTTCTTGCTGCAATCGAACCGCCAGGCCTGGCAATTCGCTTGTCTCGACACGATGTTTTCGCGCGACGGCCTGCAAGGCGTCCAATCTTTCCTCAATCCAGTCCCGCCTGCCCGGATCCATGTCAATGCTGTCTTCGTAGCGGCGCAAGGATTCCGCTGCCTCAGCCACCTGGATGCTCGCGGTCTCCAGCAACTCAAGTAATGGGGTCAAGCCGGGGTCAAAGGCAGAGATGGTTCGGACAGATCTTGCTGCGTCGGCGATCAGGCTGTTCGCATTGCTTGGTTCGCTATCCATCAACGCATCAAGCGCTGCGCGCAGGCCATCGGCGAGACGCCCGCTATTCAGCAGTTTTTTCCGCTCGATGCCGATCGATTCTGCTTCTCCGTCTTCGACCGCCAGGGATTCCAGCTCCTGGACCTGAAAGGTCAGCAGGTCCAGGCGCGACGCCCGGTCGGCGTCGGCATCGAGCAATGATTTGCGGCGCTCGACCACGGCCATCCATTCCGCGTATCGCGTTGCCACGTCATTGCGTTGCTGGAGCAGGTCGCCGAAGTGATCGAGCAGATCACGTTGCACGCTGCGTCGCCCCAGCGACTGGTGGAAATGCTGGCCATGAATGTCGAGCAGCAGTTCCCCGATACTCTTCAGGTTCGAGAGTGGGACTGCATTGCCGTTGACGAATGCGCGCGAACGACCATCCGCATTGACAACACGCCGTAACAGGCAATCGTCATCGAGGTCCAACGCATTCTCGTTGAGCCAGGCTCTCACCAGTGGCAAGCCCGAGATATCGAATTCCGCGGCGAATTCAGCGCGTTTTGCGCCGTCCCGGACCAGCGTTGCACTACCGCGCTCGCCAAGAACCAGCCCCAGCGCATCGACCAGGATTGACTTGCCCGCACCGGTTTCGCCGGTCAGCACTGTCATGCCCGGCTCGAATTCAACGTCGAGTTTCTCGACGATCGCGAAGTCGCGTACTTGCAGGTTCATCAACATCGGATATTCAACCTTCCCGGTTTCTGCTGTCGCGTCCCCAAAATAACTTGGAGCGCAGGATACCGTAGAAATCATAGCCGGGAGGATGTACCAGTGTAACCCGCTTGTTTGCAGCGGATATTCGCAGTTTGTCGTCTGGCGTAATACCGCCCATTGAAAACCCGTCAACGGTAATTTCCGCTTTGGTGTCGTCGCGTTCCAGCAGTGATATTTCGACGGATCTGTCGGCAGCGATAACTATAGGTCGGTCGGTGAGTGTGTGCGGGCAAACCGGGACAAGGACAATTGCGTCCAGGTGCGGTTCCATAATTGGTCCGCCGCAACTCAGTGCGTAGGCGGTCGAGCCGGTCGGCGTTGCGATGATCAGGCCGTCTCCCGAGTGTGTGTTCACGTATCGACCGTCAACGCGCGTTTCGAAGTCCACCATGCGCCCGGTTTCCCGGCGTTGCAATACAACATCATTGAGTGCGTATGCGACTTGTTCTTCGCCCGAAGCCTGCAACAGGCGGGCTTCGAGCAACAATCGCGAGTCCGTTGAGAAGTTTCCCTTGAGGACATGATCGACGCTATCAATCATCTCATCGGGGGTCACGTCGGCGAGGAATCCCAATCGGCCCCGATTGACGCCAAGAATTGGCGTTGCATACTGGCGTGCCAATCGACTCGCGTACAGCATGGTGCCATCGCCACCAACCGCGATAACGAGATCAGCAAACTCGATTTCGTCCTGCGGCAGCAGGTCGACACCGATACTGTTGAGGTGTTCAATCAGCAGATCCCGTGGCTCGGTTACCCGGGGATCTTCCAGTCGACCGACAATGACTATTTTCTTGAAGGAGTGGCTCATTCATGGATTGTGGCAAACCCTTGACCCACCGCCAAGCCATTGCTAGCGTTTCCTCGGTATGACAGCCGATACGTCCAATCCTGTACCAAGCGATCGCGGTCAGCATTTATTGCGCGTGTTGATCCAGCGCTATATCCGGGACGGACAGCCAGTCGGATCGCGAACGTTGTCCAGGGACGCCGGCCTCGACCTCAGCCCTGCAACGATTCGAAACGTCATGTCCGATCTTGAGGACATGGGGCTGGTCTCAGCTCCGCATACATCGGCCGGACGAATCCCCACACCGAAGGGTTATCGGCTGTTCGTCGATACGCTGGTGCGATATCGAAAACCGGGCGATGGCGATATCCGCAGAATACGTGCGCAGATTCGCGGCGAGTCCGAAAACCCGGAAAGCCTTGTCGGCGCAGTGTCCAGCATGCTGTCAGATATCACCAGCATGGCAGGCGTTGTGACCGTGCCCAGGGCGCCGAAGGTGAAACTGCGGCAAATTGAATTTTTGCCATTGTCCGAGAATCGCGTTCTGGTCATTCTGGTTGTCAACGATCGCGAGGTGCAGAATCGTATTTTGCATACAGACCGCGATTATTCAGCCTCAGAGCTGCAACAGGCGCAAAATTTTATCAACGAACATTACTCCGGTCTGGACCTGGAACAGGTGCGCGCAAAGCTGTTGGCGGATCTCGAAACTACCCGGGATTCGATGAATCAGACGATGCATGAAATTATTTCCGTGGCGCAGTCAGCGATGGATGGGGCGACGGACCAGGACAACAAATATGTGGTTGCCGGCGAAACAAAGCTGATGGATTTTGCCGAGTTGTCGGACGTCGAAACGCTGCGCCGGTTGTTTGACGCATTTTCGCGCAAACGCCTGATACTCGATCTGCTGGATCGAAGTATTCATGCAAACGGCGTACAGATTTTCATTGGCGAGGAATCAGGTTACCGAATCTTCGATGGCTGTAGCGTCATCACGGCGCCCTATCATGTTGATGACGACACGATTGGCGTACTGGGAGTCATTGGTCCCACCCGAATGGCTTACGATCGCGTTGTGCCCATTGTTGATATAACCGCCCGTTTGCTGGAGTCGGCACTGAGCCACAATAGCTAAGCGCGTGATTTTTAGCGCAATGTGCCAAGATTTTTTGGCCCAAACTCTTGATATTTTCTGTCTCATCCCCAAACTGCGGACGTCTTTTGCGCGTTGGGCGGTTGTCTGGCGCTCGATGTCTGAATTGTGGAGCTGTATTTGATGAATGGACAAGCTGAATGTCCCGACAACGATGTTGACGAGCAGGTAGAGGTGGCAAACACCGACACTAGCGGCCTGGAAGCGAAAGCGCCGGGCGGCGCCGGCTCGGAGGATCAAGAGGCATTGTCGGAGCTGGAAGCCCTGCGGGCCAGGGCGGATGAGAACTATGACAATTACCTCAGGGCGGCCGCGGAGCTGGACAATGTGCGCAAACGCGCGGCGCGGGATGTCGAAAATGCCCGGCGTTATGCGCTTGAGCGTTTTGGCAAGGAGCTTCTGGCCGTCCGTGACAGTCTCGAAATGGGTATCGCCAGCGCCGAGAACGCGAGTATCGAAAGCCTGCTGGAAGGTAGCGCGGCGACCCTGAAGGTTCTCGGTTCGACAATGCAGCAGTTCGGCATCGAGGAGATTGATCCCCTGGGTGAGCCATTTGACCCGGAAAACCATGAAGCCATCAGTATGCAACCCTCGGACGGAGTTGAACCGGGCTCGGTCATGACGGTGGTGCAAAAGGGGTATTCGCTAAACGGCAGGCTGTTGCGTCCGGCGATGGTGATTGTTGCCGCAGAATCATGATTTCGGGGCGAAAAAAGGGCCATTCCTGCTTGAAACACTGTGCGCTGGCCCCACCTACACGAGCAGTTAAGACTATTTACAAATTCGGAGCGTATGAACATGGGTAAAGTTATTGGTATCGACCTTGGTACCACGAACTCCTGCGTTGCAGTTATGGAGGGCGGTGTTGCCAAGGTTATTGAGAATAGCGAAGGCGATCGAACGACCCCGTCGATTGTTGCTTTCAGCAAGGATGACCAGGTCCTCGTCGGCCAGTCGGCCAAGCGCCAGGCGGTCACAAATCCGGGCAACACCTTATTCGCCGTCAAGCGATTGATTGGTCGCAAGTTCGACGATGATGTCGTGCAGCGCGATATCGGCATGGTGTCCTACAAGATCGTCAAAGCAGACAATGGCGATGCCTGGGTTGAGGCAAATGGAAAGAAAATGGCGCCGCCGGAGATCTCCGCGCGTGTCCTGATGAAAATGAAGAAGACCGCCGAGGATTACCTTGGTGAGGAAGTGACGGAAGCAGTTGTAACGGTTCCGGCTTACTTCAACGACTCGCAGCGCCAGGCAACCAAGGATGCAGGTAAAATTGCAGGCCTGAACGTCAAGCGAATCATTAATGAACCCACGGCCGCGGCACTTGCCTACGGTATGGACAAGAAGCGTGGCGACACGAAAATCGCGGTATTTGATCTCGGTGGCGGAACCTTCGACGTGTCAATCATTGAGATTGCCGAAGTCGACGGCGAGCATCAGTTCGAGGTACTGGCGACCAATGGTGACACGTTCCTCGGCGGTGAAGACTTTGACATGCGTGTCATCGAATACCTCACATCGGAGTTTGAGCACGACAGTGGCGTCGACATCACTTCAGACCCTCTGGCCATGCAGCGTCTCAAGGAGGCTGCCGAAAAAGCCAAGATTGAGCTGAGCTCGCAGCAGCAAACGGAAGTTAATCTGCCTTACATCACAGCGGATTCCAGCGGTCCGAAACACCTCAACATCAAGCTGACGCGCGCGAAACTCGAGTCACTGGTTGATGAGTTGATTGCCCGCACAATCGGCCCTTGCAAGACCGCGCTGAAAGATGCCGGTTTGAAAGTCAATGAGATTGACAACGTCATCCTCGTTGGTGGTCAGACGCGCATGCCGAAAGTGCAGGAAGAAGTTCAGAATTTCTTCGGACGCGAACCCCGACGCGATGTGAATCCGGATGAAGCAGTAGCACTTGGCGCAGCGATTCAGGGCGGCGTTCTGTCTGGCGACGTCAAAGATGTCCTGCTGCTCGACGTGACGCCTTTGTCGCTGGGCATCGAGACACTTGGCGGTGTCATGACCAAGCTGATTGAGAAAAACACGACGATCCCCGCCAATGCGGAACAGGTATTTTCAACGGCCGATGATAATCAGACGGCCGTGACGATCCATGTGCTGCAAGGTGAGCGCGAACGTTCGGTGGACAATAAGTCGCTGGGACGATTTGACCTGACCGACATTCCGCCGTCACCGCGCGGTCTGCCGCAGATCGAAGTAACCTTCGACATCGATGCGAACGGCATTCTCAATGTATCTGCCAAAGACAAGGCGACTGGCAAGAGCCAGAACATCGTTATCAAGGCATCCAGTGGACTGTCTGACGATGAGATCGAAAAAATGGTTGCTGACGCCGAGAGCCATGCGGAAGAGGATCGCAAGTTCCGCGAACTCGTCGATACGCGCAACCAGGCGGATGGCCTGATTCATGCGGCGGAAAAGACGCTGAAGGATCTGGGCGAGAAAGCGACAGCCGAGGAGCGCTTGGCAGTCGAGAATGCCATTTCGGATCTCAAGAAAGCGCTGGAAGGTGACGATAAGGAAAAAATCGAAACCAAAACAACGGCGCTGGGTGAGGCCTCCGCAGGGCTTGCACAAAGACTGTACGAAGAAAAGTCAGCAAGTGCGGATTCTGACGATGCCAGTGATGATGCTTCCGGCGATGATGTGGTTGATGCTGAGTTCGAAGAAGTCGATAAAGACGACGACGCGAAATCGGCCTAGTATTTTCTGATTAACGATTGAGCTACAGTTCGGGCGCCGTCATGGCGCCCGAAAACAAAAAGAAATCTATGGCCAAGCGCGACTACTACGAAGTTCTCGGGATCTCCAAATCGGCAAGTGCCGACGAGATCAAGAAATCCTACCGGCGGCTCGCGATGAAGCACCATCCGGACCGCAACAAGGATGGTGACAATGCGTCCGAAACGAAATTCAAGGAGGCAAAGGAAGCCTACGAAGTCCTGAAAGACCCGGAAAAACGTGCTGCCTATGACCAGTTCGGCCATGACGGCTTGCGAGCCCGGGCGGGCGGACACGGCGGCTTCGGTGCTGAGGGATTTGGTGACATCTTTGGCGATGTTTTCGGAGACATTTTCGGCGGCGGACGCCGTGGAGGCGGTTCGCAGGTCTTTCGAGGTGCCGATCTTGGCTACGAGCTGAAACTGGAGCTCGAAAGAGCGGTCGCCGGCGATACGGTCGAAATTGACGTGCCGACCCAGGTGAGCTGCGGAACCTGCAAGGGCTCCGGTGCCCGGAAAGGAACGACTCCGGAGACCTGCTCGACTTGCGGTGGCGTCGGCCAGGTCCGCATGCAGCAAGGCTTTTTCTCCGTGCAGCAAACTTGCCCGGCGTGTAAGGGTGTGGGCACAACGATTAAAGATCCCTGCGGCGACTGCCATGGGCGAGGTCGGATTCGCAAGACCCGCACGCTTTCTGTGAAGGTACCAGCCGGTGTGGATGACGGTGACCGGATTCGTTTGTCCGGGGAGGGCGAGGCAGGCCGCAATGGTGGCCCGCCCGGCGACCTTTACGTGGAAATCCGGGTCAGCAGGCACAAGATATTCGAGCGGGACGGCGCCAACCTGTCGTGCGTAGTGCCAGTCAGTTTTGCCGCGGCGACTCTGGGTGGAGAAGTTGAGTTGCCGACACTGGACGGCAATGTGTCATTGAAAATACCGGCTGGCACCCAGTCCGGGAAAACGTTTCGATTGCGAGGCAAGGGTGTCATCACGGTTCGAGACCCACGCAAAGGCGACTTGTTTGCCGAAGTGTCGGTTGAGACGCCGGTCAACCTCAATGCCGAGCAACGCGAGTTATTGGAAAAGTTCGATAAGTCACTCCGGACTGGCGGCGACAAACACAGTCCTCGAGCGGATGGCTGGCTGGATACGGTTAAGCGATTTTTCGAGCGAATCAGCTAGTATTAACGTCGCAGGCACTGTCGGGGCTGGTCATTAAATCGATACGAATTGTAATTGCAGGTGCGGGTCGTATGGGCCAGGCACTGGCTGCGTCGATCGAGGACCAGTCGGATCTCGAGCTTGTCGGTGTGTGGCGCAAGGGAACGGATCTCGATGCTCTGCTGGCGAATGCCGACGTCGCCATTGATTTCAGCCTTCCGCAAGGTACCGAGTTGGTTTTGCAAGCTGCAGCCCGGAACGAGGTGCCTTTGGTGTGCGGTGTCAGTGGCCTGGGTGACCGGCTCAATCGCAAGCTTCGCGACACGGCGATGCGCGTGCCACTTGTCTACGACCGCAACATGAGCCTCGGAATCGCAGTGCTGGAACGCTCGGTCAGACAAGCCGCCATGGCCTTGGGGACCGCGTTCGAGGTTTCAATCGCCGAAGTTCATCACGTGCACAAGAAAGATGCGCCGTCGGGCACCGCACTGAAGCTCGGCGAAGCCATTGCCGAGGCGCGCGGCGAGTCCGGTACAGACCACATTAGATTTGAGTCGGAACGTCGTGGTGAGGTGCCCGGTGACCACCAGGTCACCATGCGAACGCCGACCGAAACCCTGACCTTTGGCCATAGCGTGACGACCCGACAGGTATTCGTCGACGGTGCACTACGCGCTGCGCGATGGGTGCTCAAGCAGCCTCCGGCTTTGTACACGATGCAGGATGTGTTGTTCAGGACCTGAATTTTTCCTGGATGACCGAAAAAAATCCCGATTCAGTCTGGCGCAGCCAGCCACCCTTCAGTAAACTACGCCGGATCGCTGGGCGGTCGGCGAAGTCGCGAGCGGGAGGCAAAGTCCTTCCGCTTTTGTGCATCTGCAGTCTGAAGATAGTGCGACAACCTGATCTTTGAGTGGTCTTTTCAGCCAGATCATTTGAGGACAGTCGTTGAGAACACCCGCAATACTCGCGCTCCAGGATGGCACTATTTTCCACGGTACGTCGATCGGTGCCGATGGCCAGACCATCGGCGAGGTGGTGTTCAATACTGCGATGACCGGCTACCAGGAGATCCTGACTGATCCTTCGTATTGCCGCCAGATCGTCACGCTGACTTATCCGCACATCGGCAATACCGGTACAAACAGCGACGACATGGAATCGGCGCGGGTCCACGCATCCGGACTGATTGTTCGAGACAGCTCGATGCTGACCAGCAGCTGGCGCTCGGAGCGCACGTTCGCAGAATTTCTCCGCCAGGCGGGGACCGTCGCGATCGCCGACATCGACACACGGCGCCTGACGCGCATTATTCGCGAGAAGGGCGCCCAGTCCGGCTGCATCATGACGGGCGAGCAAGCGACCGATACCGCCGTCAAACACGCCCGCAAGTTTCCTGGTATCGCGGGCATGGATCTTGCCAAGTTCGTGACGACCAAGGAGCGTTACCAGTGGTGCCTGGGTACGACGTTTGGACGAAAGCCGCGGATCATGAGCCGACGAATCGCGCCGTACCACGTGGTTGCTTACGATTTCGGCGTGAAACGCAACATTCTGCGCCTGCTTTCGGACCTGGATTGCCGCCTGACGGTCGTACCGGCGACGACCAGTGCCGAGGAAGCGATGGCGCTGCTGCCGGATGGCATCTTTTTGTCGAACGGACCCGGCGATCCGGAGCCCTGTGATTATGCTATCAGCGCCATCCAGTCCTTCCTGGACACCGGAATCCCGGTATTCGGGATCTGCCTGGGTCACCAGCTGTTGGCGCTGGCCGCCGGCGCAAAGACCGAGAAAATGAAATTCGGGCACCATGGTGCGAATCACCCGGTTCAGGACCTTGAAACCGGCCGGGTCACAATCACCAGCCAAAACCACGGGTTTGCCGTCGATGAGGCATCGTTACCTGACGATGTCATAGCGACCCACCGGTCGCTGTTTGATGGCACCCTGCAAGGCATCGAAATCAAAGGCAAGCCGGCCTTCAGCTTTCAGGGTCATCCCGAGGCCAGCCCGGGTCCGCACGACCTGCTGTCGTTATTCGAGCGGTTTATCGAATACATGGACGAACAGAAGAAACGCGGAATTAAAGCCATGCTGTCTTCGTGATTAGAAAAACATACATATTAAACAAATACTTATTAAACTTACTTAATCAGTTTTCGAATCGGTAGACTCAGCGTAAATGCCTAAACGCACAGACATTGACAGCATCCTGATCATTGGCGCCGGACCGATTGTCATCGGCCAGGCCTGCGAGTTTGACTATTCTGGCGCGCAGGCCTGCAAGGCGCTTCGCGAAGAGGGGTTCCGGGTCATTCTCGTGAATTCCAACCCTGCGACGATCATGACGGACCCGGATATGGCCGACGCGATTTACATCGAGCCGGTTCACTGGACGGCCGTCGAGCGCATCATCGAGAAAGAACGGCCGGACGCACTGCTGCCGACAATGGGTGGCCAAACCGCATTGAACTGTGCTCTTGATCTCGTTCGAGAAGGCGTGCTGGAGAAATACAAGGTTGAGCTCATTGCTGCCTCTCGCGATGCGATCGACATGGCCGAGGACCGCGACCTGTTTCGTATTGCAATGTCTGAGATCGGGCTGGAAAGCCCGCGCGCAGAAATCGCACACTCGATTGACGAGGCATTTGAAAAGCAGGCAAACATTGGATTCCCGACCATTATTCGCCCGTCTTTCACGCTGGGTGGCACGGGTGGCGGCATTGCCTACAACCGGGAGGAGTTCGAACGGATTGTTACGCACGGCCTGGAAATGTCGCCAACGACTGAGGTCTTGCTCGAAGAATCCGTAATCGGGTGGAAAGAATTCGAAATGGAGGTCGTTCGCGACCGGAACGACAACTGCATCATTGTCTGTTCGATTGAGAATTTCGACCCGATGGGTGTGCATACCGGGGATTCGATCACCGTCGCCCCTGCGCAAACCCTCACAGACAAGGAATACCAGCGTCTGCGCGATGCGTCGATCGATGTCCTGCGAAAAATCGGCGTCGAAACGGGCGGCTCGAACGTGCAATTTGCGATTTGCCCCAAAACTGGGCGTGTACTGATCATCGAAATGAATCCGCGCGTGTCACGTTCCTCGGCACTGGCTTCAAAGGCGACCGGATTTCCGATCGCGAAAGTCGCAGCGAAACTGGCGGTCGGTTATACGCTCGATGAATTGCAAAATGATATTACGGGTGGGGCAACGCCGGCATCATTCGAGCCAACGATTGACTATGTTGTCACAAAGATTCCGCGTTTTACTTTTGAGAAGTTTCCCGGGGCCAATGACCGGTTGACCACCCAGATGAAGTCCGTCGGTGAAGTCATGGCGATGGGTCGAACGTTCCAGGAATCCCTGCAGAAGGCGCTGCGCGGTCTTGAAACCGGCATAAACGGGCTGGATGAGATCTGTGGGCCGATCGCCACCGATGCGGATCGAGACAGGTTGCGGCACGAATTGAGAATGCCCGGGCCGAACCGTTTACTCTATGTTGCTGATGCATTGCGTCACGGCTATTCCTATGAAGATGTCGCAAAGCTAACCGGGATCGATCCGTGGTTTGTGGTGCAGATTGCCGACCTGGTGAACGCCGAAGGCCACATCAAGGATGCAGGTATTGCGGGTCTGGACGCGGCATTCATGCGTGCGATGAAGCGCAAGGGCTTCGCAGACGCCAGGATGGCCGCCATTCTCGGCGTCAAGGAAGCGCTTGTCCGAAAACGCCGACTGGAACTGGGTATTCGGCCGGTCTACAAGCGCGTTGATACCTGCGCTGCCGAGTTCGAAACCAGCACGGCGTACCTCTATTCGACCTATGAAGACGAGTGCGAAGCAGAGCCCACCGACAAACCCAAGATCATGATCCTGGGCGGCGGCCCGAATCGAATCGGGCAGGGTATCGAATTCGATTACTGCTGTGTTCATGCGGCACTCGCACTTAAAGAGTCCGGGTACGAGACCATCATGGTCAATTGCAATCCGGAGACGGTTTCGACCGACTACGACACATCGGATCGACTGTACTTCGAGTCTCTGACTTTTGAAGATGTCATGGAAATCATCGACAAGGAGAAGCCGAAAGGCGTGATTGTTCAATACGGCGGTCAGACGCCATTGAAGCTCGCCCGGGATCTCGAAGCGGCGGGTGCGCCAATCATCGGCACGTCACCGGATTCAATTGACCTTGCTGAAGACCGGGAGCGATTTCAGAAACTGGTCGAGCGCCTGGAGCTTAAGCAACCACCGAATTGCACCGCGCGTAATAAGGACGAGGCGCTCCGGCTGGCGGCCGATGTCGGATTTCCGCTAATTGTGCGACCGTCTTACGTTCTCGGCGGGCGTGCGATGGAGGTCGTTCACAATAACGAGGATCTCGCGCAATACATGGACGCTGCGATTAATGTGTCGAATGACAGCCCGGTCCTGCTGGATCGGTTCCTCGATCTGGCTACCGAAGTTGATGTTGATTGTATCTGCGACGGGGAACGGGTACTGATTGGCGGAATAATGGAGCATATTGAGCAGGCCGGTGTTCATTCCGGAGACTCGAGTTGCTCGTTGCCGCCATTCAGCCTGAGCCAGGAGATTCAGAAAGAAATCGAAGAGCAGGTCGTAAAGCTTGCGAAGGGATTGAATGTCGTCGGGTTGATGAATACGCAATTCGCCATCCAGAACAACATTGTCTATCTGCTCGAAGTGAACCCGCGCGCGTCGCGAACGGCCCCATTTGTATCCAAGGCCGTCGGATTGCCGCTGGCAAAAATTGCCGCCAAGGTCATGGTTGGTGAAACACTGGCCAAGCAGGGCATCGTCAATCAGCGCATACCGGAGTACTTTTCGGTGAAAGAGGCGGTGTTCCCGTTTATCAAGTTCCCTGGCAGCGACCCGATTCTTGGGCCGGAAATGAAGTCAACCGGCGAGGTCATGGGCGTAGGCCGCAGTTTCGGCGAGGCCTATGCGAAAGCGCAACTGGCCTCCGGCGTTATACTGCCTCGACAGGGCGCCGCATTGCTGTCGGTCAGGGAACGCGACAAGGAAGGCGCGGTCGAACTTGCCAAGCTGTTGATCGAAATGGGTTTTGATATCGTCGCGACTCACGGAACGGCAGAGCGCCTTGCCCGGAGTGGTATATTTTGCCGGCGTGCGAACAAAGTACGTGAGGGTCGACCCCATATTGTGGATATGATCAAGAATGGTGAGATCGACCTGATCGTCAATACGACAGAAGGTAAGCAGGCGATCGTCGAGTCATTGTCGATTCGCGCCGAGGCGGTACGCCGAAACGTTACCTACTACACGACGCTTGGGGCTGCTGTCGCAACTTGCCGCGCCATCGAGTATCTGGACAATGGCGAGGTCAATCGATTGCAGGATTTGCACAATGAGGTGCTGGCATGAATAAGGTGCCTATGACGGTACGCGGACACGATCTGCTGCAAAAAGAACTGAAGAAGCTCAAAAGTGAGGATCGCCCGACTGTGATCAAGGCGATTGCCGCAGCGCGTGAACACGGCGATTTGAAAGAAAACGCCGAGTATCATGCAGCAAAGGAACAGCAGAGCTTTATTGAGGGGCGCATCAAAGAACTGGAAGGCAAACTGTCGAACGTTCAGGTTATCGATGTGACAGAAATCAACGCCGGCGGAAAAGTCATCTTCGGCTCGACGGTGAAACTGCTTGACGATGAAAGTGGCAAGGAAATTTCGTACAAAATCGTCGGCGAGGATGAGGCTGATATTAAAACGGGCCTGATTTCCTACACATCGCCGATTGCTCGTGCCCTGATCAGTAAAGAAGAGGGCGACCTCGTCGAGTTCAATGCGCCGGACGGAGAAAAGTCTTACGAAGTGATTGCGGTCAGCTACGTTTAGCTGGACGGAATCCGGAGCCGCGCCTCCGGCTTCTTGTCGGGATTCGCACGATACAGCAATGCGATATTGCCGATGCGTTGCACAAGAATTGCCGATTGATTGTCGCAGAGTTGCTTGATGATTTGGTCGCGAACGTCGCGGTCACCGGAGCGCACTTTGACCTTGATAAGCTCGTGATGCGCCAGTGTTGTCTCAAACTCAGCCAGGACGGATTCAGACAGGCCGGCATTGCCCACCGTGATAATGGGTTTGAGCTGGTGGCCACGGCCTCGCAGGTACTTCTTTTGGGATTCGGTCAGTATCATGGGCGCGAATTGTATCAGTGTGTCGCGGCAGCGTCCGTTTTGGAGATAAGGATTTTTGATGAGCAAGCCCCGCAGCTCAAGCGGCAGCTGGCGAGATCGGCAGGAACGTGACCCTTACGTGCAACAGGCACGGCGCGACGGCTGGCGTTCGCGGGCCGTGTACAAGCTCGAGCAGATCGATCAGAAGGAGCGCCTCATTCGCCCGGACATGGTCTGCCTCGACCTGGGTTCGGCGCCCGGCGGTTGGAGCCAGTATATTAGCCGGCGCCTCAATGGTCGGGTCCGGATTGTCGCCGTGGATCTGTTGGCAATGGACGCGCTGCCGGACGTTGAGTTTATCCAGGGCGATTTTGAAGACGATACTGTGTTCGCCGCATTGCTGGAGGCAGTAGGTAATGGTGGCGTGGACCTTGTAATGAGCGATATGGCCCCCAATATCAGCGGAATCAAAGGCGTAGACCAGCCCAGATCCATGTACCTGGTTGAGTTGGCCCTCGATATGGCCCGGCGGGTACTCAAGCCAGGCGGAAGTTTTATATGCAAGGTATTTCAAGGCGAAGGATTTGACGGCTTTGTCGTCGATGCCAGGAGCTCTTTCAAGAAGGTCCGGGTGATGAAGCCCAAGGCCTCGCGGGCCGGTAGCCGCGAGGTGTACTTGGTAGCGCGCAATTATCAATTGGTGTAGTGTCGAAACGTGAATGATTTAACCAAAAACATACTTGTATTTATCGTCATTATCGTCGTTCTTCTGTCGGTAGTGCAGGGCCTTTCTGGTGCCGGCGCAGGTCAGCCCCAGAAGAAGGACTACTCGGAGTTTCTCGATGCGGTTCGTTCCGGCAATGTGTCGGTCGCTGTTATCGATGAAGACCAGATTCGTTACGGGCGCTCCGAGCCTTTGCCGTTCTATACGATAAGCCCGGAAACTGACAACAACACGCTCATCGGGTTGCTCGATGAGAATAACGTGAAGTTCACCGGGGCAGATCCCAAGTCGCAGAGCCTGATCGGCACGCTGTTGATCAATTCGTTCCCGATCTTGTTGCTAATCGGTGTATGGATTTATTTCATGCGCCAGATGCAAGGCGGTGGTGGTGGTCGTGGCGCCATGTCGTTCGGCAAGAGCAAGGCGCGATTGCTGGGCGAAGATCAGGTCGGCGTGACATTTGCAGATGTTGCCGGTGTCGAAGAGGCGAAGGAAGAAGTTGAGGAAGTCGTCGAATTCCTCAAAGACCCGAGTAAGTTCCAGCGCCTGGGTGGCAAAATTCCCAAGGGCGTCTTGATGGTTGGACCGCCAGGCACCGGTAAGACTTTGCTTGCGCGAGCGATCGCCGGCGAAGCCAAAGTTCCGTTCTTCACGATATCCGGTTCCGATTTTGTTGAAATGTTTGTCGGCGTTGGTGCATCGCGCGTGCGTGACATGTTCGACCAGGCAAAGAAACAGGCGCCGTGCATTATTTTCATCGATGAGCTCGATGCCGTTGGTCGGCACCGCGGCGCCGGTCTCGGCGGCGGTCACGATGAGCGCGAGCAGACGCTGAACCAGATGCTTGTCGAAATGGATGGTTTCGAAGGCAGTGAAGGAATTATCGTAATCGCTGCAACCAACAGGCCTGACGTACTGGATCCGGCCTTGTTGCGTCCAGGACGTTTCGATCGCCAGGTGGTCGTGCCGTTGCCCGATATACGAGGGCGCGAGCAGATCCTGAAGGTGCACATGCGAAAAGTGCCGCTTGATGACGATGTCATCCCGAGCATTATCGCGCGCGGAACGCCGGGTTTCTCCGGTGCTGATCTTGCGAACCTGGTCAACGAGGCCGCCTTGTTTGCAGCGCGCGAGAACAAGCGGGTCGTCAGTATGAAGCAATTCGAACTGGCGAAAGACAAGATCATGATGGGAACGGAACGCCGTTCTATGGTCATGAGCGAGGACGAAAAGCTCAACACGGCGTATCACGAAGCTGGCCACGCAATTGTCGGTTACCTGATGCCTGAGCATGACCCTGTTTATAAGGTCACGATCATTCCGCGTGGTCGTGCACTGGGTGTCACGATGTACTTGCCCGAAGAGGATCGCTACAGCACCTCGAAGCAACGCCTCGAGAGTCATATCTCGACGCTGTTTGGCGGGCGTATTGCGGAGGAGATGATAAACGGTCCAGACGGCGTCACGACAGGCGCATCCAACGACATCGAACGCGCCACTGAAATTGCACGCAACATGGTGACCAAATGGGGCTTGTCCGATCGATTGGGGCCGTTGACCTACAGCGAGGACGACGGCGAGGTTTTTCTTGGCCGTTCAGTCACTCAGCATAAGCAGGTTTCCGACGATACCGCTCACACGATTGATGAAGAAGTACGCAAAATCATTGATACCAACTATCAGCGCGCGAGCAAAATCCTCAAGGACAATCTCGACAAGCTGCATGTCATGGCGAAAGCGCTGATGCGATACGAAACCATTGACAAGGAACAAGTCGACGACATCATGGCAGGTCGCGAACCCAGGGAACCGAAAGACTGGATTGATCTGCCGGACCCGAAAGGCCCGAGCGATGGTTCTGCGACAGCGGAGTCAAGCGATGCGCCCGGCGGAATTGGTGGACCGGCCCGCGAACACTAGGGCCTGAAAACGCTTGCTCAAGCTAGGGTCAGTCCGCATCGCGAATCCGTCGGTGATGGGCATCCTCAATGTTACTCCGGACTCGTTCTCGGACGGCGGGCGATTTGATACGGTCGACCTGGCGTTGCGCCAGGCTGAAATCATGGCAGCCGATGGCGCCGCTCTTATTGATGTCGGTGGGGAATCGACTCGCCCGGGCGCCAATGCAGTGGCAGTTGCTGAAGAACTGGATCGTGTTATTCCGGTGATCGAGGCTCTGCGACGTGCGAGTGACCTGCCAATCTCTGTGGATACCAGCAAGGCGGAAGTCATGCGCGCCGCCGTTGCGGCGGGAGCATCGATGATTAACGATGTGCTTGCGCTCCGGGACGCCGATGCCCTGGCTGCCGCGGCGGAACTTGAGGTTGCGGTTTGCCTGATGCACATGCAGGGACGGCCAAGAACGATGCAGCAGAATCCGCAATACGATGATGTCGCGCGAGAAGTCACGGAATTTCTCGGCGAACGGGTTCGCGCGTGCGTCGATGCCGGCATTTCCAGGGACCGAATCTGCATCGACCCTGGATTCGGCTTTGGCAAAGCCCACATTCATAATGTCGAGTTGCTCGCAAATCTGCGACAATTGCGCCGGCTTGAATTGCCGATTCTGGTCGGGGTGTCGCGCAAATCAACATTGGGCGAGATCAGTGGGCGGGATATCGGCGAGCGCATGCCGGCAAGTATTGCTGCGGCCGTCATTGCGGTATTGAACGGTGCGGCAATTATTCGAGCACATGATGTCAGGCAGACGGTCGACGCACTGAAAGTAGCCAGTGCCGTTCTGGGAAAGAAATAATGAGCAAGAAATATTTTGGTACGGATGGTGTGCGCGGAACCGTCGGGAATGATCCGATGACGGCCGATTTCGCCATGAGGCTGGCCAGCGCGGCGGCTCAGGTGCTGGTCCCCGCAGGCGGGACCGTCGTTATTGGCAAGGACACGCGTTTGTCCGGGTACATGTTCGAGTCGGCACTGGAAGCAGGTTTCGTTGCCGCGGGTGTGGATGTCCTGTTGATCGGTCCATTGCCTACGCCAGGTATTGCAAGATTGACGCAGGAGTTCGAGGCAGATCTCGGTGTCGTTATAAGCGCATCGCATAACCCGTATTTTGACAACGGCATCAAGTTTTTTGATCGCTCAGGGTCAAAGCTGACGGATGAGATCGAGAGGAAGATCGAAGAACAGCTCAAGAATCCGGCCATTACCCTCGAATCGCAGTCGCTGGGGAAGGCGAAGCGCATCGATACGGCCAGGACTCGCTACCAGGACTTTTGCACTGCCAGCGTCAGGCGTGGAATCGATTTTTCAGGTTTGAAGGTGGTTTTCGACGGTGCGAACGGTGCGGGTTACAAGGTCGGCCCGCGCGCATTGACGGCGCTGGGTGCCGAGGTGATACCAATCGGCTGTTCGCCGAACGGCAAGAATATCAATGACGGTTGCGGTTCTACCCAGCCTGACCTGCTGCAATTGACCGTTCCGGCAGTCCGGGCGCACGTCGGTGTGGCACTCGACGGCGATGGCGATCGTCTGGTGATGGTCGACGAAAACGGGGCTCTGATCGATGGGGACCAGTTGCTGTTGATCCTGGCCCTTGCGCGGCATGACGTTGGCGAGTTGACGGGCCCGGTTGTCGGTACCGTCATGAGCAACCTCGGCCTTGAGAAAGCGCTCAAGGCCCGGAATATAGAATTCCGCCGCGCCAGTGTCGGCGACCGCTACGTACTGGAGGCGTTGCGGGAGTTCGGCGGCGTTATCGGCGGCGAAACCTCCGGACACATGATCGTCCTCGACAAGACGACGACGGGCGACGGGCTCATATGTGCGCTGCAGGTACTTGAGATTATGAAGGTCTCGGGCAAACCGCTGTCGGAACTTGCCGCCGGAATGAAAAAATTCCCGCAGACGATGATCAACGTTCGTACCGAAAGACGCCTGGACCTGGCCGGGTCGAAAGACATCCAGTCAGCTGTGACCGCTGCCGAGGCGGAGCTTCGGGATACCGGGCGTATAGTACTGCGTGCCTCGGGTACCGAGCCGGTCATTCGGGTCATGGTCGAAGGCGAGGACTCGAAGCAGGTGGTGGCAATTGCCAAGCGACTGGCGGCGGTTGTCGCTGAATCGGCGGCCTGAGGGCTTGCTGCGCCGAGCCAGCCCCGGTATCCTTGCGCGCCTTTTACGCCTGCGGAAATATTAGGATATGCGCGAATTTCTTGTAGCTGGCAACTGGAAAATGAATGGCAGCGCGGCTGGCAACGAAGCGCTGGTGTCCGGCATTGTAAAAGGTGCTCCGGAGGGATCGGGCTATCGCATGCTGATTTGTCCGCCATTCACGTATCTTTCGTCCGTGGCGGGCTTGGTCAAAGGCAGTAATATTGCGCTTGGCGCGCAGAACCTGTCGCAGTTCGAGTCCGGGGCCTACACCGGTGAAATTGCACCGTCGATGCTGAAAGACGTTGGCTGTGAGTTCGTCATCGTCGGTCATTCCGAACGGCGAGCAATGTACGGCGAAAGTAGTGAAATCGTGGCGGCGAAATTTTTGGCGGCACAGGGGGCGGGATTGATCCCAATATTATGTGTCGGCGAAACGCTGGAGCAACGAGAGGCCGGTACCACAGAGCGGGTTATAGACGAGCAACTGGATGCGGCACTGGATGCAGCGGGAATTGGCGCTTTTGACTCAGCGGTCATTGCCTATGAACCGGTCTGGGCAATCGGTACCGGAAAGACTGCAACGCCGGAACAGGCCCAGGCTGTGCATCGACATATCAGGCAGCGACTGGCCGGCCACGACGCGCAGCTGGCTGACAGCGTGCAAATTTTGTATGGCGGCAGCATGAAGGGTGATAATGCGTCCGGATTGCTCGGTATGGCGGATATTGATGGCGGGCTGATTGGCGGCGCGTCACTGAAGGCAAATGATTTCCTGGCGATCGCTGCGGCGGCTGCCCGGGATTAGACGATTAATTGAGAGCTTAATGGACACTATACAAAAGGCAGTTCTTATCGGTCACACGCTGATCGCATTGCTGATCATTGTGCTGGTATTGCTGCAACGCGGTAAAGGCGCAGATGCCGGTGCGGCATTCGGTGCAGGAGCATCGGGAACAGTTTTCGGCGCGCGCGGCTCTGGCAGCTTTTTTTCACGAGCAACAGCCATTTGCGCGACTGCATTTTTTGTCACCAGCCTGACGTTGGCGTATCTCAGTAGCCAGGGATCTGCCGACCCAAGCAGCCTCGTTGAGGATGCCCCGGCGGCCGAGGAGTCGGTGTTGCCCGAATCTGAGCTACCGACCATTGACGTTGATGAGCAACTGCCAGAAGATGCGAGCGAATTACCTCCGCTTGACCTTCCTGTGGAGAATACCGAGACGGCGGTTGACGACCCGAACGGTGATTAATTAGCTTTTAAATACCGCTCTGGTGGTGGAATTGGTAGACACGCTGTCTTGAGGGGGCAGTGGCGCGAGCCGTGCGAGTTCGAGTCTCGCCCAGAGCACCAAGTGTAAAAGATCGGCCTGCTGGCACAAGTTGTGCTACTGGCCGATTTTTTTTGAATCACAAGGGGTGTATTCAGCGTCACTTAGGCTGATACAATGCCGCGCTGAGTCGCACAAGAATCTGTTCACACGTAAACCGGGCTTAATAAACCAGCATGTTGCAAGAATATCTTCCGATCCTGATTTTTCTGGGCATTGCCGCCGGCATTGGCATGTTGCTGCTGGGACTCGGTTTTTTGATAGGCAAGGGCGGCAAGGATGACGAAAAGTTGTCGCCCTACGAGTGTGGTTTCGAAGCGTTTGACGATTCACGCATGAAATTCGACGTGCGTTACTACCTTGTTGCCATCCTGTTCATTATTTTCGATCTGGAAATTGCTTTTCTCTTTCCGTGGGCGGTATCGCTCGACACCGTTGGCAAGTTTGGATTGCTCGCCATGGCATTGTTCCTCGCGATCCTTGTCGTCGGCTTCATTTACGAATGGAAAAAAGGAGCACTGGAATGGGACTGAGCGATACAGCTGCCACACCAGTCGCAACTGATGACGCCCAGGCAGCCGGTGGCAGTCTGCAGAAGAAGGGCTTTGTCGTGACGAGTGTCGACTCCGTTATGAACTGGGCTCGGACCGGTTCCCTTTGGCCCATGACTTTCGGTCTTGCCTGTTGTGCCGTCGAAATGATGCAGGCAGGCGCAGCACGCTACGATCTTGACCGCTTTGGCATCATTTTTCGGCCGAGTCCGCGGCAATCGGACTGCATGATTGTCGCGGGAACCCTGACGAACAAGATGGCACCCGCACTGCGCAAGGTCTACGACCAGATGCCGGAACCGCGGTGGGTGGTTTCGATGGGATCCTGCGCGAACGGTGGCGGCTATTATCACTACTCCTACGCGGTTGTCCGTGGATGCGATCGGATCGTACCAGTGGACGTTTACGTGCCGGGCTGTCCACCAACGGCAGAAGCCCTGATCTATGGCTTGATGCAACTGCAAAACAAAATTCGCCGAACAAGCACAATTGCCCGATAAGAACAAATGATGATGAATCCTAGCGAGACTCTGGCGGCTCGAATTGAAGCGCGCTTCGGCGAACAGGTCGAACGTGTCGCATCCTCCTGCGGCGAGCTTACCTACGAGGTGGACAAGGATGATCTGACCAAGGTCGCGACGGCATTACGCAATGAAGCGGACTTTGGATTCGAGATGTTGATTGACGTCTGCGGCGTCGACTATCTCAACTATGGCAGCGACGAATGGATTACGAACAGCGCGACCGGAACGGGTTTCAGCCGTGGCGTTGAGCGCAAGCCCGTTATTCTCGACGAAGCTGACGAGTTCGACGAAAGGCGTTTTGCAGTCGTTTACCACCTGCTATCGATTCAGAACAATGTGCGTTTGCGGTTGCGTGTATTTACGGGCACCAGTAATCCGCCGATTGTTCGTTCGGTCGTCGACATCTGGAATAGTGCGAACTGGTTCGAGCGCGAGGCATTCGACCTGTACGGCATCCTGTTCGACGGTCACCCGGATCTGCGACGAATCCTGACGGACTACGGTTTTATCGGGCACCCGTTCCGCAAGGATTTTCCGATTATGGGCAATGTTGAAGTCAGCTACGACAGCGATGAGGGACGCGTGGTTTACAAGCCGGTGACGATCGAGCCGCGCACGTTGGTGCCACGGGTAATTCGCGAAGACAATCGCTATTCAGCCGATCTAAAGGACGCGCGCAAAGATGGCTGAAATTCAAAGCTATACAATGAACTTCGGGCCGCAACATCCGGCGGCGCACGGCGTATTGCGGCTGGTTCTCGAGATTGAAGGCGAGACCATTCAAAAGGCCGATCCGCATGTTGGATTGCTGCACCGTGGCACGGAAAAGCTAGCGGAGACCAAGCCGTTTAATCAAAGCATCGGTTACATGGATCGCCTCGACTATGTTTCGATGATGTGCAACGAGCACGGCTATGTACTGGCAATCGAGAAGCTGCTCGGTATCGAAGTGCCAACCCGGGCGCAATACATTCGCGTCATGTTCGATGAGATGACACGCATTCTCAACCACTTGATGTGGCTGGGTGCGCATGGACTCGATATCGGCGCGATGACCATGTTCCTGTACTGCTTTCGCGAGCGCGAAGACCTGATGGATTGCTATGAGGCGGTGTCCGGAACACGCATGCATGCCACGTATTATCGGCCAGGCGGCGTCTATCGCGACCTGCCTGAAAGCATGCCGAAGTACGCGGAGTCCAGGTACCGCAGCAAGAAAGAACTGGATCGAATGAATGCCGTTCGTGAAGGGTCAATGCTCGACTTTATCGAGGATTTCACCAAACGATTCCCGGCTTGCGTCGACGACTACGAAACACTGCTGACGGACAATCGAATCTGGAAGCAGCGCACGGTCAATATCGCAGTTATCTCGCCGGAACGTGCGATGCAGCTCGGCTTCACTGGCCCGATGTTGCGCGGCTCGGGTGTTGAATGGGACCTGCGAAAGAAACAGCCGTATGCCGCGTACGACCAAATGGATTTCGACATTCCGGTCGGTGTCAATGGCGACTGCTATGACCGCTACCTGGTCCGTGTTGAGGAGATGCGGCAGTCGAATCGAATCATTAAACAATGCGTTGACTGGCTGCGTCAGAATCCAGGTCCGGTCATAGCCGAAGACCACAAGATTGTGCCGCCGAGCCGTGTCGAAATGAAAGACGACATGGAATCGCTTATTCATCATTTCAAATTATTTACTGAAGGCTACTGTGTGCCGGAAGGTGAGGCCTACGCCGCCATTGAACATCCAAAAGGCGAGTTTGGCGTGTATCTGATTTCTGACGGGGCCAACAAGCCGTACCGCGTAAAAATTCGTGCGCCCGGTTTCGCGCACCTTTCGGCAATGTCGGAGATGGTTGAAGGGCACATGCTGGCCGATGTCGTAGCCGTTATCGGTACACAGGACATCGTTTTCGGAGAAATCGACCGATGACTTACGAATTGTCGACTCATGTGCGCGAGGAAATCGACCACTGGAAATCTCGATTCCCGGAGGATCGGCAACGTTCTGCCGTGATCGCCGCATTGCACGCGGTGCAGCACGAGAACAAGGGGTATGTCACTGCGGAGCAGATGAATGCAGTCGCGGAGTACCTGAGCCTTCCGACTATTCAGGTCTACGAGGTTGCAACGTTTTATTCGATGTTCCAGACGCGCGAGGTCGGCCGCAACGAAGTTGCAATCTGCACCAATGTTTCCTGCATGTTGCGCGGCGCCGATGACATTGTTGAGCACGTGGAGAACAAGCTGGGCGTGAAGCTGGGCGAGAGCACTGCCGACGGTCGTATTTTCCTGAAGAAAGAGGAAGAGTGCATCGCGGCATGTTGCGGGGCACCGGCCATGATGGTGAATCACAAATATCACGAAAATCTGACCAAGGCCCAGGTCGATGAAATTCTGGATGGTCTCGACTGATGGCTTACGAACAGAACCTCGTCTGCTTTAACACCTTCGGCTCGGATGAGTCGTGGTCTATGGCGACCTATGAAAAGCACGACGGCTACCAGGCATGGCGCAAGATCCTGAAGGGCAAGCTTAAGCCGGAAGAGATTATCGACATCGTCAAGGCGTCCGGGCTGCGTGGCCGTGGTGGCGCAGGTTTCCCGACGGGCCTGAAGTGGAGCTTCATGCCGAAGGATCCGAATATCCAGAAGTACCTGGTCTGCAATTCAGATGAGAGTGAACCCGGTACTTGTCACGATCGCGAAGTATTGCGCTACAACCCGCATGCGCTGGTTGAGGGCATGGCCATCGCGGCATACGCGATGGGTGCGACGGTGGCCTACAACTACATACGCGGCGAGTTTCTCGACGAGCCGGTGCCGCGCTTCGAGGCCGCAGTCAAGGAGGCTTACGAGGCAGGCTTGCTGGGCAAGAACATCGAGGGCTCGGGCATCGATTTTGACCTTCATACGTTTGTCGGTGCGGGCGCCTACATCTGCGGCGAGGAAACTGCATTGCTTGAATCGCTCGAAGGCAAGCAAGGTCGACCACGCTTCAAGCCACCTTTTCCCGCGAATTTTGGCTTGTACGGTAAGCCTACGACAATCAACAACACGCAAAGCCTGGCCAGTGTGCCGGCGATTATTCGAAATGGCGCGGCATGGTTCGCAGCCCTCGGGCCGGAAGGCTCGGGTGGGACGGCGTTGTTCTCGGTGTCTGGACATGTCGAGAAGCCGGGCAACTACGAACTGCCGATGGGTATTCCGTTCAAGGACCTGCTCAACGACATCTGCGGTGGCGTGCTTGGTGGACGAAAACTGAAAGCCGTCATACCCGGCGGCTCGTCGTGCAAGGTGTTGCCGGCGGACATTATTATGGATTGCACGATGGACTATACGTCGCTGCAAAAAGCCGGATCGTCTTTCGGCACCGGCGCTGTCATGGTGATGGACGAGACCACCTGCATGGTGAAAGTGTTGCGGCGGATTTCGCGCTTTTACATGGCCGAGTCCTGTGGACAATGCACGCCATGCCGCGAGGGTACGGGCTGGTTGTATCGCATGCTGACGCGTATTACCGAAGGCAGGGGGGAGGAGGCCGATCTCGTCAAACTGGTTGATGTCGCGAACAAGATCGAGGGCCACACGATTTGTGCATTGGGCGATGCTGCGGCGTGGCCAGTGCAGAGTTTCCTGAAACATTTCATTCACGAATTCGAATATATGGTGCGTAATAACGGACGCAGCATCGTCGACGATCCCAACGAGGTTGCTGCGTAAGTATCATGAGCGACGATATCGTAAACATCGAAGTCGACGGCAAGGCTGTCGAAGGGCGCCGCGGCCAAATGGTGATTGAGGTTACCGATACCATTGGTGCCTATGTGCCACGCTTTTGCTATCACGAGAAACTCAGCATCGCGGCAAACTGTCGTATGTGCCTGGTCGATATTGAAGGCGCGCCAAAACCCATTCCTGCCTGTGCACAACCGATCACGGAAGGCATGAAGATTTTCACCAAGTCGCCGCGAGCAATTTCGGCACAGAAAGCGACGATGGAATTCCTGTTAATTAACCATCCGCTGGATTGCCCGATTTGCGATCAGGGCGGCGAGTGCGAATTGCAGGACCTTGCGATGGGTTACGGGCGGGACATCTCCCGATACAACGATCGCAAGCGTGTCGTCAAAGACAAAGATGTCGGTCCGCTGATATCAACGGACATGACACGCTGCATTCATTGCACACGATGTGTCCGATTCGGCGAGGAAATCCAGGGCAATCCGCAACTCGGCACGATTGATCGTGGCGAAAACGTCAAGATTTCGACCTACGTCGAGCAAAACGTCGACCATGAATTGTCGGCCAATATTATCGACCTGTGCCCTGTAGGGGCGCTGAATAACAAGCCGTACCGCTACAGCGCGCGGGCCTGGGAAATGGAGCAGCACCCGACGATTTCGCCGCATGACTGTGTGGGCTCGAATCTCTACGCACACGTCCTTCGGGGTACGGTAAAACGCATCGTGCCGCGCGACAATGAAGCAATCAATGAGACCTGGATTGCCGATCGTGACCGGTACAGCTATGAAGCTATTTACAGCCCCGAGCGCCTGCAATCGCCACGCCACAAGATTAACGGTAAATGGCAGGACATAGAGTGGGCAGATGCCCTGTCGATGGCCGCCGAGGTTCTTAACTCAGCGGGCGGCGAAAAAACCGGCATTATCGCATCACCCGGTGCAACGGTTGAGGAGTCTTATCTGCTGGCGAGATTGGCCGAGCATCTTGGGACTTCAAATATTGATCATCGAATTTCGCGGCGTGACATTACTGATCAGGACGCAGACCCGGTTTACGACAGCTTGGGATGCGACATTGCAGACATTGAAAATCAGGGTGCAGTCCTCGTCGTCGGTTCCAATATTCGAACTGAAGCACCGATCATTGCGCATCGACTGCGAAAAGCTGCCGTTGCAGGTGCGAAAGTCAGTTTCGCCAATTCGCGAAAGTATCCGTACTTTTTCGATGTCGCCGACTATCGATCGGGCGAGGGCCTGGTCCGGCTGTTGTCAGGCATCGTTATGGCCGCGTCGGGTGGCAAGCCTCCGGCCGCGGTTGAGGATATCTGCGCCGGAGTCGGTGCAACGGATGCCGACAAGCGCATCGCATCGTCCCTGAGGGATGCTGACAATGCGTTGATCATGCTTGGCAATATTGCGCGGCGACATGCGGCGTTCTCGGCTGTCAGGGCATTGGCGGCGGCGGTTGCCAGTTTGACCGGCGCCAAACTTGGCAGCATCACCGAAGGGCCCAATTCGGCCGGGGCAAGTCTGGCGGGTGTGCTGCCGCACCGTACGGCCGGTGGCCATAAGCGCGCGTCCCGGGGATCGGGTGTCGCCGAAATGCTCGGCCGCGAACTGCACGCCGTCGTTCTCGTCAACGTGGAACCGGAAGCCGACATTCTGGCAACGACGGATGTTGTAGAAAAACTCTCGAAGCAACAGTTCGTCATCGCATTGACGCCATTTGTTTCCGAAGACTTGCTCGAAGTCGCCGACTTGCTGTTGCCCGTGGGAACTTTCGCAGAAACCTCCGGCACCTTCGTCAACGTTGCCGGAACCTGGCAAAGTTTTTCAGGTGTTGCAAAGCCGGTGGGCGAGGCTCGTCCCTGCTGGAAGGTTCTTCGTGTGCTCGGTAACCTGACAAACGCTGACGGTTTCGACTATGTAACCAGTGAAGATGTCCTCGTGGAATTCAGGAAGTCGCTGGGCGATGTCGTTGCAGGAACGTATGAAGCCGGTGCGAAAATTGCGCAGCCGAACGGTGCCGATGCTGCGAACCGTGAAATCGACACGCCAATTTATTCGGTCGATCCGATGGTCAGACGCGCACATGCATTGCAGCAAACGCTTGCGGCCAGGCGGGCGGCGAAAGAGGGCGAGGAATAATGCCCGAAATATTTGCCAGCCTGGTTCCCGGCTTTGCCCTGGATATCTGGAATACGCTGCCGCCGCTGGTGCAGTACCTCGCGACCACCGTATTCAAGATCCTGTTGGTCACGATTGCTGTCATTCTGATCGTCGCATTTTCGACCTACTTCGAACGCAAGGTGATCGGACGAATGCAGGCGCGCGTCGGACCGAATCGCGTCGGGCCACTGGGCCTCGGCCAGCCGTTTGCCGACGTTATCAAGCTTCTTATCAAAGAAGTCCTGGTCCCGTCGCAATCAAGCAAGTTTCTGTTCGTAATCGCACCGCTATTGTCACTGATTCCGGCACTGGCGACATGGGCGGTTATTCCACTGAATGACTGGTACGTGATTGCCGATATCAATGCCGGTTTACTGTACGTACTCGCGCTGACCTCGGTCGGCGTTTACGGCGTGATACTCGCGGGCTGGGCAACGAATTCGAAATATGCGCTGCTTGGCGCCATGCGCTCGGCAGCCCAGATTGTGGCCTACGAAATCGCAATGGGCTTCGCCCTCGTTGGCGTATTGATGGCCGGCGGCAGTCTCAATCTGGGTGAAATTGTCCGTGCCCAGGCAGGTGGCTTTAGCCAGTGGTTCCTGATTCCCTTGCTGCCATTGTTCGTTGTCTACTGGATTTCCGGCGTTGCGGAAACCAACCGTGCTCCGTTTGACGTTGCTGAAGGTGAGTCAGAAATCGTCGCCGGTTTCCATGTTGAATACTCCGGAGTCGCGTTTGCACTGTTTTTCCTGGCGGAATACGCAAACATGGTGCTCATCTCGACGCTGACAGCAATTTTCTTTCTCGGAGGCTGGGCATCGCCGTTCGAGGGCTGGACCTTTCTGAATGACTTTGCATGGCTTTCCTGGATTGCCGCCGGTGGCTTGCACTGGTTGTTCATCAAGATGTGTATTTTCATGTATACCTTTTTCTGGTTCCGCGCGACATTTCCGCGCTATCGCTATGACCAGATCATGCGACTGGGCTGGAAGGTATTTATTCCTGTAACGATCATCTGGATCGCAGTGGAAGGGGCAATGGCCTGGTTCCAGGTCGGTCCGTGGTCAGGTTTGGGCGCATAGAACGATGAGTCAATTTACGAGCTACATCAAAACGTTTGCGCTTTGGGAGTTGTTGCGCGGTCTTTCAGTGACCCTGCGTCAGTTTTTCCGGAAAGGCGTGACACTCGAATATCCCGAAGAGAAGACGCCACAGTCGCATCGCTTTCGTGGCTTGCATGCCTTACGTCGCTATCCGAACGGGGAAGAGCGCTGCATTGCCTGCAAATTGTGTGAGGCGGTCTGTCCCGCGCTTGCGATCACCATCGAGTCCGAAGTGAGTGATGACGGCACGCGCCGTACGTCTCGCTACGATATTGATTTGTTCAAGTGCATATATTGCGGGTTTTGTGAGGAGGCTTGCCCGGTCGATGCCATCGTCGAAACGCGGATTCATGAATACCATATGGAAAAGCCGGGCGAGAACATCATGACCAAGGACAAGTTGCTCGCAGTTGGCGATAAGTACGACGCCATGATTTCGGCTGATAAAGCCGCCGACGCGAAATACCGGTAGGCAGGAGAAACATGTTCCAGTCCATTCTCTTTTATACCTTCGCAATCGTCATGCTTGGCGCAGCGGCCGGCGTGGTGTTTTCGCGCAACCCGGTGCATTCGGTCATGTTCCTGGTGCTGACGTTTTTCCAGAGCGCGGTCCTGTGGTTGATGGCCGAAGCAGAGTTTCTTGCCATCGTCCTGGTGCTGGTCTATGTCGGTGCGGTGATGGTTTTGTTCCTGTTCGTCGTCATGATGCTTGAAGTGAATATAGAAGCTGCGAAGCGTGGTTTGACGCGCTTTGCGCCGCTCGGCATCGGCATCGCGTTGCTGATGGCAATCCAGCTGATTCAACTGATCTGGTTGCGCAGCCAGGGTGTGACCGGAACCAGCGGATTTGCAGCAACGCCGGAGGGCTACAGCAATACCAAGGCGCTCGGCGCGGTGCTTTATACCGAACACGCGTACGCATTCGAAATCGCGGCCGTGATTCTTCTGCTCGCCATTGTTGCCGCAATTACGCTGACAATGCGCAAGCGGCCTGGAATTAAAACACAGGATATTTCCAAGCAGGTTTCGGTGCGAGCGAAGGACCGTATTCGTGTGGTCAAGATGGACGCGGAGAAGCGACAATGATCGGTCTCGAGCACTACCTTAGCCTCGCCGCCATGCTGTTTGTCCTGAGCATTGCCGGCATCATTATCAATCGTCGAAACCTGATCCTGTTATTGATGTGTATCGAATTGATGTTGCTCGCCGTCAACTTCAACTTCATCGCATTTTCACGCTACCTCGGTGACGAGACCGGGCAGGTGTTTGTCTTCTTTATATTGACAGTCGCAGCGGCCGAAGCAGCAATCGGCCTCGCTATTCTTGTGGTGCTGTTCCGCAATCGTCGATCGATCGCGGTGCAAGAGCTGAATACGCTGAAAGGTTGATATGTACAACTATTACCTGACCATTGTTCTGGCACCACTTGCGGCGGCGATTGTCGCGGGTCTTGCGGGCAAACAGATTGGCCGCGCCGGGGCACACTGGGTGACGATAATCGGCGTGGGTATTTCCTGCCTGCTGTCTCTGCTTGTCCTCAAAAACATGTTCTGGGGCGGGGCGAGCAGCGAGAACATCAGCGTCTATACATGGGCCGTAACCGATGGCCTGCACATGGAAGTCGGTTTCCTGGTTGATCGATTGACGGCGCTGATGATGTGTGTGGTGACGTTCGTGTCGTTGATGGTGCACATCTACACCATTGGCTATATGCACGACGATCCTGGTTACCAGCGATTCTTCAGCTACATCTCGTTGTTTACATTTTCGATGCTGATGCTGGTCATGTCGAATAACTTCCTGCAGCTGTTTTTTGGCTGGGAGGCGGTGGGCCTAGTCTCGTATCTGCTGATCGGTTTCTGGTACAAGCGTGAATCTGCGATCTTTGCAAACCTGAAGGCATTCCTGGTTAACCGAGTGGGCGACTTTGGCTTTATTCTTGGTATTGCCGGTGTCGTCATGTTTACCGGTTCACTGGACTACGCCACCGTTTTCTCAAGCGCCGACGCGATCGCATCACAGGACGTAGAGGTGATCAGTGGCACGCCATGGAATGCCATGACGCTCATCTGCATCCTGCTGTTCATTGGCGCGATGGGCAAGTCAGCACAAGCACCACTGCACGTCTGGCTGCCGGACTCGATGGAAGGTCCGACGCCGATATCGGCGTTGATCCATGCGGCAACCATGGTTACTGCCGGTATTTTCATGGTGGCCCGTATGTCGCCATTGTTCGAGTTATCGACAACTGCGCTGGCTGTTGTGATCGTCATTGGCTCGATAACGGCGTTCTTCATGGGGCTGCTGGGTATCGTGCAGAACGACATTAAACGTGTTGTTGCGTACTCGACGCTTTCGCAATTGGGCTACATGACCGTTGCGCTGGGTGCATCGGCGTACAGTGCGGCCATTTTTCACCTGATGACCCATGCGTTCTTCAAGGCCTTGCTGTTCCTCGCCGCCGGTTCCGTCATTATCGCAATGCACCACGAGCAGGACATTCGCAAGATGGGCGGCATTCGCAAGTACATGCCGTTGACCTATTGGACGTCATTGGTTGGGTCGCTGGCGCTGATCGGTTTCCCCGGTACATCCGGATTCTTTTCGAAAGACCTGTTGATCGAGGCCGTCAAGGAATCGCACTGGCAAGGTCAGGGTGCCGTCTACTGGATCGCGTACCTGAGCGTGCTACTGGGTGTGTTCGTTACGGCCCTGTATTCATTCCGCATGTTTTTCCTGGTGTTCCACGGCGAAGAGCGCATGGATGCCGAAACCAAATCGCATTTACATGAGACGCCACGTGTGGTCACGGTGCCGTTGGTGCTGTTGGCCATACCGTCAGCCATTATTGGCTGGTTCACAGCAGACGCCGTTTTGTTTGGTGGTTTTTTCGGCGATGCGATTCAGGTCCAGTCCGTTCACGATGTCCTGGCACGGCTCGACGGAAGCTTCTGGCATGGTCCAGCCGCACTTGTTATGCATATTTACGCGTCGCCGGTCTTTTACCTCGCCGCATTGGGTGTGTTGACAGCCTGGTTCCTGTACCTGAAACGACCCGACATTCCCGAGACCATCAAAAACAAGTTTTCCGGGATCTACAATTTGCTGGACCGCAAATATTATTTTGACGATCTCTGGATCAAGGGCTTTGCCGCGGGCGGTCGCAAGCTCGGACAGTTCTTGTGGAAGAGGGGTGACGAATTTCTGATCGATGGCCTGCTGGTAAACGGGACAGCAAATTCGGTGCGGCGACTGGCCGGAGTCATGCGCCACATCCAGACCGGTTATCTGTACACCTACGCATTTGCGATGATTATTGGCCTTACCGCTTTGCTGGCCTGGTTGATTTGGCTGCGGTAGCCCAGGGACGAATATGGAATTTTCGCAACATTTACTGAGTATTCTGATCTGGCTGCCGATCGTCGGCGGTGCGGCATTGGTCGCTGTTGGTGATGACAATGATGCCGCATCTCCGCGCGCAGGAATGATGCGCATTGCGGCGCTCTCGATAACCGTCGTCACCTTCCTGATCAGCATCGCGCTTTATGTTGGCTTCGACAATGCCGCGACCGGAATGCAATTTGTTGAAAAGACGCCGTGGATTGCATCATTGGGGGTGTTTTACGCACTGGGAGTCGACGGAATTTCCGCGCCGCTGATCCTGCTGACGACCTTTATTACGCCACTGGTTGTCATTGCTGGCTGGAATACTATCCGCAATCGACCCGCGCAGTATTTCGCAGCGTTCCTGATTCTTGAGGGTCTGATGGTCGGCGTTTTCTCGGCGCTTGATGCTTTGCTGTTTTACGTATTTTGGGAAGCAATGCTGATTCCGATGTTCCTGATCATCGGTGTCTGGGGCGGCAAGCGACGTATCTACGCGACCTTGAAATTCTTCCTGTACACGTTCCTCGGCTCGGTGCTGATGCTCGTCGCATTTATCTACCTGTACGGGCAAACGGGCAATTTCGACCTGTTCGGGTTCATGGATGCACCGCTGACCCTGACGGCGCAAAAACTGATTTTCGTGGCATTCCTGCTGGCCTTTGCGGTCAAGGTACCGATGTGGCCAGTACACACCTGGTTGCCGGATGCGCATGTTGAAGCGCCGACCGGCGGCTCCGTCATCCTGGCAGCGATCATGTTGAAAATGGGTGGCTACGGGTTCATTCGCCTGTCATTGCCGATCGTCCCTGATGGCAGCCAGTATTTTGCCGGCATGATGATCGCGTTGTCCTTGATAGCGGTCGTCTATATCGGTTTCGTCGCATTGATGCAAAAAGACATGAAGAAGCTGATTGCCTATTCATCGATCGCTCACATGGGTTTCGTTACGCTGGGTCTGTTTATCCTTTGGTCCTTCGACGGAACCTCCGGTGCGGGTCTCGGCGTAACCGGTGGCATAGTGCAAATGATTTCACACGGATTGATTTCCGGTGCCATGTTCCTCTGCGTCGGGGTTCTCTATGACCGAGTCCACAGCCGCGAGATCGCCGACTACGGAGGCGTCGCGAATACGATGCCGACATTCGCAGCGTTCATGGTGCTGTTTTCAATGGCCAACGCCGGCTTGCCGGGTACTTCCGGGTTTGTCGGTGAATTCATGGTCATCATCGCGAGCTTTAAGGCGAACTTCTGGTATGCGTTCCTGGCGGCGACCACGCTGATCCTGGGAGCGGCATATACGCTCTGGATGGTGAAACGGGTCATCTACGGCGAGGTTGCGAATGACAAGGTGTCTGCCCTGAAAGACCTTAACGGTCGCGAATTTCTTGTGCTCGCGATTCTTGCCGTCAGCGTACTGTTGGTTGGTCTGTGGCCCGCGCCACTGGTTGACATGATGAACGTGACGATTGAACAACTGATCGAACAAGTAGGGCGGACCAAGCTGTGACGGGTCATATTATGAATTGGACGGATTATCTCGTTGCGGCACCCGAGATCGCGCTGCTTGGCCTGATCTGCATTGTGCTGATCGCCGATTTGTTTATTGACGACGAGAACCGGGTCCGGACTTACTGGATCAGCATGTTGTCGCTGGTGGCGATGCTGGTTGTGCTGAACTGGACGTCGCCGACGACGAGCAGTGTCATATTCAGCGGCAGTTATATCAGTGACCCGTTGTCGCAGATCCTGAAGGTGGCGGCCGTTATTTTTGTCGGCATAACGTTTATGTACTCACGCGACTACTTGTCCGCAAACGAAATTCACCGCGGTGAGTTCTATTTGCTCGGGCTGATTGGTTTGCTCGGCATGATGATCATGATGTCGGCGAACAGCCTGCTGACGATGTACCTGGGTCTCGAGACCTTGTCGTTGTCGCTCTACGCGCTGGTGGCGATTGATCGCAACAACGTGAATTCGACAGAAGCGGCAATGAAGTACTTTATTCTCGGCGCTATTGCGTCCGGCTGCCTGCTCTATGGTATTTCATGGATTTATGGCGTTACAGGAAGCCTGCAGTTTCACGAAATCGCGGCTGCTATCACGTCGGACCCCTCGCTGAATAACCTGCCATTGTGGTTCGGACTGGCGTTCCTGATCGTCGGCATCGCGTTCAAGTTCGGCGCGGTACCGTTTCACATGTGGCTGCCCGACGTGTACCAGGGAGCGCGTACGCCGGTGACATTGTACCTGGCAACGGCGCCGAAACTGGCGGCACTGGCCTTGTTCCTGCGCATCCTGGTTGATGGCCTGGGTGGGCTGCACGAGACCTGGGCCTCAATGATCATGGTGGTCGCCGTGTTGTCGCTTCTGGTCGGTAATTTCGTTGCAATCGCCCAGACCAATATCAAGCGCATGCTGGGGTATTCAACGATTGCGCATGTCGGCTTCATATTGCTGGCCCTGTTCTGCGGCACTGAGCAGGGTAACGCCGCGGCGCTGTTTTACACGCTGACCTACCTCGTCGCGGCATCCGGCTCTTTCGGCATGGTCATCCTCTTGAGCCGGCGCGGCTACGACGCCGAAAACCTCGCCGATTTCAAGGGCCTGAACGCACGCAGCCCGTGGTTTGCGATGATGATGATGTTCCTGATGTTCAGCCTGGCCGGCGTGCCGCCCTTCATCGGCTTTTTTGGCAAGCTGAACGCCATCAGTGCCGTCGTCGATGCCGGATTCACCGGTCTGGCCGTCCTGATGGTCCTCGCATCCGTCGTTGGCGCCTACTACTACCTCAGGGTCATCTGGTACATGTACTTCGAGGAGGCCGAAGATAAGGCCGTGCTGCAGGCCGGTACGGATACACGCGTGGTCCTGAGTCTCAATTCCGTGGCCGTTTTGGCCCTGGGGATCGTCCCGGGTTCGCTGTTGGCGCTGTGTATCCGAATATTGAGCTAACCCCCTTGTAATGACGCAACAGGCTGCGTACTATGCCGTTCGCCGATGCGGGGTGGAGCAGTCTGGCAGCTCGTCGGGCTCATAACCCGAAGGTCGCAGGTTCAAATCCTGCCCCCGCTACCAACGCTATCTTGTTCGGCCCGGACTCGCCTAAAAGGAGCGTTTTCCCGGGCCGAGCTCGTTTCTGGCTGGCAATTTGCAGGATTCCAGCCAGATCCCCGTGAAGATCGATTCGCAGCTCTTCTCGTCCTGGTTCCGGTGTCAGCACTATTTTCCCGATGAGCGAGCGCAGGTGTTCTGACGCTTCCGCACGCACGTTGTTGCAATTCAGCGCCTCCTTTAGGTTCTCTACTTCGTCTCGATAGCGGTTCGCCATCGCAGGATGCACTAGCGGTTTGGGCGGCGGTTGCTCTTGCTGCTGAGACTCTTCAGCTTCCAGCTCTTCTAGCCGATCTGCGATGTACTTCGACTCGTCCTTGATCATTCTGACGTCGACGCCGTTGTAAATCGACTGTATGACTTGCTCCTGCCTTTTCTTCAGTCGGCGCAGTTCGGACTTCTTAGCGATTTGAGCCTGGTGCTGGGCAGTCCTGAGCTCGTTTAGGTGTTGCGCGTACTCCTGGCAAAAGGTTTCGACGAGATCCGCACGCATCAGGTGTGTTTGCAGGGCTGAAAGCACCGCGCCCTCCAACCTGTCTCGTGCAATCGTCTTCCGGTTCGTACAGACGCTCTCACCCTTGTTCCTGGTAGCTGAGCACCCGTAGTGGGTGGTGTTGATCTTGGAGTATCCGCCGCCACATTCGCCGCACTTGATGAGGCCGGAGAGCAGGTAGCGTGGTCGGTTTCTTCGCCACAGGCCGGGCTTTCTCGCATCGAGGTCCTTTTGCCGGGCTTTGGCTTTGTCCCACAACTCCTGGGGAACGATACGCAGCTCGGGAACCTCCTGTGTGATCCACTCGCGTTCATCGTTGAGCCGGGTGACGCGCCTGCCCGTATCCGGATCCTTGATGAAGCGCTGGCGATTCCAGACCAGCTTTCCGTTATAGAGCTCGTTGTTCAGGATGCCCGTGCCCCGCCGCCGGTTGCCATTGATTGCTGATTGCGACCAGGTCTTTCCCGAAGGCGAGGGGACGTCCTCCGTATTCAGCTGCGAGGCAATGGCCCGCGGAGATTGATTGCGCGCGTATTCCTTGAAAATACGCCGCACAACCGCTGCCTGATCCTCGTTGACGGAGCGGTCGCCGCGCAGGGGATTTCCTTCCTCATCGAAGCGTTTGACGACGTCGTAGCCATAGGCAATTCCGCCGCCCGATTTCCCGCGTTCTACACGGCCGCGCAGGCCCCGGCGTGTCTTGTCAGCGAGATCCTTCAGGAACAGCGCATTCATCGTGCCTTTCAGACCGATGTGCAGGGAGGAAATCGCGCCCTCTGAGAGCGTGACGATCTCCACGCCCGCGAACTCCATCCGTTTGTAGACGCCGGCGATGTCTTCCTGGTCGCGGGAGATTCGGTCCAGGGCTTCCGCGAGCACCACGTCGAACTTGTCGGCCAGTGCGTCGGCAATCAATGCCTGGATGCCTGGGCGCATCAATGAGGCACCGGAAAGGCCGGCGTCGGTGTAGCAGTCGACGACCTCCCAGGCCTTGGATTTCGCCAGTTCAGTGCAGAGTCGTACCTGGTCCTCGACGGAGGAGTCGCTCTGCAAGTCGCTTGAATAGCGGGCGTAGATGGCTACGCGTAGACCGTTCGCTTCGCTCATGAGTTTCGCTACCTTTCATGCGGATCGTCGCGAAAGTCCCTTTCTGCGGCGAGCCGGGCCAGCAGTTTGACAAGCGCCACAATTCGTTGGTCAGGCTTGTCAGCTCCGTGCGTACGCTTTCTATTATGACCCTGCTGTCCGGAAGGCTCCAGTCCTGGAACACGCTTGGTACTACGGGAGGGCGTACGAGGAGCGCTCATCGACCGAGATAGGTGGCTGACACGGATTCGCGACCGTGGCCCAGCTCTCGAGAAATCATCTCGCGCGCGCCCTTATCACGCGCGCGTTGATCGTTGGTGAGGGATTTCGACGCTGGGCCACCGGCGAGCGGCGCTTTCCAGCCCGTCAGCTCCTCGTAGCGTCGCTGGGCGTAGGCGTGCCGGAGGCCGTGCGGGTTCTTGATCCGCGCATTGCGGACCTGGCGGTCGTAGTGATTTCGTTGCTTTATGAAATTCTTGTTCGGCGGGATCAGCGCGCCGCCCCGGGCGAGTTTCCTGACGTCGGCAAGGACTCGGCGTTGCTCGTCCGTCCGGATCGGCACGGTTCGGGCTCGACCGCCCTTGGTCCAGCTGGCTTTCAGCTTGATGTGATCGTCCTTGATCGCGTAGTTGGGCCGGAACTTGATCGCCTCCTCGCGTCTCAGGCCAAAGGCCGCCTGCAGGTGGAGGCTCAAGCGGACGTATGGGTCGGAGATCTTCTCCCACTGCGCTTCTTTGAGTTCCCAGGCCTTCGATTCCTCGGCGACCTGGCTGCGCTTGCCGATGCCGAAGGCGTCATTGTTCTTAGGAATGATGTCGGGTTTGCCAACGTGCCTGGCCCACCAGCGCAAGCCCGAGAGTAGATTCTTCAGCGTGCCGACGCTTAAGTCCTGGTCTTTCCACAGGGAGACCAGGACTTCAACGTGTTTCGGCTTTAGTGATTTCGCCTGCATGTGCTTGTAACCCAGCTCGTGCAACTGGTTGGCGATCCGATCGAGTATTCGTCGTCGTGTCGCCTGGGTGGAAAAACTTCCATCCCGGTTTGCCTTACAGAGTTTCATCAACTGATAGTTCAGGTCCTTCATGGTGCGTAGCTCGGTCGGTTAGTTTTGATGACCACCTCGTCGCCTGTTAAGCAGACGAGGTCCGATTCAGAATCGGATAAGGTCTAGGGACACCAGTCCCATACGGCCTGAAGCCGTGATTCGGTTCGCCGGGGCCCTCTTTTGAGCGCCGTCGGCGGCTACCAGTTGTTGGCCTCTGGGGCCAGTTGCTTTTGAGTGGATATCTACCTCCTTTGGTTACTGAGTTACGAAAACGCCCACGGGCGCACCGACCCGGATTGCCGGACAAGGTGTCCAATCTAGGTGACCGCGCGGGGCACAAAGCCCTGCTGCTTTGAGAATGCTGAACGCTGGTGGAACCAGTTGAACAGCTGGTTTGACAGTGCTGAACGCCGGTGGGACCAGCAGGACAGCTGCTTTGACAATGCTGAACGTCGAGGTCCAGCTAGATGTGATAATGGATCCTGCGATCGACGATCGCCGCTCCCTGTTCGGACCCTTGGGGAGCTACTTGCCACACTTCTCGCAGTGGCCCGCGTTACATGCGGAAGACCCTAGTACAAGGCCTGTACCTTGTAAAGCGATAAGTCCGACAGGTAGCTGACGAAATTTTTCCGTACTGATCCTGACGAAGCAGAACTGATCCCAGAAGGTCCGGCGATTTTTCGAGTCGAATATCGCCAGACGTTGCGTTTCCTCGCGGAAATGCGCACGACTGGACGAAACGTCCGGAAAAGGGATTTCGCCGCCGAAGCATGGGCGAGTGAAGGTAGGATCGACGGCACTTGCCGCGGCGCTAGTACTACGATCCTTTTTAGCGCTTGGGGTGCTTCAGCGAAAAACTGAAGCGAGGGTGTCGTTGGTATACCGCAACGACGACGGTGTTGATGCGAGTACCTTACCGCCGATTCTCGATCCTGACCAGCGGAAAGGGGGGCACGTCTTCTGCCCCGGTTTCTTCCCGCATCTTGTCGCAAATCGACCAGAATGCAGCTATAAGCAGGGAGAAGCCTGGCACAGTATCTTGTCTGCTCTAGTCAGCACTGCCGGAGCGAGCAGATGGCGTATCACTCGCCGGGCACTTCCGGTTTTGCAAGCCGAGACCGCATGGTTGTGCGGTTTCGGTGCCGCGTCACTACAGCGCTTACGCTCTGGTAGTGACGCGGCTGACGTCATCGGATTTCCACCATTCCGGGTCATCGTCGAGACAGACGATGACCGTCATTGTGCCATCGTGATCGCCTTTCGCCGGAAACTCGGATTCGTAGCGGAACACATCGTCCAAACTGCAACTCAGCGCATCGGCGATACGATGAGCGACTTCCAGGGACGGCATGCGCTGACCGCGTTCGATGGCGTTCAGCGTCTGCCTGCTGACTGTTGATTTGCACGGAAAGCTGACCCGGGATTTGCACTGAAAATTGACCCACCCGGATGGCCAGATTATGGCTCAGGTTCTGGTTCGTTTCTTCGTCTTTTCCTCCTTCGTTGTTGAGTTCTTGAGGCGGTAACTGTCGTTGCCGGTCTCGAGGATGTGGCAGTGGTGCGTCAGACGGTCGAGCAGAGCTGTCGTGAGCTTGGCGTCGCCGAAGACGGCGGGCCATTCGGCGAAGCTCAGGTTCGTCGTGATGATCAAGCTGGTCTTCTCGTAGAGCTTGCTCATGAAGTGGAACAGCAACGCACCGCCGGCCTGGCTGAACGGCAAGTAGCCGAGTTCGTCGAGGATCACGAGATCCGCGTGGGCCATGCGATTGGCGAGCCGACCGGCCTTACCGTTCATTTTGTCCTGCTCGAGCGCATTGACGAGCTCGACGGTCGACAGGAACCGCACGCGCCGATGATGGTGAACCACGGCCTGCACACCGATCGCCGTCGCCAGATGTGTCTTGCCGGTGCCGGGCCCGCCGACGAGCACGATGTTCTCGGCATCGCCGAGGAACTCGCAGCGATGCAGGGTTCTAACCTGACCTTCCGAGACCGTGCTCTCGGTGAAGTCGAAGCCGGCGAGATCCTTGTGTGCCGGGAACTTCGCGACGTTCATCTGGTAGTTAATCGAACGGACCTCGCGCTCGGCGACTTCGGCCTTGATCAGCTTCTCGAGCAGCTCGCTCGATTGCCTGAACGCGGGCGCACCCTGCTCGACAAGCTCAGCGACGGCCCCGGCCATGCCGTGCAGCTTCATCGACTTCAATGTGGTCACGAGGGCATCAGCTGACATGGCGGGTACCTCGCAGGGCGTCGTAACGCTCGGTGTTGGCGATCGGCTCCTCGCGCAGCGTCAGGGCAGGCGGTGGCGTGAACGCCGCCGGGAGCGGCGTATCGAGCAAGCGACTCAGGCGGTTGAGGATATGCGTCTTCGAGATAATGTCCGTCTCGATCGCCTCACGCACCGCCTGTTCGACGAGCTGCTCGTTGTGGTGCAGCACCAGCGCAAGGATGTCGGCCATCTCCCGATCGCCGCCGTCGCGCGGCATCAGCACCGACTGCAGACGTTTGAAGCTCGCTGGCAGCTCGGCGAACGGCGCACCGTTGCGCAGCGCGCCGGGCTTGCGCTGGACGACGGCAAGATAGTGGCGCCAGTCGTAGATCGTCACGCCCTTGCTGTTGTGGTCGCGGTTGAACACCCGCTGGTGTTGCGCAACAACCTGCGCTTCGGCCACCAGCACGATGCGCTCGGCGTAGGCCCGTAAGCTGACGACGCGGTTGGCAAAGGCTGCCGGCACGCTGTAGCGGTTGCGCTCGAACACCACGAGACAGGTCGGCGAGACCCGCTTGCTCATCTCAATGAAGCCATCGAATGGCGGTGGCACGGCCATCAGCGCTGCTTGCTCGTCGCCGTGAACTTCGGCCACCGTTCGCTGCGAGTACTCCGGATGGCGGATCTCGTGCCAGAGCGCCTGGGTCCGGCACTCGAGCCAGGCGTTGGCTTCGGCGAGATCGACGAAGGCCGGCGCGTCCTGTAACAGCCGATGGCGGGTATCGCGGACGTTCTTCTCGACCTGGCCCTTCTCCCAGCCGGCCGCCGGGTTGCAGAACTCCGACTCGAACAGGAAGTGGCTGACCATCGCCCGGAACCGGGCGTTGACCAGCCGCGCCTTGCCGCGGCCGACCTTGTCGACGGCCGTCTTCATGTTGTCGTAGATGCCGCGCTCGGGCACGCCGCCCAGCACACGAAAGGCGTGGTTGTGGGCGTCGAACAGCATCTCGTGCGTCTGTGTCATATAGGCGCGCAGGTGAAACGCCCGACTGTGGCAAAGCTTGGTGTGGGCGATCTGCAGCTTGGTCTTACGCTTGCCGATGACCAGCCAGTCCTCGCTCCAGTCGAACTGAAAGGCCTCGCCCGGCGCAAAGGTCAGCGGCACGAAGGCGCCGCGGCTTGCCTGGTGGGTGCGCTCCCGCTCGCGCTGGCGCCAGTCCCGCGCAAAGGAGGCCACTCGGTCGTACGAGCCGTCATAGCCAAGCGCCACAAGGTCGCGGTGCAGCTGCTTCAGGTTCCGACGGCGCTTGCGGTTATGCTTCGCCTCCCGGCTCAGCCAGCTCGACAGCATCTCGGCGTACGGATCGAGCTTGCTTGCGCTCTTCCTCGCCGGATACTTCGGCTCGACGATGTCGCTCGCCAGGTACTTGCGGATCGTGATCCGGGACAGCCCGGTACGCCGCTTAATCTCTCGAATCGGCAGCCCCTCACGATGGTGCCAGCGTCGAATTACACTCAATAAATCCACGTCAATCACTCCTAAAAACTCCCACCGTCCAACGGCGGGATGAAGCGTTACACGTGGGTCACTTTTAGATGCAAATACCCGGGTCTAGTGGGTCACTTTTGAGTGCAAATCAACAAGCAGCCAGCAATTGTCGAGAAAGATGGCGTTGAGGCCGTGGTGGAACATCGTCTCCGTTCCCATCGCCTCGACGATACGGGGCGGCAGCGTATGGTCCTTTAGGTCGCAAAGTACGATTGCGGCTGGGATGTCTGCTGCGCGCAACAACGCGCTGAGCAGAACGGCCTTTTGCACGCAGAAACCTCTTCCGTCCGCGATGACGCGACTGGCTTTGTACTCGTCCTGAGATAGCTTGGCTCGGAACTCGTATTGGACTTGGTCGCGAACGTAGTTGAAGATACGAACGGCGCGATCAGTTGGTTCGCCGGCGCCGGCAACTCGGTACGAAATCTCGCGGATAGCGTCATCGTCGGTATCGATGAATGAAGTAGAGTCAAGGCAATCATCGGGGAGCAGTTCACGCTCTAGCAGCTGAGAGTGCGACATCACTTGCGCTCGCCGAGCTCTGCAAAGAGGCTGGACGCCTCGGTCGTCAGCGCACCGAATTTATCTGGGTCGACAGTGATAAACAGCGCATCCCCCTCAGTATAGACTCGGCCGACTTCGTCGCGCAGCAGACCGGATGTTCTGATCTTGCGCCCATCGACGGAGGCGACGCGAGCATCCATAATGCACCGTGTGCCGAGCGGCAGCATACTTCGGAATCTCGTGGTCAACTCGGCTGCGACTGACATGTGCCCACTCATCCAGGCGGCACTGCCCATAGCCTCATCAAGCAGCGCGGCCATGCTCCCTCCATGGGCATGGCCAGGAGGACCCTGCGCGGCGGGCCCCAACACGACCTTCGCTCGGAGGCTGCCGTCGGCTGTGTTCTGAAAGTAGCGAATCTCGAGGCGACGTCCCGACTTGTCCCCGGACACAAAACTATCTTCAAGGATGGAGCTCGGGAGCTGAAACGTCGTCCATCCCTGTTCGGGCGTCTCAAGCCATCCAAGATCGTCTTCGTTAAGCATGGACGTCTCCGCTGGAATCTGTTGTCTCCATCACAGTGCGGAGCGCGCCCACCTCGCGATACATATCGATGGAAACTGGGGAACGAGCGCCCTCAGAGAGGGCCCCCAGCCCAATAAGGACGGAAAATGCATCGGCAATTTCGTCTGGAGTACGGGAACCGTCGGGGCGGTACCAAAAGGCGACCGAGTTTGCGGCGCCGAACGCGAACTTCCGCACAAGCACAAGGTCCAGACCAGGCACCAGCTGCCCACTCGCGGCGGCGGCATAAATCAGTCCGTCCCAGATGGACTCGTAGCGGTGTCTTTCTGACGAAAGCTGCTGGCGAGTCGCTGCAGGCAATCGCCGCCAGTCAAAGAGCAGCACGTAAACGGCATCATCCCCCCCCAAAAGGACGCGCAGGTGGGCGCGCATGGCGAGCCGAAGACGTTCGATTGGATCCTGCACGTACTCGACCGCAGCGAGGACTTCGGAGCTGACCTGGGCCACCGCTTTCTCCATCAGCGCGACGACGAGGGACTCTTTCGTAGGGTACCGATACGTCACACTGCCGGGCAGCATCTCGGCAGCCTCAGCGATCGCCCGGATGGTTGTACCAGACACGCCGTGTTGCCGAAAAAGCGTTGCCGCCGCTGGCAGGATCCTGTCGTTTGAGCGCATGCGTTATTGTTGTCTATCTGTCCAAAAAAGTCAATTAACTACATGTATATAAGCACTATGCTAGTGTACTGGATTTGGTCATTCGTACAAACCTGACAACGAGTCGATATGGTTTTGCTTCGCGGCGACGAGCTTGATGGATTCGTACGTGTTCGAGCTGCTCAGTTGGTCGACCAAGCCCTCTACAAAGCTGTCGTCCGGGGGGGCTCACTCAGACAAGTGGTTGATGCGTTCGGCGGACCAGTGATCTCCGACCTAGGTTTAGAAGGAGTTTCGCCAGATACGGGGGTGTTGACTTGCACCCAATATTGGTGTGCCACGAGGCACTTATTTGCTAGCAGTTGAAAGTACAGCACAGGTAGCGGTGACCCGCCGTACCTGTTATCGAGCCTTGAGCGTGTGCCGGTAACGGCAGGCGTTAAGCGTAGACAGCGAGCTGGCAGGCCGTAAATCGCTAAAGGTTGAAGTGATTGAGCCCCGTTGATGTGCAACTGTGGGATGGTTGATGGCGTCAATTTTCCGGAAGACGACATCGCTTGCGACGGGATGGGCAGTAGCAAGTGGCGTCCCCGGGGTCTGAGAGCACGGCATGTCAGTAAAGCAAATGTGATGCATCTGTTCACGGAAGAAAACCTGGCCGACTGCTACTGCTCGCTGGATGGACGAAAGGCGGTGGGAGCAGATGGTGTGACCAAGAAGATGTACGGTGAAAATCTGGAAGGCAATCTGACGGATTTAGTCGGGCGGATGCGACGAATGGCCCACCGGCCGGGGTATCTCGAGAAGTACTGATCCTCAAGCCGGGATCGGCAGGTCGGACGCGGTCGCTCGGCATCAGCAATCTGGAAGATAAAATCGTGCAGGGGATGATGCATAGGGTGCTGGCAGCGATCTATGAGCCGCTGTTTCTGGACTGTTCCTACGGGTTCAGACCGGGACGCAGTGCACATGACGCCGTTCGGGATCTGCATCGACACCTATACAGCCAGCGGGTAAACACGGTCATTGATGTGGATCTGTCACGGTTCTTTGACAGCATTGATCAGCAACTGTTGCTGGCGATGATTGGCAAGAAGGTTGCCGATCGCCGATTTCTCCGCTACCTACGTCGGCAGTTCAAGGCGGGCGTGCTGAGTGAGGGATGGCGAGCTATCGATCAGGGACGATGGCGTAGTACAGGGCAGCTTGTGCAGCCCGATCCTCGCGAACATCTTCGAACATACAGTGATCGATGAATGGTTCGAGGCTACCGTTAAAAGGCATTGTCGGAGTGAAGTCGTTTTACAGTCTGCTCGGGTCTTCGATCACCTATCGGATCGCGACGGGCCCAAGAGGGGGCCAGAAGGGGTTCACGCTGCAAATGCTGCCCGCCGAAACGGGTGCGCCTCGGCGTATAGAGCGCCACTGCTGCGCGCTATGGCACGATGATTACCAGATGACCGACATTTACCGCGGCTCGCTCCAGCGTTGCGATTTCGAATATCGCGTCTGCAAGAGGCGCAATCTTGCTGATGTGTGGCTGTAGTATTCCGCGATTCGCAAGCTCCACCAAATGTCCCAGGATCTCTGTCGTAGGCCGTAGGGATACAGTCTTCCTGTTGTGATTGAAAATGGCGCGCACGCGCCTGAATCCTACGGCATCGAGGTCGAGAACCACACCGCCGCTTGTGCGCAGCAGTGTGGAAGCTCCCCTTGTGGCAAACGATCCATCGGTATCGAGTACCAGATCAAACGTTTTTTGCGGCACTGAATGATCCCCGACGTAGTCGATTGGAAGCTCCAGGCCCCTCCGTTTGACCTCCTGCATTGCGGTTGCACTACAACTTCCAGTGACTCTGGCGTGCGACGAAACGGCAAGCTGGACTGCCATTCGTCCAATAGCGCTGAAGCAGCCAGTCACGAGAATCCTGTGGTCCGGCTCCAGGTTCGCCACCTCCATCAAGGCTCGCCAAACCGCTGTGCCCGCCGTTGGCAAGCAGGCCGCCACTTCGAAGGATAGGGACTTCGGCTTTATCGCGATCAGGGCTTGATCTGTCAACGTCGCTTCGGCAAATGCACCATGCGATCCGGGCCTCTCTGAGATTCCCAGGACCTCATCGCCGGCCTTGAGGCGTGTTACACCAGCGCCGACATTTGTCACAATGCCCGCGAAATCGCTACCCATACCGCGTGGAAATTGGCAGTGAGGTACCAGCCGGTGAGTGCCCTGTCGCGCTTTCCAGTCTTGCGGATTGACTGCGGCCGCCCGGATACGCACCGCGACCTGTCCTGGTGCCGGGGATGGCAATATGAATGGTTCGAGCCGCATTTGCTCGGGGCCGCCGTAGCGATGATACCGTATGCCACGTACCTCGCCGTTCATCGGCTGGCGTGTTCCTTGCCACTTTCACCGGCCTTTCCCCGCCCAACTTGAGCTAATGCCGGCATGTTGGTCATGCGGGGGATGTGCCGATCAGGAGAAACATCGGGCGACCCGAACCGCCTATTGTTGTACCCCGGAAGGCCGGCAAGCCGCCTCGCTTCGCGGAGAATGCGCTGGCAATAGGTGGGCCGTCCCTTCGCGGACAGGATTTTCTCTCGTTGGTCCATTCGGGCAACGCGCATCGATTTGACCGGCGGCCTGCAATTCTGCCATGATACCAACCGAACGATCGGTCAGTAAACAATGTCATGAATAATGAAGTGCTTTCCCAGGGAGCCCATCGAATCTTGGAGGTGGCAGCACATCTGTTCGCGCGGCAGGGCTATGCCGGTGTCTCGATCAACGATATTGCAGCGGAGGTTGGCGTATCGAAGGCCAACGTCTTTCATCATTTCGCCTCGAAAGAAGCACTGTATCTTGCTGTCATCGACGCGGCGTGTGATGAGTTCAAGACCGAGTTGGAGTGTCTGAAGAATCATGAGCGGGACGTCGCACTTGGGCTGAAGCAGGTGGCGTGCCAGCACCTGATGCGTCTGCTCTCGAATCCGGACCCCGCGCGTTTGGTGTTGCGCGAAGTGTTCAAGGGCGAGAGTGGAATTGATTCGTCCCAGGTAGCGAAGATCCTGCATCGAAACTTTGCCTTGCTGGTTGAGCAGATCGAGCGAGGTCAGGTGAGCGGGCAGTTTCGACGGGATACGGATCCGGCGATGGTCGCCGTGACATTAATCGCGCAGAACATTTTCTTCTTTCAATCCTGGGAAATTCTGCGCCAGTTCCCGGAATTCCAGAATCTCGATTGCGCTGAGCGCCTGTCAGCCGCCGCCTTCGACTCGCTGTCAAAAGGACTTTTCGCGAAATGATGTCAAGCTGCCGAAGTATCTGCAATTTCAAGCTGGCCGGTGCTTGCTGGCTCCTGATACTGAATGGGTGTGGCGACGAAGGGGACGTGACCCGCTCCAGGGCCGCCAATGCGACTCCGGTCACCACGGCACGGGCCGTGGAACGTCGTGTGGAAGTCACGGAGCGGTCGATCGGGAGGTTGCAAGCACCTACGACGCCGGCCATCGCCGCAGAAACTGCGGGACGGGTGACAAAAATAAATTTCGATGCAGGAATGAGAGTCGATGTCGGCGACATAATAGCCGAGCTCGATGACGAAGTGCAGCGGAGCAATGTGCGAGCTCAAAGCGCAAATGTAGAGCGACTGGTGGTGCTGCGCGAGAATCAGGAACGAACTGTCGCCAGGTTCGAGGACCTCGTCGTCAAGGATTCAGCGGCGCAAAGTCTGCTCGACGACGCTGTGGCGGCGCATAAGGCACTTGGGGCGCAACTTGAGGAAGCCCGGGCCCGTCTGGCGGATGCGACACGGGATCTCGACAGGACTCGAATACGCAGCCCCCTGCCGGGAATAATCCAGGCGAAGCGGGTCTCGGTAGGTGATTTCGTCGTCGGCGGGCAACCTCTGTTCGATGTTGTCGCAACCGATAGATTGAGGGCGATCGCGCCGTTCCCGGAAACCGTTAGCAGCGATCTGCAAATCGGCCAAAAGGTCTACGTTGAGCTCGTGCGTTCGCCGTCGTCGCGCCTGGAAAGCCAGATTTCGGAGATTCGACCGCAGATCGGTTTGGCCAATCGTGCGGTCGATGTCATCGTTGAGCTGGCGCCGCCGGCCGGCTGGCGACCAGGCAGCTCCGTCGCCGTTTCCGTGGTGGTCGAAGTGCGGGAACAAAGCGTTACGGTGCCCTCTGAAAGTGTTGTCCGGCGACCCGTCGGTAATGTTGCGTACCTGGTCGCCAGCGAAAGTGTTCGACAGGCGCCGGTGGATATCGGTGTTCGAACGGTCGAGTGGACTGAGGTCCTCAGCGGTCTGCAGGCCGGCGATATCGTGGTGCGGGACGGAGCGGGTTTTTTGACCGACGGGACCGCGGTCGAGATCCGCGAGGACATCCGATGAATCTCCCGCAGTTGTCCATCAAGCAGTACGTATTTGCGTACATGCTCAATGCGCTGCTGATTCTATTCGGCATCGTGGGCTATCAGCGCATCGGGGTAGACCGTTTTCCGCAGATCGAATTTCCGGTCGTTTCGGTGACCACTGCGTTACCGGGCGCAAACCCGGACATCGTGGATTCCAGTATCACGAACATCATCGAATCGTCGATCAACAGTATCCCGGGAATCGATTTCGTCCAGTCGACGTCTTCGCCCGGCGTGTCCGTCGTTGCCATCCAGTTCGAACTGAGCAAGGACATCGACGTTGCTTTCAACGAGATACAAGCGAAAGTCAATCAAGTCCTGCGCGATCTGCCGGACGATGCCGATCCTCCTATTGTGGCCAAGGTCGAAGTTGGCGCGTCACCCGTAATGTGGCTGGCATTGCGTGGCGATCGCACGCTGCAGCAGCTAAACCAGTACGCGCGTACTGTAGTAAAAAAGCGGCTGGAGACGGTTGACGGTGTCGGCGAAGTGCGACTTGGCGGGCAGCGCGATCGTACCATACGTGCAGAAATTGACCTGGACAAGATGGCCGGGTTCGGCATAAGTGCGGACGATGTACGTATGGCTTTTGCAGAGGAACACGTGCAGCTGCCGGGTGGATTTCTGGCGGCGGACAGCGTCGAGAATCTGATCAAGTTGGATCTCGAGTTTCACGAGCCGAGCGCGCTGGAGGAGATGATTGTCCGCTATGTTGACGGTGCGCCTGTTCGATTGGGCGATATCGGTCGGGTAGTGGATGGTGTCGCCGATTTTCGGCAGTTGGCGCGTTTCAATGGAGAGCCGACGGTTGGCATCGGCATTGTAAAGGTCAGCAACGCCAATACCATTAAGGTGATCGAAGAGGTTACGCGACGTTTGGAAGAAGAAATCCAGTCCCAACTACCCCCCGGACTGACGATCGAAATTGCATCGAATGACGCCGAGCTCATTTACGAAATCGTTAATGCCCTCAAAGAGCACTTGGTTGAAGGCACGATTCTGGCGGGGCTGGTTGTCTGGTTTTTCCTTCGGAGTTTCCGAGCGACTCTGATCATTGCGACTGCCATCCCGGTTTCGCTGCTCGGCGCTGTTGCGATGATGTATTTTCTTGACTTTACCTTCAACACGCTGACGTTGCTCGGGTTGTTGCTGTTGATCGGCGTTGTCGTCGATGATGCCATCGTTGTTCTCGAAAACATCTATCGACATCGAGAAGAGATCGATCCAGATCCGGTCACAGCAGCTGTTAATGGCACCAATCAAGTCGTATTCGCAGTCCTGGCTGCCAGCCTGACACTTGTTTCCATCTTCGGTGCTGTGATTTTTCTTGGTGGCATCATTGGTCGGTTCTTTCAGTCGTTTGCGGTCGTGGTCACGGTCGGCGTGCTCGCGTCGTTGCTTGTGTCGTTGACTTTGACGCCAATGCTGTGTTCCAGATACCTGAGTATCGCGCCGCGGCATGGGCGCGTTTATACGATGCTGACCCGATTGCTCGATGGCATGGATCGCAGCTACCGCAAGGCACTGGACGTGTCGCTGCAGCGCAGATGGCTGGTGGTCGGCGCCACGGTTGCCGTCGTGCTGTCGAGCGGGTATTTCTTCGGAGCGATTGGCAAGACATTTCTACCCGAGGAAGACGAAGGCCGTTTCATTGTGAACTTCCGGGCACCACTCGGCACGTCGATAACGGCGACCGACAGGTATTTGAGAGAAATAGAGAAAGTGCTATCCGGTCATCCGGAGATCAGGACCTTCTTTACGGCCATCGGTCTTGGTTCGGCAGGCCAGGTGAATCAGGGAATCGCTTTTGCACGGATGGTCCCTCGTGATGAGCGCGATGTCAGACAGCAACAGTTTCTTGACGAACTTCGCACTGAGCTGGCGGCTATCCCCGGCGTCAGAGCCTTTGCGGCCAGTCCATCGCCGATCGGCGGGCAGCGGGGCGATCCGTTACAGTTCGCAGTGACCGGGCCGGAGCTCGGTGAGGTGGCAAGGCTGAGTCGGATGCTCCATGAGCGGCTCAGCGCCGTGGATGGAATCGGTCGCCTCGATCTGGATCTCGAACTCGACCTGCCGCAACTCCGAGTCAAGGTCGATCGAGTGGCGACGGCTGATATGTGGCTTTCGCGGTCAACATGCTGGCAGGCGGCATTGATATCGCCAAGTACAACGACGAACCGGGTGACGGAGAGCGCTACGATGTGCGCGTCAAGGCGATGCCGGAAAGCTTGGCTGTGCCGGCAGACTTGAGAAAGATCTTCTTAAGAAACGAGGCCGGCGAGTTGATCCGGCTTGACGCACTGGCGGATATCGAAGAAGCGGTCGGGCCGGCGGTGATCAGTCGCTATGATTTGCAGTATGCGGCAAACTTTTTCGGCTCGCCGAGCATCCCGCTCGGCGAAGCGGTCGCCCTGATTGATGCGGCAGCTGCGGAATTGTTGCCGTTAGGGTACGGCGTCAGCCTCAAAGGGCAAGCCCGGGAACTTGAGGAGACGGCCGGCTACGTCAGCTTCGCTTTTCTACTGGCGACGGTGCTTGTTTATATGGTTCTCGCCAGCCAGTTCAACTCGTTCGTGCAGCCGCTCGTTGTCATGACAGCCCAGCCCTTGGCGGTAGTCGGCGGACTGTTCCTGCTGTGGCTCACCGGACACACGCTGAATATATACTCCATGATCGGCATGGTGTTGCTGATCGGACTCGTGGCCAAGAATTCGATATTGCTGGTCGATCTGGCGAATCAGTTACGCGATCAGGGGCTTGCGGTTGATGAGGCGCTACGTCGCGCCTGCCCGATCCGCCTGCGGCCGGTGCTGATGACCTCGGCCACCGTCATTCTTGCACTGACGCCGGCGGCTATGGGTCTGGGCGCCGGCGCAGACACCAACGGGCCATTGGCAGTGGCCGTAATTGGCGGCATGATCAGCTCCACGCTCTTGACGTTGTTGGTCGTTCCGGCGGTCTATTCTCTGGTAGAGAACAGGTTGGCTCAAAGCCGCGGTCAGCGGACATCAACCGTATCGCCCTCTCAACAGGGCGCGGAAGCCGATCATGCTTGATCGGAATCAGCTCGTCCGGCGACGGACGCAAAAGATTGGATTGTGCGCCATTCTGTGGTGGGGGTTCACAGCAAACGCAGCAGACTTGTGGGAGACCTATCAAATGGCGCTCGAAAGTGACCCGAGATTAGAGCAGGCGGCTGCGGTGTTGCGCGCCGTGGAGCAGAGCCATCCACAGGTCAGGGCCGGGCTCCTGCCGCAGGTGGATATCATCGGCCGCATCGATGATACAAATCAAGAGGGATCGAGGATCGGCCTGTTACCGGACGGTGCCATCGGCGTGAGAGACATCACGACCGACTCGGACGGCGAGGTCTACTCGCTGGAGTTGCGCCAGTCGATTGTCGATCGCTCGACCTGGTTGCAGCTCGGCAGGACGAAAGAGGTGATTGCAGCCGAGGCGTCTCGGTACGCCGCGGCCGTGCAGGATCTTATGCTGGAAGTGGCCATCCGGTATTTTGACCTGTTGGCGGCGGATGACCAACTGGCCGCGGCTGTTGCGGCCCGAGAAGCGGTGTCGCGACAGCAGCAGCAGGCCGAGAACATGCGCTCGGTCGGTCTCGTTGCGGGCACCGACGTCAAGGAAGCCCAGGCGGCATACGATCGTTCGGTCGCTGATGTCATCGCCGCCGAAAGAGAGAGAGCGCTCGCGTCGGAGAGGCTGCGACTGTTGACCGCGGCGGCGCCGGCGCAACTGGCGGGCACTTCAGAGTCGATTCCGCTGTCGCCGCCTGATCCGCCACAGGTCGACGCGTGGATTCAACGTGCACTGAGCACGAACCCGCGTGTCGAAGTTCGTCACCGTGAGCTTCAGGCTGCACGTACGGACGTGGATATCGCTCGGGCACAGCGCTGGCCGGTGTTGGACCTGGTCGTGAGCCGGAGCGTGGTTGACCGTCGAAGCACGAACGTGTTCGAGACTTTGGACATCGACGAGGACATGATCGGCCTGGAGTTCCGTCTGCCGGTTTTCTCCGGAGGGCTGATCCGGGCGCGTGTCCGCGAATCGGTCGAGCTGCGCAGCGGCGCCGAAGCGGCGCTGGAGTTTGAACGACGACTGGTCGAACAGGAAGTCCGCGATGCCTACCTCGGCGTCATATCACAGATCGCACGGGCGCAAGCCGTGGAAAAGGCAGTGCAGTCCGCGAAGGCAGCTCTTGATGCAACCGAGGATGGCTTTCGTGTCGGCACGCGAACAACCGTAGAGGTGCTCGATGCACGCAGGAATCTTCTCGCTGCTGAAGTGGCTTTGGCCCGTAGTCGTTACGATTATCTGCTGGAGGGACTGCGGCTCCAGGCAGTGGCGGGCACGTTGGATGAGCCGGCTCTGCGGGAGGTCAATTCGTTTTTGCAGTAGGTAAGGTCGGCACGCTGGCGCCCCATGGCTCTGGTGAACGACTTCTGTGCTGATCTCAGTTGTCATGCGGATCTGTGGCGGCCGACTGCGAAGCACTTTAGGTTGAGTGGTTATGCCGCGTCGGACTGTCCGCGAGACGACGTCTGCCCAGGCGCAGCGCGAGCGCATTCTGGCGGCTGCGACTGTTGGCTATGATCCTGATAGCCAGGATCTTCATGTACGGTTTTTGAACTCCGGCGAAACTTACGTCTATTATGGTGTTGATGAATGGGTTTTCGATGAGTTTAGGCAGGCGGATTCGAAGGGGACTTATCTCAACATCAACATCAAAAATCGGTATCAGTACGGTAAGTTGTAATCGAACCGTCCCACGAAATTCTGATGTATAGAGCTTAGACACAATCCCTTGCTGTCGTGCCAGTTAAAGCGATTGTGTTTCGCCAGTCCCGTGTTGCGCTGCGGCTTAGGGGTTTTACCCTGATACCAGGGACGGTTGAGTTGAGTCTCAAGTCGCAACATCTAGTGCCGTAACCAATGCTAGATAGCGTTGGCAGCTAGCCCCCGCTACCAAAATACAAAAGGCCGACCCTTCTGGGGCCGGCCTTTTCTATTTTGAGAGGGCAGAATCTGTTGCGAGTCGCAGTGATTCAGTTATGAGGATTCCCCGACACATGGACGCATGGTCGAACTGGAGTGGCTACCGCAGACAAATTACTAGCAGTGGATACTGGCGCCGAGATCAACTGACCATTTGATTAGTGCCGCCAAAGCTCCACACCCATGCCCAAAATTGCACACGAAAAGAGCGTGGCCATCATCGGGGCCTTGAAACGCAGCATCGCCACGAGCGCGCCTGCCGCCAGCAGCAACGCGGCCACATCAAGCGAGTTCCAGTCAGGCACGTAGATACTAACTCCGAATCGCTGCCGCTCGCCGATCTCGGTGAACAGCACGTGCAGGCCGAACCATACGGCGAGATTGAGAACCACGCCGACCACGGCAGCTGTGACTGCCGAGAGCCCGGCGCTAAGCGTCCTGCGAGAATGCAATCGCTCGATGAATGGCGCGCCGAGAAATATCCAAAGGAAACAGGGCACGAACGTAACCCAGGTTGTGAGTAATGCTCCGAGCGTACCGGCCAATAACGGGTCCAGAAGGCCCGGATTTCGGTATGCAGCAAGAAATCCGACGAACTGAACGACAAGAATCAACGGGCCGGGCGTCGTTTCGGCGAGACCGAGTCCGTCCAGCATTTCTCCAGGTGCTAACCAGCCGTAGTAGTCCACAGCTTGTTGCGAGACATAGGCCAGCACTGCGTACGCGCCGCCAAAAGTTACGACGGCCATTTTGCTGAAGAACATCCCTTCCTGGGTGTACACATGCTGCGAGCCGAGAAAGTAAGCGAGCAGGATCGTTGGCAGGAACCACAGCAGCAGGCAGATAAGCACGAGCCGGAAATTGCGGACCGGCGTACGCGGCGCCATTGCCGGTGCCGATTCTGTCGCTGATTGGGGCATCCCGTGACGGCCGATCACAACAAAGCGCGCCGGTGTTAGCCGGCCGCCGACCAGCCCGATTAATGCAGCGCCAAGTATGACCAGAGGGAAAGGTATGCGGAACAGGAATATGGCAATGAACGCGATGGCAGCAACACCGTACATGACCGCATTCTTCAACGCCCGACGTCCAATACGCACAACTGCCTCGATAACGATCGCGAGCACCGCCGCCTTGATGCCGAAGAACAGTGCCTTCACAAACGCGATTTCCTGATACCCGGCATAAAGAATGCTGAGGCCAAGGACGATCAGAGCCCCAGGTGCAACGAACAGTACGCCCGCCACGACACCGCCTTTGATGCCGTGCAACTTCCAGCCGATATAAGCAGCGAGTTGTTGCGCCTCCGGCCCTGGGAGCAGCATGCAAAAATTCAGTGCATGCAGGAACGAATCCTCTGATATCCAGCGCCGACGTTCCACCAGTTCCTGGTGCATGATCGAGATCTGACCGGCCGGGCCGCCAAAGCTAATGAAGCCGAGGCGAGCCCAGAAACGCAGCGCTTCTGCGGGCGTTACGATGATTGGTGGTTCAACGGTAGATCCGGGCAAGGCGGACGCTGGAGTTGGCACCGTCTCGTCGCTACGCCGATGCGGTGACATACTGAAAACGCCGACCCGCCGCAACGCCAGTCGCCAAGAAGAGAACCCTGGGGTGATCCATCGCCTCGCTCCTTGCTGCGCTTTCAGCGTGAAAATTCAGCTTAGCAGTCTAATCCAATGGACGCAGCATCAAAAATCGCAGGGCGAACTGTCCGACTCTTGTTGAGATGGTTGGCGTGATATGGCAGTGTCCAGCACTATGCCCTCGAATTCGACAATTTCAGACTTGATGAGCAACGGCGTTTTCGCTTTGCTCATTGTGTCCGTGGTTTTAACCGGAACATCGGTTGTCGAGGTGCATGCGCACGAGAACGCAGCGTACGGCCACTCGCATGACGCCCATGATTTATTCGATAATCATGATGCAGGAGAGGCTGTTACCGAGGATGGCGATATAGGTACCGCCTCCTTTCATGCGCACGACGTCAGTGCGACGAGCATCGGTGTCGTTGCGAGCATCAGCGTGGATTCAACCGTTCCACGCCATGCTCACAGTTATATCCCGCCACCCTACAGTCAGCTTCCCGACAACGTCGTAGCTCCTCTCTACCGACCTCCAATCGCATAGAACCCTCGACTGCCGGAAGGCAGTCTGGTCGCGGCTATGTCGCGTTGGTTTTTCGTATTGGAGAGTATTTTGTCTCGTTATTTCATCTTGTGGCTGATTGTGGCCACATCACAATCGTACGCACAGGACGACTCAAGGGATGTTCCGCATCTGACGTTGCCTCAAGCGGCAGCGCTCGTGCTCGAAAGAAATCCGCATCTGCAGTCTGCGCAATTCGGTAGAAACGCTGCTGCGGCAGAGCTCAGTGCCGCGGCGATGAAGCCGCAATGGTCCGCATCCCTGGATGTTGAGGATTTTTTTGGCACGGGTCCGCTGTCTGGCTTCGATGGCAGCCAATCAACTTTGAGACTGTCGCGAATCTTCCAATCGGAAGACGCTCGATCGGGTCGAATTGCAGTTGCATCCGCTATCGGTGGTCAGGTCGACAATCTGTTCGAGGCCGAGCGACTGGATACCTTGACCTTGCTCGCCAAGCGCTTCGTAAGTGTCGTTTACGAACAGGAGACTCTCCGGCTCTCCGAGCAGTCGGTGAAAGTCTGGGAGGCGGCGCGAGCACTGGCCCTGACACGAGAGCGTGCAGGGGCCGCACCTGCTGTTGATCGGCTGCGTACCGAGATTCGTGTCGCGAACGCAAACCTGGCGGTTGAAAATGCCGCACATGAGTTGAAGGCATCTCGAATGCTACTGGCCGCAACATGGGGTAGTGCAACGCCAGATTTTGGCCGTGCCGGCGGATCACTGTGTAGCCTTTCTGACCTTCCGCCATACGAAGTGCTTGCGGCCCGGATTACACAGAACCCGGACCTGCTGCGGTTCGCTACCGAGCAGCGACTCCAGGCTGCCGAGGCGCAGCTTGCGAACGCCCGTCAGCGACCCGACTGGTCACTGTCCGCGGGTGTGCGCCACAACGCACTTATGGATGAACAGTCTCTGGTATTCAGTGTGACTGTGCCGCTTGGTTCGAAATCAAGAGCGGCACCAAGCCGGCGACGGGCGGATGCGCTCGCTTCGCAATCGGCCTTGCAGGAGGACGCATTTGAACTGCAAGTGCAAGCGACACTTTACGACATCTATCAGGAAGTCCTGCATACCGTGCACGAACTCAAAGTCTTCGATACCGAAATACTGCCAAAAGCACGTGCGATTCGGAATGAAATCGAGGAAGGCTACAGCGTTGGGCGGTTCTCTCATACAGCGTTGCTGAGCGCGGAGTCTGAGCTACTGGCTGCGGCTGGAGCGCGACTCGATGCTTGCGCTGACCACCACCGACTATTGATTGATATCGAGCGCCTGACTGGCGGCGACTCGACCTGGCTCACTACGGACGCCGAAGGCACGCCATGAAAACTCACGAATCTGTTCAGACTAATCTCATTATCGCTCTCACCGCCGCGCTCCATTTCTTGGCCGGCTGTGAATCACCGTCATCTACAGATTCCAGCCATGCGGTTGCTGGAGACGACTACGAGCGAGGGCCACACAACGGCCGCATGCTGCGCGACGGCGATTTGGCGCTCGAGATCACGATTTTCGAGACCGGCGTACCGCCCGAGTTTCGTGTCTACTCGTATCGGGACGGGCAACCGCTGGAACCGAATCAGGTCGACCTTACAATTGAACTCGGACGACTAGGTCCCAGAACGGACCGCTTTGAATTCGCCAAACAGGACGACTACCTTCGAGGTGATGGCGTCGTCCTCGAACCGCATTCCTTCGATGTGACAGTCCAGGCGCATGTAGGCGGGGAATCACATCAGTGGAATTATGAGTCTCACGAGGGCCGCACTCAGATTGAGGAACCCGTGGCGGAGGCGATGGGTATTGCCGTAGCGGCTGCCGGACCCGAGTCAATCAGTGAGACGATCACTTTTCAGGGAACGATCGAGCCGCACCCGGACGCAATTGTCGAAGTCCGCGGCCAGTACCCTGGGCTCGTACAATCATTAAGCAAGAGCGTTGGCGACACGGTCACGCGTGGCGATGAGCTCGCGCAAATTAAATCCAACGAAAGCCTTCAGGTTTATGCCGTGAACGCTCCGATCAGCGGAACCGTCGTCGCTCGGGATACCGTGATCGGTAGCGCCTCGACCGACGCGCCACTTTACGTAGTCGTAGACCTGTCGCGGCTGGTGGCCGATCTGAGACTGTTCTCGCAAGATCTGGACCAAGTGGCAGCAGGTCAATCTGTCGTCGTATCCAGTCTCGATGGCACGATGGCATTCACAGGCTCTATTGACCGGATTCTGCCGACAATCGATCCGATTAGTCGAGCAGCAACGGCTCGAGTGATCATCGAGGACGCCGAGGATGGCTGGCGTCCCGGTCTGTTTGTTGAAGGCGTCGTCACAGTCTCAGAAGCACCAGTTGCGCTGGCGGTTCGGGAAAGCGGGCTGCAGTCGTTCAGGGACTTTACGGTTGTTTACGCGAAGGTCGACGATACCTACGAGGTGCGCATGTTGGATCTTGGCAAGCGGGATGGTGAGTTCGTCGAAGTGCTTGGCGGACTTGAACCCGGAACGACCTATGTCACTGAGAATAGCTACCTGGTCAAGGCGGACGTCGAGAAATCCGGCGCGAGCCACGATCACTAGCGGGGTATACCTGTGCTCGAAAAAATTATCGACATATCGCTAAGACGGCGCGCCCTGATCCTGACGTTAGCCGTCGTGGTCGCCGGACTGGGCCTATATAGCTATCAGTCATTGCCCATCGATGCTGTACCCGACATTACGAATGTCCAGGTGCAGATCAATACAGAGGCACCAGGCTATTCGCCGCTGGAAGTGGAAAACCGCGTCACATTTGTTATCGAGACTGCCCTGAGTGGCTTGCCGCGGCTCGTTTACACGCGCTCCGTTTCTCGATACGGACTTTCACAAGTTACAGCCGTGTTCGAAGAAGGCACCGATATCTATTTCGCGCGCCAGGTCGTCAATGAGCGCTTGGTGCAGGTCCGAAGCCAGCTGCCGACGGGCATCGAGCCGGAACCAGGACCTATCGCAACCGGTCTTGGCGAGATCTTTATGTACACAGTCTCATCAGCAGAAGGTGCTGATCACGACCCGATGTTTCTGCGCGAGGTTCAGGACTGGATCATTCGGCCACAGCTTCGGCAGACGCCCGGTGTAGTCGAAGTCAATACGGTAGGTGGCTATACGCGTCAGTTCGTTGTCGCGCCGTTGCCCGAGCGTTTGTTGGCATTCGGCGTGTCGACCGATGAAATGATCAAAGCACTGGAAACCAATAACGACAACGTCGGGGCCGGGTTCATTGAGCGATCCGGTACGCAATTGCTGGTTCGTTCGCCAGGTCAGGCCTCCAATGAGGATGACCTCGCAAGCATCGTCGTCGGCCATCGCGACGACGTTCCCGTTCGTATCCGAGACGTCGCTACGGTGACCATTGGGCACGCCTTGCGTAACGGTGCCGCGATGCAAGATGGCCGCGAGGTTGTTCTCGGAACTGCCTTCATGCTGATCGGAGAGAACAGCCGCACTGTCGCACGAGCGGTTGAGCAAAAGCTGGAGGAGGTGCAGTCGTCGCTACCCGAGGGCGTGGTTGCAGAGACGCTCTACAGCCGGTCTTACCTGGTCGAAGAGACAATTAGCACCGTGCGCGAGAATCTCGTCGCTGGCGCACTGCTGGTCATCGTCATTTTGTTTGCCATGTTGGGTAACTGGCGCGGAGCTCTCGTTACGGCTGCAGTAATACCTGTCGCGATGCTAATGACGATTACGGGAATGGTCGAGTCCGGCTTATCAGGCAATCTTATGAGCCTCGGTGCCCTCGATTTCGGGCTCATCGTCGATGGCGCAGTGATCATTGTTGAGAATTGCCTGCGGCGGCTGGCAATTACGCAGGAAAAACAGGGGCGCATACTTTCACTTGCGGAGCGACTCGAGGTGACTCGTGGAGCAACGCGCGAGGTCCTCAGGCCAAGCATTTTCGGCGTTACCATCATACTGATCGTGTACTTGCCGCTACTTACGTTGACTGGCGTCGAAGGCAAGATGTTCCGGCCGATGGCGCTAACGGTCAGTGGAGCACTGCTGTCGGCCCTGATCCTTTCTGTAACGTTTGTGCCGGCAGCGGTCGCCGTTTTCGTGTCTGGAAAGGTGAAGGAGCGAGAAAGCTGGATCATGGTGCAGGCGCACAAGGCATACAGGCCGGTCCTGGCGTTCGCCTTGCGCGCCAGGGTGTTTGTCGTTGCCGTTGCAGTTCTTCTTCTCGCTGGCGCCGGGCTACTGGCGTCAAAGCTGGGTAGCGAATTTCTGCCTACCCTCGATGAGGGGGACGTGGTCATGCATGCGCTGCGTATTCCCGGAACGAGTCTCGAGCAGGCGGTCTCGATGCAAGCGATCCTGGAGGCCGAGATAAAGGCCGTCCCAGAAGTACGACACGTGTTTTCAAAGATCGGCACGGCAGACATCGCGACGGACCCGGTACCACCGTCGGTTGCTGATGTCTTCATCATCATGAAACCCAGGGCCGAATGGCCGGACACACGCAAAAGCAAAGCGGCACTGGTGTCAGAATTGGAATCTGTCGTCGCCCGTATTCCGGGCAGTCGGTACGAGTTCCTCCAGCCGATCCAGATGCGGTTCAACGAACTAATCGCTGGGGTGCGCGCTGAAGTAGCTATCAAGATCTACGGCGATGACCTCGATACGCTGGTAGGTATTGGCGGTGAGGTTGAAGGCTTGCTGCAGGCTACTTCAGGCAGTGCCGACGTGCAGGCCGAGCAGTTGACTGGCTTGCCGATGCTCACAGTAACGCCAAACCGTAAGAATCTAGCCCGGTATGGCATTAACGTCGCCGACGTACAGCACACATTGTCGACTGCCATCGGCGGGCACGAAGCCGGGATTATCTTCGAGGGTGATCGGCGATTTGAAGTCGTCGTGCGTCTCGAAGAAGTTCATCGGCAAAACGTCGATGTCATCCGTCGCCTGCCTGTTGCCTTGCCCGGAGGCGGAGCTATTCCGCTCCGGGAGGTGGCAGATATCGAGACCGTTGTCGCCCCCAATCAGATAAGCCGGGAAAACGGCAAGCGGCGAATCGTCGTGACCGCGAACGTACGCGGTCGGGATCTTGGCTCATTTGTCGACGACGTGCGAACGGCCTTTTCGCAGCAGATCGAGTTGCCGGCTGGCTACTGGGTCGAATACGGCGGGACGTTCGAACAGTTGGAGTCGGCAAGCCAGCGCCTCGCCATCGTGGTGCCCTTGGCACTACTGTTGATATTCGCGCTTCTTTACGCCGCCTTCGGTTCTGCGCGTGATGCGCTGTTGGTGTTCAGCGGTGTTCCTCTGGCGTTGACAGGTGGCGTGCTGAGCCTGTGGCTCCGCGGTATGCCGTTCTCCATTAGTGCGGCGGTTGGCTTCATCGCCCTGTCCGGTGTTGCAGTGCTCAACGGCATGGTCATGCTGTCATTCATTCGGGGTCTGCGCGCGCAGGGGAAGGGGCTGGAGATGGCGATTCTGGAAGGTGCCATGGTCAGACTGAGGCCAGTTTTGATGACGGCCCTGGTCGCTAGCCTGGGTTTCGTCCCGATGGCGCTCAACGTTGGCATTGGCGCCGAAGTACAGCGACCGTTGGCCACTGTGGTCATAGGCGGGATCGTATCGTCGACGCTCCTGACGCTCGTGGTTCTCCCGGCGTTGTATCGAATGGCTGGTGCGCGAGATGTCGCGATGGGTGGTATAGAAGCATTTGATTCGGCCTAATCTAGCTATTTCAGACGAATACGGGCGGTGATTGTCGGAACAGTGCAAAGCGGCCCCCCGCTACCAACGCTATCTTGTTCGGCCCGGAGACGCTTAAATCAAGTGTTTTTCCGGGCCGAGCTTGTTTCTGGCTGGCGATTTGCAGAATGCCCGCAAGATCGCCATGCAGGTCGATGCGCAGATCCTTTCGTCCCGGTTCCGGGGTGAGTACGATTTTCCCGATTAGCCCGCGCAGGTGTTCCGATGCTTCAGCTCGCGCATCCTTGCGGTCCAGCGCCTGTCTCAGATTCTCTACTTCCTTTCGGTAGCGGTTCGCCATTGTCGGGTGGACGAGTGGCTTCGGCGGCTCACCGTACTGATATGCCGCAATCAACTCTTGCAACTCGTCGAGACGGGCCACGGCACGATCCGAAGGGCCTTTTATTACCTTGAGGTCGATTCCGTTCCCAATCGCCTCAGCCAAACTCTCCAGGTACTGCTCAAGCCGATTCTTTTCGGCTATGTGCGCCGTGTGAGCTCGATCTCTCTCGGCCCGGAGTGTGTTCATCTGACTCGCGTATTCCTCACAGAAGACCTCGACAAGGTCGTCACGCATCAGGTGCGTCTGCAGGGACGCAAGCACCGCGCCCTCGAGCCTGCCCCGCGCGATTGTTTTCCGGTTGGTGCAAACACTGTCACCCTTGTTCCTGGAGGCTGAGCATCCATAGTGAGTGGTGTTGATCTTGGAGTATCCACCGCTGCATTCACCGCACTTGATGAGGCCAGAGAGCAGGTAGCGCGGTCGGTTTCTTCGCCACAGGCCGGGCTTTCTCTCATCGAGCGCTTTCTGCCGGGCTTTGGCCTTGTCCCACAGGTCCTGAGGAACGATACGCAGTTCGGGAACTTCCTGTGTGATCCATTCGCTTTCATCGTTGAGCCGGGTGACGCGCCTGCCCGTATCCGGATCCTTGATGAAGCGC
>CAXBKH010000004.1:0-229812 GCA_963976365.1 uncultured bacterium | reverse complement strand
GCTGGTGGCCGAAGCGCAGGTTGTTGCGCAACACCAGCGGGTGTTCAACCGCGACTGACCCCATCCCCGATATTCGGACAGTCGCGGTTAGAAAAATTCGGCCTGTTGATGATCGTTAACAAATTCCTGCGGTGTTCTGTCATTCAGTGATTGATGTGGTCGATACTCGTTGTAGTCGACACGCCAAGCTTCGATCTTCTGCTGTGCGTCGTCAAGTGACAGGAACCAGTTGAGATTTAAGCACTCGTCCCTGAAGCTGCCATTGAACGATTCGATGAACGGATTATCCGTGGGTTTTCCGGGCCTTGAAAAATCCAGGGTAACGTCGTTTTCGTAAGCCCAGAGATCTAAGGCCTTGGAAATGAACTCGCTGCCGTTGTCGACCTGGATACGCTTCGGCGCACCACGCATCGACTTGACGTGATCCATCGTGGCCACAACGTCATTGCCGCGCAGTGCATGATCGACCGTGATTGCCAGGCATTCGCGACTAAAATTATCGACTACAGTTAATGCGCGGATCCGGCGACCGTTGAACAGATTGTCGGCGACAAAATCCATGCTCCAGCACTCGTTGGTTGTTGATATCTCAGGCCGTTCCATACGATGCGCCGCAGCCACGCGTCGCCGAGGGCGTCTACGACGAAGATTAAGCCCTTCCTCGCAATAAATACGGTGTGTCTTCTTGTGATTGATCAGCCAGCCCTCTCGCCGCATCAACGTATGGATACGCCACATGCCGAAACGCACGCGAGCCTCGGCGATCTCTCTGATCCGCGCTCGTTCCGCACGATCATCACGCGGCCTCGGCTGATAGTAATAGTAAGAACGTGAAAGCCCGATCAGCTGCACAGCGCGACGCTTGCTGCAACGATACGCATCGACCATGTGATGCGCCAACTGCCGGCGATGAGCGGGCTTTATAGCTTTTTTTGAATCACGTCCTGCAACATCTCTTTGTCGAGACTGAGATCGGCGACCATCTTCTTCAATCGGCTGTTCTCGACCTCGAGCTGCTTCAACCGCCGCAGCTCCGATACACCCAAGCCACCGTACTTCTTCTTCCAGTTGTAAAAGGTTGCCTGCGAGATCCCGAACTTGCGGCAAATCTCCTCAACCCGGGTCCCCGTCTGCGCCTGGCGCAGCGCGAACGCGATCTGCTCTTCCGTGTACTTCGACTTCTTCATCCTGCCATTCCTCCCTCTTCTCAGAGTACGTGAAATGGCCGAATTTTCTAGTTTTGAACGGTCCAGTTATTAGGGGGGAGGTCAAATTTGGTGAAATTTGTCCCGCGGCGACTGCAAACCCGCGGAGTCAGCAGCTCACTCTATTGATTCGACTTCGTGTTGTCTTGCGTCGACCTCGAGTGGAGCATCGTAATACCCAACCGTTGCTATCTGATGCAGGTATACAGGAAGAAATGCGTCAATCGAGCCGGCAATCTCATACTGGTGCACGTGTCGACATTCGTGAGATATCAGCCGGTTCGACTCATGGCCGTCACAAAGATACATGCCGTAGCCGAATGTCACTCCAACCATTTCAGGCCCGAGAAGCCCAGTCTGTATTGCCACTCGCTGCAAATCCGGGTCGCTTGGTAGGGGAAGTTTGGGCACGACCAATATGCGAATATCTTCGGGCCTTGCTACACCTACGGCCCTTGCCAAAGCTAGGCCCGAGTCGCTCAAAGGCGAACCTGACTCTAAAATATGTCCGGACTGTTCCTTAACCCACTTGATCGCGCGTGGAAGGAGAATCGGCAGGAGCGCCTCAAGATCTGTTGACATCTCACGTTTTCCGCGTAAGGAGCAGTCCTAACTATACAGACACAAATGCAATGTTGGGGCAAATCACCCGAAGAGACAATCTAGCTCGTCACTAGGTCGCCCTGTAGGTAGATAAGTGCATTGACTACTGCGATGCGAGAATTTTGCGGGACAGCAAGTATCAACCGTCGCACCACGAAGCTTTTTGTTCGCCCGCTAACCCCCGTGTTTTGGGCTGAGAGCATTGCCCAGCAAGGACATCACCAATCAAGGGTGCGCATCATACCCTAAAACGTACACCGCCCACTGTCGGGAGACCCGGTGTAGGGACGCCTACTGCGAAGCATCTTCGTCGGGGTCAGACTCGTCACTCTTAAGCCAAAAATTCTGGTCGATTTTCTTGTCGGTCCATTCGTTCGACTCCATTCTGACGTAGCTGATCCCGGCACCACCCAGATCGAACTCTGATTCAGGCCTTGTCCCGCCTTCAAAAATGAGCTTGCCGTCCTCAACTCGCGCTCTTGGGCCGGTGAGCTGAATACCGATTGATCCCCGCCAAACCTGTGGCCATGCAACGAGGTCGTATTTTGTCTGGTAGCGTCGCCCTTCGACATCGGAGAAGTAGATTTCGACCTTCAAGAATATGGGGGAGTTGTTCTTGTCGTCATTACCAACTTCTGGCCATGGAAAATGGCCTCTATAGGTTATCGGCGTAACTTCGTCATGCGGCACGAACGAAACAAAGGTTGAATCGAATCCTCCATGTATGTGCATGTGGCCGTTTTCTTCCTTGAGTTGTACGGGTAACTCCATACGTTTTGGATAGAGCACTCGCAAAACAGCGTATAGGGTCGTTGCTGGGCCGCCACCCACGTTTCGCAACTCTGAGAAACTGACCTCGGCCGAACGTCGGCCATTGCTCTTGAATTCCTGAATGTTGAATGACCACGCATCTTCTGGAATCAAAAGATGTGGCCGGACCTCGCGCTGCTCCACTCTTTCTGCAATGTCTTGCATCGCTAGGGAGACTTCGGTTGCTCGATGCGATGTCTTCCATGCCGCGAACGCTACAGCCATTGATCCTAATGCGACCAGAAAAGTTGCCGTCCAACGAAAGCCTTCGCTGGACACAAGCTCGACCGTCTTTTGCCAAATCTCGATCATTATCGCTTCCATTGATCCCCGGCTTCTTGTTTAACACGGATCGCATTGAGTTGTGTGCAATTTTCCAAATTTCAACGCAACAACCAGCCGACGAAAATCGCTGCGTTGATAACAATAGAGCGGTTTTTGCCCCCGGAACCGAACCCCGGGTCACCTGGCAACTATCCAGGCTGCCTCCTCAATAGCCATCCCATGTCTGAATCATCGATTCGGAGAAATGCGTGATTTGGGCGAAATCCCAGCAACTGTTGATTGTATTAACTATCGATTCTTTGCAGCGCATCCGCTAATACGATCCAAGGCCTGGGTCTTGCCAGTCGAGGACAGTTGACAGCGTGTCAAACGTGTCGCCCATTCTTGACCTGATGTCAGTCGCCATAGATTTACTTGAGGTCGGACATGCTTGTCTCAGGTCGCCGAATGTGGACCGGATGTCGAGGATTCATGACACGCGGTCTAGGCCGTCAACTCCCAGCCTACCCGGCCTTCATCGAGGATTCGTTAGTGGACTTACTTTCAAACAAGATTCGAGAACTCCGATTCAAGAACGGCGAGATGACGCAGAAGGCGCTGGCTGAGCGCGTCGGCATCAGCCGGCAGACTATGAATGCCATTGAAAACTGCAGGCATGCGCCGACGGTTGTAGTAGCAATCAAGATAGCTGACCTCTTTCATGTCTCCGTCGACTACCTGTTTGATCTCGACTATGACGGCAAGCCGACGCGCCGCGAGCAGCCTGCGAGGGTCGCTACTGATCGATCGACAGCCACCATCAGGGAACCGATTGAAGTCGAAAGCAGAGCTGAGCCGTTTGAAGAGAATTCAGATCGCCAGATCTCTCTGGCGGATCTGCGGGGCGTGATCGGACCCTGACGCATCCATGCTTAGCCTGGACAAATAGACGGTTGGGCAAGCCGGCGCCTCGGACCTCCTGGTCCGAGGCGCCGGCTGTGCGTGCGGGCTATCGATCCGACAAGTAGGCGTCCGATCTGGCCGGACTGGTTGTTCGCTTGCCGCGTCACTACCAGGGCGAAGCGCTGTAGTGACGCGGCGCTCTGAACCAGCAACAGCGCGGGATCTGGCCGATTTGCACGAGTTCCCGGCGAGTGATACGCGATCTGCTCTCGCCGGCAGCGCCAACCTGGGCAGGCAAAATGCTGTGCCAGGCTTCTCCCTGCTGATACCTGCATTCTGGGCGATTGGCGACGAAATGCGGGCAGAAACCGGGGCAGAAAACCTGCCCCCGTTTCCGCTGGCCCGAAGAGGTAATCGGCGGTAGGGTTACCGCATCAACACCGTCGTCGTTGCGGTATACCAACGGCAAACTCGCCTCAGCGTTTTGCTGAAGCACCCAAGCGCTGAAAGGGATTGTGTAAGACAGCGCGCGGCCTGGGCCGTCGATCCCCTCTTCACCGGCCAATTCCAAAAGGAACTCCCATTTCTGGACATTTCGTCCAGGTTCGCGCATTTGTTCTGAGAATCACATCGGAATACGGATATTCGAAGGCAAAGAACATCGGATCTTCGCGGATGAAATCGGATGCGCCCGGAACGAGCCGGAAAAAGGGGCCCATCAAGCTGTCGGGCTATTCGCTAGACGGATTCCCGGATTTGTACTAGCGTCCTAAGCATGTAACGCGGCCACTGCGAGAAGTGTGGCAACGAGCTCCCCAAGGGTCCGATCCGGGAGCAGCGATCGTTGATATCGATCAATGATCGCAGGATCCATTTTCACACATAGCTGAATCTTTGAGTTCAGCACTCTTAAACGAGCTGTTCAGCCGGCCACGTCGGCGTCAGCACGATCCCAAGCAAGCGGGGAATCAGGGCCCCGCAAGGTCACCTGGTCCGGACACGTTGTCCGGAAACCCAGGTTGGTACGCCCGTGGGCGTTTTCGTAACTCAGCAATTAAAGGAGGTAGATATCCACAGCAACTGGTCGCAGAGACCAACAACAGGTAGTCGCCGACGGCGCTCGAAAGAGAGCCCCGGCGAACCGGATCACGGCTTCAGGCCGTCTGGGACTGGTGTCCCTGGACCTTATCCGATCTTGAATCGGACCTCGTCTGCTTAACCGGCGGCGAGGTGGTCATCAAAACTCACCGAATGAGATACGCACCATGAAGGACCTGAACTACCAGTTGATGAAACTCTGCAGGGCAAACCGGGATGGAAGCTTTTCCACCCAGGCGACACGATCGCGGATTCTCGATCGCATCGCCAACCAGTTGCACGAGCTGGGTTACAGACATATGCAGGCGAGATCCTTGAAACCAAAACATGTCGATGCGCTCGTCTCCCTGTGGAAACATCAGAGCATCGGCGTCGGCACGTTCAAGAATCGACTATCGGCGCTCCGTTGGTGGGCAAATAAAGTCGGCAAGGCCGACATTGTTTCGAGGGACAACAATGCCTACGACATCGGCAATCGCCGCTACGTTGGCGAGGAATCGAAAGCCAGACTGCTCGACAACAAGCAGCTCGAAAAAATCTCCGACGAGCACGTTCGCTTAAGCCTCCGGCTGCAGTCCGCCTTCGGCCTGCGGCGCGAGGAAGCCATCAAGTTCTCACCCAACTACGCGATCAAGGACGATCACATCAAGCTCAAGGCTAGCTGGACCAAGGGCGGTCGTGCGCGAACCGTGCCGATCAGGAACGGCGAGCAACGGCGACTTCTCGAAGATGTCAGGAAACTCGCCAAAGGCGGCGCGTTAATCCCGCTCGAACGCAACTACGTCGAGCAGCGCAATCGCTACGATCGCCAGGTCCGCGATGCCGGTATCAAGAATCCCCACGGCCTCCGGCATGCCTATGCACAGTCCCGATACCTCGAGCTCACCGGTTGGAAGGCGCCGGCTGCCGGTGGCCCAGCCTCGCGATCCCTTGTCCTGGCGCAACGCGCGCTTGACAAGGAAGCGCGCGAGACGATATCCCGGGAGCTGGGCCACTGTCGCGAGCAGATATCCGCTGTGTATCTCGGCCGATGAGCACGAATAAGAAACCCGTATCGATTCTGCCTCGCCTGCTACGTCTTCGTGATGTCCCTGCGTACCTCGGCATGGACCGCAACCGCTTCAATAGCGAGGTCCGGTCCCACCTCACCACTATTCCGATCGGCCGACAGGGCATCGCCTTCGACCGCCTTGAACTCGACGCCTGGTTAGAGGACTATAAATCCCGCAACGGGCGTCGTCCGAAGGCTCCAAAACTGGAGGACGACACATGTCAAAACGTAACCGAATGCCGGGGCTCCGCCAAAAAGGCGGCATCTGGCACATTGAAAAGCGCTGCCGCTTTGCACCGGGAGGATGGCTCCGGGAAAGCACGAGCACACCTTCTCGCACTGAGGCAGAACAAATCTTGATCCGCCGGTTGGCGGAAATGGAGGAAGAAGCACGACGACACGAGGCTGCGATCTTTACCTTCGAAGAAGCCGCTTTGCGCTACTTGAAGGAGATCGCACACAAGTCATCAGCTGACGATATCGCCATGCACCTTGATCAGCTCTTTCCGTTCATTGGTAACCTGCCCATTGCACACGTTCACGACGGCACTATCCTGCCGTTTGTCGAGCATGAGCAAAAACGCGGACTATCGCCGAAGTCGATCAACAACGTTCTGGGTATCGTATCGACGGTTTTGAATCGGGCGGCGAGAGTCTGGCGGGATGTGGATGGGCGACCGTGGCTCACGCAGGCACCGGCAAGGATCAGCCGGCTCTCCGTCAAGGGTGCGCAGGCCAAGCCGTATCCACTGTCGTGGGCAGAGCAAGGTCGTCTAATCAAGGCACTGCCACGACACGCGGCGGACGCTGTTCTGTTTGCGGTCAACACGGGCTGCAGGGAGCAGGAGGTTTGCCAGCTTCGCTGGGACTGGGAAGTGGCGCTACCGGATATGAAGACATCGGTCTTTATCTTGCCGGCGTCGATCACCAAGACCAGCACGGAGCGCGTTGTGGTGTTGAACACGATAGCTAGCCGGGTGATCGAATCTCGGCGCGGCAAGCACATCGGCTACGTGTTCACGTACCGGGGCAACGCGATCGGAAAGCTCAACAACTCCGCATGGAAGCGGGCCTGGCGGCTTGTCGGCCTGCCGACAGAAAAAGGCATCCTAAAAGGCGTTCATAACCTTCGTCATACCTTCGGCAAAAGACTGAGAAGCGCGGGTGTTCCATTGGAAACCCGAAAGGCGCTCTTGGGTCATGCCAACGGTGACATCACGACGCACTACTCGGCGGCAGAACTGCAGGAACTGATCAACGCAGTCGAGGCAATCGTAAATCAAAATCGTCGGGAAACACCGAACCTGATGCTGATTGGTCAACGAACCGAAAAAACTGTCGGAAAAGTGTCGGAAATGAAAAAAGGGCTAACCGGAAAAATCGGCTAACCCTTTGTTTTAAATGGCGCGCCCGGAGAGATTCGAACTCCCGACCGCCTGGTTCGTAGCCAGGTACTCTATCCAACTGAGCTACGGGCGCTCTGGAGGCGAACAATAATAGTCTTCCCGGTCCAGTACAACTACTTCAGCTTCCTCTGGCCGCCAATTTGGCAGAACTGGCGGGCTTGGTTGATGCGATCGTCAGTCTCCGATAAAAATTTCGTCAATCTTTCGCATGAGGTTCCCATCGAATTGATCGACAAATTCAGCGGATTTCATGTTCTCCTCTATCTGCTTGACGCTACTCGCACCGGTGATCACGGTACTCACGTGAGGATTTTTCAGGCACCAGGCCAGCGAAAATTGCGCTAAGGATGCGCCCATATCCTTCGCCAGCGGCGCCAGCTCCGCAACCATTGCCAGCCGTTTCGCGTCTGTCAATTGCTCCTTCAGCCAGCTGAACGCCTCCAACGCGCCACGACTGCCCGCTGGAATCCCGTTGTTGTACTTGCCGCTCAACAATCCCGAAGCCAGCGGACTCCAGGTCGTCGAGCCATAACCCTGCTCTTCATAAACCGACTGGTAGTCACCGGCGAAGCGATGCCGTTGAAACAAGTTGTAGACTGGCTGTTCGACCACGGGCTTATGCAGGTGATGACACTCGGCAATTTCAATCGCGCGAATGATATCCGCCGCTTCCCACTCCGATGTACCCCAGTACAAGGCCTTGCCACGCTCAATATTGTTGTGCATTGCCCAGACCGTTTCTTCGATCGGCGTGTGCGGGTCCGGTCGATGACAAAACAACAGGTCGACGTAGTCGGTGCCGAGACGCCTGAGCGAACCATCGATCGCTTCCAGCAAATACTTTCTGTTCAGCGTGTTCTTCTCGTTCGGTCCGTCGTGCAGCCCCCAAAAGAGCTTTGTCGAGATCAGGTAGCTGCCCCGACGCCAGCCCAGTTTCTTCAGCGCTGCGCCCATGACCTCTTCCGATTTTCCGGCGGAATAATTCTCGGCATTGTCGAAAAAATTGACGCCGGCGTCGTAGGCCGCGGCCATCATCTCGACCGTCTTATTGACACCCGCCTGGTTGTGGAAAGTGATCCAGGATCCAAGCGACAGCTCGCCGACCTGCAGGCCCGATTTTCCGAGGTACCTATATTTCAAACGACTTCCTTTCCCGTTGACGCTCACCACCGGCGAGAGATTGACAATCGATTGCTGCTATTATTCGATCATACGCCAACTGGATATCACTACTCTAGATCTGGAGGAACCCATGAAGAAGCTGCTCGTCGCCCTAACGCTCATTGCGAGCGTGTCCATGCCTTTTCTTGCACATGCCGAAGATGCCCAGGAGATTATCGACAGAATGGTGGCGCAAGATATCGAACGAAAGGCTGGCGTTCAGTCCTATGTCGTGCGACAGAATGTCATGGGACAAACGGTTCCGCAGTACTTCGAACGAACAGCCGTAACGCTGCAAGACGGCAGCAAAACGGAATCGTTTCGCTATGTTTCAAGTTCCGAAATGCGAAGTCGCAAATCCGGCAATGGGCCATCGCTGTCGCCGGCCATGGCTGAGGCCTACGCCCAGGGCCTCGAACAAACCGGTGCTGGCATGAGCTCGGAAATGGAAAAAGGCCTTAAGGCAGCAGGATTGCCGCCCACGATGCTCAAGAGCATGGGCTCCCCGTCGGAACCCTGGGCATCACCGGACCCCAAGACGATGATGGGCGCAAATGCCGAATTTGTCCGAGCCGCGGGCCAGGCTGGCGTGCCAGACGGTCAGGGACAGCAGGACGCGGCAACGCGAGCCAATCAAATGGCCGACTTTGCCAGGACCGCTAAACTGGTCGGCAAAGAAAAAATAGGAAGCAGCAGCGCATTTCACCTCAAGAGTGACGACGTCAACCTGACGGAGAAAAGCAACGGGCAGGAATTCACAATTCAATCAATGAGCTTTTGGGTTGACGAAGCGGAATACGTGCCGCTGAAGATGCGTATGGAAGGTGTTGCCGTTGTCGAAGGACAATCCCGTGACATTTTCATCGAGCAAAGCTGGCTGGATTATCGCAACGTTCCCGGCAGTAAAATGTACGAGTCATATCAACAACTCATGCGCATGGGAGGCGTACTGACGCCAAAAGAAGAAAAACAAATGCTCGAGGCGAAGCAGCAGATGGCTGAGTTCGAAGCGCAGATGGCCGCCATGCCCGAGGGTCAGCGCAAGATGATGGAAAGCATGATGGGTTCACAGATGGAAACCATGCGAAAGATGGTCACCGGCGGCGCATTCGAAGTCGAAACAGTCGTGAGCGAAATCGCGGTCATCGAGTAATTCGTGTCAGCTCAGTTCATGCACACGCTGCCCCAGCCAGCGAAGGGCGTTCTCCGTCTTTTCGCTCCAGGGGTGACCAAAGCTTAGCCGAATGAAGTTGGTATACCGGGCGACCGGCGAGAATATGTGCCCCGGCGAAATACTGATGCCTGCATTGATCGCGTCGTCGAACAGCTGTTCGGCATCCACGTTCTTTGGCAGCTCAAGCCAGAGAACCGATCCGCCAACCGGACGCGACGTCCGCGTCTCATCCGGAAAGTGCTCGGCCACCAATGCACGCATGCGCTCGCAGTTTCGCTGCAGAACCGGCCGCAAGGCCTTGAGATGCCGCCCGTAGTCGCCGGAGGCGAGAAAGTCGGCAAGCGTTAGTTGCTGCAGGAACCCTGACGAACAGGAGAACGCGCGTTTGAGACGTGCGATTTCGTTGGCGTAGTGCCGGGTGACTACCCAGCCAATCCGGTAGCCGGATGCGGCCGTTTTTGAGAACGACCCGCAGGTCAGAATGCGTGCTTTGCTGCCCAGAAACTGGGCTGGAACCGGACGGACTCCATCAAATCGAAGTTCGCCATAAACATCGTCCTCAACCAGCGCCACATCGTGTTTTTCCAAAAGCGCGATCATCTTCCGGCGGTCTTCTTCCGGCATCGTGACGGCAAGCGGATTCCCCAGCGTGCTGGAGAAAAGACAGGCCTTGACGTCGTTTGTCTCCAGGGTGCGCTGAAGTGCGGCAAGCGTTACGCCTTCCTCAGGGCAGGTATCAACCTCAACCGCGAGCATGCCGAGGCTGTCGATCAGCTCGAGCATGCCATGATAGGTCGGCGTCTCAACGGCAATGACATCGCCCGCCGTCGCCACGGCGCGAAGTGCAAGCAACAGCGCTTCCTGACCGCCGTTGGTGATACAAATTTCATCGGGTTCGACCGTCGCACCAACGGTATCCAGGTATTGATACGCGATTTGTCGGCGCAAGGTCGGTTCGCCCAATGTCGATGCATAACCAAGACTTCGCGACTCGGCTCGCGACATGACACGCTTCATGGTGCGGTGCAGGGTCTTGGCTGCCGGCTTCGCCATCGACGGATTCGCGATACCCAGTGGCACCAGTTCCGGCCGGTTGATGCCATCGTACACGCGCTCCATCAGCGGCCGGCAGCAAAGATGCGCTGGTTTCATCGCACCGGTGCGGGATGTGCTGACAATGTCATTGGCCGATCGATGACGGACGTAAAAGCCCGATTTGGGCCGTGATTCAACCTGGCGCCGCCGTTCCAGCTCAATATAGGCCTGGCGAACCGTCGGCACGCTGACACCGGCGGTTTTGCTCATCTTGCGCAACGACGGCAGGCGGTCGCCCGGGAGCAAGGTGCCGGAATCCATATTTTCCGTTATTAAATCAACAACTTGTCGATAGAGATAAGTGTCCGCTTGCTTGTCGACGTTGAGCATAACTGTTCATGTCCTATTTCTAATTTTCTGTGTCTGTTATATCAACAAAAATTCCGTACAGTCAACCAACGTTTGAAATTGCCCAGGGAGGCGACAGACATGAACTCACAGAATATTTGCAGTCAGCCGGCCTGCAATTTCGGTCCGGCGCAGGAAAGCCGCTCACAGCGCTTCAATCTTCCGGTCACTCACCCGTCAAGGTGGGCGCTCATCCGCGAGGTCTTCTTTTCAGCGCCCAACCATACCCCTCGCTATCGCGCGTTGAGCCAACGGATGCTCGAAAAAACCGTGAAACAGCTCAATCGCCAGGACTGCGAATGAACAATGCCACGCTTTATGCACTGACCGTCCTGATCTGGGGTTCGACGTTTTTTGCGATTGAATTCCAGCTCGGGGTGGTGGCACCTGAGGTGTCACTTTTCTATCGATACGCCGCTGCCAGCGTTTTGCTGTTTGGCTGGAGCCGAATCCGTGGCCTTTCGCTTCGATTCAGTCGCCGGGAGCACGTTTGGTTTTTCATGCTCGGTATATTGCTGTTCGGCATTAACTACATTCTCGTCTACCAGGCGCAGTTGCATATCACCTCAGCGCTGGCTGCGATCGCTTTCTCGTCGTTGGTGTGGATGAACATTATCAATGCGCGACTGTTCTTCGGCGCTCGCGCCGGGCGCGGCACCTTGTTTGGGGCGCTGCTCGGTGTCATCGGCATGTTCTACCTGTTTGCACCGCAGATTCGCGAAGTTTCCTTTACGGACACCGTGTTCTTCGGTTTCTTTCTCGCCATCGTCAGTGCGCTTGTCGCGTCGTTCGGCAACATGGTGTCGCAAGCCACGCAACGCGCCAAGCTGCCTGTCGTCCAGACGAACGCCTGGGGCATGTTCTACGGCACCCTGTTTATCGCCGCCTACAGCCTCGCCAGCGGACACGAGTTCACATTCGAATGGTCCGCAAGCTATGTGATTTCACTGGCGTACCTTGCCGTCTTCGGGTCGGTTATTGCATTCGGAACCTACCTGACCTTGCTGGGACGCATCGGTGCGGCGAAAGCCGGCTACGCTATGGTCATGTTTCCGGTTGTTGCGTTGATCCTGTCAATGCTTTTTGAAGGCCTTGAAATTACCGCAACGACAATACTCGGCACTTTATTTGTAATCGCAGGCAACGGCTTTGTCTTGTACACGCGGCAACCGGCACCGAAGTCTCTGGAATGTTCAGAGGCTCACCTCAACAGGAGTCACTAGCTGATACGCCCGGCCAATGCCAGGGCCGCATAGATCACGACACCTGCTATTGCGATAATGGTGACATACCCTTGCGGATGCTTGAGTTCCAGCAGCAATAGCTGCATATGCCAGGCCGATAATTTTTTAGCGGCATCGAGCCGTGGGAACAGTTCCTTGTCCAGCAACTCCCGATCGTACAGCGCCGCTGGCCGTTGCCCCAGAAACACCGCCATGTCCCGCGTCGCGAGTACGGTATTGGTGTAGCGCACCTCGCGAACCGGGCAACTCGATTCGCGGCCGGAATGATCGCGCAAGGTCAGCAGGTTGCCGTGTAACTTGATCGCAGTTCCGGTGTTTGAGCGGGTAACCCAAACGATCAGCAAGAATATTGCAATCATCCCGCCGCCAGGCGCCAGTATTTTCAACGCAACTTCGCGCGCCGCCTCATGGTCTGCCAGCATCAGTGCCACGATAACGACCATTCCAATGATGAGAACACCGACCAAGCGGATGCCGCGCCTCGCCCTGGCAACGATTTTCGGTTCGGGCGTCAATTGCAGAGCCTGATTGATGTTGATTGCTGAGATTGATGCGCCCTCTGCCGCCTCTTTTCTATCCGGCGAAACGCTGACGACCAGTGCCCGAACAAACAATCCGCCAATCACCAGCGCCAACAGCAGTACGCCTGAATAGCTCAGAATTTCAAAATTCGCACGCGCCGCTTGCGATTCATCAAAAACGCTTAAGAGTCCGGGCGATGCGAAGAAACCGAGATGCTTGCCGGCGGTACTCAGGCGATGCACACGATCATTATTCCAATCGCTCACGAGTACCTCGGTGCCGAATGCAAGAAGCGATATTGGATCCGCGTCGGGAGGTAATTCGGCTCTGCGATCGAATTGCCAGGCGTCATCAAAAATATAAATTCCGCCCGCGTTCATGCCACTGCGCATGTTATTGACCCACCACTCCTTGCCAACGCGTGCAAAGTGACTCGGCCAACGCTGCCCCTCCCGCACCGCGATATCGGGATTGACAGACTGACTTCCCGATTCAGTACCGAAGACTTCCGTCCGAGGATCGAGGACACGAATTCGATGGTTGTTTGTATCGGCGACGTAAAGCATGTCGTCGTGGATCAGAAGTTGATTGGGAAATTTGAACCCGGCCATCGGCTCGGAAAGTGGTTCACCGTCGGCGGAATATTTGCGCAGCAGGTGGCGGGACGTATCCGCAATAAAAACATCGTCGGTTTCCCAGTCGATGAAAATGCCGTGTGCCGCCTTGAAATCGACACCAGCTTTGCCGAACTTGTCGCACGCGGATGTCCGGATCTCACATCGAAACAGCCCGGACTCGGGCGTCAGCGGTCGAATTGACGATCGGCTCGTCTCCCGCATGAACGCGCGGACGTTATCGAGAAATGTCCTCGGGTCGGGACCGCGGCGCAACAGGATATCGCCGTTGGAAAAAAACGCGTAGTTGCCGAGAAATTGTTCGACGCCAAGCATAGCGAGGTCGTGAGTTGCGACGTACTCGCCATCGGCATCATGCTCGATCAGTCGGTTCTGGATCTGTATGTATAGATGACCATTCGGACCCAGGCGCAGCTCGGCGGGTCCGCCGACCAGCGATGCCTCACCTTTGCCCCACATCCACAGAGCAATTGCGACAAAGGTCAGAGTCATGACCAACGCAACGACCAGCGGGTGAACTTTGGAGTTCATGCCTTGATTCTAGGCGCGTCGTTGCCTCGACGCCGTGCGACAGCTCTCAAAAGCGCCTGCTCTCACGCGCGGTCTGGCGATGACAATGACTCCGCGACGATCTGGCCATCCGGCGACAGCAGGAAGCGGTCCAGCTGCCAGTTGATGCGAAAACTCCCGGTTTCATTCGGGTTTTCGGTGACGAGAATCTCGCTTTCGTCGATGCGGCTGTTGACGTATTCGCCAAGTAAGGAGGCGATACTCGTTTTCTCTGCGGCATATACGATATCCATTTCGTGCTCCCAATCAGTCTGTCCCTGGTTAATGCCAGATTACGACCGCTGCAATTAACGCGTGCTGAATACCCACTAAACGCAGGCTGAACGGGATCGGGTCTGAAAATACTGTCAAAGCGTCGGTATTTCCAGACTTTTAGAGCTTATTTTTAAGCTATTCATAGTCATTTTACTAGTTAATAGCTTATTTTTAAGCTCTTAACTATTAAAACTTGCCATGATGGATACAACAGCTTAATATCAAGCTCCAATAAACCAATTAGCGACTTTAAAGCTTATTATTAACCCCTTATGGACTACTACTCATTCAGCGATTCCGCAATCGAAACCGAGATCGGCGCCCGGCTCAAAGCATTGCGCCTGCGGCGCAATATCACCCAGAAAGCCCTGGCCGAAGCGACCGGGCTCTCTGTCACCGCCATCAAGGGCATAGAAGCTGGCGGCGGCACCCTCTCGACACTCATCGCCGTCCTGCGTGAACTTCGGGCACTCGATCAGCTGCAGCATTTTATTCCCGAAATCACCGTCAGCCCGCTGCAACTGGCTCGCAGCAAGGGCGTTAAACGCCAGCGAGCGAGCGGTAAACGCGGCAATCCTGAGGAAAATGAAGATTGGTAGCGCGCGTCGAAACCGCCGAAGTACACCTCTGGCAACAACTGGTCGGTGCCGTATCCTGGCTGGACGACCGCGGCTATGCCGTGTTTGAGTTCGACCCCGATTTCGTCAAAACGGGTCTCGATATCTCGCCGATCCACATGCCGCTCGCCGGCGCCCGATCCGGCGACGGGCTGTATGCCTTCCCGGAGCTCGCTCGCCGCACGTTCCTCGGACTGCCCGGCCTGCTGGCCGACGCCTTGCCGGACAAATACGGCCGCAGCGTCATCGACGCCTGGCTGGCGCGCCAGGGCCGCGACCCCGACAGCTTTAGCCCGGTCGAGCGGCTGTGCTATACCGCATCGCGCGCCATGGGTGCGCTCGAATTCGCGCCGCCGGTGATGAAACGCAAGGAAAAGGCCCACCCCATTGAGATTGCAGAACTGGTCGACCTAGCACAGGCAATTGTCAATGAACGCCAGGGCCTCGCCGTACAATTGGGTGGATCGGAAATCGAGGATGCCGAGGCGATACAGGAGATCCTGAGCGTCGGCACTTCGGCTGGCGGCGCGCGACCCAAAGCCATCATCGCGCTCAATGAACAGGGCCGGGTACTGTCCGGACAAGCTGATGTGCCGCAAGGTTACGACTACTGGATTCTCAAGTTCGACGGCGTAACCGATCTCGAGCTGGGTGAGCCGGCCGAGTATGGCCGCATCGAATACGCCTACTACGAAATGGCCAAACTGGCCGGTATCAACATGATGGAATGCCGGCTGCTCGAGGAAAACGGCCGCGCCCATTTCCTGACCAAGCGATTCGACCGGGTCGACGGACAAAAGATTCATATGCAGTCGCTTTGTGGCATCGCCCACTTCGACTTCAACGAATCGGGGCTCTACAGCTATGAGCAGGCGTTCTCGATCATGCGCAAGCTGCGCCTGAACAAGAAAGAGGCCGCCGAGCAGTACCGGCGCATGGTCTTCAACGTGGTCGCCCGGAATCTCGATGACCACACCAAGAACATCGCGTTCCTGATGGATTCTTCAGGCCGCTGGACGCTCTCGCCGGCATTCGACCTGACGTACGCGCACAATCCGGCAGGCCAGTGGACCAGTCAGCACCAGATGAGCATCAACGGAAAGCGCGACAAGCTGACGCGGGACGACCTGCTCGCCGTTGGAAAATCGATAAGCCTTGCCAAACCGGAAAACATTATCGACGAGGTCATCGATGCGGTAGCCCAGTGGCCACGACTGTCAAAGAATGCCGGGGTCAGCCCGCTGAAACGACACGATCGGGCCAGCAATCATCGGCTGGACCTTCACTAGAATCGACGCAGGAGGCGGCGCGGTTTGGCGGCATTATTCATTTTCGCTCCGCGCCTGTACCGCGACGTCGCCATCGAGGTCGACCCAGACTTCAAGCACAATTGGCCGGCAGCAAACCTGGCAGTCTTCAACGTAACTTTGCTCCGGCAGAGAATCGTCAATCAATACGCCAATCGACTCGCCGCAGTACGGGCAACTGACTGACTTCTCGACCACCGACGGCATTGCAGCCCCCTATTTCAGCCGAATGAATATCTGTACCGCACCAGAGCCTGAGGAGATTGGCACTTCCCTGATCTTCAGGTAATTCTGTTTGCGCACCAGCTCGCCAAGCTTCTGGCAACCGTAGTTTCGAGGATCAAATGACGGGCTGTTTTTCACGAGGAATTTTCCGACAACAGACAACTGCGCCCACCCGTCATCCTGTGCAGCCGCGTCGATCGCTTTGCTGATCATCGGCTTCAAGGGCTCGGCCGCCGGTTTCGATTTCTTGTCGCTCGATTTTGACGGCTTGAGAATATCGGAGTAGATGAACTTGTCGCAGGCGGCAACAAAGGGCTTGGGCGTCTTGCGCTCGCCAAAACCGTAAACAACCAGGCCGCTTTCACGAAGCCGGGTCGCGAGACGCGTGAAGTCGCTGTCCGAGGAAACCAGGCAGACGCCGTTAAGGCCACCGGCATGCAACAGGTCCATCGCATCGATAATGAGCGCCGAATCTGTTGAGTTCTTGCCGGTTGTATAGCTGAACTGCTGAATCGGTTGAATGGCCATTTCGTGCAATACGTTTTTCCATTGCTTCAGACTCGTTGTCGTCCAGTCGCCGTAGGCACGCTTAACGCTCGCGGTGCCGTAACGTGATACTTCCGCGAGCAGTTCATGGATGATCGACGCCTGCGCATTGTCCGCATCGATGAGAACGGCGAGGCTGTCGTTATTTGAAGATGCCATAATAGAGGCCCTGAGTGAGATTGGCGCCTATCATAACGTGTTCGTGAGAATGAAATCGCATCCTGTCGTGCTGGCACTACTGCTCTGCCATATTGCGTTGCTTTGCGCAAAAGATTCGCGCGCCGATGACGCCGAAGGGCAGCATCGCTGCCTTGCACTGGCCTTGTACTGGGAGGCTCGCGGCGAAAGTGACGACGGCCTGGTCGCTGTTGGATGGGCGATTTTAAATCGTGTGGCGAGCCCGGATTTCCCGGACACACCCTGCGATGTCGTTTACCAGGGAGGAGAACGACCGCCTTGCCAGTTTTCCTGGTGGTGTGACGGCAAAAGCGACAAGCCTCGCGACGCGGCAAGCTGGTCCCGGGCGCAAGAGACTGCGGCCATACTGTTGACCGATCCACCTGACGACCCGACCGGCGGCGCACTGTATTTTCACAGCAGCGGCATTGAGGTTCCATGGCGTGTCAGCCGGACAGAAACGGCAACGATCGGCAATCACGTCTTCTATCGCTAAGGCTCCGAACCTTGGGATTCGCGCAATCCAACGGCGAATTCTGCCGACTGACGCCAAATGGAGACAGGTCGTCCGCAGAGATATCTTGATTACAAACAGCGATTTAGACGCTTTTTCTCCTGCCTTTCTCACTTTCGGCCAAAGCGATTGGACAGCAGCTGACACGCAGCCTACCATCGCCGCCGATTCTTGACGACCCGCTCCTTTGGCGGGACAAACAGACAAATTGAGGTGTTAAATGAAGTACCTGATTTCACTAGCGGCCCTGCTCTCATGCGGAACCGCGGCGGCCCAGTATTCCGGCCAACCCAAACCCGACCTTAGCTATGACTACCTGGAACTGCGTTTTGTCGACGTTGATACAAACGGCGGTGACGGATTCCGCTTCAACGGATCTTACGACCTGGGTAACAACTGGCTGATCGTCGGCGGAACGACGTCTCTTGACTTCAACAACAACGTGGATGCCACGCTGTTCGAGATTGGCGCCGGATATGTCTGGCACTATTCAGCCGATTTCGATCTCGTCAGCACCTTGCGCTATTCGAATGCGGATTTCGATTCGTCGTTCGGCAGCGCCGATGACGACGGCCTCGCTTTTTCTGCCGGTGTGCGCGGCATGCTCACGCCGGAATTCGAGATTCGCGGCAACGTGCATCACATTACAATCGGTGACAGCGATTCCTACCTCGAACTCGCGGGTGACTACTACTTCTCTCGACAGTTCGCTGCGGGCGTCAGCCTGGAGTTTGCCGGTGACACCGACGTTGTAACGGTCGGCGGACGCTGGTTCTTCAAATAATGTCGTAACAGACAGTTGCGACCGGCTCATGCCGGTCGCGCTGTTACTCTGCGTCGAAATCACCTATCCTGCGGCGTTTGTCGCGATTCGACCGTTTCATGCCGCCGGAACAAGAACCACAGGCTCATCAGGAGCATGTCATCCTCGGCATGGCAACTGCTGTTGGCGCTTACTTCATGTTCTCGCTGATGGTGATGTTTGCAAAACTGCTGAGTGACACCCACTCGGTCATCGAAATCGCCTTTTACAGAAACCTGGTCGGCTGTGTTCCGTTTCTAATAGTTATTTTCGTCATGGGCCATCGCGAGATTCTGACCTTGCGCACTAAACCCGTCTGGGTTGCCATACGTGCGGTCGGAGGCACCATCAGTCTCGTGGCAACGTTCGCCGCCTATTCCCTGATGCCTTTGGCCGACACAACCGCATTGCTGTTCACCGCGTCTCTTTTTATTCCCGTCCTGAGCGTCATTATTCTCAAAGAAACCGTTGGACCCTGGCGCTGGTCCGCGATTGCAGCCGGTTTCGTCGGTGTGCTGGTCATGACACGCCCGACCGGTGACGTCTACGTGCTCGGCATCACTACGGCCTTGTTTGCCGCGCTAATGCATGCCGTGTTGCAAATAATCCTCCGCTACCTGGGGCGATTCGAGCGGCCAGCTACGATCAGCTTCTATTTCTTTTTTATAGGAACGGCCATAACCGGCCTAGCCATGCCGTTCGTAGCAGTCAAACCCACTATCGAAGAATTGCCGCTGTTGCTTGGCGTCGGCCTGTCGGGTGCCGCGGCACAATGGCTTTTGTCCGTGGCTTACCGTAACGCCCCGGCTGCCATTGTCACTGTGTTCAACTACACCAGCATTGTCTGGGCGACATTCTTCGGCTGGATGATCTGGAATGAGTGGCCACTGCCTGCCGTGATGATCGGTGCCGTGATTGTCATCGCGTCAAATATACTTATCGTCTGGCGTGAGAGTCGCGCAAAAGTACCGATACCCGCGGAACCGAGCCTGTAGGCAGGCCCGGCCCCGCATTTTGAATATTAGTGCGGGTGCTTGACCTGCCAGATCCATTTGACCATTACACCCAGGCTACAGCCGTGCTTTCGGTGCCCTTTGCCGAGATGCAATTCATCGATTATTTGTTCGCACGAGCAACCGCCAGTGTCCTTTATCGTCGGTGTCCAGGGCTCGTGCCAGTTCCAGAATCGACGCGGTGGCGTATTGAAGATGCCGTCGCCGTCGGTATCTGCGTAGTGATGCGGCAGCAGTCGCACTGTCGGCACCGATTCGGGCAGGACGGTCGCAGGACAAAGATCTGTGTCATCGCCAACGCCATCGCGATCCTCATCTCGAAACAGGAATAGCACCAGCCCGTCATGGTCCGATGCCCGCAAAGACAATTCGTCCAGCGTCCCGTCATCTTCAACCAAAACCTCGGCCGCGTCCGCGTTGCCGCGTGCGAACTCCAGCCCGGTAACGAGCGGACTCAACGCCGCGCTGGTCATGGCATGATCGAGAATCTGTGCATCGCCACGCGAGCCGGCGGCATTGAAGCTATCGCGGAAAATGAAGGAATAGCGTTCGTCCGGATGAATATTCAGGACTTCATCCGTCAGGTCGGGTGACACAAGGTCTTCACAGGTATTGCCATTCAACGAGCACACAAGGCTCTCGCCCGGGTTGAAATCGCCTTTTACGATACCGGCGAGATCGACGTAACCGTCCGTAAATTCGAAGGCGTTAAAGTCGCCAAGTACAACCAGGTTGACATCGGGATTGGCCGTCTGGATATCCTGCACTTTTTGCGCGACCGACTGCGCCTGCTCGTAACGCTTTTGCTGCGTGCGAGCTTCTTCGATCCCGCCCAGCGATCGCATATGCAGAACCATGACCGAGATCGGGAACTGGCCGTCCATCGCTCCCTCAAGTAGCAATGGCGGTCGATCATGCAGTAGCGAGCCATCGACGCTAAGTAATTCGTCGGCGCCGAGTTGCGTAACGGCGAATACCTCGACATTGCTTCGAACAAGGAAGCCAACATCAATCGAACCGACATCGTTGCCTTCGACCAGGTACGCAGCATAGTTGACGCTACTATCCAGCGCGTTGATGGCAGCCGATAGCTCCTGAAGCACACCCAGTTTCTCAACTTCCTGCACCGCAAGAATATCCGGCGACCTCATCTGGTCGACAATATAGGCTGCAATTTTTGCCGTGCGCAGCGCATATTCTTCCGGTGGCAGCACCGCGTCGCCCGTACCGTCAGCGACGGAATCGAACAGTCGGAACAGGTTGAATGAACCGACGGTACCCTCATCACTCTGTTTCGGACGAACAGCGACAGGCAGCGGAGCCGGACTGACGTCAAGCTGTGTCGGCCAGAGTTCATAATGATTGAACTCGAAGCCGAGAATGCCTACCGCACTAAACGTCGAACCTGCGGGAATGTTGATGTTCGGCAGACCCAGCTTGTCTGGATCCAGTTCAAATACCTCAGGGTTGCCATCCCAAATCGGAATAGACGGCATAGCGGGCAAACCCGGAGTTTCAATGCCGGGCTCCCGAAACGGCCGCACCGGGCCGGCTGTGACGTGGACTTCCGCCAGCGGATCCGATCCGAATTCCTGGTTCGACGCGGCAACAATGCCCGCCGGAATTTCGATCAGCATGCCTTCGTAACGTTCGTACTCGATTGCACAACTCGGCGCCATCGGGTCCGGAGACGGTCGTGTCGCATCAAACACGATCGCCGCAGGCAGGCTGCCGGTACCGGTCACGGTGACAGCAGGTGAGCCGGTGATTTCGGTCAATCCGAAAAACTCCTCAACTCGGCCTGACACTTCAACTTCATCGCCGATCGCGACGCCCGGCGCACCACCGGTAAAGACGAAAATTCCGTTCGACGTATTCGGGTCGCCGTCATCGGCAACCTGCATGAAGAATCCGTCATCGGTCAGTGCCGTAACGACCCCCGTTGTATTCACGCGCCGACCCTCGACAGGGCTGGCCAGGCCGGGACCTTGAATATCTGACACTGTAATATCGACCGGGCATCCGACAAATTGCGAGCCATCGACCGCCGTGCCGGGCGAGAACAGGAGTCCGAAAGAGTTCGTTGCCAGGCTGTGTCTTACGTAGGGCGGCACACCGTCAACATCCGGATCCAGCGTGACAGACTGATTGTCGCCGCCTTCGCTGCCGTAAGCTGTTGCGACGATGTCCTTGCTGCCATCGTTGAGAATGACACTATCGCCGCCATTGTTCAGTCCAATCGATCCACTTGACGCAACCTGAACCAGGCTGTTACCGAAGGCACCGGCCGGTGCCCCGCCACCGAAGACAACCGCTGCGCAGCCGTCGAACACGACCGAGCCGGCCGGAAACGTATGGCGCACGCCGACTGCGTCGGACAGTGTCCAGCCGGAAACGTCGACGTCGGAGCCTGTATTGTTGACGATCTCTATGAACTCATCGTCGCCAAAATGCTGCACGCCGTCGCCATTGGCATCGCCGCTGTCGCCGGTGGCCGGGTCAGCGTTGATCTCATTGACAACCCAGAGCGACGGACATCCGCTGAACTGCGCGCCGTCGGTTTGCGTGCCGGGAGAAAACAATGCACCGGATGCATTGGCGACGTTGCTATGCAATACCAGTGTGCCGCCGGTGAGGTCGGGATCGCGCGTCAATGACTGATTGCCGCCGCCCTCGCTGCCGTAACTCACGACAGCGACGTCGACGCTGCCATTGCTCAGTGTGACGGTATCGCCACCATTGTTTAATCCGAGTGCGTTGCTGCTCGCTGTTTGCACCAGGCTCGCGCCAAATTTTCCACTTGGGCTCCCGCCGCCAAAGACAACAACCGAGCAACCATCCGCAACGATCGAGCCCGACGGGAAGGTATGCCGGACGGCCACGCCGTCGGACAGGGTCCAACCGGAAATATCAGCGTCGGCGCCCGAGGTATTCACAATCTCGACGAATTCATCGTCGCTAAACTGCGCGACACCGTCACCGTTAGCATCGCCGGCAGAACTGTCAGGGTCCGCGTGAATTTCGTTAATGATCCAGTTCATCGGCGGTGCGGGAGGCGCCGCGTTGGGCGAGGCTGCCGCCTGCCCCCAGGTGCTGGATGCATCTTCAGATGTTTCATCCGCGCCGGAAATTCCATTACCGCCGACCTGTGCTTCCGTGCCTTCAGTAAAATCCAGTCGCTGGAACGAATCGCCCGTCGCATGGGCTGCCAGCGCGACGACGTCCTGATCGACAATCGGCGTTTCGAACGCGTAGAAGGAAGGATCGTTGTCGGCATCCGGGCCGTCAATTCCGACGCCACTCTTGTCGACGGCTTCATCCTTGTCGCCCCAGACGACGTAATCAATATCGCGAACAAGATCGGCGTTGCCGTCCCAGGTATAGAGCACCGCAACTTCACCACCATTGGTCAGGCCGCCCTGCCCGTTTATCGAACCCGGTAACGCTTCCAGCATGTCGGGAATTGCGTCCGCACTCCCGCTGTCTTCGAACAACTCGTAGTCCGGATTGAACCCGTATTCGGTCGCAAATGCATCGGACCCGGCTATCGCGATAGTCTGAAATTCGCCCGGTGCAATCGACGCGCCTGACGGAAATCGCGCATGAAAGTCTCCGAAACTGCCGCCACCCGCGTTCGTGCCGGTGACAATGTTGTAATAATAAGTACCGCCGCCGGCAAAGGTCGCATCCGTCAGGTAAACATCCGTCAAGTCGACCGCAACACCGGTTGGATTGTGTATTTCAATAAACTCGCCGCCCGTCGGCGTTACGACGATCTCTGATAACAGGATATTCGGAGCGGGTACCGGCAATTCGCAGCTTGAATACGTGCCGATCGGGAATGGCGTTGCCGCCGTGCCATTACTGGTTTCTCCATCGAGTGCATTGATGCCGCTGAACGACCAGTTCGCCAGTACGAATGCGCTGCCGTCAGGCCCGGTGCCATCGTTGCGATAAGCCCAACCATCCAGGTGGTCCCAGGCCTCGCCGCTGCCATCAACGTTGATGTCGCCAAATACATCCACGACAGTCCCGGACATGAATAATTCGATCGCATCATCGCCATTGATCGCCGCCATCCCGGATGTATAGGCAGGCTCGAACCCGAAAAATGCGGAGAAGTTGTCGGTTTCCTGCGAAACATGAATAAATGTTCCTGCCGCAGCGGCAACGGCAGGGAACGTAAACTCTTCACCGTCGGTACCACCACCATTGTTCGCTGAACCCAGGCCGTACAAACTCAGGTCCGCGATATCGTTTACAACACACAGCTCGATCGCTTTCGGCGTTCCCCCCGTCAGCGGCCCATCGACAACCCCGGTTATCACCATATCCTGCGCTTGCGCTAAAGACGAAGCGGTGAACAAGAAGGCAGCCAAGCAATGCAAAGACGTGAATGCGACTCGATAAGTCATAGCGGTATCCCTGGTTATTTTTCTGGAATTTCGGGGCTACGGTCAGTATAGGCAAAAAAGCATGAAATTATTATGTCAAGCACTTTACATAATGCTGGCCGTCTTTCCACACGAGACCCGCTGAAATGTGCGTTTCATCATATTCCATAATCTGCCGGTCAGAGATAATCGCCCGATGGACAGCGCCGCTTCCACTATTCTCTTGTACCTATCCGCCGCATTAGCTGCTGGGTTGGCCGCTGGTTGGCTCATACGCGGAGCGCTGGCGGCAAAGCGAACAACGGCGCTGGACAACGAGTGGCAGAACAAGTTTGGCGAGGTTGTCCGCCACCGCGATCGTCTGACGCTCGAAAACAAGAAGATGCGAACCACGGTTGAGGCTCAGGAATCGGTCGTACACCAGCGCGACATGCTGGTAGCGAAGACACGCACAGACCTCGAGTCCGCCCGGGAAAAAGAAAAGCTGCTGACCAAGAGCATTTTCACATTGAAAGCCGAGCGTGAGGACTTCAAAACCAAGGTCGTGCAGTTTCAGAATGCGTTGACCTCACTCAAGAGCCAGTCAGACGACTTGCAAGTTGAGTTCATCAAATCCCGCGATTTCTACAAGGCGGAACTCACGAAGTCGTTTGAAAAACGCAAAGCGGCCGAAGAAAAATTTGAGAATGCCAGGCAAGAATACGAGTCGTTCCGCAATCTCCTGCAGGCGTCACGATCCGAGCATGAATCCGTCAACAAGATGCTCGCCTCAGCGAAGGCACGGCTGGCAAATCTGGATGATCTGGAACAAAACGTCATCTCCTTTGAAGCGGAAAACGCCGAGCTTAAACACGACTGCGCGCTGATGAAGCAGGAGAACGAGGCACTGAAACGGGATGTCCTCGAACTCGAAGAGCTGAAAGTTCAGAATCGCGAGCTCGCGCAAGTCCTGAAGTCCATGGAAAACAGTCGCAAGCAATATGAAGAAGATGCCAATCGCTACCGCGAACATGCGGGCAAACACGAGCAGAAATCAGAAACCCTTCGCATGCGCCTTGATGAAGTCGAGAAAAATTTCCTGGAGATGGAAAAGCAACAGCGCCAGGCGCTGCGTGATGCGCGGGAAAAGTCGACGGCTCAAAAACTGAACGGCGCGACGAAACCAGAGCAAGAAGTTGACAACTTGCAAGAGATCGTCGGTATCGGCAAAGTATTCGAGCACACCCTGCACAGTTTGGGTGTAACAAGCTTTCGCCAGATTGCATCGTTCGGCGTTGCTGATATTGCACGTGTCAATGCAGAGCTGAAAGAATTCAAGGGGCGAATGGAACAGGATGACTGGATTGGGCAGGCAAAGGAACTTTGCTTCAAAAAATATGGCGAGGTTAATTAATAGCGGGCTTTGTTGTCCGTGACCAATCCTGCACTGCGCGACCGCAACTTTCTTGTTTACCTCACCGGCAGCACGATCTCCCTGCATGGCCTTTGGATCTATCGCGTTGCCTTGGGCTGGCTCGCATGGGAATTGACGCACTCCGAGTTCTGGGTAGGCATCGTGGCGTTCACGCAATTTGCGCCCGCGGTTGTTTTCGGTCCGCTTTTCGGCATACTTGCCGATCGCTTCGACCGACGCAGGGCTTCGATGATCGTCAACAGTCTGTGCACGATCAACATGCTCACTCTCGCAACCCTGACCTGGCTGGGCCATGTTGACATCGCGATTCTCACTGCGATGTCACTCATACAGGGTGCGCTGGATGGCGCGCACGCCCCGATTCGCATGACCCTGGTACCGAACCTGGTTGAACGATCCAAGTTGCAAAGCGCAATTGCCAGCACTTCCATCGCTTTTAATGTTTCACGTTTTGTTGGCCCGGCGATCGCCGGTCTGATTATCGCGACGCTGGGTGTGAGTGCGGCGTTCGCCATCAACGGAATATCCTATCTCGCGTACATCTTCGCGATCGCAGTTGTCAAATTACGGCCGACCACCAGGCGCGCGACTGACGCGACCGGCATATGGAGCGAAATGCTTGAGGGTATTCGGTACGTTCTCCGTCACAGGATCATTCGCGGCCTGCTGATAACAATCGCAGTCGCATCGGTATTCGGCCGAGGCGGCCTGGAAATGATGCCGGCGTTTGCCGATAAGATATTCCTGCGTGGGGCATCCGGTCTCGCCGTATTGACAGCCGCGATCGGTGCCGGAGCTATAGCATCCGGCCTTGTCCTGACGCGGAGCACAAAATGGCTCAACAGTCGTGTGATCAAGTTTGCCGTCGTGGCCACCGGGGTACTGATCGCTGCATTTGGCGCAAACGATTCCTTCGGGCTGGCGATAGTGATCGTCGTGGCGCTGGGCGTTATCCTGTCGGTGTGCGGCGTCGGTTCCCAGATACTGATCCAACACCTGGTGGATGAAGAAGTTCGCGGACGCGTCAGTAGTTTCTGGGGCATGATCGCATTTGGTGGGACCGCCCTTGGCAGCCTGATTATTGGCACATCCGCAGACTGGTTTGGACTGCAGCATACAGTCGTCGTTAGCGGTATATTGTGCGTGGTCATTGCCCTGCTCGCCCCGACCGGCGATGCGGCAGACCGACGATTGGAACAGACTCAGGACAATTAGATGGCCGGTGGATTTGCCAAAGATGGCGCTGTGCAGGACCAGATTGATGCAACAATCGAGGATGCCATCCGGCATGCGCGCGACCAGCTGCCCAAGGGCGAAAGCCTGACGCATTGCGAAGAATGCGATGTGAAAATTCCCGATGCGCGCCGCGCGGCGGTTCCGGGCGTACGCTATTGCGTCAATTGCCAGGCCGAGCACGACAAAAAGAACGCGTCACGAGGCGGCATTAATCGCCGCGGCAGCAAAGACAGCCAGTTACGCTAACCGTCAGGTTTTTTTCTTGTTGACCAGTGGTACCAGGGTTGGAATTCGTTGTTCGCGAGCTCGGCGGGCGTCGGCGATGTTTTGCATCTTTGCAGTATCGGCCAGTTCGGGATCGTCTATGACAATCGATGAATGACCTGGTGCATAGACCATTTTCATGCGGTGATCGCCGAGTGAAACGATGTCGTTGTGCAGCAAGACCTTGCTTTGTACGCGCCGCGAATTCACGTACGTTCCGTTGCGGCTCTTCAGATCCACGAGTACGACCGCATTCTGGTCACGGATAAGCAACGCGTGCTGATTGCTGACGAATTGATCCTTGATCACGATATCGCTCAGGTCCGAACGACCAATTAGTGCCCGTTTCTCGGTCAGCGGCACTTCCTGCAGCGTCTTTCCCATGCTGGTGACAATAATTTTCGGTACATCGTCGGATGCAGGCGAATTCGGATCAAAAATATCCTCCGCCTTGATTGGATAGGATTTGGCTTGCTCAATAATGGATAACGCCATTGTTTCCATATCACCGGGCCAGCCACCCGACATCGAATGAATTTTCTCGCACACGTCCACGGGCATTACATCGTCCGGTCTATCGACGCCTCCCGATCGCAACTTGGTATACAGGTAACGCATCGCTTCGTTGGAGGTCATCGGTCCCAATTTGAAATTACCGATTACACGCCGCGACACTGAAGCCATGCTCGGCGCATCGATAATACGTGACATGTCACGACTGCTGACCAGGACAATGCGAATCGCATAACGACTCCCTGCGGTCACGGTCGCCAACTTGCACAGCGCCCCCAACGCACTCGGATACATATCGTTGATGTTTTCAAGAATCAGGACCGGGGGCTCATGCGTACGCGTTTGCTGCACCGCAAACACGCTGAGCATATTCATCATTTCATCGGCGGAATTGAGAGCCAGGTTGTATCCGAACTGTTCGAGAATCCGGCTTAGCAACTCATCGGTGTTCAATCGGGCACCGTCAACTACAGCAACCGACAAGCGCGGCTGCACTTGTTGTACGAATTGGTTCGCGATTACTGACTTGCCCGACGCAGGAGGCCCGTGCAGCAGTGCTACGCCTCGTTCGTCTGAAAGAACTTCGCCGAGAAAATCAAGCGCATCCTGCTGCGATTGATAGCGCACGAACGTCCTGAATTCGCGCAGCCCTGACCCATCTACCTGCATTTCATGTTGCTCTGTATTCTAAGGCCCCCGCCCTACACGTCTGAAGCTACTCTCGCGCAATCGATACGCAGAGTCCAGATGTCTCCAAATGGCAACACTCTTGACGGATTTAACTTAATCGCGCCTTCAAATCGGCAACTTCTGCCTCCAGTGCCGCGACACGTTCGGCAAGGTCTGCCAGGCCGCCAGCCCTGGAAGACGCGGCGGGCTTGGCCGTGCGCGCATGCTGGGAATACGCGTCTAAATCGATCGGACCGGAAAACAAATGCATGTATTCCGAGTCCTTCCTGCCGGGCGTACGCGGCAGTTTGGTGACTAACGGACCGGCGTCATGCCCGATTAAGCGCTCGAGCGCGGCAACGACTTCGGCATTGTCCGCGAAATTGTGTAGCCGGCCGCTGCGGGCCCGGAGTTCCCCGGGGGTCTGCGCGCCGCGCAACAACAACAGGCAGACCAGCGCAGTTTGTGCGGCATCAAACTGCAGGTCGCTGTAGCGGGTGCCGCAAAATCGTTGCGTATACTTTTCCGCGCGGCTTTTGAAGTTTTCTTCCGTGCGCACCAGGTGCTTGGTTTCAAGCGCACGAATCGTATGCTGCACTTCACCTGGCGTTAGCGACATCACCGGCTCGCGAGCCGACTTTTGATTGCAGGCGTTCGTCAGCGCGTTCAAGGTCATCGGATACAGTTCCGGTGTAACAATCGATTTTTCAATAAGGCTGCCTATTACCCGAGCCTCAATTTCATTCAACGTCGTAATCACTGCACTTCTCTGTCTGGGGGCTATTACCGCCGCGAGTATAACGCGGTTCTTGCTGTTCGATTTCTTCTATAATCGCGCCCGATATGCTGAACCTGACCAACATCGCGTTACGCCGAGGACAAACCGTCCTGTTTGAAAACGCTACCCTCCAGGCTCACGCCGGGCAGCGCGTCGGCGTGATCGGCGCCAACGGCTGTGGCAAGTCCTCACTGTTTGCCATGCTGATGGGTGAACTCGAGCCGGACGATGGCGAACTATCCCTCAATGCCGACGATGTCATCGCCCACGTTGCACAGGAAAGTCCGCATGGCGCAGGTGCCGCGGTCGACTACGTTATGGACGGTGACCCCGAGCTGCGCGAGGTTCAAGCTGCGATTACAGCCGGCGAGGCGGACGCTGCAAAGCCTGATTTGCACTTATTGTATGAACGCATGGAAGCCATCGACGGCTTCTCCGCCGAATCCCGCGCGGCACGACTGCTCCACGGCCTCGGGTTTGCGGCGGACGAATACCGGAAACCCGTACGTGAATTCTCCGGCGGCTGGCGCATGCGGCTGAACCTCGCCCGCGCACTGATGTGCCGGTCCGACATCCTGTTGCTCGACGAACCGACCAATCACCTCGATCTGCCGGCAATCCTGTGGCTGGAGCGCTGGCTGAAACGCTATGAGGGAATATTGCTGGTCATTTCACACGACCGTGACTTCCTGGACCAGATTTGCACGCGTATTGCGCACATCGAGCACCAGCAGATGCAGCTCTATACCGGCAATTATTCTCAATTCGAATCGCTGCGCGCCGAACAACTCGCGCAGCAGCAGTCGATGTACACGCGACAGCAAAAGGAAATCAAACACATCCAGAGTTACGTTGACCGGTTTCGCTACAAAGCCTCCAAAGCGCGCCAGGCGCAAAGCCGCCTGAAAATGCTGGAACGCATGGAACAGATAGCACCCGCACACGTCGACTCACCGTTTCGATTTCACTTTATCGAACCCAAGAAACAGCCCCAGCACTTGCTGGGCCTCACTGACGCGTCCGTCGGCTATGGCCGCTCGATCGTGCTCGACAATATCAATTTGAATCTTTCCGCGGGTGACCGCCTCGGACTACTCGGCGTGAACGGCGCCGGCAAGTCAACACTCGTAAAAGCGCTGTCAACCGGTGAAACAATGCTCAGCGGCGATCGTGTCATCAGCAAGGACACACAGATCGGCTATTTCGCTCAACACCAGCTCGAACTGCTGAGGCCCGCCGCGAGCCCGATCGATCACTTGCGCAACATCGCGCCCGACGATCGCGAACAGGATCATCGTAACTATCTCGGTCGCTTCGGGTTCAGTGGCGAAAGAATCTTTGAACCGGTCGAGCCATTCTCCGGCGGTGAAAAAGCGAGACTGGTTCTGGCATTGATGATTCGGCAGGGACCAAACCTGCTGTTGCTTGATGAGCCTACCAATCACCTCGACCTTGAGATGCGGCAAGCACTGAGCGTCGCACTGATCGAATATTCAGGAGCGCTCGTCGTCATTTCGCACGACCGACACTTGCTGCGAAGCGTTTGCGATGAATTGCTCATAGTGCATGACGGCGGTGTCGAACGCTTCACCGAAAGCCTTGACGACTACCCCGCCTGGCTTAAAGACCGGGAAGACCAGGCAGACCAGGCAGCAATCAAGTGGCAGGACACGCCGCAAAAAACCGTCAACAAGAAACAGCAACGCCAGCAACAGGCCGAACGCCGGAAACGACTGAAGCCGCTCTACGATGCAGTCCGGCATATCGAATCAAGCCTGACCGACTGCCGCTTGAAGCTGTCCGACTACGACAACCGCCTGTCGGACGAAGCGCTATACGCCGACGCGGACCGAAAAGACGAGCTGAAACAGTTGATCGAAGACCAGGCGTCCGTCCGATCGAAGATCGATACGCTCGAGTGGCAATGGCTGGAGGCGAGCGAGGCACTGGAAAAAGCCGATTAGGGCGTTGCGCTGATTACCTCGAGAAATGCCGAGCCATAGCGTTCGAGCTTCGTCTGTCCGACACCCAAGATTGCAATTAGCGCGCTGTCGTTTTTCGGCTTGTCGACGGCCATCTGTTTCAACGTTGCATCGTGAAATATCACATAGGGCGGCACGTCAAATTCATCGGCCAGCTTCTTGCGAACATCGCGAAGTGCATCGAAAAGCGCGATGTCCTCATCCGCCAGGTCGGCGCCCTGTCGTTTCGCCGTTCTGGTCTTCTGTTTCACCAGCAAATCGCGGCGCAGTGGCAGGCTGGTTTCGCCACGCAATAGCGGGCGACTGCTTTCGCTGAGCTGCAATGCGCCATAGCCTTCGGTGTCGACTTTCAATAGTCCAACGACAACCAGTTGCCTCAGTATCGACCGCCACTGTTTTTGATCCAGACCGGTGCCAATGCCGAAGACACTGAGCCGATCATGCCCGTGCTGGCGCACCTTTTCGGTGTCCTTGCCCAGTAACACGTCGATGACATGAACGGCGCCGAAGCGCTGCCCGGTCCGATACACGGCCGAAATCAGCTTTTGCGCAACTTCCGTCCCGTCGAACACTTCCGGTGGTGACAGGCAAATATCGCAATTGCCGCAATCGTCAGCCAGCTCGTCGCCGAAATACGCGAGCAACGAACGTCGCCGACATTCGGTCACTTCGCACCAGCCAAGCAATGCGTCCAGTTTCCGTCGCTCGTTCTGTTTGCGGACATTGCTGGATGGCGACGAGTCGACCATCTGCCGCAGCCGGACGACATCCTGCAGGCCGTACACCAGCCAGGCGAACGCGGGGTCACCATCACGCCCTGCGCGCCCGGTTTCCTGGTAATACGATTCCATACTCTTGGGCAAATCAAGATGCGCGACAAAGCGTACATCCGGCTTGTCGATACCCATGCCGAACGCAATGGTAGCGACGATGATGACACCATCGTCGCTTACAAACCGGTGCTGGCTATCGGCGCGTGTCGCAGCATCGAGTCCCGCGTGGTACGGCAAGGCGACAAACCCTTCTTTACGAAGCCACTCGGCCGTCGATTCGGTTTTCTTTCGCGACATGCAATAAACAATGCCCGCCTCACCACGATGCTCTGACAAAAACCTCAGCAGTTGCCGTTTCGGGTCGAGCTTTGCCTGCACTTCGTAGCGAATATTCGGCCGGTCAAACCTGGCAACGAAGCGCGCCGGTTCATTGAGCTGCAACTGCGCGACAATTTCCTCCCTGACCTCGGCCGTTGCGGTCGCCGTTAGTGCCATTCGGGGTACGCCTGGAAACAACTCCGCAAGCCTGCCGAGCGACAAATAATCCTCCCGAAAATCATGCCCCCATTGCGAGACGCAGTGAGCCTCATCAATCGCGATCAACGCGATATTCAGGTTCTGCACCCTGGCAATGGTTTGCGACTGCAACAGCCGTTCGGGCGCCACGTACAGGAGTTTGATTGCGCCGCTTTCAAGCCGCCGATAGACCTCGTCCTGCTCGAGACCCGACAATGTGGAATTCAGAAAGGAAGCTTGAATATCAAGCAGTTGCAATGCCGCTACCTGGTCCTGCATCAGCGCGATCAAGGGCGAAACTACCAGCGTGATACCGTCTTGCAGGATTGCCGGAATCTGGTAGCAAATTGACTTGCCCCCGCCCGTCGGCTGCAAAACCAGGGTGTCTTGCCCAGCAAGCGCTGCCTTGATGACCATTTCCTGATCGCCGCGGAATTCGTGATAGCCAAAAACTTCGTTGAGAATCTTCCGTGGGCTCGCAGTCATGCGGCGAGTATACCGATACCCGCCGCTCAATGGAGTCGTAGTATCTTGCATTCTCGCCGTATAATGCCTGCATGAAAATCTGGGTCGATGCCGACGCCTGCCCGGTCGTGGTGAAGGAAATTCTTTTTCGTGCCGCTGATCGCACGGGCATTCACCTGACGTTGGTCGCAAACCAGGCCATGAGTACGCCTCCGTCGGCAAACATCCGCTCGGTGCAGGTACCCCGCGGCTTTGACGTTGCTGACGACGAAATCGTCAAGCGTATCGCAGCGGGCGACCTGGTCATTACCAGCGACATTCCGCTGGCCGCGGAGGTGATCGCCAAGGGCGGTCATGCGCTAAGCCCTCGCGGCGAGATGCACACAAAGGAAAACATCGGCGCCCGCCTCAATATGCGGGACTTTCTCGATACGATGCGTTCCAGCGGAGTCGAAATGGGCGGCGGACCCGCTGCATTCAGTCAGCGGGATAAACAGACTTTTGCCAATAGCCTGGACCGGTTTCTCGCGAAATATGCCGGGTAGCCGGAAAATACCTATAATGCGCCGATGCCGAATCGCCTGAAACCAATGAATCAATTGACAGTGGGTCGACTGCTAACGGCCTGCCTGGCTGGTTTATGGCTGTCAGCAGCGACATCGGCGAGCGAAGCACCACCGTCCTCGACCATTGCCGATCCACTGGTGGGTCACAGTCCCGCCGTGCTGCTTGACGACAGTGAACCGGTCTATCCGCGTCCAGCGCTGCATGAAAACCGCGAAGGCTGGGTACGAGTGGGTTTCGAAATCAATCGCGATGGCCGGGTCGTTAACGCCGTGGTCGAGGAGTCGGTGGGCGGATCCATTTTTGAAACTGCCGCATTGCGAAGTGTTGGCCGCTGGCGATTTGAACCAGCTCGCTTGAACGGGCGACCCGTCGCTCAACTGCGCAACTCCACCATAGTGACCTTCGCCTTGAATGAGCGGGCACGCGGCTCATCGCAGCGCTTCGCCGATCGATACAACGACATCCTCGAACTCATAAAAAAGGACCAGTTGGAACGTGCTGACGTACTCGCCAGGTCAGTTTTCGATCAATGGCCCCTCAACTTGTACGAGCTCACGAAACTCTGGTCGCTGCGCGCGGAGCTCTCACTGATCCAGAATGACTTCCGCGCCGCTGAATCCGCGTTGCGCAAGGCCACCGCAAATCGCGGTCGATGGCTCGACTCGGATGCCTATCGGTCCTTACTGCTTGCCCGGGTTCACGTTGACCTGGAAATCGGGAAATTCAAGAAGGCGATCGACTTATTCGATGAACTCGTTGCCATGGATCCGGATCGTAGCGACGAGCTTACCCAGACATCGCAAATGATCCAGTCACTGCAGAACATCATCGACAGTGACCAGACGCTTGCCACCGATGGCGTAATTCAGCGCAATGAAGGCTGTAAGGCCTGTCGCGATAGCTGGACGTTTGAACCGGTTCGCCGCACGTTCACTGTTGCCATTATTGAGGGCACGCTTAAGGAGTTGGTCATGAACTGCACCAACGTCAAGGTACCTTTCGAGTTCATTGTCGACAAGACCTGGTTCTTGCCGGCACATTCCGGACAGTGCGAGGTTGCCCTGTTCGGCGCCGCCGGCACGACCTTCCGGGTCTACCAGCCAGCCGGTCCCTAGCTCGCCCGAGCGTGAGGCCGACTGGATCGGCCTCTCGAATTTTTCCCGGGTCGCGATTTCCCGCCCGAGTGTGCTTTTTTACGGGCTCCCTGGCGCCCACCATTGGGGCGCTGGCCGCCTGAACGCGGCGGTTTCCCGCGGGTGATTGGCTCTGCCATGATGCGCTTGTCGACCTCGTAACCGGGAACAAACTCTTTCCTGATTTCGACGGTCAGCAGTCGCTCGATATCGTTGAGCAACTTGAGTTCGTCGACGCACACGAGCGATACAGCCGTGCCTTCCTGGCCGGCACGAGCCGTACGGCCGATGCGATGCACATAGTCTTCGGCTACATGGGGCAATTCGTAGTTCACGACGTGTGGCAGCTTGTCGATATCGAGTCCGCGCGCCGCGATATCCGTCGCAACGAGAACTCGAGTCTTACCCGCCTTGAAGTCGCGCAGAGCGGTCGTGCGGGCACCCTGGCTTTTTCCACCATGGATCGCGCTCGTTTCTATGCCGTCGCCGTTCAATTGCTTGGCCAGTCGATTCGCGCCGTGCTTGGTGCGCGTAAATACCAGCACCTGGCGCCAATTCCCTTTGCCTATTTGTTCGGACAGGAGCTCGCGCTTGCGTGCCTTGTCGACCGGCATGACGACCTGCTTGACCTTTTCCGCGGTGGTATTGCGCTGCGCCACCTGCACCTCGGTCGGCTTGTTCAGCAAGCCGTTTGCAAGGTTCCGGATCTCCTGCGAAAACGTTGCCGAGAACAGCAGGTTTTGGCGTTTAGCGGGCAACTCCTTAATGATTTGCTTGATATCGCGTATGAAGCCCATGTCGAGCATCCGGTCCGCCTCATCCAGCACGAAAATTTCAACGCCCGACAGGTTGATATTGCCCTGGCGGACATGGTCAAGCAGCCGACCCGGTGTGGCGATTACTACGTCAACACCGCGACGGATTCGCGAGATTTGCGGACGAGCGCTAACGCCACCGTAAATTTCCATACTGCGGACCGGACGGTGTTTGCCGTAGGTCTGCACGCTTTCGTTGACCTGTGCTGCAAGTTCACGAGTCGGGGTCAGGATCAGGGCGCGTATACATCGCGGGCCGCTCGTTTTCTGTTGCAGCCTTTGCAGCAAGGGCAGTGTAAATGCCGCTGTCTTGCCGGTGCCCGTCTGGGCGGCCGCCAGCACGTCCTGGCCGTCGAGGACCAAAGGAATTGCCTTGCTCTGAATGGGGGTTGCTTCCGTGTAGCCCTGTTCTTCGACAGCACGCAGCAATTCGGCCGACAGGCCGAGTTGGTTAAATAACATTGATTGTTCTCCGATTCGCCTGATCCGCAACGTCGAAGACGTGTGGTTCGGTCCAGGCTGGAATTTTTAAAGTGACTCCAAGCATGCAGAATTGCAGGGTTGGAGTGAGTGACGCAGACCGATGTGCGTCAAGACGGGGCGGACTGTAACAGAATCTCAAGCGAAAGAAAGGACTAAATCGCCACTACCGACTTAGACTCCACTGGTCACAGCCGCACCCCGTTTTACAGGAACTTAAAGCGCCTGACAGCGACGCTTGTAATCACGATCGTCGCTGCAATCAGCAAGGCCAACTGCGGCACAACGGACAGGGCACCCGATTGAAAGCTGATCAGCTTGTGCATCGCGTCCATCGCCCAGCCCGTCGGCGTCAGCTTCTGAATCATCTGCATCCACTGCGGTGTCACTTCGATAGGCCACCAGCAACCGCCCAGCGCGGCCAGGCCATTGGCTGTGAATACGCCGAGCCCTGCGGCCTGCCCTTCACTCGTCGCGAGACTGCCCAGCAGTAATCCTGCCGAGGCACAAAAGCCGCCCCAGACCACCAGTACGAACAAGACCATCGCAAGGTCGGGCCCCCAGACCATCTTGAAAATGAAAGTACCGATGATCAGCGCAACGCTCATTTGAACCATGCCGAGCAGCATGCGGCCGCCCCATTTGCCGGCGACAACCTCGGTCCTGGTAAATGGCGCGGAGGCCAGGCGACGCAACAAACCTTGCTTGCGTTCATTGACCAGCATGGAACCACCGCTGGTTAGCAGCACCAGGATCGTAAACATGACCAGAATTCCCGGAACCGCCTGCTCGAATCCGGACGGGATTTTCGTTCGCGTGCCGGCAGGCGAAACTTCCAGTTGCCAGTTTCGCGCTTTACCGTTAAGCGTGATGAGGTCGGCCGCCGTAAGAGGACTATCGGACTGGATCTCAGCGACGACGATATCGGCGAGTGCTGTGTACAGGCTGCGTTGCATCCGTATGACTTCAAATTCGCGTGACAGCGCCGAAGCTTTGGTCTCGAAACTGATTGCGACCGACTCGCCCGCGACAACCCGGTCCGACAGGTTGGGCCCAATGGTAAGAACGCGACGCGGTGCCGCCTCGCCATCCGCAGAAACAACCTCATCAACCCATTCGGCAGCGAAGTCGTTGTCCAGCAAACGCAAACTGATTTGCTCTTTAAGGAAACCCGGTGATTCGGCAACGACGACAACTGGCGTCGCCTGGCCACCACTCATGGCCGAACTGACGCCGCCGGTCATCGTGCCAATAAAGTAAAAGAAAATCGGCGGCATGACGAACGCCCACAGCAAAGTCGATCCCTGCCGCAGCTGGTACTTCGCGTCGTTCAGGGCGATGAAAAAAATGCCGCCCATTACTTTCTCGCGAACCCCGTTTGCAGACGCCAGGTGCAAATAAGCAAGCCGCTTAAGACCATTGCCGCAACAATGCTCCACGCGCCACTACTGATCGTCCATGCGCTTGCCGACGTCAATTCGCCGGACAGTTTTTCGACGACGAATCCGTTCGGCGACAATCGGCCAATGGCTGCTAGCCAGTCCGGCAGCGCTTCCATCGGGAAGAAGCTGCCGCCCATCATCAGCAGGGGGAAAATGAGAATCGTCGTAAAAAGATTCGCAGCCTTGGACGTCGGTGCCAGCATTTGCAGCGCCGAGAACCACGCAAATAATCCAATGCCGGAAAATGCAATCCAGATGACTGACGGCAAGAATTTATTCCACGCCAGTTCGTGGTACAGAAAGCCCAACAGCAATGTTAAGCCGCCAATCAAGGTCATGAATACGCCGGCCGCGAGTGCCTTTCCCAACACGAATCGGCTCAGCAGTCCGGGCGTCGACACCAGCCGGCGCAAAGTTCCGGCGTCGCGCTCCGCCCAATAGTCGGCAGAAAGGCCCTGCGATGAAAACATCAGCGCCATCAGTACAACGCCGGGCAGGAATAACAAGGCGAAATCCGGTTGCGGCTCAGCTGGCGGCGGCTCGACTATCGTAAGATCGAGCAACGGCGGCGACAGCATTGGACCCAGCCGCTCGGCTTTGTCCTGGATATTTACCGCGATGCCGGAAACGACAATATCCGGCGGTGCCGTTAGCTCGGCGGCGTCACCGATTTCCGCGATCTCGGCACCAAACGCGGCCTGCAAGTAAAAGCCGGCGTCGAGCAGCACGCCCACGACGTCCTCGATTATGCCCGGCAAGATGGTCTGCGACGGGTTGGTAACAAGTGTCAACGTGACGGGTGTGTCGTTGAGTAACGCGTCCTGAAAGCCTGCCGGTATTGTCAGAAAGCCGCTGGCATCGCCTGCCTCGATGAGCCGGGTTCCCTCTTCGACCGTGACCGACTGCGTGCCGATTAGATTATTCAGTTCATCCTGGCCAAAAGCTGCCGCAATGAAACCGCTGACGAGCGTATCGTCCAGGTCGGCGATCAGCAGAGTCCCCATCGGGCCGCCGTCGTCATCGCCGTCGACCATCGCGGTAATCAAACCGCCGATCATGAACGGAATGCCCAGCCAGATAAGAAACGCGACGCGATCCTGTCGCCAGCGCGCAAGGTCTTTTTTAAAGGTAGCGAACAGAAAGCTCATAGCTACTCGCGTAATTCCTTGCCGGTCAATAACAGGAAAAGCGTTTCAAGATTCGGACTGCGCAGGCTCGTTTCTGTGACAGAACCACCGTTGTCGGTCACCGCGTCAAAGATGGCCGGCAAGTATTGCGAAGCCGACGACAAGGTCATCGTCAACACCCCTTCGTCTTCGGTGAGTATTTCAAGCTCATTGATGTCGCGAGCGGCAACGGCAGCGCCGGTACCGGACGGGAATGCGCCTGTCAGCTGCAAGACATCACGTGCACCCAGTTGTGCTTTAAGCTCGGCAACCGTGCCATCGGCGATGATCTTGCCGTGATCAATGATCGCCAGTGAATCGCACAGGCGTTCCGCCTCTTCCATGTAGTGCGTCGTATAAAGCACGCAGGCGCCCGCGTCGCGTTCGGCTTCGACCATCTCGAACAAGCGTTGCCGCGACTGGGGATCGACACCGACCGTCGGTTCGTCAAGCAACAGTACTTTGGGCTTGTGCACAATGCCGCAGCCGAAGTTGAGTCGCCGCTTCATGCCGCCGGAAAAGGTCTTGGGCAGATCCCTGGCGCGATCGGCAAGCCCTATGTAGCCGAGCACATCATCCACACGGGACTTCAATTCCAAACCGCGTAGTCCATAGGCCTTGCCCCAGTAAGTGAGATTCTCGATAGCGGGCAAGTCTTCGTAAAGCGCAAGTTCCTGCGGTACAACACCAAGTGCCGACTTGGCTTTCTTTCCGTCTTTAACAATATCAAACCCGCCGACAGCAATATGACCGGAGGTCGGCGGCATGAGTCCGGAGATGCAATTGATCGTCGTGGACTTGCCGGCTCCGTTCGGCCCGAGCAACCCGAAGATTTTGCCCTCACCCGCCGCAATGCTGACACCGTTGACAGCAAGCACCTCACCATACTGTTTGCTTAGCTTTTCAACCTTGAGCATGTCGCTCTCCTGACAAACAACGATTTACGGGTAAAGGCGTATTCCCACTTCCTCGACCAGTGCGTCGTAGCGCGCATCGCTGCGGATATTCTCCAGAAAAGGATCAGCCAGCATCAAATTCGAGCCGGCATCATTCGTCCTGTAGGCCTGGTTTAGCGCCGCAATGGACTCATCAATTTCGCCGCGCACGGCGTGTACGATCGCCACCTGGTAGTCCCAGCCTTGCGACTGAATGGCAAGCAATTCGGCCAATGCCGTATCCGATGCAGCGCGGTTGCCATCGCGAAAGTAAGCGATGGCCCGGCCCGTAAGCTTGAAGCCGTAAAGCGTTTCATTTTCGATGGCCCTGAGTGCCTCGTCCCGGCGCCCTGCCTGTATCAGTGCGATGGCAAGATAGTAATGAGTGCCCGCGGCCGAGGGGCTGATCTGCGCCAGTTCCCGGCCTAAGCGAATGGCCTCGTCGGGCTGCCCGAGCGCCAAATAAGAATACATTGTGCCCCAGTAATTGCCGCCGCCAAGGGGGTCACGTTCAATCGCTTCAAGACCGAGTCGTACACCTTCCGTGGGGTTTCCGGTAATTGCGCGAATTGTCGCCGCCTGGCCAAGCGTATCGGCGTCACCGGAATCGAGTTCAAGTGCCAGGTCTATCTCGCGATTAGCCGCGGCAAAGTCGCGATCGACGAAAGCAAGCACTCCCGCAAGTGCCGCATGCGCCCGTCCGTTGTTCGGATCAAGTTGCAGCGCTTTCAGCACGGCTGCTTTCGCAAGCGGATACGCCTCGTCAGGCAAACGAACACCGGTACTGGCCTGGACACCGTAGACGTCAGACAGTAGCAGCCACGCCGGAGCGTAACCAGGATCAATATCGACGGCGCGAAGTGCGAGTTCCTCGCTGCGTTTCAGTGATTCATGGGTGCGCTGATTTATTCCATGTCGCGCCTGCAAATAGAGTGAGTAGGCTTCCGGTTCTGCTGCAACAGCGTGCGGAATGTCACCGAGCAGCCGCACTTTGAGTTCATCGACAACCGCCTTCGCTATCTCGTCCTGAATGACGAACACATCATCAAGGTCGCGGTCCCAGGTTTCCGACCACATATGTACGTCGGTGTCGGTTTGAATCAGCTGCGCGGTAATGCGGACCTTGTTGCCGGACTTTCGTACGCTGCCCTCGAGGACATGATCGACATTCAGTTCACGACCGACATCGGAGATCTTGAAGTCTTTGCCCTTGTAGGAAAACGCCGAGGTACGAGACGAAACACGTAGCTCGGGAATTTTGGCGAGCAGATTGAGCAACTCTTCTGCCAGGCCATCGGAAAAGTATTCCTGTTCCGCATCCGAACTCATGTTCTCGAATGGCAACACAGCGATTGACTGACCGCTGTCGGCAAGCGTTTCTGCATCGGGTTCGGTTCGCGATTGCCAGGCAAAGTAGACGACTGCGATCGTCAGCATGGCGATGATCGTGTAATCGAGTTTCCGTCCCGTCGTCGATGTGATGGATGCGGTGCGATCGACGTGCTTTTCGAGTTTGATTCCCTCCGGCGTCAGCTCAAACGCCCAGGCAAAAAACACGGCCAGCGGGAAACCGAGGATAAGGAAAAAAGCGAGCACCGAGTTGACCGAGTCGGGTAAGCGCAATGCCGGCGCCAACGTGTCGCCGACCTGCATGACAATCCACGCCAGCACGATGTAAGCGATGGCCACCCGAAAGACGTTGCGGCGCTTAAGTTCTGCGAATAGCGACATGCGCAGAGACTACACGAAAAAGACCTGCCCATCTCGCTACTTAAGGCCGAAAAACGGGTGCAGGAAGCGGATCCGTCGGATGATGAATTCGTGCATCAGCAGACAGCCGGCGATGGTCGAAGTCAGCACGAGAATGGGTTCGACAATCGGACCCAGCGAAAGCTTCGCAAGATTAGCGCCTGCAACAATGATGATGCTCTGGTGCAGGATGTACCAGGGAAACACCGCCTCGGTTGCGTACGTCAGCCATTTCATCGGCCGATTCAGAAGATGATGCCCCCAACCGAAAATGGTGACAATCCAGAGCCAGCGATTACTGTAGGTCACCAACGCGCTCGCCTTCTCCAAAAGGAACGGCGCGTCTTCCGGCATCAACTCGTTGCGCACGACCAGCAGGATGAAAAATACAATAGCGAATGCCAGCGTCGCCTTGCGCATACGCGCGAGCTCCGCCCAGAACCCGGGATCGCGTCCAACCAGGTAACCGATGAAAAAGAAGGTGAAATACATGGCATGCGCATACCAGTCGTCGAGCAGGCCATGACTGATATAAGGAAATCTCGGAAATATGAAACTTCCGTAGATCATCAGCGGTAGCAGCGGCACCAGAATGATCCAGATCCCTCGCAAGGACTGAAACCAGCGACGAAATCCGGCCAGCGGGCCGTCGAGCAACCTGGCCAGAGGGATGAGCAGCATCGTGTAAAACCACAGGTATGGCAGGTACCACAAATGATTCCAGGTCCAGACAATTTGCTCTTCGCCGCCCCAGGCCTCGCCGGGAAAGTCCTGAAACGTGAGGTACTGCCCCATAAATTTCAGGTAACCCTCATCGATGATGCCTTTGCCCAGCGCTTCGTAGTAACACTGGGCCGAGACCACGAATGCCATGCCAAATATCAGCGGCACCAGCAACCGGACACTGCGCTGAAGAGCGAACCGCCCGGGAGAATACCGCGACCAGACAAAGCTGATCGCCAGGCCCGAGATAATAAAGAGCAGCGACATTCGCCACTGATTGACCAGCAACATCGGTAGCTGCAGCCATTCAGACTGGTAAGCCGACTTCACATGCCAGCCCCAGTCCAGCACATAGAACATGCCAACGTGGTACAGAATTAGCAGGCTGAACGCGATGACACGCAATGCGTCGATGTCGTGGCGTCGGCTGTTTTCGGGGAGTTCACTCATGGACTGAATATCGAAGAACGATCGCCGGAAATCTGCATCGCGGGGCCGGAATGCCGGTTTCCTGTGACGAGCGGCGGGAAGATGGGATAAACGGACGGCGTTTTTTGCCCTCACGGGGTAGGATTGCGCGATGACTCTACCGCATTATCTCGAGAAACGACGTTTCTTTGAAATTCTGATTTTCATGGCCGTTGTTGTGGTCAGCTTCCTCGCCAACCTCGGCACGGAGTTAATCGAGCGTGGGCGTTTCGGCGCGTCGTTCGATGCCTCAATACCGGTCATCCTTGAAGCGACCAGCCATGTGGCGATGGCGTTGAGTATTCCGCTGTTACTCTGGTTTAACCAGCGGGTACCGATCCGGACCAGCAACTGGTTGCAAAGCACGACCGCTCACATTGCATTCAGCGTCGTGTTTTCTGCCGTGCACGTCACGCTGATGTACTGGGGCCGTGTTTTCATCTTTGGACTGGCTCGTTTTTCGATGGACTATCGCTGGGACAACTGGCTGGCCGAGTTTGCTTACGAGTACCTGAAAGACTTCCGGACTTACTTTTTGATTCTCGCCCTGGTGTATCTGTACGACTTCGTCCTGCGCCGGCTACAGGGTGAAGCCGGTTTTCTCACCGAAGAGAAGAATGAGCAGACAGTGACCACTATGTCGGACCGGTTTCTGGTCAAAAAGCTGGGCCGGGAGTTCCTGGTTCGTATTGACGAAATCGAATGGATAGAATCCTGCGGCAACTATGTGAACCTGCACGTTGGTGGTCGCGTGTATCCCTTGCGCGAGACGATGACGCGAATCGACGAGCGCCTGGTGCCACTGGGTTTTCAGCGGGTCCATCGAAGCGCGATCGTGAATCTCGACCGGGTCGCCGAACTGGTTGCATTCGACAGCGGCGATGGCCAGGCCAAGCTCGTCTCGCAAGCGACCGTTCCAGTCAGTCGCCGTTTCAGGCAGGAGTTGCGCGATCGCCTTTCCTGACCCGAGGGGGCAACATTTTGTGTAATATTTCGGGCAAATCTGCCCGGAGCGTCACTATGTCACCCAAGTCCATTGTACGTCCATCGATGTCCGTACTGACCCTGATGGCGATACTGCTCATTTCCGCCTGCGAATCCAAATCACCAGGGCCGACGAGCGCTTCGAGTGAACCGGCAAATCGCAGCATTGAGACTATTGCCGACGAAGTTCTCGCCGCAATGCTGGTTCGCTACCCGTCCATGGCAACCAGCTTTGCGATCGAAGGCGCCCGACACGATCGCCTGTACGACAATTCGCTTGATGCGCTCACCGAATGGCAGCAAAAGGAGGATGCCTGGCTCGCGGAACTTGATGCCATCGGCGAGCCCGCCACCATTGGCAGTCGCGACTGGGTCACGTGGGGGAAGTTGCATGAAGAACTCGCTGCCAGCCAGGCTGCCCGAATTTGCCGCAAGGAGTTGTGGGAAACGAGTACGACCACGGCCTGGTACACGGGCATGCCCTTTATCTTCGACATCCAGCCACTGGAGTCGGATGAACTAAAGCAACAGGCATTGGCTCGCCTCGGCGAAGTCGACCGCTTCATCGACACTGAAATTGCCAATCTTCGACAGGGCCTGGAACTTGGCTACAGTTCACCGCGGCTGACGGTCGAGGCCGTACCCGAACAGGTTCGTGCACTTCGCGACGAGAATTCGCCGTTCCTGGGCATGGGCGCACGTGCCAACGACGAGGTTTTTGAAGGTGCTGTCCGGGCCGTCTTCGATGAGGAGATCGTGCCGGCAATCAATCGCTTTGCAGCTTTCATCGAAGATGACTACCTTGAGAAAGCGCGTGAGGAAATCGCGTTGACGTTCAATCCGAATGGCGCCGAGTGCTACCCGGTGCTGGTGCGATCATTTGCGACGATCCAGCCAACTGCCGCGGAAATTCACCAGCTGGGCCTCGCGCAAATGGCGAAGATTCGCGGTGAGATGGAGGCGATTCTTGAAGCCCACTATGGTGGCGAACCCATCGAAACGTTTGTACGTCGCATTAACGTCGATCCGCAGTTCACGTTTCGCTCCGAAGACGAGGTGTTGCAGTACTCCGTCAATTCACTCGACGCAGCGAAGCAAAAGATGTCGCAAGTCTTTGGTCTCCTCCCGAAAGCCGACGTGATTATTAAACCCTATCCGGATTTCGCGGCGAGCGGCGTTGGCGAATACCACTCCTCATCGGAAGACGGTACTCGACCGGGCATTTTCTACATCGCGGTTCGCGATCCTGAAAATCGCTCGCGCGCAACGCAGCAGTCAACTCTCTATCACGAAACCTATCCGGGCCACCACTTGCAGGGCGCGATCGCACTCGAACTCGGGGACAAGATCCATTCGCTTGCCCGTTACCTCGGCAACTCCGGTTTTGACGAAGGCTGGGCCCTGTATGCGGAACGTGTCGCTCAGGATCTCGATTTGTACAGCGGCCCGCTCGACCTGATGGGCCTGTTGTCGGATCAGGGGGCGCGCGCGGCGCGACTGGTAATCGACACCGGAATTCATACCAAGGGATGGACACGCCAGCAGGCCGTCGACTACATGATGAACAATACGGGCTGGGCGGAAGTGGATATCCAGAACGATATCAACCGCTACATCTCGTGGCCGGGCCAGGCAAACTCATACATGCTCGGCATGCTCGAGATCCGGCGACTGCGCACGCTCGCGGAATCCGAACTGGGGGACCGGTTCGACATCCGCGACTTTCACGACCAGGTGCTGCGAAACGGCAGCATGACACTGCCAATGACGGAAAAAGCGGTGCTCGCCTGGATCGAACAAACAAAACAGGATTAACACCATGTGCATACGAACTGTTTGCCTGCTGGTCGCCGTTGTTTTCGCGACACCGGTATTCGCCGAGACAATTGCCGTGATTGGCACCGGCAACGTCGGTTCGGCGCTGGGCACCGAACTCGCATCGCAGGGCCATACCATTATTTACGGATCGCGCAGCCCACTCGGATTGAAAGCGCTGGATGTCGCGAAGAAAACCCAGGGCGAAGCGACCACATCAACGCCTCGAGAAGCGGCCGCGGATGCCGGCATTGTCGTGCTTGCGGTGCCCGGCATGGTGGTTGAGGACGTCGTCCGTAGCCTGGGCGACCTGTCAGGGAAGCTCATTATCGATGCGACAAATCCGCTGGTCGTCGAAGAGCCGCTGGCGTTTTCTTTTGGCGTCCAGACGTCAAACGGTGAAATCGTGCAGGCAGCTGCACCTGGCGCCAGGGTCGTCAAAGCCTTCAATACGATCAGCTGGCAGTCCATGATCGACCCCGAGATCGCGGATGGCCCGCTGTACGTACCGATTGTCGGAAATGACCCGGAGGCAAAACGGATTGTTGCGGGCTTCGTCAAAGCGATGGGGTTGAACCCCATTGATCTCGGCCCGATCGACGTCGCGCACTGGACAGAGTACGCCGCTGTCGTGCAACTGAACAATCAGTTCTCGGGGCGCGTCAATTACGACCTGGTATTCCGGGCACGCGACTGACGCCGGCAAGCCTGCAGCGTCGCAGGCGAAAGAAAATGGTGCCGGATAGGTGATTCGAACACCTGACCCCATCATTACGAATGATGTGCTCTACCGACTGAGCTAATCCGGCATCGGTTAAGCGGCGCGCAGTATAGCCTCGTGACCCGGTGGCGAAAAGGGGCAGGCGCCAATTAGTCGTCGACGTTGCGTACCCGAACGAATAACTCCAGGCCCTCGCATTGCGTGCCCTCGGGCAAGGCCGGCAGGCCAAGAACCTCGATATCGTCGGCCGGAATATCGACGAGCTGCCCGGTATCGACATTGTAAAAATGATGATGCGCATCAATGCAGGAATCGTACAGGCGACGCTCGGGGTCGACCATGCACTCCCTGATCAATCCACATTTTCCAAATAAATTCAATGTGTTATAGACCGTCGCCTTGGAAACCCTGCTGCCGTTTGAACGCAATTGCCCGATAATCTGATCAGCAGACAAGTGCTGCGGTTTCTGCAGCAGTATCTCTGCGATCTCGACACGTTGCGGCGTCGGCATGATGCCAAATTCGTCGAGTTTGGCCGGAATATCTGCGAGCGCCATGGATAATCCCCCGTCTTTTGTCGGCTTTCTGCCCCGATTCTAACAGAGCATTCACCGATTACGCGCCAGCAAAATGAATTCGGACAAGGAGGTCCGAATGACGAATCGAAATCAAGGATTTACGTTGTTTGAGCTGCTGATCACGCTGTTGCTGGTCACGCTTATCATGGGTGTCGCTTTGCCAAACTTTTCGGCAACCCTGGCCAGACAACGCCAGCGGGTTGAGATCGACGCGCTTTTTCATGCCATCCACCGGGCTCGCAAGGAATCGATCATGCGACGCAAGGTCGTGTCCCTCTGCCCCAGCGCCGATGGCCAGACTTGTGGCCCCGGCGACGAATGGTCGCTCGGCTGGATACTCTTCGAAAACATCGACCGGGACTCGCCGCCACGCGTGGACCCGGGCGAACCGGTTTTGGTCCGTCACCGCGTCTCGGAGCGGATACGAATCACGGCGAATCGACGCGCGTTTACCCTGCGCGCCACCTTTCTGCGCGCAACCAACGGCACCCTGGTCATCTGCGACAGGAACGCCGCAATCATCCCCCGCGCCCTGGTCATCAGCTACACGGGCAGGCCGCGTGTCGCAAGTCACACAGCCGATCGTGAACCGTATTCGTGCACGGATTAAGTTAAATGCAAGGCCCGATTTTCGACCGCTTATCGGCATCGCAGTGCCGCTTGTCAGTTGCTCTGACGGACTCTGAATCAAGCCACTATAGTTGGCCGCATGAAACAGAGAACCCAGACTGGCTTTACGCTATACGAACTCCTCACCACGTTGCTGGTAGTTGGCGTCGTGCTGGCTCTTGGCGTGCCCAACATGCAGGCGTTCCGCTTGAACAGCAGCATGACCAGCACGGCCAATGACCTGCATTCGAGCTTTCACCTGGCGCGCAGTGAGGCCTCCCGTTCCAAGACCAACATCTCGATCTGCGCCAGCGCGGATTCAGCGGTCGCCGTGCCAACGTGCGGTGGCGAGCTTGAAGCCGGCTGGGTCGTGTTCGAGGATCGCGACGGCGACATTGTGATCGATGCCGGCGAGCCGATCATCAAGCGCTTTGGTCCGGTCCAACAGGACATCGTGATCAACACGACGGGGCCGGACGATTACTTTTCTTTTGCGTCGACCGGCATTGGTCGTACGCCGACGGCCGGACCCTTTGCCGGCACACCACCGCTCGATGTTGCCGTTATGTGTGATGACCGCGGCAATATTACCGGTGCCGGCGGCCGGTCTACCGCCCGCGTCCTTGTCGTCACGCCCCTGGGTCGTGCAACGATCCTGTCTGAGGAAGCGCAAGTCACCTTCCACGGAGGGTGCTAGGAAATGTTATCGATGAATAAGAAACGAGATCCACGACGCCAATTCGGCTTCTCACTGGTTGAAGTACTCATTGCACTGGTCATCATGTCAGTCGGAATGCTTGGCATCGCTGGCCTGTATGTGCAGAGCATGCAGGCGGGTCGCACCTCGATGTTCCGGCATCATGCGGTCACCCTGGCCGGCGATGTTGCGGATCGAATTCGCGCCAACCCGACGGCCGGAGGCGCTTACACTGCGGCCAATGGCGCGGACAACAGCTGCGTGGCCGGCAACGTGGTTTGTACACCGGCACAAATGGCGGCCAACGACATTCTGATCTGGAAGGCCGAGGCGGCAAGCATACTGCCGTCCGGCGATGTCACGATCGCGTTTAACAATGTCGCTACACCACCCGTTTACACCATTACCGTTAGCTGGAACGAGCCGGGCCTCAATCCAACCTACGTCATTACCATTCCGGTGTTGCCAATATGAGCAAACTAAGCATTCAAAAACAGGCCGGTCTCTCGCTGGTTGAATTGATGGTCGCACTGGCGATCGGTTCTTTCCTGATGGTCGGCGCGGTACAAATCTACAACCAGAGTCGACAGGCATTCGTTGTCAATGAATCCATCGCGCGCGTGCAGGAAACGGCACAATTTGCGATGGATACGATTGAGGCGGACCTGCGAATGGCCAGTAACTGGGGTCGCAACAGCCGCGGCCTTGCCGTCGAAGGTCGCTCGATCGCTGGCACGGCAAATCCGAATGGACTGCCGCAACCTGCAAACAACTGCGCGGCCGACTGGGTGCTGAATCTCGCGCTGCCAATTGATGGTGTCAACAACGGCTATGGCCTGGCCTGCGCCGCGACAGGTGGCAACCAGCCGAACTCCGACGTCATCACCGTACGTCGCGCGAGCGTCGTGCCGGTACCGCTTGAGGCCGGCCGCCTGCAAATCCAGACGACCCGCATCCAGGGTGAATTGTTCGCCGATGGTGCCATTCCGGCCGCCTTCTCGGCTGCCGACTCGGCGACCCACAACCTGATGGTTAGCAGCTACTACGTTTCCCCGTCATCCACTCTGATTGGCGGCGTGCCGACGTTGCGACGCCAGCGCCTCATCGGCGGCGGAGCGGCGGGCCCACGAATCGTTGATGAAGAGGTCGCACCGGGAATTGAGAACATTCAATTGCAGCTGGGAATCGATGTCGACCAGGACAACACGGTCGATCGATACGTAAACCCCGGCAGCCCCATTTATAACCCCACTGCTGTCGGCTATGTACCGGGCGCCCGTGTGATGACGGCGCGCATCTGGATGATCGTCCGCGGCGTCGACTTTGAAGGCGGCGTGCAGGACGCGCGTGACTATGAACCTGGCGATGTCGACCTGGGCGTTCAGGCCGACAGCTTCCGACGCATGCAGGTATCGAAAACGATCCTTTTGCGCAACGCAAGAACATAATTTAAGAGAACTTCAATGAAAACGAACTATCAGCCTCTAATTCATCGCAAACACCAACAGGGCGCAGCCCTTATCGTTGGCCTGTTACTGCTGGTTGTCATCACGATTCTTGCCGTATCCGGCATGAACACGGCAACCACCGAGCTGGCAATGGCTCGTAACAACCAGACCTACGAAAACGCCGTTCAGGCGGCCGAAACCGGTCTCGAGAATGCATTGTCCCAGGGACTCTTCAACACCAATGCAACAATATCGGTCACGCCGGCGACTGGCGCGAACGAAGAAGTTTCCGCGACGATTAACTTTGAAGACTCGACACTGGTTCCTGACCGGGCATTCAGCCTTGGATCGGGTAGTGGAATTTCCGCCTATCACTTCATTGCAACATCGCAAGCCGCCTATCGATACAACCCGGGTAGCACGACTGACCGCGATGCCACAGCAGTGCACACGCAGGCGTTCTACGTTGTCGGCCCTGAATCGCCGACACTATAAGATTTCGGAACGGAGTAGTCCGATGAAAATGATTAAAACAATGGCTATTGCAGTCGCACTTTTATTCACGATTTCTGCATACGCAGAAGGTGTGCCACCGTCGAAAACTTTCGAGGTTTCCATATTTTCGGTTCGCATGCCCGTGTCTGAGAACGGCACGATTTCGATTCGGGAATGTGATGACTGCGATTACCACTCACTGCGCGTGACCCCCGATACCCAATACCTGTTGAATGGCCGCGCCATGAAGCTGGATCGGTTCCGCAAGGCGCTGACGGAGTTGCGCCAGCGGGGCGACACGACGGTCAACGTAAAGCGAGACGACACGACAAACACGGTTGCTAATGTTCGCGTCTACGGCAAGTAGTCCGAAGAGTAAGGATACTGAGGAAATAATTATGGGTTCTCAAATTAAGAAATATCTTGCCGTCGGTACGTCTCTGCTTTTGACGATGACAGTCTCGGCACCGGCCTTTGCCGATGACACGGAACTGCTTCTGGTAGACCCGGCCGCGTCGGCTGCGACACCGCCGAACATCCTTTTTATTCTCGACACGTCGGGATCGATGGGAGACCCGGTTTCGACGACTCAGCCGTATGACAGCACGAATCGAACCTACCCGGGATCGTGCCAGGAAGACCGATTCTACTGGACGACGCTGGATGTCGAGCCGAGCTGCGCCGGTGGCACGAACACACAGTGGGTCGATAACTCGGCATTCGTCTGTAACGACGCGACGCTTCGAATGTCGGGCATCGGCGCCTACACAGGGGTGCTGGCGCAGTACAGTTCCAGTGGCGGCGGCTCGGATCGCTGGCAACAGTTGGCGAACGGCAACAACTCCGACGAGGTCGAGTGCCAGAATGACGCGGGCGTGCATGGCGACGGCAGCAGCGACGAATATCCCAACTCCGCTGCAGGTACCAGCCAGTGGACCGACGACCCGAATCTCGCACTAACCTGGGGCAGCGGCGACGCGGCGCAAACCTACACAATTTATGATGGCAACTACCTGAACTGGAAGGAAAACCCTGTCACGGTCAATATGGCCAAGATGGACATCCTCAAAGCCGTAACACGCAATCTCCTGAACGCCATCGAAGATGTCAACGTCGGCATCATGCGCTTTAACGATTCCGAAGGTGGCCGAATCATCCATGACATCAGCGATCTCAATACTGATCGCGCGGCGATTATTGCCGAAATCCAGGGCCTGGTCGCCAATGGCCGGACACCACTGGCCGAATCCCTGTATGAAGCTGCGTTGTACTGGCGCGGCATGGGTGCAAACTACGGTAACTTCACCGTTAACGCGGGTGTTCAGTCACCGGCAGACATCGATACCGGCGCTTTTGTTGCTAGCGTGCCGGGAACTTATGAACAACCAGCTATTCCTGTCTGCACGCGAAACTTCAACGTCTTGCTGACCGACGGTATGCCGGTAAACGACTCCGGCGCCCAGGCGCTTGCTCCACTACTTCCCGGATTCAGTGCCGCGCTCGGCGGTGCGACGAGTTGTGACGGCAACGGCGATGGTCGCTGTCTGGACGACATCGGTGAATACCTGTTTGAAACCGACCTCGACACTTCCAGTCCCAATAGTGTTGAAAGTGTCATTACACACACGATCGGCTTCGCGATTAACCTGCCGATCCTGGTCGAAACTGCCGCCGCATCAGGTGGTCAATACAGCCGCGCCGATGACGTTGGTCAGTTGATGAGCGCATTGATGCGAATCGTCGAAATTGCACTGGACAAAGGCCTCTCTTTCTCGGCTCCGGCGGTTGCGGTGAACACGTTCAACCGCACACAAAATCTGAACGACCTGTACATCTCAACCTTCCTTCCGGCAGCCAGGGTGCATTGGCCGGGCAACCTCAAGAAATACACGATCGATGGCGGCGTCATCACAGACGCGCGAACCCCACCGCAACCGGCTGTCGATCCAGCGACGGGATTCTTTGGCGACCTTACGCGAAGTTACTGGTCGTCCGGTGCCGACGGTGCAGATGTCTTGAAGGGTGGTGCGGCAAATGTACTGCCCGATCCGTCGTCGCGCCGGGTGTTTACGAATCACGGATTCAGCACAGACCTGACGATCGGCACGAACACGATATCGCAGTCGAACACGGCACTGACACTCGCCGATTTCGGCCTCACAGGTGCAGCCAATGAACCGACGCTGGCCGAAGTGATTCAATGGACACTGGGCGAGGACGTCATGGACATCGACGATGACACGTCCACGACGGTACGAAACCAGATGGGCGACCCCCTGCACTCGCAACCGGCTGCTGTCGTTTATGGAACCGCGGCTTCACCTGAGGTCGTTGTATTTTCAGCAACCAACGACGGCTACTTGCATGCGGTTGATGGTGATACCGGTGTCGAACTGTGGTCATTCATCCCGAAACAGCTGTTGACTGACCTGCCCGACCTGATGCTCGACAGTGTCTCGACGTACAAGCATTACGGAATTGACGGGGACATCGTGCCGGTGGTTGCTGATCTGAATGACAATGGTGTTATCGACGGCAGTGACTTCGTGCACGTTATCTTTGGCATGCGTCGCGGCGGCAATACGTTGTTCTCGCTTGACGTCACAGACAAAGATAATCCGAAGCTCAACTGGGCGAAAACCTATCCGGAATGGGGTGAGACCTGGGCGCGACCGGTTGTCTCGCGTGTCGACATGAACTCAACCGCGTTTGACTCTGCGAACACGACCTTGAAGGCCGTTGTTGTCGTTGCGGAAGGCTATGACACCGTGCATGACACAGCGGCCCTTCCGGCCACGGCGGATAATCAGGGTGCCGGTATTTCGATGCTGGACCTGTTCAGCGGCGACCGCGTATGGCGTGCTGGTCGGTCAAATGCGGACCTGACGCTGCCTGCCATGACCCGGTCATTCCCGTCCGAAGTGCGCGTTATCGACTTTACGGGCGACGGATTCGCGGATCGTATGTATGCGATTGATGTCGGCGGTCAATTATTCCGATTCGATATCTTCCGCAACCAGGTCGCGGCCAATACGGTGACCGGCGGCGTCATCGCTCGCTTCGGCGGAGAGGGTGTTGCTGCGGCAGGAGCAACCGATACGCGTCGCTTCTACACCGCACCCGATGTCTCGATATTCACGGACCCGGTTCAAAACCGGCGTTTCCTCGCTGTCGGAGTCGGCAGCGGCTATCGTGCTCATCCGCTTGACACCTCCGCTGCGGATGCCTACTTCTCACTGCGTGATGCGGATGTCTTCAACAAGCTCGATACAAATGCCTACTCGAGCTATCCGGTCGCACTCGAAGCGAATATGCGAGAAGTGAGTGGCCAGGTAAACACAGTCATCGGTGCCGCTGACCGAGGCTGGAAGTTCACCGTCCCCACCGGGCAGATGATTCTTTCCGCTTCAGCGACATTCGACAACTCGGTGTTCTTTATCAGCTTCTCTCCGGAGATTAATACACAGACACCCTGCCAAGTCGTTCCGGGTAAGAACTTCCTGTATCGCGTCAATGTCGCTAACGGCGACCCAATCGCGAACAACCTGGACACGATGGCACCGGGGGACAGCGACGCTGCGCGCGTCACTGCGCTTCAGCAGGGCGGTATAGCGCCTACGCCGGCCTTCCTGTTCCCGTCGGGTGACAGCAGCTGCACGGGCAGTGACTGCGCTCCGCCGCCGCTGGGCTGTGTGGGCGTCGAATGTTTCGACCCGGGCTTTGCCAATAACCCGGTCAGAACGCTTTGGACACAGGACGGAATTGAATAATTGCGAGGTGGTTCCGGGCATGGAGTGCCCGAATCACCGATCATAGGGTAACTATCTGTCAGAACGACATGGAGTTTGGAAAATGACAGTTCGAACATTAACGATTGCGGCAATTTTGATGGCATCCCAGATTGCGTTCGCGCAAATCAAGACGCTGATCAACGCGGTCGAAACCGCCCCCACAAACATCATATTGCCAGGCGACACGAACGGCATGGTCACATTCCGACCGTGTTCCGGGCAATGCGACAAGGATTATAAAAGAGTCAGCCTGAGTGCCGAAACACGATTTACAGTGGACGGCAAGGCTGTCAAGTACGACGACTTCAGGAGGGATTTTGCCATCATAAAGCGTGCCGAATCGAGCTACGCATTGGTGAGCTACGACACAGAGACGAATACTGTAATCAGTATCCAGTTAGCCAGATAGACAAACACTTGTTTGTGACTGACTGAGCGATAGGTCACGGATTGACAAAAGAGGAACGGACACATGTTTATGTCCAGGAAACGCACCGCTTGGGCCGGTGCAGGACTGCTACTGACGATAATCACGGCATCGCCTGTATGGGCTGATGACGTCGAGTTATTGCTTTCAACGCCGGCGTCCAGCAATGCCGCGAAACCCAACATACTTTTTATCATTGACTCGTCGGGCAGTATGACTACTGTCGAAACGAGCCAGGAACCGTACATTGCCGGTACGAACTACAGCGGCGGCGGTTGTAACGATAATTATTTCTACTGGACGACCGGTTCGAAGATCCCCAATTGTGGCAGCAATTACCGGATCAAGAAGGCCGCCTTTTACTGTCAGCAGGGACTGACGCAGCTCGCGGCGGCGGGATCTTATACCGACACCATGGCGATGTACCGGCCCAGCAAGGGTAAGTGGAAATGGCGCCAGCTGAACAAGAACTACGATAGCTATGCGGTCGAGTGCGAAGAAGACTCGGGCGAACATGGCTCGCTGTCCAGCCCGACGCCGGATACCTACGCGCAGGCGGGCACCAATATCGACGCCTACGATTCGAACTCCAACCGCGAAGTCGACTGGGGCGTCAACCCGACGCACCAGATTGTCACGATGTACGACCCGGACTACCTGAGTTGGTACCACAACCCGCCAGGCACCAGCATGAGCCGTACCAATATCGTCAAGGCAGTAACCAAGAACGTGCTCGGTTCGGTCAATAACGTCAACGTTGGATTCATGCGATTCCACAATTCCCAGGGCGGACCAGTAGTCCACGGTATCAAGGACCTCGATTCCAACCGCACAACGGCCAATGCACGAGTTGATGCTATTCCGGCAAGCGGTTGGACACCGCTGTCCGAGACAATGTATGAGGCGGCGTTGTATTGGCGTGGACTGGAAGGCGAGTATGGCGGAGTCCTGTCAACCGATCATGACGCGCTGGATTCCTGGAATCTGCTGACCAACGACATCGACTACAAGCAGCCTGCCGAATACTCCTGTTCCAAGAACTTTGTCGTGCTCCTGACTGACGGCGAACCAACGCAGGACACTGATGCTTACTCGAAAGTCCCAACCCTGCCCGGCTTTGGCCGTAGCCGGTGTAATGACACTATGGGTGTCAATGATTCGAACTCTGACGGAGTCTGTCTCGACGACGTTGCAGACTACCTGCAGAATGTCGATATCAATCCGTCGCTGCCGGGTAAACAGGTCGTTACCACCTACACGATTGGCTTCAGTGTTGATTTGCCGATCCTGAAAGACACGGCGGCTCGTGGTGGCGGCGAGTACTTCCTCGCCTCGGATGTGAAATCGCTAACCGCGGCGCTGACGGAGATCGTGACCGATATTTTTGATCGCGATATATCGTTTACCGCTCCGGCTGTTGCGACAAATGCGTTCAACCGCACCCAGCACCTGAACGACCTGTATGTCTCGGTTTTCCGAGCGACTGATGCCGTGCACTGGCCCGGTAACATGAAAAAATACACGCTGAACGATATTCTGATTGAGGATGTCAAAGGCGACCCGGCTGTCGATCCGGACACAGGATTCTTCGCGGACAATGCGAAAAACTTCTGGGCGAAAGGACCTGACAACGACGGCGCCAATGTCTACAAGGGCGGCGCGGCCAACTCATTGCCGAATCCGGCGTTTCGAAATCTCTATACCAACAACAACACCGGCGACCTGACGACTGCCTCAAACAGCCTGTCCGCAGCAAATCTGCTGGCGTACTCGGATTCGGACTTCGGTCTGACCGGCGCGGCTGGCGAGCCGACGATGGCACAGGTCATAGAATGGATGCGCGGCGTCGACGTCAAGGACGAAGATAATAATCCTTTAACGTTGGTACGTTATGCGATGGGCGACACCTTGCATTCGCAGCCAGCCGCTGTTGTATACGGGCAATCGGACGGCACGCAGGACATCGTTCTGTTCAACGGCACCAATGACGGATACCTGCACGCGATCGACGCCGATACTGGCCAGGAACTCTGGTCATTCGTACCGAAAGAACTGCTGGTCAACATCTTCGACCTCTACGAGAACGAGAATGTCGACTACAAGAACTACGGCATCGATGGCGACATTAATTCGATCGTCTACGACAAGAACAATGACGGCGTCATCGACCCGGCGGACGACTTCGTTCGACTGGTGTTCGGATTGCGCCGCGGCGGCGACAACTATTACATGCTTGACGTCACCACACCGACCAAACCGAGCCTGATGTGGGTGCGAACGTACCCCGAACTCGGGCAGTCCTGGTCGCCACCGGCGGTCGCAAAAGTCAATATCAACAGCAACCTGCAGACCAATGCACAAAAAGCCGTTCTTATCATCGGTGGTGGCTACGATACGACGCATGACGCCCCTGCTCACCCGACGGCACCTGACCTCGATGGCGCCGGGATTGTCATGCTCGATATCGATACCGGCGAACAGATCTGGCGCGCCGGCCGCGATTCCTCGGCGACATTGCAGCTGACGAAAATGACGCGCGCGATCCCGAGCAAGGTACGGGTGATTGACCTGAACGGCGATGGCTATGCCGACCGAATGTATGCGGCTGATTTGGGCGGCCAGATCTGGCGATTCGACATCACCAATAACCAAACACCGGCTCAGCTTGTTGCCGGCGGTGTTATTGCACGCCTGGGGGCAGAGGGTCTGAGCTCACCCAGCGCCGCTGAAATTCGCCGCTTCTACACGACACCGGACGTGTCGATGTTTGTGGACGACAACTATAGCCAGCGCTTCCTGGCGATCAGCATTGGCAGTGGCTACCGTGCTCACCCGTTGGATAACAGCGCTGAGGACACGTTCTACTCCATTCGTGATCCCAACGTCTTCAGTCGCATGACCCAGACGGCTTACAACTCCTACACGCCGGTAACACACGGTGACCTGGTTGAAGTCGCCGGCAAGTACGACACGGTAATACCGGTCACCAGCAAGGGCTGGAAGCTAACCTTGCCGCCGAATCAAAAGGTACTGTCTGACTCGCAGACGTTTGACGACTCTGTTTACTTCGTGACCTTCGAACCGACAGTTTCCTCGAGCGATCCTTGCCAGGCCGGACTTAGCGTGAACAGGCTGTACCGCGTCAGCGTGGCGAACGGCGATCCGGTCGTCGACGATGATCTCGCTATTCCCATTGACAGCCCGGAGGCCGCGGATGACGCACGCGTCAAGACGCTGGAACAAGGTGGTATCGCGGTACGACCGACGTTCTATTTCCCGAGCCCGGTGGTACAGAATTGCACGGGCAGCGAATGTGCGCCCAAACCGGTTGGCTGTGTCGGTGTAGAATGTTTCGATCCGGGCTTCCCGAACAATCCGGTTCGGACATTGTGGACCCAGGACGGCATAGACTAGCGACCCATATTCAGGAACTGACAATGCAACTTCGTAAAAACATGCAGGGCGTCACGCTGATCGAGTTGATGATCGTGGTCGTAATTATCGCTTTACTCGCACTGGTGAGTTACCCGAGCTATCGTGAGTTCGCGGCACGGGCGAAGCGAAATGAGGCCAAGGCGGCGCTTCTGCAGATCGCGACCAACCAGGAGCGGCAGTATTTGCAGAACAACTCGTTCACGCAAGACCTGACTGCACTCGGCTTCCCAACCACGCCAACTTTTACGACGGATTCGGGTTCGTACGTAATTACCGTGACGGCGGCTGATACCGCGGATTTCACGGCAACGGCAACCTACCAGTTCGGTGGTGCCGAAGCCGGGAAATGCAACGTATTCTCGATAACCGGTGCGGGTATCAGAACCTCCGGTCCGGACACCAATTGCTGGACGCGTACGCGATAGGAACAGGCGGCGGCTTCGCGATCAAAGGATCACGCGGCCGCCCGTTCTTCCCTCCCGGAGAAAAACAGGGCGTCGATAATCAGCAGCGCCGCACCGACGGTAATGCCTGCGTCAGCAACATTGAATGACGGAAAGGCCCAGGTACCGAACCAGACCTGGAAGAAATCGGTAACGTGACCCAGTACGACACGGTCAATCAAATTCCCTACTGCACCGCCCCAAACGAGTGCCAGTCCCGCTGAGAGCACCATGTGGCCGGCATTTCGAATACGCCATAGCCACACGCCGATCACCGTACTCACGACGCTTGACAGGACAACGAAAAACCAGCGCTGCCAACCTCCCGCGTCCGCGAGGAAACTGAATGCAGCGCCCGGGTTTTTCTGGTGCGTCAGATTGATGAATGAATTGATAGGCACCTTGTCATATAAAGGAATCCATTCAATGATCGCCCACTTTGTCAGCTGGTCGGCAACCACTATCATGATCGCGACGACCGCCCAAACTGCGAATCGCGCGTTGCTTGCGCCGGTTTCCTCGGGGTTGCTCAAAGTGCTTTCCTCTTATGCTGCATGTGCGGCAAGAATGGATCGCGCATTTTCTGCATCCAGATGCATTTGTGCAATCAATTCTTCTACCGAATCGAATTTTACCTCATCACGCAGGTGCGCGATGAAATCCACATGGATATAGGCGCCATAAATATCCCGATCGAAGTCAAACAGGTGAACTTCGAGCAGTGGCTTGGTGAGATTGAATGTCGGGCGTGTCCCCACACTGGCAACGCCGTGCAGCGGACCTTCGGGCAGGCCTTCGACTCGGACGGCGTAAATCCCCATCATCGCCGATTGCCGCCGCCGCAGATCGACATTCGCGGTCGAATAGCCCAGCGTCCGTCCCACCTGGCGTCCTTTGATGATACGGCCTGACATGCGGTACGGCCGGCCCAGCATGGCGGTCGCCAGCGACACGTTGCCGTCGAACAAGGCCTGGCGGATTGCCGTGCTGCTGACTCGGACGGCATTGACACGCAAACTCGGAATCTGCTGAATCTCGAATTGTAGCGCCGTTCGGCATCGTTCGAGCGTATCAATCGAACCCTCGCGACGACTGGCAAAGCGAAAGTCATCACCAACGACAATTTGCCGGGTATTAAGCCCGTGCATCAGAATTTTGCGAACGAACGCGTCGGCGGTAATAGCTCGCATTTCCCGGCTGAATCTCGGGCAAAAGAATACATCGATGCCGTACTCCGCAAGCGATTCGAATTTTTCGCGAAACCGCATCAATCTTGCCGGCGGGTGGCTGCCCGAAAAGAACTCGCGTGGTGTCGGTTCAAAACTCATCACCACGGACGGCAAGCCGCTCGCCTTTGACCGCTTGACCACGGCATCCAGCAGTTCCTGGTGCCCCAGGTGCAATCCGTCGAATGCGCCGATTGTGACCACGCTGCCGTTGGACAGCATTGAGTACGGAAGATCTGCGAGGTGCCTGACGAGCCGCATATCAGCGCTGCTTCAAGCGGAAATCTGCGGTACGCATGCCGAGCAACGCAAGCGCCAGGAAATAAGCCGCTGCACCCGCGGTGACGGTGACGGCGAGCCAAGCAACCCGCGTCAGTGATGCGGCGTCGAACCACCAGTTTGCCGATCGATTGAGTACCAGGAGCACGGCACCCATCGCGGTGTTGGCGCAGACAACGCGCAGTAAAAGCCGCATCCAACCGTTGCCATGCGCCACGACGCCGGCACGCCTGAGGTCCCTGTAGAGCAGCAGCGCGTTCAGTATTGCAGCAGCCGATGTCGCGATCGCAAGCCCCACATGTGGCCCACTGAATCCGCTTTGAGTCAGGTACCAGGCCAGTGATATGCCGAGGGCGAGATTGACGAGCAGCGAAATAATGCCGATCCGTACGGGCGTCCGGGTATCCTCGCGTGCAAAAAACGCAGGGACCAGCACCTTGACGAAGGAAAAGCCCACCAGGCCGATGGCGTAGGCCTGCAACGCCATCACAGTCATCTCGACTTTGAACGCATCGAAGGTCTCGTTATAGAACAGGGTCGTCACGAATGGACCGGCCAGGACAATCAGACCAATGGCCGCCGGCACCGCAATCAGGACGGCCAGCCTCATTGACCAGTCCAGTGTGTCGGAAAAGGTCTGGCTATCCTCACTGGCCCAGAGTCGCGACAGATGCGGCAATGTTACCGTGGCAAGCGCTATTCCGAACAGGCCGAGCGGAAATTCCATCAGTCGATCTGAAAAATACAGGTAGCTGATGCTGCCAATCGGCAGCAGTGACGCGACGATGCCGCTGATCAGCACGTTGATCTGGGCAACGGATGAACCGAATATTGCTGGCAACATCAGCCTGAATGCACGCCTCACGCCGTCATTCTTCGGACGCCACTTCGGGCGTGGAAAAACCCGGATTCGTGCCAGGGCCGGAATTTGAAACAGCAATTGCAGCAGGCCTGCGATGAAGATCGCATAGGCCAGCGCCATGATCGGTTCCTCCAGCAGCGGTGATAACCAGACCGCCGCCGCGATCAGGACGACATTCAGGATAACCGGCGTGAACGCCGGAATACCAAATCGCCCGTAGGTGTTCAGGACGCCGCCGGCAAGAGCCGTCAGTGAAATAAAGAACAGGTAGGGAAAGGTAAATCTCAGCATCAGCGCCGCGAGATCGAAATCGCCGCCATCCCCGATGAAGCCGGGCGCGACGGCGATAACCAGCAATGGAGACGCAATGACACCGACCAGCGTCACAACGAACAGGACTATCCCGAAGGTGCCCGCCATCGCATCGATGTATTCCCGGGCTTCGTCTTCGCTGTGATTCTCGCGATACCGGGCCATCACCGGCACAAATCCCGCCGAAAACGCACCCTCGGCAAAGAAGCGCCGCAGCATATTCGGTATGCGTTGTGCGACCAGGAAAGCATCCAGCACGATGCCGGGTCCAAAGTAGCGCGCGAATACGATGTCGCGTGCCACGCCGAGAATTCTCGATACCAGCGTCATGCCGCTCACGATCGACGCTTTCAGCGCCAGACCTCGACCTGTGCTTTCCTTTCTGTCTTTCATAGCGGCGCCGAGTTTAGCCCAAAATAGTTATAAAATCAGTGATTTACACAGAATATCGCGGTGCGGGAAAACTCCGTACCCCAAGTCATTGACAATCCACCTCCGGGCACGAATAATACGCGGCTCTTTGAGAGCAGGACACGGAAAAACCAGTGGCAAATATCAAATCAGCTCAGAAGCGCGCCCGCCAGGCGGAGAAAACCCGTAAGCACAACATGGGTTTGCGCTCCAGAATGCGTACCCTTATCAAGAATGTGGTGAATGCCTGTGAAGCTGGCGACAGCGCCGCAGCGACGGCCGCCTACAAGCTGGCGGTGCCAACCATTGACAGCATGATCAACAAAGGCATTGTCAGCAAGAACAAGGCTGCGCGCCATAAGAGTCGCCTGAACGCACGGATCAAGGCGCTTTCTGCCTAGCGCAGTATCGGTTCCTGCCAGATTCCGAAAAGCCGGGTACGCTTGACGCGTACCCGGCTTTTTTTCGTGCTCAAGTCGTCGAGATTATGCGGTCAGGCTATACCGCAGCAGGGTCGTAATCGTCATCCTGGAGGTCCTGCGCTTTCAGGCTATCCAGTTCCTGCATAATTGCCTGGCCCAGCGCCTGTGTTCCTTCACCGCTTGCAGCGCTGACTTCGAAGACGGGCCCAGTCCAGGCCAGTTCCTGCAGCAGCATGTCCCTTGCCACTTTGCGATCCTCGTCCGATAACAGGTCGATCTTGTTGATTACCAGCCATCGCGGCTTGGCAGCGAGTTCTTCTGAGAACTTTCGCAGTTCGGCGGCGATAGCGGCGACCTCCCGGGCCGGATCGGCGTTCGGATCAATCGGCGCAATATCGACAACGTGTAACAGCAAACCGGTGCGCTGCAGATGCTTCAGGAATTGAATTCCGAGCCCTGCTCCCTCTGCTGCTCCTTCGATAAGACCGGGCACATCCGCCATGACAAAACTCTGCAGGCGACCGACTCGAACGACGCCCAGATTGGGGTGCAGCGTGGTAAACGGATAATCGGCGATGCGCGGCCTGGCATGTGACATGGCCGAAATCAAGGTCGATTTACCGGCATTCGGCATGCCCAGGAGCCCGACGTCGGCGAGCACTTTGAGTTCGAGACTAAGGTGCCGGGCCTCTCCGTCGGTACCATTGGTGGTTTTCCGCGGCGCACGGTTCACGCTGCTCTTGAATCGCGTGTTGCCAAGTCCGCCGCGGCCGCCTTCCGCGACTTTCTGTCGCTGGCCCGGTTCTGTCAGGTCACAGATGATTTCGCGCGTGTCGACATCGCAAACCGTCGTCCCGATGGGCACCAGCACTTCGAGATCGTCGCCGGAGCGACCGGTCTTGTTGCGCCCGGAACCCCCCTCACCGCTTTCCGCTTTGAATTTTCGGGCAACCCGAAAGTCCGCCAGCGTATTCAGTGAATCGTCCGCAACCAGGTAGACACTGCCGCCGTGACCGCCGTCACCGCCATCCGGACCACCGCGCTCGACGTATTTTTCACGCCGAAAGCTCAAGCAACCGTGCCCGCCGTTGCCTGCCTGTACGCGTATCGTTGCTTCGTCGACGAATTTCATCGGGGTTTTATCTTGTGATATCCATAGTAAAAAGCCCCGCGGTGGCGGGGCTCTTCATGTACTGCGCTGTGAGGGCCACGCGATCGCGGGCAGGGCCCGGTCCTACGACGCGTCGACGACGCTGACGAACTGCCGTTTCTTCGGGCCTTTGCGCTCGAACTTAACAAAGCCGTCCTTTTTCGCGAATAATGTGTGGTCGCGTCCCAGTCCGACATTGACTCCCGGATGGAAGCGCGTGCCACGCTGGCGAACAATGATGTTCCCGGCAATAATTTTCTGGCCGCCGAAAATCTTGACGCCTAAGCGTTTACTTTCCGAATCGCGACCGTTCTTTGTACTACCGCCTGCTTTTTTATGTGCCACTGTACTGTACCTGTCAGTTTCATCACCCGGCCGAGCGCCGAGTTTCGTTAATCCTGGTATTTAGTCCGTTGCCTTTTTCTTGGCAACTTTCTTTTTAGACGCCGTCTTCTTTGCGGCGGCCTTTTTGGGAGCCGCCTTTTTTGTCGCCGCTTTCTTAGTCGCCGCTTTCTTAGTCGCTGCTTTCTTGGTCGTCGCTTTTCTCGGCGCCGCCGGTTTCTCGGCCGGAGCCTCGTCAGCCGCTTTCTTGGCACCGCTGCCACTGATTGCGGTGATCTCTACCTCGGTAAAGAACTGGCGATGCGTGCCCTGGCGGAGATAGTTCTGGCGTCGTTTGAACTTGACCACCGGTACTTTCTTGCTCTTGCCCTGGCGGACCACCTTGCCACTGACCGAACTGCCGGTCAGAAGAGGATTGCCTACCTTGATATCGGCGCCTTCGCCGATCAGCAGCACGTCGTCGAACTTGATTGTCGCGCCCTCATCCGCCTCGATTTTCTCGAGACGCAGGACATCACCTTTTGCCGCGCGGTACTGTTTGCCGCCGGTGCGAAAAACCGCATACATTATGTTTGCTCCATTGCGTGGACCGCTAAAACGCAACCCACTGAGAAATCAGGCTTTTTTGTGGCCCTGTCGAATTGCCGCGCAGGCGATTCACTGGCGGGTGCCACGAAAGAGCGGGAATTCTATAGATTCCGCCGCTCCGGGTCAACGTCAGGGCGTGCGAAAATTTAGCCTGATTTCAAACACTTGCGGCGTCGAAAATCCGACCGAAATCCGGCGCCGAATGTCGCCAATTACGCGCCGTTCAGGCATTATCACGCATCTCATGCACGCCGCCGAAAAATCATCCGCTCCGATTAATTTCGATGACATCGCCGAACTCGCTGCTGACGACCGGCGAGCCGTCGACGATCTCATTGCCACCAGCCTTGAAAGCGATGTCGCGCTCGTTTCGCAGGTATCGCAATACATTGTCATGAGCGGCGGCAAGCGACTCAGACCGCTGGTTGTGCTGCTGGCCGCTCGGGCACTGGGCTACCAGGGCGACCAGCACGTCCGCGCGGCCGCCATAATCGAATTCATCCACACCGCAACCCTGTTGCACGACGATGTCGTCGATTCATCATCGCGTCGACGCGGCAAGGATTCCGCCAATACGGTGTTCGGCAACCAGGCGAGTGTCCTGGTTGGCGATTTCCTGTATTCCCGGGCATTCCAGATGATGGTGGACATTGGCGACATGCACATCATGCGGATCCTGGCGGACGCCACCAATACAATCGCCGCCGGTGAGGTCATGCAATTGATGAACGTGCATGACCCGGAAACGACCGAAGACGACTATCGCCAGGTCATTTATCGAAAGACAGCAAGGCTGTTTGAGGCCGGATCACAAATCGCCGCGGTGCTCAGTGGCCAGGATGCGGCCATCGAGTCCTCAATGGCGGACTACGGCCGCCACCTCGGCACCGCGTTTCAGCTGGTTGACGATGCGCTGGACTATGACGCATCGCCCCAGGAACTGGGCAAGAACATTGGCGATGATCTCGCCGAAGGCAAAGCCACCCTGCCCCTGATCTATGCGATGCAAAATTGTTCGGCCGACGAGCGGACAATTATTCAGAATGCGATCATCGAAGGCGGCCTCGACCAGTTGGACCGGATTACGTCGATTATTCACACCACCGGCGCACTGCAGTACACGGCGAACAAGGCTCGCGAAGCGGCGGATCTTGCGGTTGCTGCCATCGGGGCGTTGCCACCGTCGGAGTATCGACAGGCACTGATACAAATTGCCGAGCTCTCGGTTCAGCGCCGCTCCTGAGATGGATCAGTTCAATACACCGTGGCGCGTCACCGCTGCCGCCATCTACACCACGCCAACTGACTCTCGCGTCTACGGGACGCTCGATATCGATGTCACGGACGCCAAACGCTTCCTGGATAATAAACGCCGCGAAGGTGTCAAGATCACAATGACGCACCTGGCAACAGCAGTACTTGCGCGTGCCGTCGCGTTCGATGTACCGGAAATGAATTGTTTTATTCGCCGAGGCGGCGTGGTTGGACGTGAGCGTATTGACGTCACCGTGCCGGTCGCAGTCGGCGCTGGCGAAGGCGTCGCCGCGGTGTTGATCAAGGACGCACATGCGAAGTCGGTGACTTCGATTGCAGCCGAGATTCGCGCTGGTGCCGGGGACAATCGAGCGGGCAAAGAATCGAAAACCGTCAGGAACAAGTATTTGCTGAACAGCATCCCCTGGCCATTGCGGCGCCCGGCGTTTCGCTTCCTGAAATGGATTACCGTGGACATGGGTTTGCGAATTCGCTCACTCGGCCTCTCGGCAGACAGTTTCGGCTCATTTGTTGTCTCCGATATCGGCAGCTTCGGGCTGAATACGGGGATGACTTCACTGATGCCGGCGGCAAAAGTCCCCGCCGTTATCGTGCTGGGAAAGATCGAGGACAAACCGGTTGTGCGTAATGGCGAAATCGTCATACGCACGATGTTGCCGCTGACCGGCACTTTCGATCATCGAATTGTCGACGGACTGCAAATAGGCAAACTGGCGCGCGGCATCAAGCGTAACTTCAGAAAACCCAAGTGGCTCGACGAAATACCGGAAAAAGAACTGCAGACCTGCCTGTTCGCGCCTCGCAATTAGGCTTTCTCTGCAGAGCCTGACTGTGTATCATTGCGCGCGTTCGGGGTGTAGCTCAGCCTGGTAGAGTACTGCCTTCGGGAGGCAGGGGCCGGAGGTTCAAATCCTCTCACCCCGACCACTTTTCCCTTTATCTTCAATCTCTTGCGCGCGGTCTATCCGACGACTGCTGTTCCGCTTGCGCGATAATCTGAGCTGCGATAGACGTTTCAATTCGGGAGCAGGACTAACGTCGCAATGCAGCATAGGGATCGCGACGTTATCTAACGACACTGGTCACTATTCAGTTGTCAGGTCGATATCCACCGACAGGTAATTGTTTCTGACCGCATACAAGGTCACGGCCGCCGTACTCTTCAAGCCGAGTTTACGCATTAGATTCGAGCGATGCTTTTCGACAGTCTTGACGCTGAGATCCAGCTTTCTTGCAATCTCCTTGGTCGAATAAGCAGACGCTATCAGTGTCAGGACCTCGGTCTCGCGCGGAGTGATTTTTGATCCTGATTTCTGTTCCGGACGGCCGCCCTTGCCCAGGAAACCGGAAACCACTCTTGAGGTTACCACCGCACTTAAATTGCGTGTCGGATTTGATGAATCGCCGAAGTCGGGCTGGCACTGCTCAAGGAAAGCGCGGTCGATGTCCTCGTGTCCGACATTATTATGCCAGGCATGGACGGCGTGCAAGCTATTCAACATGCTCGAGAATCGAATCCGAATATGAAGATTATCGCGATATCGGGCGGCGGAAATTTCGGTACGAAAGCGTATCAGCCAAAAGCCATTACCACGACCGCCTACCTGCAGGCTGCGACAAAGGCCGGCGCTGACTGGGTAATTACGAAACCGTTCGAAAAGTCGGAGTTGCTTGATTCAATACGTGAACTCGTCGGCTAAGCGCACCCGGCTTACGCGGAGGTTTATTCACTCCCCCATTTGGTTTCTACATGAATCCCGACCGTTTTTAAGAACGCGCTCGGCAGAATACCACCTGCCGAGACGACAACCGCATCGTTCTTGATCGTTTCTTCAGCATCGTCGATTGCAATCGTGACAACATCATTCTGAATTTCCTTGACGTTTGACTTGAATAGCACTCGCAGGCGTCCGTCTGCCTGCATTGACTCGACCAACGATCGATTCTTCGGCTTCGCCCGTGAAAATGCATCGGATCGATATGACAGCGTTACCGACGTGCCTTCTTCGGCGGCGATGCTGGTTGCCGCTTCCAACGCACTATCGCCTCCACCGACGACCAATACGTGCTGATTACGGTATTGCTGCGCATCGATTACCCGGTAAACCACTTTGTCCATTTCTTCGCCGGGCACGCCAAGCTTTCGCGGCGTACCACGTCTGCCGATGCTTAGCAGCACTGCGCGCGTATTCAGGATTCTCCTGTTCGTCTTGACGTCAAAACCACCCATTGGCGCTGCCGTAATCGACTCAACGCGCTCGCTATACGAAATCTGTATGCCGGTCTTTTTCTCGATATCCCGCCAAAAATCAATCAAGGTCTCTTTCTGTACTTCTTTGAAGCGCATTTTGCCAACAATCGGCAGATCCGCGGGTTGCGTCATCACGAGCTTTCTTCTCGGGAAATGCGCGACCGTGCCGCCAAGCTCCTCCTGCTCGACCGTAACATGCCGAAGCCTTGCTTCAGTGGCGGCAAGCGTCGCAGAGAATCCAGCTGGACCTGCGCCAACAATCAGTACATCAATTTCATTTTTATGTGGCGTTTTCAACAGAGTAGCAATTGAGGTCATTGCCTGCCTGCCTTGCTCGACGGCATTACGTATCAACCCCATTCCTCCCAACTCGCCGGCGATGAATACGCCGGGCACGTTTGTTTGAAAATCTGGATTGACGAGCGGTATGTCGACGCCACGTTTTGACGTGCCAAATACCAGCGTGATGGCGTTCACCGGGCAGACCGCCTTGCACGCACCGTGCCCTATACAGTTTGTCGGGCCGACGAGATGCGCTTTCTTTTTTATCATGCCGAGAACCTGATGCGAGCCCTGTTCCGGACATGCGGCAACGCAATTCGTACAACCGATGCAAATCGTGTGATCAATAACCGGATGCAGCGTTGGAGGTTCTGTTAATCCCTCCTCTGTTGCCCCCTTGAGCGCCTGCAGACTGGTCGACTCTCTTGACGAGTGACGCCGCACATACCAACCCAAAATCAAGAGGATTGGCACCGCATACAGGAGAATTTGACTCAGCATGACCCCTCGGCGAATTTGTTTAGTTTGCGCATTTGCTGCAAAGACTAGCCTCAATTTGGTTGACTAGTGTGACTTCTCTCACAATTCGTACTGAACGAGGCACATCGAAAGCGTATTACTCGGATTCAGAATAGCCAGTTAACACTAACTCCTTGCTTGGCATCCGAGAGTAATGAATTCCAAGTAGTTTTCACATAAGTCAACGAGCAATGCGCCGGCTGAATCCAAACCGAAAGGCAACCTTGAAGCGATTTCTACAGTGAAACCCCCACCTGAGACTACGGGTTTTACTGTAGAACTTTTTCGCAATTCAGCACGGCAACACCCATGTCTGCAACTGGAGACACTTGGACTGAAAATCGGAAACATTCAAACTATTGGCGACAGTCGCGTGGGCGCGCGTATGGCAAGACTCTTCCGGATCTAGAGCAGCAGACTACTTTTCTGAGAATTTTGGAACCTTTTGTATTCCAAAATCGTGTTGACTAATGATGAGTCGTGCACACGCAATTACGCAGAAAACGACGAGAGAAACATGGAAATTACCGCAATATTCTGGATCGCAACAACTGTCATGGCGGTCGTCGCTGTCGGCATTGTGACACGACCCCTGCTCATGGCAAATCGAAAGAACACACTGATCGCGTTGGCCGTGCTTGTCCCTGTTCTTGCCGCAAGCTTATATCTTTACCTGGGATCACCTTCGACGACGTCTCACGAAGCGGGTAGTCGCGCATCGTCCACAACAGCAATGCGCTCCACTGCGACGGATAAAAAAGTGGGCTCCGTTGCCAGCATGGTCGACGGCCTCGCGCAACGTCTGCAAGAAACTCCTGAGGATGCCGGCAGTTGGTTGTTACTTGCCCGTTCTTACAAACACCTTAACCAGATTCCGCAAGCGATCGATGCTTATGAAAAAGCGGCCGCTATGGGCCAATTCGATGAGGAATTGGCGGCGTTGGCAAACAATGTGACTGCGTCGACGGACCGGAGAGCTGCTACGTCATCTCAGGTTGCCGGCAGTGTCCGATTGTCCGCTGCCGCGGCGGCCATTGTAGAGCCAACCGATACCGTATTCATATTTGCCAAGGCTGTCGGCGGCCCGCCGATGCCGGTCGCGGTTTTGCGGCGCGCCGCCTCTGAACTACCGATTGACTTCGTACTGGACGACAACTTGTCTATGACGCCAGATATCAAACTTTCTGATTTTTCCGAAGTCGTCGTAACTGCACGAGTTTCTCGTAGCGGAGACGCAACCGTCGCGTTGCGCAATCTTGAAGCACACTCGGACTCAATAAGTGTCGCCGAAAACCTGCGCATCGAACTGATAATCGAATAAGACAAGTCAAATCCTATGACAGAAACCACGGTAAATGAAGTAGCGAGTTCACAAGCTACCAGAACGAGCGACAACAAGACGGTTCGCCGATCGCGAACGGGCGCTTACGGTTACTGGATTCTCGCTTTCCTCGTTGCGCTGGGTTGGCTGCTAAAAGACCAGCACTATATTAATCCGGAGGAAGGCCTGGGCTACTGGCTTGGGATTATTGGCGGCTCCCTGATGCTCTTGTTGATCGTATATCCATCCGGCAAGAAGTCGACATTACTGCGTCGCTTCGGGCTGGTTAAGCATTGGTTCCGTATTCACATGATTATCGGCCTGGTTGGTCCGGCGCTGATTCTCTATCACTGCAACTTCAGCGTTCATGCGCTGAATAGCAAAGTCGCCCTTTACAGCATGCTTGCAGTAACCGTCAGCGGACTAGTTGGACGTTACTTTTACACGCGAATCCATCGAGGCCTTTATGGCAAACGCGCCAGTATTGAAGAACTTCGTACTGAAATTGCCGACGCGCTTGGCAATAGCCGAGGTCTGGCTGCAATTCTTCCGAAATTCATCGCCGACTTGCATGCCGTGTCAGAAAAACTCATCGGCGATGAATTCACTAAAGCGATAAGCATGCGACACAGTCTGTCCTGGGTGCTCAAGTACTACGTCGTGCGATTTCGACTTTACCTGGGTATCAACAGGGAGATACGCGAAAAGTCTTCCGTGAACGGTATTGTACGGCAAAACACCAGGAGCCTTCGCAAGTCCGCGAACGCATATGCTGCCAGGCAAGTTAAGTTGATGCGGCAGGTTGCGCAACTAGCATTCTATGAGCGTCTGTTTTCGCTATGGCACGTTTTTCATATGCCTCTTTTCCTGTTGCTAATCGTGGCCGCCCTGTTTCATGTGCTCGCCGTACACATGTACTAGGTGGCTGACTGCAAGCGATGAGTCAACGGCAGTCTATTTTATTCGGGTTTGCAGCAATGCTGGCATTGATGACATTACAAAGTACACGCGCTCAGGAAATTGAGACGCTGGTAATGCCCGGCCGGGTGATAACTGCACATGCAGATCTTGAGCCGGAATGCTCGTCGTGCCACAAGATGTTTGACAAGAAAGGACAAAAGGCACTTTGTCTGGATTGCCATGAGGACATCGCTTCAGATGTCAGTGGCGAAAACGGATTCCACGGCAAGCGTGCCGAGGTGCAGTCGGACCAGTGCTCATCCTGTCACACGGAGCATGAAGGCCGGGACGCCATCGTTGTCATTCTGGACGAAGAAACATTTGACCACCGCTTTACGGACTTTGAGTTGCTGGGGTCACACAAGGAAGCGGAATGCGCGGACTGTCATGAACCTGACGTCAAGCACCGTGATGCGCCGTCCGCCTGTGTCGACTGTCATCAGGACGACGAACCTCACCAGGAAAAGATGGGGTTCGAGTGCACAAATTGCCATCAACCAACAGAATGGCTGGATGCAAAGTTCGATCATGACACAACAGACTACCCTCTTCTTGGGAAACATTCAGAGGCTGCATGTCTGGATTGCCACGAGGATCGAACCTTTCCAAAACCGGCATCAACCTGCTACGACTGCCATGCCGAAGACGACGCTCACGACGGGCGCAGCGGCAACGCATGTGGCAACTGCCACAACCCGTCTGACTGGCATGATTCCAGCTTCGATCACGCTCGTGACACTGACTTCGAACTGCTGGGACGACATGGTGAATTAACGTGCAACGATTGTCACTCCGACAAGCCGTTTGAAGACGAAATGGATACCGCCTGTGTGTCCTGTCACCTGGAAGATGACGAGCACAATGGTCACAATGGCGAACAGTGCGATACCTGCCACAGCAATACCGCGTGGCCGGACACTACGTTCAATCATGATATCGATACCGACTACCGATTGCTTGGCGGGCATATGGAAGTCGCGTGCAACGATTGCCATGTGGAACCGATTTACGAGGTCGAACTCAACACGACCTGTGAATCATGCCACCTGGACGATGATCCGCACGACGGATCACTTGGCACCCTGTGTGAGTTCTGCCATACCGAAGTCAACTGGCAGGATCCGGTCTTTTTTGATCACGATCTGACGTCGTTCCCGCTGCTTGGTTCACACAACGACAACGAGTGTGAAGACTGTCACGCGACGCAGGCTTACAAAGAGGTGGAATCGGAGTGTGCTGGCTGCCACCACGTGGATGACCCGCACCGCGGCAGTTTCACCGGTCGTTGTGACGCCTGCCACAATCCTGTTGCATGGGATCTGTGGGACTTCGACCATAACGTGCAGACCGAATTTCCTCTGCAAGGCGCGCACGTAGAGGTCGCTTGCAATGACTGCCACCGCAGCGCAATCGAGAAAATGAAACTTATTGATGGCAGCTGCGGCAGCTGCCACCGTGCCGACGATATTCACGACAACGAATTCGGCGTTAATTGTGGCCGCTGTCACACGACAGACTCCTTCAAAGAAGTGAGGACCCTGCAATGAACTCTGCCAAACACTTCGTCTCCAGGCTGTTTTCCGTTTCCGCGCTGTTTACCGCGATAACCCTGCTCGCCTCGGTTGAAGCGACGGCGCAAACGACTTTCGACCACTTCAGCACAGGATTTGAGCTGGACGGTGCCCACATCAACGTCACTTGTGAAAGCTGTCACGTCGGCGGCACATTTGGACCAACCAATTCCGCCTGCTCCAGTTGCCACTCTGAGAGCAGCCTTGTACGTGCGTCATTCAAGCCGCCCAGCCATGTTGCGACAAACGGAGAGTGCTCCGACTGTCACATTACAGCAAGCTGGTCCGTTGTTTCGTTCATGGATCACTCGTCACTGACAGGTAGTTGCAATAGTTGTCACAACGGCGTTCAAGCGACCGGAAAAACTCCGACGCACATCAGTTCCGGCGACCAGTGCGACGACTGCCATAACGTCAATGCCTGGTTACCGGCCGTATTCGACCATGCGGAAATCATAGGTAACTGCGTGTCCTGCCATGACGGCGCCTCTGCCATCGGCAAAAGCCCTGTGCACATTGCCACATCAAATATTTGCGAGGACTGCCACAATACCATCACTTTTGAGCCTGCTATCGTGGTCGACCACATGCAGGTTCTGGGCAGTTGCGGGTCCTGCCACGACGGCACTACAGCGACAGGGAAACACACAACACATATTACCAGCGGCGACCAGTGCGACGACTGTCATTCAACTGTCGCCTGGCTGCCCGCGAATTTTGATCACCTGAATATCACGGGCAATTGCGTCGACTGCCACAATGGCACTGAAGCAACCGGCAAAAACGCTGCGCACATCAACAGCACCGAAGTCTGTGAGGACTGCCACACACCCAATCTCTGGGTACCACCATTCACTGTCGACCACACTCAGGTTCTCGGCAGCTGCGGTTCGTGTCACGACGGCGTAGTGGCGACGGGGAAAAATGCCACACACATTGCAAGTGGCAATAACTGCGACGATTGCCACTCAACGGTCGGTTGGCTGCCTGCCAACTTCAACCATGCGAATATTACTGCCAATTGCGTCACCTGCCACAATGGCACTGACGCAACCGGCAAGACACCAACCCATATTCAAACCAGCAACGTCTGCGAGGATTGCCATAATTCCAATATCTGGATGCCTGCGGACACCGTTGATCATACGCAGGTTCTGGGCTCCTGCGGATCGTGCCACGACGGCGTGACGGCGACTGGCAAGAGTGCAAACCACATAGCAAGCGGGGATACCTGTGACGATTGCCACTCGACCGTTGCCTGGCTACCCGCGAATTTCGATCACGTAAACATTACTGGCAATTGTGTCGATTGCCACAATGGCGTCGACGCCACTGGCAAGAACCCAACTCACATCCAGTCAAGCAACGTATGTGAAGACTGCCATACGACCAATGTTTTCGCGCCGGTCTTTACTGTGGACCACACGCAGGTTATCGGCACCTGCAACAGCTGCCATGACGGTGTCATCGCAACCGGAAAACACCCAACACACGTGACCAGCGGCAATACCTGCGATGATTGTCACACAACAATCGCCTGGCGCCCCGCAAACTTTGACCATACCGGAATCGTCAACAATTGCTCCAGTTGCCACAATGGATTCGATTCGGTAGGAAAATCAGTAGCGCATATTCAGACGACGAATGTTTGCGAAGACTGCCATAACACAAGTGCATTCGTACCGGCGGATACCGTGGACCACACGCAGGTGCTTGGCGCCTGTGGATCCTGCCACAACGGCGTTGCCGCGACCGGCAAACACCCAACGCACATCACGAGCAACAACAACTGCGACGATTGCCACTCGACTAGCGGCTGGCTGCCCGCCAATTTCGACCATGTCGGAATCACTGGTAATTGTTCAAGCTGTCACAACGGCGTTGAAGCGACGGGCAAAACTCCCAACCATATACAATCGACCGATGTTTGCGAGGACTGTCATACTCCAAACATTTGGGTGCCGACTTTCGCCGTCGACCACACACAGGTGATTGGGACCTGCGGTACCTGCCACGATGGTGTGACGGCAACCGGAAAAACGCCGGATCATATAAGTAGTGGCAACAACTGCGAAGACTGTCATTCCACGGTTGGTTGGCTACCGGCAAACTTTGACCACGTAAACATTACGGGTAACTGTTTTAGTTGCCACAATGGTACCGATGCGACCGGTAAAGATGCATCGCACGTTCAAACCACCAATGTTTGCGAGGATTGCCATACACCGAATACCTGGGTTCCGACATTCACCGTGGATCACACCCAGGTCATCGGATCTTGTGGTTCCTGCCACGATGGCGTCACGGCCACCGGCAAACATCCCACACATATCGCGAGTGGCAATAATTGCGACGACTGCCACACAACAGTCGCCTGGACGCCGGCTAATTTTGACCACGCCAACATCGTTGACAACTGTGTTAGCTGTCACAACGGCACAGATGCAACTGGCAAAGGCCCCCTACATCCGCAAACAACGAATGTTTGCGAGGACTGCCACAGTTCAACCGTCTGGTCGCCGGTAATTACTGTCGATCACAACCAGGTCATTGGATCCTGTGCGTCTTGCCACAATGGCACCACGGCCACCGGTATGAATCCCGGCCACTTCAACACGGCACAGGATTGCGGGTTGTGTCATATCCCGAATGCGTGGACACCCGCAGACTACAGTCACACCGGACTGCCTTACGAACCACTGGATCATCGCGGTAACCTCGACTGCACGGACTGCCATCAGAGCAACACCGAAGTGGTCAATTGGCAGTTCCCTGCATTTCAGCCGGACTGCGCAGGTTGCCACGCCAACGACTACAAGTCCGGGCCGCACAAAAAATCGGAAAATCCGGACATTCGCTACACTGCAAGCGAGCTGCGCGATTGCTCGGGCGCCTGTCATGTCTACACCGACTCAACATTCACGACGATTCAGAAGCGACGGAATGGTCCTGAGCATCGAATTTCCGGCGGCGACTTTTGAACCGAAGGACGCGAGTCAATGCCTGGCGTTTCGTTTGTGCGGTGCTGGTGATTGCCGCACAGCCCGCTCACGCAGGCCCCGGATTTGTCCAAAGCGCAAGAGTGTCCGGCGACGAATCAAATAGCCGCATCGAGATTCGGTTTGCCTGTAAGACGCAATACCTGCGACATGAACCGTCCGGCCGCGGTGACCTTCTGCGAATTTACCTGGATCCGACATCCATTTGCTCCGGCTTCTCGCCGCAAATTGCGGATGCACCTATTCGCCTGCGCCCTTTCAATGCCGAAAAAGCACATCTTGTTGATCTCGAATACGACGGCGACTCCTCGGGTGAATCTGTACTCACTTTAACGTTTAGTCAGCCGGTTGAATTCCACATTGAAAGAAATACTCTTGATTTTGGGTTGGAAATCGGGGTTCGATCGTCGATCGATAGCCAAACAACGTTGCAACCGGTACCGAATGTTTTGCATCGTCGCGTTGATCCTGAACCAGGAACGAACCTCGAGTACGTTATCAACCTGGCGTCATTTCAGCGTATTCCCACGATAGCCGATGCGCCGTCGATTGGCCTCGACGAAGACCAGACGCTCTACTATTACGAAGTCGACATCGATGGCAAGACCTGGTATCGCCTTCGAATTCGCGGCTTTGAAAGCTCAGAAGCTGCCGCCGCGGCGTTGCCACGATACAAAGAGGTTGCCCCGGGCGCATGGATCGATATCGAAGAACCCGGTACTGAAGCGATAGAGATGGCCGTACTCCGGGCTGAGCCGAGTGTGGATGACGAATCGCTCCTATCACCGTCGAGTAATAATGAGGTTGATGAACTCATGGAGGATGCTCGCCGCGCGATGATCGCGGGCGACACATCCAAAGCAATCCAGATTTACACAAAGATTCTGCAACTGGATGCGACGCCGCGCCACCCGGACGCGCAGGAGTTTCTCGCGCTGGCGCGTGAGAAAAAGGGCCAGTTGGCGCACGCCAAAGCCGAATACCAGCGCTACCTTTCACTGTATCCCGACAGTGACGGAGCCGCGCGAGTCCGGCAACGACTGGCGGCACTGCTGGCAAGCAGTCGGCCTGCCAATACATCAGTCGCGGGTGCAGATGATGGCGCAAAACGCAATCGCGCCCGGCAAAGCGACTGGCGCATTCAGACGTTCTTTTCCCAGTATTATCGACGTGACGTCAATCAGCCAAACGACAATGACGATATTGTCAGTCAATCGGCCCTGTATTCGGACATCAATTTTGATGCGCGTCGAAGGGGCGAACGATTCGACTTTGGCAGTCGCGTCTCGCTTGGCTACCGCAAGGATATGCTTGACGAACCACTGGCCTCCCGTGATTCAACCCGCGTCTCATACGCTTACGTCGACCTCGCGGATGCCACCACCGGCCTTCGCGGTCGCCTCGGACGCCAGACTCGAAATACTGGCGGCATATTGGGGCGATTCGATGGCCTGAATCTTGGCTACGAAATCAATGAACAATGGTTGCTGAATGCGGTAATCGGGAAACCGGCGTATTCGGGATCCGACGGTGTTGATTCGGCACGCTCCTTCTACGGCGCCAGCGTCAATTTCGGACCGGTACTGGACGGTCTGGAAGTCGGTGCCTTTTTCATACAGCAGGAAATTGAGGGCATCGACGATCGGCAGGCGGTTGGCGCCGAATTCCGCTATTTTGGCGAAAACCAGAGTATTTGGGGTCTCGTCGACTACGACACGTCCTACAATCAGCTGAGCAGCGCATTTCTGCAGGGCAGTTGGCGTTTCGCGTCACGCATGACCCTGCATGCTTCAGTCGACCAGCGACATAGTCCTTTTCTGACCACTGGCAACGCACTCATCGGCCAGCCGGTTTTCGAGTTCGCTGAACTTACCGAGCTTTACTCTGTAGACGAGATTCGGCAGTTTGCCCTCGATCGTAGCCCGCAATCGAATACTTACACCGTGGGTCTCTCGTATTCATTGTCGCCGAGACTTCAGTTCAATGCCGACATGAACGAGACTTCCATCGAGGCGACTCCGGCGTCGGGCGGAGTTTTCGCCACACCGCAATCCAGCTATCGCTACTATTCCACGAACATGGTGGCTAGCAGCCTGTTTAAAGAAGGCGACGTGACCATCATTGGTGTTCGATTCTCTGATTCCGACTCATCGCAGGTTTCGTCAATAACGATCGGTAGTCGTTACCCATTCGGCAGGCGCTGGCGCGTCAACCCGAGGCTGCGCGTGGACCGCCGAGAACGACTGGCCGGCGGAACAGTCGAATGGCTCTATACTCCGGGCCTGAGAATCCAGTATCGACGAAACCAGAAATTCCGCCTGGATCTGGAAGCCGGGAAGTTGTATTCACAAAACGAATCCGCCTTGTCGAATCAGGACAGGGAGTCTTATTATATTAACGTCGGTTACCAGGTATTTTTCTAACGTGAAACACACGATTATCGCAGTCGTGGTTATTGCCCTGTCTGCGTGTGCCGGGCAACAGTCGAGTATTGTCGACAAGCTCGACTCCGGAACCGGAGTCACTGTTACCTACAGCCAAACACCGATGGTCTTTTTCGTCGATAATTCGTGGGTCGCTGCACACGCCAGGAACGTGATCCATATGGGACCGATTGAGGTCAATCGTATGGGCGAATTCCGGTACTACCTGTGGCTGGGAATCTGGAACACGCTTCAGGACCCGATTTCCGGCAACACACGCGACGGCTTCGAATCGATCGTGATTTACGCGGATGGCGAGCCTTTGCCGCTTGACATTGCCGGTTGGACCCCGGCATCAATCGGGGCGAGCGAGTCGGTCTACGTTCGGCCTGTGTCCTCCGCCGCTGATGCCTACTATGAGGTCACGGTTGATCACCTTCGACTAATTTCAGCGTCACGCGAAATCAGAATCCAGACCACCGGCAACCGCGCCCAAATCTACGAGCCCTGGAATGAACAAAACTCTGCGAGACTCAGCATGAAGGCATTTCTGGCAGAATCCGTCTACTAAGGTAATACCCTACCCCGGTTCGGTTTGCCCCCAATTCGTTTGGCGATCAAGATTCGGTAGACTGTCTGGTGTGATGCCGCGAAAGAACCCTCAGCGCCTGGCAATCCTGCTGCTACTGGCAGGCTTGGCCTTGCGCGCAATTACGCCAGTAGGCTACATGCCGTCGACCCTCGGCAGCGGCTTACTGTTTGAGCTCTGCCCGGACCAGCTACCGGTTGGCTTCACACTTAACAGCAGTAGCTCGCACCAACACCACCACCATCCGGTAAATGCCGAGACAAGCGATACATCGGCAGACCTCTGCGACTTTGGACACCTTCTGGTTTCCGCAATCGACCAGGATACATATGCCATCGACTTTGGCGATGCCCTGCCCTCGGTGGCGGTATTTCCGGCCGCCGGACGAACCCCTGATCTCGTCACCTTACGGGCTTATCATTCACGTGCACCGCCAACCTGAGTACCAGGATCAGCCATTGTGACAGGGCAATAGCCTGTCCTATATCTGTTACTCAGGAGCACAAACATGAAATCTCAAGCCAGAGCAGCAGTGATGCTGTTCGCAATCTATGCAGGCGCGACGAACGCCGCCGACTCTATTCGCGACGACATTGAACCACTGGATGAAATCGTCGTTGCAGATAGTCAGGACCATGCCGACCTCAGCGTTGGCCGACAATTCGCTATAGACGCCGCGATGCTGTTAAAAGACATTCCCGGCGCGAATGTCAACCAGAATGGAGCCCTTACCGGAATCGCCCAGTACCGCGGTATGTATGGCGATCGTGTGGCAATCACTATTGACCACCATACCGTTGTATCGGGAGGTCCCAATGCCATGGATGCCCCATTGTCCTACGTCTCTCCCATGATCACAGAATTAATCGTCGTCGATCGCGGCATTGCCAGCGTCTCTTCGGCACCGGAGTCGATCGGCGGTCACGTGACAGCCACGCTGAATCGCGGCCAGTTCGGTGACCAGGACTTTGGGATATCGGGCTTCGCCGGAAGCCGTTATTCCAGTAATGGCGACGTTACGACGTCGGCGGGCCGAATTACAGTATCGGATTCGACGCACCGCTTCTCGCTGCTCGCTGAGCTGGATAACGGAAATGACTTCACAACACCGTCGGGAACGATTCGACCGTCGCAGCTGAACCGGGATCGTTACGACCTGAGCTATGCACTGACCAATGGCGAGAGCCACCTGGTCCTGTTTGCCGGTCGACTGGATACGGCGGACTCAGGTACACCGGCGCTGGCAATGGATATTCGCAGGATTGATACCGACCTTTTTGGTGGTCACTTCCTGCATCGTATCTCGCCGCGTGTCAGCATCGAGGGTCGTGGTTCCCTGAATAATGTCGAGCACGAGATGGACAACTTCACGTTGCGCGAGGCGCCCCCGGCAGCGATGCAACGTCTCAATTCGGCAACAGGCAAAGGCCGCTCTTTTATGCTGGCCGGCAAGTTCGAGAATGAAAAGTCGATAGTACGGGTGGGTGTTGACGGCATCTTCGCGAAACACAATTCAACAATCTCCAATCCGAACAATGCGGTATTCGAGATTCAGAACTTTTCCGATGTTCGTCGCGATGTAATTAGCGCCTTCGCCGAATGGACAATTGACGGCGAATCATCCGGCCTGGAACTTGGTGTGCGATCCAGGCGCACTCGCGTTGATGCCGGCAATGTGTCTTCTGCCGGGATACCTATGCCTGCCGCGTCGATGCTGCAGACCGCCTTTAACGATGCCGATCGAAGCCGGACGATTGACGACTACGACGTCGTTGCCAAATACCGCTATCAGAGCCGCGATACCGTTGAATGGCAGTTGGGCGTCGCAAGAAAATCGCGTGCGCCTTCATACCAGGAACTCTACCTGTGGCTGCCGCTACAGGCGGCTGGCGGTCTGGCCGACGGCCAAACCTATGTTGGCGATGTAAATCTGCAAAGCGAATACGCCAATGAGTTCAGCCTCGGCTTCGCTTTTAGCGGCCAGCGTCTGAGTTTGTCTCCCCAGGTGTTCTTGAAATCTGTCGACGGCTACATTCAGGGTGTGCCATCACTCAACGCAGCCGCCAATATGATGTCCGTGATGATGTCCGGCAAGCCGGCACTGCAATTCGCCAATACCGATGCAAGACTATGGGGAGCGGACATTGGCTGGGACTATGCGCTGACCGAGCAACTGGTTCTGGATGGAACCGTCAGCTATGTGCGCGGCGAACGCAGAGACATCTCGGATGATCTCTATCGACTGGCACCCGCCAACGCGAACGTCGGCATCACCTATCGCCGTGCTGCATGGGAAGTCGGAGCGAAAATCTCCGCTTATGCAAGGCAGGACAAGGTCTCATTGACCAATGACGAATCGGAGACTCCCGGTTACGCCATTGTCGGTACGCAGATCGCCTGGCAGGCGAGCGACGCGCTACGATTGGAAGCCCGCGTCGACAACCTCTTTGATCGACACTACGCCGATCACCTGGCCGGAGTAAATCGCGCGATGGGGTCTGAAATCGATATCGGCGAGCGACTTCCCGGCGCCGAGCGATCGTTAATGATAGGTGCGATCCTGACGTTCTAAGTGTGCCTCAGGAGAAAGAATAGTGGTCTGACTATCACTAACTTACCGGTGTTTTCTGAATTGTCCCCGGCGCCACTTCGGGCCATGTGGAAACCTACAAAGGGGACATTTCAGGATTTTCGAGCTTTTCAAGAGGACGTAGGTAGGAACCACGATAGGACAGAAAGCGACGGGTGAGCACTATCCGTACAGTTAGTGGCTTGGTCTAAATCACCGGACGTGACGTAATGCAATGATGGCAATGCAGCTTGATCGAATCGTATCAGTCGATACCTGCGACGAACCGCTGCGCCAGGTCGATACGCCCAGGCCCGTGCCCGATGTTGATCAAATCCGTATCGCCGTCTCGACATGTGGCGTCTGTCATACCGAACTGGACGAGATTGAGGGCCGCGCGGCTCCACCGAAATTGCCGGTAATTCCCGGGCACGAGGTCGTCGGGAGGGTAGAAAGCATCGGCGCATCGGTTACCCGATTCAGTCCGGGCGACCGCGTCGGCGTTGGCTGGATTTATTCTTCGGATGGTAGCGAAAACGAAAACCTGTGCGATGCATTTCGCGCCACCGGCAGGGACGCCAACGGCGGCTACGCCGAATTCATGACAGTCAGCGAGAAGTATTCATTCCCAATTCCGGATCAGATCAGCGATGTGCAGGCCGCACCATTGCTATGCGCCGGTGCAATTGGCTACCGGGCGCTTCGACTCTGCGGCCTGATCGACGGCAAGCGTCTTGGCCTGACCGGTTTCGGCGCGTCGGCACACATTGTGCTGCAGCTTGCCCGATACCTGTATCCCGAGTCTGAGGTCTATGTTTTTGCGCGCGATGCCGACACGCGGAAATTTGCCAGTGAACTGGGCGCGGACTGGGTCGGCACTACCGAATCGCGCGCTCCGTCGAAGCTCGATGCGATAATCGACACTACGCCGGCATGGACACCGGTCGTCCACGCCATGGCAAACCTCGCTCCCGGCGGCCGGCTCGTCATCAACGCGATAAGAAAAGAAGATGGCGACAAGTCGGTCCTGACGGGTATTTCCTATCACGATCACTTGTGGATGGAGCGGGAAATCAAGTCGGTCGCGAATATCACCAGCCGCGATATTGCCGAATTCTTGCCGCTCGCGGCGAGCATACCGATCCATTCCGAAATCAGAACCTATTCATTGGCCGACGCCAACAAAGCGCTGGTTTCCCTGAAACGGAAGTCGTTGCGCGGTGCAAATGTGCTCGTTGTGCAGCAATCTTCCTGACGACCCGGCCTGGAGCGTTCGGACCCCGTGAACCAACTCATCCAATCCTTGCTCCGTCCCCAGGCGTTTCCTCACCCGGTGACACAGTTAGAGGTTATCGAGACTCATATCTCCTGGGTCATTCTGACTGGCCAATTCGCCTACAAGATAAAGAAGCCAGTGGATCTGGGCTTTCTGGATTTCAGTACGCTTACGCTTCGGAAACGCTATTGCGAAGATGAGCTCAGACTCAATCGACGCTGGGCCCCAGACCTCTACCTGGGAATCGTCGAAATTCGTGGCTCAGAAAAGAAAGCCGCGATCGGCAGATACGGTCCCATTATCGACTATGCCGTAAAGATGATTCAGTTTCCGCAAAGTGCGCGACTCGATGCGCAACTGGCTGCGGGCATGGTTGACGAAGCCGACATGCGGTCAATCGCCAGGATGCTTGCAACGGCGCATAGCAACGCGAACGTATCGACGCCGCACATTGAGGAATCGATCAACAGGCCGATGCAGGACAACTTCGATGAAATTGTCAGGCATTTCGACTCCGACACGCTGCAAATATTGCAGGACTGGACGGTTAATGAATTGAAGCGATTGAAGCCTGCGCTGGTCCATCGCAGGGATCATGGTTACGTTCGTGAGTGTCATGGCGACCTGCATCTCGGCAATCTGGTGCGGCTCGCCTCCGGTATAACAGCATTTGACTGTGTCGAGTTCAGCAAAACCCTGCGTGACATCGATGTAGTCAGCGATGTCGCATTCCTCGTGATGGACCTTGTCGCCCACCAGAGGCGTGACCTCGCATACGAGTTTCTGAACCGCTACCTTGAACTTAGTGGCGATTACGACGGTATCGAACTACTGGACTTGTACTTTGTGTATCACTGCCTGATTCGGGGAAAAGTCGCGGCAATCCGTCTCGGCAATCGCACAAGCCAGGCAGCAGCCGAAGAAGATAGAAACAATCTGCTACACGAACTGGAAGTCGCAAGACGATTCATATCGCGTTCGCCACCGATCATTATTGCAATGCACGGTTTCTCCGGATCAGGCAAGACATCGATTGCCGGTCTGTTGATGCGATCTCTACCGGCAATTCGGGTTCGTTCGGATATAGAACGAAAACGCATCTATGGCTATGGAGAAACCGACAGCAGTGAATCCGGTGTTGACCAGGGCATATATTCGAAGGCTGCCTCCAATGCCGTCCACGAGCACTTAGTGGGCGTTGCATCACGAATTGTGGAGTCCGGTCATTCTGTAATTGTCGACGCCTCATTCCTGAAATCTGCGCATCGCAATCAACTATCCGATCTGGCGAATAGAAGGAAAGCCGTCATGCTGATTATCGATACCAAGGCGACCCACCCCGTCTTGATCGAGCGGATAATCTACCGAAGTCAGCACCAATCCGATGCGTCCGAAGCGAATATCAGCGTTCTCAATCGTCAATATTCGGAAGCGGATCCCCTGACAGCCGACGAGTGGAAAAGAACGATATCAATCGATTCGGAGTCCCCAACTGATCCAGCGGCAATCCTACTGCAAGTCCGAAAAGTTTTGGCACAAGCAGTTGCAGAAGCGACCGCCGATGATGGAGGTGGCTAAGGGCCAGAGGGACCGCGAGAGCATATTGGGGCGAATGGTGTCGATTGCCGCCTTTCTAGATTCGCCCGTCCACCCGAAGCTGATTGACGATCACTTTGGCCTCGTTGGCGAGTGCTTCAATCAGGCTGGATTTCTTGTAGCAGGTTGACTGGATACTCCAAACGCGTTCCTTCGTTACAGTATCGTGCAAATTGCTTATAACCACGACCGTATGCGCGAATTTGACCTCGTCCGGTTCCTTCAGGACCTCGTGGTCGTAAAGAAAGTAGTCAATTGGGTCGCCGCGTCGACAAGTCGATACGACCTCCTGTCTACCCTCGTCCACGTCCGCCTTGGCATCAATACTTGCGATTTGCACCAAGAGAAATGCGTCGGCACCCTCCTTTTCGCTAAGCGCACTGATTTCACGCGAACTCAGTCCTTGCGAGTAGCTCAGGAACGAATAGCTCGCCGAAGCTGCTACCTTGTTGCGACGAAGTTGAGCAACAATTTCATCTTCGAACATTTGCCGTTGATTCGCATCTTCGGAGATGCTGACGACCAGCAAATGGCCATACTGAACCGAGTCCGCCGCCGAATCCTCGTACAGCTTTACAACCTCGTTTTGCGGCGCGCACGCCGCCGCGCAGAGGCCTAAAACCAATACCAGAGGGGTGTATAGCGCCAGGTATTTCATGATCGTGTCCAACATGATTTCGAATGAATCTCATGCTACGTCGCTACAGATGACTTCAAAATGGGTACATACCCGTAGAGCGGCACCGTCGGGGATATTGGCATTTCATTCACGAATTCTGAGTGCCTGGATCGATTATTCGAGCAACAACTCCGGCGCAAATACAAGGGCGTACACGCCAAACAGAATCAATAGCCAGAACAGGCCTCCGAGAATCATCCAGACCCAGTTGGCGAGCGTGTAGCGTGAGTTGCCGCTGCCGTCGGGATCACCGCAGGCGAAATTCATCGCTTTTTGTCCCTGAACCAGCAACAAGGGCGTGATGAGCACCAGGGCGGTACCAATGACGTCCGTCGTCGGACTTCCAATTCCCTTGTTTGCCATGCGATCAAGAATGCTCGAGCAAATAGCGAGCGACACGAATAGGGTCGCAACCCCTGCCGGGAGCCACTTGTACTCCAATTGTTTTTCTTTCAGAACGTCATCAACGGCGCTAAAAAGCGAGTGCGTGAAAAAGATGAAAAAGATCGCGCGCGGTACAGGCCAGATATCGCTGCCTTCACGAGCCTTTACCGCCCGCCAGTTTCGATAGAACCAGTAGACGTAGTACAGATTCAGCGTCAGGAAGGAGAGCAAGTAGAACTTGGTCGGACTGACGACGTAGAAGTCCTCGGACTCGATTTCCGGCACTTCCACATCCGCCTTCGGCGGTGCGTAAATCGACTCGGACATCCAGGCTCCCCCGGTTAGATTGTTACCCGGCAGATTAGCACCGCCCGAGGCGAATTTCGATGCTAGTGGCCGATCGGGCCCTCGGAAAAGAGGTAGTCTTTCAGTTCTTTATCCAGTACCGGATCGCGTCTGCGTATCCATTCAAGCACCATGGCGGCATGCTCTTTTTCCTCATCACGGTTGTGGGCGAGGATCTTCTTTAACTCGTCATCCTTGCACGCATCGACGCGCTGGTTGTACCAGTCAACGGCCTCTAGCTCTTCCATCAACGACGTGATCGCCCGGTGCATATCCCTGGTCTCATCCGACAGGTCGGCAATTTCTTCATGGTAGCCTTCATTGGACATCGCAATCTCCTGTAGTTTGTTTTCCTGCCAATTTAAGAGACCAGATTACAAGGCATCAATGACACGACGCAATGCCAATCGAACTTCGCCCGCAATTTCGCCAAGATTGTCATTGTCGACGGCCTGCATTGACGCAGCGGGATCGACAGCGGCCACCTCCACTTCGCCTTCACCCGAGTCGCGCACGATTACGTTACACGGCAACATCGTACCAATCTTGTCCTCCGCCTGGAGTGCCTGGTAGGCAAAATGCGGGTTACAGGCGCCGAGAATCAGGTAACCGGGGAAATCGACATCGAGCTTTTTCTTCAGCGTCGCCTGAACATCAATAGTGGTCAGCACACCGAAACCCTCCGATTCCAGTGCTGCAATAGCCCGGTCTTTCGCCGCCACGAATGGAACCTCGAGCGTCTTGGAAAAGTAGTACGACATCACGCTCCCCTTACTGAGTCAGACCGATATCATTTGGCGTCATCTGCTCGGCGCGAGCACACTCGACTTCATTCTTGATGCCGAGCTTGTGCATCAGCATCGCTGCTGGGCAAAAGCCGGTGAAAGCACTCTGAAACATATTTGCACCGACGAATGCTGTCAGCCAGACAAAGTAAGGATGCACATAGTACGTCAATACCAAAGACAGTAGGACCATAAAGCCTGCGAAAGCCATTGTTGCGCGTTCAAGTGACATGAGAAAACCTCCTAGTAGTTAAATCGAACGCGGACATAGGCATTGCCGTTGTCCGCGAATTGGTTGAAAAACGTATGCGGCTGGTCGCCGCCAAACAGGTTCGCACCACCACTGAAAGACCATTGATCGCTGTAGCGGTAGTCGACCACCGGGCGCAAGTAGAAATCCTTGTCAGTCGGCGAGTAGAACGTGAACAGCGATAGCGTCAGCTTGTCCTGCCGGGCCCGGTAGCTCAGGCGATTGGTGATGACCTGCCTGTATTCGTCGGGTTCGAATTCAGGGGCAAACGAGTTGGCAATCAATTCGTCATAGTCCCGGGTCCATTCGAGGTAGTACTGGAACGCTATCGTCAGATTCGTTATGGCCTCACGCTCGTACCCGAGCAGCAGACGAAACTGGTCATTGGGGATCAGGGGATCGGTTCCGGCCGTATCGTCGCGGGACTGGTAATACACTGTTTCGGCGTTGAACAGACCTGACATCAACGGCCGACGGTAACTGGCGCCCAGAGCCGACAAAGGCGCAAACGTTGCGTCGAGTGTCGTGGTAAGCGCCGAAGGCTGGTGAAAAAAGCCGCGATAGGCATAAAGCGCGTATTCGCGGCCATCAATCATCTTGAAGAGTCGTAGTGCGAACTCACCATTGCGAAACTCATTCCCCGGCTCGAGTGCGTCGAGCGGCGGGTTTGGAGCAACCGGTCCACCGGCCAGTGGCGAGAAAAACGAAAAGCGCTCTCCGTCCAGGTAAACATCGGGTTCGAACACCGGTGTCCAGGCAAAATCGATGTTCACGGGCTTTGAATACCAGGTCGCACGTACGGCGTTGGACGGCGCCTTGAGATACTCAGTATCCCGCCCGGCGAAAAATGACACCCAGTCTTTCGGAAACAGGTCGTTGAGGAACAACAGGTCACCCGTACCCCAGGTCAGCACCTGGCGACCGACGATAAGATCCGTTTGCGCTGTGGGTGAAACCGCCAGCGAGAGCTCACGGATATTGGCATCCAGTTCGGACGGTACCGCGTCGTACCAGGCGTCGGCCTTGAAATCGATAGTGACTTTGTCATTCGACCACTCGGTTTCGAGCCTGGCTCTTAAATCACCGAGAGTCAGCGTGTCATCAAGCAGTGCATCGTTTTGCAATCGTCCGCCCGCCGCTGCTTCGACGAACCCGGTCCATCGCAAGCCAGACGTGCTGCCGTCATCGCCCCAGTCGTCCCAATCATCACCAGACAGGTTCTCGCTCGCTGTCCCGAGAGCGGACAATCCAAGCAACGCAGCAACGAAGATGATTCGTTTCATTGATCGGTCGCGGGTCGTTTCAGCCACTCAGCCGGTGGACGGCGCAGTGACCGTTCGGTGAACACGTCGGCCGGGATACCAATATCGTACGCAATATACCGAAACTGCATGTCGGTCTGACCACCTGAGTCAACGTCGACCACACGACTCTTGGTCACCGTTGGGTGACCATCGATCTCTTCGATCTCGAGCACTTCAACGCGCCGAAACACATTACCGGCCGAATTCGTATATTCAATCCGGGTCGGCAAAAATGTGTTCTTGTCGATCCAGGTTTGATAGTGCGAAAACTCAACCTGCGAGCTGTCCTTCGGCGTATGTGTGAGAACGTAGCTTTCATCATTCGTATCGTCGAGCACATGCGTATCCTCGCCAGGATCGCGCCCGGACACATCTTCATAAAAATAGTGTGCACCGACGAAACTCGTTCGCTTGTCACCTGCCGAGATGCGTTTGACCAGATCCAGTCCCGGCAAATACAACCAGCGATCGTCGTCGCGACCAACATGTTTCTTGACGAGGAAAACGGTGCCCCGCACATCAGACGGCTGGCTGAAGACGACCAGGAAATCCTGGTCGTCCGCGTCCTCGACATTACGCCGCAAGACGGTGAATTGTCGCCTTTGCTCTCGTCCCTGCGCGTCACGAATAATCATGCGGACTTCCGAACGGCCATCGCTACCGGCGTAATAGGAAGCACTGTTGGCGCGCGATACAATTTCGTCCGCATCGCTCAAGTCTGCTGCCCGGCTACTGCTGGCAACGAGAGCCAGGCTCAATACGATAGCTGTGAAGACTGTTTTCATCATTCAAACTCCTTCTTGCGATTCGCCGGCAACGGCCTCGCGTGTTTCTTGTTGTCGGAACGACATCAAAGCGGGCAGCAATAGCAGTGTCGCGACACCGGAAATCACCATGATCGCCGCCATGAATGCGCCGACGGTTATGTACGGAACCAGGGCTGCAAAAAACAGCGGCGTGAATCCCAACGCAATGACAATAGCGTTACGCGCTATCGCGCGAGCAGGCTCCTCGAATATCTGTTTCGTGGCTTCGGCGAAAGACCCCAGCTCCTGGCGCAGGACACGCATACGCTGGATGAAGTGAATAGCGAAATCGACAGACAACCCGAGCGTCAGCGACGAAAGAACAGCGATCGGCATGTCGTAATCCTTGCCGATCCAGCCAATCAACCCGTAAACAGCAAGAATCGTCGCCGTCAGCGGCACCATCGCCAGCAGTCCCAGCGAGGGTGACCGGAACAACAAGGTCATCATCAGGAACACGATGAAAAAGGCACCTAGCAGGCTTTTCAGCATGCCGGCCACCATCTCGTCCTGCCAGATCACGTTGATATACGTCTTGCCAGCCCAGTTCGCCGTAACCCCGATGGGTAGCGGGTGCGCGGCGATGTAGTCATCGATCGCACTGATGACATGCGTCATGTCCCGATTGTCGCCACTTCTTAGCTGCAACCAGATAGCTGTCGAGCGGAAATCCGGCGTCACCATATGCCACAGATCTTGGGGCCGATGCGACGACTGGTATTGCAGCAACGTTTGAGCAACTGCCGCTGACGTTGCCGGAATCCGGTAGGACGCATCGTCACCGCCGCGAAGCTCACGATTAACCACTTTCACGACGTCCGGCAACGCATTCGTCTTGCCGACACCGCCGGTATTCATCAAGGCGTCCTGAAGAACAGCCACCTCCTTCAAGGCGACCGGATCCTGGAAGTATTTGCTGCTGGACTGGGCCTCCTCCGCAGCGAACAACAGCTCCTCCAGTGGCTCCAGGCCCGACTCTGACTCGAACAACAAATCGTCAGTCGCGGAAATAATGCGCCCGAAATACTGCCCCTGCGCCGAGTCGGTGTTCTGAATCAGTTCTCTTATTCCGGTGACGTCGACCCCGTCCGCTGCCGCACTATCGAGCAGGACCTTACCCCGCTCGCGAAATTCCCTGATGATCGTGTCGTCGTCGTACGTCAGCACCAGGAACGCGTCATAGGTTCCCGCAAAATGTTCATTGAGAACGGTGTCGGCAACGCGAATACGGTGGTCCGATTTGAACCAGCGCACCGGGTTGTCGTTAATCTCGATGCGCTGCACGCCAGCAATGCTGAGCAGCACGATGCCAATCGCCACTGCAATAATCAGTTTGCTAAATCGCGGTGTCAGCCGGCCGGTCGCACGCAACAGGCGTGCCAGCGGCGTATCAGCGTCACTTCCCGCCTTCAACCGGCCCAGCGCCTTAAGACTGTCCGGCTTCATCCGCACCACGTAGGCAGGAATCAAGACAATCGTGACGATAAACGCCAGCAAGACGCCGAAAGCGACGAACGCACCGAAAACCTGCACCGGCGGCACGGGCGTAATCAATAGCGACGCAAAACCCACACTGGTTGTCAGGGATGTGAACAACATGGGTTTGTAGAGATGATCGACGACCCGGGCGACTGTCTCTTTCACATCCTTGCCGGGTTCATAGCGATCTGAAAACTCCGACATGATATGAACGGAATCCACGACCGCAATTGGCATCAGGAATATCGGAATCATCGAGCTCATGATATGTACGGTGAAACCCAGCCCGACCAGCAGACCCATGGTCACGATCACCGTGATCATCGCGACCAGCATTGGTGCGATAACCAGCCGCGCGCTGCGAAAGAAAAACCACATCAGTGCAAAAATCATGAGCCCAGCCAATGGCGCAGAGATGGCCATTTGCTTGAACATCTGTACGCCGAAGGTGTCTTCCGCAACGGGCAGGCCAGTGATGTGATAGTCACCTGTATTTGAGAATTCCGATGCAATCTCTTGTATTTCAACGGAAATTTGGTAACTCAAGTCCTTACTTTTTATCGGCACGTAAATTGCCGCCGCCTGACCGTCGTCGGACACCAGGGTATTGAGCAGCAACGGCAATCGGTTGACGGCCGAGCGAATCGCATCGGCCTCGGTCTGGGTTGTCGGCGCATCCTTCATCATCCAGCTGAAGCGAATTTCACCCGCTTCGCCCTGGCTGATGTTGTCGGCAAGCGACAACGACATCACGTCGTTTCGTACGACGCCGTCGATTGCGAGAATCCTTTCACTGATAGCGTGTAGAGCCGATAGCGTTTCGATATTGAAGACACCATTCGCGTCGCTGGTATTTACGACACCAACAACGATCGCATCGTGCAAAGAGAATTGCTGTTTCACGAGATTGTGAAATACCCGGTCCGCTTGCGTGGCCGGCAACATGTTCTCGGGATCGGTATCGATCTGAATACGCGGCAACATTGCGCCGAATAACAAGGTGACCAATACGGCCAGCGCAAACACAGTGCGCGGCCGACCCGTCGCTAATGCAATTATTGAACGTTTCATACTGTCTCTTTCAACCGCTCGGAGCCGATCCACTTCATCATGAGTTTTTCGTAGTACGGTTCATGCTTGCCCTGCCTGACCTTGCGCAGGAAATATTTTTCGAACGCAATTTTTGCAAGCTGCACCCACTTGCCTTGCGATGCCCAGTTCGTGTTACGTGGTGGAATTTGCGGCGACGCGACAAATGCTACGCCAGAGTCGCCGAAATCGGCGAGGCAAATTGCGTTCCAGGTTGCTTCATGCGATGGCTCCTTGCCATCGATCACGTCGCGGATATTCCGTGCGGTCGCGGTCACCATTGACTCGATCATGAAACCTGTCTTAGGAACACCGACCGGCACCGGGGTAGGCCCAATCGGCGGAATCGCAATGCACACACCAACCGAGTAAATATTCTGGAACCTGGGATTACGCTGGTGCTTGTCGACCAGGATAAACCCGCGGGGATTGACCAGTTCATCGATGCCAAGGACGGCGTCCACCCCTTTGAAAGCGGGCAATATCATGGCGTGTTTGAACGGCAGCTCATGTTGCTGCTTATCGGCGCCATCTTTATCCACTTCAACGACCGTCATACTTGCATCTTCGATTGTCTGAATCTTCGCGTTGGTAATCCAGTGTATGTGTCGATTGCGCAGTTCGGATTCGAGCATGCCCTTGGTGTCGCCTACGCCGTCGAGTCCCAGGTGACCGATATAGGGTTCTGACGTGACAAAGGTCATCGGTACACGATCACGCACCTTTCGCTTGCGGAGTTCGGTCTCGAGAATAAAGGCGTACTCGTAAGCCGGCCCGAAGCAGGACGCGCCTTGCGCCGCTCCGACGACGACAGGACCAGGATTTTCTACCAGTTTTTCGACATCCGCCCTCGCAGCCTCCGCGTGCCCCGTTTTGCAAACAGAACTGGTGTACCCCGCTGGCCCGAGTCCCTCGATTTCGTCGAACGCAAGTTGAGGGCCGGTCGCGATAACCAGGTAGTCGTATTCGACAACACCACCATCGGCAAGCGTAATCTTGTTGTCCTGCGGATGGACGCGGGTCGCCGCCTGGTGGATGAACTCAATACCGTGCTTGGCGCAAACCGGCCGAAGATCAACGGCAATTTCCGCGCCTGTACGCCATCCGACCGCGACCCACGGATTCGACGGTGTGAATTCGAAGTGATCGTTATCGCTGACCAGGATCAGCTTGTCGTTCTTGTCCAGCAGCGATTTTAACTCGAAGGCCTGCGAAACGCCGCCGATACCGCCACCTAATACCACCACTGTCGCCATGTCCTGTCCTCCGTTTGCCAGGGCCAGACTGTTACCGATTTACAAAGGCTTTCAATCTGTGCTCTAATTTGGTTACATTAATTATATCTACATTAGTATAATCATATATACGTAAATGCCGCAAGGCAACAGGAGACAAGCAAGTGCCCGCGAGGACCCAAACCGACCTGGCAGAACTGCAAGCCAATTCTGAGCAAGCCGCAGAACTGCTGAAAACTGCCGGCAACCCGCACCGGTTGATGATTCTTTGCCTGCTTTCGGAAGGCGAAATGTCTGTTGGTGAGCTGAATGAACGAATCGACCTGGCGCAGTCGCCACTGTCGCAGCATCTTGCGATCCTGCGGCGTACTGGGCTGGTGAGCACCCGGCGGGACGGCCAGACGATTTTCTATTCGTTGCGCGGCAATCAGGTGCAAAAGCTTATGGGCTGCCTGCACGAAATATATTGCGAGTAGATTCAGTGCTTTATGGAATTCACACGCAGAGGGAAACCAGGGATCTGACCCTGGCTTCCCAGGCTTTCCGGATACCTTCCCCCTAGTCGACAGCGACGTCGATCTTTTTTGAAGCCGCCTGCTGTGTTTTCGGGATATGGATCCTCAGGACCCCGTCTTTCGACTTCGCCTTTATGTGCTGGACATCGGCATCGTCCGGCAAAGCAAAGCTCCTTGAGAAGGTGCCATAGAAGCTTTCGATGCGGTGCTGTTTCGCGTCCTTCTCATCTTTCTCCATGCGACGCTCACCACGAATTGAAACCATCCCGCCATCGACCGTGACCTTGACGTCCTTGCGGTCCACTTCGGGCAGTTGAGCCTTGATGAGGTACTCATGTTCGGACTCGGAAATATCCGCGACCGGCCACCACGCCGATTCGGCGGCAAGATCGCCGTCGCGTTTCGGGGCAATCCCGCCATAGAGCCTGTGGAACCGACTGAATACATCCTCCATATCCTGGAATGGCGTCCAACTAACAATATTCATCGCAATATCCTCTCTTCTGGAATCATTCCGGCAGCAACAATCTGCCTTTCTATACAACAAAAGCATCGTGCAAGCGGTCACCCGAGTAAATCCGTAAAAATACGATGCCGGTAACGCCGAACCGACAGCTGATCGGTATTTGTCCTTAGGTACACGGTCGTTGAAACACGGGAAAATGGAACAACAATATTGCCGATAACATTGAGCGCTTGAGAGGCATTCTTGGAATACCGGGACTACTACAAAATCATGGGTGTCGACCGAAAGGCGAGTCAGGATGAGATCAAACGATCCTATCGAAAACTTGCCCGCAAGTACCATCCCGATGTCAGCAGCGAAAAAGATGCCGAAGAACGCTTTAAGGAACTTGGCGAGGCCTATGCCGTCCTGAAGGACCCGGAGAGCAGAGCCGCCTATGACGAACTTGGCTCGAACTGGAAGGCAGGCAAGGATTTTCAGCCGCCGCCTGACTGGGGTGCGGGATTCGAGTTCAGCGGCAGCGGCTTCGGCGGCGACGCGGATGGACGCTACAGCGATTTTTTTGAATCCCTGTTTGGCCAGCACGCGCGCGCTCAGGGCGATGCTGCGCGTTCTCGTCAATTTCAAAGCCGCGGCGACGATCACCACGCCAAGGTGCTCGTCGATCTGGAAGACGCCTATCGCGGGGCGACCAGGGCGATTAACTTGCGGGTCCCCATGCTTGATGAGCACGGCCATGTCACGACCCGCAACAGAACACTCAATGTAAAAATTCCGAAAGGTATTCGCTCCGGCCAGCGAATTCGCTTGTCCGGTCAGGGCTCACCCGGCTATGGCGGCGGCGAACCCGGCGATCTGTTTCTCGAAGTCGCGTTCAGACAGCATCCCCGCTACACCGTGGACGAACGCGACATTTTCATGACGGTGCCTGTATCTCCGTGGGAGGCCACATTAGGCGCGACGATCAAGGTGCCAACGCCGACGGGTGCCGTCGATCTGAAGATTCCGGCCGGCTCCAGACAAGGTAGCAAGCTGCGGCTAAAAGGTCGTGGGATACCGGGCGATGCACCGGGTGATTTCATCGTAGAGCTTGCAATCGCGCTGCCGCCTGCGTCATCGGACGATGAGAAAGAAGCCTATCGAAAAATGCAGCAGGCGTTTGACTTCAACCCACGCAAACACCTGGAGACCTGACGAGCCATGCCAAGAGACGTATTAAGCGGCACCGTACTGGACGAGCGCATATCGTTGTCTGTTATCGATATTTGCCAGGCCTGCGGGTGCCGGGAGGAATGGGTCCTGGAACTGGTCGACCATGGCGTACTGGAACCCGGTGGATCCCAGCGCGACGACTGGCGATTCAGTGTGGAAAGTATCACCCGGGTGATTACCGCACGACGGCTGCACCGTGACCTCGGGGTCAATATCGAAGGTATTGCCCTGACGCTTGAATTACTTGATGAAGTCAATGCACTACGAACCCGAATCGAACGCATGTCGTTCGAGACTGACTAGGTTAGCGACAACCTGCGGGTTGTCCGTTCAATGATTTTTCAGGAGAAGATAATGTTCGACACACATGCGACAGCGAAACTGCTACAGCGGCTGGTTATTTTAGTTCTCGCCATGTCCCAGTTTGGTTGCGCTTCGATCAGGACGGGCTCGCACTACGACGAAACGGCGAACTTTGCTGCGTTCAAGACCTTTTCCTGGGCCAGTGAGACCCCCTACGTTACCGATGGCGAATCGATTCGGATCAGTCCGCTGTCACAGAAAAACATACAGACCGCAATTCGGCGCCAGCTCGAATCAGCCGGCTACGACTATGTGGATGCACCAGGGACAGGCGATATGCTGATTGCATACACGGTCGGTACACGGGACAAGATCCGCGTTGAATCCTACCCGGTGCAGTACGTTGGCGTATGGGGCTGGCATATTCATGGCAGTCACTACATCATTCGCGAAACCCGTGAACATCACTATACGAGTGGCACGCTGGGCGTTGACATATTCGAAGGCAAGACCAACAAGCCGATCTGGCACGGATGGGCTGAAAAGACGATCCGTGACAGTGACCGCGAAGATCCGAAATCGGCCATCGATGAAGGAGTCGCACAGCTTTTTGCCGACTTTCCGCAATAGCAGGTGCTGGCATTCGTGGTTATAGGTACGCAGCAAGCAAGGCAAACTCGTGCCAGGTATTGAGGCGCTGGTTGGCCGCCTGATCCAGGCTGCAAGCCATCGCTATCTCAGGTTCGACAACACGGAAGACGCAACGACGCTTCCGGATCCGAAGCTGACGGGTTCGTACTTGCTGTACCTGCACATACCTTTCTGTGTGACGTTGTGTCCGTTCTGCTCGTTCCACCGAGTCGAATTTAAGGCAGCTCGGGCAATGACCTACTTCGAAGCCTTGCAACGCGAAATTCGACGGGTAACGGAGACTGGCTACAAGTTCGGCGAAGTCTACATCGGTGGAGGAACTCCGACCGTCATGCCTCTGGAACTGGTTCGGACACTCGAAATTGTTCGTGACCTGCACGACGTCACACGAATTTCCGTTGAGACGAATCCCGACGACCTCGACGGCAACATTGTCAACCAGTTGCGCCAGGCCGGTATCAACCGATTGTCTGTCGGCGTGCAAAGCTTCGACGACGAACTGCTGAAGGAAATGAAGCGTTACGACAAGTACGGAAGTGGCGACATAATTCGACGACGTCTTTCACGGGTTCGCGACACATTTGACACACTGAATGTCGATATGATCTTCAACTTTCCTCACCAGAGCCACGCCTCTCTGCAAAGAGATCTGGAAATCCTTAGCGGGCAAATCAACGCTGACCAGGTGTCGTTCTACCCGCTTATGGCGACTCGAACTACGCGCAAAGCAATGCAACAATCACTGGGAAACGTCGATTTTTCGCGTGAGAGTTCGATGTACCGGCAGATCGCGGATCACATGCTGGCGAACGGCTACACGCGGTCGTCGGCATGGTGCTTCTCGCGTGGCGCGAACATGATCGATGAATACATTACCGAGCAGGACGAATACCTCGGTCTCGGCAGCGGTGCGTTCAGCTACCTGGACGGTCGCATTATGGCGAGTACATTTTCGATTAATCACTATATGAAGCTCGTCGAGCAAGGTGCGACCGGCATTGTTCGGCAACGCGTGCTGAGTCAGACCGATCAGATGCGTTACTACCTGCTGATGCGGCTTTTCAGCGGCCGCCTCGATCTGGACGCTGCGGACGCCCGCTTTGGTGGGCTATTCCGGAAAGGCTTGCGCTCCGAACTCGCCGCACTACGGCTGTATGGCGCAATCCAGACCCAATCGTCAACGATTCAACTGACCGAGCGAGGCTACTACCTTTGGGTCGTGATGATGCGGGAGTTCTTCTCCGGTGTGAATCATTTGCGGGAACAGATGCGACACAACATCGCCAGGGAGACCGAAGAGATTCGCGCTGCAGGCAGCTAGTTACGCTTATCGCGAATTTTCGTTCGCATGAAGAAGACAACTGCGACACCGAGCGCAAGCAGCAACAGCATCGGCAGGTGGTGCAGAGACATCAGGACATGCAGCTGACCTGTCAGCGCGTCGTGGCCTTCGCTCAACGAATGCGCAATCGCCAAAGGCGAAAGACTGAGGAGAATGAGTAACGCTATAATCTGCATGGCCGCTCTCTGTCGTGTGCAACTTCTTCCACGTAAGCACTGTATCGCCGGTCGCCGCACTCAATAATACGGGCAATTACTTACGTCGTTTCGCTCGATTGAATACTATTATCTAGGGGATGCGGGCATCCGGTCCGCCATACAATGCTCTGGAGGTGGCCGATGTGCCTTGCAGTTCCGATGCGCGTCAAGTCGATCGACGGCTTCTGCTGCGTTTGCGAAGCACAGGGTATCGAGCGGGAAGTCAGCCTTTTCATGATGCAGGACGAGCCTATCGCCCGCGGCGATCACGTACTGGTTCATGTCGGTTATGCGATTCAAAAAATCAGCGACGACGAAGCAAAAGATACCTGGGAATTATTCGATGAGATTCTGACCCATGTGTAACACCTGCGGCTGCAATGTAACCGATGCGAATCGCCACCTGATCGCGGGTGGCGAATCGACTGTTGACGTATTAACCAGTCTGCTGGATGCCAACGATCATCTCGCGTCGCACAATCGTGAACACTTTTCAGAACACCGTGTGCTGGCCGTCAACTTGATGTCGTCCCCCGGCGCCGGAAAAACGGCACTCCTCGAAGCAACGATTGACGCAATGGGTGACGAATATCGCATTGGTGTTATCGAGGGTGACCTCGAGACAGAAAACGATGCGCAACGGATTCGAAAAAAAGGTGTTCCCGCCTTGCAGATATCGACCGGCAGCGCCTGCCACCTTGATGCACACATGGTTCATGATGCTTTGCATGGCATGCAACTGGACGATCTCGACATCCTGTTTATCGAAAACGTTGGCAATCTTGTCTGTCCTGCGAGTTTCGACCTCGGCCAGCACTGCAACGTAACCCTTCTATCCGCCCCCGAAGGGGACGACAAGCCAGCCAAGTATCCGGTCATGTTCCGGGCGACAGATTTAATGTTACTGACGAAGACCGACCTTTATCCGGTACTTGATGACTTCGATCCGGACCGGGCGACGCAGGCGTTGCGAAACCTGGCGAGTTCGGCACCAGTTGTGCGACTTTCGAGCCGCAACGGCGATGGCATGGGCGAATGGGGCGAGTGGCTGCGCCATGAACATCGTCGCTTTGTCGGCAGTTTCAGCCACGACCCGGTGCAGATTCGATGAAGCGGAATGCGCGCTTCTGGCTGGACAGGATTCAGCAACTCGAGCTCCCCGAGCGGGTTCGTATCATGAATGTTTGCGGCGGTCACGAGCGCTCCATCTCACATGCCGGACTACGCAGCGCATTGCCGGCCAACATCGAACTGGTCCCCGGACCCGGCTGCCCGGTTTGCATTTGCCCGGAAGAAGATGTTTACGAAGCAATACAAATCGCCCTGCACGAAGATGTCACTTTGCTGGCGTTCGGCGACATGCTGCGTGTGCCGGTCAACGTTCCAAAACGCGAACCTCGATCGCTTGAGCAGGCGCGAGCAGCAGGCGCCGATGTGCGCCCGGTTGCGTCCCCGATGGAAGCCGCCACGCTGGCACGCAGCAATGCCAAACGACGGTTTGTGTTCTTCGCCGCAGGTTTCGAAACCACCACAGCCCCTGTCGCAGCGATGTTGGCCGAAGGGGCACCGGACAACTTGTTGATCCTGTTGTCCGGGCGCCTGACCTGGCCGGCGGTCGCGATGCTGCTCGACTCCGGCACGCCCGGGTTTCATGCGCTAATTGCACCCGGACATGTATCAACCGTGATGGGTCCCGAAGAATGGAACTTTGTCGCTGACAAGCACGGCATTCCGGCCGCGGTCGCGGGGTTTCGCGCGGACACCTTGTTGCAGGCGATGCATTCGGTCCTGCAGCAACTGCAACAGGGCAAGGCCAGCCTGGACAATTGTTACCCGGAGGTTGTGCGAGCCGGTGGCAATCGGACAGCGCAGAAATTCATGGCGGAGGTGCTGCAGGTTACTGATGCAAACTGGCGCGGTATCGGCGTCATTCCGTCGTCGGGTTTCAAGTTAAGCGAACGCTACTCGCATTACGATGTTCGCACTGCGCTACCGTCCTATGCGGATGATTCGCGAAAACGCGTTGGTCAGATGCCGCCCGGCTGCGATTGCGCCAACGTCGTGCTCGGAAAACTCTATCCCAATGAATGCCGTCTCTACGGTGTCGCGTGCACACCGCGGCGACCGATCGGCCCGTGCATGGTGTCTGATGAGGGCGCGTGTCGTATCTGGTGGGCGTCTGGCATGCGGGACAATCGCGCGGCAGACAGGTCGTCGGTACGAGCCAGTGCCTGACGAATCCACGCTGGGCCACGAAATCGAAATCGGTGGTCGTGTTCAGGGTGTCGGCTTTCGCCCATTTGTCTACGGACTCGCGACAGAACTCAATCTGAAAGGCGACGTATGCAATCGCCTGGGTACTGTGCGCGTGCGCGTGGTCGGCGATGTCAATGTCCTGCGGGAGTTCGAGACTCGCGTAATTCGAGACGCACCGCCGCTCAGCCGTCCATCGCTGCTTAAAGTCGATGCGCTGCAAAACAACGGATATGCAGCATTTTCCATACAGGATAGCGACCACTCTGACGAGGCGAAAATCTTCGTGCCGCCTGACTATTTCGCCTGCAGCGCTTGCCTCGATGAGATGCATGATCCCGACAATCGACGTTTTCGTTATCCGTTCATCAACTGCACACAATGTGGCCCACGTTACACCCTGATCAAAGCGTTACCCTACGACCGCGTCAGTACATCGATGTCGGAATTTCCGCTCTGCGCGCAGTGCCATGCCGAATACAGCGATCCTCGTGACCGACGCTTTCATGCGGAACCGATCGCATGTCCTGCCTGTGGACCGCAGCTTCGTTTCGTGCAAGGCGACGAAGCCGCGATCGTGGAAACCCAGGCGGCCCTGCGCGCCGCCGTCTCAGTGATGCAAAGCGGTAACATACTCGCTGTAAAAGGTATCGGCGGGTATCACCTGATGTGTGATGCACGCAATCCGGCGGCGATACAGCGCCTGCGGAATCGAAAAGCGCGGCCGGACAAGCCGCTGGCCGTGATGATGCCTTTGGGTGACGGCGATCAGCTGGTTCATGCTCGCCAATACGTGAATCTCGCCCCGGAACAGGCCAAAGCGATCCGCAGTCCCGCACGCCCTATCGTCCTGGTTGGACGCAAGATGCACTCGCGACTGGCACCGAATATTGCTCCCGGACTGGATGAAATCGGCGTGTTTCTACCGTACAGCCCGTTGCACGCGTTGTTGTTGGGCGATTTCGGAGGACCACTGGTCGCGACGTCGGGGAATGTTAGCGGCGAGCCGGTGCTGACCGACAATGCCGAGGCGGAAGCCCGCTTGTATCGTATTGCGGATGCCTTCCTGCATCACGACCGCGGTATTGTGCGGCCAGCCGATGACCCGGTTCTCAGGCAGATTGGCGAGACGATCCGGCCGCTCCGTCAAGGCCGGGGCACGGCACCACTGGAGATCGACCTCCCCTGCGAACAGGCAGAGCCCGTTCTTTGTGTCGGTGGACAGCAGAAAACGACGGTGACACTGAGTTGGGGTCGTCGCGCCGTGGTCTCACCACACATCGGCGAGATGACGAGCCCGCGCAGCCAGGCCGTTTTCGAACGCGTGGCGAACGACCTGCAGTCCCTTTATGGCGTCGAGGCGAAACGAATTATCTGCGATGCGCACCCGGGCTATGCGACAACGCGCTGGGCGCGGCAACAACCGCTTCCCCTTGAGTCGATCTGGCATCACCATGCGCACGCCAGCGCACTGGTCGCCGAACTCGCGCTGCCGGGTCGAGGTCTTGTCTTTGCCTGGGATGGTGTCGGTCTCGGTGAAGACGGCAGCCTGTGGGGTGGTGAGGCACTTTACGGCATGCCCGGGCAATGGCGACGTGTCGCCAGTTTCCGAACATTCACACCGCCGGGCGGCGATCGCGTGGCGAGAGAGCCCTGGCGCAGTGCGGCGGCGCTCTGCTGGGGCGACAATCGTCCCGTACCATTTGTCCGCGAGGACTTGCACATTGCCCGCAATGCCTGGCAAAAAAATCTCAATTGTCCCGCAACCAGTGCTGTTGGACGGCTGTTCGACGCGGCGGCGGCAATCATTCTTGGCATCCAGACCACGAGCTTCGAGGCACAGGGTCCAATGCTACTTGAGGCCGCTTGCGAACGAGCTGGCAGCAGCATGCATCTGCCGTTGTCCGATGACGGCCACGGGGTACTCCGCACCGACTGGGCGCCGTTGCTGCCGCTGTTGCACAATGCCGAACGCAGCGCCGCACGTCGCGCGGAGGACTTTCATGCGACGATGGCGAACACCGTCCTCGATCAGGCCGTCGCGTTGCGCACATTGCATGCGTTCGATTACGTCGGTTTGACCGGCGGCGTGTTTCAGAATCACGTACTGGCCGAACAGGTAGTCGCGAGACTGGAAGACTCCGGCTTCACGGTGCACCTCGCGTCCCTGCTACCCAGCAACGATGCCGCAATAAGCTTCGGACAGGCCGCAGAATGGGCTGCACAACAATGTCGCAAGAGGGCCGACTGATGGACGATCGCATATCCCTGGCGCACGGCAACGGCGGTCGTTTCATGCGCGAACTCATCGACGACGTTTTTGCGAAGAGTCTTGAGGGTCTTGGCCTCGACACCGATGTCGATGCGGCGGCGATGTCACTGTCAACTGACGAGTACCTGCTCACAACCGACGGATTTACCGTGCAGCCACTGGAGTTTCCCGGAGGCAACATTGGTTCGCTAGCCGTGCACGGCACAACCAATGATCTTGCCGTCGCAGGCGCGAAGCCTCTATACCTGACACTGAATGCATTCATCGAAGAAGGCTTCGAGATTTCTGTGCTGCAACGCATCATTGAAAGTCTTGCCACGGCGGCGCGCGCATCGGATGTGAAAATCATCGCCGGTGATACAAAAGTTTTGCGACGTGGCGAAGGTGGCGGATTGTATCTCGCGACAACTGGCGTCGGTATTCGTATACCCGGCGTTCGACCTTCGATGCGGCTAATCGAGGATACCGATCGCATTATTGTCAGCGGTCCGGTTGGTGATCATGGCACTGCTGTCATGCTGGCAAGAGAGCAATTCGGTTTGCGCGGCACGCTATCTTCCGATGCGGCATCCGTTTACGACATCGCTTCAACATTGATGCAATTCGATGGACTGCGGTTCATGCGCGACCCGACACGCGGTGGCATCGCCTCGGTAGCCAACGAAATTGTTCGTGCCACCGGGCTCGGTGTGCGCCTGCATCCCAACATCCCGGTACGACAGGAAGTCCAGTCGGTCTGCGACATGCTGGGCTACGATCCGCTTTATCTTGCTTGTGAAGGCCGCCTGGTAGCGGTTATCGCGGCGCACCAGGCAGACGATGCCGTGGAGCAATGCCGGACTGTCTCGGGCGGCCAGCAGTCGGTGATCTGTGGACGCATCACGTCATCCGCGACCCGTGTCATCCTGGAGACCGAGATTGGCGGCGAACGCTTCCTGGAAGAGCTCGAGGATGATCCGCTGCCACGCATTTGCTAGCGGATTTCGCAAAAATTGTAGGTATCAACCACAATATTTCTGCGTCGTCTGCGAGCGCATTATCTAAATTCGCTGAGTAGCCGCGTCGCTTCGCAGCTCACAATGACGACACGGACGTTAGTCGACGCGGAACGTCCAAGGCTGCCCAGCCCAATTGCTTTTGTGCGCCCGGGGAGTTCCTATGCCTGCTCACGAGACCTTCTACGATGTCATGCGCCAACATGGCATCACTCGTCGAAGCTTTATAAAGTTTTGCACCCTGACGACGGCAGGGCTCGGCCTTGAACCGGCGTTCGTCGGAAAGATCGCTCACGCACTCGAAACCAAGCCGCGGACTCCGGTCATATGGTTGCACGGTCTTGAATGCACCTGCTGCAGCGAATCGTTTATACGATCCGGCAATCCGCTGGCAAGCGATGTTGTGCTATCGATGATCTCGCTGGATTACGATGACACGCTGATGGCTGCTGCGGGACACCAGGCCGAGGAGCTTTTGCAACAGACCGTCGACAAGTACGACGGGCAATACATCCTGGCTTGCGAGGGTAACCCGCCGCTAAACGAAGACGGCATGTACTGTATCCAGGCCGGCCGTCCCTATGTCGAAAAGCTGCGTTACATGGCCGATCACTGCAAGGCCATTATCGCCTGGGGATCGTGTGCATCGTGGGGTTGCGTGCAGGCCGCCCGCCCCAATCCGACGCGCGCGACACCGATTCACAAAGTCATACTCGACAAGCCCATCGTTAAAGTGCCGGGTTGCCCGCCGATCGCCGAAGTGATGACCGGTGTAATTACCTACATGATCGCGTTTGGCGAGCTGCCGCCGCTTGACCGGCAAGGCCGTCCGAAGATGTTTTACGGGCAACGACTGCACGATAAGTGTTATCGGCGACCTCACTTTGACGCCGGTCAGTTCGTCGAGCATTTTGATGACGAAAATGCGCGTAAAGGTTACTGCCTCTACAAGGTCGGCTGCAAAGGACCGACAACGTACAACGCTTGTTCGACAGTGGAGTGGAATGGCGGATTGTCCTGGCCGGTTAAATCGGGTCACGGTTGCCTTGGCTGCGCGGAAGACAACTTCTGGGACAAAGGTTCGTTCTACAGCCCCGTGACCAATTTTGGTGTTATGGGTCAGGCGGAAGCAACCGCCGACAAGATTGGGGGCGTGCTCGCAGGCGCTGCCGCCGTCGGTGTCGCAGCTCATGCCGCCGTGTCGGCCGCCAGTCACATGCGGCGTAACCGAGGTGAGGAGAAGACCAGCCATGACTGAGACAATGACGGCGAACGGCTTCGCCCTGGACGATGGTGGTCAACGAGTCGTCGTCGACCCGATCTGCCGCATCGAGGGTCACCTGAGAATCGAGGTGAATGTCGATGAGAACAACGTCATTCGCAATGCCGTTTCAACCGGCAACATGTGGCGAGGTCTCGAAATTATCCTCAAAGGGCGCGATCCCCGCGATGCCTGGGCTTTTACCGAACGTATCTGCGGAGTCTGCACCGGCGTGCATGCGCTGGCTTCCTGCCGCGCAGTTGAAGATGCACTGGGTATAAAGATACCGCCGAATGCAAACTCCATTCGCAACCTGATGATGCTGGCGCAATACACGCAGGACCACCTGGTGCACTTCTATCACTTGCACGCGCTGGACTGGGTGGACGTCGTGAGCGCACTGAGTGCAGACCCGAATGCCACTTCGGCGCTGCAACAGTCAATCAGCAACTGGCCGAAGTCGTCGCCTGGCTATTTTCGGGATGTGCAGAACAAGATCAAGCGCTTTGTCGAGTCGGGACAACTTGGACCGTTCGCCAACGCCTACTGGGGCAGCCCCGCCTACAAGTTGCCGCCTGAAGCCAACCTGATGGCCGTCACCCACTATCTCGAAGCACTCGATTTTCAAAAAGAGATCGTCAAGATTCATACAATTTTCGGCGGCCGCAATCCGCATCCGAACTGGCTGGTCGGTGGTATGCCGTGTTCAATCAATGTCGCAGAGGCCGGTGCCGTGGGTGCCGTGAACATGGCATGGCTGAACCAGGTGTCGGACATTATCAACAACAGCATTGCATTCGTTGACCAGGTTTACATTCCCGACCTGAAGGCAATTGCATCGTTCTACAAGGACTGGAATTTCGGCGGTGGATTGTCGAGCCAGAACGTCATGGCCTATGGTGAATTTCCAGCTATCCCGAACGACTACACGAACGAAAGCTGGATGCTGCCCAATGGTGCAATTCTCGGTGGTGATCTTAGCCAGGTACATGATGTTGATCCACGCGATCCCGACCAGATCCAGGAATTCGTGACCCACTCCTGGTACACCTACGACGACGCGCACAAGGACAGTGGTCTGCACCCATGGGACGGTGAAACCGAGCCAAAATTCGAGCTCGGGCCAAACGCGAAGGGAACGAAAACCAATATCGAAGCGCTCGACGAGGGTGGCAAGTACTCCTGGTTGAAGGCGCCGCGCTGGCGTGGAAACGCAATGGAAGTTGGCCCCCTCGCCCGCTACCTGGTTGCCTATGCCCGCGGACAGGAAGATATCAAGGCGCAAGTCGACGGCTTGCTTGCCGATCTCGACCTGCCTATCACAGCCTTGTTTTCAACACTTGGCCGCACCGCCGCACGCGGTCTCGAATGCTCGTGGACCGCGCATAAAATGCGCGATGTGTTCGACGACATGATGACCAATATCAAGTCCGGTGACACTGCCACGGCCAACATGCAGATGTGGGAGCCGTCGACCTGGCCTGCCGACACCAGGGGTGTTGGTTTTGGCGAGGCGCCGCGCGGCGCACTGGGTCACTGGATACACATTCAGGATTCGAAGATCGCGAATTACCAGGCGGTGGTGCCGACGACATGGAACGCGTCGCCGCGCGATCCCGCCGGCAACATCGGCGCTTACGAGGCCGCGCTCCTCGGCACACCCATGGCAGATCCGCACCAGCCACTGGAAATACTTCGCACCATTCACAGTTTCGATCCTTGCCTGGCTTGTGCATCGCACGTCATTTCACCGGATGGCCAGGAGCTCGCAAGCGTCAAGATTCGCTAACGACAAATCGACAACCGAGGTAGCAGGAATGCAAAGCAATGCAGCTGGCAACATAAACGACGGGCGCCCGGAAGGCGCGGTCTACGTTTTTGAGCTGCCCGTTCGCGTCTGGCATGTCACGCACGCGCTGTCGATCGTGGTGCTGGCAGTTACCGGCTACCTGATCGCCAACCCCTTGCCGTCACTCGATGGCGAGGCAAGTGAGCATTTCCTGATGGGCAATCTTCGCCTTGTACATCTTGTCGCCGCCTATGTTTTTAGCGTGGGATTCGCTGTGCGACTTTACTGGGCCATTGTCGGCAACAAGTATGCACGCGAGTTGTTCGTGCTGAACGTCTGGAGCAAGGCGTGGTGGCGTGACCTCTTCGAAGAAATCAAGTACTACCTGTTTATACGTCGCGACGCACCCCCGGTTCTCGGCCACAACGCACTTGCACAGGCAGCGATGTGGGTGTTCAACGTCGTTTTGGGATTATTCATGATTGTTACGGGCTTCGCGTTACATGGCGAGGCCCTCGGGCTCGGCAGCTGGGCCGATATCGGGTTTGGCTGGGTTATTCCGCTGCTCGGCGGTTCGCAGAGCGTGCGCATGTGGCACTTGCTCGGCATGTGGCTGTTTATCGTCTTCAGCATTATTCATATCTACATGGCGTGGCGGGCGGAACTCATGGGACCACAAACAAGCATCCGAACGATTGTCGACGGTTGGCGTGTTCCTCGCAGTAAAGAGTGAAATGCGAATGGTGAACACTGCAAGTCAGCCGCATGCACAGGATGAAAACTGGGATACCCTCATTCTGGGAATCGGCAATGTCCTGTACGCCGATGAGGGATTCGGCGTGCGCTGCGTGGAGCGACTCAACGAGCGTTTCTGCTTTTGCGATGAGGTACGAGTCATGGACGGGGGAACACAGGGAATTTTCCTGTTGCCCTGGGTGCGAAGTGCCAATCGGCTACTGATATTTGATGCAATCGACTTCAACCTGAAACCGGCCTCCCTCAAAGTGATTATTGGCGACGATGTGCCACGCTACATGGGAGCCAAAAAGGTAAGCATGCACCAGGCCGGATTTCAGGAAGTTCTTGCCACTGCATCACTGAGTGGCGACCTGCCCGCGTGCCTCGCACTTGTTGGCGTGCAGCCCTTGCTGCTGAATGATTATGGCGGCAGCCTGACGGCAGGCGTCAAAGCGCAAATCGATCCCGCCATTGAATACGGATGCAGCATTCTTCGTGATTGGGGAATCGATGTCAGCAAGCGCAGCGGTCCACTTGACGAACAGGACATCGTTGGTCCCAGCGCGCTTGACATTGATGACTACGAAAACGGCCGACCTGACTTGCGAGGAGTTTCAGCTTGAACCACCCGCTGATCGAGCGCCTGCTGACCGAATACGGATACCCCGAAGTTGCGTTGGCCAATCACGACACGTTTGTCGCAGCGGAGGGAATGAACGTGCTGTTCTTTCCGGGCGATGTCAGCACGGTCAAGGACGCAACAGACGTTGCCGTTGTATTACCCGAGTTAGTCGACGCGTTTAACGGTCAACTCAGGCCAGGCGTTGTAACCGATGTATTTGGCGATAGCGTGGCTTTGAAACAGCGATACGGCTTTTCACACTACCCGACTTTGGTCTTTGTTCGATCCGGACAATACGTCGGTACCATCGCCCGGATTCAGGACTGGAGTGACTACCTGCAACGCATTGACCAGCTGTTTGTTGCGGAAGCAAAGCGACCGCCGGGATTCAGCATTCCCGTCGTAACAGCTTAGGCGCGATCAAATTGGGAGACGAGAAAATGGCAGTCGACGCAGGCATCAAGGCCATACCCGTTCGAGTCATAGGACCCGGCAGCCAGCCCGAAAGCCTTGACGGACAGACCTTGTCCTACATCGAAATGCCAGGCGAAATTGAGCGTTACCACGATCCAGCCATTCCCGATCCGGACGCTTTTGTCGAACTCGAAGGTGCGCGTGAGGCAATGGCATGGCTGCAAAAGGCTCTCGCAACATGCGCAGGCGCTGGCCATGCAGAGCTCGCGAATCTTGCGGCGCTTGATCCGGAGAGTCGCGACCTTGTCAATCAAATTCTTGGCGAAGGCGAAGTAGCCGTGCAGTACGACGGTACATTTCGCGCAAAGTCCCAGGAGACCGTGCTGGCCGGCGTGTGGCGCACGTTGTTCATGGACTCAGATGACAAGGTCATCTGTGACCTGCTCGAGGTCTCCGATGTTCCACATACGGTGCGCATGTCTGACGATGCGTTTCGGCCTGTCGACATCAGCCGTACCGGACTGTCGGACGACCTCGGCAATGCCGTTGCCGTGCTAATCGAATTGCGTGCGCGAAGTGACCAATACCTCGAGTCCCGCGTTCCGCATGCGATCAACCTGACGCTGCTACCGCTAACCCAGGACGAGCTCGAATTTCTGGACGCACGACTTGGGCGCGGTCCGGTCGATACGCTGTCGCGCGCCTATGGAAAATGCCAGGTCTTCCGCACGTTGACGCCGAATATCTGGTGGGTCCGCTACTACAATTCGATGGGTACACTGATACTCAATACACTCGAGGTCGCCGACATACCTGCTGCCATACGGGCCGCGCCGGAGGACATCGCCGAATCTGCGAAGCGTCTCGACTGCATTCTTGCTCCCTACTGGTCGGATGGGCCGTAATGTCATCGCAGACGTCAAGCGACCCTCGCCAGCTCAACGATACGACGTGTCTCGAATGCCGAATATGCTGGTATTTGTATGACCCGGCGGCAGGCGACCCTGAGCAACAAATCGCCGCCGGTACACCCTTCTTGCAGCTACCTGGCTATTGGCGCTGCCCACAATGTGATTCCGCCCCGCAGATGTTCATCCCGGTCGATGAAGAAATCACCTGACCGTATCGCCTCGCTGGTCAGCCGTTTTGAGACCGTTTACCAAAAGGAGATGAAGAATCTGCCGTTCGTCAACCACAACATTCGCGTCGAGGCAGTCGGCTTTAGACATCAGGACGACGGTCTTTTGGGGGTATTGATTACACCGTGGTTTATCAATCTCGTTCTGCTGCCCGAATCTATCGACGTCGCGGAATGCGAAGAAGGCAGCAAATCGATTATTGAGTTTCCATCCGGCGAAATCGAATTCACGCAATGCACAGACCAACAGATCGGCGCATATCGTTCGGCCGCCTTGTTTCGAAGCGTCGCTGACTTTCCCGATCACGCTGTCGCCCGTGATGTTGCGTCGCGAGTGATGGCAGAACTCGACATCGAACATAAAAATACAATGTCGATCAGCCGGCGCGCAATTTTCACCGGGCGAGGACTGGCCTGATGCATGAACTGTCCGTCTGCCTGTCGTTGTTGTCGCAAGTTGAGCGTATTGCCCACGAGTATCATGCAACGCACATTGATCGGATTATCGTCAAGATCGGACCCTTGTCCGGAATCGAACCCGACCTGCTGCGAAATGCTTATCCACTGGCGGCCACTGGTACGCTCGCCGAAAACGCGGAACTTGTTATCGGCGAAACGGAAATCCGGATTCGTTGCAGCGATTGCGGTACGGAGTCGACGGTCGTCGCTAACCGTCTGCTATGCCCTGCGTGCAGCAATTTTCGGACGTCTTTGCTCAGCGGTGACGAAATGATTCTGCAAAGTGTCGAGTTGCGCTCGCATGGCGACACGTCGAACTCGTCCGGCGATGGTGTCGGCGACAGGCCTGTAACTCGTCGCGCCTGACATGACCGCGGCCGATACAGTGGTTCCTATTGCGGCAGGACATGGCGATCCTATTGCGCCGGTCATACTCGGTGTTACCAGTATCCTGTTTTTCGCGATTGTCGGCCTATTCGTCGCGCGCCGCCTGGGCCAGCCAACAGTACTCGGCGAACTGCTGATGGGAATACTCCTCGGCAACCTTGCTTACTACCTGGACTTCGATCTGATAACGCTGCTGCGGGAAGGTGCGCGCGTATTCGAAATCACCAGCTACGTGTTGGCCGGTGTTCCGGTCGACGAAGCCGCGACTGCTATTTTCGGCGACAACTCCAGCGCAGATGTCGTCCGGATCATCAGCGGTCCTCACGGCGCGGAGATTCTGCAGGTCGCGCATATCGTTGATGTTTTTTCGAGATTTGGCGTCATTTTCATGCTCTTCATGGTCGGTCTCGAAACCAACGTTCAGAACATTTGGGAAACCGGTACCGATTCAGTAAGAGTCGCAGCTATCGGCGTCGTTGTGCCTTTTGCCACTGGAATGCTCGTCGCCCAGCTCCTGATGCCAGGGCTGCCCGTCGGAACCGGAATGTTTATCGCGGCGACGCTTGTCGCAACCAGTATTGGAATTACATCGAACGTGCTACGCGAGTTGGGCCGGCAACAATCCAGGGAAGGACATATTATCCTCGGTGCAGCGGTCGGTGACGACGTCCTGGGGCTGATAACACTGGCCATCGTGTCGGGTGTTGTCGTCAGCGGCAGTGTACAGTTTCTCGAAATCGTGTCTGTCGCGTTGCTGTCGATCCTGCTGCTGGTTGCAACGTTCTACATTGGGCCTCGATTTGTGCGCTTTGCGGCGAGGATCATGGCGAGACTGCATGTTGTCGAGGCCAAGATGTTCACCTCCTACCTGTTCGTCATGGTACTGGCATGGCTGGCCAACCTGGCGGGACTGGCAACAATCATCGGCGCCTTCGCCGCGGGCCTGGTGCTGAATGACACACACTTTGACAGTCACACCGACGAGGCGCAGAAAACGGCGACTGTTAGAGAATTGATTATGCCGCTCGAAGTCATCCTCGCGCCGATCTTTTTCATCTTGATCGGTATCCAGGTCAAGATTGAGAGTTTCGCGTCGTGGAATGTGATCATCGTAGCATCAGGCCTCCTGGTCGCCGCCATATTCGGCAAACTGGTGGCCGGATTCGGCGCGGGGACACCCGTCGACAAACTCATCGTCGGTATTGGCATGCTGCCCCGGGGCGAAGTCGGCCTCGTGTTCGCTGCCATCGGACGCGGCCTCGGCGTTTTCGACGACGCATTGTTTTCGGCCATTGTGCTGATGATCATCGTGACAACACTGATCACACCTCCTTTGCTCAAACTGGCAATTGAGCGGCAGAAAACCCCGAGCCCGCCGAGTCCCTGATACCGCCGCCCCACGCGTACCGGTATTTTCCGGTGTTTCGGCAGTATTGGTGCGCTACACCATTGATTTTTGGCCATTTTGTGACTTGCGTTGTGTCACTGACGCGGTTGCAGGCCATAGAATTAAGTCAAATGGGCCCGGACTGATCCGTGGTTCATCACGTGTTCATGGCAAGGTTCGAACGACAGTGATTAGAGCAATGACCGCACTGCTGATCGTTTTCCCGTGCGTGGTATCCGCCGCGCCCGGTGACATTCTGTTTAGTGATGATTTCGAAGATGGCACCCTGGCGCCGTGGACGACGAGCAATGCTTCGATTTCCGGTGTCAGCAACAACGGTGGCTGGGCTGGCTCGGGCTCGTTTGGCGCATACACGAGCAATTCAGCTGTCACGGTGACAAGCCCGGGTTTCAACGCCGCCGTTCCAGCCGCTCGATTGCGACTGTGGGTTCGGCGCGGCGCAGACTTCTTCAGTGAGGACACCGACACGAATGAAGACTTTGCGTTGGAATATCGGCGGGCAAACGGCACCTGGGGCCTGCTGAACCTTTATCTCGGCTCAGGGACGAACGGTCAGGTCTACAACGACTCCTACAGCCTGCCAGCCGACGCGCGTCACGGGAATCTTGCACTACGTGTACGCCAGACCGGCGGCAGCGGCACCTCGTACGACTTCTGGCATTTCGACAATATCATCGTTGACGAACTCGCACCGTCGGGCCCGTTTGCCGTTGGCGTTTGCGACGACTTCGAAAACGGCCTGGCGACAAACTGGAGCGTGAACCAAACGTCCGGATTTGCCGGGATCAACAATGCCACATCGGCATCGCCAAACAATTCGATGTATCTCAATGGCGGCGTTGTTACCGTGCAATCGGCAAGCGTGGATACTTCGGACAGCACATTTTCAAACATCAGCATGTGGATTCGACGCGGTTCCGATGCTTTTAGTGAGGACCCCGATTTCGGCGAGAACCTTGTCCTTGAATACCGGAACGATGTCGGCGCCTGGGTCGCGCTGGAGACCTTCAACGGCAACGGCGCGTCGGGGCAGATCTTTCTTAGAACTTACACGTTGCCTGCAGCGGGTCTACACGCGAACCTCAGCATTCGCTTCCGCCTGACCGGCGGCTCGGGGTTGATCTGGGATTTCTGGCATATCGACGATGTCTGTTTCAATCAAGACCCCGATCCCCTGTTGACACTTACAAAGACATCGGCTGTGGTCTCTGACCCCGTCAACGGCGCATCTGACCCTAAAGCCATACCGGGTGCATTTGTCGACTACACGGTATCGCTTAGCAACCAGGGCATTGGCCAGGTGGACCCGGGCACAGTTGAAATCACCGACCCCGTTCCGCCGAATACAGCCTTGTACGTCGATACCAGCGGGGGTGCGCCAATTAGCTTCGTCGACGGCTCGCCATCGAGCGGACTAACCTATAACTATGTGTCGGACTTGCGATTCACGGACAACGCCGGCGGTGTGGGCCCTTTCGACTACGCGCCGGTACCGGACGCACAGGGCTTCGATCCACTGGTTACTGCCTACCGCATCATCCTCGGCGGTGCAATGAACGGCAGTAGTGTCGGCGGCGATCCCAGTTTTAGTATCGTGTTTCGGGTTCGTATCGAGTAACGTTTGCGGATGAGCCGCAGCATCGAGAGCAAACTGCCCGACATCGGGACCACGATATTCACCGTCATGAGTCAGTTGTCGGCCGAATGCAATGCCATCAACCTGGCACAGGGGTTTCCGAGTTTCGATCCGCCGCGCGCACTTTGCGACCGCATACACCACTATTTCAATAACGGTGCCAACCAGTACGCGCCAATGAGCGGTGTCGAAAGCCTCAGGGTTGCGATTGCCGCCAAGACTCACCGACTGCAAGGTCGAGCCATCGACGCGAATCACAATGTCACCGTCAGTTGTGGCGCGACCGAAGGCCTGTTTTGTGCGATCCAGGCGGTCGTCCGACCGGGCGATGAAGTTATTGTCTTTGACCCGGCTTACGATTCCTACTCGCCGGCTGTCACGCTTGCCGGCGGCATCGCGCGACATGTACCGCTCGCGATCAACGACAATGGCGTCGATTTCGCCATCAACTGGCAGCGGCTATCCGATACTCTCAATGACAAGACGCGACTGATTATCGTGAATTTTCCGCACAATCCGACTGGCGCGATCTTGCAGGATGACGATCTCGATCGGCTTGCCGATCTGATCCGGGACAGGCACTGCTACCTGCTCTCTGATGAAGTCTACGAGCATATTGTCTTCGACGGCGAAGCACATCGCAGCCTGCTGTCTCACGATGAACTGTACGAACGCACGATGGTGGTGTCGTCATTCGGCAAAACATTTCATGCAACAGGCTGGAAGATCGGTTATTGCATCGCACCCGCATACCTGACGAATGAGTTTCGCAAGGTGCACCAGTTTGCTACTTTTTCGATCAGCACACCGGTGCAATACGGCATTGCCGATTTTCTCAACAGTGATCCGGATTTCTACGAGGCGCTGCCGGCGTTTTACCAGCAGAAGCGCGATACCTTTTGCAAGTTACTTGAAAATTCGCGCTTCAAACTGAAGCCGGCACAGAGCACTTTCTTCCAGATCGTCGACTACTCGGAGATCAGTGATCAGGATGATCTGGCACTGGCCAAACACTGGACCCGAGACATCGGTATCGCGTCGATTCCGCTGTCGGTTTTCTGTCAGCAGGCGTTTACCGGCAGCCGGCTCCGTTTCTGCTTCGCCAAGGACGATGCCACGCTCGAAGCGGCCGCCGCCAAGCTAAATCGCTTGTGACGTCAGCCGGTGCCGAACTGGAACGCGAGCAACGCGCCAAGGTAACCAATCGTGGTCATGTACACCCAGGCAAAAACTGGCCAGCGCCAGGTGTTTGTCTCACGACGTATGACCGCCAGCGTTGCGGCGCACTGCAAGCAGCAGGCATAAAAAATTAACAACCCGATAACCATTGGCATCGTGAAGACCCGGCTGCCATCCGGCCAGGAAGAAGACTTGAGGCGACTGCTCAATGTCGCCTCGTCCGCGTCATCACCAACCGCATAGACCGTTCCCAGCACGGCGATCACGACTTCGCGTGCAGGAAAACCGGCGATAACGGCTGCAGAGACGCGCCAGTCCCAGCCCAGTGGTCGAAACACCGGCTCGACGGCTTTACCTGCGCGGCCAAGCCAGCTTTGCTCAAGCTGCGCTGCAGCGGCAAGGTTGTTGATGGTCCGGATTTCGCTGTCCAGCGCCTCGCCGGAGAGCGTCGCAGCTGCGATCTCGATCTGCTCGTCGGCTGCGGGTCGAATGTCATCGGATCTCGGGTAGTAGGCCAATGCCCAGACAACGACGGCAACCGTGAAAATTACCGTGCCGGCGCGACGCAGGAATACCCGGGCGCGACCGAGCAACTGGAAGAACACCGTTTGCAGATTTGGACGGCGAAATTCCGGTAGCATCAACGCAAACGGCGGCTTCGGCCCGCGCAGCGCTGTCTTGCGCATTAATAGCGCGGTAAGAATGCCCATGACGATGCCGAACAGGTAGAGACCGAACAACACCAGTCCCTGCAAGTTTAGAAAGCCAATACGATCCGGCGGCACGAAAGCGGCAATTAACAATGCATACACGGGTAGTCGTGCGGAACAGGTCATGAACGGGGCCGCCATGATCGTCGCGATTCGATCGCGACGATTGGGAATGACACGCGTTGCCATGATACCCGGCACGGCGCAGGCAAAACTCGAGATCATCGGAATGATCGACTGCCCTGAAAGGCCAACCGAACGCATCGTCCGATCCATGAGGTAGGCAGCGCGCGCGAGATACCCGGAGTCTTCGAGCAAAATAATGAACAGGAACAGGATCAGAATCTGTGGCAGGAAAATAATCACACTGCCAACGCCTGCTATGACTCCGTCCGCGATCAGGCTCGAGAATGCATTGTCGCCGAGCGCGTTGCCGACGACCGCGCCAGCCGACGCCGTGGCCGCGTCGATGAAGTCCATGACCGGCGTTGCCCACGCAAACACGGCCTGGAACACGACCGCCATAACAAGAAACAGACCGATCGTTCCCGCCACGGGTTGATTGATGAAACGCGTAATTCGGCTTCGCCACCCCTGGAACGGTGGCAAGGATTGCTGCACCGACTTCAGCGTCGTGCGCACCCAGTCATAGCGAACCTGGGCTTCAACGGAAATCGGTGGCTTGCCCGAGAACACCTCCTCTCGAAGCTCGTGCAGCAGCGCTTGCGTCTCGCTGCCAAGGCCGGTGGCAAATGACTGGTTGCGCTCGGTGATGCCGTCCACCAGCAACCGCTCACTTTCAGCCAGGCTCAGTGATTTGCCGGCGCTATAAGAGAGCTGTTCTGCCGCGCGGGTGAGCGCCGGCCAGACAGACAGGCGTTGCGTTGGTGCGGATTCGGGCAATGATGCGATCGCTTCGCGAAGCGCATCCATTCCGGCACCACTGGTCGCGACCACCGGGTAGATTCGGACGCCGCCCAGTGCCGCGCTCAGCATCTCGATATCGATCTTGATGCCGCCCTGCATCGCTGCATCATTCATCGTCATGGCGACGACCATCGGTATTTCGAGGTCCACAAGTTGTTGCAACAGGAAGAGTCCCTGGTACAGGTTGGTCGCGTCGAGAACGGCGACCAGCCCGTCGGGTGCCCGGCTGCCCTCCATCCGACCAAGCACCACGTCGACTGCGATTTGTTCTTCCAGCGAATGCGGACTCAGTGAGTGGGTGCCGGGAAGGTCCACCAGCTCGGTCTGTGTGTCTTTGTAGCGCAGGATGCCGACATGGCGTTCAACGGTAACGCCGGGATAGTTGCCGATGCGCTGCTTGAGCCCGGTCAGGCGATTGAAGAGTGTGCTCTTACCGGAATTGGGGTTACCGACAACAGCGACGGTTGCCTGGATACCCCGTCGAACTGTTATCTTGTCGGGTGAGACACGAATTTCGGCCGGTTTAGCCACCAGCCACTATAGGTGATACCTGGAAGTAGCGCGCGTGCTCCTGGCGCAGCGAAATTCCGCTGCCAAACAGGCGGAACTCGATCGGGTCACCGCCGATCGCCGAGTTGGTGTGTTCGATTTCGGCACCCTCAACCAGCCCCAGGACCATCAGGCGCTGTACCTGGGGGTCGGTGGTGTCGACCGATTTGATGATGCCCTTTTCGCCTCGCTTCAATGTCGCCAGCGTATAACTGCCCATTTCCATTGCTTTTTTCAGCCAAGTTCCATTCAGACAATAAATGATAATGATTCGCATTACTATGCGCAATAGGGAGTTTCACGAATATGACAAATTCCAAAAAGCTTTAGCAGCCTGGCCGGCCGAAATCGGCCGGCAATACAGCCTCAATGCGCTGCATCACGTCCAGCCGGTGCACCAGGTCATGCACGTAATCCAGCTGGTCGGTCTCCAGCACCAGTACCTCGCCCATATCGTAGGTCGCGATCCAGCTTTCGTAATTGCGCTCCAGCCGTTTCAGGTAGGACACGGGAATATCCTGTTCCATCTTGCGACCGCGCAGTGCAATTCTCTGCCTGAGCGTACGCATGGAACAACGCAAATAGATCATCAGGTCCGGCGGCCGTATGGCGTCGAGGATAGCCGTATAAAAGCCCTGGTAGGTTTCCCAGTCGCGCTTTGAGATCTTCCGCATTTGATGCAGCGCCGTGGCAAAAATTTCGGCGTCTTCGAAAATCGTACGGTCAAGCGCAACGACACCCTCCTGGCGATCCAGCTCCTGGTGCAAGCGAAACTTATTGCTCAGGAAGTACAATTGCGACTGAAAAGCCCAGCGTTTCATGTCGCTGTAAAAGTCGGCCAGGTAAGGGTTCTCGTCATTGGGCTCATAGAAAGGTGAGACGCCATAGGTCCGATGCAGGAATTCGACCAGCGTCGATTTTCCAGAACCCATATTGCCGGCGATCGCAATTGTCTTCTTCATCGGATTCGTACTTTACCGCATTGCTGCTATGATTGATCGGTGAGCATGAAGACACCAGAAGTCCTGATCTCGGAAGAGGAAATACAGACGCGCGTCGGGGAACTGGCCCGGCAGATATCAGCCGACTATGGGGATGACAGCGACCTTGTCATGGTCGGCGTCCTGAAAGGCTCATTCATATTTCTTGCGGACCTCTCGCGGCGCATGGAAATACCGCGGACCATCGAGTTCATCGCGGTCTCGAGTTACGAAAATGGCAGCGTGTCATCCGGCGCGGTACGTCTCGTAATGGATGTTCGAGGCAATATCGAAGGCAAGCATGTCCTGATCGTCGAGGATATTGTCGACACCGGGCACACGCTCAAGTATTTGATTGGCATGATGAAAACGCACCGCGCGAAGTCAGTGAAAACGGCCGCGCTGATCCGCAAGGCAGAAGCCGCCGAAGTCGAGGTCACGATCGATTATCTCGGCTTCGATATCGGCAACGAATGGGTTGTCGGTTATGGATTGGACTATGCGGAGCAGAATCGCACGCTGCCCTACATCGGGGTTATCAAGCCGACAGACGTTTAGGCGTCGGCACAACCGTCGATATCGACTTCGATGGTCGCATGTCCAATACCGTATTCTTCTCTGAGAAATTCCTTTACAGCACGAAGGACGTCGGATTGCTGGCTGACATCGCACGATAGTGAAATATGCATGGTCAGCATCAATTGCTGCGGCGTCAGTCCCCAGATGTGAACATGATGAATTTCGTCAACGCCTGCGACGACGTTTACGATGCGCGCCTGCATGGCCTTGACGTCAAGCCATTCTGGCGCGCCCTCCAGGAGTATGTGCGCGCTGCGCTTGACCAGCATCCAGGCGCTCTTGAGTATCAATCCAGCGACGGCCACTGACAATATCGGATCGATAGGCGTCCACCCGGTGTAGATTATCACCAGCGCGGCGACGATCGCGGCAATGGATCCAAGCAAATCACCGGCGACATGCAATGCCGCACCCCGAATATTCAGGTTTTCCCTGTCGCCGGTATGCAATACCGCGAAGCTGGCAATATTGATCAGCAAGCCTGCCGCTGCGACGGCCAGCATGGTCTCGCCCAATACCGGATTTGGGCTCAGGAAACGGTGCGCAGCCTCGAACAGTATCCAGCCAACTATGACCAGCAAGCTGAGGCCATTCACGAACGCAGCGAGAATCTGGAAGCGCTGGTAGCCGAATGTCAGCCTGCCATCGGGCGGACGCTTGCTGACATGAAATGCCATGGCTGCAAGACCCAGGGCCATTGTGTCGGTCAGCATGTGGCCAGCGTCCGCCAGCAGGGCCAGGGAACCGGAAATAATGCCGCCGACGACCTCTACAATCATGAAAGAGCCGGTCAAGACCAGCGCGATCATAACTCGCCGCATGTTGCCCCGGTTTGCCTGGTGAACGTGGCCGTGGTCATGCGCCATTTAGTGACTCGCTTCCTCGCGGCTCAATCGGTAGATCAGTATCGCCGCACGCTTGATCGCCAGCGGCAGCGATGATAATTCGAGGAATTCATCGGGCGTGTGGCCGCCGCCGCCGATGCCACCCAGGCCAGCCAGCGCATCGGTATACGGTGCGACGAAAGAGATATCCGCCGCACCGCGCCGGCCCGGATCTAACGCCGGCATAGGCTTGCGGCCGAGAGCGACATTGATCTCGGACAGGATCTCCTGGATGGCGATGTTGCCCTCGGTTGGCGCCATCGGAGGATAGCCCTCGCGGAACTCGATCACCGCGCTCGTATGCGGGTGATTGTTAGCAACAATTGCCGTCATCGCGGTTCGAGCCCGCTCGAGCTGGTCTTCGGAAATAGCGCGAATCCCGCCGTTTACGATCACGGTCCTCGGAACGACATTCCGTTTGCCAAATACCGTACCCCGGCTCGCACCCGAGTCATAGGCAACCTCTGTTCCACCCTGGATATTGCCAGCATTGAATGTCAGGTGTTCCTCACCACGAACCTCGTCATAAAACGCGTTCAGAATGCGTGCCGCTTCAAAGATGGCACCGGCACCCGTCTCGTCATTGAAAATGTTTGACGAGTGCGACTGCTTCCCGGTAACCGTCAGTGTCCAGCCGCTGGAGCTGCGCCGTGCGATCGTCGCCCAGTCCGTGTCGTCAAAGAACATTGCCTCTTCGAACCCCAAAGCGATATCAGCCCACTGACCGGCTTCGATCAGGTGTTTTCGCGACACGGCCAACGGCCTGCCGGATTTTTCCTCATCGCCTGTGTACGCAACGACCAAAGGAATGTCTTCAAGCGCACCGATTTCGCGGAGGGCACGCAGCGCGTAAACGATAATTACGTTCCCCGCCTTCATGTCGTAAATTCCGTGCGCGGTCGCTATGTCACCTTCGCGCTTGAACGGTTTGATGCCATCGTCAGACTCGAACACGGTATCCAGGTGGCCGATCAGAACGAACTTTTTTCCGGTCCCGCCCTTTCGCCCGAACAGGTGTCCTGCGCGGTTAATTTCCGACAGGTCAATCCACTCGGTATCGAGTTCGAGCGCGTCGAGCTCACGCCGCATGACGCGACCGACCGCCTGCACACCGTCGAAATTCATAGAACCGCTCGGTATGTCGACCGTTTCTTTGAGTAACGCAATGGCATCGTCGGTATTTGCATCGATCCACTCGGCCATACGCTGTTCATCGACTGAAAGCGACTCGCCGGCAATCGCGTTGACACCAAGCATCAAAATAAGAACTGCCACACAATGCTTCATTACTGCACTTCCAGGTTTCGTGGAATACGTATGTGTTCGACCATGTCCTGAATCCGTTCCGGTGGCGGTGCCGTCATCATGCTGACGGTAATCGCGACTGCGAAATTCAGCAACATGCCAATAACTCCGATTCCTTCCGGTGATATCCCGAACAACCAGTGTTCGGCGATGTTCTCGCCCCACGGCGCTCCGGCCCACTTCAGAAACAATCCCTTAAAAAACTCGATGTAGCCGTAGGTAAATAGCAAGCCGACCAACATGCCAGCGATCGCACCTTCACGATTGACGCGTTTGAAAAAGATACCCAGCAATATCGCCGGGAAGAGCGACGCTGCGGCGAGGCCAAAAGCAAATGCAACGACCTGCGCGACCCAGCCTGGTGGATCGAAGCCGAGATAGCCGGCAATCAGGATGGCGAATGCCGCGGCAATTCGCCCGGCACGCAATTCGGCGCGATCGGATATGTTGGGCAGGAATATCCCCTTGACCAGGTCGTGTGAGACAGCCGCGGATATCACCAGCAGCAGCCCCGCTGCCGTCGACAGTGCAGCGGCAATGCCACCCGCCGCCACCAGCGCAATGACCCAGTCAGGCAGCCCGGCAATTTCCGGGTTCGCAAGGACCATGATGTCGCGATCGACGGTCAGCTCATTGCCATTCCATCCATACTGCGTCGCCTGCGCAGTGAACTCGGGGTTTGCATCGGCGTAGTACTGCACTCGTCCATCGCCGTTCTTGTCCTCGAATTGAACCAGCCCGGTTTGCTCCCAGGTACGAAACCAGCCCGGGCGTTGGTCATAGACCAGGTTGCCATCGATGCTGCCAACCTCGCCCGTCTGGATCGTGTTCATCAGGTTGTAACGCGCCATCGAGCCGACGGCGGGCGCGGTTGTATAAAGTATCGCGATAAACAACAGGGCGTAGCCCGCTGATATTCGCGCATCGCGCACCCTGGGCACGGTGAAAAAGCGCACGATGACATGCGGCAGCCCCGCCGTGCCAACCATCAATGCCATTGTGATACAAAAAACGTCGATACGACTCTTGGTACCTGCCGTGTACTGATTGAATCCCAGCGACGTGACGATGTCGTCAAGCTTATCGAGCAGCGACACACCCGAGCCTGCGATATCGTCACCGAATGCAAGTTGCGGAATGGGATTCCCGGTGATCTGAATGGCAATGAAAATTGCCGGAACCGTGTAGGCGAAAATCAGGACGCAATACTGTGCGACCTGTGTATAGGTTATGCCTTTCATGCCGCCCAGCACGGCATAAATGAATACGACTCCCATTCCTATGATTAGCCCAACCGTTACGTCCACTTCCAGGAATCGTGAAAATACGATACCGACGCCGCGCATCTGACCCGCCACGTAGGTAAAGGAAATAAAGATCAGGCATATTACGGCAACAATGCGTGCAATCCGGGAGTAGTAGCGCTCGCCGATAAATTCCGGAACCGTAAACTTGCCGAACTTTCGCAAATAAGGTGCGAGTAACAACGCGAGCAGCACATAGCCGCCAGTCCAGCCCATCAGGTAAACCGAGCCATCGTAACCGAGGAATGCGATCAGGCCGGCCATTGAGATAAACGATGCGGCACTCATCCAGTCGGCCGCGGTTGCCATGCCATTTGCAATGGGCGATACACCTTTGCCGGCAATATAAAAATCGCCGGTAGTATGAGCCCGCGACCAGATTGCGATGCCGATGTAAAGCAGAAAACTCAGGCCGACGACGACGTATGTTAGTGCCTGTAAGCTCAACGTCCCGCCTCAGTCTTCATGCACATTGTGTTCCCGGTCAATTCGATTCATGCGCCAGGCATAAAAGAAAATCAACAGCACGAAAACGTAAATCGAGCCCTGTTGTGCAAACCAGAAACCCAGCTTGAATCCACCCATACGAATGCTGTTCAGTTCCTCGACGAGCAGCACTCCGAACCCGTAGGAACAGAGAAACCAGATCACGAGGCAGATGCCAACGAGGCGAAGGTTGGCGCGCCAGTAGGCCAGGCGTTTGTCTGTATTCATGAAAGACGTCGTTGTTGTTTTGGTGGATCAATGTAGCAGGGAGTCGCTGTTGATCACAACGCAAGGATCGGAGCCGTAGTCCGGGACCGGCTGGGCCACAAACGGCAGATAAAAAAAAGCGACTTCAATGAAGAAGCCGCTTTTTCCAAACCTACGTAAGCACGTGGTTATGGCCCCCTGAATCCCCCGCCATTCGTACCTGAAGGTGTCTTGCATTTTGGGCGTCGCCAGTTGTTGCTGAAAGACTACGCCTGTCGAGATCAAAATTCGCAGAAAACCCACAGTTTGTCAATCCTTTAGGCACGTTTTAATTGACATACAGCTATTCGTCCGATTTTTGTAGCGAAAATACTACAATCATCCAATGTCGGCAATGTCTGAAAAATCAAAGTCTAAGGCGCATGTTTCAAGCTTCAATACACATTGGATTCCTGTGCACATTGCCCCCGGATATGTCGGCTTCGACTCGATCACCATCGCCCACTTGCCGCAGCGCCGTCTGCGATGCGCCACCCCCAAGTGGTGTGCCGCTTGCAATCAGGTCATAAGGCCGCAATTTTCTGAACATTGGGCAATATTCAGGCAACCAGGGTATTTCGAAAACCCGTTCGAATTTCGACTCCCGGCTCACAAGGCTTGCCTCCCAACGGGACGCCGTCGCTGTCTCGTCCGTCGATAAAAAAGCCCGACAGCGTCGCTGGCGTTTCCTGTCTTTGGTATTCGCAGCACGTGATAAAGTATGCCGATGAATCAAATCAAAATACTGTCAACGATACTTGCCGTCATCTTGCTGGCATTGGCCAGAACGGCAATGGCCGATACCGCCATCCATAACGTCACTGGTTACACGCCAACAAACGATGGTCTCAAGTCCTTCACGGTTCTTGTTTTCGGCGACGACGGTCGCGTTATCGCAAGCGGTGACGACCGCCTGTTGATTGCCTACCCCGACGCAATGCGAATCGACGGAAACGGCAAGACGATTCTGCCCGGCCTGATCGATGCACACGCTCATGTACTCGGCCTCGGATTCCTGAAGTCAAACCTGGACCTTGCTGGTATACCGAGCCTCGACAGTGCGATCGCGTCCATCAAGGAGTATGCCGCAAACAAACCGGACGCACGCTGGATTCTCGGCCGCGGCTGGAACCAGGTTCTGTGGCCGGTACAGGCTTTTCCGACAGCAGCACAGATTGATGAGGTCGTCATCGACCGCCCGGTCTGGCTGCGACGCATCGATGGCCATGCCGGCTGGGCGAACAGTGCGGCGATGCGCCTTGCCGGCATCGATGCCGACACGCCGGACCCGGTCGGTGGCAAGATCCTGCGCGACAGCAACGGTCGCGCGACCGGTGTCCTGATAGACAAGGCAATGGCACTGGTCGAAGCGCATGTGCCGCCAATGAACAGGAGCGATATGCGTACCGCAGTGCAAGCAGCGACCGATGCGTTGCTCGCCGAGGGCATTACCGGTGTTCACGATGCGGGCATTGACCTGATGAATGCTGAGGTCTACCTGTCGATGGCTGACAACGATGAGCTGGATTTGCGAATCTACGCGATGATTGGCGGGGCTGGCGAAGTACTCGACGCGATCGAAAAGCCAATCAGGCAGTACGGCAATGACCGACTGGAGATTGCTGCCGTGAAGATTTACTCCGATGGCGCACTGGGCAGCCGCGGCGCAGCGATGATTGAGCCCTACGACGACGATGCCGAGAATCGCGGCCTGCCCTTCTGGACACAGTCGGAACTCGACGCGCAGGTTGCCAAGGCCAATGCAATGGGTTTCCAGGTCGGCGTGCATGCGATCGGTGATCTCGGCAACCGTATGGTGCTGAACGCATTCGAGAAAGCGCAGGGAGGCAAGCCGTCACCGCTTCGCAATCGCGTTGAGCATGCGCAGATTATTGCGCTCGAGGATATTCCGCGATTTGCTGAACTCGGCGTAATCGCGTCGATGCAGGCAACGCACGCAACCAGCGACAAGAACATGGCAGAAGACCGCATAGGACCCAGGCGAATTCTGGGCGGTTATGCCTGGCGACGATTGCTGGACTCCGGCGCGGTGCTCGCCAATGGCTCGGATTTTCCTGTTGAACTGTCCAATCCTTTTCACGGCCTCTATGCGTCGGTGACGCGCCAGGACCGTGACGGTGAACCGGAAGGCGGCTGGTATAAGGATCAAGCGCTGACCCGTGAAGAAGCCCTGCACTCATTCACACTGGCCGCTGCTTTCGCCGCGCGGCAGGAAGACCGGATGGGCAGCCTTGAGCCCGGGAAATGGGCTGACTTCATCGTCATTGATCGAGACTATTTCGAGGTCCCGGAATCGGAAATCGATGATATCCGGGTCCTTGAGACCTGGGTCGCGGGCAAGCAGGCGTTTGCTGCAGGATTGGCCGAGTGATTGTCGAGCAGATCTGGACCGGCAACGCGTACCGGAATTTTAATTACCTGATCGCGTGCCCGGAAACAGGCGACGCACTGGCAATCGATCCGCTCGACTACAAGCAGTGCCTCGCGGTTGCCGCGGACCGCGGCTGGAGCATCAGGCAAATTCTGAATACGCACGAGCACGGCGACCATACTGGCGGCAACAAGGCCGTGGTCAAGGCGACAGGGGCGACAGTGATTGCACACAAGAACGCCGGCAGCCGTATTCCGAACGTCAGTCGTGGTGTCGGCGCCGGCGATACCGTCAAAGTCGGCCGCACGGTTGAACTTGTATGCCTGGATACGCCCGGACATACGATGTGCCACATCTGCCTGCTATCGAAAACCGATCAGCCCGCGCTGTTCAGCGGTGACACGATGTTCAATGCGGGCGCTGGCAATTGCCACAACGGCGGCCACCCGGAGGAGTTGTTCAATACGTTCGAACAACAGCTGGACAAACTCGGTAACGACACGCTGTTGTATCCGGGTCACGATTACCTGTTGAACAATCTTGCGTTTACTTTGGATCGGGAACCGGACAATGCGGCAGCCGCGGCGATGATGGAAAAATATCGTGACCAGGATCCTGCGCATGCGATCATTACGACCCTGGCCGAGGAAAAGCAAGTCAACACGTTCTTTCGCCTTCAGAGTCCATCCGTGATTCGAAAACTGGCAGAAGAATTTCCGCAGATCGGCGACCATCCGGACTCGAAAACGGTATTCCTGAAATTGCGCGAACTCAGGAACAGCTGGTAGTCACTCGTTCAGCGACACTCCGGATTAGTGTCGCATCACTTCCGGGGCGACTCGCCAGCCAGAGGCAATACAAGGCGAGGTAGAGTTTGCGTTGTTTCTCAAGGTAGGGGCGCCAGCGTCGACCGTCGCCTTCAAAATAGGCGTCAAGTAACAGGTTGGCCTGTGCATCAGACAATTCATGGTGTTCGATAACGGTCGCGAGATCAAAGAACGGGTCGTTGTCGCAAGCATACTCCCAATCAATAAAAACCAGTTCCGGTGTCGTGAGTATGTTTTCGACCACCAGGTCATTATGACAGCAGCACAGGTTCTGCGGCAGTCGCATGCTCTCAATCGTGCGTTGGCATTGCAGAATGACGGACGCATCGAGCCCGCTGATTTTCTCGACATAGCGTCTCGCCGCAACTCGCGCATCGAACGATCGACCCGTCAGCGGCAGCGCATGCAGTTTTTTCAGCGCTTTCGCCAGGCGCTCGAGATATTCCACCTCACCAAGGCAAGCGCGCGCCAAGGCGACTCCCTCGACATATTCGCCAAGATACATGCGTTCGTCGGCAAGAATGACGGCAGGCGCCAGACCGACCTGTGCCGCCATATTCTGTATTTGAGCTTCAGCCTGGCGCGAGTTGAGCGTCTCGTCTCTCGGAGACACGTCCAGCTTCAGCACGGCGCTCTTGCCACCCTTGGTCAGCTTGTACGTGGCATTGTTATATCCACCGCAGAGTTGCTGGATATCGGCTCCTCGCCATTCAGGAATTGCCGCAATGATAGTTGCTGGATCTTGAACCAAACTATACCTCTTGCTGTTGCATGGATTGAGTCCAGGCCACCAGACCAAAAGGAATCATGGCGATATAGACAAGGAACAGAATACCCGTCAATTGCAAATCACGCGACCAGTAGATGAAAACGGATGCAAGATCGATCAGCAGCCAATACCACCAGTTCTCCAGCACTTTCCTGGCAACAAGAAAAGTTGACCAGATGGCAAACCACGTCGTCAGCGAATCGATGTACGGGAACGCGGCGTCAGTGTAGGCGCACAGAATACTTCCGGTCAGCACACTCAGCAGCGCGAGACTTGCCCCTGCCCACAGGTGAGTCCTGAACGGCCAGGTGACAACTGGCCGATCGTGTCCGTCACTGGCTCCGGTCCGCCATGCGAACCAGCCATAGGCGGCCATCACAAGATAGAAGCCATTCAGCACGGCCTCCATATAAAGCTTCGCCCCGACAAACAGCCAGATGTATATCGACGTACTGATTGCCGCGAAAATCCAGCAGGCGATATTCTGACGAATCGCCAGAACGAGATACGCAATCGCCGAGGCAACAGCGACAATTTCAGGAATCGATTGCGCTCTTGCCTGATCGAGGATCGTCGCCGCGAGGCTCAATTGACCGGATTGTTCAGAATCTTGATGGCGAAAACCGCTTTTGGAACACGGTCGAACGTCGTCCCGATCTCTTTTGTAAGCGCGGACATCACGATATCGAACTCGCCACGCAGCTGAGTACTCATTCGATTGCGTTCGACCGCGAGCCCGGCGTGTTTCTCAAGACGCTCGATAACATCCTTGATCGGTGGGATAAAGTTTTCGTCGAGTGGGTAAAGACTGATATCAACAGCAACTTGCATGACTTAGAACCTCCTCTCTAATGTGATGCCGAGCTGTCTCGGATCACCTGGTCGTACGTATAGTGTATTGGGAAAATCCGGTGGTTCGTTGCCGAAATAAAAGCCACGAACCGGGTATTTCTTGTCAAGAAGGTTCTTGACCCAGAAAGATACCTTCCAATCCTCGTTCTCAAATCCAATTCGTGCGTTCAATAATTCGTAAGCACCAGACTTCTGATCATGGCTGACATCGAAATAGAACTCATCCTTCGCCGTAACATCGAGCCTTGCAAACAGCCCTCTTTCGTGTCGATAGACGAGGCCACCTGCAAATGTGTAGGCTGGCGCATGTGCTTGCCGGCGGCCGCTGGCGAGAGAGGCGTCAAGCAAACCGATACTGCTGTATAGCTCCCACCGGTCTGATGCGAAGTACCGGACATCGACCTCAAGACCAACGGTCGTTCCGTCTCCTGCATTGTCGGTAAAGAAAACGAACGACGCCGGGTCCCCGGGTATCAGCTGTGTCGATGTGCGCAACTGCTGATTGATTCGCCGACTGTGAAATATCGACGTGACAAGTTGCAGTCGTTGTGCCATCAGGTCAGTCTTCATGCCGACTTCGACTGTCCACATATTTTCGGTGTCGAAGTTCCGCTTTCCGGCAGGCACCGGACCGAGGTTGAACCCGCCAGCCTTGTAGCTCCGCGACAATGTCGCATACAGATTTTGTCCGTTACCAAGCATCCGGCTGATGCTTATTTCGCCACCCCACATTGGTTCTGAAAGTGACGCTGACATGCCAGTCGAATCGAGATAATCCGTCGAACGGTGCTCCAGTCGAAGTCCGGCCAACAGCGTAGTGGATTCGCCCAGCGACCAGTCGCGCTGGCCGAAAAGTGCCAGGTTCGTTGCTTCGTAATCACTGTCGAGACTTTCGTTGAGGCTATCCGCGAAATCGTAGAATGGATCGTAGTAGTCACCCAGGTTTACTGTCGCAACACCTTCGCGCAACTGCATCGCGTAGACACCGAGCAACCAGTCGTCGGTGCCGGCGCGAACTTCCTGGCTGATTGTATCGCGCGTGCGATAATTCAGGGATACGTAGTCGTATGTAACCGGCGACCAGCTATCGCTGTTTCCCCAGTCGGCATCGAAGTCGAAATTGATGTCTGAACTCGCGAACGAACTGATTGAGGTCAACGTCAGATCGTTGCCTGGCATCCAGTCGAGCCGTAGTGAGCTACCCACGCTGTCCTGTGTATCACGACCCGGTTTGTCGGATAAGACGGTGTAGGAATTATCCAACGCAAATGCATCGTAGCCGTTGTCGATGTTCGACGCGAGCAACGCTATCCGAGCGGTCAACGACTCTGAAACGTCGACATCGACGAGAGCGCGGACAGAAAATTCATCACGAGCATTGGTATCGCTACGGCCCAGGTAGGGATTGTCGCGAAACCCGTCGCTGTTGAACTGCTGCGCACTCAGCCGAAACGAAACGATATCGCTGTTGCCCATCGCGCCGCCAAGCGCGGCGCCAACCGACATCGTATCGTCATCGCCGACAGACACCTCGAGTCGACCCGTGACATCGGTGGTTGGAGCCGCGGAACGAACGTAGATCAGTCCGCCCAAAGCATTGGCCCCGTACCGGCTGCCCTGCGGCCCTCTCAGCACCTCGACCGATTCAATGTCGAACATTGTTGCAACCGTGCCGATGCCGCTGAAATCGATATCATCGATCAGAAAGCCAATGGAGGGATTCGGCGCACCCTGGTATTGCTCGAGTTCTCCGACACCGCGAATCTGGAAATAGCGGGCCCGATGACCGTCGCCCGACCAGTTCATATTGGGGATGAAGTCGACCAGCTCTTCGAAGTGTTGCACTGATACATCATTAATCAAATCGTCCCGCAGCACGCTGACACTGAACGGTACTTCGCGAAGCGAGCGCTCTCGAAAGTCCGCGGTAACGACAATTTCGTCGATAACCTCGGTGGCTTCAAGCGGTGTGACAACGAGCAGGAACGCGGCTACGAGCCACGATTTGTAGTGCTTAGACATGACTCCCTTCCTACGCCGGCATTACCCGGTTCAGGTTCTAAGGGTTCCCGATTCGCCAGACCGTCCGGCGATTCTCTGGATCTCAGGCCTTGACGGCCACCCCTGTGAAGGCCGGGATAATAGCAGAGTTAGTTCGGGATTGGAGCCACTCTATTTGAGCCTCGCTATCAGGCTCGATGTATCCCAGCGATGGCCACCCATCGCCTGGACCTCGGCGTAGAATTCGTCTACGAGGCTTGTGAGTTGCAACTTGGCGCCATTCTCGCTGGCCTCGTCGAGCGCCATCGCGAGATCCTTGCGCATCCAGTCGACGGCGAATCCGAAATCGAACTTGTCATCAATCATGGTTCTCCAGCGATTCTCCATTTGCCAGGATTGCGCCGCACCCTTCGAAATAGATTCAATAACGAGTGCCGGATCGAGGCCTGCCTTAACCGCGAAATGCAATCCCTCGGCGAGGCCCTGAACAATACCGGCAATACAAATCTGGTTGACCATCTTCGCAAGCTGCCCCGAGCCGACCGGCCCGATTCGTGTCGCCGCTTTCGCATAGCAATCGATGACCGGCAATACTCGACGAAAATGGTCTTCGTCACCGCCAACCATAATAGTGAGCTGTCCGTTCTCTGCTCCGGCCTGACCGCCTGATACGGGTGCATCCAGAAATCCGACGGAGCGATCGGCAGCCGCTGCCGCCAGCTCGCGTGCAACAGTGGCCGATGCCGTTGTGTGATCAACGACCAGTGTCCCCGCCGACATTGCCGACATCGCCCCGTTGTCGCCGAGCAACACTTCGCGCACGTCATCATCATTTCCGACGCAGGAAAAGACGATATCCGCCTCGCGCGCCGCCGCCGCGGGTGTCTTCGCAATCTCACCTTTGTATTTCCTGCACCAATCCTGCGCCTTCGACGCCGTTCGGTTATACACCGTCACTGCATGGCCACTGTTGGAGAGGTGTCCGGCCATTGGGAATCCCATTACACCAAGCCCGATAAACGCAGTACGCATTCAGGCCGCCTTACCTTTCTTGCGCGGGTCAAGTCCCAACGATCGCGCAATGATTTCGCGCATGATCTCGGAACTGCCAGCGTAGATTCGTGAAATCCTTGCGTTGGTGTACATGCGGCTGACCGGGTATTCGTCCATATAGCCATTGCCACCGTGCAGTTGCACACATTGATCGGTCACGCGCGCCTCCAGTTCGCTGCAGAACAGTTTGGCCTTGGCGGCATCTTCCGCACTGAGCTTGCCTTCATTGTGTTCCATGACGCAGCGGTCGACGAAGGCCTGGGCGACGTCCATTTCCGTTCGCATATCGGCCAGCTTGAACCGCGTATTCTGGAAGTCGGCAATCGCCTGCCCAAAAGCCTTGCGCTCCTGCGTGTAGGCCATCGTTACGTCGAACGCTGCTTCGGCGTTCGCGAGGTACTGGCAGGCGCCCAGCAACCTTTCTTCTGCAAGAAAGTGCATCAGCTGATAGAAGCCGCGATTAAACTCACCCAGCAGGTTATCTTTTGGAACCCTGACATTGTTGAAGAACAGCTCTGCCGTATCCTGACTCTTCATGCCCATTTTTTTCAGGTTCTTGCCTCGCTCAAAGCCCTCCATGCCACGTTCAACGACCAACAGACTCAGGCCGTGACGGCTGGAATCGGTGCGCGCAACAACAACTACAAGATCCGCAAGAATGCCATTCGAGATAAACGTTTTTGAACCATTGAGCAGATAGTGGTCGCCCTTGTCTTCCGCCCTGGTGCGGATGCCGGCCACGTCGCTGCCCGCCCCCGGCTCGGTAATGGCGACGGCAAGCACATGCTCGCCCGAGATACATTTCGGCAGCCAGCGCAGCTTTTGTTCCTCAGTGCCCAGTTCGCCGATGTAAGGACCGACCAGGCGACTGTGCAAGGTCATGAAGAATCCAGGATCACCGTGCTTGGCAATCTCCTCAATCAGGATCTGCTCGTACCGAAAATCCGGCACGCCAGCGCCACCGTACTTTTCGTCTGCCCACATCAGCAACATTCCCTGCTCGCCCGCCTTCAGGAATGCCTCGCGATCGACGATACCCTGCTCGTGCCATTTATCGGAAAACGGCTTGACCTCGTTCTGGTAAAACGCACGCGCCGCATCGCGGAACATCTCGTGTTCTTCTTCGAAAATATTTCGATCCATTTTGCTTTCTTTCTGCCTGTCTATTTCCCGGTAAATTCCGGGGCACGTTTTTCAAAAAAAGCGGCAACACCTTCAGCCGCATCGTCGGTTTCCCGCAGCTGGTTCTGTAATTCCGCTTCCATCGCATAGCAGCTGTTGAAGTCATGATCCATCGCATAACGCATGACTTTCTTCGTCGCGGCCAGCGACAGCGGCGCGCGCTTGCCGAGGTCTTTACCCCAATTAATTGCAACATCCCGCAGTTCGTCTGTCGGGGCGAGTTTGTTCGCAATACCCAGTTCTACGCAGCGTTTGGCTGGAATGCGCTCCGACTCGATACTGAGCTGGTAGGCGCGATGGTATCCAAGCTGTCGCACCAGCATCCAGTTTGCACCGCCGTCAGGAACCAGTGAAATTGTTGTGAAGGGTGACAACAGAAAGGCATCTTCGGCCATGACCAGCAAGTCGCAGTGCATTGCGAATGACAAACCGATACCAGCGGCAAAGCCGGGAACTGCACCGATTACCGGTTTGGGAATATTCGCAATAGCCAATAAAACCGGGCCATACTCAAACAACAGTTTGCCCTGCGTCGTACGATCGCCTACGAATCCTTGCTTCAGGTCCGCTCCCGCGCTGAATGCCCGGCCCTCTCCCGTCAGAACGACACAACGTACAGACTCATCGCGCTGCGCTTTTTCAAGAGCGAGCAAGAGATCGCTGCAAAGCTGGCTGGTGAAGCCGTTTAACGAGTCCGGTCGATTTATCGAAATAAGCGCAACGGTATCGAATTGCGAGTACAGGACTGTTTCCATTTGGGCTTGCTCCGATTGCTTGGACTACATGTTGCGGCGATATTCGCCGCCAACATCATACAGCGCGGCTGATATTTGACTCAGGGAATTCGACTTGACAGTTTCCATGAGTTCCGCAAAGACATTGCCCCGCTCTCGTGCGGTTGCTTGCAGTCGCTGCAGTGCGGCGGCACTCTCGTCGGCATGCGTTGCCTGGAAAGCCCGCAGGTGCCGAATCTGGTCCTGCTTTTCACTGATCGTGGAGCGTATCAGCTCGAGGTCGTGTACTTCGTCTTCCTGGCCGGCCTTGGGCAGGAACGTGTTGACACCGATCAGTGGCAAACTGCCATCGTGTTTTCGACCCTCGTAATAGAGGCTTTCATCCTGAATCTTGCCCCGCTGATACATCGTGTCCATTGCTCCCAGGACACCGCCGCGTTCGGAGATGCGCTCGAACTCCTGGTAGACCGCTTCTTCGACCAGGTCCGTGAGTTCGTTGATGATGAACGAGCCCTGCCACGGGTTTTCACAAAAATTGAGCCCAAGCTCACGCGAGATAATCAGCTGAATCGCGACGGCGCGACGCACTGACTGCTCGGTCGGTGTGGTTACCGCTTCGTCAAATGCGTTGGTATGCAGACTGTTGCAATTGTCGAACAACGCGTACAACGCCTGCAAGGTCGTTCGAATGTCGTTGAAGCTGATTTCCTGCGCGTGCAGGCTACGGCCCGAGGTTTGGACATGGTATTTCAACATCTGCGAGCGCGCGCTCGCGCCGTATCGATCGCGCATGGCTCGCGCCCAGATCCGTCGGGCAACGCGACCAATCACACTGTATTCCGGATCCATGCCGTTGGAAAAAAAGAAACTCAAGTTGGGCGCAAAATCATCGATATCCATGCCGCGCGCCAGGTAATACTCCACGATTGTAAAACCGTTCGACAGCGTAAACGCGAGCTGGCTGATCGGATTCGCACCGGCTTCGGCAATATGGTAGCCACTGATGGAAATTGAATAATAGTTGCGAACCTGGTTGTCGATAAAGTATTGCTGCACATCGCCCATCATTTTCATCGCAAACTCGGTTGAGAAAATGCAGGTGTTCTGCGCCTGATCTTCCTTCAGGATGTCTGCCTGCACCGTACCGCGCACAGCTGCCATCGTTTCCTGCTTGATTCGCGAATAGGTATCGGCGTCGACAACCTTGTCACCTGAGATGCCAAGCAAACCCAGTCCCAGCCCGTTGTGACCCTCTGGCAAATCGCCCTCGTAGACGGGACGTTCGCGGTTTTCGAAATAGGCATCGATTTCTTTCTTTGCCTGCTGCCAACCACCGGTTTCGCGCAGGTGCTTTTCAACCTGCTGATCGATTGCCGTATTCATGAAGAACGCCAGAATCATTGGCGCAGGTCCGTTGATTGTCATTGAAACTGAAGTCGTCGGTGCCGACAGATCAAAACCGGAATAGAGTTTTTTCATGTCGTCAACGGTCGCGATCGAGACGCCGGAATTTCCAACCTTGCCGAATATGTCAGGCCGTTCGTGTGGATCTTCGCCGTACAAAGTAACGGAATCGAACGCCGTCGACAGTCGTGCAGCCGGCTGTCCCTGCGACAGGTAGTGAAAGCGGCGATTGGTTCGCTCGGGCGTGCCCTCACCGGCAAACATGCGTGTCGGGTCTTCGCCCAGGCGTCGGTACGGGTAAACACCTCCTGTGTACGGGTAGGCTCCCGGCAAATTTTCCTTGGCGAGGAAAGTCAGCAATTCGCCCCAATCCGAGTAGTCTGGCGCCGCGATCTTCGGAATTCGCTGGTGACTCAGGCTTTCCAGGTAGTTGTTGCCCGTAATTTTGCGCCCCCGCACAGTATAGCTGTAAGTATCGGACTTCACGCTCGCCTTGCGCGCCGGCCATTCCTTTAACAGGCGCACAGACTCGGCTGTCAGGTCGGCAGTCGCTTCCTGGTAGCGCTGTCGCAGCAATGTGAGGACTCGATCGTCGGCATCGACAAGGTCCTCACTTTTGTAGAGCTCGAGTTCACCGGGCAACCTGGTGTCCTCGACCAGCTTTAACGACTCATACACGTGCTGTGCACGACTCGCGATAACCGCCTGGGAGTCGACCTGTGCATTGGCAGCGCGCCCTTGCTCAGCAATTTCAGCGAGATATCGAATACGCGCGCCAGGAATCGCCGCAGTTGATCGTGGTTCCTTATTCTCAGTATCGATATCCGGCGACCAGTCTTCCGACGGCAGGCCAAGCTTTTCGACAACCCGCCTGCAAAGCTCCTTGAACATCCAGCTTATGCCCGGGTCATTAAACTGACTGGCGATTGTCGGGAAGACCGGAATGTCGCTATCCGCAACCGTAAATGCCACGTGGTTGCGTTTCCACTGCTTGCGAATATCGCGCAATGCGTCTTCAGCGCCGCGCTTGTCGTACTTGTTGAGGACAATCAGATCGGCGAAATCGAGCATGTCGATTTTCTCAAGCTGGCTCGCGGCACCGTATTCGCTGGTCATGACATAGACGGAAAAATCCACCAAGTCGACTATCTCGCTGTCACTCTGGCCGATGCCGGCCGTTTCGACGACAACAAGATCGAAACCCAGTGATTTCAGAAACAGGATATGGTCACCGAGCATTTCGCTGGTGGCCAGATGCTGACGACGCGTTGCAATCGAGCGCATGTAAATGCGCTCCGAGCGCAGGGAATTCATGCGTATGCGATCGCCCAACAATGCGCCACCGGTGCGACGCCGGGTCGGATCAACGGCCAGCACGGCAATTCGCAAATCCTTGAAACAGGCAAGGAATCGGTTTAACAGCTCGTCGGTGACACTGCTCTTGCCGGCACCGCCGGTTCCAGTAATACCGATGACCGGAACCTGGCCGGCCTGTACCTGCCATTGCTTTCTCAGCGCCGACAATTGTGCATCGCTAAATGCGCCCTCTTCGAGCGCCGAAATTGTCGCAGCAATATCGGTCGTGACCGCCGGGTCGACAAGCTGTGGGGCCTCTGACGATCGACGGCCTTTTGCCGTTCGCTCGATCAGATCATTGATCATCGCTTCGAGGCCAAGCTCCATGCCGTCATGCGGGTGATAAATCCGTTCGACGCCGTAGTCCATCAGCGCCTTGATTTCGTCCGGCGTGATCGTGCCGCCACCGCCACCAAATACCTTGATATGACTCGCACCGGATTCTCGCAGCCTGTCGATCATGTACTGGAAGAATTCGTTGTGGCCGCCCTGGTAAGAACTGATTGCAATGCCATCGGCATCTTCCTGGATCGCGGCACGCACGATATCGTCGACACTTCGATTGTGGCCCAGGTGAATAACCTCGGCTCCGCGTGCCTGTATCAGGCGTCGCATGATGTTGATTGCCGCGTCATGGCCGTCGAACAGCGAGGCGGCAGTAACGAAGCGCAACGGTGCGTCGCGGGTCTTTCCCGAGACCTCGGGCAGATCGCTGGCTACACTACTCATTGCCGAATTTCCTTGAAAATCAGTGACTTTGCGGGTTGCATTTATTTTAATCTGAATTAAAATAATCCAGATTGCGGCAGAACTCAAGTACTCGCGGCTGAGCGAGTCCCGGAAAACAGGATTGCCATGGCAAGCGAGGCCAAAGAAAGCCGATTTCAACTGCAAAAAGGCCGCATGCTGCGCGCGGCTGCGCAGTGTTTTAATCAGAAAGGCTACAGTGGCACGTCCTTGCGGGATGTCGCCGCCGTTCTCGGCCTGACGGACCCGGCACTCTATTACTATGTGCGCAACAAGGAAGAACTGGTCTATCTATGCTACGTGCGGGCGGCAGCTCTCGGCCATGAGGCGCTGGAACGGGCAAAGGACGAAGGCAGCAGCGGCATGGATGTCATCCTGCGCTATTTTCGCCATCACATTGAAATGATGGTCGGCGAGCGCGGCCCCATTGCCATTATGAGTGAAATTCCCTCATTGAAACCCGACCACCGCAACGAAGTGCTGGCCCTGTCGCGACGTCACAGCCTGAACTTTGAATCAGTCCTGGAAGCCGGCATCGAAGACGGGAGCATTGCGCCTTGCAACGTTCGCATGACGGGCAATGCCATCATGGGCTCAATAAACTGGATTCCGAAGTGGTATCACGGTGACCCGGCAATGGCGCGACAGCTACTCGAGGAGTTCCCGGAAATCCTGGCGCGCGGTCTGACAAACGATCACTCGCCGTAACGTAGCTGCTCCTGCACCCGGCGTTCGAGTTCGCCAACGTTCAGCGTATCCGGATTGGTGTCCAGATCCTCGAAGTCTCCAAGCCGCTTTAAGCGAACCAGGCTATCGGAAAGCTGGTCACGAATTGTACGTCGGTAGTCGTTGCCCGATAGCGTACGGCCGCTGCGCGCGTCGATAATGGCGACCGGCCCGGTTTCGCCGCTGATACGACTGCCTGTCTTCGCCTGCAACTTGCCGTGGTCACGTTTAATCGCCGACATCAATACGGCAAGGTCGCTGAACTCCATGCGCAACTCTTCATACAGCGCATCGGCATCGCGAATCTGCTCGCTGGACATAGAGCGGGACAGCTGGTCACGAACAGCGGCAAACTCCGGCGTGCCACGCTCGGCTGCAAGCCGATACCAGGACAAGGCAGCAACCTGATTTTCCAGCACACCTTTACCTGTCTGGTACAGGTAGCCAATCATGTACTGCGCGTACTTGTCACCTATGGGTGCCAGCTCGTTGCGATAAATGAAAAATGCGCGCTCATATTCGCCGGCCATGTACAGGTCGTCGACCTTGCGCTGGGTTGCCAGCGTGCGGCTGTCGGGTCGGTTAACGGATATCCCGGAACCCTGCTGCGCCAGGGCAAGACCGGACGCCAGCATCAGCCCGGACACGAGCACGATAAACAAAGTCCTGATTATGACTGATACGTTGATATGTGCGATTCCCATAGTGGACTTAAGTTTTGAACATCGAACGGCCAATTGGTTCCGGTTGCACTACGAATCCCTGAGCGATATCAATCCTTAAAATCGGGTCGACGCCGGCCGAGATTCGCCTGGACGGCCTCAACCTGATTGGCGCTTCCAATTATGCCAGCCTGGAGCGCAGCTTCGAGGGCCAGCGCGTCTTTCTCGGAATGTTGCCAGGCCTGGTTTACCAGCGATTTGATGCCTCGAACCGCCTCGGGCGAACGTTCGGCGCATTGCAGCGCCAATTCGCGACTGGCAGCCAGGGGGTCATCGACAACCGCCGTAACCAGGCCAAGGCGCCGCGCCTCCTCGCCATCGAGAATACGTGCTGACCAGGCCAATTCCTTGACGTGGTCGGGTGCTACCAGGTGCCGCAACGTGGCGCTGATGCCCATGTCCGGAATGATGCCCCATTTCGCCTCCATGATTGAGAGCTTCGCATCCGGCGACGCATAGCGAATATCGGCTCCCAGCGCGATCTGCAGGCCGCCACCGAAACAGACCCCCTGGATAGCACAAACGACGGGAATCGGCAGCTCTCGCCAGGCGTAAGCAGCGCGTTGAAATACATTCGCGGGCGACGGTTCGACGGGTGTTTTGAGCGCTTTGGCGAAATCGAGTTCAGCATTGGCGAAGGTCGCCAGGTCGATTCCAGTGCAAAAGTTATCGCCACTGCCATGCAGCACGACCGCTCTTACCGTGCGCTCCCCGGCAATGCGGTCAGCGGCGGCGCCGAGTGCCTCAAACATCTTGAGATCAATGGCATTAAGTTTGTCCGCCCGATTCAAGGTCACGTACGCGACGTGCGACTCAAGCGTTATTTCGACTCGATTATTCACCAATGCATTCGCGTTCTAGGTCGCCAGCGTACACTTGCCATTTCGCAGCACAATGGTGTCCCGGTCTTTGACCGTGCACCGGAACGAGACAACGTTGCCGTCCTGCCACATATCGGTGGTAATAACGTCGCCCGGAAACACCGGCGAAGTGAAACGTGCTTCGAACCCTTCGATCAATGTGAAATCGTAATCACAAATCGTCTGCAAGATCGCACGACAGGCGATACCGTAGCTGCACATGCCGTGCAATATTGGCACGTCAAAACCTGCTTTGGCCGCCTTGGCGGGATCGGCATGTAGAGGGTTTCGATCGCCGGTCAGGCGAAACAGCAATGCCTGGTCTTCGCGGGTCTCGATATCGCAGCTCAGGTCCGGTTCACGGCGTGGTGCACGATGCGGCCTGGGCCCGGTCCCGGACGGCCCGCCAAAGCCGCCATCGCCGCGTGCCATGACGGTACAACCGAGCGTGAACATCACGGTGTCATCCGCCGCGAGTCGACCCTCGGCCTCAAAAAGAATCAGCGCACCCTTGCGTGGCCCCCAGTCGAAGGCGTCCACGACACGCTTGTTGATCAGGAGATCTGCACTGGGCGGCAATGGCCGGTAAAGCGTCATGCGCTGTTCAGAATGCAGGACCTGCCCGAAATCCCAGCCGAGTCCGGGGGGGAACATATCCGGTACCAGCACTGACGCGAGTGTCGGCATGGTCTTGAATACAGGCCCCTGCTCATACACGTAAGGCAGTTCTTTCAAATCCACCGGGTTGCGCCCCATGCCAACACTCAGTGCATAAAGAATAGCTTCGGAATCGTTGTAGGTAAGCGGCAGGTCGACGACCTCGGTCGCCATTAACTTGTCGTAGTCAAGCGGCATGATTCATCCATTTTTCATCTAGCGTGATTGTACATGGACTTACATGCGAAATATGCCGAAAGGTGCTTCTTCACCTTCGCCTGATACGCTTGCGGCGGACAAACCGTGGGCCAAAACCTTGCGAGTATCGACCGGATCAATGACACCGTCATCCCAGAGCCGTGCACTTGCATACAGGGGGTGCCCCTGGGTGTCGTACTGCTGACGAATGCGGTCTTCGTAATCTGCTTTGGCGCTGTCCGACCAGTCCTCGCCCCGAGCTTCGTGACCGTCTGCTTTTACCGTCGAGAGCACCAGTGCCGCCTGCTCGCCACCCATCACCGAGATGCGTGCGTTCGGCCACATCCACATCATGTTCGGGCTGTAAGCGCGACCGCACATCGCGTAATTTCCTGCGCCGAATGAGCCACCGATCACCACGGTAAATTTGGGCACATTCGCTGTGGCGACGGCGTTCACCATTTTGGCGCCGTCCTTGGCAATGCCGGCATGTTCCACCCGCTTGCCTACCATGAAGCCGGTGATATTTTGCAAGAACACCAGCGGTATTCGCCGTCGGTTGCAAAGCTGAACGAAATGCGCCCCTTTTTGCGCGGACTCCGGAAACAGAATGCCGTTGTTCGCGACGATGCCGACCGGGTAGCCGTCGATATGGGCAAAACCACACACCAGGGTCGCACCGTACAGTTTCTTGAATTCCTGCAACCTGGAGCCATCGACAATACGCGCAATGACCTCGCGGACATCATAGGGAAAGCGATACTCCCGCGAGACGATGCCGTAAATTTCTTCCGCCGCGTAGACCGGCTCCTCCGGCTCACGACGATTCACCGGCTGTCTGCCGGGCACGTTCAAGTTCTCGACGATCTCGCGCGCGATTCGCAGCGCATGCTCGTCATCGTCCGCCAGGTGATCGACGACACCGGAGATGCGTGCATGTACGTTGCCGCCTCCCAGGGTCTCTGCATCAACTTCCTCTCCGGTTGCGGCTTTCACCAGCGGCGGTCCGCCGAGGAAAATGGTGCCCTGGTTGCGAACGATGACCGACTCGTCGCTCATGGCCGGCACGTACGCACCGCCTGCCGTGCAGGAACCCATGACTACGGCGATTTGCGGTATGGATGCAGCCGATAGCTGCGCCTGGTTATAAAATATGCGGCCGAAGTGGTCACGGTCGGGAAACACTTCATCCTGTCGCGGCAGGAAGGCGCCACCGGAATCAACCAGGTAGATACAAGGCAGCCGGTTCTCAAGCGCCACTTCCTGTGCACGCAAGTGCTTCTTGACGGTGAGCGGGTAGTAAGTGCCACCTTTGACCGTCGCATCGTTCGCCACCACCATACATTCGATGCCGTGGATTTTGCCGACGCCGGTCACGATACCTGCGGACGGCACGTCGTCGCTGTAGACCTGCCACGCAGCCTGGCGACCCAGTTCGAGAAAGTCCGTGTCCGGATCCAGTAGTGCGCGAATACGCTCGCGGACCAACAGTTTGCCGCGTGACTTGTGCTTCTCCCGCGAACGTTCCGGGCCACCCTGCAAAATGTAGTCGTTGACTTCAGTCAGTTCTTCGACCAGTTGTTGATGCGCAGCGGTGTTCTTCTCGAAGTCTTCCGAGGAACGATCAATTTTCGTCTTGATGATGGGCACGTTGGTCCTATTGGGTCGCGTTGAATAATTCCCGGCCAATCAGCATGCGTCGGATTTCGCTCGTTCCCGCACCGATCTCGTACAGCTTGGCATCACGCCAGAGTCGTCCAGCCGGAAATTCGTTGATGTAGCCATTGCCGCCTAGCGCCTGGATCGCTTCGCCAGCCATCCAGGTCGCTTTTTCGGCCGCCACAAGAATACATCCTGCAGCATCAAAGCGGGTAGTCTGCGAGCGATCGCAGGCACTCGCGACGGCATAGACGTAAGCACGCGACGAATTCAATGTCGTGTACATGTCGGCAATCTTTCCCTGCATGAGCTGGAACTCGCCGATCGGTTTGCCGAACTGCTTGCGATCGTGCACATAAGGCATGACCAGGTCCATGCACGCCGCCATGATGCCGAGGGATCCGCCGGCCAACACAACACGCTCGTAGTCCAGTCCGCTCATCAGGATCGCGGCGCCTTTGCCCTCTTCGGCCACCCGGTTCTCGATCGGCACGCGGCAATTCTCCAGCAATACCTCACTGGTATCGGAGCCTCGCATCCCCAGCTTGTCCAGCTTCTGCGGTGTCGAAAGCCCGGGAGTGCCGCGCTCAACCAGGAATGCCGTTAAGCCGCCTGATCGCGCCTTCGAGTCAGTTTTCGCGTAGATGATCATGACATCTGCGCCAGGCGCGTTCGTAATCCACATCTTCGAGCCGTTAAGCACATAACAGGCGCCATCGCGGACCGCAGTCGTTCGCATGCCCATGACATCGGAACCTGCACCGGGCTCGCTCATTGCCAGGGCGCCGAGAAACTCGCCAGACACCAGCTTTGGCAGGAAACGCCGCTTCTGTTCCTCATTGCCCCAACGTCGGATCTGGTTAACGCACAGATTGGAATGGGCGCCATAGGACAGCCCGACCGATGCCGAGGCGCGGCTGATCTCTTCCATCGCAATGACGTGAGCGAGGTAGCCGAGATTCGAGCCGCCATACTCCTCTTCTACCGTAATGCCCAACAGGCCGAGTGCTCCGAGTTCGGGCCACAAATCGACCGGAAACTCGTTGCTGGCATCAATCTCTGCGGCGCGTGGCGCAATGCGATCAGCCGCAAAGCTGCGCACGGTTTCACGCAGCAGATCCAGGTCTTCGCCGTGACCAAAGTCAAATTCAAACATTTAAGCGGAATCTCAACACAATACGGGCTGCCATTATCTCCGCACGGCCCGCCGCACCCCTATACCGCCGACGTGGTAGGAGCGCGAGTTACGCCGCAGACAGGGCGTCGATGAATCGTGAGAACAGCTCGAATTGCGAGGTGATGCCCAGCTTGGCGAACAGATTGCGCTTGTGAACCATGACGGTCCCCGGCGCGATTCCGAGTTCGCGTGCGATCGACTTTGACGAATGGCCGCGTAGTAGCAGTTGCGTAATCTCGCGTTCCCGTTGCGTCAGCTCTCCCTCGCCAAAATTATCAAAGCATTCTGTCAAACGTTTGTGCATGTTGTAGTCGCGATCATCGGGCAAGCTGTTGCGGGCGTGCTCATCCCAGACTCGTTGCATCGCTGAACGAATGATCGGTTCTATTCGATGCAGCCGCGCCAATTCGCTGCGCGTAAATCGTTTTTCAGTTCTGCCGCACACGAGTACCAGGGTGCTGCTCGGGGAAACTGCGAGCAGGAAATCCATTTCATCGACGAGGTGCGTTCGTTCCACGTACTGCCGGTAGTACTCGCTTGCACGGAACCGATCGGGCTGCGTATCGCGAAAGCGGCACGATGCCGGTTTGTCCGGCCGCAACGCCAGCTGATACAGCGGATCCAGAAGATAGGGACCCGCCAGGTAGCGATCGAGATAGTGACGCGCACGCCGAGGTTCCATGGAATGATGGATACTTTCGGGCGGCGCATCCTCGTGAAATACCAGCAGGCTGGTGCCGTTGTTCGACACAGTCGCGGTGACGAGTGCCGACAGGCATTTGGCGACGGCTTCACTGCCTGATGCAGCCACCAGTTCGGCGACGGCCTTGTGCCAGGTCGAATTGTCAAATACGGTCTGCAAAAAGCATAGCCTTTACGCTGGACCAGCCAGTTCTTCCAATATTGTCAGCGATCGCCTGAGCCCCTAAAACGACGTTAGAAAAGATGCCGCGTTTCCTCCGATCGGCCCGGTACCGGACTGCGCGGTACGCAAATAGTCCCGTCCTTGCGGATAGCCTTCTGGTTGCGGATTGTAGATCCGCGCGACCCGATTGTTGTGATAAAGCTTTAACTGCGCCTGCAACGGGATAACGCACGCGGGATCATTCCCTGTCATCCGCGCGTGCAGTTCAGGCAGACGATAAAATTGTAGGTGCATGTTTGCGTGATGCGCATTGTGATATCCAAAATTCAGCGTCAGCCAGTTAAGTTTCGGATACTTGAGCGAAAGAATGTTGCTGAACGTGTGTTCCTGCTCCCATTGCTTGTCTCCCTTGTGTGGCGACTTGGACGTTTCGAATAGCGTCGTGCTGTATGGATAGTCGTGTTGCACACTGTCCATGAAACGCAAAATGTGCATCATGATGAGATAGGCAATGACGTACAGTAGAGCGGCCTTCGGAAAAAATACCAGGGCCAGGACAAACAAGCCCCCACGCACGACAATAACCGCAATATTTCGCAGACGCTGGTCGCGGCGTTGTGGAATGATAAAGGACGTAAATACCATCACGAAGTGCATGATCAGGTCGTGAGCCGGGATGTAGAACCACTCGAGGACACGCGTCACTTTCGTTACGAGCGGGTGGCGTTGGAAAAACTCGTCATAGGAAAACCAGACGACATCATCGTTATCAACGTGGTGGCGAAAGTGCTTGTACCGCATGTCCTCGTAGGTTCCGTAAGCAGCACCACACAGCCAACTCATAACGCGGCCCAGTTTCGCGTTGTCATTGATGCGATTAAAAACCAGGTTGTGGCCACATTCGTGAATCATGTACGCAGCTATGGTCATCGCGTGTGCCAACAGCAGCGTGGCAAACAGGTTGATCACCCAGTTCCAATGGAAAAGCCCGAGAAGACCCAAAGCATAGGCGCCGACCGCGTAGCCAACCGCTGCGACGTAGTTCCAAAGCCCCGCCCGGTCTTTAAAGATGCCTTTTGTGCCTGTCATTGCCGATCTTGCCCCCAGATGCCTTTTTGTACACATAGCGTGACGCTATTGCTAGCATATACACACGCTACCCCAGACGTCGGAGCCCCGCAAAATGAAGCTAGTAACCGCCATCGTAAAACCTTTTCGCCTGGACGACGTCCGCAATGCCTTGAGTGAAGTCGGCATCCAGGGGATGACGGTAAGCGAAGTGAAAGGATTCGGACGCCAGCGCGGGCATACCGAACTCTACCGTGGTGCCGAGTATGTTGTTGATTTCCTTCCAAAAGCCAAGGTCGAAGTCGCCGTTACCGACGAGCTCGTGGAACGGGTGGTCGAAGCGATAGTTGAGGCCGCCAAAACCGGGAAAGTCGGTGACGGCAAGATCTTTGTGACCAATATTGAACAGGCCTTCAGAATCCGCACCGGAGAGACCGGTGACAGCGCTCTCTAAATCCAACCCGTATCCTTACAACGGAATCCAGCTGAATCCATCGCCGCGACGATAGTAAACGGCCATGGCCCGACCGTAGATCCTGCCTTCCGACACCGTGCCGAAGAAACGACTATCGGCAGAACTGCCACGATGATCGCCAATAGCCAGAACCTGTCCTTCTGCGACAATTAAATCAAGTGGCGGACCGCCACCATCCTTGAGATTCAGTTGAACCCGTTTGTCGCCGAAGCGTTCCAGGTCACCGTCAGCGTTCGATGCCAGCCACTCGCCGTTGATGTTCAGCCGGCCATTTTCGATCCTGACATGATCGCCGCCAATGGCAACGATGCGCTTGATTAGCCTCACCCCATCCCTGGGTGAATCGAATATTACGACATCGCCGCGATCAACCGGATCGACCGCGAGAATTTCCCGGTTTGTAAATGGAATTCGATAGCCATAAGCGCGCTTATCGACCAGCACGCGATCTCCGGGGAACAAGGTATTTTCCATAGAGCCTGACGGAACATAGTAATGATCGGCTAGCGTCGACCTGGCGGCGAGCAAGCTGGCCATCATCAGCGCCAGGGTCAATCCTTCGCGCAAGATCGCGGCAATACGGTTCTGTTGCATTGCGTTCATCGGCATTTCTGGCCCTCAGTTATTGCTCAGACACCAAGTGCGCCGAGGAGTGCCCGGCCCAACATAAACCAAAGTACGATCGCACCCGCGGCGTAGCAATAGAAACGCAGTATCACGACATTGCGTGTACTGTGCACGATACTGTGCAGGAGCCTCAGCGCGAAGAATGACCAGGCCGCGCCGACATAAATGGGATCGACATTGCTGCTGACAAACAAGTAGAGGCACAGACCGTAAAACAATACCGGCAGTTCAAAAAGGTTCTTCAGATTGTTGGCGGGATAGTTCACCTCGACGGGCAAGTGCGCCTCAATACTGGCTGGTGTCGTGTAGGTTTGAACACTCAGTTTCGCTTTTTTCATCGCCGGAATTCGTTTCGCATACATGTAAAACCAGACCAATGCCGTCAGTGCCATATTCATCAACATCGGCAGAAAAATCGCTTCATCGTTCATTTTGCACCCCGTCTACTGTCGGACCGGCGGCAATGCTGCTCGCCAAAGCTCAAGCTTACCTTCGTATGACATCGCCGCATATGCCGGACTGGTCGACGGCAGAGACTCTATTGAAAAGGTCTCCGGGTACTCAATAGTGGCGAACTTGCGAAACAGCGACTCCGCTTTCTTACCATTAAAAACAATCGCTTCTAAACTCTTGTGTGCCTGAACGAAGCCGCGCAAGTCATTGACTACCGCCGTCCGCACATCAATGTCGGCATCAAGGCTCCCGGGCCGGACGGACGCATGCAGCACGTCCCACAATGCAACGCCTTCATTGACTAGCGCATGACATCGAGCACTGTAGTCACCGTCGATGCCGTACAGGTCATGCATGATCTTCCAGAATGCATTGCGCGGGTGCGCATAGTACTGCTGGGCAGCTATAGACTGCCTGCCGGGAAGGCTCCCGAGTACCAGCACACGCGCGTCGGACCTTGCGACTGGCGGAAACCCTTCAGAATGCTGCATCGAAAAACGCGGTCAAACTTCTTCGTAAGGCATCGACTTCATGATTTCAAACTGGTCAGATTCGGAAATTCCCCGTCCCAGCCAATTCGCATGAGGACGAAATGCCTCGCGCGACGTCAATGCCGATACGCCGTCGATATGAATGTCCTGGCGCAGGAAGAATGCGTTGGTACCGGTGAGATCGCACCCGATGAGGTAGTAACCCTTACGCCGCCCCAGCGCCTCGAGCGCAGCGAGCGACGCACCGTGGAAAAAGCCACTGGGATGCTTGGCGTAGCGTTCGAAGTTATCGTCGTACGGGACTGACCAGGATACGTCTGGACCGCACCCGGCGTTGTACTCGATACAAACGACTCGCGGCGACACGCAATCCAGCTCTTCCCAGAACCAATAGTCGTTGCCATCGACGTCCAGTGACAGGAAGTCAATTTCCCTGGGTACGCCGTTGCCGGTGACCAGGTCCTGCAAATTGCTCCGCGTTATAAAAGTCTGTACGGCTCTGACCTTGTCGAACCCCATTTTCTCGGCAGCAAAGTTGAAGAAGTTCACGTTCTCGTCACTACCGTCCATCAACAGGCCACTGAATCCCTCGTGCACCATCAATCGCAGGGAATTGCATTGCACGGCACCGAATCCGAACTCAAGAAACCATCGAGACTCGTAACCAATCTCGTCAAACAAATAGCGAATGACGCCATCCTCGCCGTTTTGAGAAAGCCAGCTGTATTCGTACCGGTCAAGGCCCGGCGCATCGTTGTGGGCCGAGGGCGGCCAGTCTGTCCGGTCTGCTTTACTCCACTTCAACCGGACTTTACCGGCGCGTACCGAAAACGGAATGAGCGTTCGTTTGAGCCATTTCTTGGCGCGCCTGAGTCGGTATTTCTTGACGGGGACATCGATCATGACTCGTCTAGTAGCCTCTCTGGGGATCAACAACGTTTAACAAGCGCTCGCCCGCTACGTAGCGCCGTATGTTCTCAAAGAGTAATACGCGGTGGCGCTCCCGTTCACCGCCAGCACTGGCAACATGCGGCGTGATAATTACATTCGACATTTGCCAAAGCGCATGTTTCTTCGGCAACGGCTCCGGGTCCGTAACATCGAGACCGGCGCCTGCCAGGTGTCCGGACTGCAATGCTGACAGAAGCGCAGCGGTATCAACGGTTCCTCCGCGACCCACGTTAATAAAAATTGCGCCCTTCTTGCTGCTTTGGAATAGATCGCTATCAAATACTCCTATCGTACTCTCGGTTAGCGGCAGTGCATTGACGATGACATCGGCTTGCGCGACCAGGTCAGAAAGTTCATGCGAGAGACCGACATAGTCGACGAAGTCCGGTCCTTCTCGCGAACTGTTTCGAGTGCCGATGATCCGCATGTCCAACGCCGCGCCGAGTCGAGCGACCTCGGTACCAATTCCACCGAGGCCGGCGACGAGTAGTGTTTTGCCCGCGACAGGCCTCATCGCAGCAGTTAGGGCCGAATTCCTGAGCCAGGCACCCTGTTCCATTTCACGGGCGAATTGCGGCAGGTTTCGTGACAGTGACATCATCATCGCGATCGCATGCTCGGCAATCACAGGCGATGACATCTTTTGCATATTCGTCATCAGGACATTGCCGTTCGCAACGTCACTGACGGTTAAACAGCGCTCAGATCCGGCCCGGTAAGTCTGCACCCACACAAGTTTTGGCGCCCTGGCGACGAGGCGTTCATCACAGAAGCCAACAATGGCATCCACTGACGCAGCGTGTGGCATGGCGTCAGCCAGGTTCGATACCATGACAAATTCGATTTCCGGGAACGCCTCGGCAATGCCGTCAACACTGATGCCGATATCCGCAATGAGCACCCTCCGGGGTACACGATAACGGGGCAATTCGCGGACCGCGACCGGGCCCTCGGCCAGGTCGGCGCGTTCTAGCAGCTTGTCGATCGACACGTCGGCAAGACAAACTGACGTGGCAGCGAATGACGCCGCGAGGCATAACGCAAGCAGTTGATTGTTTTTCATCGACGCAGTTTACGCGGTCGCCCCACTGTGCAACAACGTTATCAGGCAAATTGCTGCGCGAAACCGGCGCAAAAGTCATGCCCCGGAGCCAGGGCGCCCGGTACAACGGGCGCCAGGCATCTGCCCGGTCGAACGCAGAATTCTCTTTAATTCAACGTAATTTCACACGGATTGCATCGCCGCCTCGGCTATCAGCGCCCGCCGGGTTGGAAATTCACTGTTACGCCCAGGTACACATTGCGTTCAGGTGCTGGCTCGAAATAGCGGCCACCGAAGGCATTGATTCGAATATTGCTGTTGTAGCGCTCGGCCAACAGGTTGTTGATGCCAATGTAGGGCCGCACTTGCCAGCGCCCATAATCAAACTCGTCGTAAAGGCGCAATGTGGAAACAGTGTATGCGTCCACTTTCGCCGCATTGGCATTGTCCGCGAACAGTTCGCCGGAATAGAACGTCTCCAGCGCGATGGCAAACCCTGACTGCGTCTTGTAATTCAATCCCAGGTAGCCGAAGTGCTCGGGCAGGCCCGGCAGCTCGTTACCCGAAAAATCGTTGCCGTTGTTGTCAGTAAACTGGTCGTAAGTAAAATCAGACCAGGTGTACGACGCATCAACGCTGAATCCGCTGTCATGCTGCCAGAACACGGCTGTTTCGACGCCGCGTCGGTCCGAGCGCCCGGCATTGACAAAAAATGTACGTCCCGGAAATGCCGCGAGCTCAAACGGCACAAGTTCATCATCGATATTGATCTGGAAAACCGCCAACTCGAAGAACAATCGCTCGTTACCGGTCTTGATCCCAAATTCAAAACTGTCCGCGAGCTGCGGCTCAAGCAATGGATTGAAGCCGCCGCTGGCATCCGGATTCGCCAGTTCCGTGGTGGTAGGTGTCTCGAAAGAACTGCTCCAGGACGCGAACAGGATGTACTTGTCGAGATCAGCCGTTACTCCAAGCGACGGGCTAAACTGGTCGAAATCCAGCTCACCCGAGTCGTCACCATCAGCGAGGAAGTGGTCGCGGACATCGAAGTTGATCTTGTCGTAGCGCGCACCGGCGCTCAAGGTCCAGATATCGTCGAGCGCGTATTGAGCCTGAAGGTAAATGGCATTGCTGCTCACCTGCTCGCGCTGCTCAAAAGACAGGGAGCCGTAGCTGCCGTCATTATTGTCGTAGCGACGTCGGTCATCGTCCTGGCGATCAAAGTCCACACCGAACGCCAACTCAAAATTCTGTGGGAGCACGTCACCCAGCCGGTATTGCGCGCCGAAGCCGTACACCTGACGGTCAAACTCAACGATACCGCCGCCACCAAACGGCAGCTTGTTGGCGAAGTCACGCAACAGGTAATAGTTGCGCAGCGTCAGCGTGCCGGCGTCGCGATCGCGCGTGTACAGAAGGCCAATGCGCTGCTGGTCCATCGACTCGCCTGCATCAAAACGCAAATTGACATCACGGGCTGAGCGCGGGTCTGCGGCCGCTTGCGCTGCATTGACACCACCCGGGTCATCCGCGGTCGGTTGATCAGTCAGGTTTAACGCAATCTGCAACCGGTCCTTGCTGCCGATCGGAATGCCCACCTTGGCATTCAACATGCGACTCCGTGAGTCGGATTGTTCGCGCCACCCATCGAAGTCCTGGCTTGTCAGGTTCAGAAGATAGTCGACGTTGCCGGCTTGCCCGCCGGTCTTGAGACTATAACGGCTGTACCCCAGCTCTCCAGCCCCAAGGCTGGCCTCGACATATTGTGGCCCGTCGCCGAGCTCACTCTCAATCGCGATTACGCCGCCAGATGAGTTGCCAAATAACGACGAGGCCGGGCCACGCAATACTTCAATTCGTTTCGCGGAACCGAGATCGATGCTGTCAACCTGCGCCTGGCCATCGGGCAGGGTTTCCGGAATACCATCGATGACGATCTTGACGCCACGGACGCCAAAACTGGAACGGGCGCCGAAGCCGCGCAACGAAATCCGCAAGTCCTGCGCAAAATTGTAGCGGTTCTGCATGTACAATCCCGGCACGCCGGCCAGTGCCTCATCCAGACCGAGTTGCTGCGTGCCATTCTGGATCCGCTCCTTGTCAACCAAAGACACGGAGCGTGCCGTGTCCCGCAGAGATGTCTCAAGTCGCGTCGCAGAAACCACAATCTCGTCAAGTGTGTCGTCGGCGGTCGCAGGTGAAGGGCCGGACAACGCCAGCAATGCAGCGGCACAGAATACGAGCCTGGCGGCGTGGATTTGGAATGTCATAGCGATAACTCGAACCTTTTAGGAAGTGACAGCAATTGGTTTCAGTGACGCCACACCGAGCGCGCCTGCGGCGCAATTGAATATGCGTTTGTCACCAAACACTGGAAAAAAATAGCAATTTGGGTATTGACGCCCTGGTGTCGCAAAACTCATGTCCCACACGAAGTCCAATATACAGTCTCCATTTTGCTAGTACAGATACGTCGCAGACAACTGAGTTCGGCTGAGCTTGCCGTCACTACCGCTTTCATCCTTGCGTCGGCCCCAAATATACTCAGCGCCGAGACCCATGCGTTCGATGGGTGACCAAATTACATTGGCGTGTACACTTTGAAAGGACGCCGGCACGTCGATTCCGCCAAGCGCAGTATCATTGTCTGCATCAGAGAATGACACACCCAAAGTGGAACGCATGTTGTCATTCCACACATGGCGGTAGGCTGCCAGCGCGCCGTACATTGCGGTGAGATTGATTTCGCCATTTGCGTCCAGTGCGCCAACGTTAAAGCTGTTCATGCCCATGTAGCGACCAATGGCGTCACCATAGTTAATCTGCCAACGGAAATCGTCCTGATAACCGATGCGGAGCCCCGCAGTAGCATGCCGCCCTTGGTCGCAATCGGATCGTCCTGCCACACCGGTCCGCGCTTCCCACTGTTTCACTGAGTGCACCCCAGCTTCAATCAAATGGGCAAGTCCCGCCTTCGGTCAATTGATCCTCAATTCCTGTTGCGACCGTCTCAGCCGCCAAAGCTTGGCGGCTGAGACGCCTTAAAGTGCAAGACGCGACATGACCTCTTTGTCTTCTTTCGGGCTGGTACTAAACCGTTACCGGTGTCCAAAATCCTGGCTGCGGACAGGCTGAGCCTTTTCCCATTCCTCCTGGTCGACGTTTCGAACCTTTTGGGTAAAGACAAAGGTGCCTTTCTTGTTGCCGACCACCAAATCGATCAGGCCATCTCCATTGAGGTCGCCGCTGACCAGTCGGCGTCCGATGCCCGCCTGGTCGTCAATTTGATGCGGCACAAAATCGACCTGGCCATCCTGGCGCGTGAGCCGGAAATAATAGATTACCGGAGCCTGTCGGGACCCGGGGTCGTGGAAGTCGTGAGCCCGGTAGGTCTTTCCGGTCACAATGTCTTTCAGGCCGTCGCCATCGATGTCGACAAGCTCAACGGCATGCAGCTGGGAAAACTGAACGCCATACGGGTTGTCGGTATTTGTCTCTGCCTTGCTCAGAATAAGATGCTCTTTAAAGGTGATCTTCTTTCCGCTTCGAATCTGTTCAAACCAGGCCAGGCCCCAACCGTGAGCGTCCAGGCTCGTGATGACATCGTTGAGCCCGTCGCCATTCACGTCATAGGCGAACATCTGGCCTCCGCCGCGCAAATCACTCCACGGATCGGCACCTTCCCGGTCGGCGAATGGGAATCGGTGAAAATTCCAATCCGGGTCGTTTTCGAGAGAAGCGGGTTGCTGCATCCATCCATCCCCGGTCAGAAGGTCGTTGCGTCCATCGCCATCGACATCCCCGTAGCCCATACCGTGGGTGTAGTGATGAACGACCTGTTCGCTGGTCGATACCGGGTGAAAGATCCAGGGAAGCGTCGGAGCGACGGGATTTGGCGCGACATAGCCGTAATGTTTGCCGTAGGCCATCAACAGTTCGGGCACCCCATCGCCGGTAATGTCTCCAAAATCAGGTGCTTCGTTCTTAACACGGTCTATGACGAAGTGGCGCTCCCAGTGGTCCGGCCGTTCCGGAGCCGGGCCGCTGAAAGACTTGCCCGGGTTCTGGTACCAGTATGCCTCGGTATTGGGAAGGCCCACCGTCATGACATCAGGCCAGCCGTCCGCATTGAAATCGTAGACAAATGAAAAGAAATTGTTATTGGCGTAATACGAACGGTCTTTCGGGTTTCGCCGGGTCGGCGCCACTGCCGGATAGAATTCGTAACGGTCGTTGAAGTCGGGGCCCAGGTAGATGTCTGGTCCACTGACGATATCCTGATGACCATCCTGATTGAAGTCGCCGAAATCGGCACCTTCCGACCAATAAATGGGAGTCAGTTCCTGTTTTTCGAATTCTCGAACAACAAGGTCGGCGGCCTGAGCGCCGACTGTTAAGCACAAGTAAGTGAAAATCAATGCTGCGACTCGCTGAATTCTGTTCATTTCAGTACCCCATCCCGGTCTTCCCGGCTCTGCACTCTGGTGTCACCTTGCATGGACACCCCCCTGGGCTCGCCAATGTTAGCGCTACCATCTGCAGGCGCAGGTCAGCAACGCATCAATAGGGATCCCCTTCAGAACCTTCTATCATTATTGGCCGAGCAAGGCCACCCTTTTCGATCCCCGGAGCTTCTTGTTACCGATTTTTTCCGCGACGACCTTCTCATCAGAGGGTCGGGCTCGGAAAACCCGTAAGGATTTTCAATTGCTCAGCGGGTTCGGCCGCATCTGGAAATGGAATACTTTGCTGGTGGTGCCCTCTCCGGTTTCCATGTGGAAAGGCGCGCGGCCGCTGAAGGTCGCCCAGATTCCCCGGCCTTTCCAGCCGGCGTTGGGATCGTCGATACGGCCGTCCATCCACTTGGTGTAGAAACCCAGCGGGTATGGCACACGCATTCTCACCCACTCTCCGTCTTTGAGCACCAGCAAAGCGCCGCTCTGGTTGCCGGTGTTGATCGGGATATTTTCCCCCAGACCCAGGGTATTGAACTGATCGACCCAGGTATAGTAGCTGCCTTCGGAACTGCCAGAGCGGTCAAGATTCTTGAACTGAGGCAGAGGCTCCGTGTGAAAACTCCAGCCCTCGGGGCAATGCTGGCCGGTAGCCTCGGGGCCGTTCAATGGGCCCCTGCACTTCTGGCGGTCGAAGCTTGCCATGTGGCCGCTGGCCAGGGCCGCCCAGGCCACGCCGTTGCGGTCGATGTCCATGCCACGCGGGGAGAAACCCTCAACGGGATCGCCGTTTTGATCCACCGGCAGTTCGTAGTACTCGATCAGGGCGGTCCTGCTGGGGTCGTCGCCCGGCACCAGCCTGGCCACGCCGCCAGGGTAGCCGAGGATCGACCCCCACACCGAACCGTCCATTGCAGGGGCCACGGCATAAAAGCCGCCCGGATAGATGCGTTTGTCTTGGGTGGGGTCCACGGCGTCGCCGGGTTCCACGTATTCCGCGTCACGCACCCCGTTGCCGTTGGCGTCCAGGATGAGCGGCGTCCACCCTTGAGCGGCTGCGGCATCACCGGTTTCCAGGTATTTTTTCGTGTCCAGCCAGCCGATTACCGGGCCGCCGCCGCTGGTCCACAGGGTGTCCTTTGCATCTTCGGCGAACATCAGGTGGTGGGTGCCGAAACACGTATCGATCGGGGTGTATTTCCCGCTGCCCGGATCGTAGACGCCCAACTGGCGTCCCGAATTCTGCAAGGGAAAAACCTGGGCGGAGGGATGAGTCGAGCCCGACTGGCACCAGTCGGGGTTCTGCCGGCCGCGCACACGGGCCGTAATCCATACCCGGCCCCGTGCGTCCAGCATAGGGTTGTGAACATTGGCCCTGGAGTCCCAAATGGCTTCGTCGCCCCAATACAGGGATTCCGCCAAGGGAGGACTGGAGACGGGGCCTGCCTCGGAATCCAGCATGGTCAAAGGAATCCGGTCCAGGGTGTGGTTAACAGGGTCGAGCACCGGCAGGTAGTCGGCGCTTTCTTCCAGGGCGCCGTAAATTTTGCCGTAGCGGTTGACGGTAGGATTGCGTCGGTCGGTGGAGACCAGATCATGAAGATAAGCAGTGGGATCGGCCCAGTCCCACTGGGTGACCACTACGTTGCGTTCCAGTCCCTGGGGCCGGGTCGGTGCCGGCGGCAGTTCGCCGGCGGCGATGCGGTCGGTCCAGTCGCCGAACATGCGATTGCTGTGTTCCACGCCCATGCCGGTCAGCGTACGAATCATGGAACCGCCAGCCTGACCGGACTGGACGCGGCGCAACCAGGCTTCGGCGGCAGTATCAAAAGTACCTAGCTGGTCCGGGATTTCCCGGGTCGCTTCATTGCCCAATTGATGACAGCTGAGGCAGCCGCCGGAGGTGATGCGGCGGATATAGTCGGCCTGGTGCCTGACGTTGGGGCTGATGCCGTTGCCCGTCGGACCGGTGCCGGGGAATTCATTCTTGGCCGGCACTTCCAGCAGCGAGTACCAGTAGCCGGCGGGATAGTAATGCGCTGCCGCCGCTTTATTCGGGGCAGCCACTGCCGTGAGATCCAGGTTGTCGCCCGGTGAGGCTCGGTTTTTCTCGGAATCCACCAGTCCGTAACCGCGCACCCAGACATCATAGTTGGCCTCGGGCAAATCGGGGATGAGATAGCGGCCCTGGTCGTCGGTGACCACCGTCTTGGCATAGCGCGTCCCGAGATCGCGGGTCTCGGCGATGACCCAGACACCGGCTTCGGGACCACCCGGTCCGGTCACCGTGCCGCCGATATCGTCCGTTGCGATCTGGCCATCGCCGGCAGCCGGCGATGGCCTACTGACGTCTGGCTGCGATGGCGCTTGCTTGTCCTCGGAGCCGCAGGCAATGAACGTGAGCGGAAGAAGTCCTGCAATAATCAGAGACCGGATTTTTCTGATAGTCATGACTTGCCTTCCCCTTTGCGTCCGGCCTTAAGAAAATCTGGTTATTGAGATTATCGAAAGTTTGACGGGTCGGCAAAATCCGGCGGTGATTTCAAACTCGGGTAGTCAGACGAGTACCGGTTACCTGTGCGCGAGGTCACTGTGCCGTTCAAGCCGATCATCAACGATGCAATCGGGCAGCTCGATTAGACTCACATGCTAGCCGCCGGCGCCGTTTGTTTTGGTGTCACAGCGCTGGCACTGTATAATTCCAGGCCGGGCGTGGCGAGACGGACAAGGCGGTCGACAGTGGGCAAGAGCAGGCAGGCATCGGCTCGCCGTCATCATGCGCGGGTAACCATCAGCGATGTTGCAGACCGCGCCGGCGTTTCGCCGATGACGGTATCCCGCGTCATCAATAGCGAGGGCAACGTCCGCGATAGCACGCGCGCGGCAGTTGACGACGCCATCCGCGAACTCGGCTATTCCCCCAACCGTGCGGCCCGCAGCCTGGCCAGTGGCGGCCAGATTCAGGTCTGCCTGTTGTACGCGAACCCCAGCAGCACTTACTTAAGCGCGACGCTGCTGGGCGCATTGGAACAGGCGCGCGAGAACGATACCCAGCTGGTCGTCGCCGAATGCGACAGCGAGGCGGATGCGGAGCGAATCGTAAAGGATCAGGTGAAGGGCGGAATCAGTGGTGTCCTGCTGGTGCCGCCGCTCGCCGATTCGCTTGATTTGCTCAATCTGCTCAAAGAACGCGATGTGCCGACGGTAACAATGGGCCCGCAGCTGGTCGGCGAACGTATTTCGTCAGTGATGATCGATGACCGAAGTGCGGCGCGCACGATGACCGAATACCTTATCGGGCTCGGTCACCGACGCATCGGATTCATCACAGGCGACCCGAAGTATTTGGTCAGTGAAGCACGCAAAAACGGCTATCGCGACGCACTGCAAGCCGCGGGTATAAAGTGGCGCCCGGAACTGGTTGCCACCGGCCGCTTCTCGTATCGCTCCGGACTGGAGGCGGCCGACCACCTGCTCGCGCTGGCAGAGATTCCGACGGCAATCTCTGCCAGCAATGACGAGATGGCCGCGGCGACAATTTCCGTTGCCCGCCGCCACCACATCGATGTGCCCGACGAACTGACTGTGACCGGCTTCGACGATACGCTGCTGGCAACCACGGTTTGGCCGCAGATCACGACGATCCGCCAACCGATTAGCGATATGTCGCATGCCGCCATCGACCTGTTGACACGCAGTATCCGCGCCAGTCGCGCAGGCGGCGACACTGAATGCCAGCACCTGACCCTCAACTACAGCCTGATAGAACGTGAAAGCTCGGCGCCACCCGCGCGGCGCGCTCCGCGGGACCGGATCGCCTGATTATCGATGCACCGCGAATGTGCTGCTACCGATAACGCTGGCCGAGACAGGCGGACTGGGCATCATTCGCTGCAGTGTGTCAGTGGCCGATCAGCCGGCCGCAATAAAACGGTAGCGCGTCGTTTGCGAATAACGCTCACCCGGCGCAAGCAGCGTGCCGGGAAAGGCAGGTTGATTGGGTGTATCGGGAAAGTGCTGGGGCTCGAGGCACATGCCACGGTGCGGCGAGAACGGTGGTCCAAGCATCTGCCCACCGTATAACTGGAGCCCGGGGCAGGTTGTCGTTATCCGCAAGCAAAGGTCGCCGTTCGGGCTCTCAAGCTCTGCATGGCCGCCGGATTCACCCAGAACATAGTTGAAGTCCACACCGCTGGCGCTCAGGACTAGCGGGTGTCGCGAGCCAATGACATCGCGCAGCGCCACTGGCTGGCGCAGATCCAGTCCGGAACTGGTGACATCGAGGAAATCGCCGGTCGGCAGCAGCTCGTCGTCGACCTGCAAGATTGTCTGACTGGCAACCTGCAAGCGATGCCCGAGTACGTCGGTATCGCCAGCCGCAAGATTGAAATAGGCGTGGTTTGTCATGTTGACATGTGTCGGCCGGTCAGTCTCAGCCTCTAGGTGCATCACGAGCTCGCGTTCATCCGTCCAACGGTATGTGACGCTCGCATCGAGCGTTCCAGGATAGCCCTGGTCGCCATCCGCAGAACGCAGCTGAAAACGAACTGTATCATCCGGAACCGCCGCATCGATTGACCAGTGCCTGCTGTGAAAGCCGCCCGCACCGCCGTGCAGGTGGTTCTCCCCCTCGTTTGCATCCAGCGGATAGCCAACACCACCGAGCTTGAAGTGTGCACCGGCAATGCGGTTGCAGAATCGTCCGACGGTCGCGCCCATGAAGTAAGGGTCGGTCAGGTAACTCGCGTAATCTTCATAACCGAGAATCACGTTGCGAATGCCGTCCGGCAGCTGCAGTTCGATGCGTGTCAGTCGAGCGCCGTGATTCAGTAACGTCACACGGTCGCCGCGGGCATTCGTCAGCACTCGCGCTACCAGGCTGTCCGGACTTTGCTGCGTCATTATTGGACGTGCCTGTACAGATTACGATACCCGCTCATGAGACGCTCAGGGCTTCGCCCGGAATATGAAGTCATTCATGACGTTCTCGACCCATTCCTGCCGGCCGCTGATCTTGCGCGGCTCACCTTGTTTCGCGGCGTGATCGCGGAGATCCTCGAGGGATAACCGGCCTTCGGCAAATGCCTGACCCTGTCCTTTGTCGAAACTGGCATAGCGCTCGCGGCGAGAATCAGCGAGCGAGGACTTCTCGAGTATCTCGTGGGCGATGAGCAGGCCACGTGCAAAGGAATCCATGCCGCCGATATGCGCAATAAACAGGTCTTCCAGATCGGTCGATTCGCGCCGAACTTTCGCGTCAAAGTTCAGTCCACCGGTCTTGAAGCCACCGTCTTCGAGCACGATAAGCATCGCCTGCGCCGTGTCGTAAAGGTCGGCAGGGAACTGATCGGTATCCCACCCGTTCTGGGGATTGCCGCGGTTGGCGTCGATCGAGCCAAGCATGCCGGCATCCGTACACATTCGGAGCTCGTGAGCGAATGAGTGCCCGGCCAGCGTGGCGTGATTGGCTTCCACGTTGACCTTGAAGTCGTCGGCAAGCCCATAGTGCCGGAGAAAGCCGATGACGGTCTGGGCGTCGACATCGTACTGATGGTACATCGGTTCCATCGGCTTGGGCTCAATCAGGAACGTTCCCTTGAAGCCGATCGAGCGGCCGTAGTCGCGCGCCATGCCAAGGAACTTTGCCATGTGTTCCAGCTCGCGGCCGGTGTCGGTGTTGAACAGCGTGGAATACCCCTCGCGACCACCCCAGAACACATAGTTCTCACCGCCGAGTTCGACCGTCGCGTCCAGCGCCGCTTTGACCTGAGCCCCCGCATGCGCGACGACATCGAAATCCGGGTTGGTCGATGCGCCGTTCATGTAACGCGGGTGCGAGAACATGTTCGCAGTGCCCCATAACAACTGGATCCCGGTTTCCTTTTGCCGCGGTTTGACACGCGCGACCAGGTGCTGCAGGTTTTTCTCGCTTTCGGCAACGCTCGCACCCTCGGGAGCCAGGTCGCGATCGTGAAAGCAAAAGTACGGCACCGTCATTTTGCTGAAAAACTCGAACGCAGCGTCGAGCTTCTCTTCTGCCGCCTCGAGCCGGTCGCCACTCTCACTCCAGGGGCGGGGGCGCGTGCCGGGACCAAAGGGATCGGCGCCGTCAGCGCAGAACGTGTGCCAGTAGCAAATGGAAAAACGCAGATGGTCGCGCATGGTCTTGTTGCCGACCACGCGATCTGCATCGTAGGCCTTGAATGCCAGCGGATTATCGGACTCCGGGCCTTCGTACTCTATACGTGAAATGCCGGGAAAGTATTCGCGGTTGCCAATCCAGGGTCGCACACTCATGTTCTTGCTCCGTCTGTTTCGAATAGTGGTGCCATACCCGCTACCGCCTGCCGGTAAGCAGCGTAGCCGTCGGCATAGCGATCGGATGTAGTTTCGTCGGGCATGCAGGCGAGATCCGCCTGCCGCTCAATGTGTTCGCGGGTTACGTCGCCGATCCCGCAGCCGGAATCCTGTTGGCGTTCCAATACCCACAGTGCTTGCAACGCAGCACCGAACGAGGCGCCCTCGTCCTGCGCGAGCCGTACAACTGGCAGCCGGAAGATATCGGCCACGATCTGGCGCCAGGCTCGACTGTTGGCACCGCCTCCGGTCAGCACAATTTCCGATGCCTCGATGCCCAGTCGCCGCAGTTCGTCGAGTCCGAAACGCAGCCCGTAGGTTGCACCTTCAACAGTCGCCCGCAACAGGTGTCCTTTCTCGCAGTTTTCCGGGTTTAGCCCCAGCACGCTCGCGCTGGCGCGGGGCAGGTTCGGTGTACGTTCGCCGGTAAAAAACGGCAGGACGATCAGACCGTCGGAAGCGGCCGGTACGGAGTCTATGGCTGCGTCGAAACCAGCGTTGTCGATGGCCAGCGGCCGCTTCATTAACTCGGTAGCGAGTGTGCAGTTCATCGTGCAAAGAAGAGGCAGCCATCCGCCGGTCGAGCTGCAAAACGATGCGATATTGCCTTGCGGGTCGACGATCGGTCGATCTGCGTAAGCGAACAGCGTTCCTGACGTGCCAAGACTCATCGTCAGCTGGCCCGGCACGACATTGCCTGTGCCGACCGCTGCCATCATGTTATCGCCACCACCTGGTGCCACAGGGATTCCGGCCGGCAGACCGAACTCCTGGGCGAAATGATCCGTGGTATGCCCGATGACTTCCCCGGATTCAACCAGCTCCGGCAGGCAGTCGGACAGGTCCTGCGACGGCTCGACGGCTCGCAGCAACTCACGGCTCCAGCGGCGAGTCCGCACATCGAGTAACGCCGTGCCTGATGCGTCGCCGTACTCCATCACTGCGCGGCCCGTCATGACGAAATTCAGGTAGTCGTGCGGCAACAGCACATGCGCCATGTTTCGATACTTCTGCGGATGATGCTTGCGCAACCAGCGAATCTTCGGGGCGGTGTAGCCGGTCAGCACCGGGTTTCCTGCAAGCTCGATGCAGCGCTCACGGCCGCCGCAGGCTTCCATGATCTCGTCCGCTTCCTGCTGCGTCGACGTATCGCACCATAATTTTACCGCGTGCAGAACCTCGCCATTGCTGTCAATTGGCACGAAACCATGTTGCTGCCCGGAAACCGCGACCGCGCGCACCGACATGCGCACGCTGTCGCTGACCTGCTGCAGCGCCTGTTGCAACGCCACCAGCCACCAACTCGCTTCCTGTTCGGCCCGACCGCTTGCATCGCGCATGACTTCGAGCGGCGCGGAGGCCGAGGCTACGACTTCGCGTGCATTGTAATCATAGAAAACAACTTTCAGGCTTTGTGTGCCGAGATCTATGCCGAGTGTCGTGTCCATCGTGTGTCGTCTTGCTCCCTTTACCGGTCCAATACTTCCCAATCCTTTGCCAAGTATTAATCCGGCAATTGACGAATCATCGGATTCCGAAAGAGAACACGGCTGTCGGAGCCTACGGACTCCAGGCCGATCGTTCCCCGGCGGAGACTGGCCGGACCATCGACATTTGCCGGTTCGGTGAATTCGTTGACGGTTTCACCATTCACTTTTATCGTGACTTTCTTGCCGTCAACCTTGATGTAGTAGCTGAACCATTCGTTGTCATTGTGTGAGGCAGTCGTCACCTCGCTTACCCCAACCAGGCTGCCAGTCTTGCTTTCACCGGCCCGGCTGGCGTTAATCTGTGCTTCATAACCGTACGTAGGAGTTCCCTCCTCCTTGTAACGGGTATGGAAATAAATCCCGGACGCCGAGCCAGGATAGGTGTAGACATCAACCTTGAATTCAAAATTCTTGAAATCACCGCCGTCAATGGGACCCGCATAGAACAGATTGCTCTGCGGCCCCTCAACAAGAATGGTATTTGAATCCACGTCGAGGAGTGCACCATGCTTTGGCAGGTTCAATAAGCGTTCGGCTTCATTGGGGACAAGTTTGAAGGAGTCAGTTCCCATGTTCAGTTTCGTGGGCCAGATATCCTCTCCTTCCCACCATTTCAGTTCACCCCAGTTCGTTGTCTGGCTGGCACGCCAGCCGTTCAGCGTTCCCCCTTGCCATAGTGAGTTCCATCCCAGTCCCCGTTCGCCTGAGTATCCTTCCGACGGGCTCCCATCATCCTCAAGTTTACCGGCTGCCCACAGCAGGCCAGCCGCTACCAAATTCAAGTTCACATCCGAGCCCATGGTCGGATTGTGGTGACCTAGCGTGCTGCTAAACACGCGAACTCCTTTGTAATAATGGGTCCAGGCTACAGGAAAAAATTCAGCGGCTTCCGCAGCGTAGGCTCGTGCAAGCGGCGTAGCATTATCTTTGAGCTCGATTGGCATATACAGCTCGCCTTCGGGCGTCCGCCAGGTTCCCGGGAAATTGGCCATAATCGGATGATTCGGCTCAAACACCTGAACGGTAAAAGGCACACGAACAACTTCATGTTGATGAGAGACCGCGCCGGTAATGTTGTACCAGTCCGGGGCATTAGCCCGGTGCAGGTGCATCGGGCAGTGCAGCATTACAGCGGGTACCTGCTCCTTTACATGGGCAGCCATGATCTCCGCAACATGATCAGGATCGCCCACATCAAGATTGCAGTTATTGTATAGGACCAAGTCAAATTTCCGCGCCCATTCATCGGTAAGCTGACTTTCAAACTTGAAACGCATGTCCTCTTTGCTTTCACCCTCGTTGTGATCAATGGTGAACTCAATATTACCGATGCGATCAGTCAGCCCCTCTACAAGCTGTTTCTTTTGGGTGTAGTAATCATGAAAAGGACCACCACCGGTAATCATCAGAACTTTTAGCGGTTCAGAGTTCTGCGAGGCGGCTATCGAATGATCAGCCAAAAATCCAATAGAAATCATTGCCGCTAAAAATGCGAACGATGCCTTCTTATCTGTATGGGTGAACTTTTTCATAACATGACCTTCTCTTAATTATTAGTCCGACAATAATCGAATCATCGGATTCCGAAAGTAGACACGGCTGCCAGAGCCCACGGACTGCAGAGCGATCGTGCCCTGGTCGAGCATGGCCGGCCCATCGACGTCTCCAGGTTCGGTATATTCGTTGACGGTTTCGCCGTTCACTTTTACCGTAACTTTCTTGCCATCTACCTTGATGTAGTAGGTGAACCATTCGTTATCGTTGTGTGAAGCAGTAGTTAGCTCGCTTGCCCCAACCAGGCTTCCGGTTTTGCTTTCACCCGCGCGGCTCGCGTTTATCTGCGCTTCATAACCAAAGGCGGGCGTTCCGTTCTCTTCGTAATGAGTATGAAAGTAGATCCCTGATGCGGACCCCGGGTGGGTATAGACATCAACCTTGAATTCGAAATTCTTGAAATACCCGCCAGCAATCTCACCGTCATAGAACAGACTTCTTTGATCTCCCTCGACGATCAGTGTGTCATCATCAAGTCGGAATGATTCTCCGGCCGTCGCGTTATCCATAGTCGGCCAGATCAGCTTCGGTCGACCGCCCCTGCCGGACCATGAAGCAGCCGTCCAATCCACGACACCGCCGCTTTCAACCCAACCGTTGAGTGACTCACCGAGCAGAGAGATCCAGCCAAGACCACGCTCTCCCTCATAGCCCGAGGCTGGCGAACCATCGTCTTCAAGTTTTCCTGCTGCCCAAAGCACGCCCGATGCAACAAGGTTCAGATTCACATCCGAGCCCATCGAAACATTGTGATGCCCCAGCGAACTGGTGAAAACGCGCACGCCCTCGTATTCGTTTGTCCAGGCCGTTTCAGTGTAGGCGCGTGTCTCTACCGAATAAGCATGCGATAACGGTGTAGCATTATCGTGCAAGTCAATGATGAGATATAACTCGCCCTCAGGCGTCCGCCAGGAACGAGGATAATGCTGCATGATCGGATGCTGTGGCCGCAGGACCTCAATCGTATAGGGAGAGGTATTAGGATGATTTTCTCTCTCGTGGACGTAGGAAAGCGCACCGGTAAAATCCCACCAGGCATCCGGTGCATCGCCTTCTGCATACTGATAGAGATGGATCGGGCAGTGAAGCATAACGGCCGGTACCTGATGCTTGACGTGCTCAGCGATGATGCCTTTTACGTAGTCTTCATCTTTCACTCGAAGATTACAGTGGTTGTAGATGACAACGTCGAACTCTGCCGCCCAGTCATCCTGCAAATGACGCGAAAAAAAGAAATCGGTTGATTCAAAAGTGCTGGTATCTGCACCTTCATAATCCGTGGTGATTTCTACGTTCGAAAGACGCTCCATGAGCCCGTCTTTTATCTGCTCCTTTTGCGTTGCGTAGTCATGCCAGGGACCACCGCCGGTAATCATAAGGACTTTCAACGGCTCCGCTTTTTGTGCCGCAGCGTACAAGGGGAGGCTGCCAGCAAGAGTTAGCAGCAAAATGGAAAGCAGGCATTTTTTAGAAAAATTCATTGACTGGACCCTTGATTCTTATCTCGTAGTTTGGTGCACCACATCCACTAATCTGCGATACAGGCGCCAATAGCGACCGTTGCCGCCTGCAGCAGTCACAACATATTTGCATGCATCAATTTCGCAAACAGAGGAACTCGAATCGTCAGGCGCATCCATCAAGAATTTCTGCACTTGTACTTCGACCCCCTCCATTTCTACCGACCCGGGGTATTCTCCAGGTGGGACCGACCTATATCTTTAATCCGGCAATTGACGAATCATCGGATTGCGAAAGAGAACACGGCTATCGTCGCCCACGGCCTGCAGGGCGATCGTGCCCCGGTGAAGTCTGGCCGGTCCCTCGACATCTGCAGGTTCAGTGAATTCATTGACTGTCTGACCATTCACTTTTACCGTGACTTTCTTGCCATCAACCTTAATGTAGTAACTGAACCATTCGTTATCGCCATGTGCGGCAGTATTCACGTCGCTCACCCCAACCAGGCTGCCGGTCTTGCTTTCACCAGCGCGGCTGGCGTTAATCTGGGCTTCATAGCCAAAGGCCGGCGTTCCGTCCTCTTCGTAACGGGTATGAAAATAGATCCCTGAAGCGGAGCCGGGATGGGTATAGACATCAACCTTGAATTCAAAATTTTCGAAATACCCGCCAGCAATCGTTCCGTCGTAGAACAAGTTCCGTTGATCTCCCTCGGCAACCAGGGTGTCGCCGTCAAGTCGGAAGGATTCTCCGGCCGTCGCGTTATCGATAGTTGGATAGACGACCTTTCTTCCGTACCAGGAAGGAGCCGTCCAATCCACGACACCGCCACTTTCGATCCAGCCATTGAGTGAATCACCCAGCAGAGAGACCCAGCCAAGTCCACGTTCCCCTTCATAACCCGGGGCTGGCGAACCATCTTCTTGAAGTTTCCCTGCCGCCCAGAGCACGCCCGATGCAACAAGGTTCAAATTCACATCCGAGCCCATCGAAACATTGTGATGCCCCAGCGAACTGGTGAAAACTCGCACACCCTCGTATTCGTGCGTCCAGGCCGTTTCAGTATAAGAGTCTGTCTCGACTGAATAGGCGTGAGATAGCGGGTTGGCATTATCGTGCAAATCAATAATGAGATATAACTCGCCTGCAGGCGTCCGCCAGGAGCGAGGATAGTTCTTCATGATCGGGTGTTGCGGCTCCATAACCTCGATCGTGTAGGGAGAGGTATTAGGATGATTTTCTTTCTCGTGGGCATAGGAAACAGCGCCGGTAAAATCCCACCAGGCATCCGCTGCATCGCCTTCTGCGTATTGATACAGATGGATCGGGCAGTGAAGCATAACGGCAGGGACCTGATGCTTCACATGCTCGGCGATGATGCCTTTTACGTAGTCTTCATCTTTTACCTGAAGATTACAGTGGTTGTAGATGACGACGTCGAAATCTGCCGCCCAATCATCTTTCAAATGACGGGAGAAAAAGAAATCAGTTGAGTCCATGGTGTTGGTATCCCGACCTTCAAAGTCCGTTGTTATCTCGACGTTCGAAAGACGCTCCAACAGTCCGTCTTTAATTTGGTCCTTTTGCGTTGCATAGTCGTGCCAGGGTCCACCGCCGGTAATCATCAGGATTTTCAATGGATCGGCTTTCTGCTCCGCAGCGTATAGAGGCAGGCTGCCGGCAAAAATCAACATCAAAATAGAAAGGAGGAGCTTTTTAGAGAATTTCATTTATTGGACCCTTGATTTTCATCTCGTAGATTGAGTCGCATCTCTGTGTAGTTCAAAGACTACAAAGTGCGCTGAACCGACACCCGCTGAACCGGCCAGCGCACTTTGTTTTGTTACGACTTAACAATCGATATTTAAGTATCTCGCCTACTTTATTGAAGTTCTGATTCTGGCAGAGCAAAGACATGAAGCCGCCTGCCAATAGGCCCTGTTACAGGCGAACGATAACGACCACCGCCACCGCCAGCTACAATCGCGACATACTGCCTGCCGTCGATTTCGTAAACAGTGGGACTCGAAAAGCCGGGTGCATCCATCTCAAATTCCCACAAAAGCTCGCCATTGGTTTTGTCAAATGCTCTGAAGCGGCTGTCTTCTGTTGCACCTATAAAAATCAAACCACCTTTTGTAACAGCCATTCCGCCGAAGTTTTCAACACCGGTATTTCGAATCCCCATTTTTACCAATTCGGGATATTCGCCGAGCGGGATCGACCATAGAATGTCACCTTTCGCGACATCTACGGCAACGAGTTTCCCCCATGGCGGTTTAATCGCGTGATACCCCATATGGTCTGTAAAGTAATCCAACGCAGCAATGTACTGTGGGGTGGATGTGGACCAGGCAAGCTCGCCCTCTCCCCCGCTCCATGTCAAACTCTCATCACTCAAATCAATGTCTGCGGTAGACCCTGCTGCACCCGGCTCGCTTTGAAGGAACGCGACCAGGTAATCCAGTTCATCGTCTTTGAAGTACTGGAATGAAGGCATCGCATTTCTGCCTTGAGTAATGATCTCTTTAAGATCGGCAGTGCTATATGCAAGGTTAACCAGAGGCAGACCGACCCCGCCTTGTCTTTCAGATCCGTGACAAGCCGCACATTGCGAGCTATAAATTGTGTTGCCTCGCTGCATATCCGACATGTCGGCAAACTGATCAGGTTGCATCGGAACCGTCGTCAAAATAAACGGAAAGTCATTCACGTTGACGTAAGATATATTTGTCTCCGGATCAAAGGCTGGCCCTCCCCATTCATTGCCTCCGTGAATACCCGGCTGGACGATGGTTCCTTCGATACTCGGAGGCGTATACATCGGTCCTGATTTTAGTTTCTTGAACTTTTCCAGGGCGGATGCATGAGACTCCGGTGTGATGTTCGTCAAATCAGACTCGTAGAATGACGTACGTACCAGAGGATCCGGTTTTAGCGGCCACGGTTGCGTTGGATAGGGGACTTCGCCGGGTACGCCTTCAGTCGGAACAGGTTTCTCAACGATTGGGAATAGCGATTCGCCCGTATCCCGGTCAAATACAAAGAACTTGCCCTGCTTGCCCGTTTGCACGACCACATCTTGTTCTGTCCCATCGTCCCTGGTAATCGTCGCTAACATCGGTGCAGGAGCGATATCGTAATCCCAAATATCGTGGTGCATCGTTTGAAAATGCCATTGCAACTCGCCCGTCGTCGCATCAAGGGCTATCACGGAATTCCCATAGAGATTCTTACCCGGTCTGGCTCCGCCATTACCATGGATCCCTCCGGTGAATGCACCCGTAGCGCCAAATACCCAGCCTCTTTTTTCATCGACGGTGAAGCCACCCCACGAGTTGGCGCCACCGTAATTCATATTTTCTTCCCACACCGTGGTCTCATACCCGGGCTGACCTCTCAGAGGAATGGTGTGAAATCTCCATTTAAACTCTCCGGTCAGTGTGTCAAACGCTCGGACATTACCAGGCGGTTCTTCTCTGTTTTCAAAAACATTGGAATCTACAATCAAGAAATTCTTATAGGTTGCCGGAGGTGAGTTGTTTGTCAGTTTGTTGCGTACCAGGTGCGCTGGCCAAACATGGTTTTCCCATAAATCAATATGCCCGCCTTTACCAAACGACTCGATCAGCGTTCCATCAACGGGGTTAACAGCCCAGATGACGTCTTTTGCCAGATGAAAAATCCTGGCATTTTCACCATTTTCATCTTCCCAATACACCTCAGCCCGCTGAATTCCGGACGGGAAATCTTCCCCTCGGGAATCATGCTGAGAGGGATCAAACAGCCACAGCTCTTCACCGGTTGCCGCATCGAGGGCCACCAGGTTCAATTCAGGGTCGGCAAAGTACATGACCCCATTAATGACTATTGGGTTCGACTCCATGCCCGGCCCGACAAGATTCCTTGTGTCGTAATGCCAGACCTCTTCCAGCGACTGAACATTTTCGGTCGTAATCTGGCTGAGTGTAGAGTAGGCAGTTCCTTCCTGGTCACCACGATAAGTTGCCCAATCAACGGAATTATTCAGTCGGCTTTTCTTCCCGGTCGCCGCTACTTTCTGAGCAGCAGAAGCTGTTTTCTGCTCAGTGGCATTTGTTTGATCCGATGCCCCATTATTCTCGCCGCCGCAGGCCGCCAGAACAAAGAAGAACATCAGGGGAGAGAATAAATAGAGTTGTTTTTTCATCAGTTCGTGGCCTCGTTCTGTTTGTATTCAAATAACAGATAGTTCTATTTTTCTATGTTGCTGATTACGCAATGTTGGGAAGTCATTTTAGGACTCCGCTCAATATGAGCCTGGCTGTCCTGCTGAGGGTTGTTGGTATCACCCGTAGACAGTCTTCGACGTTAACTTTTTAGTAGCCCGTCGCATTTTCTTCATCCCCAAGTTTAATGGCCTTGTAGCCTCCCTGCGCTCGGAAATAGAATATTAGTAGCAAGTAACCAAGCGCCATCGTCAGTGGCACCAGAGCGGTCCACCTGAAAGCACTTTGTCCTCCACGGATTGAGGCCTCTTCAAGAATCGCACGTTGTTTGGTTTCAGTTGCGGATAATTCCGCTGGGTTTTTCTCCAGGAGTGCACCTACTTTCGCACCGTCCAGGCCGGAGATTTCAGGAAACAGGAGAAACCCTTCCTTACCATCTGAGACATATTCCTGATAAACAGCCGGATGCTCTTGCTGTAGAAATTCAGATGCAAAATGGTCTTGTTTATAGCCAATCCCAGGTCCACCCAGAAGGCCAGCTGAGAGCATTCCGATTCCGCCAATGGCACCGAGAGTAAGCGCGCCGCCTCTCGGGAAACGTTCAGAGACAACAGCGAGCATGGTCGGCCAGAAGAACGTTTTTCCAAGGCCGTATATTGTGCCGGCCAAAACTATTGCCGCGCCCGTAGCAACGGAACCCAGCATGAACAGGCCAATGGTTGCCAGTACGGCACTGACGAATAGCAGCCCCAGGGGATTGATGCGGTGAACAATTGGACCGGCGGTGAATCTCAAAACAAACATCAGTGATGAAGTATAGATAAACAGGAGGAATGCATTGCCACCGATGAGATATTGCATGATGTTGATTATCCAACTGTCGGTGCCCAGCTCCACGTACCCGACACAGACATGGAGGAATAGGAGAAACAATAAGACGGGTGCGGCAAATTCCTTTAGCATTTTCAAATACGTGACGCCGGCGGCGCGTGCTTCAGAGAGAGGGAACTTCTGTCCGAACAGCAAGTATCCGTATAAAAGTGTTGGAACTAGGAACAGTGCGACCAAAATTTCCCAACTAACCTGGAAAAGTTTCGCATCTGAACTGGCAAAAAAGTAACCGATCAAACCGCCGAGGATAAGCCCACCTGGCCAACCGGCATGAAGAATATTCAAATAGTGTGTTTTTTCTTCTGGATAAAGTGTCGCCGTTAAGGGATTGACAATGGCCTCACAGGTTCCCCATGCAACGGCAAACATAAACATACCAACGTACAGCATCCAGTAAGCGGCTTCATTGCCGGCGCTACCATCACCGTATACAGGCGTTGCAGCAATCGTAACTACTGCTGATAGCACATGCAGAACAAACGCTACCCACATTAGTTTTGCATAGCCGATTTTCTCGGCTAAGGCACTCGCAATTAATATAACCACTCCAAAGCCAACAAAGCCGCCGCCGGTTATGGTCCCAAGTTCGCCCTTGGTGAAGCCAAATTGTGTGGCCCAGTCACCAAGAATACTGGCACGTAGCCCGAAAAATAATCCTGCAACAAGCAACGTCACGAAACTGGCGACGAATAACCGCTTCCTATTGTCGACCATTGTAATTTTATCCCTGGGTAGGTTGATGCTGCGAAAAGAAAACATGCCAACAGCAGTAACTCATCGTGAACTGCCAACGTTTCTGAGCCTCACTGAATTCCGCGGCTGTTGTTTGTGTGGCGCTCAATTGTCACCACCAAGCGTGAATTTGGGTAATGCAATTTCGACGCCATTGTTCATCGCCGATTCGTGGGCCAACACACCGACGCAAGTGATATTCGCGGATGCCCGTGGCCCGGGATACGCTTGTGCGCCTGTTTCAAGCATATTCACAAACTGGTGCGCCAGGTGCGGATGAGACCCGCCGTGACCGCCGCCCTGCGTGAATGACAAGTGCTCTTCATCTTCTTTGTTATAAACGCCGGCCTGGGTGAATGGCGCGATCGAATCAGGCAGCAAGTGTGCGTAATCCGGGCTGGCTACACGCTCTGGAATTTCCTCTTCTGGTTTACCCGCCGTGTGCACGACAAGGTCTTCCCCTTCAATTAACGGCCACTCCACCGATTTTTTGGAGCCATAGACCTCGAACCCCTCGCGGTACTGCCGCGCGGTATCGAACAATGAGCGGTAAACATGTCCGACGACATCTGAGTCGGCCAGTTTGATATGACAGGACTCGATCGCAAATGGCGATCCATAGTGCTCTTGCAGTTCCGGGCGGATACGTCCAGAACCCAAACAGGTAACAGACAACGCATCTTTTTGCTGGATGCCGAGAACCGGCCCGACACAGTGCGTCGCGTAATGCATCGGCGGCAGACCCGGCCAATAATCCGGCCAGCCTTCCATATCCTGTTGGTGCGATGCTTTCAGAAATTGGATATCGCCAAGTTCACCCTTATCGAAGAGCTCTTTCATGAACAGATATTCCCGGGAGTACACGACAGTCTCCATCATCATGTACTTCAGCCCTGTCGATTCGCAGAGGCGCACTATCTCTTCGCATTCTTCGACCGTTGTCGCCATTGGCACGGTGCAGGCGACATGCTTTCCCGCCTTCAGGGCTTGAATCGACTGCTGACCGTGCATCGGAATAGGCGTGTTGATATGCACAGCATCAATGTCGGGGTCAGCCAACATGTCTTCATAACTGGTGTAGCGTTTTGGGACTGAATACCGGTCCGCTACTTCATCGAGGGATGCCTGCGACCGTTGACACACTGCCGCCAGCTCTGCAGACGGATGCGCCTGGTAAATGGGGATGAATTCCGCGCCAAAACCAAGACCAACAATTCCAATTCTGATACTCAATGCTTTCCCCCTCGGTCGGTAACTTTTTATGCTTGGACCTAAGTATTAGCAACCCTCTCGGACGAGTGGTACCCACCGACATGGAAATGCCGGTGGGTACCCAGATTGCCCGCTTCTGGTCTTGCCGACGTCGGCCTCTAGAATCGATACCTTGCACCCAACATCAGGCGTCGATCGCCTTCTATGTAGGCCTGAATCATATTTTCCGTGCGGCCGCGATAGATGATTGGCTCATCAAACATATTGATGCCTTCGAGAGTAATCGTCAGATTATCAGTCGCATGGTAGCCAATATTGAAGTCAAGCTGCTCATACTCTTTAACATACCGCGGGATGCGGTCACCGACGTTTGTGTTCTCCAGGAACTCATCACGGTGGTTGAACAGAACGCGCGCACTCCACGTGTCGTTCTCGTAGAACGCAATGAAGTTCCACGAATCCGACAAGCCCGTCAGTGCGAACTGATCCTCAGATTGAGGAAGCGTATTGTCGTATGAGACGTCGCCGTTAACAAAGGTCGCGTTAGCCTGGACACCGAAGCCATTAAGCCGGCCGGTAAAGAAGTGCACCAGGGCGACCTCCCAGCCATCGATATTGGCGTTTTCCGCGTTCGTGGGTTGCTGAACAAGAAAACTCATCAACGGATCGCCCGCCTGAGGGGGTATGTCATACGCCGTCGCTATATCAGATGACTGCGCGGCACCTCCCGGCTGACTCGGGTCGATGAACTCATCCGCACCATTTGGAAAATCCTGCGGATTAGCGAGGATCGCCGTCATCGTGAAGAGGTTCGTCTCTGTCGCCTCCCAGCCACGCGCCGTCAATTCAGCGAGCGCCTGGCCCGAGACCGTGCCCGGCTGGCCGCTGGAGACGTCAGTCAGACCGAACAGGTTTGTCGTTACCTGCTCGTTGCCGATAAAGTTCGATATCGACTTGTCGAAGTAGGCGACCGTAACGGCACTACCGTCACCGTAGTAATACTCGAACGACAAGTCGAGGTTATCGGACTCGAGCGGTACCAGTTGTGCGTTACCCCGGCTACCGCTGGCAACGCCACCCAGTGCCGTCGCCGTGGTCGGATTACCGGCACTGGTATCGACGAACATACTGGACAATTCCGGACGCGCGATGGTTGTGCTCATCGAGGCACGCACTTTTATGTTGTCTGTGAGCTCCAACGATATATCGAGATTCGGCAGAAGGTTGTCATAGCTGAATTGCTGTGACACTGCCGCTGCGTCGGGTCCAAATATCGTGACGAAGTCGTTATCCGATGCCCAGGCCTTGGCAACCGGGATCGACTGAATCGATGTGGAGTTGACGTTCGTGTCTTCATAGCGCAGCCCGGCCACAACCTGCAACGGCATGTCGCTGACTTCGCCATCGAGGACAATCTCGCCGTACACTGACGTAACATCTTCGTCGATCGTACGATCGTTTGAGCCTGTCGTTTTGCGGTTATTGAAGTCGTAAACTGCCCCGCTGCCGCTGGTGAAGCCGTCAAAGGCCTGGGCGAATGCTATCGGGTCGATGTAGAACACTTCCTGCCCCCCAACTCTCAGGCTGGCGCCCGGGGCTATTGTTCCGCCGGCGGCCGTGTAATCCGCGACCAGTTGCTCCTCCGACAGGATGAGATTGTCATTGTCGTTAAACTGGCAGGAGACGCAGATTGTTTCGACAGCATCTGCTCCCATCAACGCTACGACATCGCCAATGAAGCCCGTATTCCAGCCGCCGAGCTCCTCTGACGTATTACGAGTCTGCTGCTGAATCGAGTTATCGTAATAGCTCATACCGAAATTGGCTGTGATTGCGCCGCCATTGTCCCATGAGCCCTTTAACTGGAGCTGGTCGATGGTGCTTTCCTGGTCGCTGAAGTTCTTAAAGATCCACTGAGAACCAAGATCTGACACTTCCATGACGCCATTCGCATTGCCACCTGCAAAGTTAACCACCTGCCCATTGACCACCGTACTGGTCGGGCCGGAGCCGTCCGCGATGGCCTGGACGTACTGCGGGATGTCGGATCGGCCGTCAATGAACTGGAAGGCGACTGCCTGACCGCCAAGGGAATGCGAATCATAAATAGAGCCACCAGGGCCATTACCGCCGGCTGTCGCCTCGGCATGAGACAGGTCAACATTCATCGACCACGAGTCATTGACCACAAAGTCAAAATTGGCGCCGATCGAAGTCAACTCGTCTCTAATGTTGATGAGGCCGTTCCGGAACGGAAGCTCCTTACCCGCCTGGGTGAAGTCGCTGCCAGCACCCGCCACAAGCGGCTCGCCGAGGAGGTCAGGCATGCTGACAACAGGATTGTCGTCGAAACGGGCAAAATTAAACTGGCGAACAAAGAAAGCCATATCGCCAACACTCTTTTCGCTCTTGTCGTTCCGCGCATACATCCCGTCCAGCGTGAAGGTCATGCGGTCGCTGGGCGCATATTGCAGTGTCACGGAAGCGTTCGTGCGTTCGCGCTCACCTTCGGTGTACACCATAGCGGCATTTGGTCGGAATCCGGCCAGTTGATCGGGGTCCGGTGCATTGACGATGGTGGCGTTCGAAAAGGCCGGGGTGTTCGGATCGAAAGGCGTTTGCCAGACGAAGAAGCCCTGCCCGATCGCCGTGCGATTCGAATATTCGCGCTCCTGGAGGGAAGCGAAGGCGCTCACACCAAATGTACCTGCGTCATTCGTCCAGCTGCCCACACCACTAAGCTCTGGCGTAATGCTGTCGCCACCACCGTCGTCAACGGCTTTGGCGCCAAAGGAAAGCTGATTACCCACATCCAGCGGCCGGATGGTTTGAACATTGATTGTGCCGCCGATGCCACCGGATGGGACCCCGGCCCTGCCGGTTTTGTACACCTGCAAGCCCGATACGCCCTCGGACGCAAGATTTGAAAAGTCAAATGAGCGCGAATCGCCTGAATTCGTGTTGACATTGACGCCAAAGAACAGCGCCCGCGAATCGGCTGCGGGCATCTGGCGTCCGTTCAGAGTCACCAGGTTAAATTGACCGCCGAAACCGCGAATCGTAACCTCGGAACCTTCGCCCTCGACGCGGTTAACGGAGACACCGGTAATGCGCTGCAGTGATTCTGCCAGGTTGGTATCCGGAAACTTACCGATATCTTCCGCGGAGATGGCGTCCATCACGCCCGAAGTATCTCGCTTGATATCCAGGGCCGCCTGCAAACTGCCGCGAATACCCTTAACCACGACCTCCTCGATGTCACCGTCATCAGACTGCTGCGCGCTCACCTGACCGGCGGCAATAGACAGCGCCGCTGATATTGCGATAGCCAATTTGGTTTTTTTCATAGATTTATTGATTTCACCCATCTTCAGTACCTCATTCCGGAAGTTCCGGCTCTGAACTTTTGGTGTCATCTTGCATGGACACCCCCCCGGGTCCACCAATGTTAGCGCTACCATCTGCAGAGGCAGTTAAACAGAGCGCTTTAATTTGGATCCCCTTGAGCACCTTCTATCATTATTGGCAGGACTACGCCAACTTTTTTTATCCTCCGCTCGCTGTATTGAATGTTTCTTCCGTTACGACCTTCTTGTGAGAGTCATGGTCTCGGAAAACCGGCATTGGTTTTTTTGAATCTCGTTCGACTGGCGTGAGTACTTTTTTATCCTCTTGGCACAGCGTTTTTCCCTTTGCTCATAGAGGCTAGCTTCGGTGAGTCGCGGTTCAACCGGACGCCCATACTTCCCTCGCCCCCCTTAAGCATCGGACCGACATTGCCGATCTGCAGGACACTCGCGACCCGTTTGCTTTTGCTCGCCTGATCCCCAATCCTGACGTCGATGGTCGCGCGATGCGCTGCCTTTTCCGCGACCAACCGCAGCTCATCCGGTCATAGAAAACGAGTTGACTCTGCATTCAAAACAGCCGGAACAAATCTCAGACCAGCACCCCATGTTCAACTGAAACCGCTTTTGTCGTTCATCACGAATTCCTGTTAGCAATGAGGCATCGATCACAGGAAATCGCTCGGCCATCGAGCGAAAAATAACAGCGGTAGGATCCATGCCCTTTCAGTCTTCCGTGAATTGACCGTAGACCGCGTGGGAAAAGGGTGCTTACTCGATATCGCCCTGGTCGAATCCGACCAGATAGGAGCCGAAGGAAAACGGCTTTGTGTGGCCGGATTCGGTGAACCTGTTTCCCGGGCACTCCTGGGTTCAGGTGATGCTTGGACAGGGCTTGTTCCCGGAACATCGTCATGGCGCAGGTCGTATATTGCCACCGGAGGCATTAAAGCAAGAGCTCGAAAAGCTGAGTACTTTTGTAAGTGAAAACCTCGCCAAGTTGCCTAATCACGACGACTTTATTAAACAGTATTGCCCGACACCGAACTGAGTCACCGACCGAAGACAGCACATACAGTAAACCATGGTGTCTTTATGCGTCGCATTCCGTTAGCCATTCCCGAAGACTGGCCTGAAACAGCGGATCACGGCTCCTGCCGCGCAGACCCTAGGCCGGGAAGAAATCGATCGGCTTGGTTGTAGTAATGGCTTCGACGTCTCTCGATTCGAATCGAAACAGTTTGACGCGTTGCACAAGTTTTCGCTCGAGATCCTCGTCATTGAGCTCGCTCGACACGATCTCGCAAAACGAAACGACGCCATTCGGATCGATCGTCAGCCGCAGAACCAGTTTGCCTTCGAGCGACGGATCGCGTCGCAATGCACGATTGTAGAGAGCGAAGATTGCGCCCTTGTTCTTGTCGAATACCAGCTCGATTTCTTCGCGCGAACGCGAGGCCTTGCCACTGGAACCGGATCGACTGGCGCCAGCGCCCGCTTGCCCGATACCCGCAACCGGACTCGCAACCCGCGTTGTTGAACGGCCGGCAATGCCACTGCCACCCGTATTGCGGCTCATGTCGGCGGTGTTAATACCGCCCGAGGCTGCGCCAACTTTCGAGGTAATCATCGAGCGTTCATTGCGTTCGGCTTCGCCAACGGATGCACTCAGATCACGATTGTCTGCAACTTGCTCCAGCAATTGATTGTCCACCAGGTCTGCAAGGTCTTCTGCGAACGGCATCAGGGCGGCCTGCGCCTGTTCGCGTGCAACTTCTTCGCGATCGATTTCAGGTTCGGGCGGAATTTCTTCGGGTTCCGGCTCGGGAACCTCTTCGACCACCTTCTCCGGCTCCGGATCGTCCAACTCCGGTTCCGGCTCTTCCTCGACAACCGGCGGTGGTGGCGGAGGCAGCGGCTTTTCTTCAAGCAGAAGCTGAGCGATGCGTGGCGGAATCTCCTGGACATCGAACGGATCTGGCTCAGGCACCGGAATGAACGGCCATACCGCGCTGAGAACGGCACAGACCAGGAAGACGATACCGAGCAGGCGCTGGAACTTCTTGTCCTGGCTCCTACCGGTCGTCCATGGCAGGTCATACTCTCTGTAAAACGGTAAATCCAATTCCGTGACTCCTAAACGTCGTCCCTGTGCTTCAACGCGCGGCCTGAATGTTGTCCAGCTTGTCTGAACTCTTCTGCAGCACAGCCAGCGATATCTGTCCGTAATCTGATTCCGTGCACGTTGCCATTACTTTTTTCAGCAATCGGTACGGTATGTCCTTGTCACCCATAATCGTGACCTCCCGACCGGCAATGTCATCTTTAGCCTCGCGACGCAAAACGCGATCGTTTTGTGACAGCAGCGCCTCGCGAAGTGCGGGGATGTCGTTACCCTTGGTCGCCAGGATGTCGGCGATCAGGGCTATTGGCTTTCCTTGCACAATAAGGTTGGTCTCGCCAATGAGAATCACGACCGTCTCCTTGGCTTTTTCTTCGGCAATCGATTCGGGCAGCTGCAATTCCTTGGTGCTCGGCAGCGTTTCGACATCCGACGAATTAACCAGCAGGAAGAACACCAGGATGGTGAAAATATCCATCAGTGAAACGAGGTTGAGCGCACCGGTCCCCTTATGGCGCCGGTGGTGCTTCTCCATACGTTTCGCACGGCCGGACTTAACCATCAGGCACCTCCGCCAACAACAGGCGCATCGCCTATCGAAATATCAGGAAACAGGTCCTCGCGTGCGACGGATTCAAGATCTTCGTCAACAATCTCAGCGACCCGCACGGTGTCCATGATCTGGACCAGCGTGTCATAGGCGATTTCCTGTTCAAGAAGAATCGACGCATCCGTTTTCTTTGGATAACGCTTCTTGAGCTCTTGCAGCTTGTTCGCGACCGCCTCGTAGTCGTAGCCGCCATCGTTATTGGGGTACACACCCAGCAGACCCTGATTGCGGTCGCCCACTTCGATCTTGTCAGAGCGAACGATCACCTCAAGCTGGAATACCTGATCCTGCGGTTCCACGGGCTCAGAAGAGGAGCCTGGCAAATTCAACTCGAGAATTGCCAATCGCGAGAACACCGCGGTAATAAGCAGGAACGGAACCAGAATAACCATCAGGTTCATAAATGCCGTGATGTTGAGTTCGGCCGTGTCTTCGTTATGACGACGGCCGCCCCTGCGGCTGCGAATCATGACTTTACGCTCCGGTCGCTTTCAACTGGCGTTCGGTCACGGCGTTCAGGAATTTCACGCTCGCCATCTCGAGGCTGTCAACCAATGCATTCGTCTTGGTCTGCAGCAAGGCATGGATCAACAGCAATGGAATAGCAGCCATCAAGCCGAAAGCGGTGGTGTTCATCGCGGTCGAAATCGACGCTGAAAGCATGTCAGCCTTATCCGCCGGGTTAGCCTCGGCGACTGCAGTAAATGCGGAAATCAGACCGATAATAGTTCCTAGCAGTCCTAGCAGTGTCGCAATATTTGCAAGCGTTGCGATGTAATGCGTACGCTTTTCCAGTCGCGGAAGAACCTCCATCAGGCTCTCTTCCATTGCTTTTTCGATATCATCGCGACGGCGTGCAGACTTTACGCGATACAGGCCGTAAGTCAGGATCGATCCAATCGCTGCTTTGGATTTTGCCGTGTGTTGCGCGGCTTCCTGGAAATTGCCGGCCTTCAGGAACGGCACGATCTTTTTCCACAAAGCACGATTGCTTGCTCCCGACACGGTCAGGTAGGTCCAGCGTTCAATCGCAATCGCGATGCCGAACCCGAATACCAACAGGATGGGGATCATGAACGGTCCACCTTCCTGGAAAAAACGCACTATTGTGCTCATTTGTCTGCTCCTCTTAAAACAGAATTCTTGCATCTTGCAGGCATTCGCCTGCACCTTAACTAAACTGTCATTCGTTCAACGGTCCAATTGCCGCAATTACTCTTCTCCGTCGCCGTACAGGTCATCGTAATAATCGACCTGTCGAATAAATTCGTCTCGGTCAATTGGTGCGAGCACCTCGTCGAGCAGCGAGTTGACGGGCTTGCCCATCAAGTCTCCTGGATCCGCTTTCTTCCAGGGCACGATATACAAGACCTTCGGCAACTCCTGGTTACCGGTGATCTCGGTTCGTCCCAGCTCAATCGAGTCCATAACTCGATTACCGGTCGTTTGCCGAGTGATGTCGCTGCCCGGTGCCGACGTATCGACAGCGGGCTCAATGTCATCGGACTCCAGTTCCTCCGACACGACAGGCTCGGGTTCAATTGTCGACGTGTCGACAGCCGGACCAATCTCGTCAATCTCGTCCTGAGCGAAAGCAGCAAACGTTGCCAGTGACAAGGCAAGCATGATGGCGGATCCGAGAACAAATGATCTTGAAGTACTCATGTCCGTCATTCCGCGACGTTTGCTGTACGCTGATTCGCCGCAAGGCGACGCGTCAGGTCCGAGATCCACTTTTCAACCTGCTCATCGTTACCAACGATGGCCTGGTAGGCCTCAAAGTGCTGTAGCGCCTGATCCAGACGCTGCAAGTACAATTCGTTAAGAACGCCCAGGTTGTAGTGTGCCAAGGCGTAGTCGGGCGAGACTGTGACGGCCTTCAAATAAGCGGCCTCTGCCTCGAGAAATTTGCCATTTCTGCGAAGTAGCATGCCCAATTGGTTCAAAGCCGCCGGATGACTGGGCTCGATCTGCAAAGCCGCATCAATTGCGGCGCTCGCCGCGGCGTCATTGCCATTATTGGTGTGGATTATGGCCAGGTTGACGTAGGCGCCAGGGTATCCCGGGTATTGCAGCAGAAACTCCTTGAATCGAAGCTCGGCATCGATCAGGTCGCCACTGGCCATAACTGACACCGCCTGCTCAAACAAGGTCAGGGCAGCAGCCGGGACCAGGTTGTCACCCTGCTCGCCACCCGTCGCACCTGCCGGTGATGCCGTGCCTGCCCGGTTATCCACCGTTTGTGTCGGCCCGGACCCGGCGCAGGCACCGAGAATCAGCAGTGCCGGTAGTGCGGCGGCAACCCGGAAATTTCTAATACAGCGCTGTAACAACATCTTCACTGCGCTCCTCTTTCGCGTATCGTGCTGGCATCATTTTGGCCAGTCGCTCGAAACTCTTTTGTACCCACTGGTCGTAAACCCCGTTCGCCGCTCGGTCGGCATTGGCCATATAAAGGTCAATCGCCTTTTCCTCGAACGGGAACGCCTGCTCTTCAAGCAAGATTTCATATTGTTCAAGGGCGTCGGCATCGAGTTCTTCTGGTCGATCAGAACTCATCAGGTCCGCGCTGAACTTCTGGTAGACCTCACCCAGACGATACGTCGCCGCGGTTGTCACTTCCGCAATGCCGTATTCCGCCGCGCCGGTGTAGGCGGAGATCACGTCTTCCATCAGCGACTTCTTGAGCTTGAGACTGTCCGCCAGCGGCTGAGTTAATTTAACGACTTCAAATCGACGACGGACAGGTTCGGCCAGTTCAAGCGACGCAACGGCCGCAAGGTAGCGTGTGCGATCCGATCGTTGCGCACCGGCCCGTGCATCAACATCGACGAGTTCCTCCAGCCGTGCAATAACACCTGCCTCGGTGCCGGTCTGCCGCTCGATTTGCAGCAATCGAAACCGCGCTTCGATCGATTCCGACAGCGGATCCGGGTAGCGCGCGAGGATTGCATTCAGTACGCGTTGCTCACTCGCAACCGCCCCTGACGTTTCGTATAGCTCCGAGGCTTTCCAAAGGGCTTCACGTCGCACCTCGGCGTCGCTGGTCTCAGCATCGGCGATACGCTCGAATTCGGCAGCTGCACGATCACCATCGCCCGATTCCAGGTAGGTTACTGCGAGCTTCTGCGTCACATCATCGGCAAATTCGCTGTCCGGATAATCCGCCCGAAACTTCTCCAGAACGTCTGACGCTCGATCCCAGGCTTGAAGGTTTATCAGTGCTGCTGCAGCGTCGTATTCGGCAGTTGCGCGAATGTCCGAATCCGGAACCGCCTGCCCCAGACGCGTGAAATGCGTTACGGCTGTTTCGAGATCACCACTGTCACGTGCGTATTCGCCTTGCTTGTAGATTGACGATGCGATGCGGTCCTTTATTTCCTGTGACGCTACCGGATCATCGGCAGGGGTGAAATTTCGAAGGCTGTAATAGGCATTCTCTGCGGCTACAAAATTGTTCAGGTCGAATTGCGAATGCGCAATGACGGTCCAGGCCGTTCGCAACAGTTTCGCATCGACTGCCGGTTGCTTGGCAACGACGGCCTGTCCAACTGCAATCGCCAGGTCAAACTGATCCTGCTTGAACAAGTCTTCGGCGACCGTCGTCAGAACCGCGCCGGACTCCGGATGCTCCGGAAAATTGTCCGCGAATTTCAGACCACTATCGAGATACTGGCCGTGCCAGGCAGTCCTGAGCGCGCCGTCCAGTGTTTTCTCGTGTTCACGGTAGGCAAGAATGGCTGCATACCCCGCCTCTGCGGATTTTTCGTGGTGAGGGTACTCGTATGCCGTGCGCTCGTATTCCAGTGTCGCTGCCTGGAAGTCTTCGCTTTCAAACAGGATTTCTGCCAGCAAAAAGTTGGTATTGGCACTATCGGCTTCGCCCGGAAAATAGGCGAGATACTTGCGATACCAGTTGGCCGCTTGCTGGTAATCACTCTTCGCGCCGCCCTTCTGTGCCTCAGCGTGGTAGTACTGCGCCAGGTCGGTCAGGTTGGATTTCAGGTGCGCTTCGACTTCTGCATTCTGTTCACGCGGATTACGCACCCAGAATTCGCCATCCATGCCGTAGCGCTCAACAAAGTGTTTTTTTCCTTCCAGAACGAGGCTCGGGAAGCCACCCTGCTTGTAGGCCTCGATGACTTCAACCTGCAGCAACGGTGCCTTCGGGTGGAACGGATCGTGGGCCACGAACGCTTCATACGTGACTGCCGCATCCTGGTAGCGTTCCTTCTCAAGATAAAGGTCACCAAGATTGCGATAAATAATGTAGCTGTAATGCGGGTTGTTGCGTCCGGCCAGGAAGCTGTCGATCGCCTCCGCACCGTCCATATAGGAAAAGCTGATACTCAAAACGCGGAATGTATCCTCAACCAACTCGCGTTCGGCGCGCGTGAGTGACGCAAGACGTTCTTCGCCTTCACCAATTTCGACATCGCCAATCTTGCGGTCCAGCAATTCAAAAAACGGAGTGAGGCTTTCTTCGTGCCATGCAAGCTTGAATTGCGACCAGCCAAGCTTGTACAGCGACTGCTCATAGAAACGCGATGCGTCGCCATACCGGACGACATCCTGGTACGCCAATTCCGAGTCGTTGTAGCGCTTGCGCAGGAACAGCATTTCGCCACGGCGGAACTGCACTTCATCGATCAACAGCGTATCTGGAAATTTCGCGACAAGATCATCGAGAACTGCGAGCGCCTCATCCGTACGTCCGCCAACCTCGTATGCGCGCGCCAGTTGGTACAACACGGTGTCGTTGCGTCGATAGTCAGGATAGGCCTCAAGCAATTGCTGGTACAGGCCAACCGCATTGTTGTAGCCGGTCTGCTCCAGCGCATCGATATTGTCCACCAGTTGCTGCGCTTCTGTCGCCTCAAGTTCGAGGTCGCCCAGGCGGCGCATGGCCTCTGCCCGCAGTTCGGGATCGTCGGATACGAGGTCAAGGAATGCCCGGTAATTCTCCCGCGCAAGGTCAGAGCTGCCGAGTATCACCTTACCGGTGCGAATATCCGCCTGCTTTTTTTCCAGGCTTTTGATTGTATCCCTGGTTTTCGGTTTCTCGGCACGAGCAGGTTCGGCTACACATACAAGCAATGCCACTGCGAGAATCAAAAACCAAATACGGGCGGCGGTCACGGCGTGGCCTCCCCTGCGGTTGCGGCAACATCATAAATCGCCGCGAGTGCAAATCTTGCCTGCACCGTGTAAACGTCGAGGCGTTGTTTTTGAGCTTGCAGTTCATTGACCGCGATCGTCTGCAGGAAAGCCAGTTGATTGACCAGCGCATCGTTCACGCGCAACGCCATGTCATCGATAGCCGGGCCGAGGCCGTATACGCGATCACTGAATTCCTGAAAACGCAGTGGCTCATTGCGCATCGTCTCGTCGATCTGTCGACGCGACCGCTGCGCAGCAACCAGGGCTTCTCCCGCATTGTTCAGGTTACGACGTATTCGCCAGAGACGATCTTTGAAATCTCGTTCCAGCTGCCATTGCAACACGCCTTTCAGCAGGCGGATTTTGTCGCGTACTTCTTCGGCCTCGGGAATATTGGCTTGCAATGCCGGTGCGCCTTCGAGACCTGTAATTTCACCCCACATGTCGAATTCGGACTGAGTCGCCAGCGCCAGCCAGTCATGACTTTCCTCGATGCTGTTCAGCGTCGAATCGAACTCAAGTTTGCGGCTCACCATGCCCTCAAGATCCGCCCGGGCAAGAGCATCCTGCACGCGCGGCAGACGCTCGTCGTAAGCTTGCTTGCGTGTCTCCAGCATGTTCGCATACACGACGATATTGTCCCGCCAGCTGTCCAGGTTCTTCTGCAGGTAATTCAGGTCTCGATAGTTTTTCAAGCCTTCCTGGAATTCGTGTGTTGCCAGCAAGTGAAACAGGTACCTGGCTTCGGGACCTTCCGGCAGTTTTTCGAGTTGCCAGTACCAACCGGTGCTGTCGAGAGGGTCGTTTGACAAAAACTGCTCAAACATTTCGCCCGACTCGATGTGCGCTATCGTCCGGTCCAGCCGGTTTGTCTCTTCGTAAAATGCCTCGATCGCATTCAGGTAATGGTCCGCAGCCTGGCTGACAGAGTCGAGACGGGCCATGGCATAGGGAATAGCCAGCATGGATTCCTGTACCGCTGAGTCGAGCAGATCGCGGCCTCGCAGCTCCATCCACGGGACCAGGGCCCGACGGTAGTTATCCATTTCTGCATCGGCCCAGCCGACACCCAGTAACGCTTTGTTCGAAAAAGGCCCTTCAAGGCGCACACGCTGCAGCGGTTCCTTGGCAGCGGCGGGCTGGCCGTCCTGTAGCAATGCGTAGCCCAGCGCCAGGTTGGCCTTGTCGCGCAGAGACGTCATTTCATCGTTGAAGGGGTCCATGTCGCCGAGGTCGTCCAGCAGGTCCTGCGCTTCGGCGATGCGGCCACTGCGCACCAGCGCGACACCGACGTTGAATTTTGCGTAGTTTGCCCACTCGGTTCGGCCCTTCCAGTTCTGCAACAAGGCGACCGCCGCATCGTACTGGCCCGCATCAATCAATATATTGGCGCGCAACATCAGTGCTTCGCGTTGCAGGTTCCGCGGCAATTCACCCTCGATATAATCCAGCGCCTGTTGTGATTTGTCGCGATAGCCGCGCTGATACCAGATCTTGGCGAGGAAAAACCAGGTTCGATCGCGAATCTCGGTGGACACATTGTCTGCGAGCATGCGTTCAAAGATGGCTGCTGCCTCGAGGTGATGCCCATAAGACAGATACATGCCACCGAGCAGCAACTCAGCCTCCTCGGCATGATCGGTAAACTGGTCCTGCTTCTGCGCCGCCAGCAATCGAACAATCGCCGGAAAATAGTCATCCTGGTAGAAATAGAAGAGGACTTCGCCGTATTGCGGATCCTTGACGACAATCGGCTCCTTGTCACCTTTGGCGGCATGCACAGCAGGTGCCATCAGCACCAGCAATACCAACAGGGAACGCAGGCGACTAGCTATGGAGCGACATTGGAGCAAACGTCACTCCCATTCTTTAATAACAAATTCGGGCTGTTGCTTCTTGACGCGGTCCGTTATTTCAAGCTCAACGTACTTGGCGCCAATGCCCTTGTTAAAATTTAGTGTTGCACCGCGCCGATAATCGCGAACGTGCGGACCTTTGCCGGTAAAAATAGCGACCAACTCGTGGTCGCCGGTCTTGAGGTTGGCCATATGCACCCGGTGCACACCACCGCGAATGAGTGCATCCGCTTCACGCGCCGTATAGAGGTAGTTCGCAACTTCCTTGCCATCAATCTTGATATTGACTGAATCAAGCTCGAAGTATTCGCCGACGTCCATCGAAATAAAGAATGCGACTTGCGAGTTCGCCGGGAACAGTAGCTCTTCTTCAAGCAGGAAAAGATCCCGATTCAGGTCGAGAACTTCTTTTTTCAGCGTTTGCACATCCTGGTCGAGACTACGGAATTCCTCGCGGTCCCCCGATTCCTCGCCATCCTGTGCCACCGTGTTCACACTGAACGCAAGTGCTGCCGCGGCGATCAGGCTGATTAATGTCTTCGTCACTATTACTTCTCCTGCGGACCCGATCGGCGATTATTCCCTGAGTAAAGAACGGACCTGATCGAGATACTTGTCTTCGTAGCCAGGCTTGTAGCCGTGATGCACGTAACGCACGTTGCCCTCACGGTCGACCAGTACCGTCACCGGCATTGCTTCCACTTCGTAGAGCTTGCTGACTTCTTTCCTGGCATCGAACAGAACGGGGAAATTAACGCCCAGCTCTTCAATCATTTGCATGGCACGACGCGAATCATCGTCAATGTTGACGCCGAGCAAGTTGAAACCAACCCGCTGGTAGCGCGTGTACAGTTCATCAAGCAGCGGCATTTCCTGGCGGCAAGGGCCGCACCAGGTCGCCCAGAAATTAATCATGACGACGTCACCGCGGTATTCCGAAAGCCGCAGGTTCTCACCCGTCGAACTCTTGAGCGCGAAGTCCGGGGCAGCGCGGCCCTCGAGGCCCGACGACGCCAGCGACGTTGCCGCAAACGCGATTGCCAACAACGCATAAGTTAAGTTCTTGATTTTCATCAATCCGTTCCTTGTTTAGCTTTGCCGATTCCTTCCGTGATCCCGAATGGTGACAGCCACGGTCCTGCCGGGCCGTGATAATCGTCACAAAGACCTAAAATTCCTAAACATAATGACGGCGTTCCCGAGCGACGCGTAAACGACGCAATCAGTACAGATTACGTTAAATCGGCGTCATTTCATAAGAATTTATCGACCTGCGTCAGGAAGCCTATGATAGGCGTATCAGCCTGAATTTAAAGTGAATATCCGTCGCCTTTCAGCGACATTCGCGGCTTTTTTTTATCAGCGTGGGGTCGCTAGCGTGCATCGGGCTTGGCGAGGCCATCAGAGTAATAAACCTGCCCGTCGGCGTCGATCACGATGCTTTCGTAGTCTGGCAGCGTCGCGATCAGTCGCAGTCCCTTGTCCACGCCCAGGATGAAAACGCTGGTCGACAGTGCGTCTGTTACGACAGCATCGGGGCCGAATACGGTCGCGCTGTGGACCCCTCCGGCCGGGGTGCCGGTACCCGGGTGAATAATATGGTGATACCGAATACCGTCCTCGTCAAAGAAACGTTCGTAATCGCCGGAGGTCGATATCGCCTCATCCTCAAGAGGTACCGAAATGGCGACCTCGCCATCCACGCGCGGATCGCGTATGCCGATCATCCAGGGACGACCGCGCCGGTCGCCGAGGAGTCGCGAGTCGCCGCCCGCGGTGACAACCGCGTTCCTGATGCCTCGTGTACGCAGCAGGGCGATGCCGCGCTCGACAACATAGCCTTTCGCGATTCCACCCAGGTTGATACGGACGCCTTTTTTCAGAAAGCGAACTGTTGTCTTGCTGTCGTCGAGCTGCAGCAAGCGATAGTCAATATTTGCCAGCTCTTTGGCCACCGTGCCGTCGTCCGGGCGCTGGTGCTTACGGAAATCGTAGTGTTGACCAACGCTCTCATAGGTAATGTCGAAAGCGCCGTCGGTAAGACGTGATATGTCGATGGAGCGGCGGATTAACCCGAACAGTTCCTCACCGGCCACAACGGCTGTGTCCGCCGCCCTGCGGTTGATTTCCGATATTTCGCTATCATCTTTGTACGTACTCATGAGGCGATCGATACGAGCAGCCTCCTGAAACACCTCTTCGAGCAGCGCATTGCCGACCTCGGGGTCGTCGCTCCAGAGGTGGACACTCACCTCGGTGCCCATCATCGGACGTGCGTCACCAATCCAGTCCGCAATGCTCACCGATGGCAGGCCAAGCAACAGGAGAGTCGCTAGTTTTAGCGCAACGCCAAGGTTATGCTTGGATACACAACCTCTATTGAAGGAGCGGGACTGTGGTTTCATTCTTGATTTTCCTAGGCATTATCGCTGCCGTCGTTATCTGGGCGATTGGTATTTACAACCGCCTTGTCAATGAACGCAATCGCGTTCGCAATGCATTTGCGCAAATCGATGTCCAGCTGACACGGCGTCATGACCTCATCCCAAACCTGGTTGAAGCGGTCAAAGGCTACATGAAGCACGAACGGGAAACACTCGATGCTGTCATCCAGGCACGCAACGGCGCGGTGTCCAGTCTTGATGCCGCCAAGGCGGATCCAGCCAATGCCGAAGCAATCAAAAAGCTCGGTGCTTCGGAAGGCGCGCTTGGCAGCGCACTGGGCCGACTGTTTGCCCTGTCCGAATCTTATCCTGATCTCAAAGCCAATCAAAACATGATGCAATTTCAGGAAGAGCTGGCAAGTACCGAGAACAAGGTCGCGTTTTCAAGACAGGCCTTCAATGACGCGGTCCTCACTTACAATAATTCGGTGGAAAATTTCCCGAACAACATGATTGCCGGCTTCTTCAGCTTCAAGCTCGCCAGTTTCCTTGAAATCGAAGCCGAGGAAATGCGCGAGGCGCCTGCTGTTTCGTTCTAAGTGAATTTCTTCGCCGCCCAGGACCAGGCGCGCCGCTCGTCGCGGCGCCTGGTCGTGGCCTACATCATTGCGACGATCCTGATCGTTCTCGGTGTTACGGCAATCGTCGGTTTCGCCGCGTTCAGCTTCACGCCGGGCAACTATGCCTACCCGGCAGGGCAATTTGCCCGTGACAACCTGGCGTTGCTGGCTGGAACCGCATTGGCGACCACCCTGTTTATTCTCGGCTCCAGCCTGTACAAGACCTCAGTACTCTCGGCGGGCGGCGGTCAGGTCGCGGTGGATATGGGGGGCACGCTGGTGCCCACAGACGTGCAGGATCCGCTGCGACGTCGTTTGCGCAATGTCGTTGAGGAAATGGCCATTGCATCCGGCGTCCCGGTACCGGAAATCTACGTTCTCGAAGAAGAACAGGGGATCAACGCTTTTGCGGCAGGCTTCTCGCCCAGCGATGCCGCTGTGGCGGTTACCCGCGGCACGCTCGAAGTTCTCGATCGCGATGAACTGCAGGGCGTCGTCGCGCACGAGTTCAGCCATATTCTCAATGGTGACATGAAGCTGAACGTCCGCTTGATGGGCGTGCTGTTTGGTATCATGGTGCTTGGCTTGATTGGCCGCCTTATCGTCCGCGGCGGCTACCACACCAGTATTATCTCAAGTCGCCGCGACCGGGGCGCGCCCGTCGTACTGGTCGTTGGCGTTGGGCTCGTCATTCTCGGCGGCATCGGCGTCTTTTTTGCGCGCCTGATCAAGGCCAGCGTATCGCGACAACGCGAATACCTCGCGGACGCCTCTGCTGTGCAATTCACCCGCCAGAGCGAAGGCATCGCCAATGCGCTGAAAAAGATCGGCGGCTACAGCGCCGGCTCGAAAATAAACGCTGCGGATCCCGAGGAAGTCAGTCATATGTTGTTCGGCAGTGGCTCCGGGCTGTTCGGGCTGTTCGCAACGCACCCGCCACTGGTCGAGCGCATCAGGGCGCTGGATCCGTCGTTCGACGCAAGCCAGTTTCCACGCGTCGAAGCCCATCAATCAGGCTCAAGCCGCATGGACGAATCACCGCATGCTGCATTTAGTGGGGAGATTACGACCGCTTTCGCGAGCGGCGGTACGAAAGTGCTGTCTGACTCCATCGCGGAAACCGTCGGTCGCCCGCAACAAGAACACGTCCAGTTCGCGCGCGGCCTGAGGCAGGGAATTCCCGAATCGCTGTCTGACGCGGCGCACTCATCGGAGCTGGCCTACCTGCTTGCTATCGCGCTGGTGCTTGATCGATCGGGTCGAGTGACCGACCGTCAGTTCACGCTGGTGCAGGAGCAACTGGGCCAACAGCGAACTGATTTTGTGCGGCGCTTTTACGACGATCTCCTGGCCTGCGGCGCCGAATTTCGACTACCGTTGTTGGAAATCGCCTTCCCCGCCCTGAAGCGTCGACCCACGTTGCAGCTGTCCTACCTGGTCTCGCTGACAGCCCGACTGATCGAAGTCGATGGCGAGATCGACCTGTACGAATTTTGCTTTTACCGCATCATGATGAGCAATCTCGGGCGGGCAATCGATCCAACTGGAAAGCGAAAGGCCACGCGTTCACGCCGAAGTGATTTGCGCGCGGCGGCCGCCATGCTTGTCCGCATAGTCGCTGACTATGGGCACGACACCGATGCGAAACGCAAGGCGGCATTCGAAGCAGGTATGGCGACGCTCGGACCCTGGGCTCAGGATGAGCAATACGAGTCGACTCGTGACGATACGGTCGCGATACTCGACCAATGCCTCGATGTCCTGCTGGGACTGAACAGCAAAGGCCAGGAATCATTGCTGCAGGCTATCAGTGCCGCTGCTGCTCATGACGGCAAGTTGTCCGTTGCCGAGGCTGAATTGACGCGTGCCGTCTGCGCGACACTGGATTACCCGCTCCCGCCCATTCTCGTCACCCGGTAGTGTGCCGGGCGTCGCTCGCGTATTATTGAACTCCTGAACGAGCGAGAACTCCAAAACACCATGAAAACAAGATTACTGATAGCAATGACGATTGTCGTCTCCGCGTTTCTTACGTTACCGGTTCATGCCGCTACGCGGGAAGAGCAGCGTGTCGGAGACGCTGCCGATGTCATCGAACAACTGACGCGCATCCCGGAACGAAGTGTCCCTCCCGCGCTGCTGTCGCGTGCTTATGCTGTTGCGGTCATTCCCAATGTTGTCAAGGCGGCGTTCGGTTTCGGTGCCCGGCGTGGAAAAGGAATTATCGTGGTTCGACAGGATGACAACTCCTGGAGTAACCCGGCGTTTGTCACCCTGACCGGTGGCAGTTTCGGCTGGCAGATCGGAGCGCAGTCAACGGATATTATTCTTGTCTTCAAAACCCGCAAAGGTGTGGACGGTATCGAAAACGGCAGCTTGACGCTCGGCGCCGATGCCTCCGTCGCAGCCGGGCCTCTGGGCCGCCAGGCAAGCGTGTCGACCGACATCGAATTCAAGGCTGAAGTTTATTCTTACTCTCGTAGCCGCGGACTTTTTGCCGGCGTTGCGCTGCAGGGTGCCGGAGTCACGATGGATCGAAAAGCCAATGCGGCTTTCTACGGATCCAACAGCATGACGCCGGAGAAAATCTTTTCGAGCTCGCCAAATATCGCGCCGGATATCGCCAACACTTTCGTGCAAATACTGACTGCACAGACCAGTCGACTGCCGACGCAACCCGGGATGACAACTGGCGGTGCGATGCCGCCAACACCGGTGGACGAAGAAGCAGTCGAAGTTCGCACTTTCGGCCTGCCGGATCCTGAGGACACGACAGACGACGACTTAGGCCAGTAATCCGCTCGGGAATTTGCGATGACGCTCGACGAGATGATTGCGAAGACTCAGGCGCTGGCCGAGGTTGTCGGTCCGAACGTCTACTTGCAGGCAGTACTTATCGCCACGGCATTTATCGCCATCGGCAAAATCGCGGATTGGGTTGTGTCCGGGATCATCGGCCGTTTCGCCCGGAAATCCACCAACGATTTTGATGACCAGCTGGTCGAACTCGTCCACCGCCCTATATTTCTTTCATTTGCACTCATAGGGCTGGGGCTGGCGACGCGACGCCTGGGTATGGCGGAGGCGCCGACCTTTATTACGATCGGTATTCTCAAGACGATTGCAATTTTCGTCTGGTACAGCACTGCCATGCGATTAATGGCGCTCGTGGTCCAGACCTTTAACCGGACGAGCACACGAAAGGTTGTCCAAACCGGCATGCTGTCGCTGCTGCACATTGTCATGAAGATCGTGGCACTGGCGCTTGCGGGCTATTTCCTGTTTCTCGCCTGGAATATCAATGTGTCTGCCTGGCTGGCGTCGGCCGGTATCGTTGGACTGGCACTCAGCTTCGCCGCCAAAGACACGCTTTCGAACCTGTTTGCCGGCGTGTCCATCATCATGGATGCACCATACAAGGTCGGTGACTTTATTATCCTGGAAAGCGGTGAACGTGGCGTCGTAACCGACATCGGTCTTCGCAGCACACGTATCCTGACTCGTGATGACATCGAGATTACGGTACCGAATGGCATCATCGGCAATGGCAAGATCGTCAACGAGGCCGGCGGTCCCACGTCGAATCACCGTATTCGGGTCGCGGTCGGCGTTGCTTACGGCAGTGATATTGACGAGGTTATCGAAGTCCTGTCTGGCGCGGCCGGCAGCTTGCCGGAAATTCTCAAAAGCCCCGAGCCACGCGTGCGATTTCGAGCTTTCGGGCAATCAAGCCTGGACTTCGAACTCCTGGGCTGGATCGCCAGGCCGGTTGATCGGGGACGGATAACCCATGAACTCAACTGTGCGGTCTACAAAGCGCTGAACAAAAACGGAATCGTTATTCCATTCCCGCAACGCGACCTTTACATCAAGTCGATGCCCGCCACCTGAAAGCGTGCGGAGCTGCTAGGGCTGATCGCCGCCCTCTTCATTGCGACGCGCCAGTTCATCTCGAATGGATTCGAGATTGGTCGGCGGCGGTTCGGGCTGCTGTGTATTGGCCGGTGCGTTGCCGCCGTCGGTTGCCGGAACCGTCGCATTGTTTTGCACGGTCGGCTCGCTCGCACCGTTGTTTTCCGGAATAACAGCCAGTGGTGTATTGCCAATCGGTGTGGTGGACTCTGACTCCGGCGCATCCGGGGGCATTGCAACCCCGAACTGCGCCAGGTACTCCGCTTCACGACGCTTTCGATCCGCCTCAGCCGCACGTCGTCGTGCCTCAGCCGCCGCGGCCTGTGCCCGGCGCAAAGCCTGCCGCTTGGCATCGGAGCGAGCCTCAAATTCCGCCCGGCGCTCGGCCTCTTCCTTGGCTTCGATCTGGCTTACTGCCTGGCGCGCATTCATACACTCGGCGTCGTAACGCGTCTGCTGCCGGTCCTGTGCACATCGCACCATCGCAGCTTCAAGCATGATCGGATCTTCCAGGAATTGGTTAACCGTGCGGGGTGGCTGCTCCTCGGCACAGGCGCCCACCAGGCCGGCGCAGCCCAGAAGTAGGATCAGTTGTCTGCGGTAGCTCTGCATGCGTGGTTTCAATATAAAATCGGCCAAAAATCGATTCTCGGGGTGCTGCGTTTTGCATAATAGCAAGAATGTCGATTCTCAAGACCGACGCGAGTTCGCATTTTTGGACTGAAATACGGGCTTTCGGGCTATAGTGGGCGCGGGCTGACCCTTAAGGACAGGAATTTGGCAGTATCCAACCAATTTGCACTTCTCGGTCAGCGCCGCTTCGCCCCATTCTTCTCGACCCAGTTCCTTGGCGCCCTGAACGACAATATTTTTCGCAACGGCCTGGTTATTTTGATCACGTTCCAGGGGGTGCGCATCTTCGGTATGGACCATACGGTACTGGCGAATATTGCCGCCTTCCTGTTTATCCTGCCGTTTTTCCTGTTTTCGGCGACAGCTGGCCAGCTGGCCGACAAATACGAAAAATCCATGTTGATGCGCCGCATCAAGCTGCTGGAAATCGGGCTGATGGCCCTGGCTGCCTTTGCCCTGCTGAGCCGCCAGTACCCGATCCTGCTGTTTGTGCTGTTTCTGATGGGTTGTCAGTCAACCCTGTTTGGCCCGGTTAAATACGCCTACCTCCCGCAAAAATTGCATACCGATGAATTAATCGGCGGAAATGCATTGGTCGAATCCGGAACCTATGTCGCAATTATTCTGGGCCTGATCATCGGTATCGAGACGGTCGATGTCGATTCTGACCGACAAACCGTTCTTGCCATCGCGCTCGTTTTGGTCGCCTGCATCGGTTACATGACAAGCCGCCAGGTTCCAGTAACCGAAGCGGTAGACCCTGGCTTGAAAATCAACTGGAACGCGTGCAAGGAAACCTGGCGCATCGTCAACTTCGCCCGCGAAGAGAAGAGCGTTTTTCTTTCCATCCTCGGAATTTCCTGGTTCTGGTTTTTCGGCTCGGCAATGACGATCCAAATTCCGGCCTACACCGCGGATGTATTGCATGGCAACGAAACCGTAGTGACCACATTGTTCATCGCATTTGCGGTCGGCGTTGGCCTCGGCTCGTTGCTGTGCGAGCGCATGTCCGGCCACCGAATTGAACTCGGCCTGGTGCCGTTTGGATCAATTGGCATGAGCCTGTTTGCACTCGACCTCTATTTTGCACAACCGGATGCCTCGATCGCGAGTTACGCCAGTGTGGCTGAGTTTCTCGGCGAGGTCGGCAACTGGCGCATTCTGGCGGATCTTGCGTTGCTCGGAGCTTTCGGTGGATTCTACAGCGTGCCTCTCTATGCGCTCATTCAACAGCGCTCGAATCGAAAGCATCTATCTCGCATCATTGCTGCGAACAACATCATCAACTCTTTGTTGATGGTTTTGGCTGCAATCATCAGCATCGCGGTATTGAAGGCAGGGTTTTCCATTCCTGAACTTTTCGTGATCGTGGCTGTGCTCAATGCGCTGGTCGCGATTTATATCTATTCACTGTTGCCGGAATTCCTGATGCGGTTCCTGGCTTGGCTGATTATCAATTTCGTTTATCGCCTTCGGCCGAGCGGCCTTGAAAACATCCCGAAAAACGGTCCTGCCGTCGTCGTGTGCAACCATGTCAGCTTTATGGACCCGATCATTCTCGGCGGTTCTGTGCCACGCCCGATGCGCTTCGTCATGTACTACAAGATTTTTCAGATACCATTTTTGAGCTTTATTTTTCGCAATGCCAAAGCCATACCCATTGCATCACGGCAAGAAGACGAAGCAATGATGGAAGCCGCGTTCGACCGAGTGGATGAAGAACTCGCGGCCGGGCATATCGTCTGTATTTTTCCCGAGGGCGGGCTAACCGATGACGGAAATGTGCAAAAGTTCAAGCCGGGCATTGAAAAAATTATCGCGCGTCGTGCCGTACCGGTTATCCCCGTTGCGCTCGGTCGTCTCTGGGGCAGCTGGTTCAGTCGACGCCGGAGCGGGGGATTGCGAAAAATTCCGGGGCGACTATTTGCGCGGGTACCCGTGATCATCGGCAACGCAGTCGCGCCTGCCGATGTCACTGCCGAAAAGCTGGAGCTCCTGGTCAGGACCCTTCGAGGGGAGTTGCGCTAATACGAGTTAGCCATTCTTTCAGTAGCTCGTCGCGGCTGCCAAACAAGCCCGCGGTCGACGAAGCGCTAATGTCGAGTTCCAGCAATTCTATGTAACCATTCCTGGCTACCGGCATGAACATTTTATGCCCCGCAGTCTCTGGCGATGCGCCGTCACCATGCACGATGCCTGCGCCCCGCAAAGGCCGCGGTGTAAACATAGCGTCCATCCAGACCAGGCCACGTACCGATGAGTTAACCCGATGTACCCAGCGAGCGGTTGCAAAATAGACGCGAGTGCCTTTGGCGTCAAATGCGACCTCGCGAACGTCGGAAGCAATTTGCAGTGTTTCGTCAGCGATTCGTCCTTCGGCCAAAATGAACTGGCTCGCCCTGTTCGCTGTGTCCACGAGAATAAGGTAATCGCCCCGCGGTGACGCCTTCAGAAGGCGAATGCCTGCCTCGCTCTGGAAAACCCGCTGCGCATGCCAATTGCCGTCGGCGTCGCGGTTAAGCAACTGCAAGGTACCGTTTTGATCACCAATGTAGAGGCCTTCATCAGACGCGAACGAAAGACCGGTATAGGCCACTCCGCCATCAAATGCAGCCTGTAGATTTCCGTTCGACAAATCAATGATTGATACCCGGCTGCCGTTCAACACGGCAGCAACAGACCCTGTGGGCGACAACGCGAGGTGGGTCACTGGCGGGCCGTCGATTTCGGCGATAAAAGGCAGCGGCTCGCCATTAACGGAGCGCCAAGCACGCAGCGTATTGTCCGTCGCGACGCTTGCGATCAGTCGTCCAGCCGAATCCATCGCTAACCTCCGGACATCGGAGCGGTGCCCAACGAAACTGACGTCATCGCTGATCGCGGCAAGCTCCTCGAATGAACTGCCCACCGGCAGAACGTGCACATGGCCATTCGGGTCACCAATCGCAATGAACCGGCCGTCAGGAGATGCAACCAGCGTACGGTCGCCGGACGGATTCCAGATCATGTGACTTTCCGATTGCTGCACACGATTGTCGCTGACGTTCGCACCCGGCACCCGCCAGAGTCGCAAGCGGTCATTCTTGCTGCCGGTCAGCAACAATTTTTCGTTTTGACTAAAAGCCAGCAAGTCGGTGCCTAGCTCGGACTTTCGCACACCCAGCGGAGGTCCTATCAGGCGACCGTCGTCGCTGCTGAACAGCTGAAAACCCGTCTGTGGCCGGCCGGCGGCAACCAGGCTGCCCGACGGTGAAAACGAAAGCTGCCAGTTGCCCGGACCGAGGTCCTCCAGCAATGGCCTGGACGGCCTGTCAACATTCCACACGGAGAGACCCGCGTCCGAGTACACAGCACCCAGCGTCCTGCCGTCTGCCGACAGCGCAATTGCGCTGGGCTGAGTAGCCAAGTCGAATTGCCCGAGCAGCCCGCCCGTCTGGAAATCCCAGACACGTACGGCGCGGTCAAAATCCGCGACCGCAACACGCCGGCCAGCGGCATCGATTGCGACCAGGGCCGGCACGCCTGCGACGACAACTTCCGATGCCAGAACGCCGTCGTCCAGGCTCCAGACTTCCAGTCGTGTCTCAAAGTCATTGCGCCGCTCGACAAACAAGCCAGACCCGTCCGGCGTCAGGACTGCCCGATTGCTGGCCGCACCGACCGACAGGCTGTCGATTCTGTCTCCGGTTGTTGTGTCCCATAAATTAACCGTATTCTGCGTCGCAGTGACCAGGCGACGCGCTGACGCATCAAGTCCGATCAGGATTTCACTCTCGGGAAGAGCAACCGCACGTACCGGTTCGGCGAACGCCAGGTCCCAGATCCGTGCACTGTCGCTTTGCATAGCGCGCGCAACCGCGTAGCGTCCGGTACGGTCAAACCAGATATTGTCTGTCTCGCGCTCGAGCGGGTCAGGAATATTCAATCCCCGTTGAAAGTACTCCACGACTCCTTGGGAGTTGAGCTTCAAGTTCCAGCCGACAAGCTGTCCCGCGACGCCCAGGCTTTCGTCGCGGACACTGATACTCCAGGTACCGCTCAATGTTTCACCAAGCAGTTCATCAAGTTGTGCCGCCGGAATCCGGATATCATCATTGCTGGACGCATGTTCCAGCCCTGTCTCGACCTCAACCGTTCTGCCCGATGGCGCGATTATCTTGATTCTGAGATCCGCAATGCGCGTATGACTGATGTTCAGCGTTAATCCAATGCGATTGACAGCGCCGTCCCGGTCAACGATGACACGCCGTACGAGTGGACTGACCTCCAGTGCGGTGATCGACCACGGCTCGCGCTTTTGCAAACCCTGTGGCGTGTACGTGAACTGGCTGATTTGCGCGCCGACTGCCGTAGTTAGAATCATACCCACGGCATCGAAAACAGCGCTGCCGTCCGGTAGTTCAGGCAGGGTGCGCAACAGCAGTGGGTAGTCATCGCTCAATAAGGCCGCTGCGCGCTGGCGCCGCACGGGTGTTGGCAGCGCGAATGCCTTGATTCTCGCCAGCAAAGCCGTATCGCGATCCTCGCGACGAACGGCGTCGCGCGCCTGCCGATCCCAGAAGCTGCCCACCATCTCGTCGGCCAGTCTTCCCGGGTGACTCAATCGGGAGGACAGCTCGGCAATTGCCATTATTTCCGACTCGTCCGTTGCGGCGAATGCTCGCCGCTGCAGAAAACCACGATAGATATTCTCGGCGGCCTCCGCATGCCCTGGAAAAGAACGAAAATTCTCAAACGCGTCGGTGGCAACCTGAAGTTCGACGGTCTCGGACGCAATTGTTCGAGCATAGGGCAATGGCAACCACTGTGTGTACCAGAACGGAATCAGCGTTATCAGGACAAAAAGTCCGACGACGATCGCGGGCACCTTGAATCGAGTCGGCAAATTCTCATTCGCCCAGCGCGCAGTAAACACAGCTTCGTAGATCCGATTGCGAACCTTGACGTTGATGTCTTCATCAATCGTCAGCAAACCGATTGCCATCAGGCGCCGCTGGTGTGGTGAGCCGAGATCGGCGGGGACCTTGATGCCCTTGCGAATTTTGCCGTAAAGATTCAGCAGCGGCTCGCATTGTTTATCGCCAGTCGCGATCGCGCGATGAATATGACTCATGTGCGGTTCATTGTGTAACGCTGCGCGCCCTGCGAGCTGCTGAAATACTAGCCGATCAACCGTCTCCTCTATGTTTTCAACCTGTCCTTCGCGTGCGACTGCTCGCGCCAGCTTTTGCGTCAGATAGGGTTGTCCTCGAGTCCAGTGATAAATGCGGTCGAGGGCACGCTCCGCATCGCCGCGATCCCGATTCAGCTCAGTCGCGAACAGGCCGATCTCCTGTCGTGAAAAATCATCCAGCGGGATCTGTTGCGTGACATTGAACGGCGAGAGCTCGGCTTCCTTGATCAGGCTGATCGGGTCGCATTCGCCGAGGAGCACGAAACTCAAACGCGTGAAATCCGGGTCGGTGGTGCGTGCATTATGGGCGACCCGAATGCTGCTCAGCAGCTGGTCGGCATAGCCAAGATCTTCTATGCATTGAATTTCGTCGACAAAGACGACGATTTGCTCCGGAACATGCTGCAGAATGACTTCAGAATAGAACTCAAACAGGCGTTGCCGGTTACTCAATATGGATTTGTCCTGCCACCAGGACTGCAAGTCGTAACGAATGCGCAATTGGCGCAACAGGCGATACGCAACACTGTAGTACCAGCGTCCCGATTCAGTGCCGCTGTCCCGGTCGCCAAGTTGCGCGAGGTCCAGAATTGCGACTTTGTAGCCGTTGTTTTCCAGGCGCGCACTCGTCGCTGCGATCAGGCTGGACTTGCCACTGCGCGCAGGTGCAACGACGTGCGCATAGCGCCCTGATGTAATCGCATCGTACAAGAGCTTGTCAGCACGTCGCTGAATGTAGCCCGCACGCACTGCATGCAGTGCGCTTCCAACACTGAAGAACTCTCCCGTCGCATCGAGGTCGATGCGTTGCAGTTTGGGGTCTGTTTCCGTCGAATCGCCCGCCACATCGCGTCCCGTCAAATCGATTGCTGTATTCTCTGTATTTTCAGCGGCGACTGCCAGTGCAAGACAAAGAGTTGCTAAAAAAGGACCTGTTTGGTGAGATTTGGTACCTTACCGATCATGGCCAGCCACTGATTCTGCGCGACGCGGGTGCTGCGCGATGGTGGCTGGGATGGCTGGCAAGAAAACTGCTGCTCCGCGAAGCTCGCGCCCTGCTGGCCGTCGATGACCTCGAGGGCGTGCCGCAATTGCTCCGGCATGATCGTACGACGCTTTACCGCAGTTTCCTGTCCGGCGTTGCAATGTACGAGGCCAGACCGTCAGAGCCGGAGTTCTTCAACGACCTGGCACGCCTGCTGCGCCGGCTGCATCGAGCCGGCATCGCGCACAACGATCTCGCGAAAGAACCGAACATCCTGGTCTGCGACGATGGTTCGCCCGCCATCGTGGATTTTCAGCTCGCCACCCGGTCTGCCGGCCGCGGCTGGCTTTTTCGTGCTGCCGCCCGCGAAGACATTCGGCACTTGCTGAAGCACAAGCGAACATACCGACCGGATCTGTTGACCAGACGCGAACAGGCAATTCTGGATTCACCGTCATTCGCGTCACGAGCCTGGCAGTTGCTGGTCAAGCCCGTCTACAACTTTGTTACCAGGCATCTGTTCGGCTGGTCGGATCGCGAGGGCACTGCCGACCGCGGCCGGCAGGGCTGAATACGGTGGCAGTCTGTGGGTATAATCGCGCTGCGACAACGAACCTCGGGAATCAAAGTGGATTATTGCCATCAACACAACCTGGTTGACCCATCGACCGCTGGCCGCGAGTGCCGCTTCGGCATACGCGTCACGCTACCTGCAGCGGATACCTTAAGGAAAGTCCTCGGCAATGACTGGGAGCGGCTGCACTGGTACGCCAGTGAAAAGGAACGCGACGAGGCGCTCGAAAAGATGGCCACCCGCCACGGCTATTACAGGACCACGGACTCGCCAACGCAAATTCTCGAAAAAATCAGCCGCTAGCGAGGCAGCGCGCCGATAAAAAGGTAGACGTTCATCTCGCCGTGTTCGGCGAAACCGGCCGCCAAAAACACCGGCCCGAAATAGGAATCAATACCGGCGAAGATGCTGCCGTTGATTCTCAGGGAGTCAAGATCGATTGCAGACCTTGTCTGCCAGACGTTCCCGGCCTCCGCCGATACACCCAGGTATATCGGGGTTTCGAAGAGGTCGCCGGTCGTATCCCCAACTTGCCGATAGTAGATTGCACGCGCCAGGGCGGCATGTGGGCCGCTGATTTCACCACGCTCGAGACCCGACAGGTTCAAAAAGCCGCCCATCGGAAAAAAATCCTGCACGGTATTGTCAGAACTCAGCGTCGTCGCATAGCGCAGTCCGAGCTGCACACTACTCTTGCCACGGCTGAAGGTCCGGCTGAAATCGCCTTCGACCGTATCGAACTTGTAGTCGGATCCGAGTCCCGGTCGCGAGAGGTTCCAGACGACGTCGGCAAATACACCGCTCCGGGGAAAACTTGAACTGTCGGTCGAATCCACACGCAGCCGCGCAAAAGCGCCGCCGGTTTCAAATTCAAGGCTACTTAGCGCAGGGTCGCCGACTTTGACACGCGCGCTGCCGGCACCGCGAAATACACCGACCCTGAATTCACCGATCGTGCCGAGTTCGCGGCCTACATCGAAACCCAGGTCGCCCTCTGAAACTCGATAGCGGGCAATGGCTTGGTCGCCGGAAAAGACATTCAGATTGGATTGACTTGCCTCCATGCGGGGAGCGAAAAACCAGCGTGAGTCAAAGCTTAGTGGCTGGTAGAACTCGCTGCGTATCGTCGGGTCAGTGCCAAGTTGCAAGTCAGTGCGCCACTCCGCCCCAAGCCGATTCAGGCCCGCCTTCGTCAGGCGTGCCGCAATATTGAACGAGGTCGAGCCTTCGATATCGTCTTCAAGCGACATGCCGAATTGCAGGAAATTCGGTCCCCAGCTTTTTGCGGTGGCCCGGTACTCAACGCCGGTTGCACCGCCCTCGTCTACCAGTTGATAGCCAACGTGTTCGTACAATTGCAGCCCATACAGCCGATTCGCATTCTGCGCGAGTACTGTCGAATCAATCGGGTCACCAGCCTTCACGCTCAGCCGCGACTCGAAAACTCGCGCTGCGAGTTTGCCGTCATGCACAACACGAACGAACGCCAGCTTCTCGTTCTCCCTGGGAAGAACTGTTCGCTGCGCCAGGTGCGTACTCCAGTCTCCTGGCGACAACGAAAGATCCTTGAGGCTCTGTTGCCGTTCGATCACGGCCAGTCGGCCAGGCTCCATCGTCTCGGCGATATCCGCGAAATTGCTTGATGCGTAAACACCCAGTTTCGGTTTGATCAGTATGTCCTCGTCACCGAGTGTTTCAATTTGCCGCAGCGTTTCCTTGCGAATCATGATCGTCAGCATCTGCTCAGATATGGTCAGCACCGACTCCAGTTCGTCTGATTTGTACAGCGGAAACTCGACATCAACCGCAATGATGATGTCCACTCCCATGCCCTTCATGACATCGATTGGAAGATTGCCTACGATGCCACCATCAACCAGCAACCGTCCGTCGATTCGCGCCGGCGAAAAAACGCCGGGCACTGACATACTGGCGCGAAGCGACTTCGCCAGATCGCCGCTGCCAAGGACGACGGCCTCACCAGCGACGATATCCGATGCGATGGCGCGAAACGGAATTGGAAGCTCATCAAAGTTCTCGATGTGCGACGTCGACAAGGTCAACTCACGCAGCAGGAGGTCCAGTTTCTGACCCTGGATAACGCCTTTCGGTAACAACAGGTCACCGTCACGGACACCGAGCTCAAAGTTGATTGGAAATTCCCGCTCATCCTGCTTGCGGCGAAAACTTAAATCCTGTCGTTCGGGCGTGTCGGATAACGTGCCGGTCCAGTCAATTGTGTTGACCAGGTCTTCAAGTTCCTTGGCACTCATGCCAGTAGCGTACAAGCCGCCTACGATAGCGCCCATACTGGTACCGGCAATGGCATCGACAGGAATTCGCAACCGCTCGAGTTCTTTTAGAACACCGACATGCGCCGCGCCACGCGCTCCGCCGCCGCCGAGCACCAGGCCAATTCGTGGCCGCGGCTGCTCCGCCTCGCCATCGTTTTCGACCTCGGCCTGCGAATCCTCAAGCATGAGGGCCGAAAAGGTGAGCGCAAGAAACACAGGTAGAGTGAGTTGGCGGGTCAGGATCATGAATAGGCTCTGCGGGCGTGGGACTGGCTGCAATTATAATGATTGCGGCCCGCGAATGTTGCCGGAGCTAGCTGACCCTGAGTGAGTCCGCATAATTGACCAGATCCTGCAATTCTGTCCGCTGCCGGTCCGCAGTCCAGTTCAGCTCCTTTGCCGCAACATCCGCCACCGCGTCAAAAAAAGGCCGACCCTGGTCGGCATTAAAACCAATCATCATGCGCCGGAATACGATATCGGTGAGCGTGACCGCAAACTCCTCGCGAATTGCAAAAAGCACTTCAGCGACCAGGTAAATCGAATCATTATTCAGGGTTTGCCGTGCACGCTCGTTGTCGCGAGCAAGATCGAGAATATTCGCGGCACGTCCTCCATATATTGACAGGAGGCGATCCACTCCCAGGTCGGTTAGCAGCCTGGATGACACCAGGCGCTCGCGCGCCCTGTCCACGCCCCAGGCACCGGGCAACAGCGTGTCCGCCGTCCGACTGCCGGGCAGTTTACGGTGCAGGATCTTTGCCAGGCGATCCACCGTCTGTTCGGCGAGGTTCCGGTACGTGGTCAGCTTGCCGCCGATAATCGATACCAGGCCGTTCGCAATATTGCGATTGATCTTGATGATGTGACGCCGGGTGATCGCCGACTCCGGTCCCTTATCCCGGTACGGCAATGGCCGAACACCGGCATAGGCGAAATGAATATCGGCAGTCTTCAGGTTCGCCTTTGGAAATACCCGGTTTGTCTCTGCCAAAAGGTAATCGACTTCCTCACGACTGGCTCGAATCTCGTCGAGGCTGGCATCGTAGCGAATATCCGTGGTCCCAATCAGAAGCTGATTGTTCCAGGGAATGATGAAGACAGGACGTCCGTCCGCGGCCGCTTCAACGTAAAACGTGTCAGTGGGTGCACCGTCAAACCTGGCAACGACAATATGGCTGCCTTTGGTTCCGCCTACGTAACGTTTGACGCGATGAGGCGCCGCCTTGAGTACATCGTCTACCCATGGCCCCGCTGCATTGACGATCGAACGTACTGCAATTTCGTGCAAGCGGCCGGCCGCGTCTGAATAGACGAGAGAGTTGACCTGGCCTTGATCAGTCTTGATTTCCCGCACCGCGCTGTAGGTTCTGATTGTCGCGCCAGCCGAACGCGCCGCCAGCAGATTCTCCAATACCAGGCGTTCAGCAAACGTTACCTGGGCATCGTAGTATCGCGCTGCACCGAGCAGCCCCTCGTCGCGCAATCCGGGTTCTTCACGTCGGATCTCATCTCGGTCGAGCATGTCGTGGCCCGGCAATTGCTTGCCGAAGGACAGGACATCGTAAGCGATCATGCCGAGCCGAATCAGAAACGGACCGCGCCGTGCACCGGAGAATATTGGAATACTGATGCGCAGAGGCTGTACCAGGTGAGCCGCGATTTTTCGCAGGCACCGACGTTCCCGCAAGGACTCGAATACCAGGGGAATTTCACCGTACTCCAGGTAACGCAGGCCGCCATGAATGAGACGACTGGACACGGCCGACGTGCCGCTGCACATATCGTTTTTGTCCAGCACAACAACGTCGAGGCCGCGCAGCGCCGCATCGCGGGCAATGCCGGCGCCATTGATTCCGGCGCCAATAATTGCGACGTCGTATGTTTTCGTTGCAGCGTTCATCAGGGTCGCGTCTGGCCAGCTCCTCGAACGACGTACTTGTAGCTGCACAATTGCTCCGCACCGACCGGCCCACGCGCATGGATGCGACCGGTCGCAATTCCGATTTCAGCACCCATGCCAAATTCGCCGCCATCCGCAAATTGTGTCGACGCGTTGTGCAGCACAATCGAGCTGTCGACTTCGCGCAGGAACTGCTCGGCCGCACCAATGTCGGATGCGACAATACTATCTGTGTGCCCGGAACCGAATGTTGCAATATGCTCGATTGCCGCCTCGATGTCGTCGACCACTCGAATCGCCAGGATTGCGTCCAGGTATTCTGTTGTCCAGTCTTCGATGCCGGCCGCTGCAACACCCGGAACAATGCTCGCGACCTCGGCGTCGCCGCGAATTTCGCAACCCGCAGCGGCAAGCGCCGCACAAATATCCGGCAGCAACCGGAGTGCCGCCGCTCTATCGACCAACAGCGTTTCCGCCGCCCCACAAACCCCGGTACGGCGCATCTTTGCATTGACGACGATTTCACGTGCAATCCGGGCGTCGGCTGACGCATGCAGATAGACGTGACAGAGACCCTCAAGGTGACCGATGACGGGCACCCTCGCCTCATCCTGCACGCGCTTGACCAGGCTTTTGCCGCCGCGAGGGACGACAACGTCGAGCCATTGACTCATGGACGACAGCAGGTAGCCGACGGCCGCCCGGTCTCTCGTGCTCACCATTTGCACGCAGCTCGCGCTCAGCCCCGCCACGTTAAGCCCCTCGACCAGGCAGGCATGAATCTCACGGCTGGAATTAAAACTGTCCGAACCGCCCCTCAAAATCACTGCATTGCCCGACTTCAGGCACAATGCCGCCGCGTCTGCCGTGACATTAGGGCGACTCTCGTAGACGATCCCAATGACACCGAGCGGCACCGATACGCGTTGTATCGCCAAACCGTTTGGCCGTTGCCACTCGTCAATGACTCGACCAACCGGGTCCCGCATTTCGCTGATTGCCTCCAGACCCGAGGCCATGGCATCGATGCGCTCATCGTCCAGTGCGAGCCTGTCCAATAATGCGTCACTGAGCTTGCGGTCCCGCGCTGCTTTGATATCGAGCCGATTCGCCGCAAGAATCTGCGCACGATTGTCCCGCAATGCGATGGCGGCCGCCCGTAGCGCGCCGTTGCGTTGCGCCAATTCGCTGCGTGCAAGTTCATTGGCTGCTATCCGCGCCTTGACGCCGAGCTCCGACATCAGAGCGGCAATTGTTTCTTCCGTCTCACTCATTATCAAAAACCACCAACTCATCCCGGTGTACCAGGACGGACCGGCCCCGGTAGCCCAGGCGGGCCTCAATTTGTGCGGACTGGCAGCCCAGCAGTTGGCTCACCTCCTCGCTCGTATACTCGGCGAGCCCTCGACCGATCTCAACGCCACCTGAATTTTTGAGAGCAACGACATCACCCCGTCCGAATTCGCCTGCAACAGAGGTTACTCCGACCGGCAACAAGCTGCTGCCATCGCGCAACGCATTGATCGCCCCGTCGTCCAGTTGCAACTCGCCCGGCACCTCAAGTACGCCGGCAAGCCATTGCTTGCGAGCAATTGCCGGCGTGCCACTGGCGTGAAATACCGTGCACCGTGCACCGTCCGCCAGCGCGCGCAGCGGATTCTCGATCGCACCGCTCGCAATGATCGTTGAGCAGCCGGCGTGCGTCGCAATGCGGGCGGCCATCACTTTGGTTCTCATACCACCGGTGCCGAAGCCTGTTCCCGCTTCGCCCGCCATCGCCTGCACGGCATCGCTGATGTTCGTCACTACCGCTACGTGTTCTGCCGTCTCACTCGATCGCGGGTCGGCAGTGTACAGGCCATCTACGTCGGAGAGCAGGACTAACGCATCGGCCATCACCAGTTGCGCAATGCGTGCTGCGAGCCGGTCGTTGTCGCCAAAACGAATTTCTGCGGTCGCTACCGTGTCGTTCTCGTTAACAATCGGAATAACAGACCTTTCAAGCAGCTTGCCGAAGGTACGCCGGGCATTCAGGAATCGGCGTCTATTCTCCGTGTCGTCGGGAGTCATGAGGACCTGGGCGGCTGCAAGACCGTGATCGGCCAGAATGGCCTGGTAAGTGTGCATCAACTGGATCTGCCCAACCGCGGCGGCGGCCTGCAGGTCATCAAGTCGAGCCCGCGCCTTGCTTATGCCCAGCGTCGCGCAACCGATGGCGATCGCACCGGATGAAACGACGACGACCTGGTGGCCGTGACGAACCAGCGCAGCAAGGTCAGCGGCCAGTGATTCCAGCCAGGTACGATCAAGGCGTCCCTGCTCGTCTACCAGCAGTGATGAGCCGACTTTGACAACCAGACGACGATAGTCTGACAGCGCCGACATCGCTAGCCAACAAACAGGTGCTGTCGATCGAAAGATGTCAGCGTGACCTCGCCTTTGGATACGGCAACAGAACCACTTCGCGCAACGGCCGAAATCTCGCCGATATTCGCAGCCTCAGCGACGAATTCATCAATATCCTTGACGCGACCGGTGAGCTGTAACGTACAACTGACCTGTGCATCATCCAGAATTTCGGCGCCGAAGCGCTTGGCCAGCGACAGCACCTTCGCTAATCCGCCCGTCGGTAGCTTGATCTTGACAATCGCGAGCTCGCGTTCGAAGTGCTCACCCAGCGTCATGTCATGAATATTGACGACATCCACCAGTTTTGCGAGTTGTGCGTTGAGCTGGGCTATCGCAGCGTCGGACCCGGAAACCACCAGCGTCACTCGCGACACGCGAGGATCATAAGTCGGTGCTACATTCAGCGTCTCGATGTTGTAGCTGCGTGATGAGAACATTCCGGTCATGCGCGTCAGTGCGCCAACTTCATTTTGCAATAAAACTGAGATTGCATGTCGCATATACGATCTGGACTCGTCTGGAGAAAAAGAATTACGAATGAAACTATTGGCCGTGCGTTAAGCGCGGATGTTGGCGTAACGAGTCCAGTATTGCAATGCCACAAAATATAGTAAACACTCGCGCGAACTCTCCCATTTTTTAATCCTGTAGCAATACGATGAAACAGCAGTCGAATTCGGCGCCAGTCGATCAACATCCACTCGCCGGAACTACGATGAGCGGTGCAGAATCCGTTATCCAGGTGCTGGCAGATGAAGGCGTCAATACGGTGTTCGGCTACAGCGGTGGCGCAATCCTGCCAATTTACGACGCCGTTTTTCGTTTCAATGAAAATCCGCGCGACGGCATGGATGCTCCGAGAATGCGACTGGTGGTACCAGCCAATGAGCAAGGCGCAGGGTTCATGGCCGCTGGATACGCACGCGCCAGCGGTAAAGTCGGCGTCGTGATGGTCACATCGGGACCGGGTGCAACAAACACCGTCACACCGGTACGCGACAGCATGGCCGATTCCGTTCCAATGGTTGTGATTTGTGGGCAGGTGCCGAGAGCTGCGATCGGTACTGATGCATTTCAGGAAGCGCCGGTCTCGGCAATAATGGGTGCCATCGCCAAGCATGTGTTTCTCGTCAGCGATCCGTCGCTACTGGAAGATACGATGCGCAGCGCCTTTGAGCTGGCCCGCACCGGGCGACCCGGCCCGGTTGTCGTCGACATCCCGAAGGACGTGCAAAACTCCGATGTAGAATTCAAGGGCCAGGGCATCCTGCCCTTGCATGGTTATCGCAACCGACTGGCTGCAGTGAATCGCAATCGCCTGACAGATAAAGACTGCGAGCGCTTTTACACGATGCTGTCGGAATCCGAACGGCCGTTGATTTACGCCGGCGGCGGTGTCATCAATGCCAACGCGACCAAGGCCATGCGACACTTGGCGAACGAGTATGGCATTCCCGTCACAACAACCCTCATGGCCCTCGGCGCCAGCGATACACAACATCCGTTGGCCCTGCACATGCTCGGCATGCATGGTGTGGCATCGGCAAACTACGCTGTCGAAGACTGCGACTTCCTGATCGCGATCGGTGCACGCTTTGACGATCGCGTGGCGGGCAATGCTGCGAAGTTCAGTCCCAGCGCCAGGCATATCGCCCAGTTTGACGTCGACTCCGCCGAGATTGGCAAGGTCAAGCAAGTCAACTGGCACCATGTTGGCGTCCTGCAAACCGACCTGGTCGACATGCTCGAGTATGGCCGCCGGATTGGATTTTCGAAGTCGTTTGCACCCTGGCATGACGAAATTGCCGTACTTAAGAAAGAGTACGCACTGAACTATGACCGCGACAATGCATTGATCCAGCCCTACGCGATCATCGAAGAAATCAACAAGTACACCCAGGGCGAAGCCATCATTTCGACGGGTGTCGGCCAGCATCAGATGTGGGCGGCTCAGTATTTCGATTTTCGCGAGCCGCGTTTGTGGCTGACGTCCGGCAGCATGGGCACGATGGGCTTCGGCCTGCCGGCGGCAATTGGCGCTCAGTTCGCACGACCGGACCGGGTCGTCATCGATATCGACGGTGACGCAAGTATCCGCATGAACATCGGCGAGCTTGAAACGGCGACGACCTACAATCAGCCAATCAAAGTCATCGTGCTCAACAACTTTGGTGACGGCATGGTGCGCCAGTGGCAGAAACTGTATTTCGATGGACGCATGTCGGGCAGCGACAAGTCCCTGCATCACAAGGACTTCGTCAAGGCCGCCGAAGCGGACGGCTTCAAGTTTTCCAAACGCCTCGATAACAAGGACGATATCGAACGCGTAATTCGCGAATTCATGGACTTCAAGGGGCCCGCATTCCTCGAAGTTATTATTGACCGGGACGCGGGCGTTTACCCGATGGTTGGCCCTGGACAGGGCTATGACAACATGATCACCGGCGACTACATCAAGAGCCGCTCAAAACCCGACGATGATTCGCCGGGTCCGAGCGAGATGTTCTGATCGGGGCCTTTCCTGCTAAAGACCGCCTGGGCCACAATCATTTTTCAGAAAATCGATGATCGACTCGTAGAGCGCGATCTGGTGGCGATAGAACAGCGTGTTTGAGAAGTGATCCGCGCCTTCCAGCTCAAGATATTTGTAGTTCTTGTTATGCGCATCGAGCTCTTTGCGATATCGATTCGAATGCGTAACCGGAACGCGCTGGTCGACGTCACCATGAATAAGCAGTATCGGAACATTCACCTTCGCGACTTCATCGATCGGATTGACTGACCCCTCACGATAGGCCATCTGCGTTTCTTTCTGTGATCCGCGCAGTTGGTATCGATAGTAGTTGACCTGCTGCAGTTGGTCGGCGACCGCGGCGCCGGCAATAACGCACTGGTAGATCTGCTGTTCTCGTGACGCCGCGACCAATGCGGCATAACCGCCGTAGGACCAGCCAAACATCGCCATCCGGTCCGGGTCAACCAGGCCTTGCTTGACCAGGTGCAGCGCTGCGTCGTCCTTGTCATCCTGCATCATGTGGCCACCCTGACCACCATTGATGAAGCTAACCTTGTGAAAGTCGAGTCCGTATCCGAATGAACCACGGTATTGTGGTTGAACGACCATGTAACCGTTATTGGCCAGCATCTGTCCCCATTCGTCGTAGGCAACGGTTTCCGCAACAAACGGTCCGCCATGCGGCAGGACGATTAGCGGAAAAGGGCCTTCGCCGTTCGGCACAGTCAGGTACGCGTGAATCGCTTGACCATCACGTGCTTCGTAGGTGATGTACTCAACGTCGGCCAGGTATTTGCTTTCCAGCAGCGGCTGGCGACTTCCAACAGATTTGAGCTGGCCATTGTGCAGCAGGTAGTAGGTACCCGGATCTCGCGGACCAATGTTGAAAACAACCAGCGTCTTGCCGTCGCGCGAACGACTCGTAATGTCGACGTTGTGTGCGTAAGGAATCGCACCTTCAAGCTGCGCGTACGTCGCCCCCTCAACTTCGTCCAAATACTCGGAGTGCCGTTTGTCGGTGTAGTAAGTCACCGCCGTGATCAGGTCCGGATTTTCCCAGTCGTTGCTGTGGTATCCAACACCCAGATTGTCGGTGTCTTCACGACGATAAATCAGCTCGGCAAACTTTTTGGCATCAACATCGTAGGACCAGATGCCCATCTTATCGTGACCGTTATTGGCGTACACGAGAATATGGTGCGGCATCGCGTGGTCAATTTCGATCGGCTGAAAGGTCTCGTAGCTGTCCTCACTCAACCGGAATATCTCGGTCCAGCCCTTGCCGCCGGGCGGCCGCCAATACCAGGTGAAATCGCCTTTGCCGAGATCGAAGCCACGCGCCAGCCAGGGATCGCCCTCGGCCGTAAAGTCGATATTGCCGAGCGCAATTTTGCCGCGGATCAACAGTTTCTTGGTGCCTTTCTTGAGATCGAATTCCCAGTAGGCACGCGGGCGAAACGGCTCTGACAGCTTGGCCGCCGGTGAGTCAGGCTCACCCTCCGAAAACGAAATGATGATCTTGCCCTTCTTCTTCTTCAGGACGTTTTCGATGGCTGCATTGGTCTCGTCGAATTGCCGGATCTTCTCCGACTCGACGTCGACCACCGCTATGCGGTTTTCATAGACACCCTGGTTGAAACCTTCAATGATGTCGCGAACTTTCTGCCGCAGCGAAAATACGATATCCGTGTTGCTCGCCCAATAGATGTTCTGAATTTCCATTTTCGCAGCGTCCATGCGAAACGGTTCTTCATCGAGGTTCGCCGTGTTGTACACCTCGAGAATCGGGTTGCCGGTCTTATTCGGAATCTTTAGCAAAGCCAGACGCTTGCCGTCAGGCGATACGGAGACATTGCTGATGACAGAACGCAGTGCCCAATAATCCAGCGGATACGGTTGCTGAGCCTCCTGCGACGCCGCAATACCCGTGCCGCAAAGTCCTGCCAGGTACAGCCCAACTATGACAGTGAGAAATCTCTTCATCGTTGCTTCCCTAAATAAAAAACCCGCGGAGTTTCCTCCGCGGGTCCATTTTACTCAAACAGGATCGACAAAACGATCCGCTTATTCACCACCGCCGAAGTTGACGCCAACGTTCAGGAAGAAAGTCCGTCCGTTAAGGTCATAGCCGTAGCCAATCGGCGTGTTGTTAACTGCGAGTACCTCGGTGCCGTCAACAACGGGCGGCTCTTCGTCAAAGAGGTTTCGAATACCGCCGCCGAAAGTCCAGCGATCACCGTAGTAGTACAGCGACAGGTGATGCAGGAAGTAATTATCCGTATCAGCGTAGTCGCGGCACAGTACGTCGCTCGGTGGGCCGAGGCAGGTGTCCGACAAGGAGAACGCACTGCTGAAGCCGTCAATACCTGCCACATCCTGATGGACCGACGCCAGGTAACGCGTTTCCCATGTCAGGCGGTAGTTGTCATAGTCGAAACGCAGACCGGTCCGCATGTTCCAGTCGGGGAAGCCCCACTCGCCCTGGAAGGTCTCGACATCCTGATTGCCGTTGTCGTCAATGAACAATGTCGAACGCTCAAGCTGGCGGTTCGCCGTGATGTCAAACGTCACGTCGATGGGACGATCGAATACGGTGAACGAATCGTCGTACGTCAAATTGATGTCCACGCCGCGCGCCTTCTCAGCTTCACGGTTGATGAAGCCGGAATCAATCACGTCCAGCAGTGGCATTGTCGGGTCCGAAAAGTCTCGAGAAATGCGGCTGCAGAATACGCTGTTACCCGTCAACGAGGTGTAGCAGTCGTTGACGATGAACTGGCCGCTGGGCTCGATAATCGTCTGATTGACTTCGATCTCGTAGTACGTCGCAGCGATAGCCAGTCCGAACGCATTTGTGAACGGCTGGTCGAACGAGAAGCCTGCTGACCAGGACGTCGATTCTTCGGCACGCAGGTCAAGTGCGCCACCTGACGACACCTCTGTGCTGTAGATGTTGAAGCCATTGTTGTTGGCCACTGTCGGATCGACGCCGTTGGCTACGCAGTTTGCCAGAACGTGTGCTTCACGATCATCGAGTGCAGGATTATAGCCGCCCGAAATCGGATCGAGTGCCGCATCAGGAATGAGGCAGGGATCGAAAATATTGCCAAAGCCCGATTGCGACTGCAGGAACAACTCGCGCAGATTCGGCGCGCGGAACGACGTTCCGTACGTCGCACGCAGCAACAAGGAATCGACCGGTCGCCAGCCCAGCTTGAAGGCTTCGGTATTACCGGATCCGTAAATTTCGTCATCGGTGTAACGCGTTGACACGTTAAGTGTCAGCTCTTCAAAGCCCGGCACACCGGCCAGCAGCGGCAATTCAACCTCGGCGAAAATCTCGTCGGTATCTTTATTGCCGGTCGCACCGCCATCTGTGAAGAACCCGAAGAACAACCCGTCACGAGCAACAGCATCGGGAATCGACTTGATATCGTCGTTGCGATGCTCGACACCAAGACCGAATGCCACGGCACCCGCCGGCATCTCGAAGATGTCGCCGGTTACGTAGGCCGAAATTACCGTCTGCTCGTAGTCGGTATCGAAATTACGACCATCAAACAGGTAATCGCGCTCTGCCTGAGTTGCAAAGTCACCGGTCACAACGCCAAGCTCATAGAGCGACGGCGCGAACAGGTTGACGGGTACGCAGCCCGGCGCTGCGTCAGCAGCAAGTACCGCACCGGTATCATTTTCACACGGCGTGTTGGTTGTCGAGAAGACACCCAGCGACAGGTCCAGTCGGTCGTCGCGAATACCGCGACGTTCCGAGGTACCGGTCGATTTTGAGTAGCTGCCGTAGATGTCGAAAGACCAGTTATCCAGCGGACCCATTGTCAACCACGGCATATCGCCTCGAACACCACCGACGAAACGCGTTTGATCCGCTTCCACCGCCGTGTAATTGCGGTCACCGGCAACCGAAACAATCGGTTGCACTGCTTGGGCACCAAGGGCGCCAACCGTCTGGTCGCAGCTGCCGCCAGAGCTTGGGTCACAACCAAATGCCGCCATCACGCCGGCGATAACGCCGGGGTTATTCATGAGGGCATCATAGGCCAGTCCGCAGTCGACACCGCCGGCTGCCGCCGGGTTACAGATGTTGAACGGATTGTTTGCCGGTACGATCGGAAACAGCTGGCCCTCTGACGAGTTCGAGAAGAAGCTGCGCTTCGAATACATCGTTTCGAAATACGGCGTGATATTCGCCTCACCCTCGAAGGTGTATTCGCCATACGCCATCAGGTTCTGTGAATCCGTATCCGGGAAAAGGTCGGAATTCTGCTGGCTGGCCTTGCCGTTCAGGTCGTAGTCGCGGAAATGCACGTCCGCACGGCCGTCCTGGTCGGAATCGACGCCGAACCCGAAAACCGACGACTCAGAGAAACCCGGCCATGCGCCGTTCGAAACACCCGGAGTCGCGTAAATGCTTCCTGAGACAGGAACCGATACGCGAGCCGCGAGCAATCCAAGACGGCAGTCGTCCCAATCCATGCCGTAGACCGTGTTGTAGAACTGTTCCTGTTGACGGAACTGGCCGTTCTCATCGATCTCGTAGTGACGATCGCAACCCGCGGTCCAGGGACGATCTTCCAGCGTGACGCGCTCGGAGTCTGAATACTCCGCACCGATGCCGATGAAGCCGCGGTCAAAGTTCTTGCCCCAGACGACGCTGATCGTATTGTCGATACCACCACCGTGCTCCGGAATTCGTGTGTAGCCTTCAACTTCAATACCGTCGAAGTCTTTGCGCAGCAAAATATTTGCAACGCCGGCAATGGCGTCCGATCCGTAAACGGATGATGCGCCATCGAGCAACAGGTCGTATTGCTGCACCAGCGACGCGGGTACCAGGTTCAGGTCAGCGGCAAACGGTGCACCCTCTACACCAGCCGGCGCAAGACGACGACCGTTGACGAGCACCAGGGTGCGCGCTTCACCGAGACCACGCAGGTTGATGGTCGACGAACCCGGTCCATTGTCCAGAACGAAACCCTGGAACGACAGGTCGATTTGCTGACCGCTGGAAGCGGACGATTCCTGCAGAATATCCGCAGCGTCAATCAGACCGACTTCTCGCGAGACTTGTCCCGTGATGATCTGCAACGGCGAAATACTGCTGTACGTATCGCGCTTCAAACGCGAACCGGTAACGACGACTTCATCAACGGCGTCATCGTCTTCTTCCATTGCACTCTGTGATCCCTGCGAATCCTCGTCGCCGTCCTGTGCGTAAACCGCTGGCGCGGCTAGCAGACAGAAGCTGGCGAAGAGTACTGCGATCGGACCGAGTACACGCGCGAGAATTGCGCGATCTTCATCGACTCTCATTTCATACCCCTTATGCATCAATATTGTGCGGCGAGCCTTTTTACAGCCCTTGTGCCGGACTATCGCGCTGGAAACGCAACGGTCATAGTTGGCTATGATGCGAAATCACAACAGATAAGTAAATGGCTGAGGCTATGAAAGTCGGGGTGGTTTGGCCGTCTGTTGCCAAAAAACAACGATTTGGGCGATTCACACAGGGCTGCCGATGCCCGTTTTGCGGTCGGATGCGCGTTTCACAGCCAGTCCGGCACCCGCTGCGCGCAAAATTGCGGGCATTCGGCGGGTCCGAAGGCCATAAAGTTTGCAGCCCGCGAGGAGACCCTGCGGGCTGCAAGTTCAGTCGATACCGCCGACGGCTATTTGAAACTCGCCGCGATATTGACGAAGAAGGCTCGGCCACCCATGTCATAGCCCGCACCGACGGGGACGTTGAACGACTGGAACACGACGTTGTCTCGGCCATCCACCAGCGGCGGCTTCTTGTTCAACACATTGCGTGAACCGACACCGAAGGTCCAGACGTCGCCGTAGTAGTAAACCGATACGTCATGCCGGAAGTAATTTTCTGCGAAGAAAACCGGCTTGCAGTCGGCACCGCCCGCAGCCGGGCCCACGCAGGTAAAGCTGTTTCCGGTGATGTAGTTGTCGTACGGGTACTGTGCGACCAGGTCCGGGTCCGCTTCAACACTTCCGATGTAGCGCGTTGACCAGGTAACGCGGTAGTTATCGATGTCCGCCCGGAAAATTCCGTGACCCGTCCATTCTGCGTAGCCGAAATCACCAAGATCGCTGTCGACGCTTGCTTCAAGTGTCGAGGGGTCGATAAAAATATTGGTAATTTCCAACTTGCGATTGAAGGTTAAATCCGCACTCAGGTTGACAGCTTTGCCGAACAACTCGGCCGGAACGTCGAGCGCAATGTTCAAATCGACACCGCGAGCTTTCAGTGCATCCTTGTTCAGGAATTGCTGGTCGATCTGGTCAAACAGGCCATCGCCCTGCGAACCGTCACCGATGAAGTTCCGGTGAATGTTCCGACAATACGGACTGTCGCCCTCAGGATCCGCATAGCATTCATCGATACTGAACTGGCCACCAATCTGCGATATCTCGTCACGCACTTCGATATCGTAATAGGTCGCACCGATATTCAGATCGAACGAATCGAAAAACGGCTGTTGCCACGAGAATCCTGCCGTATACGACTCCGACTTTTCCTCACGAAGGTCCGACTGGCCAACGCCTCGAAGAACCTCGACGCCGTAACGTGGAAACGAGTTTCCGGAGTTGTTGATACCAAGATTCGTCGGATCGACACCGTCCGCAACACAGTTATCGAGCACCGCCTGCGTGCGGTTGTCGCCCGTCGGATCGTAGGTAAACCCGCCGTTGACCGGGTCGGGTATGATCGCCGTTTCCGGCGTTACGCAAGGATCGTTGTAACTCAGAAAGCCGCTGGTACCTTGCAGGAAATTCTCGCGCAAATTCGGGGCTCGGTAGGATGTGCCCACTGTGCCTTTGATCTGCAGGGATTCGACCGGTCGCCAGGACAGCTTGCCAGAGTACGTATAGGCACCGCCGTAGAATTCATCATCCGTGTGACGCGTCGCGAAATTGGTTGTCAGTTCTTCAAATCCCGGAACATTGGCCAGCAACGGAACTTCAATCTCGGCGAACCACTCCTTCGTGGTTTTCTCGCCGGTCGCGCCCAGGTCCTTGAAGAAATTTATCAGCAAGCCTTCACGAGCGACTTCATTGGGAATCGATTCGATTTCGTCGTCGCGATACTCGTACCCGAACGCCGCTGCAACGCTACCTGCGGGCATCTCGAACAGGTCTCCTGTAACGAATATGCTGTACGTGGTCTGGCGGTAATCGGTAACAAAACTTCGATTGTCAAACAGGTAATCGCGTTCTTCCTGTGTCGCAAAGTCATTGTTGGAAAGGTTTTCATACAGCGAGGGTGCAAACATGTTGACAGGCACACAACCGTCGCTGCCGTTGCCGCAAGTGATCGCGCCCGTAACAGGATCCATTACCGTTGTATTGACCGAGTAACGCAATAGGTCGTCGCGAATCCCGCGACGCTGCGACGTGCCAGTCGCATCGGAATGCACGACACTCAGGTCGAATGACCAGTTGTCGATGGGGCCCGCTTTCAGGAACGGAATGTCACCACGAACGCCAGCGACGTAGCGCATCTGCTCGACCTCCGATTTCACCGAATCGGCATGGCCTACGACTGACACCTGCGGCTCAAGCGTGATCGGGCCGACTGGACCGACCGGGAATGCACCAAATAATGACGGTACGCATTCTGCACGTGTAAACCCGAACTGCGCACAAAGCGCCTCGTAGTACCCTGAAAAATGATCGATGAATTCCGGGTCCGTGAGCACACTGTCATAAGCCTCGCCGCAGTCCACTCCATTAATGCCGTTGGGATTACAAGGATTAAACGGATTGGTACCCGGAACATTGACGGGATTCGTACCGCTGCTTGCGGTACCCGGCGAACTCTTGGCATTGGTCTCGCGCTCATTGTACAAGAGCTCGAAATAGGGCGTGATATTTGCGTCACCGGCGAACGTGTACTCACCATAAGCCATCGCGCTGACGCGATCCATTTCCGGAAACAGGTGTTCGACGCCGGCACTGCTCGTGAGAAAGTAATCGGTGAAATCGACATCGACAACGCCGTCACCGTCGGTGTCAACCGGAGCGCCAATCAGTGTTGCTTCAGAGAAACCCGGAATGGTCGTGTTCGTTGTCGCACCGGTGTAATAAAGCGAGCCGAACAACCCGGCCTGATTGTCGAATACCCGAGCAGCACCAAAACCGATTGTGCACGGCGAGGTTTTCATGCCGTAGTCGACCTGGTACTGAATTAAATCCGTATAGATATTGCCGTCACGATCGATTTCCCGGTAGCTCTGACACCCCGATGACCAGGGCCGGTCGTTGCGATCGACAGCCTCGGTATGCGTCGCGTCGACCGCAATGCCAAACACACCGCGGTCGAAGTTTTTACCCCAGCTCGCCGACAGGTTGTTTTGAACCCCGCCCGAATAATCGGGGATCGTATTAAACGTTTCGACTTCAAATCCCTCAAAATCCTTGCGCATGATGATATTGGCAACACCGGCAACCGCGTCCGACCCATAGATCGACGAGGCACCGTCTAACAAGATTTCGTAACGTTCGATAAGTCCCGATGGAACCATGTTGAGATCCGGAGCAAACGGCGCGCCTTCAACACCCACCGGTGCCGCGCGCCGACCATTGATCAGGACCAGCGTTTTCTCCTCGCCCAGCCCGCGCAGGTCAATCGTCGACGATCCCGGGCCGTTCGTTGTCACGAACCCCTGATAGGTAACGTCGACCTGGTTTCCACCTGCGCTGGGCGAATCCTGCAATATCGTGCTTGGATCGATCGCACCGATTTCTCTCGATACCTGACCGGTGATTACCTGGAGCGGTGCCACACTGGAGTAGGTATCGCGCTTCAAACGCGACCCGGTAACCACGACTTCCTCGATTTCGTCGTCTGGCCGAACATCGTCTCCGCTGTTGTCGACTTGCGAAAAAACGGGTCGAGCGGCCACCAAGCAGAGTCCCAAACACAAAAATCCAACGACCTGGGACACCCGTGCAGATGATGCACGATTCTCATCGATTCTCATTATTCTTCCCCTTATGCATATTGCTCAAATTGGCGAGCCTTTCGCCGGCTCCGGGAACCCACTGGATGCGACAAATCTGGCTGCACTTTTGATGCATGATGTGAAACAGCAACAGTTAAGTAAATAGCCAAGTTACTGAAAATATTAGATTCTTTTTAGTTATGTAGCATTATTACAACGATATCGGGTCGGTCGGGGCGGTGCCATTGCGGGGGACTGGCGGACGGGCATTGAATTGGCTTGATTCCTTCCCATCGTGCGTCGGAACCCGTCGCAATCAGGAATCAGCGATACCACGCTGCAAGCGGCAAAAATCACACGTTAGGAATCCGGCTTGGATCGCCTGCCGTTCGATAAATTACGCAGTTTGCGCAACCGGCCGGCATCGGCTTCCAGTCGACGAGAGCAACACCCCGGCCCGACGGAACGCCACGCGGGCCGCTTTCAAGTATTATGTGAACTGGCGCAACGATCTATCGCCAATTTTGGGCCAGATTTGGACTATGCTGATAACGCCGCGACAGGAAAACCTGAACAAGATCGTCATCCTCAATCCGAAAGGAGGATGCGGTAAATCGACGTTGGCGACTAACCTGGCCGCCTGTTATGCGAATCGCGGCGAGACACCCGCCATCATGGATTACGACCCGCAGGGCTCAACCATGGCATGGCTCGAACGCCGCTCCGCCGACCTGCCGCCCATTCATGGAATCGCGGCATTCAAGAAGACCATGCAGGCAACGCGCAGCTGGCAACTTCGAGTGCCTGACAACACGAATACCCTGCTCATTGATTCACCAGCCAGTATCGATCATGACGACTTGCGTGAATTGACGCGGGATTCCACCAGCATACTGGTCCCGGTGTTGCCATCGTCGATGGATATTCATGCGGCGTCCCGTTGTATCGCCGATTTGTTGCTGGTTGCAAAAGTCGATCGTCGTGAACGCAAACTCGCCGTGGTCGCCAACCGCACACGAAAACGCACCAAGAGTTTCGCCAAGCTGATGCGTTTTCTCGATTCGCTGGGCATACCGATTATTGCGGTGCTGCGCGATACGCAGAACTTTGTCCGATCGGCCGAACAAGGACTGGGTGTTTGCGAAATGCCACCGTCGAAGGTCAAACCGGACGTCGAACAGATTGAGAACATCGTCAGCTGGCTGGACGCCTGGCCTGATCGCAGGCGCGACTCGACGTCGACGACAGCTGTCAACAAGCGGCCCGGCGTCGCCCGAACGCTGCTCAATCGCGTTCAGTTTGGCTCGGTCTGAATCTCCGCAAAGAGTTCCACGTCGACATTGCCACCGCTCAAAACGATCGCCGTGGTCTTACCGGCAGTATCGATTTTTCCTGACAATATCGCTGCGAGCGCCACCGCTCCGCCGGGCTCCACCACCAGTTTCAGGTGGCGAAATGCAAAGCGCATTGCGGCACGGACTTCGGCATCGGTAACCGTCAAGACGCCCGACACCAGTGCCTGAATTATCGGAAACGTGAGCTTCCCCGGCATTGAGGTCTGCAAGGCGTCACAGATTGAACGTGCTGAGCCGTCTACGCTGACGCGATTACCGGACGCGAACGATCGGGCGGTGTCGTCAAAGTCGGCGGGTTCGACAACAAAGACCGCAACATCGGGGAGCCTGGATTTCAATGCAACCGCAGACCCGGACGAAAGCCCGCCGCCGCCACAGGGAATCAGTACCTGGTCCGGCACACATTGCAGTGCCACCGCATCGGCTGCGATCTCCAGTCCGACTGTGCCCTGCCCGGCGATGATATGTGGATGATCGAAGGACGGCACGAGAGCCGCGCCACGTCGGGCAGCCAGTTCGCGGGCAATCGCTTCCCGGTCGCCGGCGTAACGATCATAGGTTATGACCTCGCCGCCCAGGCGCCGCGTATTGTCGAGCTTTGCCCTGGGAGCATCTTCGGGCATCACAATGCTGCTCGGGATGCCGAGCATGGCACCCGCCGCCGCGACGCCCTGTGCATGATTGCCTGACGACCACGCAACAACACCGTTTTTCGCTTCGCCAGTGCCGAGTTGACGCATCAGGTTGTAGGCGCCGCGGATCTTGAAGGAGCCGGTGACCTGTAGACACTCCGGTTTGACCAGCACCGAGCCACCCGCTGCTTGGTCCAGATCCGCGTTTCGCAGGAGTGGTGTTCGCACACTGACTCCGTCGAGCCGTGCTGCCGCCTCCTCGATCTGCTCAATATCCGGCATTAGCTGTCGCCAAGCGGAATCTGGTCGATCTTCGCGGCACAGATGAAATCATTATCCGACAGTCCATCAATCGCATGCGTCGTATAGGACACCGTGCACGACCCATAGGACAACGTGATGTCCGGGTGGTGACCTTCCGTGATCGCGATCCACGCCACCGCGTTCAGAAATCCCAGTGACCGACTGTAGGCAGGAAAACGAAAAGTACGCCGAATTTCCAGCCCGTCGCCACTCAATGACCAGTCTGCGTGCAAGGCCTCCAGCAGTTTCTGCGCCTGGTCTGCGTCGAGCGGCGTAACGCCTCCTTCGCAGGGCTTACAGCGGCGGGATACAAGATCGCTCGACATGGTCACTCCGGGATTATGGCCGAGTGCAACAGTAACAACCGCCATAAAAAAGCGCCATAAAAAAGGCCGACCCATTACAGGCCGGCCAGGCGGAGACTCGAGATGAGTCGCAGGGAAGTCGATGCCTAGTTCGGGTTGGATGCAACCGACTGGCTGTTGTCGATAAACAATTTCACACTGACGCGGCGCTCGAGTGCATAGCTGTCAACGTCCGGATTTTGCGCCACGACTTCACCGTGTGCGGAGCTATTGATGCGTGTCGGGTGCACGCCAGCGGCGATAAACAGATTGCGAACGAATTCGACGCGCTTCTCTGACAGCGCGTGGTTGTAGTCAGCATCGCCACGCTCGTCGGCAAACCCGTCAAGCTGAATTTGAACGCCTGGCATGTTGGCGAGTGTCGCGGCCATCTGCGACAGCCGATTGCCGGTTGTATCCGTCAGGGCAAATTCGTCCGTCCGAAACAGCAGGTCCATATCGATGCCTGCTTGCATCAGGGCGACAAGCTCCGGACGCGCAACGTTTTGCAAACGCGCGACTTCAGCATTCAGTTCATCGATGCCATGCTCCAACCCGGCAACTGACTCGGCCGAGTCCTGCAACGTGTTTTGCAGCGTCTCGATTCGCTCCGATTTTTTGTGCGCCGAGTCGCCCAGTTTGGCTCCGATTGCAGCGCCGATGATCAGGCCCACAGGACCGCCGGCCAGTGCCCCAATGACGGCACCGCTGCCAACGCCGACGGATTCCTGTTTCGAGGCCGCCGCCGATGCGGTCTGTCCGCACAAAGCAAGGATGACTACGCTTGTAACAACCAGTGAATAACGCATTGTTCTATTCCTCCGAAAAGTCTGGCCCGATTGGCCGGTTTCGGAATCAATTACACAGCGGAATAGAGGTGGCGATCGGTCGTCGCGATGCCAATGTTGCGATCAATTGTGACGAATTATGGCGCCCCGGGTTTAGCGGCCGCTGATCGCGACGAACGTGCCGCCATTGGTCGCGCATACGGCTCGCATGAACGTGGCAAAACTTGCCGCAGATGCAGGCACCGTGCCTGAACCCAGCCGCCCCGGAAAACCAACCCCGTGGATCCGAACGAGGCGCTCACCATCCGGGCCCGGTCGATTCAGCCGATCGATCGCCGCCATCGCCTTGTCAATGGTTCGCGTTCCCTGGTAGTCGTCGCCGAACACATAGATGCTGATCTTCTTGTCGTCCGCGCGGAAATCGCGAATCGCCGCTTCAATGCCATTGACCGGATTACTGTCGCTGGTCGCATTCCAACTGCGCATGCGATTGATAATGGCTTGCCTTCTGCCCGGCGAGTCCGGCATCCAGCGTGCGGTGTAGTCGCGGAACATATAAACGCCATCGTCATTCATAACCTGGATACCTTTAACTGTCGGGTAGGCCTCCAGTGTTTGTCGCAACATGTTTTGTGCCAGCGTCCAGCTCGCATCCAACATACTGCCCGAGGTGTCGATGACAAAAATTATGTATTCGCTATCAACCGGGATTCCCGCGACGGCATCGGCATCGGGCCGGCGATAATACGGTCGCAATCGCTTTTCTTCTTCAGATAGGCGTTGCCGCGCCGCCTGTAGTTCGCCGATATCAATCGTCTCGTCTTCATTTTCCTTGCTCGCGTTGTACTGTCCCCTGATCTTGCTGAGGTCACCCTCCAGTTCACCGAGCTGCGTTTTGGTTGCGCGCGCCTCGACCTTCACTTCTTTCAATGTGCGGTCGAGTATTGTCGTCGTGCCACGAATCTCGAACAGCTCCTGCTGCAGCAGTGCGATGAGCTTTTGCAGATCGCGATCGGCCTCTTCGACGACCACCGGCTCATAGATCTTGCTCAGGACGAGCAGCAAGATGATTGCACCAAAACCACAGCAGATGCAGTCCAGGAAGGACAAGCTGAAGGCTTCAATATTGCGTCGTCGCCTGGCCACCAGTTAGCTCCTATGGCCAGTCATGACTGACACTGATGAAAGAGCCGCGTGTTCGGAGCGCCAGCGACCAGAAGGATACCGATGCCTGGGAATCGCCCTCCATCGGATACAGCATGATATTGATGGGAATGCCGCTCGGAATCAGGTCCACGGCACTCGAAAACAGGTTCAGTCGCTCACCGCCACCGATCACCGATTTTGATGATGTCGCGCTGTCCATTGTAGGCATCGAGTCGACCAGGATAATAACGTTGTCAGGGCGAGGATTCATATTGCGAATGACCCGAAACGCGTCGTGCATATTGGTGCCGTTTTTCGGCACTGTGCGACGCAAAATTGCGACCGCTTCATCGAGCTGCGAACCGTCGTCTGCTTTCAGCCAGACACCTTCGGTTCCCTTGATGACGGGCTCGGCAACGTTGTTAAACATGTAAATCTGGTATTCGCTGCCCGGTTTGAACTGCGACGTCAGCCAGTCGACACTTGCGACGACCTGGCGCCATTTTCGTGACAACAACTGCTCGGATTCCGGCAGGTTTTTTCGTCGCAGAATATTGACGATGGTTTCATGCAACATGCTCGCGGATCGGTCAACCAGGATCAGCGTTCGTTCGCCGCCAAGCTTCAGGCCGGTCAGATACTGCCGATCGCCTTCGCCTTTGAAAGCGCGAATCTGTTCGCCGAGAGCATCCTGCTCTTTCTTGATCGCCATAAGGCGACGCACTTCTTCCTCCAGCGACTTGATATCGGATTGCAGTTTTTCGATACGTTCGATTTTCGCAAGCGTGTCCTGATCGTACTTGGCAAGCTCTGCCTGCAACTCGGCAATCAATGCCTTGATAATCGAGATGCGGTCATTGGCCTCTTCTTTCTCGGTTTCGAGTTTCTGGATCGACGTTCGAGCGAGCGCGAGATTTTTTCGCCCTTCGAGAACCTCGATCTCAAGGCGATTGGTCTCTGCTTGTAGTGCCTTGGACTGGTCAGAATCGATCAGGCCACGTGAATTTATGATCATGAAAAACAGGATGACGGCACCGAATCCGCAACTCATGCAGTCGAGAAACGACATGCTGAAAATTTCGCCGGAACGACGCTTACGTGCCATTGTGCTCTTCCACTGAAATCAGGCGCAGCTCGAAACCGGGCGTACCGATGCGAATCAGATCTCCTGTCTGCAGGACGGCCGAACCATCGATACGATGGCCATTGAGAAACGTTCCATAACGACTGTGATCGGTGACGACAAACTGGCCATTCTGCGCGGACACGACGCAATGGCGTCGCGATACGCCGGGCATCTCCTGCTGCAAATCCAGGCAGCGTTCGTTTTCAGCGACCTGGGACCCCAGTACCAGCGGCCTCCCGTGCAGGCTGACTGCTTTGTGGCCATACAAAAGGTGCGTCGGCCTGCCTCCGTTACTGCCCGCGGCGTCGACTTCCACCGGGACCGGCGACTGATCCCAGGGCAGATGTCGGGTCAAAGTGACGCTGCCACCTCCCGGCTGTGCTTTGCAGCGTTTTGCAAGACCACGTGCCGTGGCACCGGGCTCCAGCAGGAAAACCTCGCCACCCACACGCGCCTTCAGTGTCGCGGCGAGGCCGGGCAGGCGGGCCGCACGGTCCGACAACTGAATTGCGGGCGTTTCTTCGGCGCGATAAAAAGCCCGCAAATTACTGACGATGCCCTGGTAGACCGGTGCCGCCGCCGCGACCAGCTCCAGTGTTTCGATTTCGGCATGGTGAGACATGCCGCGGGATTCAACTTCGAGCGGCACCTTTGCCGAGCTCATGGCTGTCGCCAGCCAGCCCGGCATCCGATCCTGTAACATCTGCTCAGTCTCGGCCGTGTGCAAAGGGTCGAAGCGTGATTGCCGTACGAAAGCCTCGGCGATAATTTTTAACCAGGTTTCCTGCAATAGCTGCAAGCCGTTGTCTTCGATGACGGCCGTTCGTTCGAACTGAACCTGCCCTTCCTGCATCAGGCGAGTCAGCATACTGCTGTGTAAACCAAGATCGATGTGTACGACAACCGCATGCTCGTACTGGCGCCGCGTGGCGCAGACAGCAGCGTCGCACATTGCGACGACGGGAATCGATAATTCCGCCGCAATGCCAAGCAACAGGCCCAGGTTTTCGCTGTTCATATAGGGTGGTACAGCAACCGCCAGGCTGTCACCCTCACTCGCAACCCGCGCCCACATCTGTTCGAGTTGATTGCTGACAAGATCCGCCGCACTGAGTTGCCGGTAGCGGCGATCCGGCAACGCGTCAGCGCGCAAATCCGACCAGTAGCGGTTCTGAATGCGACGTGGTTGCAGCTTGGCGCTGGCATAGGCTGCCGTTCCGGTTATCACGCGGTCGTCTTCGAGCAAGGCAAAACCCGGCTCCTGGTAAATAACCCTGTCGCCATTAACGACGACGATGCCAGCGTCATTCAAATGTGCAGCGAGTAGGCTCATTGTCGAGGCTGCCCTAGTCCGCCTTCAGGTGGCGAATGACCTTTTCATCGCAGTAGTTTTCAGTGTCGAATACCAGGCGCTCCTGCACCAACTGCAACTGGTGCACCAGGAACATCAGAAAAATACTGATAAGCAGCGCGATGAAGGTTGAGTTGAATGCGACACCGAGGCTCTGTGTCACGCCGGCAATATCGCCTTTGACCGCCTTATCGGCCTGCGCCAGTGCCTCACCGATACCGCGAACGGTTCCGATGAAGCCGATTGACGGAATTGCCCAGGATATATAGCGAATCATCGACAACTCGGATTCGAGCCGGTCGGCTTCGGACTCACAAATTGTGTGTGTACTGCTGGAAACGTCCTGGATATTTCGCGTCGAACTGAAACGGCGCAACGCATTCAGCAAAGCTCTCGGTAACAGCATTTGCTGGCGATCGTCCGGCAACGCCTGTATCTGCCGCGCAAACTCGCGCGTGTCTTCGGGCAATATCCGCATCCCCTCAGCGACCGGGACCAGGTCAACATCGAGCAGGCGCCGCTCGTTGCCAATCTTCACCGCCTTGTATCCCATGATGGCCAGCGCCCAGAACATCAGGATGAAACAGGATTCCTGCTCCAGGTCCTTGATCAGAACCCACGGGCTTCGTTCGCGGACAAAGTCGGGGTCTGCCGCAGCCTGCATATTTTGCTCTTCAATGACCTGTGCGGCATTTGGCCGGACCACCGAAACATAAAATGCGTGCACCACGATGATCGCGATAATGAGGGCGAACATTTGGAAAATGAACTCAACGGGGATGTTCTTCTTTTTCATAAGTAAGGCTCGTGGCGCTCTGATCAAATGTCGACCGGAAAAGGAACGGACTGCTGGTAGGACACGGCGTCGGTCGGCTTGAAGACATCTTCGTCTTCTTCAGTGTGGTCTTGATTGCGGTCAAGATCGAGATCGTCGAGTTCTTCCTCGGACATCTCGTCTATGGATTCGGGAACCGGGTCCGTCGTCGCCGCATCGTCGGTTTCATCATCCTGCGCCCAGGCTGCCAGGGCAATGCCCAGTGTCAAAACGAGTAGTAATCGAAGCATTTCAAGTCTCCAGGTTGATCCCTCGGCCCCGCAATCCAGTTGGACCAATAACGGCAGCAAAAGTCGCAGGCAATTCTAGTCGACGTTTCGCGCAATACGAAAGCCGACGTCGACACGCGGATCCGTACCGTAATCGCGGTAGCTCAGTCGCAATTCTGTAATTCCAGCGTGCCGCCAACTCGCGCCACGAATCACGTGGCTGTTGCCGCGCGCAGGACCTGTCGGGTCAACTTCAGGTTCCGTAATACCCGGCGTCGGCACGGTGTACCAGTCGTTGACCCATTCCGCGACATTGCCGCCACCATCGTACAAGCCAATCGAACTCGCCGCGAATGTGCCGACGGGTGACGTCGACGCATAACCATCGTCATACTTCGGAATGATCGACGGTACCAGTTCGCGAGCCGCAAGATCGGCGAAGTTGCCGCTGCCCTTCGGCGGTGGCCATGCCTTGCCCCAGGGGAACTTGCGCGGCACCGGACGTTCCTCGAATCGAATCGCCCAGGCCCACTCCGCTTCCGTCGGTAGTCGATAACCATCGGTGAACGGATAGACCGGCACCCATTTGCCGAACTCCTGCTTATAGACCGGCGTTCGACCTTCTTTCTTGCTCAGCCAGTTGCAGTACTGCACTGCATCGGCCCAGGTAACATTGGCCACCGGATTGTTATCGGCTGCGAGTGCAACATGAACCTCGGAACCCGGATTGTGATTCGCACGAAACTCGGCAAACTGCTTGTTGGTGACTTCATGCGCACTGATCATGTAAGCCGATGCGATCGTCACCGGGCGAATCACCTCATTCGCACGGCGACCGCTCTCCGCACGCGAGGCACCCATCGAAAAGGTGCCACCTTCGACGCGGATCATGGTTTGTCCCGCCGCCGTTGTTGCGGTGCGCGCGACTGAATCGCGTTCGATAGCGGCAAGCGAGCGCAAGCTTGCGTTTAGCGTCTGTGGATAGCCGGGTCGCGGTGTGATCGTCTGCGTCCAGTCAAGAAACCCCTGGCGCTTCACATCGATGCGATGCGGTGCCGAACTCAGCCGCAAGATGGTCTTGCCGGTACCGCGCGCACTGCCATCGACATACACCGTGGCGTCGGCAGGTTCGACGAATACGGTGACCGTGCCAACTCTCGCCGTCATGTCGACCGTTATCGACTCGCTCGCCGCCGATTCGAGCCTCAGGTTTCGACGGGTCACGCCGTACCCGGCCTTGGACATGCCGATTTCGTAGTCAATGTCCGGCGTCAGCGAGAGCGTGATTGGCGACTGGCCACGATAACGGCCGTTGACCGTAACATTGGCACCACGGGGTATGGTATTGACCAGCAGCTTGGCGTTGGCGGCCTGCAGTCGGATCAACGGCAAGGACTGCGCAACATTCGGTTCCGCAACGACATTGCCGTCCCAGGCGCTGAAACCGTCTTTTGCAACCGTAAGTTCATGACTGCCTTCGAGCAGCTGTACGGTAGCCGGCGTCGTACCAACCTCCTCATCACCCGAGAAGATCCTTGCACCGGCCGGTTCGGATGTCACCTCGACGTTCGCCCAACGGGGTGTCAATTGCACATACAGTGTCTCAGCGCGATCAAGCCCGGCAACGTTGACGAAATCATTGAAGGGCAGAAAACGTTCAGACTCCACCCGGACCGTATGCTCACCGGGCTCGAGTTCCACGGGTCCGTACGGCGACGTGCCAACCAGCGAATCATCGATCGTAACCACGGCGTCGACAACGGGATCAGTAATAATCCGTAGCTGACCGGGCTTCTTTCGCATCCTCAGGCGTACCGTCATCGAAGGATCATCGCCGACGACAAATGTCTGTGCGATGTCGTAGTAGCCTTGCTTTTCGACATTGACGGTGTAGTTGCCTTTACGCAGCAGTACACGGCCGCCAACGGGCAAATGAAACCAGCCCCCGTCGATATCGAGACTGTCCGGGTCGACAGGATTGATATCGAACTCCACGGAAACAGCACTAAACAGCAGGTAAGACATCGTCAACAGCGCGATCAATGCACCACCCACGATCATCTTCAGAGGACTGCGTTTGCCGGCATCGTCTTCCAGTGAGGTCGCCGCGGCACGCCGAAATGCCGTCGGGGCTATCGCTTCGTCATCCGGGAGGGCTTGGCTGTCCGGCGCGGTCGGTGGCCGCGTTACGTAGGCACTGTCTTCGAGGCGAACATCGAGCACCAGGTCGCTGTCATTGATTGCTACACGAATTTCACTGCCGAAAAACTGCAGAGCATCGCCATCGACCAGCCGACGACTCGTCTCAAGCGGTGCGCCGTTGATGTGCAGCGAGTTATTCCGGCCAACCGGTTGTACAAACGGCAGGCCATCGAGCAGGTCCAGCAAGGCGACCGGGTCGCCGCCCGGGCCGGGCAGACGCAGCTGACAATTGCTGCCCGTACCAACGCTGAGCGGCAACTTGTCTTCGCCGTAAATGTGTTCGCCTTCGACATCGCGAATGACCAGCTTTTCGAAACTCAAATTTGCTCCTCACATTGCACAACGACCGGCTCGATTTCGATCTCCGGCGCGACACGAAACTCCAGCCGAACATCGCGAAAGCCCGGCCGCGAACCGACGACGACATAAGTACCCGGACGCAGGCTGATCTCCTTGCGCATGAACGAACCGAGCCGGCCGACCTGGTAGACAACCACATCGGTCACGTTGTCGGACACCAGTTTCACCGGCAGTGGTGTCGCCGCGCGCTTCAAAAGACGCGACAACTCATCGCGTTGCGCGGCAAGCCTGGGTCCGACATCCGACCGAGTCGTCACGCTCACGACCAGCATCGTCGCATTTTGCATCACGGAAGGTGCGCTCAGCTTGTCGGGTTCGGCGATCAGTTTGTCAAGCCGAGCATGCAGCGCACTCATTTCACGCGCGTGCGACAGGCCCTCGTGAGCAAATGCCAGCGTATTGTCGATCTTGAGGATTTCTTCGTAGGTCTCAACCACCGCGTCCCAATGCTCATCCTGCTCAAGCGCCCGAGCCTCCTGCTCCAGCGTCGAAATATCCTGCAGCCTGAGGCCCTGATCAACCTGCAACAGGCCATCCGCTGGCTCCGGCGATTCGGGTATAAGCTGCTGTGCCACCCGAAACGCAGCACGCGCGGCAAGATAGTCACCGGCCGCAATGGCTTCGAATCCCTCGGTCATGCGGGTGTCGAATTCGATTTTTCGACGTATTTTCTGTACCCGGGCAACGCCATCAAGCGCCGGCTGCCACTTCGGATCCAGTTCCGCCGCCCGCTCGAAGCTCTGCTGCGCCGCTTCGAGTTCCAGGTCCTCTTCGTAGTCCTGCCCCTGATCGACGAGGCGCAAGACAGTTTCCAGGTTCCGGGCACGCTCATATCCGGCTTTGGCATCCGCGTGGGTTGGTGTAATAGCGACAGCCAGTTCGAACAATCGCAGCGCCTCGAGGCGATCACCCGCGTCGAAAGCGGCGATGGCGTCGTTGTAGGCTTTGTTGAATGTAGGCTCGATGCGTTCGTAAAGCGGGTCGAGTACGGTCAGCGAGGCGAGATACAATTCGTCTGCGTATGCAAAGTCTTTCTTCAGGTAAGCAGCGTCCGCCGCGGCATACAGTTCACGTGCAGCGCGGTGTTCTCGAGGCGCCCAGCGCTCGACTCCACGCATCTCGAGCACCTCGAATGCCGACAGCAATTCCCCCAACGTGGCCTCCGCAGCAAATCGCGCCCGTCCCTCATCGTCCAGGCCGCTGTAATCGGCCGTGTTCTCCGAAAAGGTAATTGCATCGTCATCTTCCAGCACGCGTGTTGGCGTGCCTGTATTGCCCTTGACTCTTTTTCGAACCTCCGGATCGACATACACTGCCGGGCGGTCGCGTTCCTCGTTAACGGGCTCAACCGGCGTCGACTCCGACACATCGACTATCGTCTCCTGGATCGCCGCCGGCGTTGACCGCGTCTGACTGACTCGCTCAGGCAGGACGAAGATAACGGCAACCAGGATTACGAGCAGTGCCGCAAACGCAACACCGAGGAGCATGCGGATCTTTCCCTGGTCTTGTGGCGTCGTGTCGAGCGGCGCCTGGCTTGCTGTACTCGGCACATGACGTATTGACGAGACTGGCGCAACGGGCTCGCTGTCTTGCATCGGGCGCACGGCACCGCGCCGGCTGGATACACGCGGTGGAAAACCCGCTGCGGTCAGTCGCGCGACAACCGCGTTCGCATCCGGTCGTCGCTCCGGCTCTCGTGACAGCATATCTCTCACAAGATCTGCGACCGCCTGCGGCACGGTACCGCCATCTGCCGACAACACGGCCGACACATCAGCACGTCGAATCTCAGCCTCGATATCGTCCGTTGACCAGGGCGGTTTGCCGGATAGCAATTCAAATATCAGTCCGCCCAGCGCAAAAATGTCGTCGCTCGGTGCCGCTGGCTCGCCATCCAGCGATTGCGGACTCTGCGCAATCGGCGATCCGCCGGACGCAGACTTTCCGACGGCCGTTGACACGCCAAAGTCAGTCAAATACGGCGCCCCGTTGCCGTCCAGCAAGACGTTGGATGCTTTCACATCGCGGTGCACGATGCCTTTCGAATGCACATAGGCCAGGGCACCTGCCAGCAGGCCGACCGGGCCAAGCACGTCGTCAATGGGCTCACCCGCGATGGCACTAAGTTCCGGTCCATCAATGAACTGCTGGGCATAAAAAGCCGCGTCGGATTCGGCATGAAACTCGAACACTCGAACGATATGCGGGTGCATCATGCGAATGCTGGCTTGCCATTCCGCACGCAGGCGCTCAGCCGCCTCGGCGCCCGGTGCAGCGATTTTTAACGCGACCGATGCCGCTGTCAGGCGATCCTTCGCCAGCCATGTCTCGGTCCGGCCATCTCCACCAAGACGCTGCGCGAGCGTGTAGCGGTCGGCTAACTGAGTGCCTTTCGTGAGTTCGGGCATGTTGGCGGGCAGCTTATCCGGTGGGTTCCGGCACGCGTGCCGGAGCACCTACTTCCACGGACTGCGAGAAGCCCGTTTCCGCTTCATAGATTTCTCTCAGCAATTGTCGCCAGCTTTCGTACTGGACTTCCGCGGTGCCGGTTAGTCGACGCTCCTGCCCCTCCACGCTAACGACCATTGGCGCCGCTTCGCTGCCGAAGGATTCGGACAATTCGGCAATCGCGTCAAGATGCAGATTGGCCTCGCGATTGCGTCGAAACGCTTCGTACAGGGTATTGAAGCCTCTCGTAATGCCCTGGTATTGCAAGGCACGATTGATGTTTCTCGTATTGCGACTGCCCGAGCTACTCGTGTCAATCTGGGTGGAACCGGCCAGCACGACAACGCCGACCAGCGCCTGCAAATGTGACGAACGTTTTTCCTGGCGGTACTTGATCGTCTCGGCTCGCGCGTTTTTGCGCCAGTTGCGATAAGGGATGGCAATCCCATAGTAAAAGTTCGCGTAATGCTCGTTCAACGTATCGACTACCAGCCGATCACGCTCACGGATCTGGCGCATGCGCAAAACGGACGGGTCGTTCTGCGCCGGCAGGCGCACAACATTGACGATGCCATCCTGGTCCGTCGTCAGGTAGCCCGAATAGGCGGCTGGTGACATGTCACCAAAGAACTGCAGCTCCGAAATCTGGCGCAACCGCTGCAATTGTCTGGCGGGCATTTCCGATGCATACAGCTGCAGGTCATTGGCAAAATCATTGAATACTTTCTGGTACGGGTCGCGACGTCGATCGCGACGATTCGAGTACGACGTTAATCCGGTCTGCGTTTCGTACTTGCGCGTAAACCAGTGTCGGCCCGCCGCATCATGAACAGAGACCTGCAGCTCGACATACTCACCATCGGATTGAAGAATCTGACCGCCAACAATGACATCGGTATACGCGCGCGCTGACGGTATGACCCTGACAGCACCCCAGTGACCGGTGCCTTGCAAGGTTGTCTTCAGGTGGAACGGAACATATTTCGCTTCGGCTCGGCGTATATCTTCGTATATGCCGGTTTTCTCGGTATCGTTGTCCTCGGGTATACCCGGGTCGAACTCGACAATCCCGATATCGAGCAACATGGCTTCATCAACTGATGATTCGGCAACGACCAGTTCCGTTTCTTCAGCGACCACGAGTTCCTGAACAGCACACCCGGAGCAAATGATTCCTGTTAGAAGAAGGCCTGAGACCAGTCTTATCATTATTCTTGCCGTTCCTATTTCAGTCCCTTGTATTTGCGGTACTCCTCCCAGAGGCGTTCACGCAAAACAGGATCATCTTCGGCGACTGCCGCTTCTCGCAATTGTCGCGCAACAATGTCGTCGTAGGTACTGATCTCAATATCTTCAGGCGTTCTTGCCTGGATTTCTTCGGCACTCATGCCATCGAGCGGCCCGGCCTGTTGCTGCCCGGTACTGCCGGCACCCCCGGAACCGGACCCATAGCCACCGCCGCCACCCGACGCGCCTGCGGCTTGTTCACCAAGACCAATGGAGCCGCCGCCACCGCCGGTACCGTCGCCAAATCCCTCGGTATTCCGACCGACGGAGGACACCTGTCGCTGTTCTTCACCGATGGCTTCATCGAAGTCACCGACTGACTTGTCCAGTTCTTCGCCCAGTTGTTCCGCACGATCCGGGTCACCGGGAAACTGGCCCACACCCTGATCGCAACCCGCACCGCCGCCGATCCCGCCGCCGGTAATGCCGCCATCCTGGCAAGCTTCGCCACCGGCACCGTCGGATCCACCGCCCGGCATACCGAGTCCACCGCCGGGCATTTGCATGTCGCCGGTCGGCATCGTACTGCCGGTGGCACCACCGCTACCGCCACCTGAACTGCCGCCGCCGGAGCTACCGCCACCTGAACTGCCGCCGCCGGACGAGCCACCACCGGGCATCCCCATGCCACCGCCGGAGGAGCCGCCGCCGGACGAACCACCGCCCGGCATGCCCATTCCACCACCCGACGAGCCGCCACCGGACGAACCGCCGCCGGATTCGCCGCCACCGCCAGACGAACCGCCGCCGGGCAGGCTCACGCTGCCACCGCCAGGCAATGTCACGCCAGAGTTATAGGTCGGTGCTGTGGAACCGCAGCCATTCAGGGCCAGCAAGGAAATTGCAACGGCCAGGCTGGTGCGGGAGATCGCGGCAGCGCGTGTGCCGGTGTAAAAGGTTTTCATCGTCGCAGGCCTCATTTGTATCTGATAGTTTGGGCACCAAAAGCGCCGCGGAGTTCCGCAATCAGGGCTGTGATACTCACTATTCATCCCTCGACTCACGATAATACTCTACATGCTTTGCGTCCGACATCCGCCGGCTCGCACATTGGCTGGCGCGCTGGCCAGCCTGTCAGTCGTGGTAAGCGATTGACAATTATGGCTTTTTCGGCGGAACCGAGTTCCTGAACAGGATCAACGACAGGTCGTCGGGTTTGCTGGGATGCTCGCCGTCCGTGTCCCGCATTCGTTGATTGGCGATGTCGACCAATCCCTGTACCGCATTCTCGAGCGGGCCTTTGCGGACGATCTCAATAATTTCGTCGACGTGCACATTGTCCATCAGGCCGTCACTCGCGACCAATACCGTATCACGCAAATTCAGCTCCACTGCGGCGCCAACATCAATGCGCATGTCGCTGGTGCCGATAAAATTCGACACCAGGTGACGATCCTGGTGATGCAAGGCATCGCGTTGGTCCAGGAATCCCGCCTCCACCGCGAATCCGGTCGGAGAATGTGCGGTTGTCTGCAATTTAACCAGTCCTCGCTGCCCGATCACAATCGCTTCGGAGTCGCCGACCTGGTACGAGCGCGTCAGCCGACCTTCGATCGATATGACCGTCATCGTCGTCGCCGAACCGTTGGCCAGCGCCAGTACGGCCACGTTCGCCGCCTCGATACCGTTCATGATCGCCGTGCGCAAAAGCGTTGTTTTGTCCATGGCGGTCTGCAATGACTCCGCCAATGTCGTAACGGCTGTCAGTGACGCGCGTTTACCGGCTGGCAGGCCACCGGCACCATCGGCGACGACGAGTACCGCGGCTCCCGGGCCGTAGGGTAACAACGCAAGGGTATCTTCGTTTTCCGACTCTTTGCCGGGATCGCGGCAGGTGTAGGCAATCGCCTTGCCACCGGCGATTCCCGCTTCGACACTGTGCGGTCCGACCGCTACATCCAGCACCAGCGCATCTTCGATCTGATCAGAATTGCTCACAAGTTGTTCATCATTCTCGTTTCACCGGTTCCCTGCACCATGCACAATAATTCCAGAACTCGTGCGCAATACCCCACTGACATGAATTGCATGTGTGGCGGCTGCCCTTC
>CAXBKH010000003.1:0-234007 GCA_963976365.1 uncultured bacterium | reverse complement strand
GCGAGCCTTGGCTTCGCGACAGAGTCGGCAGGCTCCGACCGCGATGCCCTGATCCTCGATGCCTCGGCGCAGACGGGCTTCGGAAGTTCCGAATCGAGTTCCCTGTTGCTCGCCGCGAGTCTCGGCGGCCGGGTCGAGGATGCCGGCGTCCGCAATCTGCTGCTGGATACGAGCGCACGCTACTTCAAGCGCCAGTCCGAGAAGCGACTCTTGTATATCGGCCTGAATGCGAGTTACGGACAGAGCCTCGATATGGATCAATACCTCCAGCTTGGCGGTGACAACGGGCTGCGAGGCTACCCGCTGCGATATCAGACGGGTGACAAGCGCGCCTTGCTGACTGTTGAGCAGCGTTACTTCACGGACTGGTATCCGTGGCGCCTTTTCAGGGTCGGTGGCGCCGTATTTTTCGATGTCGGCCGTGTCTGGGGCGACTCGCCGGTCGATCGATCGAATTCCGAACTTCTCCGCGATATTGGCTTCGGCCTGCGCATCGGCAATGACCGATCAGGCCTTGGGCGTATGACACACATCGATATCGCGATGCCACTGGACGGCGACTCGCAAATTGAAGACCTCCAGTTCCTGGTTTCCACAAAAAAGAGTTTTTGATGAAGCATAATCCTGATTGGCGAGCGGATCTCGCCACCTCCCTGACACCGTTTTTCGCCGTGGCGTGGCGCCTGATTCTGGCGCTGACAGTCGCCAGGGTATTGCTGGTCGCGTGGCAATGGGACCGCGTTGTCGACGCGAACATGCTGGCACCCGTCTTTGTGCAGGGACTGCGATTCGACCTCGTACTCCTGGGCCTGTTGCTTGCTCCGGCAGTGATCGCGTTTCCGTTCCTGGCATCGAATCGCATTCTGGCTCCGGTGTGGCGACTAATGCTGCGCGTCTATCTCCCCGTCGCGCTGCTCGTGGCGATATTCATGGAGCTGAGCACACCGTCTTTTATCGAGCAGTTCGATTCGCGTCCCAACATATTGTTCGTTGAGTACCTCGACCATCCGAAAGAAGTCTTCTCAACCTTGTGGGCCGCCTACAAAGTGCCGCTCATTCTCGCAGTGTTCTTTATCGCCATTTTCGGCGCGTACACTTTGCGCTCTTTCTCTCGGCTAACAGCGCCCATCCAAAAGACCGGCCTGGTCCCGGCATTGCTCGTAACGCCACTATTGCTTGTTGCTTGCTTCGGCATGGTGCGGTCGACGCTCGATCACCGCCCGGTTAATCCCAGCACCGTTGCCCTGTCCACCGACCCGCTGGTGAATGATCTTGCCCTGAGCTCGGCGTATTCGTTGCTGTATGCAATTTACGAGATGCGACACGAAGAGGGCGGCGGTATTCGCTACGGCGAACTGGACGACGAACAGGTGATCTCGATCGTGCGAGATTCTATGGATGTCGATTCCTGGGAATTTACGCTCCCGGAGCTGCCGACACTGCATCTGCAGTACCCGGCCAATCCGAGTGGCGAACCGAAGAACCTGGTCATTATTATCGAGGAAAGCCTGGGCGCTGAGTTTGTCGGTTCACTGGGTGGCCTCAATCTGACTCCGAACCTGGATCGCTACGCGGAGCAGGGCATCTGGCTGAACAACCTGTACGCGACAGGTACCCGGTCCGTTCGAGGGCTTGAGGCCATCGTGAGCGGTTTTACGCCAACGTCGGCAAGGAGTGTGGTCAAGCTTGGCAAGTCGCAAAAGAACTTTTTCACGCTGGCCGAGGTCCTGGGCAGACACGGCTACAACTCCAGTTTCATCTATGGCGGCGAAGCGCAATTCGACAACATGCGGCGGTTTTTTGTGAACAATGGCTTTGACCGGGTTATTGACGAAAAAGACTACGAAAATCCGGTCTTCACCGGTTCGTGGGGAGTTTCTGACGAAGACCTGTTTGATCGTGCCCACGAAGAATTCAGCCGACCGCATAGCCAGCCATTCTTCACGCTGGTCTTTACCTCGTCCAATCACTCACCGTTCGAATATCCGGACAACAGGATTGAGCCGTTCGATGTCGAGAAGAACACGGTTAACAACGCGGTCAAATATGCAGATTATGCGCTAGGCCGATTTCTCGATAAGGCCCGGGATTCAGACTACTGGGACAACACCGTATTCCTCGTTGTCGCCGACCACAACTCGCGTGTGTACGGTAGCGAAGTCGTGCCGGTGGAACGTTTTCACATTCCGGGACTGATCCTGGGTGGCGTAGTTGAGCCTGCTGTTATCGAAACGGTTGCCAGCCAGATTGATCTCGCGCCGACGGTGCTGTCACTCATCGGCCTTACCTCCGAGCACCCGATGATTGGTCATGACCTGACGCAGCCGAAAGATGCGGATGACCCCGGAAGGGCAATCATGCAATTTAATACGGCGCAGGCCTATTTGAGCGGCGACCGCGTCGCAATACTACAAAAAGATCTGCCACCGCTTCAGTTCGTCTATCGCGACGGTCAATTGCAGGATGATGGCGAGTATGATGAGGCGCTGACCGAGACGGCCATCGCCCATGCGGCATGGTCGTCAATGGCCTACGAGAAGTCGCTGTATCGGCTGCCGGATGACAACGAAACGCTGGTCGGATGGGTGAATCATCGAAAATTCGAGAAATAGCGAAGGATTTTTGCGCGGCGCGACTCTAATGTAACAGAGGCCCTCCCCTGCCTCTAACTGGAAAAAAGTTGACGGAAACACTCCCCCAAGTTCAACAGGACCGGTCACTTGCCGCCCGAGTGGCGGCCGGTGACCAGGGAGCATTTGATGCCTTCTTCAAGGAATATTTCCCCCGACTGTTCCGGTTCACACTGACGCGGGTAGATAACAACGCGGAACTGGCGGAAGAAATTGTGCAACGAACCATGTGTATCGTGGTTCGCAAAATGAGTAGTTACCGCGGCGAGGCACTGCTTTTCACCTGGCTTTGCACGATCTGCAGGAATGAAACGGCAGCGGTATACCGTGAACGCAAGCTCGAAATGCGTAGCGACATCCCGATTGAGGACCACCCGGGCGTTCAGGCGGCCCTTGAGTTGGCGGCGGGTGATGATGGCAGACCGGAAACCGACCGCCGACGCGACGAAATTGCACGGTTTGTTCGCGTGACGCTGGAGCATTTGCCGGGAAATTACGCACAGGCGCTGGAACTGAAGTATGTTCAGGGATGCAGCGTCAGGGAAATAGCGGGCCGCATGCGAATCGGAGAGAAGGCCGCCGAATCGATTCTTAGCCGGGCCCGCGTCGCATTCAGGGACAGCTTCAAAGCTCTCTGGGACGTAGAACCCGACTTTATCGTTGATTGATATGACTGACGACACAGATAAAACAGGACACACCGACGACGACGCGTCTCTTGCCAAGCTGCTCAAGCTCGCGGGCGAGCGGCCGGAGATTCCTTTGAGTATTGAATCCCGGGTTTACAATCGCGTGCAACAGGAATGGCGCGATAGTTCGGCGCAGGCCACCGGTGACAAGGCCTACGATGAGGTGCACAGGTCCTGGCGTAAAAGTGCGCGGCGAAAGAATTTGCTGCGCTGGCTGGTACCCGTCGGCGTTGCAGCGACCGCGGTCATCGCGGTGTTTGTGAGCACGCAGCCCGAGGTCCTGCCGCCGCCGGTTGCCGCAACTGTGTCACGCATCATCGACGCAGGACAACTCGATGCCCGTTATTCCAAAGGGTCTCAAATACGTGTCGGGGAATCGGTGTCAACCGCGGCCGGTGAAGGTCTGAGCCTGCTGCTCGCCCGCGGTGAATCTTTGCGTATAGACGAAAATACGGCACTGCGGATCGATGGCGTGGATCAGTTCACGTTGCTTTCGGGTCGTGTCTACGCCGACACAGGCTTGTACGTCTATCGGGAAGGTGGCCTGGTCATCGATACGATGCTTGGAACCGTCACTGATGTCGGTACGCAGTTCTCGGTTGAGGCAACAGACGGTGTGCTGGATGTTGCTGTTCGAGAGGGTCGGGTGGATATTCGCAACGAAACCGAAACCTATGCGGCGAGGATGGGTGAACGCCTGACCTTAAGATCCGGGCAGGGTGCCGAAACCGGCAGACTGGACGCCCATGATGATTATTGGAGCTGGGTTGCCGAGTTGGCACCAACCTTCGATATCAGCAACCGCTCATTGCTCGATTTTCTCAAGTGGGCGGCGAGAGAAACCGGCCGGGAGTTGCAGTTCGATTCTGACGAGACGCGCATGCAGGCGATGGGCCTGGTCTTTCCGGACTCCGTTTCCATTGAAGGCCTGACGCCTGACGAGGCACTCGCATCCATTCTGTCCACCACCGCCGTTCATTATCGAATCGAATCCGACAAGGTATTCATTGAAAAGCGATAAGCGCTAGAATTCGCTTATGCGCTGTCTGCCACGATTTGCGTGGGTACCGGTCCTGACCTGCTGCCTGAATATTTGCCTTGCAGCAGATGCTGTGTGGCAAGGCCGACCCGTTGCCGAGTTTCTCGATAGCCTGAATCAGCAAGGCCACCAGGTCATTTTCAGCACTGACGTCGTGACCGACGACCTTCTTGTTCTGCAGGAGCCGGTTACCGATGACCCCATTGCCGCGGCACGTCGTGTGGTCGAAGCTCATGACCTGCTGTTCGAGCGCGGACCGTCCGGTAGCTGGCTGGTGCGTCAGACGAGCCAGCGGACACAGGCGGCCGAGGCGGCGCAGCCTGAGGCGGAGGTTCCGTTACCCGAAATCATCGTAACCTCCAGTCTGCATCGACTCGAATATGTGCAAACCGGTACGCCGACCTATCTCGACCGGCAATTGGCGACGCGAGTGCCGACGACGGGCGACGAAGCAACTCGTATCACGACCCGTCTTCCGGGTACCGCAAACGGAGGCATATCGTCCCGCAGTCATGTGCGCGGCGGCGAGTCGAATGAAGTGCTTTTCCTGCTCGACGGCCATCGCTTGTATGAGCCCTTTCATTTAAAGGATTTCCAGGCGGTCGCGACCATCGTGAATTCCAATGCGATCGACGGTATTGACTACTACACGGGTGCCTATCCGGCCCGCTACGGCGACCGCATGAGCGGTGTGATGAATTTAAGCCTGCGACAGCCCGAAAAGCCGGTACAAACCGAATTGGCGTTTAGCTTCTTCAACACGTCTGTTCTATCGCTAGGCACGATTCCAGGTGGCGGGGACTGGTTGTTTGCAGCTCGCCGCGGCAACCTGGATATCATCGCGGACACCGTTAATCCGGATGTTGGCAGTCCCGATTACCAGGATTTTCTGTTGCACGTCGGATGGGATTTCGGGCCACGGTTGCAGTTCGGCGCCAACATGCTTTATTCCAAAGACAAACTGACACTCGCCGACACCGGCCGTGGCGAGCAGGCCAACGCAAACTACGAAAACCAGGTTGCCTGGCTGAGCTGGAAGGCGGACTGGACGGAAAGACTGAGAAGTGAAACCACGCTTTCGATTGGTGCAATCATGGGACGCCGAACAGGCACGCTTGACCTGCCACAGGTGGTCAACGGTGTGCTTGACGAATCCCGCGACTTCGACTCAATTGGGCTGCGACAGGACTGGACTTACGTACCGTCAAAAACCTGGATGCTGAGTTTCGGCATCGAAGGCAAACACCAGGACGCGAAGTACCGGTTCTTATCGACGAAAACCGTCTCACCTCCCTTCGATTCGATCCTGAACAATGCGCCGTTCACGATAATCGATCTCGATACACAGCCCGAAGGTGCGCAGTACAACGCCTACGTCGAGGCGCGCTGGCAACTTCGTGACAACCTCGTCGTCGATGCCGGTATTCGCTGGGATACGCAGAGCTACACGATGGCGATGAACGATGAGCAAACCAGTCCACGCCTTAGCGTCTTGTATCGCATCAATTCCCGATCCGAATTGCGTGTTGGCTGGGGCCAGTTTTCCCAGGCGCAGGAAAGCAACGAACTGCAAGTCAGTGACGGTATTGACAGTTTCTTCCCCGCCCAGCGTGCGGAACATGTCGTTGCAAACTTCAAGCATCAATTGGGCAGAGACGCCAATATCGATGTGTCTTACTATCGAAAGAGCTTTCGTTCGGTCCGACCGCGATTCGAAAACGCATTCAATGCACTGACTCTACTGCCGGAGCTGCAGTTCGATCGGTACAGGATCGACCCGTTGTCGGCGCTGGCACAGGGCGCGGAGGTAATGTTGTCCGAGGGCGACTCGAGTCAGGACGTGTTCTGGTGGATCGGCTACGCGTGGTCCGAAGTCACCGACACAACGGCAACGCGCACAGTCAGGCGCAGTTGGGATCAGACACACACGCTGAAAGCGGGATTGAGCTGGCGATGGGGCCGCTGGAACCTTAGCGCGGCGGGTGAAGTGCACACCGGATGGCCGAGAACCAGCCTTATCGAGTACTCGCCTGCGAGTGTCACGGTCAGTGAGCCCAACGCATCGCGGTACTCGGTTTTTCATACGCTCGATGCGCGAGTCAGCCGTCAAATCCCGGTACGTCGCGGTGATCTGGAGCTATTCCTCGAAGTCTCGAATCTCTACAATCGCCAGAATCCCTGTTGTACCGAGTACTCGATTGTTGCTACGGCGAACGGTCCCGAACTCATCGCCGACGAAGAGCATTGGCTGCCCCTGGTGCCATCACTGGGTATCGTCTGGCGCTTCTAGCCGACCAGCGGTGTGTTGTGGCCGACCAGCGGCAGCCGGGGTGACAAACGGCGGTTACGGCCCGACCGGCAACAGAACAGCCGGCACCGGCATGCGTCAATATGGAGTGTGACTGAAGGAACCCGAGGGATAGAAAGTGAATTCACATAATCCAAAGCCCGATGCAGCGGCGAAACCTGCCGCGGTTGCCATCGCGTCCGATCACAGCGAGGCTCGCGTCATGCGAGCGGACCGGCAGGAAGCCGCCGACCTCGAAATTTCAGACGAGCAGGATTTTGGCGGTGACCCGTACAACAGCACCGGTCAGCACGTCATCGTGAAAATCAAGCAGGATTTTTCTGAGTAACCTGTTGCGATGGCCAGCTAGTCGCTGCGTCGTGCATACTCGGCATCCCAGATCGATGTCCAGGTCTCGCCATTGTCAGACGAGGTTCGCCAGAACTGTCGGACGACGCCATTGCCAATTTGCGTAAATTCAAACTTGTGCATCGTTGTCGTGCCATCGGCCGGATTAATTGTTTCCGCGGTGTAGAAAATGCCGCCGTCACGTGCAACACCGGTGAATTCGATGAAGCTTCCGCTATCGCTGATCCATATTTGTCGCCAATGGTCGTAACCGGGATCGTAATAGTTATAACTCTTACCCGAGGTACCGGCCGCGCTTTCCCACTGTTCCAGTAGCGTGCAGTGCCCGAGGATGGGTTGGATACTGTTGGTACCCGCAAACGTTCCCCCAACGGTCACCGTCCATTCGCCTATCCAGAAGTCGAAAGCATGGTGCCGCTCGTCCGCTTCGCACGGAAACCGGGCTGCGCGTACGGCCTCGACTGCCCTGATAAACCGAGCATCCTGCTGGATGCTGTCGTAGTCCGGCTGGTTCTCGAAATAGCCGGGCAGGTTGAAGCCCCCGCTGGCCAGGGCGTCCATTTGTTCAAGTGCCTTTTCCTTGTTTCCCATGCGGGCATAGATCCTGGACAAGCGGTAGGCAACGCCCAGCGGCTGAAACTTAAGCGCTTTTGCGCGTTCAAAGTGCTCGATAGCATCGAAAAGCTCGCCGTTGCTGTCCATGATCAGTGTGCCAAGCTGATAGTGTGCAGGACCGTCATCCGGAGCCAGATCAAGAAGCTGCCGCAGTTTCGCGGCCGCGACATCGCTCTGACCGGCGCTTACGGCAATTGTCGCTTCAGCACGAAGGCTGTCGACTTGAGCCTGGGCTCGCGCGGTTGCCGAACACAGAATAAAGATAAGAATCAGTGCACGCATAGGTCGGCCTCGAGTATGAATTGATGGCAGATGATCGCGGAAACCAACGCTCGATGCTTGCACAAAATTGCTCTATTTTGGAAGGAGTCACGCATGCCCTGGGAAGCCGATTGTCTGGCGCCGGTTGAGACACTGCTGTTTAGCAGTGAACTGGTAAAGGTGGGTTCGTTCGAATGTGCTGTCGACGATCCGTGTTTCCCGACCACAGAATCGCTGGACAACGACGTTTTTGTCTTGCCGCAGAATCCGCTGTGGATCCGGCGCAACGCCGGCGAATATCGCTTTGCCGAGCCCGGTGCCATATTGATGCACCGCGCCGGCTCGATGCTTGAGCGTCGCAGTATGGGAAGGCGCGGTGATAGGACGTACTGGTTTGGTGTGCATCCGCAACTATTTGTCAGCACACTGCAACGCCACCAACTGTCCACTGAGGATATGGGTGGTGCGCTGATAACCGACCCGAAGTTTCGTTACCGGCTCGCTTTGTTCCTGCTGCGGCTTCAGCGACAGCCCCTCGACAGGCTGACAATTGAGGAAGAGGTTCTTACGTTATTCTTCGAGATCTGCAAGCGTCGGGCGAGGCAGGAAGAAAAGTCGCACCAGGCACAGCGTCGCCGCGGCAGCCGGCAACAACGGCTGATCGACAGAACGCGAGCCTGCCTGGAGGCCCACCTGACCGAGTCCATTGGCCTGGAGACGGTAGCGGTAGAGGTCGGTGCCTCGCTGTACCACCTGTGCCGGGTGTTTCGCGAACAAACGGGCCTTACGATGCATGCCTACCGAACTCGCCAGCGCCTGGGCCTGGTTGTCGATCGGCTGGCGAGCGGAGATCATGAAAATCTCGTGGATGTGGCGATGGACTACGGGTTTGCCAGCCATAGTCACTTCTGTCGGGTGTTTCAGAAGCAGTTGGGGATGCCGCCGTCGGCATTGCGCACATACGGAACGCCGTAGCCTGTGCGACGAATTCGCACCGCAGTGCATCAATGGGGCACAGGGACACAAAAGGGGATTCCGGTGATGAAATTCAGGCAGGCAGCCGTTCTGGCGGCAGCGATAATATTCGCGACGGCAGCATTCTCAGGTGACAAAGGGCACCATAAAATGGAGATCAAGGTCGTGTCGGATGATGGCAGCGGAGAATCCGTCGTCGTGCTCGACAGCGATGCGCTTGGCTTTGATATGCACGAGATGCAAATCGGCGAGAATCGGTCGGTTGTTGACAAGAATGGCCGCCCGGTTCTGATTACTCGCACTGAAAACGGATTTACGCTGGACGTCGACGGCAAGACGATCGATTTACCGGCCATCCGGGGCCACCACAGCGACAAAATCTGGGCGCATGGTGCGCACAATGGTGATATGGATATCCGCGTCATTCGTGCGCACACCAATGGTAGCGGCCCTGCGGGAATGGACGGCGTGCTGATCATAAGCAGCAAGGAAATCGACGCAGCGACACAGGCCATGATTCGCGCCGCACTGGAGGCTGCCGGGCACGATGGCGTACGTTTTGTCGACAGAAACGATGACGGTCCGCACCCGGTTCATGTGATCCGGGAAATCCACGAGGTGAAAGAAATCAGCGAGTAATGCGCATCAATATTCGCGGAGACGAAAGGGGCGATCCGAAAGATCGCCCTTTTTTTGTTCATATCCGCGAGCCATTAGGGAATACTGGAGATCCGTTTCCCCTATCGTGTCCGGAGTAAACCTTGGATTTCGAGTTTTCCCCCAAAGTGCAGAAACTGCGTGAACGCCTGCTGACATTTATGGATGAGCACATTTATCCGAATGAATCAGCGCTGGCACAGCAAATTGACGATGGCGATCGTTGGGACTCACCCGAATTGCTCGAGACCCTGAAAGAGCACGCAAGAGAAGCCGGGCTCTGGAACCTTTTCCTGCCGAAAGAATACGGCGAATTCAGTGCCGGACTTACAACGCTTGAATACGCGCCGCTCGCCGAAATCATGGGCCGCGTTTTGTGGGCCTCCGAGGTCTTCAATTGCAGTGCACCGGATACCGGTAATATGGAAGTGCTCGCGCGCTACGGTAACCACGAACAGCAGCAGCGCTGGCTGCTGCCGCTACTGAACGGCGAAATTCGATCCGCGTTTGCGATGACCGAACCCGATGTTGCGTCGTCAGACGCAACCAATGTGCAAACATCGATTCAAGCGGACGGCAACGCCTACGTCATTGACGGTCGCAAGTGGTACATCTCCGGCGCCTGCAACAAACGCACGAAGATCATGATTGTCATGGGTAAAACGGATCCGGACAACGACAATCGCTATCAGCAGCAATCGATGATCCTGGTACCGATGGATGCCGATGGCGTCAAGGTCATACGCCCGATGAAAGTACTGGGATTCGACGATGCGCCGGAAGGGCATGCCGAAATCATTTTCGACAACGTTCGAGTACCGAAAAGTAACCTGCTGCTGGGTGAGGGCCGCGGTTTCGAGATTGCCCAGGGACGACTTGGGCCGGGACGTATTCACCATTGCATGCGCCTGGTGGGTATGGCGCAGCGAGCGCTCGAGGCGATGTGCGAACGGGCCGAGAGTCGAATTGCGTTTGGTAAGCCACTCAGTAAACAACAATCGGTTCGCGAGGACATTGCCCGCTCGGCCTGTGAAATCGAGCAGGCTCGTCTTCTGACGCTCAAAGCGGCATCACGAATGGATGAAGGCGGCAACAAGGCGGCCAAAGACCTGATTGCGATGATCAAGATTGTTGCACCGACGATGGCTTGCACGGTCATTGACCGTGCGATACAGCTTCACGGCGCAGCCGGTGTAAGCCAGGATCTATTTCTCGCACACGCCTATGCGGCCGCGCGCTCGATTCGGCTGGCGGATGGGCCGGACCAGGTCCACATGATGCAGTTGGGTCGCAATCTCGCTGCCGCTGCGGCGAAGCTCTAGCCGGATCGTGAGATGCAGGCGGCGATTGACAAACTGGATGAAAAAATTCTCGGGCCCTATCTTGAACGTCATGTCGAAGGTTTTTCGGGGCTGCAGCAGATAGCCAAGTTCGCGGATGGCCAGTCAAACCCGACCTTCAAAATCAGTGCAGCGTCCGGCGACTACGTTCTCAGACGGCAGCCTCCCGGCGAACTTTTGAAATCGGCACACGCCGTCGACCGGGAATTTCGGGTTCTCAGTGCGTTGTCCGCCTCGGATGTCCCGGTCCCCAGGGTTTACCACCTGTGCGAGGATCGCGGCTTAATCGGTTCGATGTTCTACGTCATGGAGTTTTGCGACGGTCGGATATTTTGGCAAGCTGCACTGCCCGAGGTGAGCAAGTCGGATCGCACCGCGATCTACGACGATATGAATCGTGTGTTAGCTGCGCTGCATACGACAGACATCGACAAAATTGACCTCAGGGATTTCGGTAAGCCGGGTAATTACTTCGAACGGCAGTTCGAACGCTGGAGCGGGCAGTATCGCGCGTCCGAGATGCAGCGAATCGATGCGATGGAATCCCTGATGCGCTGGTTGCGCGACAATTTGCCGGAGGATGACGGTCGCGTGTCGCTGGTACATGGGGATTATCGACTGGACAATATGATTTTCGATGCCAGGGAACCGCGCATAATCGCGCTGTTGGACTGGGAACTGTCGACACTTGGCCATCCCTACGCCGATGTCGGGTACCAATGCATGCAGCTCAGGATGCCGGATCGTGCGGGAAGTATCTCGGGGCTGCAGGGCAAAGATCTCGGTGCACTGGGTATTCCGACCGAAGACGAGTATGTTGCTCGCTACTGCGAACGCACAGGCATTGATTGCATCGACAACTTCGGGTTCTATGTTGCCTTCAGTTTTTTTCGCCTGGCGGCAATTATTCAGGGCGTTGCCAAACGCGCGGTCGACGGCAATGCATCGAACAAGAATGCGGCGGCGATGGGAGCGTTCGTGCAGCCAATGGCCGAGTTGGCACTTCAGTCACTGGACTAGAATTGTTTTGCGCGACGTCGACCGGGAGAACTTTATCAGCACCCGGACTCTAAATTAGTGATGTATGAATGCCGCTTTCGCCATGCGCGTGAATAACAAGGAAAACTTTGTGAACTATCCTCAACTATCGCCGGCCACCCTGCTGGTCTTTTTGACGCTGACCCTGTCGTTTGCCAACGCTTATGCCGACGACGAACTGGCGACGCAGGTGGATTTACCCTATGAGAAATTCGAACTCGACAATGGATTGACCGTACTGGTGCAGTCCGATCACTCCACTCCGACGGTCTTTGTCGGCATGTGGTACGGCGTCGGTTCAAAAGATGAACCGGAAGGAAAAACCGGGTTTGCCCATTTGTTTGAGCACCTGATGTTTCAGAGCAGTGAGAATCACGACGGCGAATTTTTCTCGCCATTCACGGATGCCGGGGCGACTGGCATGAATGGCACGACCAACGAGGATCGCACCAATTACTACGCGACGGTTCCAACCGGGGCCCTGGATATGGCGCTGTGGATGGAAAGTGACCGCATGGCAAACCTGCTCGGCGCTGTGACGCAGGATGTACTCGATGAGCAGCGTGGCGTGGTCCAAAACGAGAAGCGCCAGAGCGAGACCCGGCCTTACGCACAGATGTACGACAAGATTCGTGCTGGCTTGTATCCCGTCGACCACCCCTATCGTCACTCGATTATCGGTTCCATGGATGACCTGAATGCTGCCTCGCTCGATGACGTCCATGAGTGGTTCAACACCTACTACGGCGCATCAAATGTTGTGCTGGTGCTTGCTGGCGACATCACACTGGATGATGCCAAAGCCAAGGTTGCGCATTATTTCGGGGAAGCACCGGCTGGCGTGCCGTTGTCACACCCCAAAAAGTGGATTCCCGAACTCAACGAGCATCGCGAGGAGATGATGTACGACCGTGTCGGTCAGACTCGCATCGCTCGCGTCTGGGCGTTGCCGGGGCTCAATGACAGGGACACGTCGCTGATGTACCTGGTGAATGACTCGTTGGTTGCAAACAAGAACTCGCCATTGCGAAAGAAGCTGGTCGATGAGTTGCAGCTTGCAACCAGCATCGGCGGCAACGCTTACGGCCGCGTAATCAGTGGTGAATACAGCTTGACGATCAATCTACGCGAGGGAGTGACCCCCGAACAGGTAATGCCTGTGGTCGACGAGGTCATTGCCGAATACCTGGCCAGTGGCCCCGACGAGCAGATTGTCGAGAACGCGAAACTGGGTGTGAACATGTATATTCTTGGTGCACTCGAGACCGGTGCACAGATCGGCAGACTCATCGCCGAAGGGCAGTTATTTTCCAACGACCCCTTGTTCGTGAACACCGAACTCAAATGGTTGAACGAAGCGACACCAGAAGACCTTCGTCAGGTAGCGAACCGGTGGCTCCGCCGCGGCTACTACCAGCTGACGGTTGAGCCGTTTCCGGACTACCAGCCGGCTGAAAGCACGGTGGATCGTTCGAAAATTCCGCCAGTGTCGACGAGTTCCGAGATCAATTTTCCACCGATCGATACGGCGACACTTTCCAATGGCATGAAAATTGTTGTCGCCAATCGCGGCAGCATCCCACTGATCGATGTCTCGATCCAGGTGAATACCGGGGCCCTTGCGGCGCCGCCCGAAGCACCTGGGTTACCGTCATTTGTTTTCGGGCTGTTGGACAAAGGCACGAAAAAATATGATGCCAATGAACTTGCCGCTGAGCGGGACAGGATAGCGATGGGCGGCGGGTTCCAGGCCGGTGCAGAACGCAGCGCATTCGGCTATCGCATCCTGACGCGCAATCTCGAGCCATCGCTGGGGCTGGCCGCAGAGATGTTGAGAAACCCGGTTTTCCCACAAGACGAGCTCGACAAGGTGAAAGCGCAGATTTCTGCCTATCTCGCGACTTTGCAGCAGGCGCCGTCAAGCGCCGCGAGCGGATTGTTCGACCGCGCGATTTACGGTGCCGACAATCCGATGGGTGCGGTATGGACGCCCGAGCTGGTGCAACAGGTTGATCGAGCAAGCTTAAGAAAATGGCACGAAGCCGAGGTAACGCCGGACAACATGACCGTCTACATGATCGGCGATATCGACATCAATGTCGCGAAGGCCGCACTGGAGAAAACGTTCGGCAGGTGGAATGCCAGGAACCGATCGTCACTGCGGCCCGTAGGTGAAGCCGCAGAGCCACGCAGCCGGGTGATTTTGATCGATCATCCTGGCGCCGTGTCGAGCACCATTGTCGCGGGGCATGCAATTGCACCGTATGATGCGGAGAGCTGGACCACGATGTCTATCATGAACCGGGTCATTGGCGGCAGTTTCGAATCGCGGCTGAACCTGAATCTTCGCGAGGACAAGAGCTGGTCCTACGGGTATCGATCGGGTATTGGATTGAACACGAGTGGCGAGATGACATTTCGATCCAGCGGTCAGGTGCAAACAGACCGGACGGCGGACAGCATGGTGGAAATTCGTCGTGAGCTGGAAGAGTTTCTGACCACGAACCTGGCAACCGAGCTGGAGGTCGAGCGCATCAAATTGAATCGCACCCGGTCACTGCCTGGCACATTCGCGACCAATGGTGGCTTTCTGAGCAGCATCATCACATCGGATAGCTACGGGCTGCCTTATGACTACGCCGAGTCCTCGGCGGAGCGGGTTGCCGCGGTGACCGTCGATGCCGTTGTTGAATCTGCTCGGGAAACCATTGATCCTGAGAAACTGACCTGGCTAATCGTCGGCGACCTGAAGGAAATCGAAGCGTCGGTACGAGCGTTGAATTACGGTGATGTCGAGGTTTGGGACGCGTTTGGCGAACGCTTGCGTTAGGACAACCGTGGAGGCGCTGGCGCCTGGTGAACGATAAGAAGGCTGAAAAACTACCGGACGCTGAATCCGAGGCAATGGATCGGCTGCGCGACCGCACTGACGAACTCGAACTGATCATCTCGAGTCTTACGATCTTTGCTTTGCTGTCGATTCCCGGCTGGCTGTTTGATTCGATCGCAGACATCTACACGCACCTGTCGACGAGCCTGGTGATCGCCAGCACCGTGGGCATTTCGCTGCTGGCCGGCACGTGCTACGGATTGGCCGCCTGCTTCGTTGTGCATTTAATGGCGCGCGCCTACTGGGTTGGGCTGATTGGTTTGCGGACGGCTTTCCCGGATGGCATCAACTGGGCCAAGACGCCGGGCCTTGGACCTCTGAGCCGGCAGTATTATCGGGATACGCTGCCCGATCTCGATACGGTTATAAAGAACACGGATCGCGTGGCCTCGTCGCTGTTCGCGGTGATCAGCATGCTGACGCTGAGCGTGCTCTGGTTCGGGACCATTCTGATTGCCATGCTGGTCGTGTCGGGCACGGTCGGCGCCCGTTTCGGTCTCACCAACACGGGCATGGGTATCGGCACAGCGGTGCTGCTGGTGGTTTTCATCGGCACACCGGTATTGGTGTACCTGCTGGATCGGCAACTCGCCTCACGACTGCCTCGCCTTCGCGACAGCCGTTTTTTCGTGGGCCTGGTTCGATTCTTCAGGCGCATTAGTGGGTTCGCTTACCCGCAGCGGCTGGTATTGCCGGTTCAGCTGACCCTTCAGAGCAATACGCGTCCGGTAGTTTTTTTTATTGCATTGATCATTGGCGGCATGGTCATCGCCGCCGCCGGAAATACGCGCGCGGCCGCGTGGCGAAACTTCACGCTGTCCGGTGAATTTACGTATCTCGACTCAACGCAGGTTCGGGACGGTTTTCGCAGCACCTACTACGAGGATATGCCGAGTTCGCTGGATCGCCTGCGCGGCTGGCCCCGGATCGACAGTTTTCATCAGCGCGGCAATTTTGTTCGCTTGTTCCTTCCATATCAGCCGCTTCGCGACAATCTTGTGCTTGATCAACTCTGCGGCAGTGCCGAGGAAGCACCGGACCGGATCGACTGTCTGCGCCAGTTATGGAGTGTCAGTATCGAGGGTACACCGGTAGCCATGGCAAATTTTGAACGTGCCGAGCGTGCCGACATCGGGATGCGGGGATTGATTGGTCTCGTGCCGCTGTCGGGGCTTGAACCGGGACTGCGCCACATCGAGGTGGTCTGGAACCCAAGCGCGGCCGACGAGGCCGCTCCGTTGGACGATCGCTACGCACAGGCCAATACCCGCGCGACTATTCCGATCGCGTTCTCGCCTGATTTTGAAATGCCGCTGAACTGACACCGGTGTGTCTGACCAGACGGTCACGCATCATCAGCCGGAAATTGTAGACTTCACGCTGCAATGAATTTTTGCACTTTCTTGCAAGGCGAGTCAGCCACAAACCCACCGTGTAATCCGGTCGTGCCCGATGACCAATATCCGATTCGCATTCCAGTGTGCTTGCATGGGCAATCGGTGGATGCAGTGCGATCGACGATGCCGAAACCGTGGACGAAACCGGGATCGAGGCGCGCGTCGTCTTCGAGAATCAGGAAGGGTTCAGTGCCTTGTGCGCATTGCTCCCAAACCGCGAGGTGGCTGGCGTAGCAGCCGATCTCATTTGCCGTCGCGGAGCGGCCGCAGTTGCGAATGAATTCGCCATTATCGTAGTGATGCACATGGTCCAGCGCATCGTGTCCGCTGACCGCGTCGAAAAACTCAAACGCAAGGCCCGAGTCGCTGAGCTGCTTTCGCATGTTGGCCCGGCGACGTTCGGACCCCTTGAGGCTGATGACGACGATCTTCATGCCTCATAAGACCAGCCCTCCGAGTTAAATCGGTCGCGTCAGCTCGATCGAGTCGCTATCGCCGGTGTGATACGGCTCGCCCGACGTGCCGGACCCGCCACCGCAATCTGGCCGACCAGCCAAAGTGCAAGCATGGCGATCGGAATGACATACCACGAAAGCGGCTGCAAACTGAAGGCATCGACCAGTGCGATATTCAGAACTACAGCAAGAATGGCGCCAACGGCGATACCGACACTGCTGACAATGAAATTCTCCACCATGAAGTAGCGCATGATCGCGAAGCGTGTCGCACCGAGTGCGCGCCGAATGCCGATCTGTCGCGTGCGCCGGCTGACATTGAAACTTGCGAGACCAACAATGCCGAGGCCGGTGATAACCACCAGTAGACTGACAATGAAAGTAAGCATCTTGACCAGGGCTGACTCGTCCAGGTAGGCGAGTTTTCGAACCTGGTCCATCGTCGTCACGTTGCGAACAATACGACCTTTATTGCTGGTAGACAGCATCTCCTCAACCTGTGGCATCAACGAATCGCGATAGCCGGGTTCGGTGCGCACGATATAGGTCTGGTAAGTGCCCAGCCGGCGTTGCGGTATCAACAGCGAACGCTCGACGCCGGTCCAGGATTGCCACGGTGCCTGCAGGCGGTCGATGACACCGACGATATTGACCGGATCGTCGTCGCCAAGATACAGAGTCTTGCCGACGGCCGAATCGGTCGCGTCCGGAAACAGCTCTTTCGCCAGGGCCTCGGTAATAATGGCGTAGGCCGGCCAGGTGTTGGACTCCGGGTCCTTGAAGGAAACCTGGTTCGGTGCGAAGTTCTTGCCATCGATGACGGTCGCACCAAACGCATCGACACCGTGTTCGTCCACGAAGTAGATTGCGGATCCAACGGACTCCGTGCTGTTGGCGCCCGGTTCGATCTGCACACCCTCGGACCAGCCACCTTGTCGCAAAGGATAAGAATTACTGGCAACGGCGCTGTGCACACCGGGCAGGTTGCGAATGCTGTCAAGGTCTTCTTCGACAAGCGAACGCATGTCGGCATCCGGCTCAAACGACGCACTGGAAAGCGCAAACGTGTTCGCTTCGTCCATGCCGCTGTCGCGCGCGATGGCATCGTTCTGTTCCTGCATGATCGCGACCGCATTCACCATTATCGTCATCGTGACCGCAATCTGCAGTGCGATCAGAATGTACCCGGCCTTTGCCTTCAGCATGGCTCGAAAAATTGGTCCAAATTCCATGGTGATCTCCTACTGAATTCGTAATGTCGCTGCAGGCGAAATACTGCAGGCGCGCCAGGTTGGATACAGCGCCGCTCCCAGCGCCGAGACAATAGCGAGCGCTACGGCGACAAAAATCATCGACCAGTCCATGCGCAACAGGTTCTTGATGAACTCGTATTCAGCGTAAATATTCTCGATTCCCTGCAGGCCAAGCCAGGTCAGGCCGATGCCGAGCACGCCACCGGCCATGCCGATCAGGCCAGCCTCGATGATGTACTGCGAGAACAAAGCAGACTGACTGGCGCCCAGCGCGCGGCGAAGACTAATGTCATTCGTTCGCCGCATGACTTTCGCCAGCAACAAGCCGATGGTATTCAACAGGCACACGACCAGGAACAACACGGCAAGACTGAGTAGCATATTGACGTTGTCATCAACGACATCGCGGTTTTCCAGCCACTGTGCCGGGGTACTGAGTCGATTGTTGAGCTCACGCGGGAACCGACCCAGCAGCTTCTGCTCGTTTACGTAGGCATCCAGAAACTGAGCATAGTCCTGTCGTTCTGCCTCATTCCTGAGCTCAACCCACATCTGCATCCAAATACACTCAGAGGCAAGGAATCCCTCGTAACCACCCTCGCTGGGCGTTTTCCAGCAACTGGTGTTGCCGTTGCTGCCGAATTCGCCGCTGACCGCCAGCGAGAACGGCAGGAAGATGCGTTCGGGTTCTTCGAACGGATTATTGTTGACGTCGTAGAACTTCGGTACCGGTGTCCACGGCGCAAGTACCCCGACAACCTGGTAGGTTTCGTCATTCATGCGCAACAATTCGCCAACTGAATCCTTGCCGCCAAATAACTCCTCGTTGATGCTGGCAGAGAGAACGGCGACGCGCTCCTCGGATACATCGGACGACTTGTCCCAGCCGCTGCCAAATGCAAACGGCACGTCGAACATCGAGAAAAAGTCTGCCGTCGTTGCTCTAACGGATTCCTGGAACGGACGCGCATCCTCGGCGTCCGGTTGCACGACACGGTCAGACTTGAAGCTGACAACCTGCCGGTACGCGCGTGCGGCATCGTGCAGAGCCTTTGCGTCCAAATAGGTGAGTTGTTCAGGCGGCTCATTGGGATCTTCATACGGCTCGTCAGGACTCCAGTTGTCGACCTGGACGTGGAACAGCACGTCGTTCTTGTGTGAGATCGGGTTGTCGCTCATTACATGCCGGACGTTAACAATCGTCATGCAGGCGCCAATGCCAATCGCAATCGCTGCAACCATCAGAGCGCTGAGCGCCGGGTTGGCACGGATGCTGAGCAATCCGAGCCGCAAGTAGTATCGAAACATCGTCGTCTCCCGGATCAGGCGTTGGCCGCCGCGGCGAAGTGGAGCTCGGGCGGTCCGTCGCTCACCTGGCCATCGCGGACAAAAATGTTGCGCTTTGCCCGATTGGCAAGTGTGAGCTCGTGGGTCACCATGATAATTGTCGTGCCGCCGTCATTGATTTCGGCGAGCAGATCGAGAACGCTTTCCGCCATATTCGTATCGAGGTTGCCGGTTGGTTCATCCGCCAGCAGAAAACGCGGTTCGCCGGCCAGCGCGCGCGCGATCGCAACACGCTGTTGCTGGCCACCTGACAATTGTCCCGGGAAGTGCTTCATGCGTGACGTCAGGCCCACCATGTCGAGGCACTTTTCAATACGACGCTTGCGTTCGTCCGCATTGAAGCCACGGTAGCGAAGCGGTACGTCGACATTGTCGAAGACATCGAGTTCGGGGATCAGGTTGAAGCTTTGAAAAATAAAGCCGATCTTCTCGTTACGGACCTTCGACCGTTCCCGGTCATTCAGGGAGGAAATATCGCGACCGTCGAGTTCGTATGTACCGCTGGTCAGTTCTTCCAGCATGCCGGCAATATTCAGAAAGGTCGTCTTGCCCGACCCGGAAGGTCCGGTGACGGACACGAATTCGCCCTCGTCGACCGTCAACGAGAACTCGCGAAGCGCGTGTGTCTCAACCATGTCGGTGCGATACGTCTTTGACACTGACTTCATTTTCAACATTCCTAGTCTCCCTGCTCAATCGGATAACAGTACGGTTTCCGCGCCCCGGAATGGATCCAGGCTGGAAATTACAATGGTCTCGCCCGGCTCAAGGCCGGACAGTATTTCGACAGCGCCGAGGCTTCTTGCACCGGTCTGGATCGCACGCCGTTCTGCCGTGCGATTGTCGTTGATGACATAGGCGAGGCGACCGGCCCCGCTATCGAGGAACTGGCCGCGCTGCACCATCAGGACGTCCTTGAATTCGGCGAGCAGAACCCGGGTCGTCAGCCGCTGGTTCTGCCGCAAGTTGGTTGGGCCGTCACCGGTAAAACGGATCCGGCTTGCCACCTGGTTGTTGATAATCTCCGGTGACACGGCAACCAGCTGCCCAGCATAACGTTCCGAGCCGACCTGAATTTCAGCCTGCATGCCGATGGCGAGATCGTCGGCGTAGCTTTCAGGTATCAGGGCATCGATTTCGAAGCGGGTTAAGTCGACAACCGCCATAACCGGTGTATCTCGAGACACAGCCGCCTTTTGGGCAACCAGCAAGTCGCCGACGATGCCGTCAACCGGCGATTTGATCGACAGGTTGTCGATCTGTCGTCGAAGGTCATCGACCAGCAACTGTTGCCGACTGACCTCGAATTCGCTGGCCCGCAACTCGAAGGCCAGTCGTTCGTCAAACAGGTCGGCGTCGGCGATCGCATGCTGGTAGGCGAGCTCTGCGTTGCGAAGGTCATCCTGTGCTTTTTCATAGTCAATGACCGCGATCACGCCGCGGTCATTGGCGTCGGACGCCCGGCGCTGCTCGCGTTTCGCTGCGACCAGTGCAACTTCGGCAAGATCGGCGGACTTTCGTTTATCAAGCGCCAGTTGACGCGATTCTATGCGTTGCCGCTCCAGCTCGACTTTGCGCTGTTCGAGGGACGACTCGGCCTGTCGTAATTCGTTGCTCAGCTCCGGGCTGTCCACCGTTGCCAGGACCTGCCCCGCCGTGACTTGCTCGCCTGCATCGACCCGCAGCGTGATGCTCCCGGAAGCCGTTGCGTACAGGGTTGGGCTCACTGCAGCAACGATGCGTCCCTGTACCGAGACGTCGCGTACCAGGTCGCCACGTGCCACAACTGCCGTACGAATCCGCTCATACGGAACACTGACGGTCGCGTTGGCCCATCGTTTGACCCAGGGTGCCGCGAACAATATCGAAGCAATGACGGCGACGCCGATTCCAAGGACTATGAGTTGCTTGCGCCTGGGGTCTGGTGGCTCAAGAGCCACATCTTGCGCTGATGTGTCTGCGATTTTCAGTTTTCTCTCCCTTATCCCCAATACAAGCGGCTTTTTGACGCTCGCATGACCTCTTAGATGCAGAAGGCGGGAAAATCGTTTGAAGGAATTTCAGGGTAATAGCTGTCGACGACAGGTGCCCCGGACACGTTGAAGCGAGTGTTTACCGGGACGGTGGCCTCTATAATCGACAGAACTGCGGCCGGAACGAAAATCTTGGAAATTGACTACCTGATCCGGGACAGGGGGCGCCTGTTCTGGATTCTCAATATCGGTGGATGGACCGGGTACACGTTGACAGCGTGGCTCGGCGCATTTGCGCACGAAAAGCCGGAGTCCTATTTTGCGGTCATTGCCGCGACGGCCGTCAGCGGCTTCCTGCTGACCATTCCAATGCGATACCTGTTCCGCGTTCTCTGGACTCGCTCATTGCTGGTACTTGCAAGCGTCATGACACTCGCCTGCTATGTACTCGCACTGGGCTGGCGGTACCTGCAAAACATTCTCTACTACGACTGGGTCAAGAACAGCTGGCAGCCCGTCCACCTGATGGACTACGTCGGCGGTGTCATGGGGTCGTTCTATATCCTGCTGTGCTGGAGCGGACTCTATTTCGGCATACGCTACTACCAGACACTGCAGGAGCAGACCGAGCAGACCCTGAAAGCCACGTCGGCGGCCCACCAGGCGCAGCTGAAAATGTTGCGCTACCAGCTGAATCCGCATTTTCTTTTCAATACGCTGAACGCGATTTCGACACTGATACTGGACGGCGCGAACGAAACGGCCAACAAGGCGGTCAGTCGCCTCAGCGATTTCTTGCGCTATACGCTCGACAACGACCCGATGAGTCGAGTCACGCTGGGCTCCGAACTCGATGCGCTGGATTTGTATCTCGAAATCGAAAAAGTGCGATTTGGTGATCGCCTGGTGATCGAGAAAGCCATAGAAAGTCCGGCAGAAAGAGCACTGGTGCCGAGCCTGATTCTGCAACCACTGATTGAAAACGCGATAAAGTACGCGATCTCGCCGAGCGAAGAGGGTGGAACACTGAGAATCTCGGCTCGGGTGCAGCGCGGTGTGCTGGTCATGCAGGTGTCCGACACCGGACCGGGTCTCGGCAACGGAAAAAGTGAACACAAGTCGAGCGGCGTCGGTCTGAAGAATACGCGTGAACGCCTGTTGCAACTCTACGGCGATAAACAGGCTTTTACATTGGCCCCGAACGATCCTTCGGGTCTTGCTATCACGATCAACCTGCCGTTTGAGGAAGACGATGCTGAAAGCGCTGATAGTTGACGATGAAGAGCTCGCGCGGCGGGGACTCGAGATTCGGCTCGCCAAATTTTCGGATATCGAAATCTGTGCGCAGAGCCGCAATGGCCGGGAAGCCCTGGAGGCGGTTCAGGTTCATTCGCCCGACCTGATGTTTCTCGACGTGCAGATGCCGGGGATGAACGGTTTCGATGTTTTGAGAAACCTGTCAACCAGCAATATGCCAGCCGTCATTTTTGTCACTGCTTATGACGAGTTCGCATTGCGGGCGTTTGATGCCAACGCGCTCGACTACCTGTTGAAGCCAATCAACGACGACAGACTGGCTGAGGCTATTGACCGTGCTCGCAGGGACTGCAATGAAAAAGATGCTGAACAGCATCGCTCAAAATTGCTGCGCTTTGTCTGTGAGCTGACTGGCCAGGAGTTGTCACTCGAAGCCGCACTGGCAGCATCCGAGACCGGCATTCGCTATCCGACACGACTGGCGATTCGTGATGGCTCCGAAACGACCTGTGTCGATGTCGAAGCGATCGACTGGATTGATGCCGCCGGCGATTACATGTGCGTGCATTGCAACGGCGATACCCATGTGCTGCGAGGAACGATGAAAAATCTGGAAGATATTCTGAACCCGGAAATTTTTGTCCGCGTACACCGCTCAGCGATCGTAAACCGGCACCGGGTCCGGTCTATGCGACCGCACCGCAATGGCGAATACTTTCTGAACCTTGGCGGCAATACCGAGCTCAAGCTAAGCCGCAAGTACAAAGGCAATATTGAACGCATAGCGCACCGTTCGTCCTGATTCAGGAACACTTTACCGCATACCGTGCAACCTTAGTTATTTACAGGGTATCCAAGCATCACCATGTAAATGCCAGGGGGGGCTACGGCATGTTCCAAGCTACGCGAACGTCAGCGGCTGTAATTTTGCTGCTGCTGGGATCCGATGTTGCGGCCTTGTATACAGTCAATGGCGAACGCAAGTCGTTCGAAATATCCCGCGCAACATCCCGGCCGATAATCGACGGTCGCCTGGATGACGCCGCCTGGGAGAGCGCGGCGATTGTTGACGATTTCCACCAGACGACGCCAATCGACGGGGCGGAGCCCAGCGAAGTCACCATCGTCCGAGTGACCTACGACGACGAATATTTGTACATTGCGGCTGATATGCGGGACAGCAGTCCGGACGAGATTCGTGCAACACAAATGGTGCAGGGGAAAATGTTTTTCTCCGACGACCGCTTTTACGTGATGCTCGATAGCTTTAACAACAAGCGCAATGACTATTTTTTCCAGGTTAATGCGAACGGTATCCGGCGCGAAGCGCTGCGTGAAAACAATGCGCGATTCATTGAGGAATGGGCGACAATATGGGTTGCGGAGTCGGCCAAACACGACAATGGCTGGGCCACCGAGATCGCAATACCGTTCAAGTCGATTTCGTTCTCTCCGGATTCAGATACCTGGGGCATTAATTTTGGCCGGGGCATTGTGCGCAAGCAGGAATTTGCGCTCTGGTCGTCACACGAGCGCCAGGATTGGCCAGCCTACGGCGGAGAAATTCGCGGCATCCAGAATATCAGGCAGGGCCTGGGTCTCGATGTTGTGCCATCCGTCAATATTGGTCGGCAAAGAGACCTTGCGCTGGGCGACAATCGATCGAGCATTGAACCGTCGATTGATATTCGCTATCGAATTACGCCTTCGCTGTCTGCCACGTTCACACTGAACACCGATTTTTCAACCGCCGAAGTTGATGAACAGCAAGTTGCACTGGATCGCTTCTCGCTGTTCTTTCCGGAAAAGCGCGATTTTTTCCTGCAGGACGCCGGAATTTTTGAGTTCGGGAATATCGATACCAACGGGCGGCCGTTTTTCTCGCGAAAGATCGGATTGTCTGCGAACGGTGAGCCGGTGGGCATCGATGGTGGCGTCAAACTGACCGGGCGTATTGGCGATTTCAGCCTGGGAACGCTCGCCATTCGGCAGGAGGCAGCAGGCGGTGTCGATGCGAAAGAACTCGTTGTGGCTCGAGGTACCTACAACGTGCTGGACGAATCGGCCGTGGGCTTCATCATGACAAACGGCGACCCAACGTCCAATGACTCCAACAGCGTACTGGGTGTCGACTTTCTGTATCGCAACAGTGACGGTCCGTTCGGCCAGATCCTGACGGGCAAGGCGTGGGCGCAACAAAGCAAAACCGAAGGCATCTCCGGTGACGACCAGGCCTTCGGCGCACTCATCGAAGTGCCCGGCGACAAGTTCCTGGCCTACGTCCACGCACAGCACATCGGGGAAAACTTCAATCCGGCGCTTGGCTTCGTGAACCGAACCGGAATTCGAGTAGCGGAGGCGGGAGTACGCTACCGCTATCGTCCGAACGCCGGCCGCTGGCGGGAAGTGAATGCACGCGTTGACGCCTCCCACGTGACGGACATGAACGGCGAGACCCTGTCACAGTGGCTTCGGTTTCGACCCAACCTGTATGCGCATACTGACGATTTCTACATGATCGACTTCGAACATAACCGCGAGTGGGTCAGGAACGAATTCCTGCTGTTCAATCGACTGGCGATTCCGGCCGGTGAGTATGCGTTCGATCGCGTGCGCGTGGAGTTGGCCACCGGGCAGCAACGACCGCTACGGCTCGTGCTCTCGGTCCAGGATGGCGGCTTCTTCGGTGGCGATCGACTGGAAAAATTCGTGGAACTTCAATGGCGGCAATCCGCACATTTGTTCCTCGGCCTCGCATTCACAGAAAACGTCGTTGATCTTCCAAGCGGGAGTTTTACATCTCACCTTGCCAGCTTTCGAACCGATGTCGCATTCAATTCAAAATGGTCGTGGAGCAATTTCATGCAATACGACAACAGCAGAGATACTTTTGGCGTTAATAGCCGGCTGCGGTTTATTCCGGAGGCGGGCAAGGAGCTGGTGCTGGTGCTGAATCATGGGGGCACGGTAAGTCCGGATAACCGTTTTTCCAGCAACCAAAGCGATATCAACCTCAAGTTGTCGTATACGTTCCGCTACTAAGTTCGTAACTGTCGCGCACAGGTCAGGTGCCCCAGAAACGGGATTCCGGCAACGAGACCATGCCGCGCTCATAGATCAGGCCACCTTCGCGATCCTTCTGGGCCAGCAGCGGACCGTCAATGTCGACGTACTCGCAGAGTTGGGCCACGACATGTGACGGTGCCATGGACAGCGATGTGCCGCCCATGCAACCGACCATCAATGACAGCCCGCGTTCGCGTGCAGCACTGGCCAGTTCGAGCGCGTGTGTCAGGCCACCGCTCTTGTCCAGTTTGATATTGAGCATCTGGTAGCGCCTCACGGCGGCGTCGAGTTCGCCGAGGTGCTGGCAGGATTCATCGGAGCACAGTGGAATTGCTGATTCGAAATTATCCAATGCCTCGTCCTCGCCGCGTGGCAACGGCTGCTCGAGCATCAGGACGCCCAGGGCTTTCAATGGCGCCACGTATTCTGTGAGTTCGTCAAACGTCCAACCCTGGTTGACGTCGACGATCAGCCGCGAGTCAGGCCGGGCTTTGCGGATCGCTGCAATTCGCTCAACCGGGCGGTCACTGCCCAGTTTCACCTTGAACAATGTGATGTCCGAGGCGGCAAGCGCGTTGGCGCCCATCGTCTCGGGCTCGTCTTCAAGACCGATGGTAAATACGGTCTCGACCGGATCCGGGCGAACGCCTGCCGCCTGCCAGGCACTGGTGCCGGACTGTTGCGCTTCCAGGTCCCAGAGTGCCGAGTCCACGGCAAAGCGCGCACCGCCAGGCGGCAACAGCTGCATCAATTGTTGCCGGTCGGCGCCGGCCACGATGTCGTCTTTGACCGATTCGATCTGGCTTGCCATCGATTCAATGGACTCGCCCAGGTAGTAGACTCCCATGCCTTCACCACGGCCGATTATTCCACCGTCTTCAATTTCACAAACCAGGCAGGGGAATTCATTCCAGGTGTGCCGCGAAATTCGGAAAGGCCGTTTCGTCGGCCACGATTCGAGCCGGATTCTGAGCTGGCGCTTCATGTCGCGTGCCGCAGCAGGAAGTCGGCGATCGGAGTCATCCCTGTCGCCACCGGGTCGACGCAGGGCAGCCCCAGGTGTTGCTGCATCCTGGACAGGTACATCTCGCGATCGAGATCGGACATCGATGAGGTATTGATACTGACACCGGCGCAAAAACAGTCTTTTCGCATGCGGCGGGCTGAACGCAGCGCATCGTCGATGACTTCGTCGAGCTCTGGAATCGGGTAGTCAGCTTCGGTTCCGTCGATTGAGAGACGCTCGGCATCGTGGCACAGAACAATGGCGTTCGGTTGTGAGCCGTGCAGCAGGCCGAGGCTGACACCGGAATAGCTCGGGTTTAACAATGAGCCCTGTCCTTCGATCACGTCCCAATGATCGTCGTCGTTGTCCGGTGACAGGATTTCGGCTGCGCCGGAAATGAAGTCGGCAACAACCGCATCGATCGGGATACCTTCCCCGGCTATCATGATGCCGGTCTGTCCCGTGGCTCGAAAACTGGATTTGACGTCGCGGCGTTCCAGTTCCCGGTGCAGGGCGAGTGCGCTGTACTTTTTGCCGACAGCGCAGTCGGTGCCAACCATCAGTACGCGTTTGCCGCTCCTAATACGGCCGGTTCCAACAGGCAAATCGGCCGGTGGCATGCGTACGTCGGTCAGTGTCGCCTTGCCGGTGGCCGCTGCCGCAACCAGTGCGGGCAGGCTGTGCAACTTGGTATGCAGTCCGGCGGCGACATTGATGCCCGCCTCGGCCAGTTCACAAAGCTGAGGCATCCATTGTGTCGGGATGCGGCCACCCATCGGCGCTACGCCGATGACGACCGTGCGGACGCCGGCATCGATCGCCTCCTGCACATTCATTTCGGGCAGACCGAGGTCTACCGGGCAGCTCGGCAGCCGCATTTGCCCGGCGCAGCGCTCGGGTCGCCAGTAGGCGATGCCGGCACCCGTCTTGGCGTGATGCCAGTCGGGACAATCGCCCAGGTACAGGAGATAGGGCGCTTCAAGATTCACCGTCGTTACCAGCATGATCCACTCCAGCGTGCCGCCCGGCACAATGCCGGGTAGTTTACACAGCGCAATGAAGTTTAGTCAGGCAGGAATATCGTTGCCGGGTATTCCAGCATTTCCTTGATGCGCTGAATCATTGCAGCGGCATCGTAGCCGTCGACAAAGCGATGATCAAATGACGACGACAGGTTCATCATCAGCCGCACGGCAATCTGCCCGTTGTATACCATCGGTCGTTCCACCGCGCGATTGACGCCGATAATTCCGACTTCAGGCAGGTTGATTACCGGTGTCGAGGCAATACCGCCCAGCCGGCCGAGGCTCGTAATCGTAATGGTCGAGCCGCTCAGCTCGTTTTTCTTCGCGCTGTTGTCGCGTGCGGCCTGAGTGACCCGGCGAATTTCATTCGCAAGACTGTCGATGTTGAGCATTTCGGCATGCCTGACGACAGGCACCTTTAATCCGTCGGGAGTCTGGGTTGCGACGCCGAGGTGAACGGCGTCGTACTGCAGGATGAGGTTGCGGTCCTTGTCGTAGGTTGCATTGCACTGTGGAAATTCTTTCAGTGCGCGAATCAGTGCGAGCCCAAGGAAAGGCAACAGGGTCAAACGCTCGCTCGAGTCGGTCTTGCGGCTGTTCAGGTGCTTGCGCAGCGCTTCCAGTTCCGTGATGTCGATCTCTTCGACATAGGCGAAATGCGGGATTTCCTGTTTCGATCGGCTCATGCGTTCGGCAATGATGCGCCGGAGCCCGATGACCTTGATTTCCCTGACGTCCGTTGACGGGCCAGCCGCCGCCGCCAGGCTGATACCGCTGGCGCGAGCTTTGAGGTAATTATCGAAATCCTTTCGCTGGATTCGACCGCCGGGCCCGGTTCCCGGCACCTCGTGTAAATCGACACCGGCTTCTTTGGCGCGACGGCGAATGGCCGGAGAGGTAATGACTCTTCCATTTTGCTCATCTGTGGCCAGAGGCGCGGGTTGCTTTGCCGGCGCCGCCGCGGGCGCAACCGGCTCGTCGTCAGCCGCGCTGGATTCGACGGGTGTTTCTTTTGCCGCCGCGCCGTCCGTTTCAAAGACGACCAGCGCGGAGCCAACGGCGACGATATCGCCCGGTTCGCCGGCGAGTTTAATCACCGTGCCACTGACGGGAGACGCGAGTTCGACCGCTGCCTTGTCGGTCATCATCGTGCAGACGACGGTTTCTTCCTCGACGACGTCACCGACCTTGATGAACCACTCACCGATCTCGGACTCAACGGTGCCTTCACCGAGGTCCGGCAACTTGAAAATGTGTTCGCTCATCCCGCCTCCATCACTGAACGGATGCCTGCCGACATGCGTTTCAATCCAGGGAAATATTGCCACTCGAACGCGTGCGGGTAGGGCGTGTCCCAGCCAGCGACGCGGCCAATCGGCGCTTCCAGGTGATAAAAGCATTCTTTTTGCACCGACGCGACCAGCTCGGCTCCAAAGCCGCCAAGTCGTGTCGCTTCGTGGGCAACCATGCAGCGGCCTGTCTTGCGCACCGATTCAGCCAGTGTCTGCACATCCAGCGGTGCCAGCGTTCTTACATCGATCACTTCGCAGTCGACGCCGGTCGCTTTTGCTGCTGCGATTGCGACATGCACCAGCGTCCCGTACGTAATGATTGTCAGTTCGTCACCGGCCTGAGCGATGTCAGCCTGGCCCATCGGGACCGTGTAATAGCCGTCCGGTACTTCACCCTTCGGATGTGAGCCCCAGGATACGGCAGGCTTTTCCGGGTCTCCGTCGAACGGACCGTTGTAAATTCGCTTCGGTTCGAAGAAAACCACGGGGTCATCCGATTCAATGGCGCTGATCAGCAAGCCCTTGGCATCATAAGGATTCGACGGCATCACCGTCTTGATGCCGGTGACATGCGTGAATATACCTTCCGGCGATTGTGAATGTGTCTGGCCACCGCGAATACCACCGCCGCACGGTGTGCGAATGGTCACCGGCGAGAAAAATTCACCACTTGAACGATAGCGCAAGCGAGCCAGCTCGCTGACGATCTGGTCGAATCCCGGGTAGATGTAATCGGCGAACTGGATTTCTGCAATCGGGCGCAGTCCGTTCACGCCCATGCCGATTGCGGCACCGATGATGCCGCCTTCCGAAATTGGCGCATCGATGACGCGGTGTTCGCCAAATTTTCGTTGCAATCCGTCGGTGCATCGAAAGACACCGCCGAAATAGCCGACATCTTCGCCGAGCACGATGACACTTGGGTCCTTGTCCATCATCACGTCGTGCGCCGAGCGGATGGCTTCGATCATATTCATGCGTGCCATTAGTCGCCCCTCTCGATCTCGTACATCCGCCGACGTTGTGACTCGAGGTTGCGGGGCATCTCGGCATACACATCTTCAAACATGGTGCCGGGATCGAGCCAGGGGCCTTCGGTCATGGTTCCGTATTTCTGCGCCTCTTTCCAGGCGGCCGTGACTTCGCTTTTCAGTTCGTCGATCAGGCTCTCGTGTTTTTCATCAGACCAATGCCCTTCGGCGATCATGTGCTGTTTGAGGCGTTCGATTGGATCGCCGAGCGGGAAAGCGGCCCATTCGTCTTTGGGCCGGTACTTGGAGGGATCGTCGCTGGTCGAGTGGGCGCCACCACGGTAAGTGACCAGTTCAATCAGCGTCGGTCCGCCGCCGCGACGTGCGCGCTCGGCCGCCCACAAGGTAACCGAATAGACAGCCAGCAGGTCATTGCCGTCAACGCGGATACCGGGGATTCCGAGGCCAAGTCCACGTGCCGCGAATGGACGCCGTTCGCCGCCCGCGGTTCCCTGGAAGGTTGAAATCGCCCATTGGTTGTTAACGACATTCAAAATGACCGGCGCCTGGTAGACCGCGGCAAATGTCAGTGCGTGATGGAAATCAGACTCTGCGGTGCTGCCGTCGCCGACCCAGCTCGCGGCGATGTGATCCTCGCCCTTGATCGCCGATGCCATCGCCCAGCCAACAGCATGTGGGTACTGCGTGCCAAGATTTCCGGATATCGAAAAAACGTTGCCACTCTTGCTGTGATACATGATCGGCAGTTGCCGGCCCTGACACATATCGCGCGTGTTCGACAGGCATTGACACATCATGTCAACCAGGCTGACGCCACGATACATGTAAAGACCCTGGCTGCGATACGACGGGAAACACATGTCACCCGGACGCAGCGCCATGGCCTGTGCAATGGCAACCGCCTCTTCGCCGGTTGCCTGCATGTAAAATGAGATCCGCCCTTGCCGCTGGATTTGCCACATGCGTTCATCGAAAACGCGGTTCAGCAGCATCCAGCGAAGACCGATTTGCAATTGATTGGCGTCGAAGTTGGGGTTCCACGGACCTTTGGCCTTGTGATCGTCGTCCAGAACCCGGACCAGCCCGCCGGCGAGGTGTTCAAGGTCGCGAGGGCGCGCATCCGTTGCCGGTTTGTCGACGCTCCCGGCCGGGGCGAGCTCCAGGTAGCTGAAGTCCGGCTTGTCGCCCGGTCGTGCAGTCGGGCGGGGAATATGCAGGCGCGATTTTTTGCTCATAGCAAATACTCTCTACTTTTTGCCAGCTGCGATTATGCGGCGCGCCAGCTCGTCGGCAAGTTCATTGGTCGGGCGCCCTGTCTTTTTGCTCTCGGCAAATATCTTGTCAAGGCGTTGCGGAATCTTCGCTACGTCGTTTCTCACCTGGTCTTCCGAGCTCTTGCCAAAGTACTCGTGTGAAACGCTGATAATACCGCCTGCGTTAATCACGTAGTCCGGTGCGTAGAGAATCTCGCGCCCTGTCAGCCGCGCTCCATCGGCTTCGGTGGATAGCTGGTTGTTCGCGGCGCCCGCGATTACTTTCGCCTTGATTCTTGGAATGGTCTGAGACGAGAGTATGTTGCCGAGTGCACAGGGTGCGATGACATCTGCATCCGCATACAAAATTTCACTGGGCGCGATGACTTTTGCGGAAACCTTGTTGCTGATTGCTTTCAGGTTGTCACGATTGACGTCGGCAACCAGCAGTTTCGCGCCAGCTTCGTGCAGTAATCGGCAAAGATGCCCACCGACGTGACCGACACCCTGGACGGCTACCGTGAGTCCTTCGCAGGAGTCCAGGTTGAGGCGTGATTTGACGGCTGCCTGAATACCGAGAAATACGCCCACCGCGGTCCACGGCGACGGGTCGCCGCCCGCATTTGTGCCGCTTTGCGGCAGTCCGGAAACGTACTCGGTTTGCTGCTGCACGTGACGCATGTCGTCAACGGAAACTCCAACGTCTTCTGCCGTGATATAGCGACCGCCGAGCGATGCGACAGCGCGGCCAAGGGCTGCGAACAATTCCGGTGATTTAGGTGCGGCATTGTTCGCGAGTATCACCGCTTTACCGCCGCCAAATGGCAGTTCGGCAACTGCGTTCTTGTAGGTCATGCCGCGAGACAGACGTAACGCGTCGGTCAATGCGTCGGTGTTGCTGGTATACGTCCAGCGCCGGCAGCCACCGGCAGCAGGGCCCAGCACCGTGGAATGAATTGCGATGATGGCCTGCAATCCGGTGGCCTTGTCGCTGAAAAAATGCAGCGACTCGTGATCATCGAATTCATGGTGTTCAAACACGCCCATGCCGATCCCCTGTGAGCAATGCGTAGCGAACTAATATATCCCGGAATAAGGGGAAAAAGCATGCAAAACCTTTCACAGATTTGAGAAAACACGCATAATCAATGCAATTATAGAAATCAAACTGACTAAATTATGCACATTGTTTCTCTCGATAATACGGATCGAAAAATCCTCAATCTGCTGCAAAGCGAGCCCGGTATCAATGCGTCGGCGATCGGCGAACGCATTGGCCTGTCACAGTCCGCTTGCTGGCGACGAATGCAACGCATGCGCGAGGAAGGCGTCATGCGTGACCACCCGGTCATTCTCGATCGCGAGAAGGTTGGCCTCACGACAATGGTATTTGCGCACGTAAAACTGAATTCGCACGGCCGCAGCAACCTGTCGAAATTTGCCGACGCCGTAAAGGAATACCCGGAAGTCATGGACTGTTACGTCGTACTTGGCAATGTGGATTTCCTGTTGCGAATTGTCGCCGAGGATATCAAGGCTTACGAACAATTCTTCTTCGAAAAACTATCGCAGCTGCCTGGCATCCAGGAAGTCACCTCCAGCATTGTTCTGTCGGACATCAAACACACTACCGCCCTGCCAATCTGAACATTCGGTGGTCGTCACCTGGACATTAAGCGAAGGTTTTTACTTGCAGGGGTTGCTGGTTTGAGACGGAGGCTCGTTTCATGCCATCGGAGTTGTACAACATCGTAATTTGAGCTTTGTGGTCGACGGCAATGATTCCCGCGTCGCCGCCGAGACGCGCGACCTCATCGAGCATGTCGTTGACCGCCTTGTCGAGCGATTTACCGCTGCGGTAGTCGCAGGCGATCGAGACAGCGCCGCCGGCGCGGATGATGTGTTCGCCGGTGCCGGTGCACGAAATTGCAACGTGATCGTCGCACCAGGTACCGGGGCCAATCAGTGGTGTGTCTCCAACACGACCTTCGAGTTTGCCGAATGTGCCGCCGGTCGAGGTGCCTGCGGCCAGTGCGCCGGACTGGTCCAGGGCGACGGCGCCGACAGTGCCATGCGCGTGGCTGTCCCGCATTTCATCCACGGTTACGCCAACCGGCACCGTGTAGTAATTCTCCGGATCGGAGACTTCCTCAAAACCGTGGCTGCGGGCAAACGCTGCGGCACCCGTTCCGGCCAACAGGACATGGGATGTTTTCTCCATGACGCCGCGGGCGACGTGAATGGGATGTACAAAATCCCGGATCGCCGCAACGCCACCGGCCATACGGGTCGTGCCGTCCATGATTGAAGCGTCCAGCTCGACATAGCCGGCGGTATTCGGTGCGGATCCGCGACCGGCAACGTAGAGTCCGCAGGCTTCGAGTTCGGCAACCGCGATCTCGACGACATCGAGGGCGCTGCGCCCCTTTCTGAGTAATGACTCACATTCATCTGCGAGCTTTTTCAGGTGGGCTTCGACGACATCGTAGTTTCGACCCGCGACCGGCCCGGCACCGCCGTGCAGCGCCAGCGCGAATGGTTCAGGACTATTGCTCATTGGCTTGTTCGGGTTCCTCGAGGGAGGCGAGCATAGCCGCAAACTGCGAAGGACGATAGCGCTCGTCATCGTTCAGCGTGTCCGCGATGCGATCCAGCCGGTCCTCGAGCAGGGGATCGCCAATTTCGATCACCAGCATCTGAACGGCCATGAAAGCCTGCTCGGCGCTGATGTAGTCGAGGTAGTTCCCTTCAGCACCGGTCGCCAGCACTTCGCGCAATAAAGCCAGTTCGCGATTTCCGAGGCGTGCCGGTGAGACAGCGTCTTGCAACCGCGCAAGCGTCGCATCAAGCGACCGCGCAGCCGCCTGTGTTGCGGCGATGTCCGTACTGCTGGCGCGATGCAAGGTGGCGAGGCCGGCCTCGATCGCCTCAGCATCGGCAGGCGATAGCACTCGCGCCAGGACCATGGCCATGACCAGTGCGCCGTCGTGCAGGAATGGCTGGCCCGGTCCAACGCCGCCATGGCGCGGCAACGCGCGCCATTGCACGGCCTTCATCGAGCGGTGGCAGGCATGGCAGTCGTAAAGCGCGAGTTCGGGAAACAGCCCATCCCCAACGAAACGCTTCCCGGCAACCAGCTGCAATCTCTTGCGACTCTCGAGGACTACACCGGCAGCCCAGGTATAAGGATGGTTGACGCCACCCTTGCGATCGGAATAGTCCGAATCAAGCTTGTAGTGTGGCTGGCGACCCGCCGTTCGCCAGAGCTCGGAGAAAGTATCCAGCTCGAAGGCGAGTCGCGGGTGGCCGGCGGCCATGATTTCATGTGTCGCAAACTTGTTGCTATTGCCAAGGTGGCAGGAAAGACAAAGTTCTCCCCGCGCATCGACCCGGTACGTGGGATACATGCCTGCGGCACGATTGGACTCCACCGAAGCGGCCGCTGCGTTGTAGTGACTTGCCAGCCAGTTTTCCGCGCCACCGTGGCAGGCTTCGCAGCTGACGCCGTCGGACAGCTGAAAGCGGTCACCACGCTGAGCCATCGGCACGTTGTCCGCGTGGCAATCGAGGCAGATGTCGGCGCTCGTCGCTGACGTCAGTCCGAGCCGCGATGCCATTGCCCGCGACTGCGCGTTGCTCAACACTTCGTATGCCCGCGAATGCGGGTCGTCCTGGGTCCAGGTGACGTATTCATTCTGCAGGACATTGGATCCATCACGCGGCACCGCCGAACCGTGGCATTGAGATGCTGCGCAGGTCGCGACACCCATGTGCGTGTTGCCGTCCCGCTCGGGCAACTCGGCATTTGCCGCTGTCGCAAGAAGCGCGACGAGTACAGCGATCACTGATCTATTCATCTTTGACATACCAGGGCTTTCCCTCCGCATCGAGATACAGACGACGCATCTCATCGTACGTTAACGGACGCGATCCCTTGCGGCCAAACACGGCGATTTGCCCGCCGGTTTCGTCAACACCGCGATCGCGATCGAGGCCTTTCGATAATGACAGGACCGGGCTCTTGCTCGGATAGCTCGCGATCAGCTCCGGCACCGGAGTCGGACTGAAGCCGTAAAAATTCGGCTGCGAATCCGGCGACGTCAGTTGCAAAACCTTCAATCCCGCCGCACCGTCGGCAACGTAGGCGAACAATGACGCGTTGGTTGAGCCGACAACGACATCGCGTGTGTCGGACAGATTCCCGTCGGCGTTGAATAGTTGCAGCAGGGCGGGTTTCTCCGGGTTCCAGATATCAATGATCGCGAGTCCGTCGGCGCGCGCCGCGACATAAGCATAGGTCCGCGCCAGATAGACGCGTGCGGCATCGCGAATCGGAACCTGCGCGCCGCCGACGATCTGCGGCTGTCGCGGATCGGTTACGTCAATGACACGCAACCCGCTTCGGTCCGTTACAAACAGGTAACGAAATTGCAATGCAGACGCTCGTGCATCGTCGAGCGCAATCGTTGCGGCAACCTCTGGAGCCAGCGGATCGTCGATGTCGACAACAACGAGTCCCCGCCTTGCGATGACATAAATGTAATGACCGGCGATTGTCAGATGGCGTGCTCCCGCCAGGACACCATCAGGATTCCACGTCAGGGCTCGATCGAGAAAATTGTTGCCAACATCGCCGTCGGAGAGCGTCGTTACGTCGACGATGATCAGTCCTTCGATGGTATCGCTCAGGAACGCGTAGTTGTACATCGGATGGAAGGGCTGTTCCTGGTTCTCGATTCGCATGAGGTCGCCCTCATTGCGTGGCGGATGTATCGGCTGATTCGTCGGCAGTGCGACACAGCTTGCGTCGCTGGATTTGACGTCCGAGTCGTGACCGAGACGACTGAACGGCAACTCGACGATGCGTTGGCTAAAGCCCTTGTTGGCGATATTCGCGATGTCGTAGACTTTCAGGCCCTCCGCGCCTTCTGCCGCATACAAGTACTCGCCACGTACCTGCACGCAACTGGCAGCCCCGCCTTTATGGCTGTGTGCCGTTTTCAACACCCGGTCTTCGGCAACATGCTTGTTGAAATTGTCCGGGTACGCGTATCGATGCAGGTAGCTGCCGATGACTGCCTGCGGCTCGTCCCATTCGGTTACCTGGGCGCCGAGAACGCCGTTACCCAGTCCCGCCCAGGCGTTGAAGCCGATAAAGTTGACGAAGTTGGTGCCTTGCAGCAGCAGTTGCGCCATCCAGGCGTTGTTGTCTTTTTCGCTACTCAGGTGACAGCTGCTGCAGGTCTTCGTCTCGGTCTTGCGCGCCGTGTGCGGAAAGTGAGGATTCATTGCCTGTGAGCTGAAACCACTGGCGGACACCGGCGCCTGCTGTACGTAGATACGCTCCCGATTTGCATTGGTTGACGACAGGACCAGTGCGGATGAGGAGCGCACGGGCGCAATCTTGCTGTCGTTCAGCGGTCCGCGGCGACCCAGCATGAACATCTGGTCGCGTGCCACCTGCGGGTTGTAGGTCGCATAGTTCCGGGTCTCTCCACCCTCGTAGTGATGTTGCCCGGTTTTCCAGTTGGCCTCGATGGGCAGGTGACAACCGGCGCAGCTCGTGATCCAGGCGGTGTGGCAGGTATAGCACTCGAGTTCCTCATCCTTGTGCGCGAGATCGTCGACTGCAACTCCCGTGCCCCAGTCCTGGGTCTTGACATCGTTGCTCATCAGTTTTGCGCGCGCCGCCTTTTCGTTGTATTCGGCGTGCCGGGGATCCACGGAGTCCCTGACCAGGCTCAATGTCCATTCGAGGTCCGGGTCGAGTACGGAGCGTTGCACCAGCTTGTCGCCTTGCCATTCAAAGCGGCGTTTACCGTCGGAGTTTCGATACAGGCGCATGTCAGTGCCGCCAGGCGGTGCGGCCGGGCCCGAGGTTCGCAGATCCGGATACGCCTGCGCGGTGCCATGGCAGTCCTTGCACTCCACCTCAATGGCGCTGGCCACTTCACCGTAGATGTGACCGTTGCCGTGGTTGTCCTGGGTGAAGTGGCAATCGACGCAATGCATGCCTTTGTCGACGTGAATTGACGACAGGTGCACGGCCTTGGAAAACTTGTCAGGATCGTCATTGGCAACGATCTGGCCGTCGGCATCCAGCAGGTTGCCGCGCAGGTCACGTTTTTGCACCGCGCGAAAATTCCAGCCGTGCCCGTGATAATCGGCAAACTGCGTGTCCTTAAGCGAGGGGTTGAGGTCCGTCACGTTACGCAGGAAGTCGAGGTCCGCCCACTTGCCGCGGACCACGGCACCTTCCGGGTTGCGATCGAGGGCCTCGCGTTGCTCGGCGATGCTTAACTGTTGTTGCTCTTCCGGCCACATGAACGGTGCATCAGACTCGTAGTCCCACATCGTGTAGCCAAGGTAGGAGTTCATGAACATATTCGGCTGATGCATGTGGCAGACCATGCACTGCGATGTCGGAATCGCGCGGGTGAACTCATGTTTCAGCGGATGGCCCGGTTCGCCTTTCGGGATTTGCGGATCGACTGACGCGGATTCTCCATCGCGACCGAAGGCGGCGTAGGGACCCGAATGACGCTGGTCACGGTCGTTGGCATACACGACGTGGCAGCTCGCGCAGCCCGAAGACCGGTAGTCGCCGGGCTGATCGTTCGTCCCGATGAACCAGGTAAACGGGTCGTTAAGCCGCGTTTTGTGAATGTTGATCAGCGGGACGGCAATGCGCCCACCGGTGCCGGGGCCGCGATTCGATTGCCGGTTGTCCGGTTTGCCGGGTTCTTCCAGGCGTTGGATCTGGCCGAGAGCATTCGGCAATCCGGTTTCCGGAAACAGGTTCGTAAGATTGCGGCCGCCGTCTTCAAAGACACGAAAGACATCGGCCGGTTTGACGCTTTCCCAAGTCGGAAGCGGATACAGTTCCGGAATAATGCCGTGCTGCTTCGCGACCGCCGGGTCGATTGCGAGCCCGGTTACCTTTGCGGCTTGACCGTCGGCTGTGTACCCCTCGCCGAGAATGTAATTCTTGTAAGGCAGGATGCCGTTGTTGTACGACGCGCCGCCCCACAGCATGACGCCGGTTGCCATCATGCTGCGAATGTTCGCGTCAATGATTTTCTGGTGGCAGGCGCCGCAACTTTGCTCGGCGACGCGATAGTCCGACGGATTGACGAAGCGAATGAACTCGGGACTCTCGCGATTGAGCAAGGTGTAGCTGCGTTCCGGATTTGCGCTCGATGGATAGTGCCAGCTCTGCGGGTAGCGGGGGGTGACATGTGCCCGATCGCGGGCGTCGATATCGTCTTTTTGAACGCCCGGATTGCCGCCGTGACAATCCGTGCACCCGAGCATCACGGACGGACTCCGGTGCATGCTGCTTGCATCGCTTGAACTATGGCAACTGATGCAGCCAAAACTCTTCAGTTCGGCAGTCTGAGCAGTCTGCGCGGCCGGCGCCGGCGGATAGTCCGGGTAATGTATAGCCTGCGGCTTCTCACCCTCGGCGGCGAACAGCAAGGCCGGGATCGACAGCAAAAGCAGACAGGTTTTTGCTCGTTTGATCATAGGATTTCAGTACGACAGTATGACATTGGCCAGGACGGAGTAAGCGGTATCGGAACCGAATAACTGTCGATAACCGTCACCCGGAAGCAGTACCGAACCGGCCAGCCGGAGCACGATATTCTGTGATGTCAGCGGCCGGTACGTTAGTGAAAAGGAAAGGTCCTGACCAATCGTCCGGTCAATGGGTCCCTGGTTGCGGGCCGCCTCAAGTACGGCGGTGTCATCAAACAAGAGTTGATTGATATTGATTGACGCCCGGAGTTTCGGTGTCATCTCCATGTCGATGCCCGCACCGAGCAACAGCAGTCCGGGATTGCTGAAATTGGATTGACTGTTGAACTTGTTGGGCCGCAACGAATTCAACAATCCGTTTGGTGACGACAAAGCGACCCGGCCGCCGCCGACCAGTGGCAATGACTGGCGTATCCAGAAACTGGTGTCTGCGCCGGCGATCAACGGGTTTTCGAAAATTGCATCGAAACCATTCGACGTATTGTCATAAGGATCATCGTCGCCGCTGCCATAGACCAGCGAAGCACGCAGGCGCAGCCAGTCGAAATCGCGCGACACCTCGAATGCCGCGAACGCCGCACTGATGTCGCTTGGCTGATCGACAAAGCTCGCCGGTGTCTCGTCACCGAACGCGTAGTACGCTGAAGCCGTCAGGTTCCAGCGCCCAAAGTGGCCATCACCATTGAAACCCAGGTAGCTGACGTTGTATTCGCGCGATTTCTGGATGCCGATGGCCGCGGGGCGGTCAACAAAGCCATTGGCATCGACAAACGCAGCACCTGTTTCCGTGTTGCGATTGTGGACCAGGGCGATTTGCGATGTGAAGCCGAGCACCGGAAAGTCCTGCCGGTATAAATTGAACAAAAACACATCGTCGTCACGCAAGTCGGCGGAAATATCGTTCAGGCCGCTGTTGGTATTTTTTTCAAGGCGACGAAAAGCGCCAATATTGTATTGCCAGCGGTTGTTATCGCGTGTGCCGAACAGGCGAATGCCGACCGGGCTGTCCTGGAACAGAAAGCCCCGAAAGTCAGCCGTTATTGGCTGGATGCCGATGCGAATACTGTCAAAGTCATATCGCTCCGACACATTCCGCAAGTGCTTGTCGACAAAAAGACCCTGTACGCCCAGGAAATCATCGTCGCGAATCGTATTCCTCGTACTGTCGGCACGCAGGATGCCGGGTTGGTCGACCTCGACATGCGTCAGGCTGAACACCGGCAGGAAACGAAACTCATAGTCAGGCGGTTTGAAGATCGTCTCGCCTTTGTACAGCACCGTTTCTACAACAAACGTCTGCGTGATCGCGACCTGGTCCGGGTCGCCAAAGATTCCCAGTGTGTCCGGGTCGGGTGTTGTGGCGATTGCAGCAGGCGTCGGAAGGCTACGTCCTTCGGCTGTCGTGTCGGAAATAAAATTCAACGCGAAAAACCAGTCCTTGCCGAAGGCGGGTCGATCGCCCTTGAGAACATTATTGCCGTTGTAGGGATCGAACAGGCGTTCGCGATAGCCGATGGCATTAACAATTCGCCACCGGTCCGGAATCGCGGTGAAGTCTGGCAAGTTGCGCCAAACGGCCGGTATCACGCCGGGCTCATCGCAATGTTTCATCTCGCGCGGTGGTTCGCCCGGGCGACGACGCAGTCGTTCCTGGTATTCAGCACAATCCGGACGCAGACCCGGCAATTCGGCATGAGCATTTACCGGCACCACAAGCGCCAGCAGGACAGCACCCAAAACCCGTTTACTTGCCGTCGCAAACATTCTGTTCGTCACTGTTGAGGTAAGGTGTCACGGGGCAATTGATGTAACGCAAGCGAGTGCCCTGCGGCACCAGTGTGTCGGCACGCATCGAAGCCGGCGCATTCGAGAATCCACCGCCTGCCTGAGCAACCTCATGCACGGCGAGGAAGGCAATCATGTCATCCTGGTCGACACCATCGCCCGATACACCAATGCCGCCGACAAGCTGGGTGCCGCGGTAGATGGGCACGCTGCCCGGGAATATCTGTGTGCCGTTGGCGAGCTGCCCGATGACATTGGCAGTGACAAAGTTGTCATCGAAACCGTCGATGCCGGTGCAATTGGCCGGCACATCCGCGGCGAGGCCGGCAACGAAGGCAACGTGCTGTACCAGGGCGTTATAGACGAGATCGAGCTGCAGCCCGGTCGAAAACGGACTCCATTCGCCAGCCGGTTTACTGAAAGGCCCGGGCGGATTGCCACTGACGCCGTCAGGGAAATACGGCCGGGACAGATTGCCACCGGCCCGATCCGAAAACGCGACAGCACCGTCGGCAAGAGCGTTCGGAAGCCCGAGAAAACTCTGCGCGGCTGCAACGTACTGGGACAGCGGTTCATCGCGAAGCACTTGCAGGCCGCCGTCGAGATACGTCGCCGCGGGCACTGCGGTCAGTGCGCTGGCAGCCGATGCTGACGAAAAGAACGCGGCTGTGCGTGCTTTTTGCAGTGAAACATCGGTGCCGAAGACCGGCGCATCGCGTGATCGAACGAGTCCGAGGATCACGCCGTTGGAGTCAACGACTGAAATACTGACTCTTGCCTGGGAGCCTGCGGGCTGTCGAATCTGCGCGCGCGAGCGACTGGCGACCGTCAGTGCCTGGCGCAGGATTGCGCCAACCTCGGCAGCCGTCAGGGCCATCGCACCATCGGTACCGCCTATCGGCCGAAAACGCTCGGCATCCGCGTTGTCGACAAGGACATACGCGTCGAGACCCGCGAAGTCGAGTGTATCGGCGCGAATGCCGGATGCCGCTTGCCCGAACGGAACGCCGGACACTATCGTTGCCTGGGCGTAGCCCGGGACAAGTTGCAAGGTTCCCGCGACATTATTAATACTGGCGAACGCTGCTGCACTGCCGGGATCTGCGATCAGGTCTGACGACGATGCGTCCGAGAAACGCAAGTTGCGGCCATCAACACTGATGACGTTTGCACGCCTGTTATCGGGCGCCTCGAGTCCGGCGGACGCCGCGACGGCGATGAGTTCATCGTCGTCGAAATCGGAATCCGAAATATCAGTGTCATAGGAATAGCGGGCGTCACTGATAACGCCAACGCCGCCGACCGGCGTTCCGGCCTTGTAGAGCGGCAAACCGCCACTGTCGGCGGCCAGTCCGAGTGGCGCACGGTGTGGACCGGCGTCGGCTGCGCCGCCGGCGAAGCGAGTGACCAGGTCCGAACACGGCAATTGACTGAATTGCACGCCGAACAGCGGACCCGCAGGTTGCAAGTTGTCACCAGGATTGAAGTGATCCTGCACGATCTGGCTCGCTGTTCGTGTGCTGAATGCGTTGCCTTCGGTCGAGAGATACGCGGCCGTGATGGCCTTGCTGATCGCCGCCATGCTGTCAGGAATCAGGTTGATACCTTCGAGGCCGCCGTCAATATTGGCGCCCGGGGACGTGATCGTAATCGTCGTTGGCGCCGCATTCATCTGAAACACGCCAAGAACATTACCGACACGGTCGACGACGGCGATCGTTGCGTCGATGTTGCGAGCCTGGGCTTCGGCGACGGCCCGGGCAATCACCTGCTCGACATCAGCAACGGAAAGACTCGTTGGCGTGTCCGCGCAAAAACCATCGCATCCGGCCGGCGGTGTATTGACATCGACGCCTGGTGACGCCGTACGGTCGCCGCTGCCGCATGCTGCGGTGACCAGCAACATCGCGATCAGCAGCAGCGAAGTGCGTATCACGGAAATGCATCCCTTGAGTCGGAATGAAAGCCGTGGCACATCACGCAGGTGCTTGGTACCTGCGTACTGGCATTGCGCCGGGAGTCTCCGCTGCCGTGGCAGTCGCGGCACACCGCGATATCCGGAATCAGCACATCGCTCGCAAGCTCGGAGTTCGATGCATCATGGCAAAGCGCACAGGCGGATACTTCCGTGCCATGCGCCGCATGCGAAAAATTGGCGTGCGGGAAAAACGATTCTGTCAGCTGCACCGGTTCCACATGCCACGGGACATCGCCTTCGGTTCTTGTTACAGCATGACAGTTCACACAGGCGCGTCGCTCAAACAGGTCTTCCGCGATGCGCAGCGCCTCGGTGCGTGCTTCGGCTGCGACCCGGTCGCGGTCGGCGCGGGACAGCGACTGTCCGGGTCGTCGCAGGCGCTGGTCGCTTCTGTCCGGGTCGGAGCCAAGCAATCGAGCGCTGTAATATTCGACGAGCGTCTGCACGACTGCCTCGGCGTCGCCATGCGGAACCGTTCGGCCGGGTTCATTGGCATCGAAAGCCAGCGTATGACAATTGCTGCAATGCTCGTCCATGGAGATGGGCTTCATTCGCGCGCCGCCCGGATCCGGCACATGGCACTCGGCGCACTTGATGACACGCTTGCCATCGGGCGTGATTATTCCTTCGCTGGCAAGGTGTACCTTGTGATCAAATTTCAGGTTGGACTGATCGCTGCCGGCGGCGGCGGCAAGGTCCATGTGTTCGATACTCCATACGGTGTCCCCGGTCGCCGGCGGACGTCTCAGACTGACGTGGAAGTTCGGGTGCTGGTCGAGGAAATCGGATGCGTCCTGTAATCCGGTCGTCGTCGACAGGTCGTTGTGACAGTCAGCGCACAAGCCCTGGTGCTGATTGACGAGTTGCGGTGGCTCGTTGTGCTCAAGATGACAGGTCGCGCAGCGGGTCACGCCGAGCACCGCCAGATGATCGGTGCCCGTATGGCGCTGCACCGTGTGGCAGTCGGTGCAGGCGCTGTCCGGTACCCGCTCGAACGCCGTCACATGACAGCTTTTGCAGTCGTCACCTATGCTTCTGTGGACACTGTGTATCGGACCGGCTTGCAGGAAATCCCGGGCGATAAACTGCGGCACAACGAAACCCAGCAACAGGGTTGCTGCGACCAGCGTCCAGGAAATCCGGCGTTTACTGAATCCGCCCAACCCGGAAGCGGGTGAGCTCCATTTCGAAACCAGGTGTTCGCCATCGGCTGCTTCGCTCAACTCAAACGTGATGGCAAAATCGAATCCGTCCGGTGGGTCGATAACGCGGATGATGTTGGCGCCAACCTCGATCGTATCGCCAGGCGACAGTCTTGCATCGCGCTGCGACTTGCCGTTGACGATGACGCCTGCCAGCGTGCCTGTCGTGATATGGAAATCGCCGTTCCTGGCCTCGATGACTGCGTGCTGCAATCGAGCGCGGCGATCCTTGAGATGCAAGACCTGGTCGGTTGAGCGCCCGATTGTGATTGGGCCGGTCTCGATACGGCGGTCGTGCTGCTCGTTGCCGCCGGCCGCATTCTTGCTGATAAAGCGAATCAGGTAAGCCATCGGGTCACCAGTAGAGGAACACGGTTACGATGTGTGCCAGCAAAGCCACTAGCAGTGCTGCGGTCAACGGCACGTGCGCATACAGCCAGATCTCGAGCCCCGCCTGCAGTCGCAAGTCCTCACGAATCTGTCGCAACAGTTTGCGCTTGTTTCGAAGCAGTGCCGATAATTCCGCGATGGTCGTCGCGGATTCCGCATCGGCACGTGACTGCTGTTCGGCCAGCCAGTCCATAGCCGCTTCCTGGCCTTTGTTGGCAACCGTGGCCGACGAATTCGGCAACTGGATCCGCGAACGATCCTGATTGCGAAGTCGTTGCCAGAGCGTGGTGCCAAGTTCGGTCCGCTGCACGCCACTCGTCACGACGTCCTGAAATGGCTCCGGCAACTGCGCGGCCACCCGGCGGCTTCGGCGGTCGATCTCTTCGAGTTGCTCCAGGAGTTCAAAGCGGCTCGCGCCGCCGCGATTTTCGCTGAGTCGTTCCGGGTATTTCATGTAAATGAACACACCCAGGAGGCCGCTGACGATGACCAGTGTCATCAGCGCGAACGCCAGCGTATGAATGTTCCATCCGAACTGAAAGCCCGCATGCAGCAGGACGATGACCAGCAACGACAAACCGAAATAAACATGCGCCGACAACCAGCCCTGCACGGTGCCGCTGCCCGACCGGTAATCTCGCTTGCGAACGCCGAACCAGGTCAACCAGGCGATCATCACTGCGCCCAGTACGCCGAGCGAGTAACCGAGGGGTGTGCCGCCATTGGGCGGCTCCTGCGGGTCGTCGAGCCAGTACGCAATGATGCACATCGCGGTGACACCGAGCGCCGCCCAGAGATATCGTCGACCACGAAATGCGAGTATCGATGTCTGCATCTCAATTCGCCTTTTTCGCAAGGTTGACGAATTCGGACGGACTCATCCGAATAGCCGCGCCGGTAGGGCAGGCGCGAACGCAGGCGGGCCCGCCCGAAAGATCCTTGCACATGTCGCACTTGACCGCTTTTTTTATTGCGGTTGTCGTCGTCTTGGCCTGTCTTTGGCCGGGTGCTGCTCCGCTGCCTGTCAGTATCCAGCTCAACAGGCTTGGCGCCTCGTCTTTGGCGCTTGCCATCTGGATTACGCCGTAGGGACAGTTCTGTTCGCAGTTGCCACAGCCGATGCAGCTTTCCTCGATATACACCTCGCCGTTGGGCGCACGCCGGATCGCGTCCGGCGGGCACTCTTTCATGCAATGCGGGTCTTCGCAGTGACGGCAGGAAGTCGGCACGTGCACCTGTGCGTAGGACGGCCCGGCCGCGCGATTGAGACGGGACGTGCCGTCGTGGGTTTCAGCGCACGCCGTTTCGCAGTTGTCGCAACCGATGCACAGTGCCTCGTCGATAAGCAGCACGTCAGTCGCCTCGCCGAGTCCCTGCTGCATCAGGAAGGAAATCAGGTCGCCGGAATCGGGTGCAGCCTCCATGCGCAGGTTTTCGCTGATACGTTCTTTGACCTTTGTCTGAATGCGTTCACGGAGTCCCGTGTTGCGCAGCAGCATCGTCTGAAAAATATCGGCACGCAGGAATATCGATTCCGTCGCAACCGTGGCCGTTACCGTGGCAGATCGGCGCGCTTCGCCAACCAGGCCCATTTCCCCGACATAGTTGCCGGCGGCAACGTAGGTCGTCACGATATTCCGACCGCCGATATTCCGCGAGACCGACACTGAGCCATTGCGAATCAGGTGCAGGCCATCGGATTCGTCACCTTCACGGAACAACACATCGCCTGCTCGAAAGGACAGGAGTTCCGCTGTTTCGGCAACGGCCTCGAGCTCACCCTGTGGCGCGTCGGGCACGAGCCCGGCACGCAATGTGCGAACGATAAAATGCCGGTCGATGACGGTGCGTACGTGTTCGTAGCTGTTCATTAACTTGACGATTTCGCGCCGCGGCGTTTCCAGCAAAACAGACGGGGCCGCGGCGCGTACAGTCGCCGAGCGTCGGCGACCCGACAGCAGGCTCATCTCGCCGAAAAATTGTCCGGGTCCCAGCGTAATCAGGTTGCCGCTGTCGTTCTCGACATCGACCTCTCCCTCAACGATCGAAATGAAGGTGTTGGTGTAATCGTTCTTGTGAAAGATGACGTCCGATTTCGCCGGCGTCAGCAATTCACTGGCAAGTACCAGCTCGCGAAGCACCAGACCGTTGACGTTTTCGAACAAAGGAATGTTGTTGCGAATAATTTCCAGTGTTTCGTCGACGCTTTTGTCGTAGGGCAGGTATTGAAACTTGTTCTCGAGGATACCGTGGTCCGCCGGCAGGATTTCGTTGCCCTTGATGAACTCGACAACCTCGTATCCCTGGTTCATTGCCTGCTTGATCAGCGGGTAGCCGCCCAGCGCTCCGATGACATAAAGGCCGGGCACATTGGATTCGTACTTGCCGCTCAGTTCCGGCAAGGTCGTTGGGTCGTCGCTCGGGAATCGGATTCCCGTCGATTCCACAAACTTTCGCGGCGGAATCGCGCCAATTCGCGCGATGATGCGGTCGCAGGGGACGCGCGTTTCGCCGGTTTCGGTATTCAGGTTGATTGCAGTCGAAGGTTCAATCGATGCGACGCCGGTATTGTAAAAGCAGCTGATCGTCTGGTCCTCGATCGCGCGGGTTATCAGGGTGAGATTGCCGTCTTTGGCGCGTGCGAACTCATCGCGGCGGTTAATGATGATGACCGTGTTGTGGCGCGCCAGTGCAACTGCGTTCTCAATTGCAGCATCGCCCGCACCGACGACGGCGATGGTTTCGCCGCGATATTCGTCAGGATCGTCGAGCGTGTACTGCACACTGCGGTCCGTCTCACCGTCGACGCCGATTTTGCGTGGGTTGCCCTGCAGTCCGATCGACAAGATGACGTTTTCGGCCGTCAGGCTTTCGCCGTCCGCGAGCGTTAAAATGAAGTCGGGTCGCTCGCCGCGAATGGCGACGACCTCGGCGTTATACCGGACCTCGACACCGAGGTCGCCAAGGCCGCTTTCCCAGCTGTCGAGAATAGCTTCGCGCGTTCCGGCCGCGAACCTGAGGTCGCTACGCAAGGGCACAACGGCAGGTTCCGCCATGACGTGTTTGCCCTTCTGGTAGCGCTGGATGGTATTGGCGGGGGCTGCGCTACCTTCCAAAAGCAGGTATTTCAGCCCCAGCTTCCCGGCGTGGGCCGCGGCGCTCAATCCCGCCGGCCCGGCACCGACGATGACGAGCTCTAACTTCACGGATTCCCGAATGCAGCCGCACCGGAAACCGTAATCGCACCTTGCCCGTCCTGCAGGCTGTAGGTCAGCCCGACCCCTCCGGGGATTGCCGGGTCGGACGTGGTGCCAGGTTCGCTGAAGAAGCCGGTGAACTGCCCTGTGCCGGCGGCAACGCCGTCAATGCTGACGCTGCCGTAATTACCGAAGAACAGGTGCGGTGGTAGTCCGGCGACCGAACCCAGATTTCCGGTGCCACTTGCCATCCAGTTCATACCCGCGATATCGATGACCAGCGTGCTGTCAACGCGAAGGTTGGTAAAGTCGGCGCTGAAGCTTGCGCTGCCCAGGACGCCGGTATTGCCGAGATTGTCGGTCGGTGATGTGCCGCCAAGCAGCGTGTAATTGGCAACGCCGGTGATCGGCATTGCCGGTGCTGCCTGGTCAGGTCCGCTGATCCAGTGAAGGCTCTGGCTGCTGAGGTCCACGCTGTCGTCGCCGGTATTGCCGGGAACGCTCGCGGTTGCGATACCACCCGACCACCGACCCCAGCGAAGAACCGTTATCGAATCAAAGCCGGTCTCGACATTCGCCGACGTGCCAATGTCAACGGTTGCCGTCAGCGGCGCCGCCTGGGCCGGATACGGGCCGCTGAAACCGAGCACGTTGTTGGAGGCGTCAAGCTGAAGCTCGGCAGGTTCATTGAATTGAGTGCCACTGTGTGTGCTGGCGCCGCCAAAGGGCCCGGTCGCAAAACTGATCAAGCGACCGATGCGTTGTTGCGGCGTCGTACCCGGCGTGATGTCAATTTGCGACCCGTCGGCGTCGGTGCCGATCACCGGTTGCCGCGGCGCCTCGCCAGAACTTCCATCCTCGGGCGTAGTGCTTTGTCCGCCGGGCTTGTTGGTATCCGGGCTGCGACGGGTGCCCAGCTTGCTGTCGAATCCGGACAGGTTGGTACTGCCGTCGGCGTCCAGCTGCAACTCATCGTCGATGAGCAAGGCCGGCGGTTCGTCCAGCGGTTCCGGTACTCGCGTTGCCATCGGAATAAACGCAAACTCGCCGGCACTGACGACAATCTCGCCACCCTGTGCACGAAACACGATGGCACCGTCGGTAACTGCAATATAGAGGCCATCCTCAATAGGCTGGCCAGCCGCGACGTTGGGTGCTGTGTTGCAGTCACCGCCACACAGCAGCACGGCAAAATTGGTGCCCCGAATGCCCAGCACGCCGACCGGTGTCCGCACCTCGTAATCCGAACGATCTTCCTTGCCAACGGCACCGGTGATCGTGCGGAACCCGCCCTTGACCAGTGACAGGACGCTCTTGTTGTCCGATTGTGAGACAACAGTCGCTGCGGACTCTTCGTAAGCGTACTCGTCGATGCGCAGAATACTGTTGGGTCGAATCGCAATTTTCGCGCCGTCGATCATCAACAGCTGAGCGCGCGATGCGTCGCCGGTTGCAACGGTGTCGTCGTCCAGCACGGTGTCACCCCGGGTCAGACTGACCGCCGGCGCGCGTTCGGCAGTGACGGTTCCCTTGACGAACAATACGGACCCGGCATCGGCTGCAGCCGCGAGGCCCGGGTTCATCATCGAGCACAAAGTCAGCATCAGCAGAGCGTGTCGTTTCTCGAGAAAAATCATTGTGGTGTCCAGCGGAGGTTGAGGCTTATTTCCAGTCGGTCATAGTCGTAAAGTGCGACATCCGAGTCGTTGTCGATGTGGCGCAGTCGCGGTGTTAGTGACAGGCCATCCTTGAGGACATTTCTGAATTCAATCTGAATCAGGGTTGATACCTGTGTGTCCTCGCGCGGTGTACCGAAGAACAGGCCATCGTAATCGCTGGTCAGGCTGCCGCTCGAAAAGTACAGCATCCGGTCGTTGCCGACAGGCGCATACAATGTGATGCGGCCGCCGAGTTTGGAGTTGCCGTAAGGCGAATTGCTGCGCCGCTCCGAATCGTTGCCGCCGACGAGTTCAAATCCGAAGCTGCCGCCGGAAGAAAAAGCGCGGCCCAGTCGGCCGGTGAACATCACGCGATTGACGTCCATGATGTCGATGTTGTCGTCGTAACGAAGGGCACCGCCGCGAACGCCAAGACTCAGGTCCCATTGGCCGCCAAGCCGCCGGCCAAACAAGGTATCCAGACCGACCTGGTTCTGGTTGGCATTGCCGTCGCGGGCTGACCAGTAGGCGTCGAGGCCGGCGCGGCCGAAAAATTTCCCGCGTTGCCAGCTCATCCCACCTGCAGCACTGACAAGCGCGGAGTCGACGAAGTCGGCATCCGGGTTGTGCCGATAGGCAAGCCGACCGCTGGTATACCAGGCGACACGAGTGCTGCGGGGTTTGCTCCAGGAAAAACTGCCACCGACTTCTGCGAAGGACGAGTCCGCTTCAACGTTGTTCGGGCTCAGCATGAATCCCAGGAACTGCTGGCTGTCTGTCGAGCCGTTGGCATTCGTGTCGTAGCCTGTCGCGATATCGTAATGGAATCGAAGGCTGCTTTTCGGCGCAGCGGGTGATGCATCGATCGACGCGATGTAGTTGTCGATGACGGCCCGAACGGCGGCGGGAGGTTGTTCGTCCAGCAAGCGCACGAACAGGGGGCGGGCCTGGGCCATATTGCCAGACTCAAAATATGCCCTCGCCAGTTCCATGCGAGCGCCGGAAAAGCCTGGCGCGACGATGAGCGCACGTCGCAAACTGAAGATAGCGTCGCTGGTACGGCCTGAATCCAGCGCGGCGACACCGAGCAGGTAGTCGAAGAAGGGGTTGCCGGCGAGTTCGGATTCCTTCTCGCTGAGCAGTTGATAGGCCGCGGCGGTTTCGCCGAGCGTCAGCAAATCCTCGGCACGCGCCAGGAAGCGCTGGGTATCCGCGCTGCTTGCGACCTGTAGCGTATCGTCCGCGAAGGCGAAACCGGTGCCTGTGAGCAGTGACATCAAAAGTAACAGCCTGGCGCCTGCCAGGGTTTTAGCTAAAGGCATCATTGTTATTTGATTTATCCCCTGAAGCCGAACGAGCAGAGCCCGCGGCGGAGCTATTTGCTCTGGTGGTCGAACACCCCGTCCCAATGCGCTGCCGGTGGCTCCTGTCTGAAGCGCTCTATCCGATCGAGGTACACATTATATAGAAGGTCGCCACCGCGTTCTGTCAATTTTTTGAACAGTGCCTGAGCAGCATCCCAGTCACGATTCCGGTAAAGATCGAGCGCTTTTGCATAATCTGCCAGTTTGGCAATCGCCTCGGCACCGAGCTCTGCCCGCATTCCGACAGGCTCAAATATTGCGACAGGTTCCTGCTTGCCCTTGACGCGCACAAGGTCGAGCTCGCGAAATGCGAAATCGTCAATGACCGCGGCTGTATTGGCACTGACAATGATGTCCACGCCGTACTGCTTGGTGAGGCCTTCAAGTCGGCTGCCGAGATTCACGGTGTCGCCCATCACGGTGTAAGCGACACGAAATTCCGAGCCCATGTTGCCGACGTTCATATCGCCGGTCGCAATACCCACGCCGACGCGAACGCGAGGCCAGCCCTTGGCTTCAAAGGCCTCATCGAGCGCGTGTACGGCGTCGATCATGCCAAAGGCGGCGAGCAGCGCATTGCGTGCATGATTCTCGTCGGGCAGGGGCGCGCCCCAGAACGCCATGACGCAGTCGCCCATGTATTTGTCGATGGTACCGCGGTGTTGCTGGATGACGCGGGTAAATGGCGTCAGGAATTCATTCATCATTTGTGTGAGTTCGCGGGCATCGAGACCTTCGGAGATCGTTGTAAAGCCGCGAACATCCGAGAACAGCACGCTCATGTTACGCGTCTCGCCCTGCAGCGAGACCTCGGCTCCGCTCGCGTCAATTTCTTCGACAACGCTGGGCGGAATGTACTGGCCGAAAATCTGCGACAGGTGCCGCTTGTTCCGTTGCTCGATGAAAAAACCGTAGGTGATCTGCAAAAGCCCGCAGACGAGCGTGTAACCGAACAGCGGCGCTATCGGGATGACCAGGTTGAATGAGCGCCAGAGCCAGAGGTTACCTGCCATGGCCACGGCGAGAATCGCCGAAACGAACAACAACGTGTTAAGTGGCGACAGCCGGGGCAATAACAACGCGATCAGGGCGCCGACGAGAATCAGCAGGACCAGCTCGAAGCCAACCGACCAGGCAGGTTGCTTGCGAATGCTGCCGTCGAGCAGGCCGGCAACAAGATTGGCATGCACTTCGACCCCGATGTAGCGTTGACCAACCGGTGTTGAGCGCAGGTCGAGCAATCCAGCGGCACTTGCGCCGATGAGTACAATCTTGTCCTCTAACGCGTCGACAGCGATGGTCTGATTGATAATGTCCTTCGCCGGGATGTAGCGAAAACTCTCCTGGGGTCCGCGATACGGGATAAAGACCGCCGATTGTTCGTTAACCGGTATGTCACGATCGCCGAGGTGAAATGCGTCGAGGTCAATGCCTCGTCGACTGTCGTTGGCGAAAATGAAACCGACCGCCGGAGCGCCTTCAAGGACGTGGACGACCGCCAGCGCGAGTGACGGGTACAGGTCACCACGGTAGCGTTGCACGAGTGGTGCGCGTCGAAAAACGCCGTCCGAGTCGATCAGCGGTGAGTCGAAAAAGCCGCCACCGGCCGCATTTTGCTGCAGGGCGTCGAGGCTACCGGTAAAACCTCTGGCCTCTACAAATGGCACGGAAAACCCGGTCAGATCCTCCTTCGGTATGATCGGCGGCGGCAGGCTACCGGTGAACTCCGGCTCACTGGCTGCAATCGAGTCTTTGAAGACGAAGCCCGTTATAACGTCTCGAGCAATAAACGACTCCGCGAATGTGTCATTGCCGCCACTGCGGCCAGCCTCGGCGAACAGGACATCGAAGCCGAGGACCCGAATACGATAGTCATCGAAGAGTCGATCGACAATTGTCGCGAGCGTTGTCCGCTCCCAGGGCCACTGTCCCAATTGCAGCTGGCTCGCCTCATCGATATCGACAATAACGATACGATCGTCAACGCCACCGGGCATGGTCAGGCGAACACGAACGTCGTACAGGTAGTTTTCCATCCGGTCGATAACTTCGAAGCGCGGGCTGCTCGTGATATGGGTCGCAAACAGGGAGAGCACGGCGGCACTGATCAGAATCCGGATCAGCTGTCGGGTCGTGCGGGGGCTAAATGGCATGGCGTGAATTTACACGAAACCGGCCGATGCCGAGGACTTTAGCGACGTCCGGGCCGGTCGCCACCTAACTATGACGGCCAGTCTTCGTTTCATTAATGCAACAGAAATACCGGAAATCGAGGCACTATCGCTACGGTACCCGGCATTTGCTAAAAAGCAACATCGTAAGTAGATGTTTAGTAAACGATTTTTGTATATAAGCAAAAGCATGTGTCAAATTGGTCACATTCTGTTGAGCTTTCCTGCGTGTTGCGCTAGCATCGTCGCAATCCTATCTGAGGCTTTTTTGCTACGTGGCGTAATTGCGAAGCGATCAAGCGTCCGGGATAGATTTTCGGGATCGAAAGATTCCAAACTTATTTAGGGGATAAACATGTTTAATCGTAAGCCTTTGGCATCAGCGGTTGCCGCAGCGCTCGGAGTGTCGTCGTTCGGCGTACTCGGCAGTGCTGTCGCGCAGGACGCTGAAGATGGTGCCGCACCCATAGAGGAAATCGTAACCACCGGTTCACGTATCGTGACTGAAGACGGCTTTGGTCGTACCAGCCCCGTGACGGTAATGGGAACAGAAGACATCGCCCAGCTCGGTTTGACGCGAGTGGAAGATCTGCTGAACAGCCTGCCTTCCGTTGAGACGGCACAGCATTCATTCGACGCCAATGGTATTACGGGTACTGCGACAATCGATCTGCGCGGACTCGGTGCTAACCGCACCCTGGTGCTGATGAACGGTCGTCGCATGCAGCCGGGTGGCGTTTCGACAAACTCTGTCGACGTCAACCAGATTCCTGCCGCGATGGTTGAACGTATCGAAGTACTGACCGGTGGCGCATCCGCGACCTACGGTGCTGACGCCGTATCCGGCGTTGTCAACTTCATCATGCGTCGTATGGACGGTGTTGAACTCAGCATTGGTGCCAGTGGTTACCAGCACGATAATGACAACAAGTACCTGACACCGCTGATGGATGCTCGTAACTTCGAGTACCCCACAGGAAGCTCGGGTCTTGACGGACAGACCTACAACATCGACCTGGTCATCGGTAGCGACTTTGCTGATGGTCGCGGTAACGCAACGGCTTACCTGACCTGGCGCGACAACGAAGAGTTGCTGCAGGCTTCGCGTGACTACTCAAGCTGCGCATTGAGCAACAGTTCAACGTCTTGCGGCGGTTCGGCAAACGCGATTGTTCCAAACTTCTTCATCTCACCGTCGGTGAACGGCGTATCTGACTACAGCCAGTCACAATTCCTGTCGCTGCAGCCGGACGGCTCGCTCGCTCCATACGACGGCAGCAACGTTTACAATTATGCGCCGATCAACCACTTCATGCGTCCTGACGAGCGCTGGTCATTCGGTACGTTCATCGACTACGAAATGAACGAGAACGCGATTGTTTACGCCGAAGCCACCTTCGCAACGGATCGCACGGAAGGCCAGATCGCTGAGTCCGGTACCTTCTTCGCTGAAGAATACTTCCTGCCGGCTGGCAATAGCGTTTGGCCGCAGGCATTCCAGGATTCGCTGAACACGCTGTTCCCGGGTGCCAATGAATACGGCATCTACATCGGTAAGCGAAACGTCGAAGGCGGTCCTCGTGCCAGTAACTTCGAGCATGACGGCTACCGCGTCGTCGCCGGTGTCAAGGGCGCCATCAACGATAACTGGGATTACGATGCATCGTTCCTGTACGGATCGACCGCATCAAGCCTCGCTTACGTCAACGACTTTTTCGCACCGCCAGTGCGAGTTGCCGTTGATGGTGCCGCTTGTGCCGCAACCCCGGGTTGTATCCCTTACGAAGTCTTCACCTACCAGGGCGTAACGCCAGCAATGGCCGCCGGCCTGACGGGTACGGCGGTTGCGACCGGCAAGACCTCTACCGAACTCGTCAACGTGTTCGTAACGGGCGATACCGGCTTTAGCTTCCCGGGTGCCGATGACTCGATCCTGATTGTTGCCGGTTTCGAACATCGTGACGAGAACTACCAGCGCGTTTCGGATTCTGTCTTCGCCCAAGGCTCACTGCTTGGCCAGGGTGGACCGACACCGAGCGTTGACGGTGGTTACACGACCGCGGAAGTCTTCACAGAAGCCAACATCCCGCTGCTGTCCGGCAAGCCAGGCGCTGAGAACCTGACGATGGACCTCGCCTACCGCTACTCGGACTACAACACCAGCGGCGGCGCCAGTACCTACCGTGCGGGCCTCGACTGGCAGCCAGTTGACCTGGTTCGCGTACGCGCCGGCTTCAACCGTGCGGTACGTGCTCCGAACGTGTCCGAGCTGTTCTCAACGCAGGCTCTCGGCCTCTGGAGTGGCAGTGACCCCTGTGCCGGTGCAACACCGACCTACACGGCGGCACAGTGTGCCAACCTGGGTGTTTCTGCTGCACAGTACGGCACCATCACCGCAAGTCCTGCCGGTCAGTACAACGGCATCTTCGGTGGTAACCCGAACCTGCAGCCGGAAGAAGCTGATACGACAACGATTGGTTTCGTCATCGATCCAATGGACACGCTGACAATGTCGTTCGACTACTGGAATATCGAGATCACGGACACCATCAACAACATTGGTGCCACGACGATTCTTGAACAATGCGGCCTGTACGGCATTCTGTGTAACCAGGTTGTTCGTAACGCAGGTGGCAGTCTCTGGCAGGGTACCCAGGGTTACGTATTCGACACGACGATCAACCTCGGTTCCAACAAGTGGGAAGGTGTTGACGTCGCGGCGAGCTGGGCAATTGAAGGCTGGGGTGGCACATGGACAACCGACCTGATCGGTACGTACATGCTCACCAAGGAAACGACGCCGTTGCCGGCAGATCCTGGCTCTGCCTACGATTGTGTTGGCCTTATCAGCACACGTTGCTACCCGTCTCCGGAATGGCGTCACACGGTTTCTGTGCACTATGACTCCAACGAGACCTGGAGCGTGGAAGGCAGATGGCGTTACTTCCAGGGCGTTGATTATGACGGTTCTACCGACACAATCGCCCAGGCGGAAATGTCCAAGTCTCAGAGCTACTTCGATCTGAACGGTGTATTCCAGTTCATGGATAACCATGACATCACCTTCGGTATCAACAACGTTCTGGACGAAGAGCCGCCGATGGTTGGTGGTACTCTGACGACCAACGCCAACACGATTGCAGGCTTCTACGACACATTGGGTCGTTTCATCTACGCCAAAGCAACCGTACGTTTCTAAGCAACACTGAAACAAGTGGTACAGAAAGCGGGCCTTTTGGCCCGCTTTCTTTTTGGGCGACAAAAAGTGGTTTTCCGCAGGCGCCAAACGAGGCAACATTCTTGCAGCAATGACGATACAAGCTGACATGCAGCAGGCCGTAAGTGCCATCAGACAACAAAGGTTTGATGAGGCCACGGCACTGTTGTCACAGATCCTCGAGAAACACCCGAACAGCGTCGATGCCCGCTGGCTACAGATACGAACGCTGGAAAGCCTGAATGACTACGTCGGCGCGCTGGAAGAGCTGCGGCAACTCCTGATTCATGTCAAAAAAGATCTGTCCGCGATCGACCGGGTCGCAGCTTACATGCGACAAAAGCGCTACCCGCTGGGCCACCTGCTGAAAGCCTACAAGACCTACCTTGCGACGCAGCCCGGTTCCGCCAATGCCTGTTTCAACTACGCTTACAATCTGGCTAAAGATGGCCAGTTCGCCGCCGCAATACGCCAATATGAGCAAACGCTGAAACTCGGGATCGATGCACCCGAAGAGGTGCATCTCAATATAGCCAACCTCTACATGGATCATTTGCAGGCCGCCGACAAAGCAAGGTCGCACCTGGAGGCGGCGCTGGGGCTCAATCCGGAGTACGCCAGTGCGTACTACAATCTGGGCAATCTTTACGAACAGCTCGGTCGGCGCGACGAGGCCAGGCAGAATTTTGAGCGATGTCTGCAATATGATGCCGGCAATGAGGCGGCGCTGGCACGACTGGCCGATACGCAGGTATTTACGCGGCAGGACGATCCTTTGCTTACGAGGCTCGTCGCGGCCGGTGAGAGCGGCGCTGGCGCTGACATCCAATTCGCGTTGGGCAAGGCATACGAGCAACTCGATGAATTCGATGCCGCTTGGGCGCACTTTTCAAAGGGCAACAAGTTCGATGAAGAAGCGGGACCTGCCTACGACCCGAAGCTCGTTGAAAGCCGTTTCGAGCGCATTGCTTCGGCGGGTTACAGCGGATTGTCCGAGCGCGTCGACAACCCTGCCGATGCACCCGTCTTTATTTGCGGCATGTTTCGAAGTGGTTCGACGCTGCTCGAGCAAATACTTGCATCGCATCCCCGATTCGTCGCCGGCGGGGAAAGTGAGTTTTTTCCGCGGCTGATCGCAAGGGAGTTTCCGGAGTATCCGGACGGCCTGGATGGCATTGAGCCCGCAAAGCTCGCCGCCTGGCGACGGCTGCACGAAGATCATGTCAAGGGATTATTCGGCGAAGGTGCGAGGCCGACGGATAAGCGCCCCGACAATTTCCTGTATATCGGGCTGATCAAAGCGGTACTGCCGACAGCCAAATTCGTAATCACCGAGCGCGACTGGCGCGACATCGCGACATCTGTCTACTCCGTTCGACTGGGGCCAAGTCAGGCTTATGCAACGAGGCTCGCGAACATCCGGCATTACATCGGGCTTCAGGCCAGCCTGATTGATTACTGGGCGTCGTTACTCGGCGCCGATCTCAAACGAATACATTATGAGGACCTGGTGCAGGAGCCGAGGCAAACCGTGCCCGAGTTGCTGGAATGGCTGGGCGAAGACTGGGACGAACGCTGTCTCGCGTTTCACGAGCTCAGAAACAGTGTTCGAACAGCCAGTGTCTGGCAGGTCCGTGAGCCGCTGCATGCGAATTCGGTCGGCCGCTGGAAGAACTACCGGCAGCAGTTCATCGACGCTTTCGGTCCTGATCTGGGCGACTAGGCCAAACGCTGGCTGCTATTTTGCCGTGTCCGGAAGCTCGGAAATTTCGCCGCTCGTGATGTCCTCGGGGCGCGCACCCTGCCCAAGCGGATATTCCTCAAGATCTTCAAGCGTCACGTCGTCCTCTTCCTCTTCGACCTTTTTCTTCGCGCGTTTGACCTCGACGGAAGCAACCAGGATACCACCGTCTCGTCGGCGCGGCCCCTGGTAGGCGTCCAGCATCGCAGCCTGGTTGTAGGCGAAACTTCCTGCGATTTCGTGTCGGCCATAACCGAGATCGGTAACCGTCCAGTCATCGATGTCAGGTTCCAGCGCGGTTATGGTTTGTATTTTGTTTCGCTCTGTCCCTTCCGCCAGGTGTTCGAGCAAATGCTCGGTCAACTGCGGTTCAAACTCGGGAAAGAACGCCCGGTTTCGATCATAGAAACTCGAAACGCGGAAGGTATCGTCGTCACTTCGAATAAAAGTGCCACGATTCGAATTGATGAACTCGTAAGCGTTTTCCTCGAGTCCGTAGTAAACGTCCGATCCTGTATAAGCCGTCTTGCGAATATTTGGGCTGCCGACATAGCCCTGGTAGAGACCGTATAGAATCAGCGGGTTGCTGTCGTAATTTTGTTTCAATATCGTAAATTGAATATCGTCGAGACTTAGCGGAATGCCTGAAACCGTGAGGAGCTTTTGCGACAGGATTGAGTTCTTACCCTGGAACAGCTTCTTCAGGTTGCGCTTCGGGTAGACCGAGATTATTTCATTGAGGACTGTGACGTTGTAGAGATTCAGCCAGTAGGCGAGTTGTTCCTCGCGTGAAAATTCCTCCAGCGGTATGTCGTCCGGGACTTTTTCCAGGCTCTCCTGGATGTCGCGCAGGTACTGCTGACTGGCCTCGTTGTCCTTGAAGGCTTCGTACAGGAAGCGGTTACCCTCGTCGGCGGTCAGCCGTTGCACCTTGGGTTTCATCCGGGTGCCGGTCTTGGGCTTGGGGAGCTTGGCTATCTCCCGATCGGAGAGGCCGGTGTCGGCGACAACCGTACTGAGCAAATCCGTCAGATCGTCGTAGTTGATCATGTAGCCGGATGCGTTGTCGAAACCGCGAAAGGGTTCTGGAACGACTGGCTCGTTGGCGATGGCTGGCGTGGTAAGAAACCCAAAAAGGACAAAAACAGCTGGTCTGACCTGCTTCATAATGCGTACTCCCCCGACACATTGCTCGCCGTTTTCGAGCGCCAAGCCGGCGAGTGGCTCTTTGTACTCAGAATTTAGATGCAGATCGGTACGCAGAGTTCCATGAGCAGTTTAAGCGGCTGAATTATATAGTCTATTCTTCTTCGCCTTCCATATCCTCAATCGTGACGCTGGCATTTCGCTGGTTTTCGTTCATGCGGTTCTCGTCGATCTTGACCAACTTCTCGAGCAACTCAGGGTCGAGACGGCTGATTGGTTTGCCCTTTGCCGCCATCGACGACGAGCCGTAGCCAGCCGCCGCCGCCATGACGCCACCACCATCCGCCGGGGTGGTGCCTTTGACCGAATCCAGCAACGCTGCGCGGCTGTCCGCCAGGCTGCCGCCAATCTGCCGGTGCGTACCGCCCATGTCGGTGACAGTCCAGTCATCAATATCCGGCTTAAGAGAACTCGCCGCCTGCAGCTCATTTCGCTCGTAGCCTTCAAGGTACATCATCAGGTGCGCGGTCAGATCGGCCTCGAAATTCGGGAAAAATGCGCGGTTGCGGTCGTAAAAGCTCGAGACACGAAAGGTTCTCTCGTCCCTGCTAAACGTGCCGCGATTGGAATTGATGAAATCCCGGGCGTTGTTTTCCAGTGCGTAATAAACGTCAGCGCCGGTGTAGGCGGTCTTGCGAATGTCCGGGCCACCGACATAGCCCTGGTACAGGCCGTACAGTACCAGTGGGCTGTTGTCGTAGTTCTCTTTCAGGATCGTAAACTGGATGTCGTTCAGACTCAGCGGAATGTCCGCAACCGTGAGTAGTTTCTTGTCGAGAATCGAATTTTTGCCACGAAACAGTTTCTTTAAGTCGCGCTTCGGGTACACCGCAATGATTTCGTTCAACAACGTGACATTATAAAGATTGAGCCAGTAGGCCAGTTGCTCGTCGCGCGAGAAATAACTAAGTGGCGCCTGGGAAGGCAGTTGTGCGAGGTTTTCCTGGATGCCGCGCAAGTACTCAGCGCTTTCTTCGCTATCTTTGAACGTTTCGTAGTAAAACTTGTTGCCCTCATTGGCCGTCAGGCGCTTCACCTTGGCGCGCGTACGCGTCCCGGTCTTGGTTTGCGCTGGCGCGGCAATTTCCCGGGTCGATCGACCCACATCGACGACCACGGCCTTCAGCACGCCGGTGAGGTCGTCATAGTTGATCGAATAGCTGGAGGCGTTGTCGAAGCCGCGGAAGGGTTCAGGTACCTTCGACTCGGCGGCAACAGCCGTTGCACTGCCGGTCAGCATTGCGAGACCGATCAGCATTGCCGATGAATAGAGATTTTTCATATTTTGCTCCCCCGAATTGCCTTGCTGCAGGCCTAGTTGTCGTCGTCGCTCTCGGTTGCGGGTGCCGTGTTCGACTCACCCGCCTCGTCCTCCAGCTCTTCGATTGTGACATTCGCATTGCGCTGGTTCTCGTTCATGCGATTTTCATTAATGGTCTGCAGTTTGATAAGTAGCTCTGGATCATATCGCGTCAGCTTTTGTCCTTTTGCTGCGGCGTAACTTGAACCGGAGCCAACCGTTGCGCCCAAAAGCTGTCCCGGGTTGTTCGGGTCCGGCGTGGTGCTTTGCATTGAACCCAACAAGGCCGCACGGCTGTCGGCCAGGCTGCCACCCGTGTCCCGATGAGTACCGCCCATGTCGGTGACCGTCCAATCATGAATGTCCGGTTTCAGCGAACTTGCGGCCTGCAGTTCACGACGTTCGCTGCCCTCCAGGTAGCTCATCAGATGTGCCGTCAGGTCGGCCTCGAAGTTCGGGAAAAACGCCCGATTGCGGTCGTAGAAGCTTGAAACGCGAAATGTCCTCACGTCCCTGCTAAAGGTTCCGCGATTCGAGTTTATGAAATCCCGTGCATTGTTCTCCAGTGCGAAATAGACGTCGGCGCTGGTATAGGCGGTTTTGCGAATATCCGGGCCACCGACATAACCCTGGTACAGGCCGTAAAGCACCAGTGGGTTGTTGTCATAGTTTTCTTTAAGAATCGTGAACTGGATGTCGTTGAGGCTTAGCGGAATGCCGGCAATCGTGAGCAATTTCTTATCGAGGATAGAGTCCTTGGAACGAAACAGCTTCTTCAAATCACGTTTCGGATACTCCGCGATAATCTGATTCAAGAGCGTAACGTTATAAAGATTCAGCCAGTAGGCGAGCTGCTCGTCACGCGAAAAATACTTGAGCGGTGCTTCTGTCGGCAAGGCCTCCAGTTCCGCCTGTATCTTTTGCAGATACTGACGACTCGCTTCATTGTCTTCGAATGTTTCGTAGTAAAATTTGTTGCCTTCGTTGGCCGTAAGGCGTTTTACCTTGGCGCGCGTACGCGTCCCGGTCTTGGCTTCGGCCTGTCCGGCAACTTCACGGCTCGACCGACCCACATCGACAACGACGGCCTTCAATACTGCGGTCAGATCGTCGTAACTGATTTTGTAGGTAGAGGTGTTGTCAAAGCCGCGGAAAGGTTCGGGAACGTTCGATTCAGCGGCGTAAACCGCGCTGAACCCCAACAGGAGTCCACACCATACGAGAGCAAGGGGGTTTTTATTCTTGATCATGAGTACACCTTGGTAACGATGACAAAATGCAACGCATAGTTTAGCAAGAGTTGTTGCACGAATGGAGCAATTGCGGCCCTGGAAAGCGATTGGCGCCGTGTGCGACGGTGCCCATAATATGTATAAAAATCAACATTATACCTATGCGCTATATAGACTTGTTGCGAATATGTTGCTGATCATGTTGCATCGATTTGGTAGTCTTCGTCGGCCCGGTCGGTCAGTGCCCGTTAACATTGCAAAAAAGACACCTAGGGAAAATCATTTGGACACAATTTCAGGAATAGGTTTCATGAATCATCCCGTCGCACGACGAATTTTCCCGGCATCGTATCGTTTGTTACAGGCGGTGCTGGCGTCGCTGTTCCTTGGACAGGCAGTCCACGCCGAGGAGTTTGTTGCCATAACCGATATCGAAGGCTGCCGGGAAATCAAGGCGGATGCCGAACGCCTGCTCTGCTATGACACGATCGCTGACGGTAAGGTATTCAGCCAGAAGCAATTGCAGCAAGTGCAAAAAGAGAACTTTGGCATCAGGAAAACAGAACCGGTCATATCGATCGACCAGTTGACGGTCACGATCGTCGATATCCAGAAGGCCTCGAATGGCATTTACTTTTTCCATACCTCCGATGGCAGTGTCTGGAAGCAAAGCAGCAAGGGTAGCTGGAATCTTCCGGTGCCTTTTCAGGCGGAAATCAAATCGGGGATGCTTGGCTCCTACTTCCTGGTTGCCGAGACCGGTAAGTCCACTCGTGTGAAACGAGTGCGTTAGAGCATGAAGCGAGCACGCCTGGTACTTTCATCGGTCGTACTGTTTGCTGCGACTCAATCGATTGCGTCTGAAGGGACGCTCGGCGACAACCAGAGAATATCCAGCATGCACCTGGGTTATGACCTGCAGTATCGTGTTTATCGGCCAGCCGGCACGACGGCGGATGACAAGCTGCCAAGCCTTTATGTTACGGATGGGCAAAGGTACCTTGAAAAAGGCGGATTCAAGGCCGTGTTGGACGAGGTTATTGGCGCCGGGACTGTTGCACCGGTTCTCGTGGTATTCCTGGACAGTCGAAATCCCGACAGGCTTGAAGTCGATCGCCGCAATGCCCAGTTCATGTGCAACGCCGATTTCGCGGCGTTTTTCGCCGACGAGCTCGTGCCGACGATCAGCCGGGATGAGCCGGTCAGCCAGTCGCGTGACGACCGTGCAATTCTCGGCATTTCGTTCGGTGGCCTGAATAGCGCGTGTTTCGGGCTGATGCTGACGAATCTCTTTGCGAATATCGGCATGCAATCACCGGCAGGTAGCGATCACGTCGATATCGTGCGCGGGTCCTACGAAAAGGCAGACGCGCTGCCGCTGAAAATGTTCCTTAGCGCGGGGACGCAGAACGACAACCTGGAATCGATCAAGCGATTCAGGCGCGTGCTGGAACGCAAAGGGTATGACCTGACCTATATCGTTGTTCGGGAAGGACACAACTGGCGAAACTGGACTCCGTTGCTGGATGATGTACTCGAGACATTTTTTCCCGTGAGCAATTAGTCGGCGCTCGTTCAGGACCACATGCGAATCAGGTTCTGGCGAACGAGGTCCAGTCGGAGCCGGTTCTCCGGCTTCATCGTCAAACCTTCCAGCGCCGAAACCTCGCCGAGACTGTAGATCATCTGGCGCTGTCTTTCGTCAATGATCTGGCTTTCGACAAAGGTAATCGCCACCAGGCGCTGACCTCGCGTAACTTCGGCAACTTCGTGGAGCAGCGTGGACGGGTAGGCAACGAGGCCGCCGGCCGGCAGCTTGATGGGCACCCTGCGGCTTTCCAGGTGAAGTACCAGCTCGCCGCCATCGTAGCTTGCCGGGTCATTCAGGAAGACGGTGATCGAAATATCAGATCGCAGCACCATTTGCAGTTTCTTGAGCGGCAGCAGCGCGACGTCGGAATGCGCACCGTAGGCCATACCAACTTCGTACTTGCACATCAGTGGCGGTGCGATCTTGTTTGGCATTGCGAAATCGCGAAAGCCTTCATGGCGCAACAGGGCGTTTGCCACCAGCTGACTGGATTCCTGGTATCCGGGTGCCGAATGGTCAATCTGTTCGTTCTTCTTCGTCTTGTTGTGCGGATTGCTCAGGCGGCCGTCGAGGAAGGTCGAATCGGCGCCTATTTGCTGCAGGCGCTGGAGTTCCGCAGGGCTCAGAAAGTCGTGGATCTCTAGTATCATGTTCGTCGCTTCTTCGTGGATTGCGGTGCGGGGAAGAGAAAATTAAGTTTTCTTCATACTCAAGTCAATTATATACCTGCTCAACGTACAATCAGATTTTCATCTGAAACGCCCGCACGACTGACACGAGAAAGGCGACGTATGAATGCATCAAATTCGCTTGCTAGCTGGACCGACAACTTGCCGGGACGCGCCGAAATATTCCCGCACAGCCTGAACCTGATCAATGACAACCTGTTACTCGTGGAATTGAGTGCTGACGAGATACGTGCAGCGAGCTTTCTCGACCAGCGCGTGTTGCAACCGACTACCAAGGGAACATGGATCGCCTGGCAGCCGATCACGGATATTTTCAACAACGCGCCGCCGGGAAATCCGGTCAGCTTCATTTTTCATGTCGGGCACTGCGGTTCCACGTTGTTGTCACGATTGCTGCAGCTGTTGGACGGCACGCAAAGCCTGCGAGAACCGTTGCCGCTGCGGATCCTGGCACAGGACATGGCGGACGCAGGCGAGGGGCGTTCGTTCCTTGATCCCGATTCGCAGCTTGAGCGACTGCAGGTTCTGTCCAAGATGTGGAGCCGCGGTGCGGAACATACCGTCATCAAGGCGACCAGTATTTGTACCGACCTGTTGCCTGCCATTGCTTCCGTTGTTCCCGCGACGCGATTCGTGTTTGTCTACAACCGCCCCGAGACGCACATCGCAACCTTGCTCGCCGGAGAGAATGCATTGCAGGACCTGAAAGGCTTCGCGCAGATCAGGCTGCAACGCCTGCAGCACGCAACCGGAATTGAGCTATGCCTGCACCGCTTGAACCCGGGTCAGCTCGCCGCACTGAGCTGGCTGAGCGAAGCAGTCAGTACAACGTGCTCGCGTGAAGCGCACGCAGGCGACATTCTGCCGCTTGAATTCGAAGCTTTAATCGTTGAGCCTGCCGAAACGCTGGCGGCGACCGCGAGCTTTCTCGGTATTACTGCGAGTGCGGGGCTAATAGAAAGTGCGGTGCAAAGCGATGTCTTGCGCACCTATTCGAAAGCGCCTGAGCACGAATACAACGCTGATACTCGCGCGGCCATCCTGGAAAATTCACGGTCGGCATACTCGGAGGAGATTCGCGCAGCCATGACCTGGCTCAATGATCTCGCTGCAGAGTCGAAACTCATTGCTGCAAGTCTCGAGCAATTTGGCTGACGGAGTGCCGGCAGGACACTAGCCCGTTTCGAACAGGCGCTCTATCTTGTTGTGGTAGCTGCGTTTCAATTCATCATCGGCGGCAATTTCCTCGGCTCTTTTAAGCCAGCGCTGGGCGACGACCTCGTCTCCTTTTCCGAGATAGCTTAGGCCCATCAGGAAGTAGAAGGTATCGTCGCTTTCTTTCTTGCGCAGCGAAAACTTCAGGTGCTCGATTGCCGCCTCATAGTTCCTGCCAAGAAATGCCTCGCGCGCCAGGTGATAACGATAGTAGGGATTCTGCATGCGATGCTGATTGCTTTGTGTGTAATAGCGGTTGGCAAGCTCGGTTTTTCCCTGGAACTGGTACAGCTGGCCCAGGTTGCTCATCGCAACGAGCTCACCCGGGTCTAATCTCAGCGCCTGCAGGTAGGCTGCTTCAGCGTAGTCGAAATGCTTTGCCCGTGAATACAACGCGCCCAGATTGCTCCACACAGGCGCGAAGTTTTCGTCGATCGACGCTGCCTTGCGAAAGTAACGCAAAGCTTCGAGCGGCTGTGCTTGCTGCAAGAATTCGGCGCCGATGTTGGAATAGTAGTGTGCCAGTGCCGTCTCGTCGGAGATAACCTGCCGGTTGTAGCCACTCTGGAAGTCATCAATATTGAAATCGACTTCCCTGACGCTTTTTCCTCCCGTGTCGACAACGACATTGACGTGGCGAGTCAGCATGTAAATGTCGCCCTCGTGAGACCAGTCTGGAGGTATATCGATTTCCTGGTACGTCGCATTGATTCCAACTTCTCTGGCCATTGCCACGAACATGTTGGTGAACGACAGGCAGTTACCCTGACGCGCTGCAAACGTTTCCTGTGCGGTTCTGGTTGTCTCGTCATATTTCAGGCCGAAACTATAGTCTGTGATAATCGCGTGCAGTAATTCGTACAACTTCAATGTGCGACCATGATATCGGTTGACGTGCTGATCCAGGAATTCCAGCATGTCGCGATTCACCGCAAGTACGTCGATGTCGCGCAGTTCCGGGATGTCGGTATCCCCAGTCAACGGCATCGCACGCAAAAGTTCCTGTGACGAAATTGCAGTGTGGTCAGGAACAATTGCCGGGCCCGCACAGGCTGACAGCAAGGCAAACACTATCGGTAGCAGAAATGAGTTTTTCTTGCTGTGCATATTGCCGGCCTTGAGAGTGAATGTATGGCGCTCATTAACTTCAGACTGCGATCAAGGCGAATAGTTGCCATCGGCGGATAGCGGTGTGCTTGTGTATTCGGGTTACGGGTCATGGTGTATACTTTTCGTCCCCGAAAAGGCCGTCGCATGACTCAAAAAACGTTCATCGAAACTTACAAGATTGACCCGGAAGTCTGCGACAAAATCATTGGTTTATATGACATAAACAAGCATCTTGCCCGACCGGGCAGATTGGGCGAAACCGCACGCATCGACAAGAGCATGAAAAACTCGATGGACATGAGCATCCCGGTAAAACTGTATGGAAGCTTTGAACCGTTCTTTCAGCAACTCGAGGTGTGTGTCAGCAAATATCTGGACAAATACTACTTTGACACCGGCGCGACCGGGATGGGCCCCGTCGGCTTTTCGAAAGTCTCGAATATTCAAAAGTATCCCGCAGGCGGTGGCTACCCGGCAATCCACTGCGAAAGGGATGCGCTCGAGTACGCTCATCGCGCCCTGGTCTGGATGCTGTATTTGACCGATACGCCGAACGGTGGCACGGAATTCCCGCACCAGGGTCTGGTGACAGAGTGCATCAAAGGAGACCTGATAATCTGGCCGACCGATATGACTCACATGCATCGAGGTGTTGTTTCAGAATCACACGAGAAGATGATCTTTACTGGCTGGATCGACTTCATTCGGCTGGACAAGCCACAGACGCAGCAAGGTCTCTGACAGGTTATTCATGCTCGAAGCCCATCTTAAAATAAAGTCGCTGAATCACCTCGCGGCTCAGTTGCCCGAAGACGTGACCAAGGTCAAACGCGAACTTGGCGGCGCATCAGACGAAAATCCTCCTGATTCAAACAAGTTGTTGCTTCTCGCACGCTGCCACTTGCTCTGCGACGAATTGCAGGAGGCGAGACACGCGCTCGAAGTATTGATCGCTCACTACCCGGATGTGGTGCAGGCGAAAGTGGAGCTTGCAAGAATTCTTGCGCGCAGCGAGGAATATGACGCGGCAATCCGATTATTGACGGATGTGACGGCCGCCAGGCCCGAAATCGTCGAGAGCTGGCAGTTGCTGGGTGAATACCTCAAGCAGGACGGGCAACAGGCGGCAAGCCAGGACGCGCTGAATCAGCTCAAAATGATCCAGACCTTCAACGCGCGGCTGCATGCGGCTGAACAGGCGTTTATGAAGGGAGACTTCCAGGCAGCAGATGGCATGTGCCGGCAGTTGCTGCAGCTCGTGCCGAACGAAGTTCGCACACTGCGGCTCTTGTCACGGATCGCGCGGCAGTTCCGGCATTACGAATTCAGTACATCAACTCTTGCCCGTTGCGTTGCAACGCGCCCACGTGATTCCGGCCTCGGACTCGACTATGCCTATTCCCTGATGGCCAGCCGTCGCTACCGGGAAGCACTGGAACAATGCGAGCGTTTAATCGAGCTTGCCCCGGAAAGAATCGAAGTGTACGACCTGAAGGCAGAGCTACTCTACTACCTTGGGAAGTTCAAGGAAGCTATAGATCTTTACCAGGCGCTTGTTGCCCTTGACGACAAACGACCATTGCGTCTGCTGGCATTGGGTAAATTGCTGAAAACGATGGGTGACTCGACTGCCGCGACAGAGTGCTATCAACAGGCGATTGAAGCCGATCCGACATCGGGTCAGGCTTACTGGGAGCTCGCCGACCTGAAAACCTATCGCTTTTCAAAGGCCGAGATAGCGGCGATGGCTGCGCTGCAGAAAAGCGGGAAGCTCAAACCGCTGAACAGCGTGTTGATTCAGTTTGCTCTGGGCAAGGCGCATGAAGATGCGAAGGAGTACGCCGAAAGCTTCAGGTACTACGATGCCGCGAACAGCGAGTATGCGGCGCTCCGCCCATCGCCTTATTTGAGCCAGAACGGCCAGTTTATTTCAGTCTTTAGCAACGAGTTCTTCTCTGACCGCAAGGCGACCGGAAACGATACGGATGAGCCGATCTTTATCGTTGGCTTGCCACGTAGTGGATCCACGCTGCTTGAGCAAATCCTCGACAGTCACAGCCAGGTTGACGCGACACAAGAGCTTGACGAGATCGTTTCCATTGTCCGGGATTTGAGCGACCCAGGTCAGCCGGAGCAGCGTCATTATCCACAGATAGTGGCCCACCTGGACGCGCAGCAGATCAGCGAACTTGCGCGGCGATATCTCGATTTCGCAGCACAATACCGCCGGCACGCGCCACACTTTATTGACAAGGCACCGCATAATTTTCAGCACATCGGCCTGATAAAAACCCTGTTTCCCAACGCGCGAATAATCGACATCCGTCGCAATCCAATGGCAAGCGGCTGGAGTGTTTACAAGCAGTTTTTTGCTGAGAGCTTCCTGTTTTCCTACAACCTTGAGACCATCGGAAAGTACTACAACGACTATGTCGAGCTTATGAATCACTGGCATGCAGTTCTGCCCGGCCAGATACTGACAGTCAGCTACGAGGATCTCGTTGCAGACTTACCGGCGACCGTTTCGACGATACTTCGTTACTGCAACCTGCAATTCGAAGAAGCGTGTCTCAGTTTTCATCTGAACGAGCGAGCGGTTTCGACGCCGAGTTCAGAGCAGGTGCGACAACCGCTGTACTCGGATGCATTGCAACATTGGAAGAACTACGAAGCCTTTCTTGATCCGCTCAAAAAAGCGGTAGGGTACGCCGACGATGCCGCCGGGAATTGATGTTCCCTTGAAAGCTGAGGGTGGCTAGCGATGGCAAGTAAACGCCAACCGGCGGGCAAGAAGCGCAGCAAGCCGGTCAAGCTGCGGCCCCCGGTATCCAGCCAGCAAAAGGCCAGGCTTCAACAGGCCATACACGCACATTCGCTCGGTCAGCTTGCGGTTGCGGAGGCCGGCTACCGTGCCTTGGTTGCCGACAAGATCCGGACCCCTGAACTCTTCTGCCGACTCGCCCTGATATGCGCGCAGACAGAGCGTCGGGACGAAGCGGACTCACTGTGGAAAAAGGCGCTCGCGATTGACCCGGGCTTTCTTGAGGCGCAGATGAATCTTGCGGACAGTTATCAGCTCGCGGGTAATCTCGACAGGGCGGCCAGGACCTACCGAAATATCCTGGCCGAACACGAATACTTCCATGTCGCGAAGTACCTGCTGGCCAATATTCTGAAATCACAAGGCGATCTGCCTGGGGCATCGGAACTTTACCAACAGGTAATGGCGCAGCAGCCGGACTATACGCAGGCGCACTTCACCTATTCCGCGATTCACAAGTACCGCGATCGATCCGACCCGCATATCAGTCAAATGCTCAGTTTGTATCAAAAAGCGAATCTTCCGAAGGACGGGAAAACACACCTTGCATTTGGCCTGGCGAAGGCATTCGAGGATCTGGGTGATTTCAACGAAGCGTTTGGCTATCTGCAGTCTGGCAATGATCTCAGGCGTTCGGAATTCCACTACGACATCGAAAGCGACCGGTTGCTCATCCGAAGTATTATCGAATGTTTCAACCAGCAGGCACTGAACAAACTGCAGGTAAGCGGCGAACGTTCGAACAGGCCGATTTTTATTCTTGGCATGCCGCGTTCGGGAACGTCATTGGTGGAAAAAATCATTGCCAGTCACTCCGAGGTTTACGGCGCGGGTGAACTCGACACGCTGTTTGCGTTGGGAACCCGTCATTTCCTCAGCGCGGCCAACAACTTCGAGTACCAGGACCTGGATACCTACGCGCCGGGCATTTTCGAAGAGATCGGGAAAGCCTATCTTCAACAGGTCGCGTTGTTGAACAGTGACGCCAATCGCGTTACAGACAAAATGCCATTTAACATGATGATGATCGGAATTATCAGCATCGCGCTGCCCAACGCGAAAATTATTCATTGCGTCAGGGACGCCAGGGATACATGCCTGTCTATATTCAAGCAGAACTTCACAACCGGCAATTATCGATTTGCATACGATCTCAGGACCATCGCGCAGTTTTACAACCTGTACAGTGATCTGATGCAGCACTGGCATGCGACGTTGCCGGGCAGGATTTACGATGTTCGGTACGAAGACCTGACTGCTGATCCTGACCTCGAAATTCGCAAGCTGCTGTCAGCCTGCGACCTCGCGTTCGAGGAAAAATGCCTGGCGTTTGAAAAAACGGAGGCTGTCGTCAAGACGGCGAGCGCTGCGCAGGTGCGGCAACCGATGTATCGCAGCTCCGTGGCACTTTGGGAGCGGTACCAGGCATTCCTGCAACCGATGCTGGACGAGCTGCGGGTGGATTAGCGAGAGCTGGTCAGCTTAACAATTCGCCAATCAGCTCAGGGCGCAGACGGGTTCCGGGATTATTCCGAACCAGCCACTGAAGCCCATCGTCCAGGTCTTCACCGTAGAAGCTTTCCAATGTCTGATAACGTTTTTCGCGCTGTTCCAGGCTGAATCGCTGGTCTGCGTTCTTCGCGTCGATAAAACGACTGTCGCTGTCGACGATGTCAGTAATTTGTTGCGATGAAAGGCCCATCTGCAAATACTCGTTGACCGCACGAAGGGCTTCCCTGGGATGTTGAATGAGACTTTCACCGTACAATGACGCCATCGCATTGCTTGCGGAGAATCCTTGCAATGCCTCGTTCGCCTGCTCGATCTGCAGTCGCCACAGGGTCATGATGACTCTCAGGTCCGTCATATGAATCGTATGTGTCAGTTGCAAGTTGGCCAGGTGAGGGAAGTCACAGCGCAGCAAGTCAAACATCGAGCGCACGGTTTGTTTGCCGCCCTCGCCTTTTCTGAGCGCTGACAGTACAAAGTTCCGCGCATCAGTGAACAGCATCAGCGACCTGTTTGCACCACTCGCGCGTACCAGTTCGGGAATAATGTTGTTGACACAGTTGATGGGCTTGATCACCAGCTTCTCGGATCCCGTGGCGTGCTTGCGCAACAGCTTTACAGCCAGGTCCGGCAAATGAGAGAAGTCTAGATGCGTCGAACGCGAACGCCATTGAAGTCGCTTCGCGTTTGCGGCGTCGAGGATAATCTGCGGCTCGCGCAAGCTGACGCTGACACCGTCGACGTCCAGGCAGCGCGACAGAAAAGTCGATGCACAATAGGCTGTATGAAAAATGAACCGGGGAGCATCGCCCCTCGGATCAGTCGCGCGGGACTCCAGCAACGCGGCAATTTCGGCGAGTGGCACCGCGTGAAGTGTCTTGTCGGAGTCGAAATTCCCCCGCTTCAGGCTGGCGACCTTGCGTAGCTCGTCGCGGTCGACGGGCAGGAATTCCACGCTCTCTGTTTCAAAATTGAACTTGTACGCCAGGAATCCCGGATCGTCTATCAGCTCTTCGGCCGTCATATCGGCTCAATCAACCAGCGGCTGCAATTCCTGCCAGGCATCGTCACGTTCTGCCAGATCGTAAAGTGTTTCGGCGTACTGAATCAGTTTCTTCGAATAGGCCTGCATGCTGTTCTCGGCACTGGCAACGGGGGCCTTCACGGTCTCCAGGCTGGCAATCCGGTCAGCGTCCATTTGCCACTTGAGGGAAAAATGCCGTGCTACTTCTCGCGGCGATTTCGCCAGCGACCCGGCGACGTAGTCCGCAATTAACTTGTCGACAGAAATGGTCCAGACGAAGTCGGCTTCATTATCCATGCCCCAGACTTTGGCGATGAGAATGTCGTTAGGAACCATCCAGGCCGGGCTGGCTTGAACGGCCACGCCGGTCACTGCCTTGATCCTGATCATTTCCTTCACAACCTGATCCATCAAGGGCTTGTACCAGGCTTCCAACGCTTCCTTTTCAGCGTTCGCCTTTGATTCCGCCATCTAGCTCTCCCGCTCAGTACTCATTTTTTTAAGGCGTTAAAGTAACATCCGCACCTCCCGCGTACTAGTGCCGGACAGCACCGCCTCGTTGTGGTCTGGCAACAGGAAACGCCTAAATTGATGGTGGTAAGCGACTCGCGACAAGCAAGCTGTGGGTCAGCCTTCCGATGCCGACGATTGTGGCGTCGCGCCTTGCGCAGATATCATGACCTTGACGTCAGAGCCCTCGCGCAGGTTCTCGGCTCCGCGAATGGCCACTCGATCGCCTTCGAGCAGGGAACCGGCAACAGCAACCAGTGTGCCTGACGAGTCGCCGATCTCGACCTTTATTCGCTCTGCCTTGTTTTCGTTATTAATACGGAACACAAAAGAGCCTTCACTGCGGAGAACCAGTGCATCGCGTGGCACCGTCAACGATAATTCTCTTTGTTTGATTGGAATCGCCACACTGACGAGCTGTCCAACCGTCCAGTTTTCCGCCGCGCCCGTTGGCAAGTCGATCCGGGCCTCAAACGTCTGCGAGCGCACATCGCCCGTTGGCACCAGGGCCCGAATGCGGCCGAAGTAATTCGCGTTGGCTGCGAATATCTCAATGGTGTCTCCGACCGTCGTTCGCGGAAGGTGCTTGAGCGGAACGAAAGCACGGACTTCCATGTTCTGAATGTCTGTCATCTGACCCAGCACCTCGCCACGCGCAACATCCTCTCCGGCGTTTCGCATACGACTGATTACGACACCCGCAAATGGAGCGCGAATATTGGCTCGTTGTATCTGATCATCGATCTGACGGATTCGAACGCGGGTTATATTGGCGTCGCTCACAGCGAGATCCCGGTTCGCTTCCGTTTGTTCAATTTCGAATTCGGATACGAGATTCGATCCGCCGAGTTCGCGCTGGCGTCGCAATTGGCTCTCGAGTTGCCTGACGTTAATCTCTGCACGCTCCAGCAGTGCTTCCTGCTCGGCGCGCTGCAGCAGCAGCGGGCGACTGTCGATTCGGGCGATCGATTGGCCTTTCTCGACATAGGTGCCGGGTTCGGCGACATCGATCAGCTGACCGGCGACACCAGCCGTGACCTGCAGGTCATTGCGGCTGAACACCGTGCCAGGTACTGCCACCGTTGGTGCAAGCTCGGTCCGTGACACATGGGCAACCTGGACGACACTGGCGGGCGCCGATTGCTGCGCGAATGCAGGCAGCGCAACAACGAGCGAGAGCAGTAGTAGCGGCGAAATATTCAGGGTATGGGTGGGTCTACACATCGGCGGTTGCTCCGGCTACATTTCCTGGAACCGGGCGTTTTCGGAACAGACCGGTTATTGACAGAGGCGGAAGGCGAAGGATGCTTGGCATCAGGATAAGCGTGAACAGGGCGCTGACAAACATGCCGCCGATAATGACGGTGGCGAGGCCGCGATAAATTTGCGAGCCCACACCGGGTACCAGCATCAATGGCAGCATGCCGAAAATACTGGTCAGCGTACTCATATAAATGGGACGCGCCCTGATGCGTACGGCATCCGCGACTGCGTCGTGGCGGTCGAGTCCGCTTTTCTCGCCACTGCGAGTTTGCATCACCAAAAGTATTGCGTTGTTGACAACCAGCCCGAGCAAAATGAGAAAACCGATGGTGGTTAGCAAGTCCATTGGCTGGCGACTGAATAAATTGAGAATCCGCAGCGCGACGACGCCGCCGGCAATTGCAAGCGGCATCGCCAACATGACCAGCAATGCGTCCCAGACAGAACGGAACATTGCCGCGAGTATCATCAGCAACACAATGGCTGCAATTGCGAGGTTCGCCTGCATCGTGGAAAACGCGGATTCGAGACGATCGGCGGTTCCGCTGTAGGCGACGCTGACGCCTTCCGGAAGAATTTTGCCGAGCTCCGGTCCGGCGACATTGCGCAACGTGTCCAGGGCTTCCTCGACCGTCATATCGTCAGGCGGAGTCACAGAAAGCGTCAGTGTACGCTGGCCGTTGACTCGCCGGAGCTGGGTCGGCCCAACCGTGCGCCGGATTTCGGTAAGTTCTCCGATGGTCTGGATTCCCGCCAGCGGTGTGGCGATAGGTATCGCCGCGAGTTCTTCAGGGGAGTTCCAGGTCGGACCGCGAAGAATCATGTCCATCCGATCATTGCCGTCAAAGTATTCGCCAACGAATGCGCCGCTCGTCATGGCACGTACAATGTTGGCGACGGTGCCGCGGTCGAGGCCCGCGGCCGTAATGCGGCGGTCGTTTGGCACCAGCTGCAATTCGGGTTCGGCGATGGCAAGGCCGGGTATCGGCCGAACCTGCGCCCCCGGCATGGCCTCGTTGATGATGCCCATGCCGGACACTGCAAGTTCGGAGAGTGCGTTGATGTCAGGTCCCTGCAAATCGACATTGATGCTGCCGCCGCCATTGAAACCGAAATTCAGCAATGACGAACGTTGCACGAATGCCTGGGTATCCGGCAGGTCGACCAATACCTGGTTTCGAACGATGTCGATCATTTCCTCAATGCGGTCCGGGTCCTGTGGATAAATGAACAAGGCATTAAAGGTACCGAAGGCCGACAGGTTGTAGCCGCGAATATAAGGCTGTTGTTCATGATCCATGTAGGGCTTGAGTCGCTCGACGATGGTGCCGGCAATCTCCTTTTCCATCATTTCGACAGTGCCACCGGGCGGCATGCTGAAAAACGCATTCAATGAGTCGGACGGCGCCTGCGGCAACAGGTTGGCCTGCGGAACCAGCAATACCACGGCAAGGATTGAGGCACCGAGGATGCCGGCGATCCAGGCGCCGCAGCGCGCCGGTGTGCGAGTCAGCTTCATGACGAAATTGGAAATCGCTGTCCACCAGTGTTTGCAGGGGTCGCTGTCTTCATCCCTCAGCATGAAACTGGCAGCGACCGGAAGAACGGTGATCGCGATGAGGAATGAGGCCGATACCGCGACCGCAATCGTCAGTGCCAGGTCCTGGAAGAGCTGGCCTTCCATGCCTTCCATGAACAATACCGGTACAAAGATCGCCACGCTGGTTACCGTCGATGCAAACAGGGCGCCGGTAATTTGTTGAGTGCCGCTCTGCACGGCCTCCTTAAGGCTCGCGCCGCTCTGCCGGACACGAACAATATTCTCAAGCGTGACGATCGCCGCGTCCATGACAAGTCCGACTGCAAAGGCGAGACCGGCCAGCGAAATGACGTTCAGTGACTTGTCGAACAGCCGCAACGCAACAAAAGCAACCAGTATCGACAATGGAACGGTCGCCGTGACGAGAAACGTTGCGCGGCGACTGCGCATCAGAAAGTACAGCACCGCGATAGCCAGTAGCAGGCCGAGTCCGAGATTGCCCTGTACCAGTGAAATTGCACGACGTATGTGAACCGACGCATCGAAACTCAGATCGATGGCCAGGCCGGCTGCAGCAAGCGGGCCCTCGTTGAGTTCGACGATCACCTTGTTGATTTCGTCGAGTATCGTGACCGTGTTGGCATCGAAATCGCGTTGTACGGTGATGTAGTAGGATGGGTAGCCATTGCGCAGCGTAAAACCGTCTTGCTTGCGTGGCACGATTTCGACGTCGGCAACTTCACTCAGATAAATGGGTCTTTCATTGCTCCAGCCGACAATTTGCTGGTTGAGTTCATTGGGGTCAAACTGGCCGACAAAGCGAACGGTGTATTGGCGGCGACCGACATCGGCAAAGCCACCGGACGAATCCGTGCCGCGTGACACGGTTGCGATGATGTCGTTGACCTGAATACCCAGCGCCGCAGCGCGGTAGGAGTCGAATGTGATATGCAATTCGCGCGGTTGTTCGCCGACCAGAAATACCTGCGAGACTCCGGGAATACGCGCCAGCCTGGGTTCGACTTCGTCTTCAATCAGCTTCTGGTAATTGGCCAGCTCGCGATCCGGATTGCCGGGAAGAACACGCACGAGTAGCGAAGCGGCGCCCGGTGTCTGCGGTCCGCCGCCCTCGCTGACCTGCGGTTCGATCGCATCGGCCGGGCGCGGTGGGGCCTGGTTCAGATTATTGATGACATCGAGCTTTGCGGTTTGCATATCGGTACCGACCGCAAAGCTAAGATTCACGAACCCGGAACCGCGCCCGATAAAGGAATTGATATCGGTGAGTCCCGGGGTGTTGCGCAACACATTTTCCTGGGGCTCGATGATGTTCGCTTCCATCTCTTCGGGAGCCGCCGCGCGCCAGAAATTGGCGACCGATATCTGTGGCTCCTCGATATTGGGCAGCAGCTGAATCGGCAAGGAAGAGATCGAGGTCAGCCCGAACAAGGCGACCAGCGCGACAGCAACGGCCACCGAGGGCCACTGCCGGGTACTCAGTTCTGTCAGGTTCATGGGGTTTAGATGCGAACGCGAGGGTTTTCGTTGCAGTTAAACCGCGCCGAAGCCATCCGGCTTTATGCCGCTTTGGAATATGCCCCCTGCGTCTGAAGAACCTGCGGTCAGCGGGGGATCGGTTCGTCCAGCATCAGGGCTCGCACGTACTTGACAGGGGGCGAACCGTAGCTCAGCGCCTGGTCGTGGTAGCGCCTTAACGTGAACTTGTCACCCCAGGTTTTCTCGACGGCGGCGCGCATTTCAAGGTGTTCCTGGTAGCCGACGAAATAGGTCGATAATTGCGCGGAACTGAGTTGCGCGCGTACCCACTTGCCGGCTGCCTCGCGTTCTTCCTGGAAGCCGCCCTCGACCATCAGGCGCATAGCCGCGTCGCGTGTCATACCGTCCACATGAATGGCGGAGTCGATAATCGCATTGGTGACGGCGCGCAAATACCACTTCAGGTTGATCAGTTTCATCAACGGATCGCTGTCGAGGTAGCCCTCGGAAATCATCATTTGTTCGGCATACACGCCCCAGCCTTCGACAAACGGCCCCGAGTACAGCACGGCACGTAGTGTCGACGGGTATCGGTTGCTCAAGGCAAGTTGCAGGTAATGTCCCGGCACACCTTCGTGGATCGTCAGGTCCTGAATGGAGTACAGGTTGTACTCGCGAAGAAAGGACTGCACCTGGTCTTCGTTCCAGTCAGACGGCAATGGTGCGACCGCGTAAAAAGCAGCCTGCTCGCGGTCAAGCGGGCCGGGAGGATCGAGATAGGCTACGGATACGCCGCGCTGAAACTCCGGCATGATGATGATCTCGACAGGCTCTTCCGGCATCGTGACAATATTTTTCTCAATGACGAAATCGATGGCCTGCTGCAATTGCTGTTTCGCAACGTCGACGATGCCATCCCGAGGCGGCAGCTCATGGTAGGCCTCTTCGAGCGCTGCCCGGATAATCGCCTGCTTGTACGGCTCGCTCGGGATGTCGGGAAATGAAGTGAAGGGGTGAATACCGAGGTACACGGTCTTTGCAACTTCGTACATTTCATTGCGTACGTTCTCGTATTCCTGTTCCGCCCGTGCCGTAATTTCCTTGCGACTCATCGGGGAGTTCAGGGCAAATGCGAGTTTCTTGTCGAAGAGCTGCGGGCCAATGCGAAAATCGCCGGAGGCACGTGGCAGCAGTTCCTGTTCCAGCCAGGTTTGATGTTTGGCAACGGCATCCCTGGCGAGTTCGATCGCCTTGTTGAGCTCTGCCTGGTCAACATCCGACAATACGCCCATGGCAGGAATGATCATCGTATCGATTATCGATACGAGGCCGGGGTTTTGTCGGATGGCGGTTTCGGCATGAATCTTCGGCACCCGCTCCGGCTGGATTGCCCCCCGGGACTGCTTGAGGAAACGTGGAATTTGCCGCAGGCGAGCGGTAACGCTCTTCAGCCGGCTTTCCAGTGGGGCAAAGTCCCGTGCGAGCAGTCCGTAAATCGCACTGCCTGCCATACCCACATAGTTCAACGGGTTCCAGGCCCATTCCTGGAGCGTGTCCAGAGACCACAGGTCCGATTGCAACTGGTTTGACAGTAGAGCAGCGTCTATCTGGTTGGCGCGGGACAGGGCATCCGTATCGATCGCCTTAAGGGCCTTGATGTATTCGAGCAGCAATGCCCGATAGCGGGCCCTGCCTGCCGCATCCACCTGATCAAGCTTGTGGTCTGCACTGTGGTCGCCGATCAGGGTCGCGCTTACCGGAGAAAAATTAGCCAGGTCACTGATGTACTCGTCGGCAAGGTTCCGAAACGCCTGGTCGGTCGCGTTGTCAGCCATTGAAGGCGATGCAAGCAGGAGAAAAATGACGGCTGAAAGGACTCGTTTCACGGCAGTGCCTCTGCTGAATTGCTCTTCGGCAAACCTTAGCACGCCCGTCGATTGGCTGTAATATCGGCGCATGCATCGCACACAGTTTTTTCTGGCGCTGGTCTTGAGTGCCAGCGCGCAGGTCGCATCGGCAGCCGCCGAATTGCTGCCTGCCGCACTGATTCGAATCCCGGAATCGGTGTCCAGCGTCTTCATTGCGGATGTGTCATCGGGTCGGTTTCATCGTTTCGCCTACCTGGATGGCGAAATCGCCGAAAGCGATTCCGTGTACATGTCGATCGGGCAGGCCGGTGCCGGCAAGCAGCGATCCGGCGACAGACGAACCCCGATCGGCGTCTACTTCGTCACCGAGCAGCTTGATACCACGCGGTTGCACGAAAAATACGGTGTCAGCGCTTTTCCTCTCGACTATCCCAATGCCTGGGATGAGCGGGCCGATCGCAGCGGTGACGGAATCTGGGTTCACGGAGTTGACCCCGAGGGCGGTCAACGACCGCGGCAAGATACGGACGGCTGCATAGCATTGCCAAACGAGGCATTGCTCGCGTTGATTCCCGACTTCGAGGCCAACGTGACGCCTGTTGTCGTTATGCGCGACGTTTCCTGGGTTGCTGAAAGCGAGAACGACGCATTGCGCCTGGAACTTGAAGGGGCGGTCGCAGACTGGGCGGACAGCCAGGTGAAAGGCGATCTGCACGCCTACCTCAAACGTTACGACGACGACTTTCAACGTTGGGGGCTGTCGAAAACAGAATGGTCGTCGCTCGCCGTCAAGGCGGCCAATCGAGCGCCGGACGCCCTGGGTGTCAGCGAGCTGTTACTGGTCCGTTACCCGGACGACGATGAGATCTATCTGAGCCGATTCCGATTGCGACACGTCAGGGACGGGACGAGCGTTGATATGATGAAACGATTGTACTGGCGCCGGACTGAGTCCGGCGCGCTGAGGATAATTGCCGAGAACGACGGCTAAAGCCTGCTAGCGGAGGCCTTCGCGGACCGTCAGTTCGTCAATCAGCTCGATCAGTTGTGGATAGCCGCCAGCCATGGCGGTGTCCGTGCGGTACTTGCCGTTGACGACAATCGTCGGCACGCTCTGAATGTTGTAGCGACGCGCGAGGTCGGCAGCGACTCGCATCGCCTGGTTGACTTCAAACGAGGTCCAGGTCCGGTTGAAGTCCTCTTCACTGACACCGGCACGTTCGAAAACCTTCTGAATCGCTGCCTGAGATGCCAGTCGATTGCCGCGGTCATGGAACTCCTGGAACACCGTGTTCCGAAACGCGTTCGGGTTCTTTAGTGCGCCGCTCCTGGCAAGATAGACTTCCGTGTAATAAAGCTGCGCATGCATTTGCGCAAGCTGATTGAAGACCGCAGGGATGCGTACCAGACGTACCCCGGGGTCCTTGTTTTCTTCCCAGCGATTGATATGAGCTTCAAGGTCAAAGCAATGCGGGCAACTGTACATAAAGACCTCAGCAACCTCGATCTTGTCGGCACCGCCGACGGTCGGTTGTGTCGGGATAATGCGCGTGAAATTCTTGCCTTCCTTGAATTTCCAGTTGCGAACGGATGCAGCAGCGTCATCGGCGCGCGCAAGAACAATTGCCTTGTCCTCGGGCTCGATCTCCGCGGCTGATTCCTCAACTACCTCGAGCGACTCGGTGTTCGGCTCCGAACTCTCGGCGATTTGTTCCGCCGTCTCAACCGCTGGTTCTTCGATTGCCACGGTTTCTTCAGCCGGTGCGGTTTCTTCCTTGCTGCAGCCGGCGACAATGAGTGCCAGCAAAAATAATGCGATTAACTGTTTCATGCTTACTTGAGGCCCTGTACGTAGGAAGAAAGTGCGGCGATGTCGTCTTTGTCCAGCCGTGCTGCTATATCGCGCATGATGCGGGTCTTGCCGTCGGTGGTTCTGTCGGCGTTCTTGTAGTCGTTCAATTGCTTGCTGGTATAGGCCGAATGTTGTCCGCGTAGTGCCGGATATTCTGCCGCCGGATTGCCACGTCCGCTGGGGCCGTGGCAGGCAAGGCAGGCTGCCGTCTTGTCTTCGAGGTTGCCGCCGCGATACAGCGACTCACCGCGAGCCAAAAGGTCCGGGTCGGCAATCGCTTGCGCCGCCGCTGGCAGGCTCTCGAAATAGACGGCGAGATTCGCCATTTCTTCATCGGTCAGCGTCATCGCCTGGGCGCTCATCAGCGGATCGATGCGAGTGCCGTCTTTGAAGGCTTGTAATTGCGCGACAATATAAGGGGCGTTCTGGCCGGCCAGGTTGGGCCACAAGGGGCTTTGGCTGTTGCCCTCGACTCCGTGGCAGGCGTTGCAGGTGATGGCCCGGGCTTTGCCGTCTTCAATGGATCCGTCGACGAGACTTTCGGCCCAAAGCTGGGTACTTGCCAGGCTTAGGCCGGCCACCGCGAATAGCGTCCTGAATTTGATAGTCATATCTTCTAACCGTTACTTCCCTGCGGTGGCATGTGCCATCGCCCAATGGTGGTCATTTGTTGTTTGCGCTGAACCGTGGCAGAGGGCCCTGATTCCAAGACAAGCTAAACTGCCTTGCTGCGTGTCACTGAACCCGTCACACTTGCCAACCGGTCCTGTCCGCAGCAGCGCCAAATTATACACATTATCCGCAGGCCGTACCCCCATGTCGCAGTACCCAGAAGCCCATTTCATCAAGAGCGCCAATGCAGCGAGCCAGTTCGTCGAGGACACTGGCGCCGAGGTGGCCGTCGCCGGCCGCTCGAATGCGGGCAAGTCCAGTGCGATCAATATTATTGTCAACCGGCGGCAATTCGCACGCACCAGCAAGACCCCGGGTCGAACTCAGCTGGTGAATTTCTTCGGGCTCCGGGACGGTGAGCGGCTGGTTGACCTGCCTGGCTACGGCTTCGCCAAAGTTTCCACCCGGATGCGGGCGCATTGGCGCGACCTGATGGCGAATTATTTTGAATCGAGAAAAAGCCTGGCCGGCCTGTTTCTTATCGTTGATATTCGCCGACAGATCACAGCATTTGATTCGCAGATGCTGGGTTTCGCCGAGATGGTCTCACTGCCCACGCACGTGCTATTGACCAAGTCAGACAAGCTAAAGCGCGGACAGGCAGCCACGGCCATGCTGAACGTGCGACGCGAGTTGCAGGGTATCGCAACGGTGCAGCAGTTCTCGGCGCTGACGCGTGCCGGGGAAGACGAAGCGCGTGCCAGGCTCGATGAATTTCTGAACCTGGCGCACCCGGAATAAAACAGCCCCGAAGTAACGATGTGTGTCGCTACCCCGGGGCCAGAAGAAGCAGGCGGATTGGGGAAACCGCATGCACGCCTGTTTAGGGAGGTAAACAGGCGAGTGACTTATGCACTCGAAAGAATTAGAGCGAAACCTGAAGAATCAGTTCCGCGATATTTTTATCTTATTGAAATATAAATAAAAATAGTTTAGACGCGATCTAAACCGCGGAGTCTGACTAGTGTGCCTCATCCCAGTTCCTGCCGACACCGGCTTCGACCTTCAGCGGCACCGACAAGTCCGCCGCCGCGCTCATTAATTCGACCACGCGATCACGTACGGCATCGACCTCGTCCGGGCCGACTTCAAAGACCAGCTCGTCATGGACCTGCATGATCATGCGGGCGTCGGGCTTGGCCTTCTTGAGCCAGGCATGCACGGCAATCATCGCACGCTTGATGATGTCGGCCGCCGTACCCTGCATTGGCGCATTGATCGCGGTACGCTCTGCGTACTGGCGCCGGTTCGCATTGCGGGCATTGATTTCCGGCAGGTACAGGCGACGACCGAATACGGTTTCGACAAAGCCGTCGGCGCTTGCTCTGTCGCGAATATCATCCATGAATGCTTTCACGCCCGGGTAGCGATCGAAGTACAGGTTCACATATTCCTGTGCTTCACCGCGTGAAATTCCGAGTTGTTTCGCAAGGCCGAATGCTGACATGCCGTACATCAGGCCGAAATTGATCGCTTTGGCCGACCGGCGCTGATCTGCTGTGACGTTCTCGAGCTCAAGGCCGAAAACTTCGGCCGCCGTTGCGCTATGCACGTCCAGTTCTTTGGAGAAGGCGTCGACCAGGCCTGCGTCTGCTGACAGGTGCGCCATGATCCTGAGTTCAATTTGTGAATAGTCGGCCGCGAGCAGGAGCTTGCCTTCGGGCGCAACAAAGGCCTGCCGTATGCGGCGCCCTTCGGGCGTGCGAATGGGAATATTCTGCAGGTTGGGGTCCGTCGACGAGAGACGGCCGGTCGCGGCCACAGCCTGGTGATACGAGGTATGAATGCGGCCCGTACTCTCGGCAATTTGCAGCGGTAGCTTGTCCGTATAGGTACTTTTCAGCTTGCTGACGCTGCGGTATTCGATGATGACAGCGGGCAATTCATAGTCGGTGGCAAGCTCGACCAGCACATCCTCGGCGGTGGAGGGCTGACCCTTGGGTGTCTTGCGGATAACCGGCAGACCCTGCTGTTCGAACAGTATTTCCTGCAACTGCTTCGGCGAGCCGAGGTTGAACGGGCCGCCGGCCAGTTCATGTGCCTTGGCTTCCAGCTCATTCATTTTTTTCGCCAGTTCGCCGCTCTGTGTTGTCAGCATTTTTCGGTCGACAAGAACGCCGGTTTCTTCCATCTCGAGCAGAATCGGCACCAGCGGTTGTTCGATTTCTTCGTACACCTTTCGAAGCGAACCGTGCTGCCCGAGCTGCTCCCACAACACCTTGTGCAATTCGAGCGTGATGTCGGCATCTTCGCAGGCGTACGGTGCGGCAATGTCGAGATCGACCTGGTTGAATGTCAGCTGCTTGGCACCCTTACCGGCGACATCCTCATAGTGAATCGTCTCGCGGCCGAGATACTGACGTGCAACAGAATCCATGTCGTGACGGGTGGCAACACTGTTCAGGACATAGGATTCAAGCATTGAGTCGAATTGCATGCCGTCCAGGGCAATGTCGTATCGAGCCAGGATATGGGCGTCGTATTTCAGGTGGTGCCCAACCTTCTTCTGCCGGTCGTCCTGCAGCCAGTCGCGAAGCTTGTCCAGCACTTCGTCACGCGGCAATTGATCGGGAGCGCCAGGATAGTCGTGCGCCAACGGAATATATGCCGCTTCGCCGGATTTTACGGAAAGTGACAGGCCGACGATTTCCGCCTGCATGTAATTGATACTGGTCGTTTCGGTGTCGAATGCCGTGAGCTCGGCTTGTTCGATTTTCGCAAGCCATCGATCGAAAGCGGCCCAGTCGAGAACGGTTTCGTAGTCCGCATCGTCATGCGCTTCGATGACCGTGGCTGCCGCGTCGTTCTCGTCGTCAAGCTGGCTCAACATCGTGCGCAGGTCGAAGCGGCTGTACAGCTCTCTCAGGCGCGGCGTGTCGGCGCTGCCGGGTTTGAGGTTGTCGACACCGACCTCAAGATCGACATCTTCCCGAATCGTTGCGAGTTCACGGGACAGCCGCAGGGACTCGATACTGGCGCGCAAACTGTCGCCAACCTTGCCTTTGATTTCGTCGGCGTTTTCGACAATGCCGGCCGCACTCGAATACTGGTTGAGCCACTTGGAGGCTGTTTTCGGGCCCACTTTCGGCACACCGGGAATGTTGTCCGAGGTATCGCCAACCAGCGCCAGGTAGTCGACGATCTGTTCAGGATAGACATCGAACTTGGCTTTGACGCCGTCGCGATCCATGCGCGAGTCATTCATCGTGTTGATCAGTGTCACATGGTCATTGACGAGCTGCGCGAGATCCTTGTCACCCGTCGAAACCAGGACATTCAAGCCACGACCGGTGGCCTGCTTGCACAAGGTTCCAATGACATCATCGGCTTCTACGCCGGGTACACGCAGCAGTGGCAGTCCCATCGCCTCGACGACGTCGAGTATGGGCTGTACCTGCGACCGCAGGTCGTCCGGCATTGGAGGGCGGGTCGCTTTGTAGTCTTCGTATAACTCGTCGCGAAACGTCTTGCCTGGCGCATCAAATACGACAGCGACATACTCGGGCTGCTCTTCGCGAATGAGTTTCTGGATCATCGTCAGCACGCCGTGCAGCGCGCCGGTGGGTTCGCCTTTCGAGCTGGTCAGCGGTGGCAGCGCGTGAAAGGCACGGTACAGATACGATGACCCGTCGATCAGGACAAGGTCGGTCATTGCTAGTCAGATTCTGACGAATCGCTCCCGTCGTCCTGTTCGTCCTGCTCATCGTTGTCAGCGTTATTCGTCGATGGCGGAACCGCCATCGTGCTCGGGTTGCCCGGCACAAACAGCGGACCGCTCTGGCCACAGCCGGTGAAAAGTAACAGCAATGAGATTGCGGCCATCGGGATCATCAGGCGTTTCATGTCGTCGAGCCTTTTCAGGTAATTTTGCAAGCTGCCAGTATAGAGCGCCGGGCGATGAAACGGGCATCATTTTGTGTATCGTTTTGCCACCTGGCGGTAGGCGTCACGAAACGGGATGCCCTCATCGTGAACCAGGCGATAGGCTTCAGCGGTTGCGAATATACCCGCGTCGAGCTTGATATTCTCGGGCCGGAATTCGAGTCCTTCCAGCAGGTAAGCCATGATGTCGACGCTGTCGACAGCGAGGTCGATACCGCGAAACAACGGCGCTTTCAGGCGCTGCAGGTCGCGATGATAGCCAGAGGGCAACTTGGCCGTGATCATCAGGGATTCGTTCAGCGCGGCCTGCGTTGTTGCCGAACTTGCCCGCAACAGCTCGAGGACATCGGGATTACGCTTTTGCGGCATGATCGACGATCCGGTCGTGACTTCGGCGGCCAGGCTGATGTAGGCAAACTCCTGTGTATAGAACAGCAACAGATCGCTGGCCATGCGGCCAAGGTCCTGCATCAGCAGCGTGATTTCGAACAGCAGTGCGCTCTCGGCCTTGCCGCGTGACAACTGCACCGCCGTCACCGGCTCCTGGGTTGATTCGAAATTCAACCTGGCTGTTGTTGCGTCGCGGTCCAGCGGCAACCCGGGCGTGCCATAGCCGGCGGCACTGCCCAGCGGATTCTTGTTGAAGCGCTTTTGCACACTGTGCAAACCGTGCTCGGCGTCGGCGAATCCTTCGTCGTAGCCACCGCACCACAAGGCTACTGACGATGGCATCGCGTGCTGCATGTGCGTGTAGCCTGGCAATTCGATGTCACCCTGACGCTCGGCAAGTCCATTGATCGACGCTCGCAGTCCCTGGACCCGGTTCGCCAGGTCGGTGGCCGCGTCGCGCAGATAGAGTCTGAGCGCGGTCAGTACCTGGTCATTGCGTGAGCGCCCAAGATGCAGGCGGCCGCCGGTCGCGCCGATGGCGTCAGTGAGGCGAGTTTCAAGTGCCGTATGAGCGTCTTCGTCTGCAAGGCGAATGTGCCATTCGCCGGCGGCAAAACTGTCAGCCAGCGTACGCAGGCCGTCGCATATCGAGGCGCAATCCTCATCGCTGATCAGCTTCTGCGCAGCAAGCATTTCTGCGTGCGCGATTGAGCCGAGAACGTCGTAGTGCACGAGCCTTGCATCAAGTTGGTGGTCTTCGCCCGCGGTGTACCGAAGCACGCGCTCGTCAAGCGGCAGGCCTTTGTCCCAAAGTCTGCTCATGGCGTATGGGTCTGTTCGGCCGGCGAAAGCGCGGCAATGTCGTCGACGACCAGCGTGCCGGTACCTTCGTTGGTAAAAATCTCGAGCAGTATGCTGTCGGGTGCCTTGCTGGAAATGACGTGCACTCGTTGCACGCCGTTTGCGATCGCCCAGTCGATTGCTGCGGCTTTGGGAATCATGCCGTCGGCGAGCTTGCCGGAGTCACGAAGCTTTTGCAGGGCGGACCGGTCGATATAGGAAATCAGTGAACCGGGGTCGTTGATGTCCTCAAAAATTCCGGCAGCGCCGGTTGCGAGCATCAGCTTTTCCGCCTTGAGTTCGGCGGCAATGGCTGCTGCAACGGTGTCCGCATTGATGTTCAGAATATTTCCTGACTCGTCGCAGGATAGAGGGCTGACAACTGGCATCAGGCCATTGTCCAGCTGCTTACGCAGGATGTCGGCGTCCACGGCATCGATATCGCCAACGAAACCGTAGTCGAGGGGCGCCTCACCGGCACGCTCGATGGGCGGGCGTTTGTGTGCCCGGATCAGGCCGGCATCAACACCGCTGATGCCCACCGCCGGTATCTGCAGGTCACGGCAGGTCGCAAGAATGCGAGTGTTGATCTGGCCATTCAGTACCATCGTCGCGACGCTCAGGGAACTGCCGTCCGTCACTCGGCGTCCGTCAATAAACGTGCTGTCATGCCCGAGTGCTTTGGCGAGTTCGGTGGACTGCGGTCCGCCGCCATGGACCAGGACCACCCGAACACCGACCTGGTGCAGAATCCCGACCTGTTCCATCAGCGCCTTGGTTTTTTCGACATCGACGAAGACTTCGCCGCCGGCCTTGATGACGAACACCTTGCCTTTGAACAGTCGAATGTAAGGGGCGGCGTGCTTGAGTGCCGAGACGACGATAGCGCGGTCCTTGTTGGTTATCATGAGGTTTTCCCCAGCATCTGGTGCAACACCGCCATCTGCGCGAGCATGCGATTGCGTGCTTCCGGAATAACAATGCTTCGCGGACCATCAAGAATTTCGTCGGCAACGACGACCCCGCGACGAACGGGCAGGCAGTGCATAAAGCGACAGTCGTCTTTTGCCGTCTGGAACCATGTGTCGTCGACACACCAATTCAGGTATTGCTCGCGAAGTTTCTGGTCATCGAGCTTCTTGCCGTAGTGACGGGTTGAAGACCACGACTTTGCATAAATGATATGCGCGCCTTCAACGGCCTCTGCTCGCTGGTCGGTTTCAGTGACCGATCCGCCCGACGCTTCCGCCGCTGCTGCCGCTTTTTTCATCAACTGATCGGGTAATTCAAAACCTTCCGGTCTCAGCACGGTGACGTCCATACCGCGCATCGCAGCCATGTGCAGTGTCGCCGCCGGTACCGCCAATGGCAACGCACGAGGATGATAAGCCCAGCTCAGAACGAACTTGCCGCCATTGGCGGGCACGGAAAAATCATCCATTGTTTTCCAGTCCGCGAGACTCTGGCAGGGATGATTCATTGCCGATTCCATATTGATGTACGGCTTGTCAGCCAGGCCGGTCATCGTTTTGAATTCTGTTTCGGCCAGGTCGGCTTCAATACTCTTGCGCTCTGCAAACGCGCGGATTCCTATCGCGTCGCCATAGGACGCGATAACCGGAATGGCTTCTCGGATGTGTTCGGCCGCGGCTCCATCCATCACGATGCCCGGTCGCGACTCAATGCCATGAATCGACATGTCCGGCGAGATAACAAACGATCCCCCACCCAGTCGGACCATCGCCGCCTGGAACGATGCCAGTGTCCGCAAAGACGGGCTCAGGAACAGCAAGGCCAGAACCTTGCCTTTCAGTGCATCGGGCTCGGGCCTGGCATCGAGGCGATTGGCAAGGTCGAGCAGAGTCTGAATTTCTTCGCCTGAAAAGTCGGCCAGGTCATTAAACGCTTTCATTCATAGTCCTTTGTTGGTGTCTGGCGCAACGACACTGAGTGCCTCTGCAAGATGGTCGATGTGCCCGGGTTCCAGAACGAGGGGTGCCAGGATCCTGAGGATCTCCGGATCGCCGCTGGTGCCGGTAAGAATATCGTGTTCGAGTAGTGCGTTCCTGATTTCAACGGCGGGTTGGTTGCAAACCAGACCGAGCAGCAGGCCCATCCCCTGGATGCGCACCACCGGCCCGACCATGCACCGCTCCCGGATCGCGATTTCTGAACGCCGCACGTTGTCGAGTAAATTTTCGCTTTCAATGGCTTCAATGACGGCGACAATCGCAGCCGCAGCGACCGGGCCGCCGCCAAACGTCGAGCCCAGGTCGCCGCTGCCGAATTGCGATGCGATCGCATGGCTGCAAAGTACCGCGCCGCATGGTATGCCACCACCGAGTGCCTTGGCGCTGGTCAGCAAGTCCGGTTCGATACCATGCACCTGGACAGCGAAAAACTGGCCACAACGACCCATGCCGGACTGGACCTCATCTGCGATCAGCAGTGCGCCATGTTTCGTCGTTTCGGCTCGCAGCGTCTGCACAAAGTCGGGCGACAAGTCGTATGCACCAGCGACGCCCTGTACTGGCTCGAAGATCACGGCGGCAACATCGTCACCGATCAGCTCACGGGCAGCGGCAACATCGTCCCGGGGAATAAAATCAACCTCGAAAGGCAGCGCCGGAAAGCCGTACCAGCGTGCCGAGTTCCAGGTAACCGCCGCTGCGGCCGCGGTTCTGCCATGGAAACCCTGGGTAATCGCCAGAACTTTCTTGCGACCGGTTACCATGCAGGCAATTCGCAATGCGTTTTCGTTCGCCTCGGCGCCCGAATTGACGAAGAAGACGCGGTCGAGACCGCGTGGTGCGACGCCGGTGAGTTTTTCTGCTGCCTGTGCGCGAATATCCAGGGCAACGGCGTTGCTCTGGAACATCAGGTTCTTGCACTGGCGGCTAACGGCTTCGACCAGTCGCGGGTGCCCGTATCCCAATGCGGCAACCGCGTGGCCGCCGTAAAGGTCGAGGATGCGCCGACCGTCACGGGTGAAAATATCGCAGCCGCTCGCACGCTCCGGAACAAATGGTAATTGCCCGTACACCGGAATCGTGACGTCGGCTTCACGAGTGCGCGGATCAGCCTGCACGGCTCCTGTCGGTGCAACCATGATCAGGTCCACCCCGGAGCGGCCGCCGTGAGCCCCGTCGTTTCCGGCAAATTCATTAGCCGGTTCATCCATTGCACAGCGCCTCCGGCAGCACCTTTGACCAGGTTGTCGATGACGGCGGTCACGACCACCGAGCTGCCGTCACTCGCGACACTGAGGTGACACATATTGCTGGCGACAACGTTTTTGAGTTTTGGCATCGTTTCGAGAACCTGGACGAAAGGTGCGTTTTCATAAGCCTCGGAAAAAATCCGCCGCAGATCCGCAGCGCTTACAGTCGCCGAGGTTCTTGCCTGCACGGTCACATGTATGCCACGTGAAAACGGCCCTGAATGCGGTACAAAGTGTACGGTCGTTTCGCGTCCGCTGGCGGCCGTCGACAGCGCGGCAATTTCCGGCGAGTGACGATGGCAAAGTGGCTTGTAGGCATACAGATTGCTGTTGCGTTCCGGGTGGTGTGTCCCCGCCGACGGGCTCTTGCCGGAGCCGGTGCTGCCGGTGATACCAGTCACGAAGACTTCAGGCTCTGTCAATCCGGAATGAACCAATGGCACGGTGGCCAGTAGCGTCGCCGTTGCAAAACAGCCGGGGTGACCGACATGAGCCGTGCTTGGCTTAGGCATATGTTCCGGCACCGCGCAGCTGAACTGATCCAGCAGCTCAGGTGCACCATGCCTTGCAGCGTAGATGGATTCCCAGTCGGATTGCCGCGCGTAGCGAAAATCGGCTGACGAGTCGACCACACTCAGCGAAATCTCCTTGTCGCTTGCCGCCTTGAGGGCTGCCGCAATTGAGGAGGCGGCGGCGCCGTGCGGTGCGGCCGAGAAATAGGCGACGCGACTGCCGGATGGAATATTCTCCAGCCACCGGTCTCTGGCGACAAAAGCGCTACCCTGGAGGACCTGTCCGAGATGCGGGAAGGTCGATGCAACGGGTTCGCCTGCCTGGCTGTCTGAAACGGCCGCGGCAAGTTCGAAGTTCGGATGCCCCGCGATCAGCCGCAACAGCTCGCCACCGACGTAGCCGCTTGCGCCGAGCACGACTGCCTTGATCGCCTTGCTCATTTCACTTCCCGGCCGAGTAGTGTCGCAATCATGTCGCCAAGTACGACGCCGTTCGACAACGCATTGATGCCTTTCAACGACAGCCGTTCGGCGATCTGGTCGACGCCAACTGCGTTATCTGTAGCGGGCCCTGTTACTACAGCGGGCTCGATATCAAACTCATCGCGCAGAATCTTAGCGCCTCCCCAGGCCGACACCGGGTCGTTGGCGCAGAGCACGACGGCCGTCAATGCGGCATGAATTTGCTTGTCCGCAAGTATGGCGGCCACGCCGTAGGAGCCGAGCAGGCCGTCGCCAAGTTCGAGGACGATGACATCCGGTTTCTCTGCACTCAGGCTCGTGAGCAGGGAGCGTGTCAACGCCGGCCCGTTCTCGGCGGTGGTGGTGACGATGCCGAGGTCGGAAAATATCATCGCCCTTTCGGCGCCGGCATCCTGCATCGCAAGAACGTCGCGCCGCAGCGATACGCCGGTTGCCTTGCAGGCGGCTACTTTCATGCCAAGATGCCGCAAGCGGCCGACGATCGCACACGCCGCCGCTGTCTTGCCGGAGTCCATGCAGGTCCCTGCCAGCGCGATCACCGGCACGCCTTTTGTTTCGAGTACCGCATTCTTGTCCAGCTTCGACAGGCCGACTCGCGCGGGAACGCCGATACGTTCGCCGAGGTAAGGGAACTCCAGCACGGTACCGAGCACTTCACAATTAAATGGTGCGCCGACATCAGGATTGGCCGAATCGCAGATGCCGATAACGCCGCCGATATTGAGAAGCTGAACGTTGTCGCCCGGCTTGAGGTCTTTCGGCAAGTGGCCTGAATAGCCTCTCAGTGCATTGCGGTGTCCAAGCGCGCCAACAACAATGTCGCCCATCGTCACCGTCGCCATACGCCCGGACGTCAGTTCGAGCTGGTTGTAGCGCGATTTGTTGTTCAGGACGCGGACGGCAATCAGCACGCCTTCTTCACAGGGAATATCCTCTGACAGCCGCAATTCGGACGTCAGGTTGTTGTGCTGTGCGACGGACGCAACCTTGTCGACGACAATACTTTTCATTCTAGGCTCCCGCCGCGCGTGTTTGCAGTGATCCGGGCAGCGACAGGATACGTGCATAGCCCACCGCATCTTCTGCTGTCCATTCGCCGGCCGATTCGCCGTAGACGCCCTTTGTCGCCGCGAGCAGTGAATGGGGTGATGATGTGCCCTCGACAAACAAATGCCCCGGCCGCAGGCAAAAATGAACAGTGCCGGAAACGCGTCGCTGAGAGGACAGCAGCAAGGCCTCGATATCGGTGCAGGCCAGATCGAGCTGCTTGCCTTCGTGCACGAGGTCGCCGTAGACCGCGCTGATACTATCTTTTATGCGCGCTTGTTGCGCACTCAATACCAGTTTCTCCAGTTCCCGGTGTGCCGTAATCAGTGTGATCGCGGCGGGCGCTTCGAAGGCGACCCGACCTTTGGTGCCCAGTATCGTGTCGCCCAGGTGAATGCCACGTCCAATGCCATAGGCACCGGCAAGCTGCTCGAGTTTTTCGATCAACGCGACCGGCGCCAGGGATTCGCCGTCAAGCGCAACCGGAATTCCCTTGATAAATTCCAGCGAGTGCGTCGAGGCCGGCAACGGTTCCGAGAAAGCCGTGGACGACAGCACCCATGCAGACTCGGGAATCGATGCTTGTGACGTCAGGGTTTCCTTACCGCCAATCGAAATGCCCCATAAACCGCGATTGATCGAGTAACTCCCACCCTGCGCCGGCATCGGCAGCCCGTGTTGTTCGAGGTAATTAAGTTGTTCCTCGCGAACCCAGTTGTTATCGCGAACCGGTGCGAGAACGGTGAGACCCGGATTCAGGGTCCTGAGCGCCACTTCGAATCGGACCTGGTCATTACCTGCCGCCGTGCAGCCATGTGCAACGGTGGTCGCGCCGCGTTCCTTTGCGATCATCGCGAGGCGCTCTGCCTGCAGCCCGCGCTCCGCGCCCACGCAAAGAGGATAGGCTTGCCCGCGCAATACATTGCCGGCGATCAGGTAGCGAATCACGGTGTCGAAGAAGTCCTGTTTGGCATCAATAAGCACATGTTCTATCGCGCCCAGTGCCAGCGCGCGCTCCCTGAGCGCGGTAGCGGCCTGTGCATCGATGCCGCCGGTGTCGACACAGGCGGTGATGACGTCACGTCCCAGGTTTTCTTTGAGCCACGGAACGCAAAAGGACGTATCGAGTCCGCCGGAGAAAGCGAGAATGATCGGTGAGGTGTCTTGGGTCATTGGTAATTCCGTACGGGTCGGGAGCGGGTGGAGTGATCGATGCGAGCAATCAGGTTTTTCTGTGAGGTGCCGGATTCAGTGGCGACGAATACCGTGTCATCGCCGCCGATATTGCCGACCACCTCCGGCCAGTTGCAGCGGTCAAAGGCGAGCGCAACACGCTGGGCTGCGCCGACGGCGGTTTTGACAACCAGCAGGTTGGGTCCGGCCGGGTGGATGTTTCTCAGCAGTTCGGCAACGGCGGCTATCTGCCGGTCGCCATCCTGGCCATCTTGCGGTAATTCATAGCCTTGTGATGTCTTGATAGCGCCAAGCTCCCGCAGGTCCCGGCTAACGCTGGACTGGGTGGCACGAAATCCCTGTTCGTTCAACGCGGCTACCAGCGAGGCCTGAGTCGCCGCTGGCCCGGTCAGGAGCAGGGTTCGAATCGCATCGCGACGCTGTTGGTGGTCTTTGTTGGGCACGGGCTGGCTCGCATAAATATGCACATAAGTTGAACATCATGCGCATAAAGAGTCAAGGGCCCGGTACGCCTTTTTTGGCCTCAATTGCGTTACACTGCGCCGCTTTGATGATATCCGGAGCCATTTCATGCCCAATGCCGATACGGTCGAAGTAGTCACCGGCGAGAAGCCCACCGGCAGCATCATCTGGCTGCACGGCCTGGGTGCCGACGGACACGATTTTGAACCCATCGTCGGCCAACTTCGCCTGCCCGACAGCCTTGCATTGCGTTTTGTGTTTCCGCATGCGCCGGTGCGGCCCGTTACGATCAATGGCGGCATGGCGATGCGAGCCTGGTACGACATCTTAAGCTTCGATTCCGAAGGACGCGCAGACCGCGACGGCCTGCTGCAGAGCAGTGCGTTGCTGGAAGCGTTGATCAGCCGCGAAATTGACCGAGGCATCCCATCTCAGAAAATTGTTATTGCCGGCTTTTCGCAGGGCGGTGCCGTTGCCATTCATACGGCCCTGCAGTCGCAGCACAACATCGCCGGGCTGATGGCGTTGTCGACGTATATGGCTTTGCCCGATGACGTTGAGAATGCCGTTGCGAGAAAAGACTTGCCGATATTCATGGCGCACGGGAATTTTGATCCGGTACTGCGACTGGAATGGGGTCGTTCATCGGCTGACAAACTCATCGCCAGTGGCTACGACGTGGAGTGGCATAGCTACCCGATGGCGCATGCTGTCTGCCCGCAGGAAATAGCGGATATCAGCGCCTGGTTGTCCCGGGTTTACGCCTGAGCTGCAAATTCCTGCGCCGTGTCTCCGACGGCCTGTCCGCCGGCATCGAATCGCCGTTCCTTGATGCGCCAGTTGCCTGCACCGTCACTCAAAACCACGCTGGAGCTGCGTGTCCCGTAGTCAGGCGACACAATGAAAGGCGAACTTAGAGTCCGTGCCGTTGCGAACGGCAATCGGCCGCTTTCGATTTCGCTGACTGGCGCGGGTTCGCGATCGCCGAGCAATCGCAGCAGCGCTGATTCGTTCACTGGGCCCTGTTGCAAAAGGGCGGTCAACGCTGCCTTGCTGCGCCGAACCTTGTGCCACGGCGAGTCGAGTAACTCATTGCTCAGTCCATAGATGCCCGGCTTCAGTAGCTTCGGTTGGTCGGCACGGTTTGAATACCATGCGAGTGTATTGCCGTCCCCGAGCAGAAGATTGAAGCCTGCGTATTTCGAACCGTCGATACTCTGCAAATAGTCCATTGACGTCGTCGAACTCAACAGGAATTCGCTGACCAGGTGTCCCCGCGAGCGAAATTTCGCGGACGGTTTTTCGGCATCGCGGAAATTGGTCACCGTCGCAAAACGCCCGTTGCGATGCAGGCCCAGCCAGGTACCGGCCGCCTGCAAGTCGCGACCACCCACAATGTCCGGCTGGTCGGGCCACCAATGCAGGCCTTTCGTCGGACGCGCATGAAATTCATCGCGATTGCCGGCGACGATCAGCGGGTATTCGGCAGTTTGCTGCCAGGCGAGCACCACCAGGCACATGATCAGGGTCCGGGAATGTCGTCGAAATCGTTGTTCAGCCAGGAATCAACGAGCCGGCGTGCAATCGATATCCGGGACGGCAGCTTGGGGAATCCGGACTGCAGTTCCTTGCGGGAGAAAAACTGTGCGTCTTCAAGTTCACCGTCGTTAAGGCGAATTTCCTGCTCGACATCGGGATTCGCGTCGGCCACGAAGCCAAGCATCAGCGAAGAGGGAAAGGGCCAGGGTTGCGAGCTGTGATAGCGCACCCCGGCAACGCGGATATTGGTCTCTTCGAATACCTCGCGGCGAACTGCGTCTTCCAGGCTCTCCCCGGTTTCGACATACCCGGCAATCGTTGAATAACGACCCTCCGGCCAGCTTTCCTGGCGCCCGAGCAGGCACTCATCGTTGTGGGTGACAAGGACAATGATTGCGGGATCGACCCGGGGAAAAATTTCGCGGCCACAATCGGGATTCAGGCAGCGCCGGGAATTACCGCCGGTTTCGGGGCGTGCGGACGATCCGCATGCTCCACAAAAAAGTTGCGAGCCGTGCCAGAGGACCAGTCCACGTGCATGCGCGGCGAGGTTTGCTTCATCCGCCGGCAAAACCGAGCCGAGGTATCTTAAATCCTGGAATTCACCCAGCTCGGTATAAGGTGGCGACCCCTCGGCATCAATGGCGACGGCAACCGCTGCGTTGCCGCGAAACAGGCCGAGGAATATCTGGTTATGCTCGTCGAGGAAATGCTCGATCTGGTGTCGCTTGAGCAAGATGAGCTCGAGCGGATCACCACCGACCAGGCAATGATCGCCCCACACCGGAATGAAGCGTGTCTCCTCGTCCTTGAACGCTCCATCCAGCCAGTCCGCGTCCTTGCGCTTCTCGCCACTTCGATCGACGAACGCGCCTGCAAACACATTGTGGTCATGCATTGACTGAGGTCTTTCAGTACCTGTTACTTGGCCAGCAGGTCTCGGATCTCGGTCAACAAGGCCTCTTCCTTGGAAGGCTTGGCCGGTTCAGCCGGTTTCGCTTCTTCTTTTTTCTTCATCGAGTTAATGCCCTTGATCAACATGAAGACGGCCAACGCAACGATCAGGAAATTGATGACCGTGTCGATAAAGACGCCATAGTTGACGGTTACTCCCGATTCACCCAGCGATAATGCGAGATCGCTGAAGCTGACGCTGCCCATCAATACGCCAATCGGCGGCATGATGACGTCCGATACCAGGGACGACACGATCTTGCCGAATGCGGCACCGATTATGATACCGACCGCCATATCGACAACATTGCCGCGCATTGCAAACTCTTTGAATTCTTTAAGCATCTGGTCTATCCCCTTAGCACTGTTCTTATTGTAAGACCGACCAATTGTACATGACTAATGAAGCTGCGAGGCGATCTCGCAGACCGGGCAGATGCCGTTGTCCAGTGCATACGCGTCCTGAACGTAAAATGCCGTGCAGTGCCCGCATTGTGCGAGATACAGTTCGTCATTGTAGGAAATACACTGCAACAGGTTCCAGGCCCATTCGAAACTCAGTTGCGGATTGCGGTGCAGCATCAGGTAGGTTTCATAGGCGCGACAAAGGCGATGTCCGAACTCGACGTCAGGCCGGGGCCAACGTGGACGGATGCCGTCCTGTGGGTCGAGCCGCAACAACAAACCGGCGGTGAACAAGGCGACCAGGGTGGTTGCCTGTATCTGGTTTTCGGCGTTTTTGACAAAGCGCGTAATCTGCCGTGGAGATTTACCGCGTCGGCGCTTGATGCCAGCAACGCCACTATTCTGAAAGTAGGTCGTATAGAGCTTTCGAATACGGTCGTCGGACAGACCGGTGCATTCGCGAATGGTGCGTGTCCGAGCTTCGTGTCGAATCATTCTGAGCGCCAGCTCGAACTGGCTGCGTTCGCCGGCGTAACGGTCGTCTGTGAATCGCATTTCTTGACCTTTTTGAGAGATAATTACCATATACTGCAGATTTCTACTCTATACTATCCATTAACGGTCTTACAAGACCAAATATAGTAACTCTCGAAACCAACAAGAAACGTACAGGGAGCTGGGGAAATGCAGGAAATGAACGAATACCCGGGACCTCGCCAGGACGACTACGACAACGTGCTGGCGCTGAATATGGCCTTTATCAAGGCAAGCTGCGAACTCAAGGGACCGCAACGGGGGCGGCTTGCAGCGGCACCTTTCCTGCTTTTCTCGCTGCGGGAAGACGACATGGACTGGTGGCGACAGGCGCTCGGCGCCGAGGCGCAGCAGGATTTGCTTGGCACTGTTGAGAATCACGATCCGCTACTGCATCGTGTGCAGATCGCCGCTTTGAGCTTCCTTTGGCAACTGGCACAAAAAAACCCCTACGCCGTTCGCGTCGTCAGCGGAGCGACAATCGCCTGGTGTGATGCCATATCGGAACTGCCATTGCTGACGTTGCTGGACCGGGTCGGGGGACGCACAGACCTGATCCAGTCCCGCCTCGATAGCCCAGGCACCATCGGCGAACGATTGATCGGAGGGGGCACCAGCGCGAGCATGACCCTGCGGCGCTCATCTCAGCTTTGTGCACTGCAGACCTTGCTGACCCGGATGCCATCGGAACGTCCGGCGAAACTCTCGTCAGCTGCCTGCAATCTTTCCGGGCCGATACGCATTTTCCAGAAGAAGTTGTAACGATGCCGAGAGCGCGCAGGTACAATACGCGACCTTATGCATGCACTCACCATCAAGAACCTTAAGAAAACCTACGACAACGGCAATGAAGCGCTAAAGGGTATCGACCTCAATGTCGAAGCCGGTGACTTTTATGCATTGCTGGGTCCAAACGGCGCCGGCAAGACCACCGCTATCGGCATCGTCACATCGCTGGTCAACAAGACCGACGGCGAAGTCCGTGTGTTTGGGCACAGCATCGATACCGAACTTGAAGCCGCCAAATCGTGCATCGGACTGGTACCGCAGGAAATCAATCTCAACCTGTGGGAGTCGGTTGGCAATATCGTATTCAACCAGGCGGGTTATTACGGCATCGGCGGCAAGACCGCCCGGCAGCGCGTCGAAAAGTACCTGCGCGAATTGCGCCTGTGGGATCGCCGCCACGACAGCGCCCGGAGCCTGTCCGGCGGCATGAAACGGCGCCTGATGATTGCCCGTGCGCTCGTGCATGAACCGCGACTGCTGATTCTCGATGAACCAACCGCCGGCGTCGACATTGAAATCCGGCGATCCATGTGGGAGTACCTGCAGGCGATCAATAATGCCGGCACCACGATTATCCTGACCACTCACTATCTCGAGGAGGCAGAGTCGCTGTGCCGGAATATCGGCATCATCGATGGCGGCAGGATTATCGAAGACGCGAAAATGAGTACCGTATTGCGAAAATTGCAACGCGAAGTGTTGATCCTCAACGTGGCCGAAAATCTCATCGCCGCACCCGAACTGCGGGGATTCAAGACAAGCTTGCGTGATGACAGTGAACTCGAAGTTGAAACGGGTCCGGACCGTGACCTGAATAATCTCTTTGCCCAACTCGATAGCCATGGCATCAAGGTTGTCAGTATGCGCAACAAGGCGAATCGGCTCGAAGAGCTGTTCCTACGGCTGGTCGACAACAAGAACGGCAATGGGCGGGCGGCATGAATATCGCGCTTAACCTGGTCGCCGTGCAAACCATCATTCGCAAGGAAATGGTCAGGGTTCTCAGGATCTGGATACAGACCATCGTTCCGCCCGCGATCACGATGACACTGTACTTTATTATTTTCGGCAACCTGATAGGCCGCCGCATCGGTACCATGGATGGCTTCGACTACATGCAATACATCGCGCCAGGCCTGATCATGATGTCCGTCATCACCAACTCCTATGGCAATGTGGTTTCGTCATTCTTCGGTGCCAAGTTTGGCCGACATATCGAAGAGATGCTGGTCGCACCCATGTCGAACGCGGCGATTATTATTGGACATGTGGCCGGTGGCGTTCTTCGAGGGTTATTGGTCGGGGCGCTCGTGACCTTGATCGCGCTGATGTTCACGGAACTCAAAGTTGCGCATCCGTTTATCATGGTATCGATCGTGTTGCTGTCATCGATCGTGTTTTCCCTGGCCGGTTTCATTAACGCGGTATTTGCGAAGAAATTCGACGATATTTCGATCGTGCCGACATTTGTCCTGACGCCGCTGACTTACCTGGGCGGTGTGTTCTATTCAATTTCATTGTTGCCGGAGTTCTGGCAAACCGTTTCCAAAGCCAATCCGATCCTGTACATGGTGAATGCGTTCCGCTAAGGCATCCTGGGCGCATCGGATATATCCATTGGCTATGCCTACACCATCCTGGTCGGCTTCGTTGTGTTGCTGTTTTCGGCCTGCGTGATCCTGATGCGCAAAGGCATCGGAATTCGCGAGTAGCATGTGCGGTCGGTTTGCTTTTTACTCTCCAAGCGAGGCAACCGCTGCGCTGTTCGGCGTTGACGGTGCGCTGGCTGTCGAGCCACGTTACAACATTGCACCCACACAGTACGTTGCGGCCATTCGCGATGATGCGGATCGGAATCGAGAATTGGTCATGCTGCGCTGGGGGCTCGTGCCGTTCTGGGCCAAGGATCCGGCAATCGGCAACAAAATGATCAACGCCCGTGCGGAAACGGTTGCCGAGAAGCCTTCCTATCGCAACGCATTCAAACATCGCCGATGTGTTGTGTTGGCCGACGGATTTTACGAATGGCATCGCCAGGGGGATGTGAAGGTACCGTATTTTATTTCGCCAAAGAGCGGAGAACCGTTCGGACTTGCCGGATTATGGGAGACCTGGAACAACAAGGACACCGGCGAGTCGCTGCAAAGCACCACGTTAATCACCACAACTGCGAACGACTTCATGCAGCCCTTGCACCATCGCATGCCCGTTATCCTGCAGCCCGAAACAGCAGACGAATGGCTGGCTGGGTCGCCGGACTTTCTTGATGGTGTGAATCGACGCATGCCCGCAATGCAGGCGTGGCCGGTCAGTCGCAATGTCAATAACGCCCGCAACCAGGGCGAAGATCTAATCGAGCCTGCCGGGGACGTAATCATCTAGACCGATCGGCCGGGTGGCAACGATCAGGGTTCCGGGTCCTCCATGGACGCCGATGGCAGTGCCCAGATCGCAGATATTGATATCCCGGACGTTTGGCAAGAGCCGCCGCAATTCGGTAGCAAGCTGATTGGCGTCGTCGGCGCAAACTGCATGTCCGATGCTGGCGACCAGCGCTGCCTCGCGCTGGCAGCGCCTGGCGACATATCGCGCCAGTTTGACGACACGATTGCGCCGCCCGATCAGACAACCACCGACACCGATTCGGCCATCGGGCTTTACACGGATAACCGGCACTATGCGCATCAGGTCTGTTACGGTTTTTAGCCATCGCGGCAATCGGCCTCCTCGCACAGCGAAACCCAGGTCGTAAAGCAACGCATAGGTGCGTGTGTTCGGGATCTGCTCACGCAATTTGTCGACGGTTGCCGCGATGTCCATGCCACGTTCCGCACATTCTGCCGCCAGTACTGCCAACTGTCCCTGTCCAACCGATGCGTTCAGCGAATCGACGACATGGATGTGCCCGGGCGCTTCAGTTCGCAGCGCGGCGGAACGCGCGCCTTCATAAGTGCCGCTCGCCCTGGAGGTGAGGTTGATCGACAGTACGTCGTGAAAGTGGCTGGCGAGAAACTGGAACTGGCGACGAAAGTCGCCGGGCGCCGGTTGCGAAGTCGTTGGGGGATGCGGGTTGGCTTTTAGCTCGCGGGAAAACTCGTCCGTGGAGATGCTGACCTTGTCGAGGTAGCCGCGATCGCCGAACTGAATGCGGCACGGCACCATGTGTATATCGAGGCGTTCCATATCCGCGTCGCTGATGTCGGCACCGGAGTCCGTGATGACGGCAAATTTGCGCGCCCGGTTCTGGAGGCCGTGCTGCTGGCGATGCATATCGTCGGCTTTCGCGCCGCTTAGCTCACCGAATCGTCTTGCGACTTCGAACACCACATCGGGATTGTCAACGTGTATATGAATTTTCGCTTTTCGCTTGCTGCCGGCCAACACCAGCGAGCTTCCGAGCTGTGCCAGTTCTTCACGAAGTTTTCTTCGATCAATGTCCGAACCGCTCACCAGGCATTCGGTGCAAAAACGGAATGACGAATTGTCGTCCACCGCCAGGGGTTCGACATCGAAGACGCGATCATCCGGCACCGTCGTGTCGGGCAGCGGGGCGATCATGCCATGGGCGAGATATTCCGCGATGCCGCCGACCAGTTCCGCGAAGCCCTTGGCGCCAGCGTCAACGACGCCGGCTTTCTTCAGTACATCGAGTTGTTCGGTCGTTTCCGCAACGGCCTGGTCAACACGGTCGTGTGCCCTGATCAACAGTGTCGGGAACAATATTTCGGGCGAGGCCTGAAGTTGCTCATCGACTTCATCTGCGAACGCGCTGATCGCCGATAGTATGGTGCCTTCACGCGGCTGTGACAGCGCGTCACGCGCGTAGCCTGCAGCATTTTGAAGCGCGCCTGAAAACGTTGCCGTCGTGAAATGCGCTTCGTCGTCAGTATGATCGCTCAGCCCCTGGAAGAACTGTGCAACGATTGCGCCGGAATTGCCGCGGGCACTGTCCAGCAGTGCATCGGCGGTCGCGGCCAGCAGCTGGCCCAGGCTCGCGTCGCCCTGCGTGCGCAGTACTGGCAGGGCAGCACTCAAGGACAAGCTCAGGTTGGTTCCTGTGTCGCTGTCGGCAACCGGAAACACATTGATGCGATTGAGGTATTCCTGCTGGGCAACTACCCGGTGTATTCCGGAAATAATCGCAGCCGCAAACACGCTTGAGTCCATGCGCTTGCCAGCCGCGGTGCTCACGTCAGGCGACCGACTCTATTCACGCGGTAGCAGGAAGGATTTTCCCTGGTATCGCAAGACGACACCATCCGGCGTGATCTCGAGTACCTGCGGTCCCTCATCCAGACGTGAGCCTTCACGGTGTTTCGCCATATTGATAAAGACGAAGCGGTCCTTCGGTACATCACTGTAGACGTGAATATCCAGGTGCAGCTCGGGCAGGTCGAGCACACCGCTCACTCGAACTTCCTGCAGTGTCGGGTAGAGCTGCCGCTTGGTCACGGACGACGGGTTTTGCGATATGAGCACGGCCTTTACATCGGGCGCGCTATCGGATTCCGGTTCGACCGTTTGCGGTGCGGCCTGCGTCGCCAGCGGTTTCTTCCGGGCGGCCGCGACCTGATCCTCAAAACTTGCCGACACGGTCTTCGGCACCTCGGTGACTGCGGGTTTGCTCACGTCGTGGGCCGCGGCGACCGAGGAACCAGTCGGTGATGGTTCGCCGGGCGGTGCGTCCTGGCGCAACAGTAAACCGATCAATACGATGAGATTGATCGCCAGCAGCAAGCCGATCAGCAACAGCCATCGCGGAAAATGTGCCGCAGCGGGTTTCGTGGGTACGGTGGCAAACTCATTGCTGCGGGATTGCTGCCGTTCATTTTCCGACTTTTTCAGCGCATCGAGAATGAATGACATCGATTAGTCCCTGGCCAGTAGCGGCTTTATAAGCCGCGGTGATCCGTCGCCTCCCAGCAGGGAGTTGATGAGGATCTGCGTTTGTTGTCCGGCAAGCCCGTCAACATCCAGTCGATTGTCTCGCTGAAACTGGCGGACGATCTCAGCAAGTGCATTGTCATATTCATCGTTACCGTCAGTTGCGTAACGTTCATCGATATTGGCGAGACTGGTGCGCAACCAGCTTACGGCCGGGCTTCGCAATCCGGGCATCAGTGCCACCGGGGTGCCCCCGGGCGGTCGCCAAAGCAGCAGGTACTCCCCGTACCAGATATCCATGATGGCGGAGACCGGGTGGGTAACGGTCACGCCGCCGATAGAGAGGTCTGCTGTCTCTCCGTGAATCGCCGTTAACACCAGGTCACGTTGCTCACCGGCGTCGTCGAACACAGTAAGTATTGCCGGACGATTCAGCTGCCTTACGTTGTTCCAGGTACCGCGCCGGGAAAGGCAAGCGAGACCGGCATCGGCTGCCTGGTCGCAGCCATTGCGGGCACCTTTCGCGTACTCGATGTCCCACAGGCCGAACAGGGTAGAAAGCGCAAAATCGCGTCCCGTCAATTCGCCCGCCACTTGAATTTGTTCTTCCAGTGAAGGTTCGTATTCAACGGCCTCGACCAGCGGGGCAGGTCCGGCGACATCTGCAGGCTCGGCCTGTATCCCGGCTGTTTCCGGGGCAGATACGTTCTCGGCGACTGTTTCAGGTGCGCGCTCGAAAAGCGACGTCAGAATCGCGACGGCGATGGCGACTGCAACTATTGCCGCAGCGATCCCGGCACTGCGAAGTGTCGAGGTTGATCCGAGATCGCCGGAAACCTCCGCCGCGGCGCGCTTGATGATGCGCCGGTTCACGGTACGGGTTTCCTGGCTGTAAGCGCCCAGCAACGCTCGATCGCAGATGACGTTGATCAGCCGCGGAACACCCTGTGACAGCCGGAACACCTCTTTCTTGGCGCCGTGGTCCAGGACTTCGCCCAGTGCGCCCGCGACGCGAAGTCGATGCTCAATGTAGTTGGCTGTTTCCTCGCGGGTCAGCGGTTCAAGGTGGTAGCGACCCGTAATGCGTTGTGCCAGCTGCCGCAGGTCGTTTCGAGCCAGAAGTTCACGGAGTTCCGGCTGGCCGATCAAAATGATTTGCAGCAATTTCTGTTTTGCAGTTTCAAGATTGGTCAGCAGCCGGACCTGCTCAAGGACCGCTGGGGCGAGGTTCTGTGCCTCGTCGACAACCAGGATCGTACGACGCCCGTCTGCATGTGCAGTCAGCAAATGCCGGTTCAGCGCGTCGGTTAATGCCTTGATGCTGTCCTTCGAGTCAGGAACGTCAATGTGCAGTTCCTCGCAGATGGTCAGCAGAAATTCCAGCGCGGATATTTGCGGGTTGAGGACGACGGCAACGTCCGCGTTGTCCGGCATGCGATTGAGTAGTAGCGACCGTACCAGGGTCGTCTTGCCGGTACCGACTTCTCCTGTTAACTGGATGAATCCACCGCTCTCGGTTACGCCATAGACCAGGTGAGCCAGCGCCTCTCCGTGCCGTTCACTCATGAACAAGTAACGCGGGTCCGGCGTTATTGAAAACGGCTTTTCATGGAGTCCGAAAAAACGGGTGTACATAGCCGTGATTCTACCCTATCGGTCGAGTGTCTTGGCGCGGCCTAGCGAGAGCGAACCGAACTTTTGACGAATCTGATCGACGGTTTCGTCGATCGCGGAATGCCCCTGGCCATGGTCGCCCGCAAACAGATCACCCTGTTCAACGGCGGCGAGCTTACCGCCGCCGACCCCCAGCAGCCGAATTCTGGCGCCCGGGTTGCAGGCCAGCCAGGTACCGAGAAGCTCTCTTGCAATCGCATATAACTGATCCGTACCGTTCGCGGGTGGCTTGATGCTGCGCTGGCGCGTATAGGTACTGAAATCGGCTTGGCGGATCTTGATGTGCACACTGCCCGCGCAAAGCGCGGCCTTTCTGAGTCGTGCGGCCGTACGCTCCGTGAGTCGCAACAACTCACGCTCCATGTCAGCGGGGCGCGACAAGTCCCGGTCATAGGTCTCTTCCGCGCTGATTGATTTTTCTTCGCGGATCGGCACGACGGGCCGATCGTCAATCCCGGATGCCCGGTCACGCGTTTTTCGGGTAAAGCGTCCGAAAATGGGTTCGAGATCCCGATCGTGTGCAACGCGCAGGTCGTGAATGGTGGTAACACCAATTGCGGCCAGGCGCTTTAGCGTTTCACTGCCGATGCCCGGGATGACGCGGACCGGCAATGGATCGAGTCGCTCGCGATACGAGGCCGGAAAAATGACGGTCAGGCCGTCAGGCTTGTCGAGATCCGAGGCAATTTTTGCAACCAGCTTGTTCCGCGCGACCCCGACCGAAGACGTTAAGCCGGTGTCCTCGAAAATGCGTGATTTGATACGGACGGCAATCTTCTCAGGCGATCCGAAAAGCCGGACACTGGCTGTCACATCGAGAAAAGCCTCATCAAGCGACAGGCCCTCAACCAGCGGCGTGAACTCGCGAAAAATTGCGAAAATTTTCTCGGAGGCCGCCTTGTAGTGCGACATGCGCGGCTTGACGCGCAGCAACGATGGACAGCGGCGCAGCGCTTCGGCCATCGGCATGGCGGATCGAATACCGAACCTGCGTGCTTCGTAACTCGCCGCCGCGACCACTCCGCGGTTTGTGCCGCCACCGACAACCAGCGGCTTGCCACGCAATTCCGGGTTGTCGCGTTGTTCGACCGACGCATAAAAAGCATCCATATCAACATGCAGAATGCTGCGTTCCGGCGTCGGCATCGGCTTATTGGCTACGCTCGACAATAAATCGCGCAATCCACCGGAGTGGTTCGGCCGACTTGCCAAGGCAATCGAGGCTTTGCATTGCCTGTAACAGCAATTCGTCACACCGTGCGCGCGAGGCCGCAATGCCGAGCGTGGCAGGGTAGGTTGCCTTATCGCGTGCCTGGTCCGAGCCAGCCGGCTTGCCGATGACGCCGGTTTCTCCTTCGACATCGAGAATGTCATCCTTGATCTGGAACGCGAGGCCTATCGTTCGTCCGAACGTATCGAGTGCCGCGACGTCGGCATCCGCAATGTCATCGCGTAACAGGGTCGGCGAAACGATCGCGGCATGAATCAAAGCGCCTGTTTTAAGCGAGTACATGTGCTCAAGGTCTGCGACCGAAAGATTCGTGCCTTCGGCATCGAGATCGATGGATTGCCCGCCCGTCATGCCGATGGATCCACACGCGTCGGCAATCAGCCGTACCAGGCGGATCGCGCTTCCGGCGGGGGCGCCGTCGAGTGCCGCGAGCACCGAGAATGCGAGTGGCTGAAGCGCGTCGGCAGCGAGAATTGCCGTCGCCTCGTCGTACTGCCGGTGTACTGTTGGTTTGCCTCGCCTGAGGTCGTCGTCGTCCATGGCCGGCAGGTCGTCGTGCACCAGCGAAAATGCATGAATCAATTCGATCGCGACAGCCGGTGCATCGAGTAACCCGGTCTCGACGCCAAGACATTCGCCTGCAGCGTAAACCAGCAGCGGACGAACACGCTTACCGCCGTTCAAGACCGCATATCGCATTGCACTATGCAGTCGACGAGGTCGTGCCGTTTCAGCCGGTAACGCTGCCTCGAGACACGCGTTCACACGGGCGGTGTAGTCAGAAACTCGATCTTTGAAGCGTTCGGGCACGGCTCACTGTCGCTCTGAATGGGGCCGTGTAGCGTACACGGAATTGAAACGCGGCGCGCGCGTGGCTGGGCTATAATTCGCGTCCGTTCCGAAACCCGAAAGCCAGGAAAACGCAGCATGCAGGCGACGGCAATTGCGCAGCCAAACATCGCGTTGATCAAGTACTGGGGCAAGCGTGATCTTGCCCTTAATCTGCCGGCGGTTGGCTCCATTTCAATCACGCTTGACACGCTGCAAACGACAGTCAGCATTGACCTCGACAGCCGCTTGGCCAAGGACAGCCTGGTCGTCAACGGTGTCGAGGATCCGGGCCGGTTAGGTCGAATGAGTGCGTGCCTGGACAATGTTATTGGCATCGAGCGGCCGTCGGCTGTTATCGAAACCTCCAGCAATTTCCCGATCGCGGCCGGACTTGCATCGTCGGCGTCGGCTTTCGCGGCAGCCACACTCGCCGCCGCCGCCGCTGCAAACATTGAGCTTGATACCGAGTCGCTGGCAGGCCTTGCAGGACGGGCGTCCGGATCGGCGGCCCGCTCGTTCTTCGGTGGATTCGCCGAGCTCGAGAATTGCGGTGACGCAATCCGATTGACCAGCCTGTGTGATGCGGAATCCTGGCCGCTGAAAGTCGTTGTTGCGATCACCGATACCACAGCGAAGGGAACCGGTTCCACCGAGGCAATGGAAATCTCGAGAAAAACGTCGCCATTCTATGGCGCCTGGATCGAACGCCAGGCCGACGACCTGGCAACGGCACGCAGGGCCATTGGCGCGCGTGATTTTTCTACGCTTGCAGCGGTGGCAGAACATAATTGCCTGAAGATGCACTCTGTGATGTGGGCGTCGCGGCCGCCGGTGGTCTTCTGGAATGCGGCAACCATGCAATGCCTGCATACAGTGCGCAGACTGCAGCAGGAAGGGTGTCGTGTTTTTTTTACGATTGACGCCGGACCCCAGGTGAAGGCTGTATGCCATGAGCAGGACATGTCGGCTGTGCGGGACGCATTATCCGCAACGGTGGGTGTTCAGGAGATACTGACGACCGGTCTCGGGCCCGCTGCGCACCTGGTCCGGACATCGTGATTCCATCGATCACGGCTAGTGCGCCCGGGAAGGTCATACTGTCGGGGGAGTACGCGGTGCTCGACGGGGCGCCGGCTATTTGCATGGCCGTCGATCGACGTGCCTGCGTAACGGTGTCGCGAACGACGGCCGATACCAGCAATATTGCGGCGCCCGGATTTACTGACATCGTCGGCCGATTCAGGGTCACGCAAGCCGGAATCGAATGGATTGCCGGTGAGAAGGCCTTCCAGGTCGTGGATGCGGCATGGCGGGCCAGCGAAGACTGGCCGGATACGTCTGTCGATATGATATTGGACACTCGCCAGTTCATCGACGCGAGGTCGGGTAGCAAGATTGGACTCGGCTCCAGCGCTGCGCTGACGGCGGCACTGTGTGCGGCGCTTGCCGGGTCAGTGGATATTGGCGACGTAGCTCACAACGCGCATCGAATCTTGCAGGCCAGTCTCGGGAGCGGTGTCGATGTTGCCTGTAGCCTTCATGGCGGGCTGATCCGCTACCGCATGCAGGATTCTGCCTCGGCCGGCATGTCATGGCCGAAAGGCTTGCTGTTTCGTTTGATCTGGACCGGCGTTGCGGTCAGTACGTCAGGCAAACTGGGCTTGCTGGCTTCAGGCACGCGTGCACCCTCACGTACCGGGCTTGTATTGGCGGCCGAGGCGATGGCATCGGCATGGGAGAATGGCGATGTTGATGACATCCTCGACCGCTATGCGCACTATATCGAGCAGCTGCAGGCTTTTGGTGTTGACCACCGGCTGGGCATATTCGATGCTGGCCACGACAGGCTCCTGGTCGCAGCGCGTGACGCTGGCCTTGTCTACAAACCTTGCGGCGCCGGTGGTGGCGACATTGGAATCGTCCTGGGTACCGATGCAACAGAACTCGATCGGTTCGTCGCTGAACTGCCGACGGATTTTGCAGCAGTCGGGTGCGAACTGGATTTCGACGGAACAAGAATTGAAGAACTGACGGCCAGATGAACGAATCAGAAGAATCCCGGATCGCCGGCTTTCACAACCTGGCGGTTGGCGAACGCATCGCTGAACTGCAAAGACGTGGTTATCTTACGGCGGAAGACGCGCGCTTGCTGGCAAGCGGTCAACAGGTTTTGCCCGTGGCGACAGCCGACAAGATGATCGAAAACGTCGTCGGCGTTTTCGGCTTGCCGTTGGCCATCGCACCAAATTTCATCGTTAACAATCGTGAATACATTGTGCCGCTGGTTGTCGAGGAACCGTCAATTGTCGCCGCACTCAGTAGCGCCGCGGTTCTCGCACGGCGCGGCGGCGGATTCAGCGTCAATTGCAAGGAATCATTGCTGGCAGGCCAGGTTCATGTACTCGGCGTTTCCGACACCGATGCGGCGATTGCTGCGCTGGCCGCAGCCAAAGGAGAGTTGCTGTCTTTGGCGAATGCCGTTCATCCCAGGTTGCTAAAGCGCGGCGGTGGCGCGCGCGACATCGAGGTGCGTCTGCTGTCGCTTGATGATGGCACGCCATTGATTGCCCTTCATGTGCTGGTGGATACCTGCGATGCAATGGGCGCGAATCTGGTGAATTCCATTTGCGAAGCGATCGCGCCGGCGGTGGTCGAAAAATGTGGCGGCGAGGTTGCGCTTCGCATCCTGTCGAACCTGGTGGATCGATCACTGGTCATCGCGTCAGTGCGCTATCCGACGCGGGTCCTGAAGACGGCCGGGATCAGTGGCGACGAGGTCCGCGACCGTATCGTCGATGCAAATGCAATAGCGATGGTGGACTCGCATCGGGCGACAACCCACAACAAGGGTGTGATGAACGGCATTGATGCGGTGGCCATTGCGACTGGAAACGACTGGCGCGCGCTGGAAGCTGGTGCGCATGCCTATGCCGCGCGTCGGGGACGTTACTCGGCGCTGACCCGGTGGACGGCGGCTGCCAACGGTGATTTGCAAGGTGAACTCGCCATACCGCTGAAAGTCGGTATCGTCGGTGGCACTTTGGCATCGAATGAGGCCGCGCGGCTCGGGCTGGCGCTTAGCGGCGCTCGGTCTGCGAGGGAACTTGCCGAAGTCATGGCGGCCGTCGGGCTTGCGCAAAACTTCTCGGCGCTGCGTGCGCTGGTCACGAGCGGTATTCAGGAAGGGCACATGCGGATGCACGCGCGCAGCGTCGCGAGTTCGGCAGGCGCCACGCCGGATCAACTGGGAGAGGTGATCGACAGAATGCTGGCATGCGGCGAGGTGAAAGCCTGGAAAGCGACTGAGATCCTGGCGGAGATGCAGCCTCGATCTGCAAGCGGCGATGCTGTATCGGCCACCGCGGCGGGCAAGCTGATCCTGTTTGGCGAACACGCTGTCGTTTATGGCCGGCACGCACTGGCACTGCCCATACCAGGGGCGGTCAAGGCATCGGTTGCCGCTACTGATGGCCCATCTGAATTGGTTGTGCCGGAATGGGGACTGCGGATTAATGTAGATCGCAATAGCAGCGATGGCGCGGCGGCGGTTTTGAACCTGATTCTCGGGAAAATGAATCTTGCGGATTCGGGCTTTGCAGTAACCGTTTCATCCGCATTGCCGCGCGGCATGGGTTTGGGTTCGTCGGCGGCCATCGCTATTGCGATCATTCGCGCCCTCGCCAAACTGCAGCGCATCGAACTTACCGACAGCGACGTCAATGACATGGCATTCGAGTGTGAAAAACTGGCGCATGGCACGCCGTCAGGTATCGACAACACCGTATGTTGCTACGGCAAGCCCGTGTTGTTTCGAAATGCCGAACAGCTGAGCCTCAAAGAAGTGCAGACAGAATCGCAATTGCCGTTTGTTGTTGGGTTCTCCCGTGCACCCGGATCGACGCTGGAACAGGTGGCGAGCGTCAGGCGACGCCGTGAAAAAAACCGGCAGCGTTACGATGCGATTTTCGACCAGATCGATGGCATGAGCATCGATGGTGCACATGCCCTCGCCAATCGGCAGTACGGTGAACTTGGCATGATGATGAACGTATGCCACGGTCTCCTCAACGCCCTCCAGGTGTCAACGCCAGACCTTGAGAACATGGTGGATATTGCCCGCAAAGCCGGTGCGGTCGGTGCGAAACTAACCGGCGCCGGAGGTGGTGGATCCATTGTAGCGCTGTGTCCGGACGTTGAGGAGCGGGTGCACACTGCATTACACGCGGCAGGCTACAGCACACTGCAGATGCAAACCGGGGAGCACTAGATTGAACGAACTTCATAGGGTCGTATCCTCGGAAGGTGAGGAGTTGATCCTGGTCGACTCAGACGATAATGAAATTGACTACCGATCGAAAGCCGATTGTCACGACGGGGACGGCATTTTGCATCGTGCGTTTTCGCTGTTCCTGTTTGATGACAGCGGTCGATTGCTGTTGCAACAACGTAGTTCGGCGAAAAGGCTCTGGCCGGGTTATTGGTCAAACAGTTGCTGCAGTCATCCGCGCCGGGGCGAATCGCTCGATGTCGCGACGCTGCGTCGTCTCGGCGACGAATTGAATGTCGCAGCCAACCTGGAACATATCTATCACTTTTGCTACCAGGCGAGTTTCGGCAAGGCAGGCTCCGAGAATGAGTTGTGTCACGTCTACCTTGGCAAGGTTGACGGTGAGGTGCGACCCAATGAGCGCGAGATCGAGAGCATACGTTTTGTACGGCGCGGTGAACTGGATATCGAACTGGAAGCATTTCCACAACGATTCACGCCCTGGTTTAAGCAGGAATGGACAACCCTGAAGAAGGACTATGGCGACGCGCTGGCGCGCTACGCGATGTAACGATAGTACTCGATGCCGACGTCAGCAAAGTGGCGCTCATCGCTCTGACCAACGCGCTCGATAACGAACTCATTGCTCGCGACATAATCGAGATCCCGGACCCGCCGGCCGTCATGCAGGGCTTCGTACTGTTGCTGATTAAGGTCCAGTGTCATTTCCATGGCATCCGCGAACTGAATTTTCGCGGCGGCTTCGCGCCAGGTTTCGGCCATGAAGAACGGAATGACTTCGGCAGCATCGCCGCTGCCGTACCCGAGCGTCAAAACCTCTTCGCCAGCGGCGAGGGAATCTTCATCCAGCGCCTGCTCGAACCCTGCCGCCATCCACGCGGGTAGCGCGGCCGTGTACAGGTTTCCGAGATCAAGCATCGTGTCGCTGCCGAGCCGGAGCTTGTCGAGAATCTCTTTTCGGAAATGGCGGGACGCGCGAAATATCCGAAGAACCGCCATGGCCATCGGGTAGGCCTCGTATGACAACTGCTCGGGATTGGCCAGCGCCGACACTTCCGGCTTGCTGGTCATCTCGGCCATCAGTCCCGGCACATCCACACCCGCCTGGTAACAATACGACGCGAGTTCGGCACGATCCTCGGACTTGCCTTTTCCGAGCGCAAACAGGTACGACACAGCCCAGCCGGTCTCCGGCATGCGCCGATACGGACGATGCAGAAACAGGGTTCGTAGTGAGCGCAGGTGATCGATGGCATTCAACTTGCGCTTTTCGTACATATCGTTCAGCGCATGCAGGGTTTCATCGACGTAGCAGGTTGTGGAGTACTTGCCGTTGAATACCGGGAAGTCCTGGACCTGGTGTGTTTCAGACCGGTCCTGACCGCAGAATCGGGCCATTGGCTTGCGAAAATCCATGACCCGGTAATCCGATGCAGATCCGGAAGCAATCAAGTCGACGATCGCGAGTTTAGGGTTTTCCTCGAGCAGCATGGCGACCGCCCCGGCCCCCTGCGTCGGCTCCCCCGAGCTCCCGCGCGCATACTCGGCGATGTCAGCGCAGACGACGATCGCCTGGCTTCCGGCGCCATCGAGTGCCAGGTGCCTGATGGCGCCTTTCATGCCATAAACGCCGCCCAGGCAGGCATGTTTGAATTCAGGCACCTCACAGCTGCGCGATATCGGGACCTTGCCGCGTGCAACCAGCGCCTTGTCAACCATGCCTTTAACGATGATCGCGCCCGCTGAGTTGTCGGTGCTGGACTCGGTGCCCAGGCCGAGGAACTTGACGCGGCCAGGATCGACGTCGTACTGGTCAATCAGGCGAATAACGGCATTTGCCGCCATCGTGTACACGCTGTGGTTGGGGCCGCGCACGCGAAAACTGCGCCCGACGACCTCGCGAATCTTTGGCCACTGATTGTCGGTCCAGTTGCACCAATCCTCGAGCCATACCCGATAGGGCGGCACGTAAGCGGCAAGGCCGCTGATTCCGATGGGTCTGATGTGTTTGGGTTCAGTCATATAGATTAAGTGCAGAGCTTAGCCCGGCGATTTTAGTGGGCGAGGGCGTTTGGCTCAACTACTTAATTTTCCCCGGCTTTATTCGACCGTAATATTGATGACCTCGGAAGCCACCGGCGGCTCGTGCGGGATGTGCAAATGATCGCCCAGGAGCAGTTGCAGCGTGTGCTCGCCCGGCTCCAGCGTAATTTCGGTCGACGTGCTGCCATCGCCAAAATGGATGTGGTTGGTATCGGCCGGTATGGGCAGATCGAGTGCCGGCAAGCCGGTATCGACCAACAGGTGGTGGTGGCCCGAATGAGCCTGCATGTCGCCTGCCTTGACGACCGACATGCCTTCGATGCCGAAATCGATGCGAATCGGATTGGAAACGGTTGCACCGTCGATTGGCGTTATGAAAAATACGCGGGCGCCGTCGGCCGACGGCGTGCGCTTAAGGCCGGTACTGGCAACCTCGACGGGCGCTTGCGCCTGCGTCGTGGCGGCAACGGTCTCTGCCTGATCGTTGCCGCAGGCAGCCAAAGTGGCGATAACGCAGGTGTACAGGAAAATTCGTCGTTTCATCGTGGTCCCTCTGAGAGTCAGGCCGAAAATAAGGTAATGAGCAGTGCGCCAAGCAATGTGAATGATACGCCGGCCGAATAGGTAACCAGCAGGATCAGGTATTTGAAGATTGTGATCAAGTGGCCCTGGCCATAAACCTTGCGCATCGCCTTGTACAGATAGACCGGGATATAGAACGAAGCCGCAACAATAATCAGCGTGCCGAGACCGCCATTGAGGGAAAGCCTCGTCCACAGGTTGCTGAATAACACCTGCAAGGTCAGGATCAGGAAAAAGAAGGCGTGGAAGTGTACGAAGAAAAGCAGGTGCTCAACAAAATATCGACGTGACAGCGGATAAAGAATCTTCAGCACCAGGGCCATCAGGGGCAACAGGACAATCAGCGCCACCGGGATCTTGTCGACAATCGCGTCCTTGAAGCTGTCGATGCCGCGCCTGTTGTTCTTTTCACAAATTTCCTTGACGCGCTCATCGGTAAAGCGCTCCTTGAACCAGTCAGGAAAATCCTCGTCGCCACTGATGGTGGCTTCACTGCAATCGCCGAAGAACGCGTCGTCTTCGCTGTCCCCGCCCAGCGTAATATTGAGGCCGCCCCGGTTATTCTCCAATTCCTCAACGGCCTGGTTATCGATAGTTCCTGCTGCCCCGAGTTCTTTGAGTTCGCGGGCAAGATCGTCGAGTTCAGCCTGCTGCTCTTCGGACTTCAGCCGCTGCGCCTCTTCCTGCGCGGCAATCTCTTCGGCTGTCGGCGGAGGAGCCGGCGCGAAGAAAAGACTCAGGTCTTTTTGCGGATCAAAAAAAACAACGACGAAGAATACGACACTCAGTACCAGGTAGGTTCGAAACGGCGGCATGTAGCGTGCGCGCCGACCCTCAAGATAGTCTCGCGTCAACTGTCCTGGGCGGATGAGCAGCGGAATCAATGTCTTCCAGAGCCGCGAGTCCAGCTCAAACAGGTCACCAAACGCCTCTCGCATCAATTGCCAGATGCTGATGAGCCGGCTGCGTGACCGTTGCCCGCAACTACCGCAATACTGACCGCGCAACCGCGTGCCGCAGTTCAGGCAGGTCGGGCTCTCGCCAGGCGGCAAATCATGGGCGTGATCGGGACGCAGTGTTCGGCTGTGGACCACCACCTGGTCACCGAACCGCGATGCGGCTTCGGCGTCTATTTCGGCGAAGAAGCCGTCGAGCAGTGTATCGAGCGCATTGTCATCGCGTGCCTGGAACTGGCAGCTTCGAACGCTTGGACCGTCTCGATCTTTGCCGGAATCGAAAACACGGGCGTCATCGATTCCGTCCATGGTAAGGCCGGTTGCAACAATACCCTGTAGCCAGCTCTCTGCTTCGGCCAGCACTTCGTCATTGATGACGAGGTTGATTTCATACAGCGGGCCGGCGTAGTTCCTCATCCTGCGACGGCGCTACTCAAGCCTGCTTGCTATCTTTCGAAGCGGTTTTCTTGCGGGTCTTGGCCGCTTTCTTGCGCGCCTTTTTCCTGGCCGGCGCCGGTTCGCTGGCCGGCGTGCGGCGCAGGTCTTCGGGCGCGAAATCGTCAACGGACAGCAATGCAAGTACTTTTTCATGATAGGCGCGCATGTTGCGCGCTTCCGCCTTGCTGATCACTTGCGCTTTCTCGGCCTCGGGGATCTGCTCACCCAGGTAGCCGGATCGCAACAGGCCCTCTTTGTGCGCCTGGCGCAGACGACGCTCGATCGGCTCATATTCGACCGACAGCAGCAGCGCCTCCTGCAGCAAGCCCAGAGGATTACCTGGCTCAAGTTTCTTGTAGGCCAGTTGGCTCAATCTCTCGCGTGATTCGCCTGGTGTCGTAATCAGCTCAACGACCTTTCGCGAAATGTCGTCCGATGGCGCCGAGTAGGTACGCCCGCGAGGAAAAATGAAGAAACGCAGCAGGGTCGCGACATAGCGATTCGGAAAATTGCGCAGAAACGCGTGGAGTGCCTCCTGTGCCTGGTACATCAGTGTACGAACCGACCATTCGACGAGCGGCAGGTCCGTCGCCCGTCGGCCCTGGTTTTCAAAATGTTTCAGAACCGTTGATGCCAGATACATTGAACTCAAAATGTCCCCCAGGCGGGCGGACAGCAGTTCTCGCTTCTTCAGGGCGCCGCCAAGGGTCAGCATTGCGAAGTCGGAGGCGAGGGCGAATGCAGCGCTATAACGATTGATGTTCTGGTAATAGCGACGGGTCGGTGTGTTCAACGGAACGCGACTGAACTTGGCGTGCGTGAGCGCGAGAAAAAACGATCGCGCCATATTGCTGATGGCATAGCCGATATGGCCGAAGAGCGCGTCGTCAAATTCGATCAAGCCGCGATCGAGATCGTCGTCACCGGCCGCCTGCAATTCCCGCAATACGAACGGGTGGCAGCGTATTGCCCCTTGTCCATAGATAATGAGGCTTCGTGTCAGTATGTTGGCGCCTTCAACGGTGATGGCAATCGGTGTCGCCATATAGCCGCGGCCAAGGTAATTGTTGGGCCCCATCATGATGGCCTTGCCGCCATGCACGTCCATGGCGTCGTTGGCGACCTTGCGACCCAGCTCGGTGCAATGGTATTTGAGAATCGCCGACGGGACGGCCGGCTTTTCGCCCTGATCGATCGCGCCCGCAGTAACGGCAACGGCCGCGTTCATGATGTAGGTGTGGCCGGCAATACGTGTCAGCGCCTCGCCCACGCCCTCGAAGTTCGCGATCGACGTGTTGAACTGTTTGCGCAGGACGGCATAGGCGCCACTGGCATAACTCGCCGACTGTCCGCCTCCTGAAGCCGTCGATGGCAGCGTAATCGCCCGTCCGACGGAGAGGAGCTCAACCAGCATCTTCCATCCCTTGCCCGCCATTTCCGGACCGCCAATGATGTAGTCGAGCGGGACGAAGACGTCCTTGCCGGAAGTTGGTCCATTCTGAAATGCGATACTCAGCGGGAAGTGGCGTCGTCCCACAACCACACCATCCGTGCTCGTTGGGATCAATGCGGCGGTTATGCCGTACTCGTCGACGTCACCGATCAGGTGATCGGGATCATAAAGCTTGAACGCGAGTCCCAGCACTGTCGCGACGGGCGCGAGCGTGATGTAGCGTTTGTCCCAGTTGAGCCGGATGCCGGTGATGGTCTTGCCTTGCCATTTGCCTTTGCAAACAACGCCGCTGTCGATCAGTGCTGCCGCGTCCGATCCGGCCTGCGGTGACGTTAGGGCAAAGCACGGGATCTCCGTTCCGGCAGCGAGGCCGGGCAGGTAATGGTTCTTTTGCTCTTCAGTGCCGTAGTGCAGCAGGAGTTCGGCGGGTCCAAGTGAGTTCGGCACGCCAATGGTTGACGATGCTGTCGGGCTGCGGCCCGCGAGCTTGGTAATGACTGCGGCGTTTGCGTAAGCGGAGAATTCAAGCCCACCGTATTGCTTGGGAATGATCATCGCAAAGAAGCGTTGCTCGATGATGTAGTCCCAGACTTTTTTCGGCATGTCTGCGCGTTCGTGATGGATGTCCCAGTCATCGAGCATTTCGCACAATGTTTCGCAAGGGCCATCAATGAATGCCTGCTCTTCGTCTGACAGCTTGGGTGCTGGAAACGACATCAGGCGATCCCACTCCGGCATGCCGGAAAACAATTCGCCGTCCCACCAGACGCTGCCCGCTTCCAGTGCTTCACGTTCGGTGTCCGACATCGACGGCAGCATCTTGCGATAAACGGCGAGCAGAGGTCGTGTGATCTTCTCGCGCCGGAACTCGACCAGGTTGGGGAGCACCATCAGGGCAAATGCCGCGATGAGCAACAAATACCAGGCCCAGTGGCCGTCGCCAAAAATCAGGTAGGCAAGCAGCGCACCGCCGGCGGCTATGGTTGACGTTCTAAGGTCAATGCGCTGGTACGCAAGAAAAATTCCGCCGCCAAAAAACAGCAAGAACCACAAAAATCCCACAATAAATTCGGACAAATGACAATCCTCGTTAAAACGATCTGATGCGCGACGCGTTCCGGGCAGTACTTACCTTATAGCAGTTCCTCAATCGCGGCGCGCTCTTCGCGGAGCTCGGTTTCCGTCGCATTCATACGCTCCCTGCTGAAGTCGTCGATTTCCAGTCCCTGGACGATTTCGTACGCGCCGTTACTGCAGCGCACCGGATACGAGTAGACGATGCCGGGTTCAATGCCATAGCTGCCATCTGATGGTATCGCCATGCTGACCCAGTCATCGCCGGGCGTACCGAGCACCCAGTCATGCACGTGATCAATTGCGGCCGACGCGGCCGACGCAGCCGATGACGCACCACGCGCCTGGATGATTGCTGCGCCGCGTTGCTGAACGGTAGGAATGAACTCGCTTGCGAGCCAGTCCTGGTCGACGAGTTCTGCGGCTTTCTTGCCTTTGACACTCGCGTGATTGACGTCCGGGTACTGCGTTGCTGAGTGATTGCCCCAGATCGTCATGCACAGAATATCATTGACGTGACTGCCGGTCTTGCTCGCCAGCTGGGCCATCGCTCGGTTGTGATCGAGTCGGGTCATTGCAGTGAAGTTGCCGGGATCGATGTCGGGCGCGTTGCTGCTGGCAATCAGTGCATTCGTGTTGGCAGGGTTGCCGACGACCAGCACCTTGATGTCGCGGCTGGCGTGCTCGTTCATGGCTTTGCCCTGCACGGAAAAGATCGCGGCGTTGGCTTGCAACAAGTCTTTTCGCTCCATGCCAGGCCCCCTGGGACGCGCGCCGACCAGTAGCGCGAAATCGCTGTCCTTGAATGCCTTGTTCACATCATCCGTGGCCACGACGCCGGCAAGGGTGCTGAACGCACAGTCGTCAAGTTCCATGACGACGCCTTGCAGCGCAGGCAATGCGGGCGGAATTTCGAGCAATTGTAAAATGACGGGCTGGTCCGGGCCGAGCATTTGGCCTGAGGCGATTCGAAAGGCGAGCTGGTAGCCGATTTGGCCAGCTGCACCGGTGATGGTGACTCGAACGGGTGCTTTCATTGATATTGTTCCCTGCAGAGTGTTCTGCGCTGCGGCCTGGCACAGACGCCCGTGCCAGGAGTTTTCGTTAATTGGGGTCGGCGATTCTAGCACCGGGCGGCGGCGCTGGCACTGACGGAGACTGCGTATTGGGACGGATTCGGCGTTATTCGGCCGGGAATTTGAGAATATATTCCGCGTACTCTGTTTCGGCTTGCACGATGGCACCGGATTGCTTCAGTGCTTCAATGCAAGCCAGCCAGCTCGCTGCAGATTCTCGTTCGCTGGCGTCGCAGCCGGACGGAGCAGCGGACTCTTTCTTTTCATAAGCTTTTGAGGAGTGAGCCGCCGTTTGCCCGAACGCAGCAGCTTTGCGGGCATCCGCGTCATTCAAGTCGCTGCTTCGCACGCGCTCCGCACGGTTTGGAGCCAGGTGCCCGGAGGCGTCATCGTTTTCGGGCACCGATTCGGCTTCAGCGATAGTCGCCGCATTCGGGGCCGCTGCCGGTGCGTCGGCAACAGCCTGATTCTGCTGTTTTTCCAGCTTGAGGATGGACTGCGGTTCCGCGACGAGGTTGTCGCTTCGATTCGAGCCGTCCCGCAGTCGCGCCTGGTCTTGTGCCCGATCGACGATGGCGCTGTCGCGCTGCCTGAATTCTTCGCTCAAGGATTCGGCTGCAGACGAGGCGGGCACCGACGGCGTTGCGACAGGCTCGGGCAGGCGGGTGACCTCGAGCACAATCGCAAAGCTCAAGACGATTGTCGCGGCAAGTGCCAGTGGCCGGGTCCACGATACGAAAAGGCCCCGGAGTTTTTCGATCCGCCCGGACCTGTCCGCAGCTAAATCAAGTATTTTCCGGTTGAGTCGCTCCGGGGTCCTCTCGGTACTGTGTTCCCGGTAGGTATGGGATACGAGCTCATCCGCTGCCCGTATGTCTCGCTCGTCGTTCATTGAGGTTCCTCGATCGCAGCGCGGAGCTTGTTGACCGCATAACGCAGCCTGCTCTTGGCGGTTTCACGATTGCTCCCGGTCACCAGGGCGATGTCGTCGAGGCTGAGCCCGCCTTCCTCATGCAGCAGGAAGGCGTCGCGCTGTTCCTCGGGTAATGTCGCCAGGGCGGCCATCAGCCTTTCTTTCGCAAGGCTTCGTTCAGTCGTTGTCTCCGGCGGCTCCGTGTTACCGGCGTGCATTTCTGGCTCAAATTCGCGGCTATTGGCGTGGCGCTTGTTGCGTCGAACATGGTCGATAAAGCAATTGTGCGCGACCCGATACATAAAGGTGGTGAACTTTGCCGTCGGTCGGTAGCTGGCCCTTGACCTGATTATCTTGCCCCAAACGTCCTGGAAAATGTCTTCAGCGGTGTCCCGGTGCTTGCAGAGCCGCAGCAGATACCGGTACAGCGCGTCGTTGTGGCGACGGTAGAGGATCTCGAACGCCGCGATGTCGCCGTCCCTGTAACGAAGCATTAGCGCGCTGTCTTCCGGTTTGTGGCCCATCGGTTGAGCATAGGTGAGCTCGGCGGTTGTGCAAAGACCGCCACCGTTGGGTAACAGTTCTGCCGATATGGCGTGCCTTCCTGCGCTCATCAGATCTCCTCGGTTCACAGTGATGCAAACGAAGGCCATCGTGCTGTGGGGTTAGACCGGATCCAAGAAAAGGCTTGCAAACGCGCTTCTTAGTGTTATAGTTGACTATAACACCAGATCACTAAAGGGCGGGGGGCGTTCCCCCGCAGAAGAAATGCCCAAAGTACTCGTACAATTTAATGACTATGTCAGTCTTGCCGTCATGCTGTTGATGCTCGTCGCCCTGGTTGGCGGACGGTCCGGCGAGACAAATTTCGCAGCGCAGGCCGCATCTGGGACTCAGGTCCCAGCTGCGCTGACAGTGCCATTTTCCATTCAGATCGACGGCAATTTCGGCGATCAGGCCGTCAAAGTCGGCCTGGCGCTGGTGGGCGATTCGGGTTATTTCCGTGGCGAAGACGAGTAAAGTAGCGACGGATTACTTGCGCCGGCCTGGATTACGGGCCGGCGCCTTTTTGCATGCCATGGCATGTGCCAACGCAAGCCTCAGGAATACGGTCGTTTAATGGATCCAAAGTGGAACGAAGATCAGCCAATCTATCGCCAGTTGCGCGACCGGGTCGTCGCAATGATTCTGGAGGGCGTGCTCACCGACGGTGATGCGTTGCCCTCTGTAAGAAATGTGGCGGCCGAGTACAGGCTGAATCCATTGACGGTTCTGAAAGGCTACCAGGAGCTGGTCGACGAGAATCTGGTCCAGAAGAAGCGCGGTCGGGGAATGTTCGTCAACAAAGGGGCGCGAACCCTGTTGCTGAAAGCGGAGCGCGAAAAGTTTATCGAAAAAGAGTGGCCACTGGTTCTCGCAACGATCGAGCGCCTGGATCTCGATGTCGATGAATTACTGCGCAACGCGGAATCGAACAACAAAAGCTCAACAAGGGATTCTGGAGGGGAGAATGACTAGTCTGGTTAGCGCCCGAGGTGTATCTAAACGGTTCGGGTCGTTTACAGCCGTCAGCAACGTCAGTTTCGAAATTGAAAGTGGCAAAATTGTTGGCCTGATCGGCCCGAATGGTGCTGGCAAAACCACGTTGCTGAAGGCATTACTCGGACTGACGGATTGCGAAGGTTCGTTGTCAGTCATGGGGCTCGATCCGTTCCGGCAACGCAAAGAGCTGATGAAAAACATTTGCTTTATCGCCGACGTTGCAGTGTTGCCGCGCTGGATAAAGGTGACCCAATTACTCGACTACGTCGAAGCCGTTCATCCAAACTTTTCGAGAAAACGTGCCGACGAGTTGTTGCAGCAAACAAAAATCAGGTCGACATCGAAGGTCAAAGAATTGTCAAAAGGCATGGTGACGCAATTGCACCTGTCAATTATCATGGCGATTGACGCGAAGTTACTGGTACTTGATGAGCCGACCCTGGGCCTCGATATCATTTTCCGTAAGGAATTCTACGCGAACCTCCTGAACGACTATTTCGATGAGAAGCGCACCATCCTGGTGACGACGCACCAGGTTGAAGAAATCGAGAATCTTCTTACTGACGTCATGTTCATCAATGACGGCAAGATTTTGCTTGATTCACCGATGGACAACCTGGCTGATTCTTACGTCGAGATTGCGGCCTCCGGCGAGGCTGCAACGAAAGCGAGGGGTTACGGTCCCATCGCGGAAAGCCAGATGTTCGGCAAGTCAGTGATGCTTTTCGAAGGCGTGTCTCGCGAGCATCTGCAAGGTCTCGGCGAACTTCGAACGCCAGCCGTTGCAGATCTGTTTGTGGCGAAGGTCAAGAGGGCACGAGCATGATGCGACATCAGCTGGCGCTAGTTAAACGAGAAATCTGGGAGCACCGCTCCGTATACGTCACGCCAATTGCGATAGCGATCATCGTATCGCTTGGCGTGCTGGCGATGTTGATGTTTGCATCCGGCTTTGCGGAGGAGCTCGATATCGCGATTTTCGGCGCACAGAATCTTGCCGGTGATCCCGAGCGAAAAGCTGCGCTAACCGGATTTTTCCTTGGCACATCCTGGGTCTTCATCATCGCACTGGCGATTCTGACGGTTTTCTATTGCCTCGATTCCCTGTACGCCGAGCGCAAAGACAAGAGTATTCTGTTCTGGCGATCCCTGCCGGTAACGGATGCCGAAACCGTCGTTTCGAAGTTAATCATGGCCATTCTTGTCATCCCGGTCGTCACTGTCATCGGTATTGTTGCGACGCACCTCGTGAACCTGATGGTCACCAGCATCTGGGTTTCGATGAAAGGCGGAGATGCGGGCATCCTTATCTGGGGGTCGGTGCCCTTGCTCGATAACTGGGCGGCCGCTTTCATCGTTGTCATTGCCAGCGGTATCTGGATGTCACCGTTTATCGGCTGGTTCCTGTTTGTATCGGCTTACACAAAGCGCTCGCCACTGCTGATGGCGTTCATGCCCCTGATACTGATTTCGTTACTCGAGGGAATCATTCTCAAGTCGCATGTATTCGCGGAAAATGTGTTGGGTCGCGGCGACGGCATGCCAATTTTCAATGTCAGGGACATCGACACCTTTTTCGATGAAGAACAATGGCGCGTCGCCGACAATGCCACGAGCTTGCTCGTCCACCTCGATGTTGTTCAATTCCTTACGAGCCCGGGTACCTGGGCCGGACTCCTCGTCTGCGGCCTGTTATCAACCGGCGCGATCTACGTGCGTCGCTATCGTGACGACAGCTAGATCGGGCTAAGCCGTTCCGCTGGCAGTCTCAGGGTTTGCTGCGAATATTGAACTTTCTGAGCTTGCCTCGAAACTGGTGATAGCTGAGTCCGAGCAGATCCGCCGCGAGGCGCTGGTTGAAACGTGCTTTGCCCAGCGCGGCGGTCAGCAGATCGACTTCGGTATCCAGCAGGCGTTGCTTGAGGTCTGTCGGCAGCAAAGGGGGGCGTCGAGCCTCCGGCGCCTGCGATACAGGTTTTCTCGGCGCGTCCAGCGTAAACGGCGTATCGAATGGATCCAGGGCGAGCGTGGTGATCGGCTTATCCGGGTCTGTGGAACGATAGACGGACCGCTCCACGGTGTTTTTCAGTTCGCGCACATTGCCCGGCCACTTGTTTCGAATCAGGGCCGACGACGCGCGCGGGCTGAAGCCCGGGAAGTAGCTCCATTTCAGTTCGCTAGCCATATTGATTGCGAATGCGTGCGCCAAAGGCATGATATCTTCCACGCGCTCCCGCAATGGCGGCACTGTGATGACATCGAATGCCAGCCGATCGAGGAGGTCGTCACGAAATTTGCCCTCTGCCGCCAGGCGACGCAGATCGGCATTCGTCGACCCGACAATGCGAACGTCGACCCGCAAAGTCTCACTACCGCCAACGCGTTGCACTTCGCCGTACTCGATCGTTCGTAAGATTTTTTCCTGCATGCGTAATGAGATCGTTGCGAGTTCGTCGAGAATCAGCGTGCCACCATCGGCGCGCTCGAAGTGCCCGATATGTGTTTTCGCGGCACCGGTGAAGGCGCCAGCCTCGTGACCGAATAATTCGGACTCCAGGATCGATTCGGTCAGCGCCGCGCAATTGACTTTCACGACGTTCTGTTCCCAGCGCTCCGACAGGAAGTGCAGCCTTGAAGCGATCAGTTCCTTGCCCGTGCCGCGATCACCGACAACCAGTACTGGCTTGGATAACGGTGCTGCACGGGATACGTGCTCCAGCATCTCGAGGAATGCGGGGGCCTCGCCAATAATCTGCTGGGACTGCCGGATGCCTGACATTGGCGTATTAAGCCAAAAGATAGCGAAAAAAACCAATAGTTAGCTAAATAGACCACTCATAGTATCCGCATCGAGCCACTGTATGCCCTATAAAAACCATATAAAACAATCATTTATGAGAATAACCGGAACTTGGCACAGATGCTGCAACAGTACAGACAGGATTCAACAGACCAAGAGGAAAAACCATGGGCATATTCACGAGATTCAGTGACATCGTGAACTCCAATATCAATGCGATCCTGGACAAGGCAGAGGACCCCGAAAAGATCGTTCGACTGATGATCCAGGAAATGGAGGACACACTGGTTGAGGTGCGTTCGGCCGCTGCCCGGTCGATTGCGGACAAGAAAGACCTGAACCGCAAAATCGAAGGACTGGAGCGCGACCTGAACGACTGGGATCAAAAAGCCGAGCTCGCAATGCGCAAGGGTCGTGAAGATCTGGCGAAAGCTGCGCTGGTGGAAAAATCACGGGTGGCGGCCGGTGTCGATGTTCTGAAGCAAGACTACCTGGCCGTCGATGAGGGCCTGGCGAAACTGAATGAGGATATCTCTCGTCTCGAAGCCAAGCTTGGCGATGCGAAGTCGCGGCAAAAAGCGCTGCTGGCTCGACACAAGACAGCCAGCAGTCGATTGGCAGTACGCAAGAAGATCCACGATTACAAGATCGACGATGCCATGGTTCGATTTGAGCAATACACCCGACGTATCGATGACGTTGAGGGTCGTGTGGAAGCCTACGATATGGGGCTGCCCAAGGACCTGAACCATGAGTTTGCAAGCCTTGAGGCTGAAGAGTCGGTCAAAGACGAACTGGCCGCGCTCAAACGTCGAGTTGCCGCTGCCAAAGCTGCGCAGGCTGAAACCGAATAAAGATCGCCAAGGAGAATATTGATGAGTCGAGATACCTGGAATTCAGATTACGGACCCTTACGCGGTTTCTATCGCGACCGTGAAAATGGCTGGGTTTTCGGTGTCTGTGCCGGACTCGCTGACCGGTTCAACTTTCGGGTTGGTACGGTCAGAGTGATTGCGATAATTTCACTCCTGCTGTTCTTTTGGTTAACCGTTGCTTTGTACCTCGGTGCGACGCTGCTTATCCGGGAGAAGCCGCTGGTTTATTCCGGTCGTCAGTCAGAATACGATTTCTGGGAACGCTATCGACGTGACTACAGGAGGCATTCGTGAATACCATCAGTGCGGGAGCTGCGGGACGTTTCTACCGGGACGCGGATCGCGCGATTCTGGGGGGTGTTTGCGCTGGACTGGCGCGCTATCTGGGCTTCAATTTAAGGGCTACGCGCATACTGGCGTTCATCGCTTTCCTGATGTTCATGCCATTCGTGGTTATTGCCTACCTTGCCGTTGTATTCCTGGTTCCTGCGGAGTCGAGCGGTGAAACGATCGTCAGCACGCGACGCCGCCGTTCGCGAGTCTGTGGCAGGCGCCGTAAGAAAGACATGCTCGATGACGACATGAGCGGCGAATCGCCAGAGAAGTCATCGCTTGCCGAAGAAATTGATCAGCGCTGCAAGTCCATGGATGAGCGACTCAGGGTTCTTGAGAAACATGTCACGTCGAAGCGCTTTCAGCTTGAGCAGGAGTTGAGCCGACTGTGATGAAGGGCATTAGCAAAGGGATGCGTCTATGAGCACTATGTTTTACGTCGTCTGTATTGTTGCTGTGGTATTCGCCGCGGACAGTTATCAAAAGTATCTAAAAATGAAACACGAAAAATCAAAGAATGATCCGGAAGTCGAAGAATCGCTAAAGAAAATTGCAATGCTGGAAGAGCGGATCCGGGTACTTGAACGCATTGTCACCGAGAATAAACACGATCTCGGGCGAGAAATAGATAGCCTGTAGGCAAAAAAACGCCCGTCATGGGACGGGCGCCTTCAGCAGCTTGATTGCCGGTGCTAATCGGCCTTCGCTTTGTAAGCCCGGATTTCAACATTGAACTGCTCTACAGTTCGTGTTTGCTCGTCAACAGCCGCATTGTATTTCTTGTCGAACATCGCCTTGCGTTGCTGCTTTCCCTCTTCATCGTCATCGGCAAGCGCCTGTATAGCGACAACTTCCTCTGCTTCGATGCACGACAGGTAGGTGGCCATGTCCTCCTGGTACTTCGAAATTACTTTGACACCGGCGAGCATTTCATCTTTGGTCGCCGTTGAACCGTTGGGCAGATTCTTTGGCGATGGCGGATAGTCGCAGGCAATTGCATGGGACGCGAAAAACAGGAAGGCCGTGGAAACGAATACTTTTGTCATCTTGGTCATAGAGTCAACTTTTGTTCGGACCGGCGCGAAAAAATCCGGCGTGTTGGAGGATTTGCGCTAATTTAATCATGTTGCCGCGCCAGAGTGAAGTCAGCCGAATAAGGCTCGATAGCTGTCCGTGCCATCAGCCTGGGCGCGCAGCAGTTCCTGGTAGTTGTCGGAGCTCATGGGGTCGCCAAAAAGATGCCCCTGCACATAGGTGCAGCCGAGCTTCTGCAGGAATACGAGCTGCGCCTCGGTTTCGACGCCTTCGGCGACGACATCCATATTCATGTTTCTGCCCATCTGGATAATCGTGTCGACGATGGTTGCATCATCCGGATTTGAGACCACATCCCTGACGAACGACTGATCAATCTTCAGCGTGCTGATGGGGAACTGCTGCAGTGCGCTGAGAGACGAATAACCGGTACCAAAATCATCAATAGCAAGATGTAATCCCAACGCATAGAGCTGGTCGAGCATCTTGATCGTCCGCTCCGGGTTCTCCATCAAGGTCGTTTCGGTAATTTCGAGTTCAAGTGACGTTGGAGATACTTCGTGGCTGCGCAGAATCGAACTGATGCGACTGATGAAGTTTTTCTGCCGCAGTTGCTTCAGCGATAAATTGACCGAAACGCGCCCGGGCGACGAAACGGACATTTGCCACAAACGAAAGTCCTCGCACACTTTGTCGAGAACCCATTCACCGATTTCGATAATCAGGTTGGTCTCTTCGGCAATTGGAATGAAGTCTGCCGGGAGGATAAGTCCTCGGTCGGGCAGCTCCCACCGAACCAGCGCCTCTGCACCAAAAACTTCGCCCGTTTCCAGGTTGTATTTGGGCTGGTAGTGAACCAGGAGTTCGTCACGCTCAAAAGCACGCTTCAGCTTGCTCTTGGTCATCAGGCGCTCGACCGAGGCCTCATTCATTTTTGGCGCATAATACGAATAGACGTTGCCCCCGGATTTCTTGGAGTGATACAGCGCAGCGTCGGCATTGCGGATCAGGTCAATAACATTGGGTGCGTCTTTGGGGTAGTAGGCGATTCCCAGGCTGGCCGTCATGAACACTTCGTTGCCCTGTACGAAGAACGGATCCGCAAGCCGATCGAGCAATTTCTGGGCAAGCGCGGTAGTCCGGTCTTTGCCGAGCTCGTCCGGCGACATTTCGTCGACAATCACGGCAAATTCATCACCGGCAAGTCGCCCGATAACGGAATTGACCGGCAAGGCTGCGGCGAGTCGTTCAGCCACCGTTTCAAGCGTGGTGTCCCCGGCAAGGTGCCCGAAGGTATCGTTGATTTCCTTGAAATAGTCGATGTCAACGTAAAACAGGCAGAGTGATTTACCTGAACGTCTGGCTCTCGCGATGCCGCGTTGCAGGAGGTGCTGAAATTGCATCCGGTTCGGGATCTTTGTCAGTGGGTCAATCCTGGCGAGGTAGCGAATGCGCTTTTCGGCACGGCGGCGCTCAGTAATGTTTTGCGCGGCATAAATTCGTCGTGCCGCTGTGCCGTCGGTCGAATCGATGATCGAGCAAGTGTAGGACACAGGAATCGATTCACCGAACTTGCTTTCAAATATTGCTTCTTTGGGCAGCCCGGACGGCGAATCGGTGGCCAGCGAGGGTCCCTTCGACGTATTGACCACGAAGTCAATGCTGATGTTGAAAAGTTCCTCTTCCTCATAGCCCAGTAGCTGCGTCGTCGCGGCATTGATACGGGTAATCGTGCCGTCATCGCTGGTGACAATAATGGCTTCGTTCATACCCGACAGGATGCTGTCGACATAGTCACGCGAATGTGTCGTTTTCCGCAGTCGATGGCGCATGTCGTTAAAGACCGAGGCCAGGTCGCCGAGTTCGTCTTTGCGGGATACCAGCAAGGGTTCGCCGAAGTCGGCATCACGCAATTTCTCTGCCTGGATCTTGAGCGCTCGTATTCGCTTGGTCTGGTTTCTGACGACCAACCAGATAACGCCACCACACAGCAACAACGCAGCGAGCGTCCCGGCGCCGGCCCAAAGGTAGCTGATGCGTCTGCTTTCCTGCTGCTTGTCGCGAAGCGCTTCGGCGAATCGCCGGGATTCGGCACGCAGTCCGGAAACATCGAATGCAGCGGATAGTTGACCAGCCTCGACGCCTTCGATCACCAGTGGCGTGCCGATGAAGAGGCGCTCTGCAAACCAACGGGTTTCGAGCGGGTTGTCGCTCATTGAAATGTTTCCGGCGCTATGTGACTCGCCGGACGCCGTGACGAGTCGAATGCCGGTCAGCGTCTTGTTATCGATCAGCGCGGCATTTAATGCGCGCTCGATATCCGGAGCCTCGTCGTCCTCAATAGCCCGGCCAATGCCCATCGCTGCAACCGCAAGTTGCGCGCGCGCGACCAGTTCAAACTCCGCCTGCAGGATCTGGTCGAACTCGCTCGAGCCGGTCTCGACAATTTCATTGGCCAGCCATCGATACTGACCGTCGAAAACGGACAACATGATCCCTGACGCAACGATACCTATCGCGACAACGAGCAGTAGCAGGCGAGGTGTTTTCTTGCCGATCATTCTCGATCTTATTATTCGGCCGGAAAGAGTACCCTAGTGTATCACCGGGAATGCCCGGAAATACTTTCTTTCCATTTTGTTAAAAAATACCGTTCAGTTTTCGCGTTTCTCTTTAAATTCAATAGGTTTCGCTTGACCCGTGGTTTTCATTGCCCCCTCGACGACGGCCCCCTCGGCGACTGCAATCGCCTCCGCGCTGACGGTACCCGAAATCCGTGCAGTATTCGTGATCTCGACCTTGCCTTCGGCCGTAATGTCGCCCTCGATTTGGCCCGCCACAATCACGTTGTCGGCGTGAATACTGCCTTGCCAAAAGCCGTTGCGTGCCAGCGTGACCGTGCCTTTGATGTCGCAGTCGCCCGCGACGTCGCCGTTAACGATAAAATCGCCATCGCCGGTGATTTCGCCGCTGATTTTGCAGCCTTCGTTAATGAGCGTTGCTTTGCCCGTTGATTGGTCGCGCATTCGTCTGAGTGGTGATTGGTTCATGCCGTTGCGGCTCCGCATTAAGGAGAATGTCAGTCTGGCGAATATACCCTATTTGGTTTTTTTCTCGCGATATCCGTAACCAATCGATTCAATCTTTACCAGAATGCCGCCCTCGAAAATCAGTCGTCGCATAAACTTTCGCGGACCGAAATTATAGACGTACTCGGTCACTTCGACTTCCTCGACGAACTGGCTGCGTCCGGCAAAGCGTTCGATGCGGACGCCGTTACCGTAGACCCGTCGAACGGGTAGTTCGACGCTGCGAACGACAACGCCAAGTTGCCGAACAGTCGTCGGCTCTCCACAAGCGTTGCGCACCTGTTGTTCGTGCATATCCTCAATGACGATTCGCTGGCCGCAGCGAAATGCTAGCGCCGAGGGACTGTGCAGCAACAAAAGCAGCGTAATTGCGGCTATTGTCGGTCGGTGCCATTGTGCAGGATTCTTGTTCATGGTTTGCATTCAGAGTGTAGACCAATTTACGCGAGATAAGGTTGCCACGCGCGATTGGCGCTAAATAGCGCGCGGTCTGGGCTGTTATGGTAAAACTGCACGCGACAAAAGCTAATTCTCCAGGATGGTCACTTGAAGCAGGGATTCGACAAACGCCTGAAAGCTGTTGCTGATGCCGGTGACCTTTTGGTTGGCGGTTTGAAAGGCATCGAGAAAGAATCACTTCGAGTGATGTCGAACGGTGAGCTTTCGATGCGGAATCACCCAATCGGGCTGGGTTCGGCGCTGACGAACCGTTACATTACGACGGATTTTTCCGAGGCTCTGCTCGAGTTCGTGACGCCGGCGTTTGGCACGACCTGGGAAGCCCTGCAGTGCATCTGCAACATTCACCAGTACACTTATTCAAGACTCGGTGATGAAATGCTGTGGCCGGCCAGCATGCCGTGCCGCATACCGGCCGATGAAGGTATTCCGCTTGCGCGCTACGGCCGATCCAACGTTGGCCGGATGAAGACGATTTATCGCCGCGGACTTGGCTATCGATACGGCCGCCAAATGCAAACCATCGCCGGTGTACATTTCAACTATTCAATACCCGACCCGTTCTGGGTTGCATACCGGGAGATCGTTGGCGAGACAGCCAGCGCGGATGAATTCCGTTCTGAACAATATCTTGGTTTGATTCGCAACTTCAAAAGATTCGGCTGGCTTGTGCTGTATTTATTCGGCGCCTCGCCAGCGCTCTGCAAATCATTTGCCAGCGGCAATGTAGCCTCGATGCAGTCACTCAACAAGGACACCTACTACGAGCCATTTGGTACCTCCTTGCGGATGAGTGACCTCGGTTACAGCAACAAGAATCAGTCGCGTATCAACATCTCGCTAAATAGCCTGGAGGAATACGTTCGGGATCTCAGCAGGGCAATAGCAACACCCGAGCCCGACTACGAGAAGATCGGCGTAAAGGTCGATGGGCGCTATCGGCAATTGAACGCCAACCTGCTGCAAATCGAGAACGAATACTATTCTTCCGTGCGACCGAAGCGCGTAGCGATGTCGGGTGAGCGTCCGACGGCCGCCTTGCGTCGCGGCGGAATTGAGTACGTTGAAGTCCGATCACTGGATATCAACGTGTTCGATCCCTGCGGTATCAATCAGAATACAATGCGCTTCATGGAGGCGATGCTGATCTACTGCATGCTTGCCGACAGCCCGAAGCTTGGTGTTACCGAGCTCGACGAGCTGGCTCGGAATCAGATTGAAACCGCCAAGCACGGCCGGGACCCGGATTTTCGTCTGCGGCGCGATGGCAAGCCGGTAACTGTTCCTGACTGGGGCAGCGAGCTAATCGAAGGCATTGCGGCGGTTGCATCGGTTCTCGACCGACAAGATGGCAGTGACAGCTACGTAGCCGCGGTCACCCAGATGCAGGAGCTGGTCGCCGATCCTGACGCGACGCCATCGGCACGCATCATTGCGGAATTACGGGACGCCGACTGCGGATTCTTTACGTTCGCGCTGGCGATGGCGCACAGTCACAAGAAATACTTCGATTCGATTGCTGAACCGAACGATGCCGTTGAGGCCGAGTACCACGAGGAGGCAATCGATTCTCTCAAACGGCAGGCGGAGATCGAAGCTCAGGATTCAATGAGCCTGGACGATTATTTGGCAAATTATTTTCGCTAGAACGGCAGTGGTGTGCCGTGTTCAAAGGCAAACTCACGGTGCAGTCCCTGAAGTCGCCGGGTCAGGGGTCCAACCATGCCATCGCCGATAGTTCGGCCATCGGCTGACAGAACGGGCGTCAGTTCGCCCATAGTTCCGCTAGTGAATACTTCGTCCGCCGTATAAAGCTCCGTGAGCGACAGGTTGCGTTCAAAGGCGGGAATATCCTGTTGGCGGCAGATGCGAAGGATCATTTTTCGCGTTAACCCCGGCAGGCAGCTATCCGCGTGCGGGGTCAACACTTCGCCGTCGGCTACCAGAAACAGGTTGGTGTCGTTGGTCTCCGAGACAAATCCGTTGACATCGAGCATAATTGCCGCATCCGCGCCAGCGACGTTTGCTTCGATAGACGCCAGGATATTGTTGAGCAGGTTGTTGTGATGGATTTTGGAATCCAGGCACTCGGGCGTGTTGCGACGAGTAGCCGCTGTAATTACGCTGATGCCATCATCCGAGTAGACCGGCGGTTTCCATTCGGCGAGTACAATCAGCGTGCAGCCGGACTGATTGAACCTGGGATTCATCCCGGACGTCACTTTTTCACCGCGCGTCAGCGTCAGCCGGATGTGTGCATTGTCACGCATGCCATTCGCGGCGAGCGTTGCGAATATTGCAGCCTTGATTTCGTCTGTTGATGGCACGCCTGCAAAAGCCAGTGTTTTCGCTGAGTTCTGCAAGCGCTTCAGATGTCCATCCAGCTCGGCGATGCGGTTGTCGTAGACACGCAGTCCTTCCCAGACTGCGTCACCGCCCTGCACAACGCTGTCGAATACCGAAACTTTTGCATCCTTGCGCGCTTTGAGTTCGCCATTGACATGCACCAGGATCTCGGCATTTCTGGGGTCGGGAAGGTTCAAGGGCTGTCTCCTGTCTGTGCGCGTATCGCGTGTGAGTAAAGTTTGTCGTACCAGGGCCGGCATTCGTCCAGCAGGGGCAGCAACTCGGCTGGGAAATCCTGTTTTGCTCTGTAGGGAGCAAATCCGGTACTTTGATGAACTGCGTGGTACCAGTGTGGCGCCCAGACTCCGTCTTCTTTTCGCGGTCCCGCTTTCCAGGACAGCATGCCTTCGTCAAACTCGAGATCGAGGTGTGCGCAGAGTGCCCGTAAAACGGAGCCGGGGTCCAGCAGCAATTCCCGGGAGTCGAGGATCGCGGCAGGCGAGCCGGCATCCGCAAGCTCGCAATACAACTCCCATTGCCGTTGCAAACCGGTGTCCGCCAGCACCGCATGCGGCAGCTGAATGGTCAGCGAAGGCAGCATGTCACGTGGATCACGTATCAGGAATACATTGCTGGTGGTCGTCAGAAATCCAAGGTCCAGCTCAAGCAGGTGGTGAGCCATGTGCTTGATGAAGAGTCGTGTGCCGGGATTTGAAGACTGGTCTCGCATCAGTTCCTGGATGACCTGGTCACCGTTACAGTCCATCGACGCCATAACCTCGGTTCGACCCGGGTGCTCGGCACCGCTGACTCGCAGGTAATGTCCGTACAAGGGTTCGTCGACTATGCGCACGCCCGGGAGTTGCGCAAAGCTGTACATCAACGCTGTCGATACGTTGCGCGGGCCGGACCACAGGCAGATCGGTGTTGTCATCGGGTTGTGAGTCTCATCGTCGCATCGAAATTCTGCCGAATTGTAACGGGATCCACAGCAGCCGAAAACGCCGCCAGCAGGGGGCGGCGTGCATGAAAACCTCGCCCAAGGTACCTATTGTTGTGCGGTCTGTCACAAAACAGCCAGCGGCGATTGTTGCGGCCGGTTCAATTTAACTAAACTCGGACGACGAGCAATTTTGAATCGCTGATGACGGGCACATTTTGATTAAGACCTTTATTTTTGGAATTCTCCTGGGAATTGCGGCAGCAGCTGGCGTCTTGTACGCAGTGCCCGCAGTAGATCAATACCGTGAAGCGTCCATTATCTCCGTTGCACCCAACGGTGGTAACACGGAAATTTTCTATATCAATGTGCCGAGTGACCGTGTGATGTCCGGCGGGCCCGATCAGGCAGTATTGCCGCCCGGGCTGGAATGGCCGGAAGACGAATTGCTTGGCAGTGTCAGTACGGAAATGTTCAAGATAAGAAATGCTCGTGACTCTGTGGTTGGTGTCGCCGCGCGAACAGTTGCCAGGGAGGGTGACAGGCCTGTTCTGGACTGGATCATTCACTTGCCTGCGCGCGGTTCGATGTACGTGATTATGAATCCCGTTGCCGGTGAAGGCGGTTATCGACTCGGAGAAATAAGGACCGGGTCCCGGGAGCTCGCGGGTATGACCGGCCGAATGACCGAGCGATGGTTGTCGGACGAATCGGGCATGCCTGATGCGCCGGCGGGACGCATAGAACTTGCGGCCCGATACACGGCGAAGCGAGAGGAGCTGGCGGAATGAAATATATCGTCGCGTTGCTCGCTGGCTTGCTTGTTGGCGCCGCCCTGTTTGGGCTTGGCGTAATTTACAACCCGTTCCTCGGCAAACAGGAGCTGTCACCGCTCGCAGTCACCGACGCGCCGACACTTGTACTGACCTATGCCGCCGTCGCCTCCGAAAGCATTGTCTACACCAACGACGGCGAGTCCAGAACCCAGCCCTACCCGGAAAAGGTATTGCAACTCTGGGAGCAGACCATCAGGCAAACATCGGCGACGGCTACACTGCTTCGTGATGGCCGCAACCAGGCAGCGGGAATAGGCATCAAGTTTTCGTCGGCGGCTGATGAAACACACCTGCTGTCCGGTCGCGCGCTAACCAACAGCATCTGGTATGTCTATCTGCCAGGACGTGGCGGGCTGTTCGTCGAAGAAACCGAAAACTATTGGAATTATCTGCGTGACATCGTGGTGCCCGGTTATCGCAGTTCTGCTAACACCTGGGCAGGCAGCTGGATAGGCAACATGACGGCTGGGCCGGGAGCGCTCGGTACGGCTAAGGTAACCGGCGGATCGGGCGATTTTGAAGGTATGGAATTGCTGGGTGTCGAATCACTTTCGGTCCGCGCCTGGAAGGTGGATATTGGCGCTGTTGCCGCCGAGGGTCGTCTGTTGATTGAGCTACCCGGACATGAGCTTGCCGAAGTGCCGGCCGAATAAATCTAGTCGGAGCCGCTGCCGATTTCCTTCAGCGAAATCGCCGTGTTTGCAAGTTGGTCGATATCGAGGACTCTTTGCGCCGCGATCAGAGCCTTTGATTGCAGGAAGTCTTTTGGTGCATTAACAGCGTCCGTCGCAATCAGTCTGCCATCGCGCAGGTAGAGGCAGGCAAACGACCGATCGACCGGATTGCCACGAATAACAACATCGTCATAGCCGGACGACAAGCCTGCGATTTGCAGTTTCAGGTCGAACTGATCGGACCAGAACCACGGAAGGTCCGAGTAAACGCAATCAACGCCACAAATATTGTTTGCGGCCGTTTTGGCCTGTTCAAGTGCATTGTGTACGGACTCCAGCCTGAGGCGTCGACCGTAGATGGCATTCGGATGCGCGGTGCAATCGCCAATTGCATAGATGTCCGGGTCATCGGACTGGCAACGTTCATCCACGACCACGCCGTCGTCGACAGACAATCCGGCCTCGGCCGCCAGTTCGACATTGGGCAGTATGCCGACACCGACGACGACAAAATCAGCCTCGATCAGCTCGCCGTCGCTGGTTTCAACAGCGGTTACCCGCGATTTGCCGCGGAACGCGACTGTGCCAGTGGACAAGCGCAGGTGCACTCCACGAGATGTGTGTTCGATCTGGTAGAAGTCCGAGATTTCCGCTGACACTACGCGGCTCATGACCCGATCGGCCATCTCGATCACAGTGACATCGAGTCCGGACTGGCGCAGTACGGCCGCGACTTCGAGCCCGATATAGCCGGCGCCAACGACGACGGCGCGCTTCTGGGAACCCAGTTCGGAGCGAATGGCTTTAACGTCATCGATACCACGGAGGTAGTGGATGCCGTCAAGATCGGCGCCGTCGATAGACAGGTGCCGCACGCGCGATCCTGTGGCAAGAATGAGTTTGTCGTAGGCGATGTCCGCGCTTGATGTCTTCAGGGTTTTTGCGGCGCGATCAATGGCGTCGATGCGCGTGTTGAGGTGCAGTTTGATCTGCGAGTCATCGTAAAAGCCTTCCGGCTTCACGTACAAGCGCTGCGCAGGCATATCGCCGGACAGGAATTTTTTCGACAGCGGCGGCCGCTGGTACGGTAAATAGGGCTCATCCCCCACCAGCACGATTTCACCGGCATGGTGCAGCTGTTTCAGCGATGCGACTGCCTGACCCGCAGCGTGACCCGCGCCTGCAACGACAATTCGTTGGCTCATGTTCAAATTCCTTAGCTAGCGGCGAGCGGCCACATTATAGGGAGCAACACCATGACGGTAATGAAGACGACTATGGTCAGCGGCACACCGACTTTCAAGTAGTCGACAAACCGATAGCCACCAGGACCCATGACGAGAATGTTTGCCGGGTGCGAGATTGGACTCGTAAAGCTTGCCGATGCCGCCATTGCGACGGCCATCATTGCCGTCTCCGGCCGCAACCCCATATCCGACATCGCAGACAATACGATCGGCGACATCAGAACAACAAGCGCAGCGGTCGGAATGATCATCGTCGCCATGGCGGTCAGAATGTAGAGTCCCATGATCACCGGCCACGGACCGGCGTCGCCCAGCAGTTGCATGACCTGGTTTGCAAGATACGTAGCGGCGCCGCTTTCCTGCATCGCTGTGCCGAGAGGCAGCATACCGGCGATCAGGAAAATCGCGCGCCAGTCAATTGATCGATACGCCTGTTCCATATTCAGGCAGCGGGTCAGGACCATCACCGTGCCGCCGATAACGGCAGCAACGGAAATAGGCGCATAACCCGCCATAACAAAACCGATGACCGCGGCCATGATCAACGCTGCGAGTGGCGCGCGACCGGTGTCCGGAGGTTCCTGGCCGAGGGGTGTGAGAATCAGGAAGTCGGAATCGGACGACAGCAACTGCAGGCGATCGCGCGGGCCCAGCAGGAGCAGGGCATCACCGATTTGCAAGCGCTCGTTCGCAAGATCGGAGCCGATGGTTTCACCTTCACGCCAAATACCGGCCAGCTCGATGCCATAACGTTCGCGAAAATTCAATTCGCCGACCGATTTTCCCCGCAATGACGACCGTGGGTCGAGTGTCGCGTCCATAAGCGTCAATCGATCCGATTCGAGGGTACCGAGGTTGCCCGGCACGCCGGTATCAATTTCCAGTTCCTGCATGCCACGCAATACATCGAGGTCACTCTGCTGTCCCTCAATCAGTAACAGGTCGCCGCCGTGCAGAACCTCATCGCCGCGCGGCATGACTTTGAGTTCACCGTCCCGAAATACCGCCAGAACGCGAAAGTCGAAGACATCCGCGAGCCGGCTTTTCTTCAGGGTTTCACCGACCAGGCCACTGTCTTTCGGCAGTCGCACGACGAACATTCGCTCGTCGGTCTGGTAGGTCTCCGCCAGCTCGTCCGCCGTGAAAATCTGCACTTCCTCGAAGTCCGGGTGCTTCTCCAGCTGCTCGATCGCTTCGATTTCCCCCTGCACCAGCATTCGATCGCCGGCACGGATGGGGACATAAGCGAGATTGGTAAGACGATAGCGGCCACGACGCAATACGCCGACAACCAGTACATCGAAGCGCTTCCTGAAGGCCGCGTGCCGGATGAGCTCCGAAACAATCGGCGAGCCTTCCGTTACGACGACCGACGCGTAGACAACTTTGGACGCAACCATGGACTTGAGTACCGGAGCCTCGCGCTCGATTACCAGGTCGCTCCAGCGCTGCAGCTCGCGAAACTGATCGATGCGGCCCTGCACCAGGAAGCCGTCACCACCCCGAATAACCGTTCGGCGGCCCGGAAGTGTTTCGTTGCGTCCGTTGCGAAGCAAAGACAGGATGATCAGGCCGGTCGATGCACCGATTCGCGAATCGATCAATGTCTTGCCAACGAGAACCGAGTCGGCAGGAACGTGCATCATGAAGGTACGTTCCTGCAATTTGTATTGCGCACGCAAGCTGCGCTGGCTGACGTGTTTGCCGCGCTCAGCACTGATACTCGGTAAGAGAAATCGTCCGGCAAGGGCAACGAACAGCACTCCGATCACCATGACCGCGCCGCCGAGCGGCGTGAAGTCGAACAGAGCGAAAGGCTCGAATCCACCCAGCACGAGGGACTCGCTGATCAACAGGTTGGGCGGTGTACCAATCAGCGTCATCAACCCGCCCAGCAACGTGGAGTAGGCCAACGGCATCAACAGTCGGGAGGCGGGGACGCCCGTTCGCCGCGCAACTTCAACGACAACCGGAAGCATCAGCGCTGCGACACCGATATTGTTCATGAAAGCCGACAAAACGGCACCGGTAACCATGATGACAAAAATCAGTGTGAATTCGCGGCTGCCGCCGATTCGCATCACCTGTCGCCCGATAATGTCGGCGATCCCGGTGCGGGTCAGGCCTTCGCTGAGGATGAACATGGCCCAGACCGTAATGACGGCGCTGTTGCTAAAACCGGCAAAGGCCTGGACGGCATCGATCTGGCCCGCGATGAACAGCGAACCCAGGACCATCAGCGCAACGACGTCCATGCGGACGATTTCGCTGATAAACAGGATCAGCGAAATTACCAGTATGCCCAGGACCAGTGCGATATCGCCCGTCATTCAATCGTTCTTCGGTGTTGTTTGACTCATAAAACGGATTCAACCTGTTTATACACGACCTGACGTAACATAGTAATGAATGCGCTGACGCCGACGACAAGAATTCGAGAATGAGCGACACAGGACACTATCGACCCGCACGCGAGCCAACCTGCCGGACGCTGGATATTCGAGGCGTTCCGTATTACATCAACGAATGGGGCGACAAGGATGCGCTTCCTGTTTTCTATTTGCATGGTTGGGCGGATGCCGGATCGACCTTCCAGTTCGTCGTTGATGCGATGGGCGACGACCGGCGAGTGATTGCACCTGACTGGCGAGGCTTCGGCCGGACGGCGCACCAGGGATGCTCATACTGGTTTCCCGATTACCTTGCCGATCTGCATGCAATGATCGAGATCTACGCGCCAGGCGTCGCAGTGCCGCTGATTGGTCACAGCATGGGCGGCAATATTGCATCGCTGTATGCGGGGACTTTTCCTGAACGCGTTAGCGCACTGATCAATATTGAAGGCTTCGGTTTGAAGGATTCCGATCCCGCTGAAGCGCCGCACCGATACCGGCAGTGGATCGAAGCGGGACTTACCGAGCTCTCGTTTAGCGAATACCCGGCGATCGACAGCCTGGCGACCAAAATTGCAAGGCGCAGCCCGGGTCTCGGATCCGCTCGGGCCGAATATGTCGCGAGGCAATGGGCCATCGTCGATGAAAACGCGGTGGTTCGCCTGCGAGCGGACGCTGCGCACAAATTGCCCAACCCGGTGTTGTACCGTCGCGGCGAAGCCGAAGCCTGCTGGCGCTGCGTCACTGCGCCGGTCTTGCTGGTGCATGGCAGCAAAAGTCCATTTGCCGATCTGTTTGGCAGCCCGGCATCGCTGCCGTTTCCGAATGCCGAGTTGGCCGAAATCGATGCCGCCGGTCATATGATTCACTTTGAGGCCCCTGAACAACTGGCTGGGCTGATCGAGCGCTTCCTCAGGAAAACCTTGTAAATCCAACCAGTACTGTATAAAACTACAGTCTTTTGCGAGGGGTTGTCATGCAGGCGGTGGCGCAGGTTGTCGATCATCTGGAAATGCTGAACCGGGCCCAGCGACTGGCTGCCGAGTATGGCGAGGCGCGTGCCAATGCGGCGTTCGAGTCCGGCCCGTTGCTGGTTATCGCTGGCGCAGGCACCGGCAAGACAATGACGCTGGCGCATCGGGTCGCACACCTGCTGATCAACGGCGTCAGTCCGGAACGCATTCTGTTGCTGACGTTCACCCGGCGTGCCTCGCAGGAAATGACCCGTCGCGTGGAATCGATTGTACGCTCTGCCACCAAAGGGTCTTTGTCGTCACCGATGCCTGCCGGCGGGCTGCCGTGGGCGGGCACGTTCCATTCCATAGCCAATCGCTTGCTGCGCCGGTTTGCCCATAATCTCGGTCTCGACCCGGGATTCTCGGTACTCGATCGCGGCGATGCTGCGGATATCATGGATGTCGTTCGTCACGAACTTGAACTGACGCGTTCGGCGAGGCGATTTCCGAAAAAAGATACCTGTCTTACGATCTACTCGCGATGCGTCAATACACAGCAGCCCTTGCCGGACGTATTGACCGCAACGTTTCCGTGGTGCGTGGACTGGACTGACGAACTCAGCGAATTGTTTCGCCACTACGTCCTCAGAAAACAACAAAGCCAGTCGCTGGACTACGACGACCTGCTCTTGTACTGGCAACACCTGGTGGCAGAGCAAGAATTTGCTGACCTTATTGGCTCGTCGTTCGACCATGTGCTGGTGGATGAATACCAGGACACCAACCTGGTGCAGGCAGAAATTCTCAATGCACTGAAACCGGATGGCAGAGGGGTTACGGTCGTTGGCGATGACGCACAGTCCATTTATTCTTTTCGCGCCGCAGAAGTCGAAAACATTCTCGGCTTTCCGGACCAGTACATGCCATCCGCACAAGTGATAACCCTCGAGCAAAACTACCGATCGACACAGCCAATACTCGATAGCGCCAATTGCCTCATCGCAGAAAGTGAGCGCCAATACCGTAAGAACCTGTTCACAGAGCAGCAGGCTGGCGACAAGCCGCAATACGTTACGGTCGAAGACGGCGACGCCGAAGCTGAGTTTGTCGTGGAGTCGATTCTTGAAAACCGTGAACGCGGCTTGCAGCTCAAGGACCAGGCCGTCCTTTTTCGTGGCTCGCATCACAGCGATCGACTCGAGCTCGAGCTCGTGCGTCGCAATATTCCGTACGTCAAATACGGTGGTCTGAAGTTTCTTGAGGCCGCGCACGTCAAGGATCTGTTGTCGGTCCTCAAGTGGGCGGAAAACCCGAAAAACGAAGTGGCCGCCATCCGGGTGTTGAAACTGCTGCCGGGCATGGGTCCGTCGAATGCTGCTCGCTGTTTCGAGCAACTCGCTGCAGGCGACTTCCTGTTCTCGGCACTGCGTAACGTCCGTGCGCCGGGTGCAGCGAGCAAGGAGTGGCCGATGTTTTGCGACTTGCTCGTGTCATTGTCAGATGCCGATGCCGACGGGTCGGGTTGGCAATCACAAGTGACGGCCACGCGCCGATGGTACCAGCCACACCTGGAGCGCCTGTACGACGGTCTCGACACACGCGAAGCCGATCTGGAACAGCTCGAGCAAATTTCAGGACGTTATCCGACCCGGGAGCGATTTCTTACGGAATTGACGCTCGATCCTCCGTCGGCTGCCGGCGACCTCGCTGGCGACCCGCTGCTGGACGAGGACTACCTAATACTCTCGACCGTGCATTCGGCGAAGGGACAGGAGTGGGAGTCAGTATTCATCCTGAATGTTTCGGACGGAAACTTTCCGTCCGAGTTTGCGACGGGCAAACCTGAAATGATCGAGGAAGAACGCCGCCTGTTATACGTTGCCATGACGCGTGCCAAGCAGTCCCTGGCGCTGATCGCACCGCTTCGATATCACGTGACCCAGCAGCGTCGGGACGGCGACAAGCACGTTTTTGGTGCTCGCAGTCGCTTTATGACAGACACCCTGATGGCAACCATGGCGAAGCGTTTTGCCGGGCGCCCCGAAAGCAACGCCGGACAATTGCGCGCAAGCTCCGACCGGCAGATTGATGTTGCGTCCCGGATGCGGGCAATGTGGTAAAAAAAAGCGGTGGCAATTGCCACCGCTAATCGTTACGAAACAAACAGCATAAGGGATAAGTAGGTTTGCATCGTGTACTACACTTATCAGATGCCCGTCGGCGAAAAAGCGTTGCAAACAAAAAGGAATAAGGCAGGCGATGAACAGCAAACAATCGATTCGGGAGCAAGTCTCCGAGGCGGAATGGCGGGTCCGGGTGGATCTCGCAGCCTGCTACCGGGCTATAGCGCTGTACGGCTGGGATGACCTGGTCTTTACCCATGTGTCGGCCAGGGTGCCGGGACCGGACGACCACTTCCTGATCAATGCCTACGGCCTGCTGTTTGAAGAAATCACGGCCAGCAGCCTTGTCAAGGTGGACCTCAGGGGTGAGAAGGTGCTCGATTCGCCGTTCGAGATCAATCCCGCCGGATTCGTCATTCACAGTGCAATTCATGAGGCGCGGCACGATGCCGCGTGTGTTCTGCACACGCACACGAAAGCGGGCGTCGCGGTGTCTGCAGAAGCTGACGGACTGCTGCCGATATCCCAGGTTTCACTTTTTCCATACGCAACGCTGGCTTACCACGACTATGAAGGTGTTGCGCTGAACGATGACGAAAAGCCGCGACTCGTCGCCGATCTTGGCGAAAACAATGCGTTGATTCTTCGGAATCACGGTCTGCTGACGACCGGCCCGAGCATCGCGGATGCGTTTCTGATGATGTATGTGCTCGAGACGGCCTGCCAGGTACAGGTCATGGCACAGTCCTCAGGCCGCGAACTCATCCAGGTGCCGGAACCCATTGTTCGAGGGATCAAGGCGCAGGCCGAACAGGTAACCAAAGGTCTCGGCGGTGCCCTGGTCTGGCCCGGGCTACTCAGAAAACTGGATCGCCGGGATCCCTCGTTTCGCGATTAACGATCGTCGGTATCAGGACAGGAACATCGTGTAGGCCGGGTTATCGCTTTCCTCCCAGTGTGGGTAGCCCAGCTTCGCGAGATGAGATTCGAGCTCGGCCGTTTCACTGGCCGGCACGTCGATGCCTGCCAATACCCGGCCATAGTCGGACCCGTGATTGCGATAATGGAACAGGCTGATATTCCAGTCCGTGCCGATCGCGTCAAGGAATTTGAGCAGTGCGCCGGGGCGCTCTGGGAATTCGAAGCGAAACAGGCGTTCATTTTCAACGTCGGCCGATCGGCCGCCGACCATATGGCGCACATGCAACTTCGCCATCTCGTTGTTGCTGAGGTCGACCACCGGAAACTCAGCCGCCACTAACTTGGCGAGCAAGGCCTCACTTTCCTTGCGGCCGCCGGAAAGATGCACGCCGACAAATATGTGAGCGTTTGCCGTATCGCTGTATCGATAATTGAATTCCGTAATACTGCGGCGACCAAGAACTTCACAGAATCGACGAAAACTGCCCGGCCGTTCCGGAATTTCGGCAGCCAGCAGCATTTCGGTGCGGTCACCGACGGCCGCTCGTTCGGCGATGTGCCGCAGCCGGTCAAAATTGACATTGGCGCCGCAATTGATCGTGATGAAGGTCTGGCCGCTGAGGCCATGTTCCTGTGCATATTTCTTGGCCCCGGCGACGGCGAGCCCGCCGGCCGGCTCGACTATCGAGCGGGTGTCATCGAAAATGTCGCGAATCGCGGCGCAACACTCATCCGTATCTACCGTAATCACCTCATCGACGTACTGTTTGCACAGTCGGAAAGTTTCGTCGCCGACACGACGTACCGCGACGCCATCTGCGAAAATGCCGACGTGATCAAGCGTCACGGGTTCGCCTTTTTGCAGAGAATCCCGCATCGCTGTGGAGTCGTCCGGCTCGACGCCGACAATTCGAATGCCCGGGCGCAGCGCCTTGATGCACGTCGCGATACCGGAAATCAGTCCTCCGCCACCGATCGGTACGAAGATTACGTCAATGGGCTCCTCGGCCTGCTGAAGGATCTCCAGTCCAATCGTCCCCTGGCCGGCGATGACCAGCGGGTCGTCGAAAGGGTGGACGAAAGTCAGCGATTGTTCCTGTTCCAGTCTGCGTGCATGCGCGTAGGCATCGTCGTAGGCGTCGCCGTGCAATACGACTTCGCCGCCGAGTTTTCGAACCGCTTCAATTTTGATCGTTGGCGTTGTCACCGGCATTACGATGACAGCCCGTGCGCCACGTTTGCGTGCCGCCAGCGCGACACCCTGCGCATGATTGCCAGCCGAACTGCAAATGACGCCGCGCTCAAGCTCGTCCTTTGCCAGGTGCGCGATCTTGTTATACGCACCGCGGAGTTTGAACGAGAATACCGTCTGCAGGTCCTCGCGCTTGAAATATATCGAGTTACCGAGTTTTGCGGACAGGTTGTGCGCCTTTTCAAGCGGCGACTCGATGGCGACATCGTAGACGTTGGCACTGCGGATCAGTTCTAGGTATTCGCTGGCATTCATCTCGCGGTTATCGCATACCGCGGGGTTGTCCGCAAAGGTAGCATTGGTAATCATTGATCGGGGCTTCCATAATGGAGCATCCGATCTGAAAGGCGATTCTTTTGAGCAAGCTCCTTCTGACAAACGCCCGCCTCGTGAACGAGGGACAAACCCGTGATGCCGACGTTCTTGTGGACGGCGAGAGAATTGCCGCTGTCGGCAGTTCCATTGCAGTGCCCGACGGTGCCGAGGTAATCGATCTTGCCGGCAAGTACCTGTTGCCGGGCATGATCGACGATCAGGTTCATTTTCGTGAGCCAGGCATGACACATAAAGGCGACCTCGCCAGTGAGTCGGCCGCTGCGGCCGCTGGCGGCATTACCAGTTTCATGGATATGCCGAACGTCAATCCGCAGACGACAACGCGTGCGGCCCTCAAAGACAAATACAATATCGCCAGCAACCGGTGTACCGCCAATTACGGTTTTCACTTCGGTGCAACCAACGGCAACATCGAGGAGATCAAGGCGCTCCAGGTGGGTGAGGCAGCCGGAATAAAGGCGTTTATGGGCGCATCGACCGGGGACATGCTGGTCGACAATCCGGAGACACTGGAGCGACTCTTTGAACATGCTCCGCTCATAGTGCTCACCCACTGTGAAGACTCACCGATGATCTGGGCGAATGAAGCAGAAGCCCGCAAGCGCTTTGGTGAGGATGTGCCTTTCACGGAACACCCGCGCATTCGTTCGGCGGACGCCTGCCTTGCATCGTCAACTCTGGCTGTCGGTCTTGCGCGCCGGCATGACGCCCTGTTGCACGTGTTGCATCTGACGACAGAAATCGAGATGGACCTGTTTTCGGAGAAGCACCGCTCGGAGAAGCGCATCACGGCAGAAGTGTGTGTGCATCACCTGTGGTTTGACGAATCCCGCTACGACGAACTCGGCGCAAGGATCAAATGCAATCCCGCCATAAAACGGGCAGAGGATCGTGCCGCGCTGATAGCCGCCTTGAACAGTGGCCGAATCGACATCGTCGCGACCGATCATGCCCCGCACCTGGCTGAGGAGAAAGCGGAGAAATACTTCCGGTCACCGGCCGGGCTGCCGCTCGTTCAGCATGCGCTGCTGACCTTGTTCGACCTTGCGGCAGACAAGAAAATCGATGTCGAGTTGATTGTCGAACGCGCGTGCCATGCACCGGCGGACATATTTGGCGTGAAAGAGCGCGGCTATATTCGCGAGGGTTGGTATGCCGACCTGGTCGTCGTCGATCCCAAAAAGAAATATCGGGTAAGCCCGGAAAATCTTCTGAGCCGTTGCCAATGGTCGCCATTTGAAGGACACGAGTTCAGCTCGACGATCGATACGACGATTGTCAATGGCCACATCGTGTATCGCGACGGAAAACTCACGGGCAAAGTCGCTGGCCAAGAACTCGAATGTCATCGCGCGCGCTAGTGGGGCGGAATTTGTTTACTTTCCCTGTGATCCCGCTATGCTAGCGCCAAATCACGAGCTATGACTCTGGCGTGACCGACTGCATGAAACCCACAGATACGTCCAACCCCGACTACTTCCATAAGGTTGTCGATTGCCAGTGGGGCTGCCCCGCACATACCGACGTGCCTGCCTACATTCGCATGATCGCGCAGGGCCAGTTCTCCGATGCCTACATGGAGAACCGCAAATCCAATGTGTTTCCCGGCATTCTCGGCCGTGTTTGCGACCGACCGTGCGAACCGGCCTGTCGGCGCGGTCGTGTTGAGGACAAGCCAGTTGCGATTTGCCGCCTGAAACGCGTCGCCGCCGACCATCGAGATGACATAACGAGTCGGTTGCCGAAAGCGCCTGAAAAGAGCAACGGCAAAAAAGTTGCGCTGATTGGCGCCGGATGCGCATCGCTGACCGTCGCCAACGATTTGGCGCCGCTGGGCTATGAAGTCACCATCTTTGAGGCCCTCAATACCACGGGTGGCCTGATGCGAACGAATATTCCGCAGTTTCGCCTGCCGCCTAAAGTTCTGGATGAAGAAATCGGCTATATCCTCGACATGAACGTCGATTTAAAGCTGAATCACCCGATCGAAAGCCTCAAGTCCTTGCTCGATGAGCAATATGACGCAGTTTTTGTGGGTACCGGTGCGCCGCGCGGCAAGAACCTGGAGATCCCGGGTCGGTACGACTCCGATCGCATTCACATTGGTATCGACTGGCTTGAATCCGTCGCTTTCGAGCACGTAAAAAGCATTGGCAAGAAGGTCCTGATTATTGGCGTCGGTAATACCGCGATGGATTGCTGTCGTACGTCGCTGCGCCTCGGTGCCGAGAATGTAAAAGTCATGGCGCGCAAGCCGCGCGGCTACTTCAAGGCTTCGGCATGGGAACTGGAAGACGCCGAAGAGGAAAACGTCGAAATTCTCATCAATCATTCGCCGAAAGAGTTTGTTATCGAAAACGGCAAACTGACAGGCATGAAATTTGAGTTGATGGAGTACAACGTTGACGAGAATGGGGATATTGACCGCGGCACCGTAGTTGGCGAGAAGATCATCCCCTGTGACGACGTGGTTCTGGCGATTGGTCAGGACAACGCGTTTCCGTGGATCGAGCGGGATATCGGTATCGATTTCGATCGTTGGGACTGCCCGATTGTCAATGAGAAAACGATGATGTGCGGTCGTGACGGTGTGTTTTTCGGAGGCGATTCGGCGTTCGGCCCGAAAAATATTATCTGGGCGGTCGAGCATGGCCACCAGGCAGCCATTTCGATTCACCGCTATTGCCAGGGCGAGGATATTGAAGATCGTCTGCCGTACGGCATGAATCTCGCCAGCCAGAAAATGGGCATGCACGAGTGGAGTTTCTCCAACAACTACGATGCCGCGTCGCGACGATTGATGCCGCACGTTGATCTGAAAGAGCGTTTTAAAAAGATCAACATCGAGGTTGAGCTGGGTTTCACGGCGGAGCAGGCCGTGCAGGAGGTCGAACGCTGCCTGAATTGTGACATTCAGACGGTGTTTACGGCGGATCTTTGTATCGAGTGTGATGCCTGTATGGACATTTGCCCGGTCAATTGCCTGACCATCACGCACAACGGCGAAGAGGACGATCTTCGAACCCGTCTGCGTGCTCCGGCAGAGAATCACGAACAGGCTTTGTACGTATCCGCAGGGTTGCCACAGACCGGACGCGTCATGGTGAAGGACGAGGACCTGTGCGTGCATTGCAGCCTGTGTGCCGAGCGCTGCCCAACCGGTGCCTGGGATATGCAGAAGTCGACGCTGCTGGTGCCTTATGCGAAAGATGAGATTTCCGACGAAACCGCTCAGCCATTGGCTGGAGCCAGTGCCTAAAGGGTTCAAGTGGCTAGCGTAAATGACGTAGTAATCAAGATCGGGACCGTCAACGGCACCGGTTCGGCAAGTGCCAACGGTCTGTTACGAAAAGCGATTTTTCGTATGGGCATTCCGGTGGTTGGCAAGAATTACTTTCCGTCCAATATTCAGGGCTTGCCGACCTGGTACGAAATTCGCGTGACGGGCAAGGGATACCAGTCGCGGTCAAACCGTGTCGATATCATGGTGGCAATGAATGCCCAGACCTACGCCCAGGATATGGCAGAGGTCGAGCCCGGTGGCTGGTTGATCTATGACTCAACGTGGCCGCGAAATGCGATGCTGAATCGAGCGGACATCAGCGTCATAGGTATTCCCTTTTCCAGGCTGTGTAACGAGCAATTCGAGGGTGCCAGGGCACGCATCCTGATGAAGAACATCGCCTACGTTGGTGCGATTGCCGCATTGCTCGACATCGATCTGGAGATTATTACCGGCCTGCTCGAAGAGACGTTTGCCGCGAAAAAGCACCTGATTGAATCCAACATGCAGGCTATTCGGCTGGGATACGACTATGCGCTGGCACATGTTGATTGCCCACTGCCCATGCGCGTGGAGGCGATGGATGCAACGGCCGGCCATATCATCATTGATGGCAACACGGCTGCCGGTCTCGGTTGCATGTACGCCGGCGCGACAGTAGGTGCCTGGTACCCGATCACACCCTCGACTTCACTGATGGATGCGTTTCGCAGCTTTTGCTCGCGCTACAGGGTTGATAAGGAAACCGGCAAGAACACCTATGCCATTATCCAGGCGGAAGATGAGTTGGCTGCGATAGGCATGGTTCTGGGTGCGGCGTGGAACGGTGCGCGTGCGTTTACACCAACGAGCGGTCCGGGTATTTCCTTGATGAGTGAGTTCATCGGCTTCGCTTACTATGCGGAAATTCCGAGTGTCATTTTCGACGTGCAGAGGACGGGTCCTTCGACCGGCATGCCGACGCGGACGCAACAGTGTGACCTTTTGAGTTGCGCATTCGCCTCACATGGCGATACGAAGCATGTCTTGTTATTTCCTGCTGACCCATCAGAGTGTTTCCATACAGCAGTTCAGGCCTTCGACCTCGCCGAGCGATTACAGACCCCTGTCATCGTTATGTCCGATCTCGATATTGGAATGAATGACTGGATGATTCCGGAACTGGAGTGGGATGAGACTTATGTGCCGGACCGCGGCAAGGTGCTCGGTGCGGCTGAGCTCGAAAAGATGGAAAAGTTTCACCGCTACCTCGATGTCGATGGTGACGGTATTCCGTATCGAACGTTGCCGGGCGTTCATCCGAAAGGCTCGTATTTCACGCGAGGATCCGGACACACGAAGTACGGTAGCTACACTGAAGACTCTGCTGCTTACCAGGATGTTGTCGATCGCCTGCTCGTGAAGTGGGAAACAGCGCGGGCGATGTTGCCGAAACCGGAGATCCGGTATTCGAAGTTCAACAAGATGGGTTTGTTGACAGTAGGCAGCGGTGATGGCGCATGCAAGGAGGCGCTGGACCGGCTCGCAGAACAAAACATTGGTCTGAACTATTGTCGGGTCAAGGCCTTTCCCTTTGCAGATGAGGTCAAAGAGTTTATTGACCAACACGACGTTGTCTATGTTGTCGAACAGAATCGAGACGCTCAATTGCGTACATTGCTGATCAACGACATTGAATCGAAGCAAGCGAAACTTGTTCCGCTGTTGCACTATAACGGTATGCCGATCAATGCAGGTTTCGTTGAGAAGCGAGTGTTGGAAGAAATCGCAAAAGGGCAGGCGGCCTAGGCGGAAATATGTCATGAGCTATATCGGGAAACCAAAAGTCACACACCCCGGCATGCCGAGGAACAAGCTCGGCCTGACTTCGCGCGACTACGAGGGAACCGTATCGACACTGTGTGCCGGTTGCGGTCACGACTCGATTACCGCGGCCATTATTCAGGCAGTGTTCGAACTTGGCATCGAGCCGCATATGCTGGCGAAAATGAGCGGCATTGGCTGTTCATCGAAGACACCTGCTTACTTCGTCAGTCAGTCCCATGGTTTCAATTCGGTCCATGGCCGGATGCCCTCAGTGACCACCGGTGCCAATGCGGCAAACCGGAATTTGATGTACATCGGCGTGTCCGGCGACGGCGACTCGCTGTCAATCGGTGTCGGGCAATTTGTGCACGCGATCCGCCGCAACCTGAATATGTGCTACGTCATCGAGAATAATGGCGTTTACGGCCTCACGAAGGGACAGTTTTCAGCGTCCGCCGACATTGGCAGCAAGCCGAAGAAAGGCGAGCCGAACAAGCAGGAGCCCATCGATCCGATCAGCACGGCACTCAGTCTCGGGGCGACTTATATCGCGCGCAGTTTCTCCGGTGACAAAGAGCAACTGGTCCCGTTGATCAAGGGGGCATTGATGCATCGCGGCTTTACGCTGCTCGATATCGTGAGCCCCTGCGTGACGTTCAACGACCACGAAGGTTCGACAAAGAGCTACGCGCATACGCGGCAGTTTTATCATCACGTTGTGGATATGGATTACGTACCGCCGGCGGAGGAAATCAAGGCGGCGTACAACGAGGGTGAAGCTATGCCGATCCAGTTGCACGATGGCAGCACCATTGTGCTTCGCAAGGTTGCCGACGACTACGATCTTACGAATCGTGCGCACGCCTTCAAGTATCTGCGAGAGCACTTCGAAAAGGGTGAAATTTGTACCGGACTTCTGTATCTCGATGAATCCCGAGCGGAGATGCACGAGTTAATGGGCAATATCGATTCGCCTCTGTCCGAATTGCCGCTTGGCTCGCTGCACCCTGGCGCTCAGGAACTGAAAAAACTGCAGAGCCGCTACCGCTAAAAAAACCCCGGCTACTGCCGGGGCTCAATACTAACCCCACAGGCGTTTCCACCAGGGGTCGGTCGGGGGTGGTGATGTATCGTCGGGAAACGGAATCTTGCTGCGAATGTCGTCGATGTCCCAGCCAGTCAGGTTGGCCAGGGTCTGTGCTTCCCGCTCCTGGCGCTTGCGGACTTCGGCCTGGTAGTTGCCGATATCGCATGATGTTTCGCCTTTCCACGGGTGCCGAATGACGTAGCGACCCTGGTAATTCTGACGGTCACCGGTTTCCTGGAAAACCAGGTCTTCAGGGAAATGCTTGCTGTCGTAGCGAACATGCAGCCGGGTGACGAACACGTTTTGCGCTTGCGGCGAAATCTTGCTTCTCTCGGCTGAGCCGCCGACCCAGAACACGCCAAGCTTCCGCAACTCGTCACTCGTCAGAGGATCGGCCGCGCAGGGGTCGCACCAGCCCATATCCCAGGCGTATTCGAGAAAAACAGCACGTTCATTCTCCTTCTCGACCTGCTGTTCGAACATCGCTCGGTAGAATTCCGCGAACTCATTTTGCACGAACTCCGGCACTTCGGTATCGCTGGGGAGTTTTACGGTGCGGTAGTTCGTTGTTTCGACTCGCCCGGTGCGTGTCAGTGCATAGACATACAGTTCCTGTTTACCCTTTGCATTCAGTGTTCCTAGCCGAATAGGCAGCATGAACTTGTTGCTTTCATAGGCAACCTGCAGCGGACGCAGGAACTGGTAGCCCAGTTTCGACTGTTCCGCGAGGTTAACTTTGGCGACAAAAAAGCGCATGTCCTGTTTCAAATAGCTGTCCACGACTTTCTCGGCGCCTTTCGGCAGCTTGTAGTCGTTCTCCGTAAGCCATCGAATGAGCCCGCCACTGTCTCTTGCCGAGAGGATCAATATGTTGTACTCGCCGACGGTGTAGCTGGCCTCAATCGTGACGCCCAGAGAACGCGCCGCGTTGCGCTCCCTTTCTGCAACGGTCGATTGTGGGACCGCGCTATCCTGTGCCGACTTCAGGTGCTCATAGCGCATGCACGGATCCGGATCGTGATACTCGACCAGCCTGGGTGCCGTGTAGGCCTCAAGATGCTCGACGATCGCACGGTCACCGACATTGATCTGCTCGCGTTCGATGCGCGTCGGCACGGGAATGACGACGGCAAAGTCTTTAACGTCGCCCTCGAAGTCATTTGCCATGGTAATCACGGTTCTGTTGTCGTCGCGGACCAGAACAACCTGCGACGCCTTGTTAAAAAGACTCGTATCGGCCCGGGCGACATAAAAGCCACAAAATGCCTGAGCCGTTGCGGTGATTACGACAGTTAAAGCCGCCGTTATTGCAGTTGCGATAATTCGCATTAGAACACTCCTTTAATTTGACCGACTTTTTCTTCGGCTGCCTTTTCCCACTGATAGATCCGGCCGCGCAGCAAGGTATCGATCAGCGGTACCACGGGTGCACAGATGATCAACGCCAGGATCGGGCCGTTTGGCTGGTAGTAGATAAACTGAATCGTGTATGCGACGGCAGCGACCAACGCCGCGTAGGCAATGCGACCCAGAGCGGTATTCGGGGTCGTCTTCGGATCGGAGATCATAAAGAACGAGAAGATCAGCAGAGCGCCGTTCTGCAGCTGGTGCAGGGGAATGCTGAAAGGATCGTCAAGCCAGATGGCCCGGCCGAACAGCATCGCTGCGTAGAAGGCAATGAATGCGATTGTGGTTTCAGCGCGCTTGGCACGAGTCAGCACCAGGAAGCCGAGGCAGGCGAGTGTGAACGCGCCGATCGCGGCGCTGCCCCACTGGCCGGATGACACCCAGGCGTGATCGCTTAGCAGCATCAGCGATACCAGTGCGAAATTCGCGGGATTAAAAACATGTTTACCCCGAAGACGCAGCAGAAACTTGCTGCCGATTGCCATACCGGCGGCCAACATGGCGACCGACGCCATGTCGGTACGCAATAGCAGAGTTAGCGACAACGATGTGATCAGCGGACTCAGCGGATCAAAGCGCGGCAACCTCGAATAAATCGTGCCGGCAAATTGTACGGCCAGCGCGGTCACGACGATCAGCAACGCGTTCTGCCAGCGGATGCCGAAGTCCAGCACCGTGATTCCATAGGTGAGCAGCAGGCTGAGTACAGCAATCTGGTAGTAGCGCGGATCGCGCAGTCTTGAGCTGAAGGCGTTCGCAGTTTTCATGCCCGATATAAACGGCCGGCAATCGGAATCGGGTTTAAACCCGGATCAATCTCGGCGGCAGATTGATGAAAAATCCTTTAAAAACAATTAACTATAAATTTCTGCATCCAATCCTGCGTTATCGGGCATCTTATGCTCAGAGAATCACAACACTCGAATTCAAAGGAGCAAAGATCGTGGGAGAACACATTGAATGGGTCCCGATTACCCTGTTTATTGGCATAACACTCGTCCTGTGCGTGCTGGTGTGGTTTCGCTACCGGGCGCGTAGTGAAGTTCAGCAAACGATTCGCGCGGCGCTGGACAAGGGCCAGGATCTGAGTCCGGAGCTCATCGACAGGCTGGGACACCCGAAACCGTCAAAGGACAAGGACTTTCGTTCTGGCGTTATTTGGCTGGCGTTGTCGATCGCGCTGGTTGCATTTGGATTCGGCATTCCCGACGAGGACGACGTTGCGCGGATCTTTATGGGTATCGCGTCGTTTCCGTTCTTTCTCGGGGTCGGTTACATGATCCTGCACAAGTTTACGGATCACGAATAGCAACTGGCCACTGCAGTGACCGCAGACATCGATCATGAGCTGGTTGCGAAAGCCGTGTCCACACAGGACACGGCTGCATTCGGCGAGCTGATTCGCCGGCACCAATCGCATGTGCGCAATTTCCTGCGCAAGCTGAGCGGTGACTACGCGCTGGCAGACGACCTCGCGCAGGACTGCTTCATGCGCGCCTGGGACAAGTTGGCAAGCTTCTCCGGACGCGGGTCTTTTATCGGCTGGATGTTGAAGATTGCTTACACAACGTTTCTGCAGTCGAAGCGAAAGTCGAAGCGCTATGCCGGGGTACTGGAGTCTGCCGGGCAGGTCGCGGACCAGGAGTCCGGGACACACACAGCACCGGCACATGAATTGCACGACCTGGACAGGTTGCTGGCAGTACTCGATGAAGAAGAACGGGCAATAATCGTCATGTCCTATGCCTGTGGTCTGTCGCACCGGGAGATCGGTGATGCAACAGATATGCCGGTCGGGACAGTGAAATCCATCATTTTTCGTGGTAAAGAAAAGATCAGGGCACATTTTGAAATCGAAGATCATCAATATGGCTGAGAAAATCAAAGACGCAGAGGACAGGATGCTGGAGGCCTTGCTTCTGTCACCGCCTGTCGCCGACGATGGCTTCAGCGATCGCATCGTCCGTCGATTGCAGCGCAGATTGTGGGTTCGTCGACTGACCTTGCCGGTGGCGGCAATGATCGGTGGTGCATTTGCATTCAAGCCTCTGGCAGGGCTGATCAGCGTGCTGTCCAACCTGTCAGTGCTGCTACCGAACGACATCATTATCGCGACTACGGGATCGATTCCGCAGTTGCAGGTGGTTGTACTGGGAGCGATCCTGTTGCTGGCTTTTCTGCTGGGAATGCGATTTCTCGAAGATTAGCCAGGAGTCAAACTCACGGCATTGTCTTGTCGCAGTCGCTCGGTTACATTGCGGCAATGAGCCTTCGCGACAAAGTTGAAGCACTCCTGCCTGAATGGGAGCGTTGGTATCCCAGTCTGTTTGACGCGGCCAACGACCTCGGCATCATCAGGGCCGAGGTGTGCGATCCCGATTCACTCAATCTGAATCGCCGCCACGCGAAAGTGCGCCAGCGCGCAAAGGATGCGCATCTTGAGAAATGGGGCGGCAAGCCACAGGAATAATTCATGACTTATGATCTCGAAGCCGTGCGCGCGCAGTTTCCTGCGCTGGCACTGTCGGACAATGGCAAGCGCCGAATTTATTTCGATAATCCGGCTGGCACCCAGGTACCGCAGGCCGTCGCCGATGCCGTATCGGACTGCTTGCTGAAAACCAATGCCAACGCCGGTGGCTATTTTGCAAGCGCAAAAGCGGCTGATGCAGTGGTGCAATCGGCAAGGGAGGCAATGGCCGATTTTCTGAATGCGCCGTCCAGCGATGAGATCGTCTTCGGCCAGAATATGACGACGATCACCCTGCATCTGTCCAGATCTTTGGGGCGCCTGTTCAAGCCCGGCGATGAAATTATTCTCTCGCGAATGGATCACGATGCAAACGTCTGGCCCTGGGTATTGCTGGCGCGTGACTTGCAACTTGAAATTCGGTGGTTATCGTTCAATCCGGAAACATTCGAATTCGACCTGCACGATCTTGATCAACTGTTTACCGAGCGAACCCGACTGGTATGCGTTGGCGGTGCCAGTAACCTCACCGGCACGATTAACGATGTCAGGACAATCTGTGCGAAAGCGCGAGCCGCCGGTGCGCTAAGTTTTGTTGACGGCGTTCAGTCCGCACCGCATATCGCCACCGATGTAAAGGATATCGGCTGCGACTTTTTCGTTTGTTCGTCCTACAAGTTTTTCGGTCCGCACCAGGGCATCCTCTGGGGGAGGCGAGAGGTCCTGGAGAAGCTCGAACCCTACAAGGTTCGGCCAGCGCCTGCGACAATACCCGGTTGTTTTGAAACCGGTACACAAAGCCACGAAGGGTTTGCAGGAATCACCGCGACGGTAGACTACTTCGCGGCCGTCGGCGCATCGATGGGCGAGCCGGCTCACGACGGGATTTCGGCTGATTCGTCCAGGCGCGAACAAATTCACGCCGCAATGAAGTTGCTGTTCGCCTATGAGGAGCAGCTCGCGAGACACCTGATTGCGGGTCTTATGTCTATCGACGGTGTGACGGTACAGGGTATCACCGCGCCGGATGCAATGAATCGCCGTGTACCAACCGTGTCATTCACACATGCGGATGCGAAGCCTGCGGCAGTCGCCGAAGCTCTCGCAGGTGAGAACATTTTTGTCTGGAGTGGTCACAACTACGCAGTGGAGGCTGTGCGGTCGCTGGGAATTCTCGACTCAGGCGGTGTCGTTCGCATCGGTCCGGTGCACTACAACAGTATTGCGGAGATTGACGAACTGCTGGCGGTATTGCCAGGAATTCTCGGTACAGGTGCGTAGATGCGGGCGTTGTTCATAAAGAAAGCCGCATTGCTGCGGCTTTCCGTGAGATGGCATATCTAAAAAGCCGGGTCAGCGAAGCGCGATGCGGTGCTCCATTTTTCGCGTCAATCCCATCGGTTGTTTAGATACCTCAGTTATCTCACGAGACATGGATCACCTCCTTTCGTTAGTTTGCCCAAAGTCAGTATCCCTTGTAAGTACATAAATTCCAAGAAAAAAATTAGTTCCAAAAACGCCTTCTAACGACCGCGATTTTCAGGTTATTATTACTCGCTCAGCCAACAATCCAAAAAAGAGAACATACATGGCAATTGCAGATCTTAAGAACGTACTCAATATCTTCGGTGGGGCGGATATCAGTGACGACCGGCAGAACGAGCTTTTTAAAGAAGTCTTGTTGATGACCCTGGCTCGGGCTGCAGATGCTGACATCAATATTCAGGCGTCCGAGATCGCGCGAATTCAGGAGATCCTTAAAGAAAATACTGGCGAAGATTTTACGTCGGCTGATATCAGGGTTGCTGCACGGGCAGAATTGTACGCCGAGGCGACTTTGCACAAGTACCTGGGCAGTGTCCGCAAGAAAATGAACGCTGAAAATCGCGCGAAGACCATCCAGGCACTGGCAGACGTATTTCGCAGCGACAGCAATATCGGTGTCCTGGAGATCGATTTCTTCGACGGTGTGGCCAAAGCCCTTCAGGTTTCCCCATCGCAAATCGCCGGATTGGTCGCAGGCGACGTCTGACGGTTTACGCCGACCTCCCGATAAACGACATACAGACCGGAGCCAATGATGATGGTTGCGCCCAGCAGCACCCAGCGGTCCGGTATCTCGTCCCAAATCAGGTAACCCGCAATCGCGCCGCCAATCAGTGCGGCGTATTCAAAAGGCGCCAGAATCGCGGGCGATGAACGTCGGTAGCCGTTAATGAAGCCGACCCACGCAATAACCGAACACATAGCCGCGCCGGCCATGAGCACCCATCCCTTGGTATCGGGTGTCGTCCAGTCGTCCTCGCTGATAAGAATGCTGGCAACCAGCAAGGGTCCCACGACAACGTAAACAGCGAGCGACAGCATTGATTCTGTCGCGAGATATCTTGCCGTAATGGCCTGGCACGCGTAACAGAATGCGGCGATCAGAATCGCAACGGTCGCGAAAGAGAATTCGCCCGATCCCGGCCGCAGCATAATCACCGTTCCGACAAAGCCAATTGATACGGCAAGCCAACGGCGCCAGCCGACCTGTTCACCCAGGAACGGCACGGATAAGGCAGTAACCATCAACGGTGCGGTGAATCCCAGGGTCAGTGCGTTGACCAGCGGCATTTTCGCGAGCCCGTAGAAGAATCCGTACATGGCGCCGACTGCCAGCATTGTTCGCAGCAGGTGCCATTTCCAGCGAGCCGTCCTGAGCATTCTGAATCCGCCGAAAACTCGCGGCGCCAGCACCAGGAAAATCGTGACGCCAATGGCACTTCGTAGCAGTACGAATTCCTGCAAAGAATAGCTTTGCAGCAGTTCTTTCGCGCACAAGTCCAGGCCAAGTCCGCCCGCGACTCCGAGCAGGAGCCAAACAATGGCTTTGCCGACATGATCCGGCTTCGCAGTGTGTAGCACAGGGGCAGACTCGATTTCATGAACGCAGGCTGAACATGATCGCACGAGACTCAAATCAAGAATACTGGTTCAGGGTTGATTCAGCGGCGAGGGCTTTTAATGAACGCGAAACGTGCAGGAGGACTGGACTATGAACACCCGAACACGCAGTACCCGATTTATCTACCGAGCGGCAATCGCGCTTATGGTGATGTCAACCACGATCATCGCCTATGCGAATGAACAGCCGGAGATGCGAATCAGCACCACGTCACAGGGCCAGGGGATAGAGCGCGGAGCGACTGGCAACGGTGTCGTTTCGCATGACGAACTCGAGCCGCTTGTCACTGAGGGCGATCGAACGACAACACCGCGTGTCGCCGGGCAACAGAAGCTGTCCGGAACAGCAGCGCAATCCGGTAGTTTCGATTTCTGGATCTACGATGCAGACGTCGATCTGTACGGGGATCTCGATCGTGACGGTTACTATGCCGGAGTTGATCTGTTGTTCGATGCCGATACCACCTACGCGGTCGCAGACGTCTATGCGGTAATCTACCTGAGTTACGAGCTCGGGCCGTGGAACGAATATGTGACCACTCAGGACTTCACGATATTTGGTGCTTCAGGCGGTGATGAATACGTTGTTGATACCGAACTGGTTTCGGGCTATCCGACCGGTGACTACGATATTCTGATTGAGCTATTTGACGCCTACGATGGCACGTTCCTGGCAAGTTTCGGTCCCGAAGATTCGTCAGAGTTGTCGTACCTGCCACTGGAGGACATCGGACGCGATACGCCTCGGGGCAGCACCGTTGTTGTGACTCAGGGCGGAGGTGCTGCCAGCGGGTTGTTGCTGCTCGCAATGTTGGGCGTTGTCGCGATGCGACAGCGCGCTACGTGAGTTCAAACCTTGCTGGCAACCGGCGTGCGGCCCTGACGGGCCGTACGCATGACTTTACGTCCCCAGGCGGCCAATCCGTCGAAGTAGACATACAGGGCGGGAACGACCAGCAATGAGACGACAGTTGAGAAAGCGAGGCCACCGATAATGGCGCGTGCCATTGGAAAGTAGGGCGGACCATCCCCACCGACCTGGGTGGTTCCCATAGCCAGCGGCGTTAGGCCGACGATGGTCGTAGCGACCGTCATCAGGATAGGTCGCAGGCGATCCCGTCCGGCGATAACTATCGCTTTGTCGCGAGGCATACCTTCCTGGCGCAGATTGTTGATGTGATCGACCAGCACGATGCCGTTGTTAACGACAACGCCGATCAGGATCATGATGCCGATCATGGCCATGAAAGAGAACGTCGTTCCGGTCGCTGCGAAAAACAGGAAAACTCCGAAAATCGAAAATACAATGGAGCCGAGAATAATTGAGAACGGCAAAATCAGCGATTCGAAAAGCGCGGCCATGACCAGGAAGATACAGGCGACGCCTAACAGGATATTCGTCACCATCATGTCCGCCGTTTCGTCCTGCCGCTCAAAGCCTCGCCCCTCCTTCCAGCTGTACCCAGGCGGCAATTCCATCTGGTCCATCAGGCTCTTGACGCGTGGCCGGATATCGTCGGGACTGACATCATCTTCCAGGTTGCCCGACAGAATAACGGCAGTCTGTCGATCCGTCCGCCGAATAACATCGGGTGAACGACCCACATGAAGTGATGCGACGGCGCCGAGCGTGATGCGGCGTCCGTCGGGCGTGTACAGGGGTAGATTCGCCAGTTGTTCGATACTCTGCTTGTCGTTTTCACGGAACGCCAGGCGAACGGCGATTTCACCGGTGTGGTCACGAAACTCGCGCATGTTCTCACCGCGCATTGCGATACTGACTGATTGTGCAATCGCGGCTGTCGACAGGCCGACATTCGTGGCTCGTGTCCTGTCGATGATGACCCGGACCTCCTTGGTGCCCGATTCACCGTCACTGCGAACATCCTTGAGACCCTCGATGCTTTCCAGGGAGCGTGCGACGCCGATCGACAGGTCGTTTAGCACTTCTGTGGAGTCGCCGCTGATTTGCACGGTAAAGCCGTCGCCACCGCCTTGCCGATCAAAAGAAAAGCTCGGCTTACCGATCGCTATTTGCGGCAGGCCTTCTTCGATCAAGGCAATGATTTCCTTGGTCGAAAGCGTCGCGTCGTCCTCGCTGGTCAGCAACAGGGTTGACTCGGCGCGCCCCTGGTCGAAATAGCTGTATACGGACCGGATATTGAACTTCTCCTGGTTTTCGTACAGGTAGTCCTCGATCTTGTTAACCGACTGCTCGACACGCTCAAGCGAGTGTTGGCCCTGTACGTGGTAGGGCATGAACAGGCGACGCCCGACATCCTGAGGGAACATATCGAATTTGACGAGTTCGAGCGCCATTGGTAGCACGCCGATAAAGCACACCAGCGCGATACCGAGCGCGGTCCACCAACGATGCCCGAGCACCCACTCCAGGCTTCTTGTATACCGCGCTGTCAGGCGCGCCATCCATGCGCCTTCTATTGGCTGCGGCGGTACGGCGATTCGCGCCGCAAGCATCGGAACCAGTGTCTGCGCAATGAGCAATGACGCAACCAGCGCGACGATGATTGTGACAGCGACATGTGTCAGAAAGATCGTAATGTCGGTCTTTGCACCGAAGATCATCGGTGCAAAGACGATGATCGTTGTGGCGGTACCCGCGATAACCGCCAGGCCGACTTCCTTGACGCCGGAAATGGTTGCCTCAACCGGCTTGTCCGGATTCATCGTGCGATGCCGGAATATGCTCTCAGTAATTACGACGGCATTGTCGACCAGCATGCCGACGGCGAGCATCAGGCCCATCATGGACAAAATATTCAAGGTCAGCCCGGCAAAATACAGGGCGCCGAGCGTTATCATCAATGAAAAAGGTACCGAAGCTGTAACAATCAACGTTGTCGTGACCTGGCGCAGGAACAGGTACAACACCAGGATAGCGAGCAGGCCGCCCAGGGCGCCGGCATTCAACAGGTCGGCGATAGACTCACGCACGCTGTCGCCCTGGTTGTCCAGGGAGAAGATATTGATCCCCTGCATTTCCGGCAGTGCGCCAATTTTCTCGACTTCGGCGATGACGCGATCGGTTACTTCAACCATATTTGCACCGGTTGATTTGCTGATCGCGACGCCGATCGCATACTTCTGGTCGAGGTGTCTGCCGTAATTTCTCTCCGGTGTGTGCAGGTCGACGTCGGCGACGTCACGCAGTCGCAGCCCGGCGTTGTTGATTGCCAGGTTCCGAATCTCGTCGACAGAGGCGAACTCACCGCTCGGACGGACACTGAATCGCTGATCGCCCGCGGTAATCTGGCCGGCACTCACGGCAAAATTGCTGCGCATCAACAGGTCGCGAACGCTGGCAATGTCCACGCCGTGTGCGGCCAGCTGATCGGGTTTCAGCAGGATACGGATTTCGCGCGCGTCCACACCCTGCAGTGAAACCTGGGAAACCCCTTCGATACGTTCAAGGCGTCGTGTCAGCAAACGATCCAGCAGTTCAAAGCTGTTGGACAAGTCGCGCTGCGAAGAAATGCGCAACTGCAATACCGGCTGGTCGCCCAGAGACCCGGTAAATACCAGTACCCGGCGGACATCGTTCGGCAGCAGGTGGCGGATGCTGTCAACTTTGGCGCGAGCTTCGATGCCCTTCGCACCCATGCTCTGGTCCCAGCCAAACTGCAGGAAAATCTGGGCCTGGTTCTCGTCCGAGCTGGAGAACATTCGCTCTACACCCGACAGTGTTGCCAGCGCTTCCTCCACGGGCCGCGTGATCAGGCGTTCCACTTCCTCCGGCGTCGAGCCGTCATAAGGTACCTGGATGAATATGCCGGGAAACTCAATGTCCGGAAACTTCTCCAGTGGCAGCAGTCGCGATGCAAGTAACCCTACCAACGACAAAGCCACGAAGATAACGACTGTCGTAACCGGGCGGCGTAACGCAACTTCTGTATGTTTCATCGTCTATCTACCAGAGAGTAAACAACCGGAATGACAACCAGCGTAAGGAATGTTGACACGGTCAGGCCACCGATCACGGTAATTGCCATCGGGGTTCGAACTTCCGAGCCTTCGCCAAATCCCATCGCCATCGGCAGCAATCCCAGGGTTGTCGTTAACGAAGTCATCAGAATCGGGCGCAGTCTTGCGGAGCCCGCCTCCATGATGGCCTCCAGCCGCTCCTGACCCTGCGCGCGGAGTTGGTTGATCAGGTCGACGAGGACAATGGCATTGTTGACGACGATGCCGGCGAGCATGATGACACCGATAAACGCCACAATATTGACAGTCGTTCCGGTGACAAAAAGGGCCAGTACTGCGCCGACCAGTGCGAGCGGAATGGTAAACAGTATGACAAAGGGATGAATCAGTGACTCGAACTGTGACGCCATAACCAGGTACACGAGGAACACTGCGAGTAGCAGCGCGAACTTCATCGATGTGAATGAATCCTGCATTTCCTCGCTTTGACCCGAGACGATTGCACTGATTCCGGCGGGCATCGGTATTTTGCTGACGATATCACCGGCTTCAAGTGCCGCCGCACCCAGGTCGCCATACGCAATATTCGCGGAAATGATGGCAACGCGTTGCTGCGCGACACGCCGGATTTCGGAAGGGCCCTGCGATACGGTCACGGTAGCGACCGCATCCAGCGTAACCGGCCGTTCCGATAGCGGGTTGACGATCAGGCGTCGAATTTCCTCGATACTGGATTCGCGTGTGTCGACACTTCGGACCAGCACATCGATCTTCTTGTCGCGCCATGTGTATCGCGTCGCCAGTTCGCCTCGCACATTGGCCACAACGCTATCGGCAATATCGCGCACCGCAAGTCCCAGTTTCGCCGCTCGTTCCTGATCGAAGACAATCTGGATTTCCGGGTTGCCGTTTTCGACCGTCGTCTTGATATCCGTAAATCTGTCACTCGCAGACATCGCCTGCACGACCGAACGACTGACCAGAGACAGGCTTGCGAGATCGTAACCGGACACCTCAATTTGCAGCGGACTTGCGAAGGACAGCAGTGATGGACGGGTGAACTCGAACTGGACACCTGCCAGCGTCGCCAGCTCGGCGCGCATTGCATTCATCGTGGCGTTCTCGGCGGCACGCCCGGACCCCTCGCTGAGCTTGATACTCAATGTGCCGGTGTTGTCCCCGGCATCGACCGGGTTTGCATCGAGGCGGTTGCCGGTTCCGGCAACGGAGTAGTCGAGCTCGACAGCGTCGATTTTGGCGGCGGCACGCTGTGCAACCTGGATGGCTTTGTCTGTTTCGGCCAGAGGCTTGCCCGGAGGAAGTCTCAAGTTGGCCGTAAACTCACCCTGGGAAAACTGCGGAATCAGCTCCGTGCCAAGACGGGGTATCAGCGACATGGTCGCGACGAACAGCAGCACCGCAATGCCAAGGACGATCAGGCGATTGTGGAGGGACCAGCGCAACAGCCCCGGATAAACGGCGGCAATCACGCGATAGAATGCTTGCAGCACCCAGGCCGCCGGCCACAGAATGGCCCAGCATACCCAGCGCAGGCCGAAGAAAACAATGCCAAATAACCGGATGACCAAGGCAACCGACTGGGTAAACCAATTCGCAGGCTGCCCGTCACCACCGTCGTCGTAGCGACTCCGTGCACCGAGTGATGCAAGCATGGGGATCAGCGTCAGCGCAACGACCAGCGAGAAAACCAGGGCAAAGGTGACTGTTAATGCCTGGTCCCGAAAAAGCTGGCCGGCAATACCGCTGATAAAAACCATCGGGAAAAATACAGCGATCGTGGTCAATGTTGCGGCCACTACGGCGCCGCCCACCTCGGCCGTTCCGTTTCGGGCTGCATCGACAATTGATTCGCCTTTTTCTTTCTTGCGGACGATGTTTTCCAGCACGACGATTGAATTATCGACGAGCATGCCGACGGCGAGAGCGATGCCACCCAGGGACATAATGTTCAACGACACGTCGTTGGTGTACATCAGGAGAAAGGTGCCGATGACCGAGACTGGAATTGCAATGCCGACGATTGTTGTAGCACGGGCGTCCCGCAGAAAACCGTACAACACAAAGATGGCAATGAGCCCACCCAGTATTGCGGCCAGCCGTACGTCGGCCACGGCAGATGAAATAAACGTTGATTGATCGTAGATCGTCGTCAGTTCTATATCATCTGGAAGTGTCTCGCGCAGTCTTTCCAGGCGTCGTGCAATTCGTTCGGCAACCTGTACCGTGTTGGCATCGCCTTCCTTATAGACAGCGAGCTCGACCGACTCCCTGCCTTTGACCCGCGTGATAGCTTCGCGCTCCTTGTAACCTTGTTCCACGGTCGCAACGTCGCGCAGGTAGACAGGGCGATTGTTGGTGTAGGCGACGATCGCATCGCGAAATTCTTCGACATCCTTGAACTCGTTCAGGGTCCTGACGAGGAAGCGTTGATTGCCTTCTTCGAGACGTCCGCCGGAAAGATTGACGTTCTCAACGCGAATGCGTTCGGCGATTTGTCCGATACTGATATCCAGCTGTGCGAGCTTTTGCTGGTCGACCCGGATCTGGATTTCATCCTCCAGTCCGCCGCTGACCTTGACAGCCGCAGTGCCTTCTTCCGCCTCAAGTTCAGCCTTGATGCGGTCCTCGGCCAGCCGCCGTAGAGCTTTCAGGCTGGGTTCCGAGGTACTGCCGCTGTCGCTCTCCTTGTTCAATAACCCAAGTCGCACAATAGGTTCGGACGCGGGATCAAATCGCAGCAATAGCGGTCGACTGGCCTCGAGCGGCAGAAACAGGACATCGAGCTTCTCTCGAACATCGACGCCCGCGAGGTCCATGTCCGTTCCCCACAGGAATTCAATGGTGATATCGGCCTGCCCGGACCGGGATACCGATCGGACCAGCCGCACATTGCGAACGACACCGACCGCTTCTTCGATCGGCTTGGTAAGCAAATTCTCGATTTCAACCGGTGCGGCGCCGGTCAATTCGGCACGGACCGTCAATGTCGGATAAGAAATGTCCGGGAGCAGGTTCAGATTCAATCGTGACAGTGAAACCATACCGAACAGCACGATGGCCGTCATGATCATGATGATCGTTACGCGTCGCTCGGTTGCAATTTCGACAAGGCGGCGCATTACTCGGTTTCCTCATCGGCAGTGTCATTCTGCGCAGGAACGTCGCTCTGATTGTCGCTATTGATGACAACGACCTTCGCGTCGTTCTTGAGCCCGACATGCCCCACGGTAATGACATTTTCGCCGTCGGTCAGGCCATCTGTTATTTCGACCATGCCGTCGCTGCTAAAGCCGGTCTGAACGTTCTTGCGTTTACCGACTCCGTCCTCGACGACGAACAGCGACGCCTGACCGGCAAGTTCGATAATGGCGCTTCTTGGAACCTGCAAGACATTCTCATGCTTGTCGTAGATAATGTTCATGCGGCCGAACATGCCAGGTTTGACTCGCCGGTCTTCTCCCGGCATTTCAATCGTGATCTTGAAGGTGCCGGTATCCGGATCGACGATGGGACTGACGCGAGTGACCGACGCAGTAAAGATCTCGCCGGGTACGGCATCGATGCTGATCTGCACCGGTTGTCCGGCGGTGATCTGGCGGAACTCGCGCTCCGGGATGAACATGTAGGCTACCAGCGGATCGAGGCTTGTAACCCGGTAAACCTGGTCGCCGGTCTTGATGGTGCTGCCGAGCTTGATATAACGCTCGGAAATTACACCGTCGATGGGAGCACGAATACGAGTGTAATCCAGTTCCAGACGAGCCAGATTGTAGGATGCTTCGAGTGCTTCCATGTCGTACTGGATTTTCTCGAAGTCACCGATACTGATAAGCCCCTTCGCCTGCAGTTCCTGGTTCCGGGCAAAGTCGCGTTGCATTTTTCTCAAGCGGGCTTCGGATTCGCTGAGCTCGAGTCTTAGCCGGTCACCATCCAGCGTTGCGAGCACCTGGTCTTTCTTCACGATGTCGCCTTCCTCAACGTGCAGCACTCGTACTTCGCCATCGACCTTGGCGATGACATTTGCTTCGGCAAATGCCTCGATCGGGGCGGTGCCGGTATAGGTCGCAAAAATGTCGCCGCGTACCGGCAAACTGACTTCAACCGGAACAGGAGGCGATTCGTCCTCCTCGTTGGATTCTTCGTCATTCGCCTGGTCGCCCTGTTGACAGGCGCTCAATAGCAAAACACACGCGAACGCCGCTGCGCCAACGCGAAATAACTTCATCTTAATCCCCTTAATATCCCTGCCGTGCCGGTCGTTTTTTTTTTCTGACCACTGCGAGGAATCAATCAGCCCGCGAACAAACCCTGGTTTGCAGTGCTGGCAAGCACCTTGCTGCCATCACGCAATCCCGAATGCCCGACAACTACGACTCGTTCGTCTTCCCGCAATCCGTCCAAAACCTCGACGCGACCATCTTCCACGACGCCAGTTTCTATCACTCGCCGTGTGACTGCGCCATCATTTACAACATACACTGATGTTTCTTCGTCCTCATCGAGCAATGCGTGTTCCGGAATCACAAGTGCGTTGCTGTGTCTTTCGTAGGCGACGATAAATCGTCCAAACATACCAGGCGCGAGGTTGCCCTCACGATTGTCAATCATGGCTGTCGCCCGGAAAGTACCATTATTTGCATCGATGGTTGGACTGATACGAATAATGGTCGCGGAGAAACGGTGTCCCGGCATTGAGGCAACCTTGACGGTCGCCGCATGGCCAACTGTAAACTTCGCCAGTTCGGCCTGCGGAATTTGCAGGTATGCCAGGAGTTCCGACGTTTCGGTAATACGAAAGGCAACCTGTCCCGCGGCCAGGGTTTCGCCCGGCTTGATTTCCCGTGAAGAAATAACGCCGGCAATCGTCGCCCGGATACTTGAGTAGTCGTAATTCAGTCGCTTGAGATCATAGGTCGCCTTGAGTGATGCGACATCGAATTCCAGGCCTTCAAACATGGCGGCGCTGATCAGGCCCCTCTTGTGAAGGTCGATATTGCGCTCGAGTTCTTTCTGCGCTCGCTCGAGGTTGGCTTTGGCTGACAGCATTTCAAGTCTCAACCGCTCGCCATCAAGTCTCGCAAGGACCTGGCCTTCCTGCACACGATCGCCTTCTTCGACCATCAGCTCGACGACCTCACCGGCGACGCGCGCAACCACGGGCGCATCAGCATCGGAAATGATCGATGCGGTGGCCGCGTAGGTGGCATTGATATCGGCCCTGAACGGTTTCGCGGTTTCGACGGGCACGGGCGTGGCCGACTCAATGACTTCGGCTACGCTGGCCTCACCCGTGCCGCAGCCCGACAGCAGCGTGCTGGCCGAGAGGATTGCGATGAGCAAGGTGCTGACAATCGAGGTGTTCGCTTTCATGATCCTGGGGCTCTACCAATATAGTGTTGTAGTGGAGTATAACACTAACTCGGTAGATGGCAATATGCGCCGCCAGTATCCACGGTATTGATCGGTAATCAAAGATAAATCAACAGGTTAGTGCAAAACGCCAGGCGCTTGTTACCTGCGCCTGACTATTAGATGCACGAAACGCCTGTTTGGATTGGTTTTTTTTTCGGCCTAGCGGAGGGCAGTCGCTGCTTTGGACGCATCGGGCTCGCGGCGACTTTTCAGCCATTCGCCGACGTTGGCGCCAATCATCAGCAGGCTGGGCGTCAACAGCAGCGTCAGGACCGTGGCAAATGCAAGCCCGCCGGCCACCGACGAGGCAAGTTGCGTCCACCATTGTGAGCTTGGCGCGCCGATGGACACATTCCGGTCGATCAGATTGATGTTGACGCCGAGCACCATTGGCATAAGCCCGACGATCGTCGTGACGGTCGTCAGCATGACCGGTCGAAGTCGAATCGCGCAGGTCCTCAATATCGCATCAAACGCCTGTTCGCCCCGCGCACGCAGCACATTGAACGTATCGATGAAGACGATGTTGTTGTTCACCACGATACCCGCGAGTGTAATCACGCCAACGCTGCTCATGATGACGCCAAACGGCTTGCCCATGATCAGGTGGCCGAGTAGCACGCCACCGGTCGAGAACAGTACTGCGGTCAGAATCAGGCCCGCCTGGTAGATGCTGTTGAATTGCGTTACCAGGATAATCGCCATGATCGCGAGCGCCATCAACATCGCGCGGGCCAGGAACGCCTGGTCCTCTTCCTGATCCTGTGTGCTGCCGCCGAAGACCATGCTGACACGAGGGTCAATATCGAGGTTCGGCAACTCGTCGCGAAGTTTCGCGACCAGGTCGTTGACCAGGAAGCCTGCGTCGACATCGGCATCGATCGACATCGTACGGCGCATGTCGATGCGACGGATATTGCTGACCTTCTGGGCCGGTACTCGCTCGACGAAGGTACTGATCGGAACCAGGCCATTGTCCGACGGAATACGAAGATCATCGATCTGTGACAAGCTTCGGCTGCTCTCCGGGTAGCGGACACGAATGTCTATTTCATCGTCGCTGTCGTCAGGACGATACTCACCAATCTTGATGCCGTTGGTCACGAGTTGCACCATGGCTCCAACCAGCGAAACATCCGCCCCGAAGCGCGCCGCCTCGGCGCGATCAACCTTGATTTGCCACTCGATGCCCGGTAGTGGGCGGCTATCCTCGATGTTCAGGATGCCGTTCGTGTTCTCCATAAGCTCACGGACTTCCGCCACGGCATTGTCCAGCGCCTCAGGAAAGCGCGACGAAAACTCGATGCGGATTGGTTTGCCTATTGGCGGTCCGGCATCCGGCTTGCGCGTTTCGATCCTGATGCCGACGAGGTCCCGGGTTCGTTCCCGAATATCAGCAAGAATGTCGTTTGCCTTGCGGCGCTCGTCCCATTCAACGTAGTTCAGAGTCAGCGTACCAATCTGGTCTTCTGCACCCTGGTCTTCACTGCCGGTTTTCGCGTACAGAAATTCGATCTCGGGCATACCGAGAACTCGTTCTTCCACCTGGCGAACCAGTGCATCCCGTTCCGCCGTCGACAAGTCACCGCGTGCCCGGATATCGACCATCCCAAACGGTTGTTCGACGTCTGGAAAATACTCGACACCTTTGCCAAACAGAATGAACGCGGAATACACGACGACGAGCAGTAAGGTAACGCCGCCGACGTTGAGCCAAGGGTGTTTTAGCGACGACTGGAGGAAACGCACGTAGCGGCCTGTAAAACCGGTTACGGTATTCAGGTCACCCGTTTCCGCTGCCGACAAATTGCGCCGGGCGTCGGCCGTGTTAGCGCCGGTCTTGCCAAAAATTGCACCCAGCGTCGGAACAAATATCAATGCCATGATCAGTGAGGCGGACAACACCGCGATCAGCGTGATCGGCAGGTACTTCATGAATTCTCCCGACATGCCCGGCCAAAATGCGAGCGGCACGAAGGCGGCCAGCGTGGTGCAGGTTGATGCAATGATCGGCCAGGCCATACGAATGGCCGCACGTGAATAGGCGTCGAAACGCGACTCGCCTTCGGCGAGGCGGCGGTCCGCCATTTCCGTTACGACAATTGCGCCATCAACGAGCATGCCGACGGCCATGATCAATGCGAACAACACCATCATATTGATCGTGACGCCGAACGAACCAATGATCAGAATGCCCATCAGGAAGCTTCCGGGTATCGCGACGCCAACGAGCAGCGCGGAACGGATACCGAGAATGCCGATGATGACAATGAAGACGAGCAACACGGCAGAGAGGACACTGTTTTGCAGTTCCGACAACATGTCGTTCACGTCTTTCGACTTGTCGCGCGACGCGACGATTTCCATGTCACCCGGCCAGTAGGCCTTTTCCTCTGCGATCAGGGCGTTGACCGCGTCGATAGTATCGATGATATTGGCACCAGCACGCTGCACAACTTCGATGGCGATTGCGGGCTTGCCGTTTAACCGGGCAACGCTCTCGGCGTCCTTGTAGGTTCGCCGGACCTGCGCAATATCCTTGAAATGTACAACACGTTCACCAACTGCCTTGATCGGCATTTCCAGTACGTCTTCGGCGCTTTCAAAGACACCCGGCACCTTGACCGGAAAACGGCCCTCGCTCGAATGCAGCGCGCCGGCCGCGACGAGCCGATTGTTACGATCGACAAACTGTATGATCTGCGCCTGGTCCAGGCCGTAGCTTTCCATTGCGAGCGGATCGACGACGACTTCCATCAGTTCCTCTCGCGTTCCAATCAGGTGAACCTCGAGGACACCGGCGAGACCCTCGAGCTTTTCCTTGAGGTCTTTGGCAATCGTTGTCAGCGTGCGCTCCGGTATATCGCCCGCCAGGTTCAATACCAGCATCGGGTCGAAGCGTGACATTTTGACTTCGTTGACCGTCGGCTCATCGGTTTCACCGGGTAATTTTGCCTTCGCCTTGTCAACTTTTTCTCGCACGTCCTGCAAGGCTTTGTCGGTGTCGACGCCAGCATCAAATTCAAGCTGAACATTGGCTCCACCTTCGTAGGCGTTCGCCGTCATTTCCTTGATGCCTTCTATGGAGCGCAGCTCTTGTTCCATGGGACGAACAAGCAGGCGCTCGGCGTCTTCCGGCGAGATGCCGTCGTGCGAAATGCTGACATAAATAACCGGAATTTCGATATCCGGCTCGGCTTCCTTCGGGATCGTCGAATACGCAATCAGACCGCCCATCAGCACCGTCAGCAATGACAGGATGACGGTCCGCGATCGGGACATCGATGAACTGATGATGTCCATCAGTCGCTTTCCTCAGTACCTGACTTTACGGCAACAGCCGTTCGCGCATTACCTTCGGGGATCGAATCAACGCGAGCGCCATTGGAAACATAGCCCTGGCCAACGGTAATTATCGTCGCATTCTCCGGAAGTCCGGCCAGCCAGACGCCATTGTTCGATGACAAGGCAATGTCCGCGACCACGAACTCAACAAAGCCCTTGTCGTTGATTATTTTGACGCCGACATTGCCTGCATCGTCGAGCGTCAGCAATGATGGAGAGACACGATGCGCCAGGACTGTCTCAGCGGGAATATTCAACACCGCGGTTCCGCCAACGCGAATGGCGCCATCGGCATTATCGATTTCCAGCTCGACACCAAAAGTTCGCGTCGCCTCATCGGCAACGGGTGCGACGTAGCGAATACGACCTTTCACCGTTTCTCCGGTGGCAAGTTTCGCATCGGCATGATCGCCAACATTGACGTAGTGGGCATCGAATTCCGAAAGGTTGGCCGAAACAATAATCTTGCGATTGTCGACATAGGTGGCGATTGGTTCACCGACCTTGACGAAATCACCGATCTCCACCGCGCGCGATTGCAGGGCACCGCCAAACGGCGCGCGGATATTCATGTATTCGAGGTCAAGCTTCGCGCGAGTCAACTCGGTTCTGGCGGTCTCGAGCAGCGCCAGGGCTTCCTGCAGCTGCGCTTCGGATACGTAGCTTGACGATTTGAGTTTCTGACGCGCTTCGAATTCGACTTCGCGCTGTTTAAGCGTTGCCTCGGCCTGGGCGAGACGCGCCTTGCGGTCACGTTCGTCGAGACGAGCGATGAGCTGACCGCGCTCCAGGTTCGCGCCACGATCGGCGCCGATGTAATCAACACGTCCGTCAGTCTGCGCTGCCAAAGTGACGACTCGCGCGGGCGCCGTCTTGCCGTTTACCGAGATCGTTCGCAAAACCATTTCGGCTGACTGCGTACGCACCCGAACGGCGTTCTTGTGGGCCGTCGCCGTCGCATTATCTTCGCTGACTTTCGGAACCTCACTGTCGCCGAACTGGCCGGATAGCAGCCAGATGGCAACAGCGCCAGCGATAGCCGCGGAGAAAAGCCATGACTTGTAACGATCAAAAGTACCTTGTTGCATTATTTTTCCGTCAGATATTGTGTTGTTCAGCCGTTAGCGGCCTTGCGTTGTTCGGAGTCTGTCAGCATGTGCCCATTTTCTTCGACGTATTGCTTCATCGCGAGGCTCATGGCTTTGCCGAATCCGGCAACAAATTTCATTCCCGGCGGCCACTCGTCAAAGCAACAGGACTCTGCTTTGGCAATCAGGTTCAACCAGTTGTCGACATCCTCCAGGCGGCTTTTCAGGACCGTCTCGATTTGCTCGGCGGGCATCAAGTGGGCGAAGCACATAGTCGCCAGGAAATCCGAGCGAACCTTGTGACCCGGAGCGGGATCCTTGAGTGCTTCAAGCAGGAATTCCTTGCCGCTGTCGGTAATCGCGTAAACCTTGCGGTCCGGCTTGCCGTCCTGCGGCACGTGTTCGCAGGTAACCAGGCCATGGTCCGCGAGTGACGAAAGCGCCGGGTAAATTGATCCGTAGCCTGCGGCGAAAAAATGACCGAAGGTGGATTCAAAATGTTTTTTAAGGTCGTAACCGGACGCTGCGCCGTCCGTCAGCATCCCCAGGCAAACCGTTTTAACGTCCATTGTGCGTGGAACCATATATCGGGGCGATGCATACTATCAGTCCGATATATAAATGCCAGCCCAAGCTTGGAAAAAATGGTAATTTCCCCCAAAAAACCGAGCAATATCCGTGGCTTGTGGTTGACTCGCCGCACCTCGTCCAGGGTGAGTGGTGGCGCCGCAATAGCCGGACCGCGCCCGCGCCGGCTTTATTTGAAGTAGCGCGCCAGGTAGGGGTTCAGAAAACGATTCTCGGGATCGAGCTGTCGGCGGAGCTTTTTAAAGAACTCCATGCGTCCGCCATAGGTCTGGGAAACGTAGGCATCCCGGGCCGCAAGCGACTGGTTAAACAACGGCGTACCACCCCAGTTTTCCGCAAATTCGGACAGATCCATGACAAAACTGTCCCAGCCGCGTCGCTGCGTGGATACCGTTTGCAACGCGATCAGAGGCTCGTCGAATGACGGCGACAATAACGCCGAGTTGTCTCTCGCGACACGATAGCCGACCGCCGGCAGGTCACAGCGATAGGCCGTTTGCGCGAAAGTTTCCCGGCAAAACCGGGCATAGGCTTTAACTACGACTGAAAAGTCCGAGGCGGGGAAGCACCAGGTCGAATACAGCAAGTTGCTTGGCTTGCGTCGTCGATGCCGTCCGCCGGCCGTCACATTGTTACCATTCCTGACCAGCTTGGAATTGACCAGCCCGTGCGTCGTCGCGGAAATCGAATCCATCAACTGGTAACGAACCGAGGGTATGGGGACGACCCGACTCAGTGACCGGAACACGTTGGGCAATACCGTGCTTTCGCCCCAGTCCTTAATTTTCCACGGAGCGTTGTAGGCATTGCCGCCGACCGATTCATAGTGTCGCAGGTCGAGATACACATGATTGCGGTAGGGCATCAGGTAAAACTTCAGGCCGATGTTGCCTTTGGCGAGCCTGTCGGAAACCTGCGCGAACGTGTCAACGTCCATGCTGCGATGACTGGCAGCAAAATTCGTGATTGGCCTGACTTTCAGCGTCACTTCGTAGATAACACCGAGCATGCCGTAGCTCAGGCGAAACGCGCTTAAAAGGTGCTGCTGTGTCTCGCCGATTTTCATCACTTTACCGCCGGCGGTTACAACCTTCATGTTGACCACCTGCGTCGACAACAGCGAGGCCTGGTCGCCGATGCCCGGCCCCATACACGGTGATGCAATAGCGCCGCCCAGTGTCCTCTCGGTCTGATCAAAATTTCCGATGAGTTCCAGGCCCTCGGTCGCGAGTGCCGCAATCAGTTCACCGATGCGAACGCCGGCTTGTGCGGTCACCGTGTGATTGTAAGTATCAATATGCGTAATCTGATCCAGCGACGTCGTGTTGATTACCGTGCCGTGGGTCGCAATGTTGCAGTCGGTCGATGAACTGCCCGCACCTTTCGCGCGCAGCGGAAGTGCGATATTCGTATTTCGATCGAGGGCGCGCGTCAGGTGCGCGAGATTTTTTGGGGATTGCTTGCCGGGTGACGGCGGGCGGCGATACAGTCTGCCCGTATCACGAAAACCGTGTGCTTTCATATTGGTAACTCCGCTGTCGTAGGTGTTAGCCCGTAGACCGGTGGCTTTGCGACGCTGCTTTTCAGCAGTTGTGCCTTTTTCAATGGATCGCCATCGTTGCATAGTCAGGCAGTTTGATGCAATGCAATTCTGCTGGCGGCCAGTTATTGTAAAGTGGCGTTCTGTAAATGGTTCTGGAGTCGAATATGCGGTGGCGTGGAGGAAGGCGGAGTTCGAATATTGAAGACCGGAGGGGACAGCGCGCGGCACCGAAAATGCTCGGTGGCGGTATCGGCACTATCGCGCTCATTCTGGTCGCCTGGTACTTCGGCATTGATCCGACGCCTTTGCTCGAAGGCATGCAGTCCGGCACGTCTTCAGTAGAGCCCGGTTCGCGACCGACTGCCGAGGATCTCAAGGACGATCCGCTTGCTGACATGGTCAGTGTTGTCGTTGCGGACACTGAAGACGTCTGGACCGAGATATTCGCCGCCGAAGGTCGACGCTACGAAGCGCCGACGCTTGTTATGTTCAGCGGTGCCACGCGCTCGGCCTGCGGTCTTGGACAGGCGGCGATGGGTCCGTTCTATTGTCCGGCTGACAAGAACGCGTATATCGATCTCAGTTTTTACGAGCAAATGCGCACGCGCTTCAAAGCACCGGGCGATTTTGCGCAGGCCTATGTTATTGCACACGAGATCGGACACCATGTGCAGAATCTCCTCGGCATCTCCGGCAGGGTGCATTCGATGCGCCAGCAATTGAGCCAGGCGGAAGGCAACGCGTTGTCGGTTCGTCTTGAATTGCAGGCCGATTGTTTCGCCGGTGTTTGGGCAAATCGAGCGAATCGAGCGCGTAATATTATTGAAGACGGCGACGTCGACGAAGCGCTGAACGCGGCCAGTGCAATTGGCGACGATGCTTTACAAAAGCAAAGTGGCCGCGGTGTGGTACCGGAATCATTTACGCATGGCACGTCGGCGCAGCGGCAAAAATGGTTTCGGACAGGGCTGCAAACGGGGAATCCGGATGCCTGCAACACGTTCGACTGACTCATGACGAGTCTGAATAAAACAAACTCGGCTGCAGTTGCGGCGGCAAAGCGCATCGCTGGTAAAGTTCAGTACACCGAGTTGCGCTACTCGGAGTATTTCAGTCAAGAGCTTTCCGCCAGGGTATTTTTCAAACTTGAGAATCTACAAACGACCGGCTCCTTCAAACTGCGTGGCGCGACCAACAAGCTGATGATGCTCAGCGATGCCGAACGCGCGAAGGGCTGCGTCGCTGCATCCAGTGGCAATCATGGCGCAGCGGTTGCCTGTGCCATGCACGCGCTGAACACTCGTGGCATCGTATTCGTACCGGAGCAAACATCCGATGCCAAGGTGAAAAAAATCCGAAGCTACGGTGGCGAGATCCGATACTTCGGTACAGACGGACTCGATACAGAAGAGCATGCGCGGGAATATGCCCGAAAGGAGGGCATGATTTACCTGTCGCCGTACAACGATGAGGATGTTGTCGCGGGGCAGGGCACCTGCGGAGTCGAAATACTGCAACAGCTGCCGGATGTTGACACTGCGTTTATCGCGGTCGGTGGCGGCGGACTGGTCGGTGGTGTTGGCAGCGTTCTGAAAGCAAATAATCCGGAGATTCAAGTCTACGGCTGCCAGCCGAAAGCGTCGGCTGTGATGGCGCGTTCCGTTGAGGCTGGCAAATTACTGCAACTTCCCAGCGAGAAGACGATATCGGACGGCACGGCCGGCGGCATTGAGGCCGGCGCGATTACTTTCGGCCTGAACCAGGCTGTCGTCGATGAGTTTGTCGTCGTCGACGAGGAACAAATAGCGGCCGCGATGCGTCTTTATATGAACGCGGAGGGCCACATCATCGAAGGAGCAGCCGGTGTTGCCGTGGCCGCAATGCTCGCCCGCCGCGAGCATATCGTCGGCAAGAATGTTGTGACGATTGTTTGTGGCGGAAACATCAGTCATGAAGCGCTGGCTTCGGTAAGAGATGGAACATGATTCGCCAGATTCAAAGTGTACTCACGTTGTCCTTGTTGTTTGCCCTGCCGCCCGCGATTGCGGCCGACGCCGTCACGGTCTTCGTCAATGTCAATGTGTTGCCGATGTCCAGCGACGTCGTCCTTGCGCAGCAGACGGTGGTCGTCGCTGACGGCAAGATAGTCAGTCTGGGAGACGTCGATTCGGTACCGGTGCCGAAGGGTGCGCTGGTGGTTGACGGCACCGATCGGTTTCTTATGCCGGGTCTTGCCGAGATGCACGCGCATGTAACCGGTACGTCACCCGCTCAGATTGAACGCCTTGCAACTTTGTTTGTGGCCAATGGCGTCACGACCATCCGCGGCATGCTTGGCCGACCGGAGCACCTGAAACTTCGCCAGCAGCTTGAGGACGGGGAAGTCTTTGGGCCAAGACTGATTACATCGGGCCCGTCGTTAAATGGTCGCTCGGTTTCCAGCGTGGCCGACGCGGCGAGAATGGTCCGGGCGCAACAGGCCGCCGGGTACGATTTTATCAAGGTGCATCCCGGTCTGAATCGGCGAGAGTTTGATTCGCTGGCCAGGACTGCGAACGAGATCGGCATGCCATTCGCAGGCCATGTGCCAGTAGCAAGTGGCGTTCGGGAAGCGTTGCGAAACCAGATGGCAACAATCGATCATCTCGATGGCTATTTTCTAGCGCTATTGCCCGCAAGCGACGATGGAGCCGGAGGCTTTGGCGGTTTCTTTGACGTCATGCTCGCCGCGGACATCGATGCTGACCGAATTCCGGAAATAGCGGCCGCTACGGCGGCTGCGGGGACCTGGAATGTACCGACAGAGGTGCTGGTCGAGCAACTGATTGACGACACGCCGGTAGCCGACCTGCGCTTGCGACCGGAGACCCGCTACGTAACCCGGGCCGTCGTCAATGAATGGGTTGCAGCCAAGGAGTCGCAACTCAATGACCGCAATTACAACGCCGAGACCGCCGCGCTCGCGATCCAGCAAAGGCGGCGTCTGATTCTTGAGTTGCATCGAGCGGGAGCTGGATTGCTGCTGGGCTCCGATGCGCCACAAACTTTCAATGTCCCGGGATTTTCCGTTCATCGCGAATTGCGCGCACTGGTCGATGCCGGATTAACGCCTTACGAGGCGCTCAGGACCGGTACTGCGGCGGTTGCTGAATTCCTCGGCGCGAACACTGGCCTGATAGCCGTCGGGCGAGATGCGGACCTCGTGCTGCTGGATGCGAATCCACTGCAAGATATTGGCAATAGCAACCGGGTGCACGGCGTCATGTTGCGAGGGTCATGGCTGCCAGCCAGTGACCTGGCCCGGCGCCTGAAGAAATTCGAAGTCGCGAGATAAAACGCCTCGTTGCAACCAAAGCCGCCTGGCGAGCGTCTAACGCACATCAGGAACATTAACTTGCAATTGCACAAGGGGAATCCGATGCGCAGTTTTGTTGTCATTGCCATGTTTGCCACCAGCCTTGCTTATGCGGGATGGGGTGAGTACGAAGAGTCACGCACGTTGACGATGGATAGCGACGATATCGCGACCCTGTCGATTGATGCCGGTGCGGGCAGTATGGATGTCACGGGAGTCGAAGGCCTGGACGAGATAGTTGTCAAAGCGACGATTATTGTCGATGACGGTAACAAGGACGACGCCCTGAAATTTATCGAGAAACGAATGACATTGTCGTTGCAGGAAACAGGTGATACGGCGGTACTGGAATCTCACTTTGACAGCGGCTTCATGGGGAGCGGAAAAAACGCCAGGATTGATCTCGATGTCCGTGTGCCGCAGGGCATGGCGGTCAGCATTATTGACAAATCCGGGTCAATCGATGTCACCAGGACGATGGGCGATGTCTCAATCGACGATGGCTCGGGCTCTATTGATGTCGACCACGTCAGAAACGTAAAAATAGACGATGGTTCCGGATCAATTGATGTCAGCCAGGCTTCCGGCGATGTCTTTGTTGTTGATGGCTCAGGTAGCATCGGTATCTCGCACGTCGGTGGCTCGGTTACGATCTATGACGGCTCGGGCGGCATCCGGGTGTCGGATATTGAGAAGAATCTGACGATTGTTGACGACGGCAGCGGTGGTGTGTCGATCTCGGACGTGCGCGGCGATGTGGAGCAGGAGACCTAAAGGCCTCCAAATGCGCTAATATCTCCCTGTGAGAGCGCCCACAACCGGGGTGTTTCAAGGGAGGCAGCATGAAACTGGTTCAGCATCTACTCGATACGAAAGGCCGGGAGATACATTCTGTCGCGGCCGAAACATCTGTGCTCGACGCAATTATCCAAATGGCGCAAAAATCCATCGGATCGCTGCTGGTCATGGAGGGCGACGAGCTCAAGGGGATCCTGACCGAGCGTGATTACGCCCGCAAAGTCATCGTCAAGGGACGTTCGTCCAAGACAACCGAGGTTGGTGAAATCATGTCGACCGAGGTCCTGACCACAACCCCGGTCGAAACGGTCAATCAGTGCATGACGACCATGACGGAAAAAAAAATTCGCCACCTGCCGGTAGTCGACGGCGGCAAAGTCGTCGGCCTGATTTCGATCGGCGACCTGGTGCAGGCGATCATTTCCGACCAGCAGGAAGAAATCCATCATCTCGAGCAATACATCAGTGGCCAGTAAACCGGAGTATGACAAACGGGTGCTGCAGCTATTTGACGGCTACGTACACGGCAAAATCAGTCGGCGACAGTTTCTCGACAACGCCGCCAAAATAACCGCGTCAGTGAGCTCGGCGGCGGCTATCCTGGCCAGCCTCAGTCCAAACTACGCACTCGCGCAGCAGGTCGACCCCGCCGACAATTCGATCAATACCGGTTACAAAAAATACGCCTCACCGGCCGGGGCGAAAGTCATGCGAGGCTACTACGCAAGACCTGCTGTACATCAGCACAAATTGCCGGCCGTGCTCGTCATACACGAAAATCGAGGCCTGAATCCATACATTGAAGATGTCGTTCGGCGACTGGCGGTCGCCGGATTCATTGCCTTTGCACCCGATGCTCTGACGCCGCTGGGCGGCTATCCGGGGAATGACGACGACGGTCGCGAAATGCAAAGAAAAAGAGACCGCGACGAAATGTTTGCCGATTTCGTTGCCGCGGTCGGCTTCCTTCAGAATCATCCTGACTGTACCGGTAAAGTCGGCTCAGTCGGATTTTGCTATGGCGGTGGTGTTTCGGCCCGGCTGGCGCTGGCTGTACCGTCGTTGACGGCCGCTGTGTCCTACTACGGATCGCATCCGGAACTCGCTGATGCAAAAAATATTAAGCAGCCGCTGATGTTTCATCATGGTGAAACCGACGATCGTGTAAACGCAACCTGGCCAGACTTCGAAAAAGCCCTGCAGGCAGCTGGCGCAAATTTCGAAGAATATACATATCCCGATGCCGGGCATGGGTTTCACAACGATACGACTCCCCGATACTCTGAAGAGGCGGCCCGGCTCTCCTGGGAACGAACAACTGGCTTCTTCGTAAAGCACCTGGAGCTCGGAGACTAAGACGTGTCCATGCACATGACCATGCTCGTGATTCTGAGTTTGGCGTGGGCTGTCGCACAGGCGGATGACGACGTAAGCAGCAAGACCGTTATCGGGCCAAGCAATATTTTCCTGTACGAAGGTGCCAACAAGCTCAAGGCAGGGGATGCAGAGGATGGCGTACGGCTGACTCTGCAAGGCCTCAAAACTGCCACTGGCGCTCGAGAGGAGAAAATCGGCCACGCGAACTTGTGCGCCGGTTTCCTGATGATGTCGCAATACGAAACGGCACTTGAACATTGCGACTGGGTTATTGAGCGTGACCCAAATCACTGGCGGACCTACAACAACCGGGCGATCGTCTATATGCGATTGGGCCGTTTTGAGGAATCTGAAGCGGACATTCAAAAAGGGCAGGAGCTGAATCCCCGGTCGGAGAACCTGAAAGAAGTGAAGGGTATGTATCTCGATCAGGTTGAACCTGTGCGTGAACACATCACCATCGATGACCGCCGCGGCGACACAGCGCCGAAGGAGAAGAACGACAACTGATGCATTCGTTTGCCCTGCTGGTGCTTTTGACAGGAACGTCGGCCCTGGACGTCGGCGCCGACAACAACAAAGCACGGATTATTGACAGTGACTCCGATCGGACACCGCTGCATACGGTCGTCCCTGTTTATCCCTTCAAGGCGAGGCGTGACCGAATTGAAGGTGAGGTGCAGGTTTGCTTTGACATTGACCGTGCAGGTCGTACCCGTCGGGTCGCCGTGCGTCGCAGCACGCATCGAATATTCGAACGACCGTCAATACGGGCCGTGAAAGCCTCAACGTTCAGGCCATTGGATGACGATCAGGCATTGCAGGCGATCAAGTCTTGCCGAACGTTCGTGTTCGCACTGCAACCCGTTGAAGACGGCTAAAGCAACTACCAGGAGCCCTGCTCTTTGTCGGCAGCCAAATAGCGATTGCGCAATGCATCGATAAACTCTTTTTGCCGGGGACTGAGCTCGCCGTCGGCCGCCGCAACCTCGGTCATCATTTCGATCATTGACGCCGCTTGCTCCCTCGAAAATCTGCCGTGGTTCTTTTCGATGACGCCGTTGAGTTGGGTATCGATGACCTGTGGTGAACCCAGCAGGTGCGCGGCCGAACCCAGCAATTCGGAAGCGCTGCTGGTTTCGAGGGAAAACCGGTTCTTGAACTGGAGCAGCGCCGCCTTTTTTGATTCGGCGGTCAGGTCACCGTCCAGCTTGGCCGCGCCAACAATCAGCACGGCTGCAACGTGCATTGGGTCTTCGATTGAGTAGATCGGGTCGCCCCGGTACTTTTTCGCCCACGCGCGACGGCGGCGCCAGTAGAACGGATTCAGGCCACCGATATCAATTCCGAGGCGATCGAGCAAATAGAAAATGGTGACCAGGCCGGTCAGTACCCCGATTATTACGTGCATATTCGATCCTCGTCGGAGAGGGATTCGTATGATGGCAGATGATGTTCGATGGTACTTCTCCGCCCGGTAATGCTTACACAGTTTGTGTCGACAAGCAGGGTACGGCGAGACGCGAATGCATGCAATGGGCGCAGTTAATTATTGGCTACCGCCCTGAAAGTTGCCGATCAATCGCTTGCTGAAGTTGTTCAAGCACTGAGTCTCGATAGCTGCGTCGAATAAACTGCTCGCGGCCATGTTGCCGTGCGAGTGACAGGTACTGCGCCGCATCCCTTGGTCTCTTCGCCTCGAGCAGCCAGACTGTTTGCTGAATAGGAATATCGATCAGCGAATTCGCTTTGTAAGAAAGATCAAGCTGCAAAATTGCCCGATCAAGTTCGCCGGACTTCGAATAGGCAATTCCCTTGTTGTAAAGAATTGCCCCCATCGCAGTAGCGTTGGTGGCGATTTTCGGGTTGCCTGACAGGCCATCAAACAAGGCGTGCAATTCCGTGGGTCCAAACGCTGAACAGGTCCCGGCGAATGCGTTGTGCGTAAGTACAGGCAAGTAAGCGACAATTTGCAGGTCGTGATTGCTGCCGGAAACTTGTTGCAGCAGTTCATTAACGTGCTGTGCAGTCAGCGTGTTGAGAAGGCATCGCAAGTTGAGGATGCTGAGCAGGGTTGAGGTGTGACCGGGCAACTTCCCGGCCAGGTATTCCTGTGCGGACAGGGCGTCACTGTATTGACCAGATACAATAAGCTCATTGACATAAAACTGCTGCGCGCGCAGGGAGTCCGGGTGTTCAATCAGCGCGGTTCGCATAAAGCGGGCTTCGCTTCCCCATGTTGTCGCGCTTTGCCAGGTTATCAGGCTCTCAGCAAGAATGAACAGCGCTACGCCAAACAACAAAATGCGCTGTACTTTGTGTTTAACGAGCAGGAGCAAGGAGGCGGCGACAATCAATGGCCCGAGTAATGGTAAATAATTGCGGTGCTCGAAATAGAGTTCCAGAGGAAATGGACCCGCCTCGAGACTGTGGCCAGCCAGGAACCACAAAACGCCCAGGCTGACGAGAGGCAGCTTCTTGCGTACGGCAACGGCAAGCGCGGCAAGCAAAACGATCAAGAGCAGACTGATTAGCGTAGAAAAGGGACTCGTCAGTCCGGTCGAGACCGGGAAATCGTCGTGGATAATGCCAAGTCCCGAGAGTCGTGGCGCGACAATCTGTCCGAGGTAGTCGACGACGACGACCGCCTGTGTCATCAGGCGTTCCAAAAGCGTAAACGAACGGAACTCGAAGCCTGACGCGATACTGTCCCAACGAGCGACGACAACGGTGGCGAAGATCAGTACCGGGGCAATAAGAATTGCCAACAGCAGGTTTCGATGACGTGGGCTGGTCGTGATTGCGCTGTAAACAGTCCATTCGATCGTCAGGGCGTAGAGCGGGAGCAAAATGGCGCTTTCTTTGCTGAGCAAAGCGAGCAATCCGAAGCCGCTCATTCCGCCAATGATCCACAGCCAGCCCCGGGTTGGGTTTGTCGGCAACTGATCGCGGCCTCGCATATAACAAAGCAGACCAGCCAGCGAGAATAGCGCGCAAAGCATGGTCATTCGCTGAACGATGTAGGCGGTGGTCGATACAAGCAAGGGATGCAAAAGCCACATGGCTGCGCACATCAGCGCAAGTTTTTCTGCGGTCAGCCGATGCTGAGACATCGAGAAAACGCGTCTTGCGAAAAGGAAAATAAGAAACCCGTTGACCAGGTGAATGACCAGATTGGTTATTCGAAAGGGCCTTGGGTCAGCCGGCCAGGTCTTGGCGTTCAGGGTGAAACTCGCGAGGCTAAGCGGACGCCCAAGCGGTCCGGATCGTGGCGTTGCGATAAACTCGAGGTATTGTTCTGCTGCGATCAGCCCACCTCGTTCACCCATTGGCTCGAGATTGGGAATGTCATCGAACAGGAACGGACCGTCGAGTGACGGCCAGTAGCAAATCGCGGTCAGCGAAAAGGTCGCCAGTAGCCCGAAGACCAGGCCCAGGTAGTGGCGACGATGTTCGTCTGATAGAACGGACAGGGTTTGCAAAACGCTCCTGGTGTCAGGTCAATGTCGTATTGAATACAGAACTATACCTGACGTTGCGGAACTAGCGGTTGCTTGAAATCAATCTGCAATACAAGAACTGATATGCGCCACCGCGATCGGCAACTTCTCAGTCAAGTAAAGCCAGAACTTTAGCCGTCGCCTGCGGCAGTGATTCCGCAAAACTGATCAGACCTTCTTCGTGCCCGCCCATTACGGCAAGGCCTTCTGACCTGAATGCGGTCGTTTCGTAGAGTCGCCGAAATTCGTATGCCATCTCGGGAGTACCGTAAGCGATTTCGCTGCGCGTTGTCGGCAGCCTGTCCCGGTGCCTGTCCCAAAGCGGCTTGCTGTGGACATGCACGATCGCCCCGATCTCGGTGTTCAATTCATAGATCGCAGCATGTGTCATTGCCTCGGATGATGCCTGCACCGGGCCGCTACAGGAGACTTCGTTGCGTGCAATGTCGTAGCCTGTCACCAGGGCGTAATGATTTTCGTTCGTGCGTGCGATGGAGCCGGTTTGCGTGCCGGTGATCAGGAATTGCCCGGGGGCGCCGAAACGGATGCTGATATTACCGAAACCAATGTCCAGCTCCGGGTAGTAGCCGATCAGACCCGCTGCAAACAGCAAGCGACGCGACTCGTCCATTTGCTGCGCTGCCTTGATGCCGGGTGCCGGACCCGGGGACCAGTGGCTGTGATACTTGATGTAACCTTCATCGATCGTCACGTCGATTGCATTTCCGGAAACAGCGACAACAAACCGTCTTCGCTGGACGCGCAGACGCCGCGCTCCGTGATTAACCCGGTTACCAGCCTGGCCGGCGTTACATCGAAGGCGTAGTTGCTGACGGCGGTATCCGGCCCGGTTGTGCGAACCGACGTTGTTCTGCCATCGGCAACGCCGTAAACGTTGATGACTTCGTCCGGATCACGTTCTTCGATGGGAATCTCGGCAATGCCGTCCCGGCTGTTCCAGTCGATCGTCGTGGATGGTAGTGCGACATAAAATGGAATCTGGTTATCGAACGCAGCAAGTGCCTTCAGATAGGTGCCGATCTTGTTGGCAACGTCACCGCAACGCGTGGTGCGATCAGTGCCGGTAATCACAACGTCAACCATGCCATGTTGCATCAGGTGGCCGCCGGCGTTGTCGACGATCAGCGTATGCGGCACTTTGTTTGCAGCCAGCTCCCAGGCGGTCAACTGTGATCCCTGGTTGCGTGGTCGGGTTTCATCCACCCACACGTGGATCTTCAACCCTTTCTGGTGTGCAAAATAAATCGGTGCGGTTGCCGTTCCCCAGTTGATCGTTGCGAGCGATCCTGCATTGCAGTGCGTTAGTACATTGACGGTTCCGCCGTTCTTGGTTGCCGCAATTGCCTCGATCAGTTTCAGGCCATGCCGGCCGATACCGCGGCTGATCTCGATATCCTCGTCGCAAATATTTTCAGCTTCCTGCCGTGCCAGGCGCGTTATGTCGGCCATTGCTTCTGCCGCCGCGAGGCGCGTAAGCACGCGCTCGACGGCCCAACGCAAATTGACGGCGGTCGGGCGTGACTTTAACAGTGCGTCGGCGGCGGTGCGGATTTCTGCCAGGTCGCCGGCGCTGCTTAAGCTTGCAAGGTAGAGACTCCAGGCGGCTGTCGCACCGATCAGTGGCGCGCCTCGCACATACATGTCCGCGATGGCGACGACGCCATCCTGCCATGATCTGAGGTCATGAATCCGGTAATCATGCGGCAGCAAACGCTGGTCGATGATTTGCACAACGGCCTCATCACCCGGGCACAGCCAGATTGTTCGAAAGTCCTCGGGATTCTCCGGCAGCATGAGATGGCTAGCCTTCGAGTCCCGCCGCCAGGCGTGCCGAACGCAGCGTATTGGCCATCAACATCGTGATTGTCATGGGCCCGACGCCGCCTGGGACTGGCGTAATAGCGCCGGCAACTGCGCTTACGTCGTTGTAGTCGACATCTCCGGTCAGCCCCATTTTCTTTTCGCCGTCGACAATCTTCTCGACGCGATTGATGCCTACATCGATGACGATCGCGCCAGGCTTCACCCAGTCCCTCTTCACCATGTCCGGTCGACCGACAGCGGCGACAATAATGTCGGCAGCGGCGACCACGCTCGCCAGGTTTTTCGTCCGGCTGTGCGTTATCGTCACAGTAGCGTTGGCTTGTAACAATAAGGAGGCCATCGGTTTTCCGACAATATTCGAGCGGCCGATTACCACGGCGTTCTTGCCCGAAAGGTCGCTGCCCAATTCATCCTGGATCATCAGCATGCAGCCGGCCGGCGTGCAGGGCACAAAGGCGTCAGCCGTCAGACCGGCGGTTAATTTGCCAATGTTGATGAAGTGGAATCCATCGACATCCTTGGATGGGTCGATGGCCTGGGTAATTTTTTGTTCATCGAGATGACCGGGCAAAGGCAGCTGCACGAGTATGCCGTGAATCGACTCGTCTGCATTGAGATCATTGATCAGAGTCAGTACATCGGCCTGCGATACATCGGCCGCCAGCGTGTGTTGTACCGAGTGAAATCCGCATGACTCGGCCGTGCGTTTCTTGTTTCGAACATAAACCTGGCTGGCCGGGTCTTCGCCGATGATTACAACTGCGAGACCGGGCTTGATGCCGTGCTCGGCCAGCAGGGCTGCAGTCTCCCTTGTAATGGATTGTGCAAGCTGTGCGGCTTTCGCCTTGCCGTCGATTCGTTTCGCCGTTGTCATTCGCGCTTTCCTTATTTATTGCCCGGTCGCCGTGCAATCCGGCGGACGCATGGTAACGCCACGAAGGGCCGGTTTCTAGCGAACGCGCTCGCGTCGTTTCAGCAAGCCGAGCACGAGACTCAATGGCGCAAGTGATGCGACCAGGTGCTTGAGAGAGTGTCCGCTGATCAAATTGCCGAATTCGTACACACTGAAATCCGCCTGTTCGAACCATTTGGCGCAAGCGTACAGGCCGATCATCCACCACAGGTACCGGCCGAGGTCGCTGCGCGAGCGATAGACAGTAATTACGATAGGAATCAACAATATAGGGAGAAACTGGACAAGGGCATAGAACCTGAGGTCGCCAGCGCCTCGTGACTCGGTCCAGGCCCAATAGGCGACGCTGCTGATTCCTGCGAGCAGCAGCGGCACAAGCAGTTTCCTGCCGACCGGCGCGGAGGAATACTCGGAAACGACAACGGCTACGAGACTCATAAAGGCAATCGTCATCGGGATACGATCCCAAATCAGCGAGGCGTTGTTCGGCAGCCAGTGAAAGTAGCCGGAGCCGAAACCTGTCATGACCAGGGACAGAAAGAACACTCGCCATGCCGTGACGGTCGACGCAGACACGACCTCGGGGTAGCGACTGATCGTGCGCCAGCCGTATATGCCAACGAGCAGAAACGGCAGATTGCTTGCGACATTAAAGAAGTTGGGGATGCCAAGAAGCATCCTGCTATCCACGAAATTGTGGTAGCCAAGGTCCTGCGGTGTCGGGTCGGCCTGCAGAACAGCGATCAGTGCGGCCGCTGCTACCGCAATCAGGAGCGCCGGGCGCCAGCTCACAGCCCGAAGGCTTCGCAGTCGACGCGTGTCATCCTGAAATCTATCGCCAGCGGTTCGCCGTCCGACACTCCCTCGATTCGTCCCGACAGTTTGTCGTCATCCCGACGGTAGCGTATGCGTTGCGGAAAATCGTGTTCCGGATTTTCGAATGCCACGGATCTGTCCCCGGTTTCGATTAGCCTGAAGGTTGCGGTTGCTTGTCCGGATGGTGATGCAATCAGTATCAATGAACCGGATGCATCGGTCCGAATCTGCATGAATTCATACGCAATGGTTTTTGATTGCTTCACGGTCCGGCTCATCGCAAACATCGTTCCACCCGCAGGTGACATCCAGACTTCGCCGGAGCCTGGTTCCCGACCGTCGTAGGACCAGCAACCCGAAAGCCAGTCAAGCGCTGCAATGTCGGCCGCACGGGCAGGGAGACTGGCCAACAAGAGCATCAGGGCCATTTTCACAGTTTTCACGGTTCTCCGCCCTCCGGCCCGTAGAAGATGACCCAGGCGGCAAAGTCGTCGCTAAAATCGGCGAAGCGATGTTCGACACCTGCCGCGACGAATAACGCATCGCCGGGCGCGAACTCGATCTTCTCCTTACCGCGAACGAATACGCCGCGCCCCGCCTGCACGATGTAGATCTCATCCTGGGCGTGGGGTTGTTGTTCGTCGGTGATCCTGGGGCAATAGAAACCGAGTTCCATTGTGCCGTTCTCGAGCAGCACGCCGTACAGGCCGTCGACCGACGCGCGGGCGGCTTGCAGGGCCCTTGCAGGCGTCATGCGTTCACTCATCCGCTTAAGTTACTGCAAGGATCAGGGTGCGGCAAGCACCACACCCGGCGATCGGATTCAGGCTATCATGCGGTCGTGCGAAAACTAATCCGCAATATTCGAGGCGTGCTGTTTTTCACCGGCCTCACCGTCAATACCATTGTCTGGTTCTTGCCCATTCTTGTCCTGGCAGTCCTGAAGCTCCTGCTGCCCATCCCGGTACTGCGACGCGCGATTACGCGCTGGTTGATGGCGATTGGTGAAAACTGGATCAGTATCAATACGTTCATCCTGCGCAATGCGGGAAACGTGGAATGGGAGTCGCGTGGCCTTGAAAATCTGCGACGCGACGGTTGGTACCTGGTTGTTGCCAATCACCAGACCTGGGTCGACATTGTTATATTGCAGGCGATATTCAATCGCCGCGTGCCGTTCCTGAAGTTTTTCATCAAGCAGGAACTGATCTGGTTCCCACTGCTGGGCATTGCCTGGTGGGCGTTGGACATGCCCTTTATGAAACGCTACTCGCCGTCTTTCCTGTCGAGGAATCCGCACATGAAAGGCAAAGATCTAGAAACGACACGTCGCGCATGCGAGAAGTTTCGAGACACGCCAACCTCAGTGCTCAACTTCATTGAAGGTACCCGATTTTCGGAGCAGAAACGCCTCAGCAGGAAGTCGCCCTACCGTCATTTGCTGCAACCACGTGCGGGCGGCCTCGCAATGGCGCTGTCGTCCATGGGCGAGTTATTTACTGCCTTGCTTGATGTCACGCTGGTGTACACGGACGGTGCGACGAGCTTTTGGGATATGTGCTGTGGAGATCCGGTAAGGGTTATCGCGGAGGTTCGCGAAAAGCCGCTCGAACAATGGCTGGTTGATGGTAATTATCAGAACGACCGTGATTTCCGCAAGCGCCTGCATACCTGGCTTGGCGAAACCTGGACTGAAAAAGATGCGATAATCGCAAGAATGAGAGAAGCACATGGTTGAGAGTCGTAGCTACGATACCGTCGCATTCGATGTTCGCGAGAATGCGACGATGCTGTTTTTTGCCAAGACCACTGATGATGGCGACATCGCCGACTACCTGTTGCTAATGCGAACAATCGACGAAGATTTCAGCGAATCGATATACATCGAGATCAATGAGCAGCAATTCGGCGGGCACGACCTCATTCGCGAAGCCTCCCTCACCGGTAACGTGCTGACATTGCATCTCCATTCGCCGGCCGAAGCGCTCGGCGGCACGTCGGATATCGTCCTGACCTGGGCGGACACGACCGAGAACCTCGACAGCATCGAAGCCGGAGCATTTCGCGTTTTCGGCGACACCCTTGTCGGGGGCAATGCGTGAGTCGTGTTGCCGCTGAGGGCGGCGTCGGTCGTCAGCCGGGTGACTCTGGCTTTGTGACCGGTGAGTCGGTCACCACGTACAGCGTTTACATCGTGCGTTGTGCCGACAACAGCTATTACACGGGTATTACGGCCGACGTTGAACGGCGCATCGAAGAACACCAGGGTAGCTCGCGTGGTGCCAAGTACCTGAAGGGCCGAGGACCTCTGACACTGGTGTTTTCTGAAGTTGTCGGTGACCGTGCGGCCGCGTCGCGGGCTGAGTATCGGATCAAGAAGCTCAGTCGATCCGGAAAACAGGACCTGGTCGAAGGTCGCGCCCGACTGAGTGCCTTGCTACCGGATTAGAGTTCCGATGCCGGCTGCGCGTATATCGCAATGGGCGTGCCGAACTCCGGCATGAATAACGAAGTGTCGCTGTCCCAGCGCCGTCGGAACTCTGTCAGCCAGCGAGTGGTCTTCGGAATGTTGTCGACGAATCTTGGCGGCAAATCGATCTCACCGAAGGGCTGCGTATAGTCATCAAAATGAACCGGGTAAACGCTGTGGCTGCCGGTCGCCGTCACCGTGTGCTGCCAGTAAAGCTCGGCGTAGTCCCGCCCCAGCGAATCGAGCTGGGCGATGCCCAGGAACACGACATCGGCCGCAACATCCTGCAATGCGTACTTTGTGTAACCGGCGCTGCCTTGCACCAACGCTGTGCCCTGCGGGTGTTCGAGGACAATCGTAAACGCGCCGCCCATTCGCCATGCCGTGACCGGCTGAGGCAGTAGCAGCGGCTCATCGATCGATCCATCGAGGGGTACGGTGCCTCGCCAGCCGACCGGAGCATGACTGGATGGTCGCAGCGAAACCCTGAACTCGCCGAACTCGAAACGTGATTCGTTGTCGACGACGATGATCTGATCTTCGGGCACCCCGGCACCGCGAGCTATCTGGGCTGTCGATTCCGAGCCCAGCACTGATGCACTCGATCGATTCGCAATAGCGCCAACATCCATGGCGTGATCAAAGTGGCTGTGGACCGGGATAATCGCGGCCAGGTTGTCCATCCGAAACTCGTTCATCGCGTAGTTGATCACGGGCGCATTATTATCGATGCTGCGCCCGAGCAGAATGTCAGCGATGCTGGCGCGCGAGAAAAATCCGTCAATGAGAATCTGCGTTTCGCCATCGTCAAACAGCAACGTGGATACGCCGAGCCATGTGACGGTGACTGCATCAGGCGTGGCCGCCGATGCCAGCGCGGGTGCGGGCCAGTCGATCGCCTCGGGATCGGGACGATCGTGCCAGAGGAGCGCGACGAGCAGGCACACGATCAGCACGATAGTCAGAATTGTCCAGCCGGCACGCTTGGCATACGTTAGCCACATTGCTATTGACCGACTGCAATTCTCGCAAGGTGACCGGTCAGTGGCGCGAGGTAATTACCCATCGCGTAACCGAGCAAAGCCAGCAGGATAGATGCAGGCACCAGGTTGGGCCGATGATGAGCTGCAACAATTGGTGCCGATGCAGCGGCGCCGATGTTGGCGGCGGATGCAATGGCGACACTGTGCACATCGACCTTGAAAATCCAGGCGCCCGCGAGCATGAACAGGCCATGGATGAATATCCAGATGAAAGCACCCAGTAAGAAGGCCGGCGCGTCAACCAGGCCGGCGACTTCGGCGCGCGCGCCCATACCGGCGACGAAGATGTATACCAGTGCCGTACCGATGGCAGTCGAATTTGGCAGTGTAGAAACCGGGGTCGTCGAGAGAATCAGGGCCAGTGTTGTAACAACTAGAATGCGCACCGTGGTTTCTGAAAAAATTCCCGCCAGCGTTGGACTGGCGCCGGCGACCCAGTCCGCGATGGGAGGTGCAACACCGTGACCGATTGCTGCCACGCCAAACACGACGGCGCCCAGGTAAAGGTACTGCGACATCGTCGGTGCATGATCGTCTTCAACATGCAATTCGGCGGCAGCGTCCATAGCCGCGATGCGGTCCGCGGGTACACGGGCCCACTTGTTGAATCGATCCGCGAAGTCGCGGGACATCAACAGCAAGGGAAGCCAGACGATATAGATAACGTTGTCGGCAACGACCGCGAGCCCGAGCTGCGACTCTGAGGCACCAAGCATCTCTTTGGTGGCCAACATGTTCGCTGTGCCGCCGATCCAGCTGCCGGCAAGGGTGCCAATTCCCTTCCAGGAATCCTCCGGCAACCAGTTATGCACGATGACATAGGCAACCACGCCACCAACCATGACGCCTGCGCTGCCCATCATCATGACAAGCACGCCCTTGCCCATCACCTTGACGACGGCAGGCACGTTGACCTTGATCAACATCAATACGATGAATACCGGCAAAACGTATTGACTCAGCCCGGTATAGATTATCGACTTGTTGGGAATGACATGGTGACCGCCGATGGCCAGGTTGCTCAAGAAAACCGGCGTGGCGTAGATAAATAGTAGCGGTGGCAAATACTTGAAAAACTTTGCGCCCGTTACCTGCGCCAATAGAAAAAAGAACGCAGCAACTGCCGCCAACACGGCCAGCACACCGACAGGTGATGTGATCAAGATCTGGGAGGTTTCCATTTCCATGCGCGATGCCTCAGCCCCTAGGTTTGCGGCTGAGTATAGAACATCGGCGACGCCGCTGTGCAGCAGGCTTGTCTAGCTGAAGCCGACCTGGGCCTGAAAATCTTTGCGAGATCCTTCGTCGGTCATCGCGGCATCCGTTACTGTCATCCAGACGGCGTGCCAGTCATCCACTTTGCTGGGACCGAAAACAAATTTCGCGACGTAGCTTTCGAGGTCATCGATATGAATTACGTTTTTCGGTGGCGGGGCGGTGAACTCGACCGAGCCGGTGAAAATCACCAGGTTCGCGACCGGCACATGCGGCACAACTTTCTGCAGCGCGCGAGCGCGACCTTCATTCTGGATAAGAGGATTGAGAAAGCGGCGTCGCTTGACACCGTCGACATTGGTCCACTGCGCCTCATCTTCTGTGGCGAAGACAACACCGTTGTAGTGTTTCGACTGTATGCAGAGTATGCCGCCCGCCGTCAGAACGGCATGTTCGATCTTTACCAGTCCGCCATAAGCGCCCGGCAAAATGAAGTCGTGCAGAACGTCCGGGCTTCGTTTGGCGAGCGCCGCGCGAATGCGCCACTGGCCGAGCCTCGAGGTAACGAGTCGTGCCAGGTGATTTGCGGCGGAACGGAAGACCAGTGTCAGCAGCAATGCGGCGGCAATGGTAAACATGAGGATCGCGGGTCCGACGCCGGTTATTCCAGTCTGGAAAGCGCCATCTGCAGCCGATGCAGACGATCCGATCAGAGTCACTGCGACAAGGCATGTGTGAGCGTTCTTGAACATAAAGTGAAGCATAAGCCCTGCTCGATCGGATGTAACGAATCAGGTCACATTTCCGCGGATTTGCAGCGCGTCAGCCAGGGTAGGCGAGGTAAAAGCCGTCGATTTCCGTGACGCGGATTGCGGTTTCGTAGACTGCGCTGAGAAGTTCGCCGGTCAAGACCTCGCGTTTTGGACCGTCGGCAAACACCACGCCTTGCTTCAACAGGATAATGCGGTCCATTTCCGGCGGAATTTCATTCAGATGATGGGTCACGATTACGATGTTCCGGCCGAGACGGGCGAGTTTGCGAATTCGATCGAGATAATCGAAGCTCGCCGCAAAATCGAGGCCCGCTGTTGGCTCATCAAGTATCAAGGTTGCCGGGTCATGAACGAGTGCGCGTGCCAATAGACACCGTCGCTGCTGCCCCGACGACATGTGTTTCAATTGCTTATTGCGCAACCCGGCAATGCCGATGCTATGCAAAGCGGCTTCAGACGCATCGAGCTGCTCAGGGCTGACACGGTCGGCGAGAGTACCGTGAACGCCGATACTCGAATGAAAACCGGACACGACAACCTCCAGGGCGGTCGTCGTCGGCGTATACCGCTGATGCAGGTCGTTGGAGACAACGCCGATTTGCCGGCGCAGCTCCCACACATTCCACCGCTCTTTGCCGAGCACACGGATATAGCTGTCCGGTGCGACAACCGGGTACAACTCCCGGTTGATCGTCTTGAGAAGGGTGGTCTTGCCGCAGCCGTTGGGTCCAAGAATCGCCACGCGCTCATGCTGCTCAATGTCCAGCGACAGGTGCTCGAAAACTCGCGTGGAACCGCGCCAGACCGTTGCGTTGCGAATCTCCAGGAGTTTGATGCTAAATCTCGCTGCTGATCTTGAGTGGTTTCCAGTCAGCTTTGGATTCGTGTGCGGGGCCGATTGACGGGTCATGCATATCGTCGAGTTGCATCGCCAGCCATTGAAACCACTCGAAGGCGTAAGGATTGCCATGTTCGACTCGCAAGTCTTCGGCCCAGACGGCGAGCTTTTTCCACAAAATCACAGCGCTCGAACCAATGAGGTGGTAGACGACCATCGACGGAACGATGCGCTGATACATCATGACGCCGATATTCTCCATTGTCGTTGCGATTACCATTGCGTACTGCTCGCACTCCGGGCAGATTTCCTGCAGTTGATCTGACGTCATGCCATCATCGAATCGCAGTACGTTGCGATAGGCTTCTGTGAACTTGGGGCTGCCAAAAGAGCGAAATAATTCAATCGCCGCAAGTTCGCGACGTTGCTGCCGGGTCTGGCGCATCTGGATCACGGCAAAAATGATGCCGCCGACCACCACCAGCGCACTGAAGATCTCGGCAATATTGGCGAGTTTTGATAAGTCATTCATGGAATTTCGCCCTTTAGGTTGGCTCGGTCAGGAGAGTGAAATCTACACTGTTTGTCGCTTCCACGCTCCCCGGCGAAACATCACTGTTGCGAGGACGGTCAGCAATGACTCGGCAACGACGATTGCGATGAAAGCTCCGTTCGGACCCAGCTCGCTCTGCGTCGCCAGCCACCAGGCGAGGGGAATCTGTACGATCCAGAAACTGATGGTATTCAGAATTGCCGGGGTCACCGTGTCGCCCGCGCCGTTCAGCGCCTGCACGACAACCATGCCGACTGCGTACATTGGGAAGCCGATGCTCATGATCTGCAGGCAACTTGTTCCCCATCTCAGCACATCCGCCTCGCTGGTAAACAGGCCCGTAATAAATTCGGCAAAAAACAGCAGAAAGAGGCCGGCGAACGTCATGAAAATTGCGTTGTATCGGGCTGCCTGCCAGGCGGATTGCTCGGCACGTTCGGGTTGTTGTGCGCCGAGATTCTGACCAACAAGGGTTGCGGCCGCATTGCCGAGACCCCAGGCCGGAAGGAAAATGAACTCCATCATGCGAAGCGCAATGGTGTACGCGGCAATCGCGGCGCTGCCGTAGATGGCCACGATTCGCATCACGGCAATCCAGCTGGCTGTTGCGATGATGAACTGTGCGATGCCGCCGAGGGATATGCGCAGCAGTTGCAGCGTGAGCAATAGTCGGAATTTGAGGTCGCGAATATGAAACTCGATTCGACCGCGGCCGTTTAGCAGGTACCAGAGTTGATAAAGAATGCCGGCGCCACGGCCAATGGTTGTTGCAACAGCTGCGCCTGTAACGCCCATTTCCGGAAACGGGCCGAGCCCGAAAATCAGGCAGGGATCGAGCACAATATTGATACCGTTGGCAAGCCATAGCGACCGCAGCGCCACGGTTGCGTCGCCGGCACCGCGAAACGCGGCATTCAGCAGGAACAGGTAGATGATGCTGAACGAACCACCGAGCAATACAGCCGTGAATCCGGTGCCCGTTTCGATGACGCCATCACTCGCGCCCATGACGATCAGCAGTTCTTCAGCGTGGCTTGCGCCACCAACGCCGATGACGACGGACAACAGCGCGCCGACCCAAATCGATTGCCCGGTTGCGGCGGCAGCGCCGCGCACATCGTGTTCGCCGATGCGGCGCGAAACCATGGCGGTCAAGCCCATGCCCAGGCCGATCGCCAGGCCGTAAAGTACCGTGATCAGTGCTTCGGTGATGCCGACAGCAGCGACCGCGTCGGTGCCAAGACGGGAGACGAAAGCGATGTCAACGACGGCGAAAACCGATTCCATCGCCATTTCCAGCATCATTGGAATTGCGAGCAAGCCCAGTGCGCGTCCTGTCGGGCCGGTTGTGAAGTCTTCCGTATTGTCGCGTAATGCGTGACGCAGGAACTGACGTGTGCGCTGCCAAACGGATTGTTGTTCGGTCGACTTGTTCATTACAATGTATTGCAGCACTGCGAGGTTCGTATCATGCCTGATGGCCTGAAATATCTTCTAATTTTTATTGCTGTCGTTGTGATTTACACGATTGCAAAAGTCATCGGCTACATGCGGCTGAGCAATCGACAGTGGCAACAGGTCGACAAAAGCAAGCTCAAGGAATGGGATGACGATGAGGACGATTGACTAATCGATCGACTTGTCACGGCGCAGCAGTGATTCGAGTTCTCTGGCCGTGTCCTTGGTGGACTGAATCAGTTTTTCCTCGGAATCCTGGATTTCGAATTGTTCCTTCAGCAAGCGCTCGTCACGTTCGCAAAATTGCTCGACAATATGCTTGGCATCGTCAGCGGCCTGGCCAAGGTGTCGGAGGATCTGTTCCGACATAGCCAGGCTCGAAAGCAAGGTTTCGCGAAAAATATGCTCGATACCGAGCGACATGAGTTTATGCGCGTGACGGCGGTTTCTTGCCCGCGCGATAATTGTCAGGTGGGGGAAATTTCGCTTGACTGCTTCGGCAATCTTGATCGACTCCTCGAGATCTGAAACCGCCAAAACGAATATTTTCGCTTTTTCTGCACCGGCAGCGCGCAGCAAATCGAGTCGCGACGCATCGCCGTAATGGACAGTAGCGCCATAGCGTCGTACGAACTCAACTTGTGACGAATCCCGCTCCAGTGCGGTAAACGACTTGCCAACGATGTTCAGCAGCCGACCGACAATCTGGCCAACCCGCCCGAAGCCGACGATCAGAACTTCGTGCTCGTTATCAGTCGGCACGTCGAATTCTTTCGGCTCGGCAGGTTTGATTCTGCGGCCTGCGGCCTCGGTCGCGGCGTAGGCAAAGGGCGTCATCAACATCGAAATCGCGACTGCCAGTATTAGTTCGTCAATAGTGCCTTGCGGCAATACCGACTCACTGGCCGCGATTGCAAGCAGTACAAAGGCGAACTCACCGCCCTGCGCCAGAACTGCAGCCAGTTTCAGAGCGGCCGATCGATCACACATGCCGAATCGCTGCGCGAGAAAGAACAGGACAATTGCCTTGGTCGTCATTAGCAGTACAACGATCAGCAATATGCGCCCTGGAATTTCAGATAGCAGGCCGAGGTTGACCGACATTCCGACGGCAATGAAAAACAGTCCAAGCAGTAGTCCTTTGAAAGGTGCAATGTCTGCTTCCAACTGGTGGCGAAACTCCGACTCCGCCAACATCATTCCCGCAATAAAGGCGCCGAGAACCATCGACATGCCGGCGACCTGCATGAGCAATGCCGAGCCAATGACGACCAGCAGGGTCGCCGCAGTGAAAATTTCGGGAATGCCCGAACGGGCGGCGATCTTGAATGCCGGGGTCAAAAGGAATCGACCGGCGACAATCAAACCGACAATCGTCGCGGCCATGAGCCCCAGCTGCACGAAATTGATACCGTCACTCAAGGTCGCGTTGGCACCGAGCAAAGGCATAATTGCGATCAGCGGTATCGCGGCGAGGTCCTGAAACAGCAAGATAGAGAATGCGGCCCTGCCATGGCTGGTTGCGAGTTCCTGTTTCTCCGCCAGCATTTGCAAGCCAAACGCTGTTGACGACAGGCCAAGGATCAAACCGGAAACAATTGCTATATTGCTGCTCACGCCGAGCAGCATTGCAACGAAAGCGATTGCGGCTGCAGAAAACAAGACCTGCATCGTACCGAGACCGAATACCATGCGACGCATTACCCAAAGTCGCGATGGCTTGAGCTCCAAGCCGACGATGAACAGCAGAAACACGACGCCGAGTTCGGCGAAATGAAGAATGTGGTCGGCGTCACTGACAAAAGCGAAACCAAAAGGACCAATAATGATGCCCGCCGCGAGGTATCCAAGAATTGAACCCAGGCCCAGGCGGCGACTGATTGGCACAGCGATTACCGCTGCGAGCAGGTAGACAAGGGATTGAACAAGCAGGCTCATGGCACACAGTCTAAAGCAGACATCGCAAATTACCGCAATTTTCTATTACACTTGCCGGAGTCGCATCAGTCGTTTCGACGATTCGCTGAACCAACCTGATAGGAAGCAGCATGGACCTTAGCAAAATCCAGCATATTGAATTCACAACGATTATCGCGTTTATGCTGTTGTCGCTTGCTGCCTGCAACAGTGACCCGGGTGGCGCTGGCAGCGCCACGGACGCTGACCGCGCCAATGTAGAAGCGATGGCAACAGAGCATGCCGCCGATTCGAGCGAGCCGAGCCCAGGCGCGCTCATCGAGCCGGCACGCCCGGTCATCTCGCAAACGATGGCCTATACCGAGTACAAAGATCAGCTGGTCTATGGCTATTTTTCAGCGCCAGCGGATATGTTCGAGCCCTTGCCAGCCATCATCATGATTCACGAATGGTGGGGGCTTAACGACAATATTCGTGCAATGGCTGATCGCCTGGCGGGCGAGGGCTACATTGTATTTGCTGTCGATCTGTATGGCGGCAAAACCGCCAAAACACCCGGTGAGGCGCGGGTGCTGATGACCGAGGCGATCGAAGACGCGGAGTCAGGGCGTGAGAATATTCGAGCGGCATTCAAATTTGTCAGTGAGACGGCCGGTGCGCCCAAAGTGGGTTCAATTGGCTGGTGTTTTGGAGGTGGTTGGTCGCTAAACACTGCACAGCTTTATCCCGATGAGCTCGATGCGGCGGTTATATATTACGGTCAGGTCACCAGCGACGACGAACTGCTGCGCCCGATCAACGCACCGATTCTCGGCTTGTTTGCTGCCGAAGATAAGGGAATCCGCGTCGAGACTGCGGTCGCGTTCCGCGAGGCCCTGGAACGCCTGCGCAAGGACTACCAGATCCATATTTATCCTGGCGTCGGGCACGCTTTTGCGAATCCAACCGGAGACAACTACGACAGAGAGGCGGCTGAGGATGCCTGGGAACGAACCACTGCATTCTTTGCCAAGCATTTGTCGCAAGACGAATCCTGAACCGACAAGGTCCGCAGTATAGACATCCCGGTCGATGATCAAACGCGCTTTTGATTTAACCTACAAAACCGGTCGGCGAATCGTAATCGCCGTGGTTGGCAGCAGTGTGTTGCTGATTGGAATTATCATGTTGGTCACCCCCGGTCCCGCCTTTATCGTCATCCCTGTTGGGCTCGCGATACTGGCGATCGAATTTGTCTGGGCACGCCGATGGCTAAAAAAGCTGCGACAAATGATCAGTCGGCGTGGCGCTGAGAGTCGCGGCAAGCGAGCTGACCACTATCGATAGACGTGCATCTTTAAAGTTGGCAAAAAAAGAAAGGCGCCGAAGAACTGAATTCCCTTGGATGGGATCAATATGCCGTCCGATACGGAGCGGTCTTCGGCGCCTCAGAGCTTACGGCAGGGGGGGTTGCCGCCGAACCTTCATGGTTCGTTTATTCACCGACATCCTTACGGTGAGTCCCGGGGCCGCCAACCAGATTTTCAGGGGGGGGAGAGATCTGGCCGGCATGCCACCGGAGGGGATTGTTACAGCCTATTTCTGGGCTGAGTAGTAAATATCAAGTGTGCCCATGTCGCCAGCGAGCGCGGAGCTGGCTGATGCCCAGACCGCCACGATGATCAGTACTGCACCCAGCAGTGCCATGGAGTTTTCGAAGTATTTGCTTTTCATGCCTGTTTCCTAAAATTGCCCAAGCCGCCTTTTTCCGCGGCGTTGTAAGTGAATGCCTACAGCCACCCTATTGCACAGACCGTGCCAAGTTCATAAAATGAATTAAATCAATGGGTTAGGTTTATATTTCGACTTACGGAAATTCGTTAATTACGAAATATCGTGACATTATTTACGAAATTCCGTATAAAATGCGCCGATGCTCAAGAAAGACGACTACCAATGGCTTTTTCGCAAAGCGCCTGCGATGGCAACCTCGATTGCCGAGGATGGCGTCTACCTCGACGTGAACGACGCAATGCTTACGCGCCTCGGCTATGAGCGCGAAGAAATGGTCGGTCGCAAGCCCGAGGACTTTACGACAGCGGATAGCTCTGCCCGCGTCCGCGACGAACTCCGCCCGGCGCTGCGCCGCACCGGCAAGCTGGAGAACAAGCCGATCAGTTTTGTCACCAAGTCCGGCGAAGTCGTGGATTGTATGACGAGTGCGCTCATTGAGCGGGATCGTGATGGCAAGTTTCTGCGCACCGTCGCGATGTACTCGGAAATATCCGACCAGGCTCGTGCAAATTTCAAATATCGAACACTGTACCGTGCAACACCGGCGATGCTCCACACGGTTGACGGTGACGGGCATATCGTTACGGTCACGGATCATTGGCTGCAGAAGCTCGGCTACAAGCGGGAAGACGTACTGGGCCGACCCATTACCGATTTTTTCAGCCTGCGCGATCGAAAATTCTATGCCGATGGGCGTATGCAGGAACTGATCAGCGCAGGTGATTTCAATAACCTCGAGCGCCAGATGGTGACCAGGGACGGTGTGGTGCTCGACGTGATCATGTCCGCGATTTCCAACCGCAACGCCGACGGCAAAGTCGATCGGATGCTGGTTGCATCGAAGGATGTCACTGAGCGCCGGCGCGCTGAAAGAGACCTTCGACGAAGTCTGGCCGAGAACGCGCGCTTGCGCGAGGAACTTGAACGCGAGCGCGACTATCTTCGCGAAGAAGTCAACGTTGCGATGAATTTTGGTCATATCGTCGGCACCAGTCCGGCGCTGCAACGCATGATGAAGCGCGTAGAAGCGGTGGCGGAAACTCCGGCGAGCGTGCTGGTACAGGGTGAGTCCGGTGTCGGCAAGGAACTGGTTGCGCACGCGATTCATCTGCAAAGTCCCCGCGCTGACCGCCCGCTGGTCAAGGTGAACTGCGCATCGATTCCAAAAGAGCTTTTCGAAAGCGAATTCTTCGGCCACGTCAAAGGTGCCTTTACCGGTGCGCATCGCGACCGCATCGGCCGTTTTCAATTGGCCGACGGCGGCACAATCTTCCTGGACGAAATCGGCGAAATTCCGCTGGAACTGCAGAGCAAATTATTGCGTGTCTTGCAGGAAAGCGAATTCGAGCGCGTGGGTGACGATGTCACTCGCAGCGTCGACGTCAGGGTGATAGCAGCGACTAACCGCGATCTTGAGCAACTGATCGTCGACGGCGAATTTCGTGAAGATTTATTCTACCGACTGAGTGTTTTTCCCGTCGAAGTGCCGCCGCTTCGAGAACGAGGCGAAGACATCGTTCAGCTCGCCCAGCACTTCCTGGAGCAGACCTGCAACGATTTCGGACGCGATGATCTGACCCTGACTCAGTCGCAGGCCGCCAACCTGCGCGCCTACAACTGGCCCGGCAATATTCGTGAATTGAAAAATGTCATTGAGCGTGCAGTCATTCTATCGACCGGAAAAGTGCTGCGACTCGACCTGTCGATGCCCGACCTCAGGTTCGATAGTGGGGAGCAGGCTGACGTGGCAACTGACGGGCACGATGTGCTGACCGAAAAGGCGATGCGCGAGTTTCAGCGCAACAATACGATCAAGGCGCTCGAACAATCAAACTGGAAAGTCTCGGGTGCCGGTGGTGCCGCGGCTATACTCGGGATCAAGCCAACAACACTTGCGGACCGGATACGGTCGATGAAAATCAAGAAACCGGCGGCGTGACAAACCAGTCCGCAAAGAGACTGGGGCTTGCGATTGTCCTGATTGTGCTCATCGGCAGCTTGTTGGTACTGCCGCTTGCCGCCTGGGTCGAAGGGCTGGCTGCCTGGGGACGGCAACACGCCGTTGCCGGACCGCTGGCCTACGTCGGCTTCGTGATCATCGCGACCGTGCTGTTTCTGCCTGGATCGGTCGCGATGATGATCGGTGGCTTTCTATTCGGTTTTCTGCCGGGTTTGTCGCTCGCAATAGTCGCAATTCCTGTCGGAGCGCAATGCGCATTCGAAATGGGACGCTGGCTGGTACGACCCTGGGTAAGGCGCAAGGTCGAAGACATGCCGCGTATGCGGGGTATTGAACAGGCGTTGCGGGAGGAAGCGTTTCTGATCGTTGTGCTGACCCGCCTGTCTTTGATCATCCCTTTCAATGTGCTTAATTACATTTATGGCGCGACGTCAGTCAGTGCTCGAACGCACTTTGGGGCTACAGCTATTGGTATGCTTCCGGCCATTGCATTGTTCGTTTATCTTGGCACGCTCGCACATGATCTCGGCCAGATACTTGCCGGCAACGCCGCACCATCGGAACTGGGCTATTGGCTACTCGTTGCAGGCCTGATCGCCATCGGCGGTGCGAGTTGGATTATTCATCGTGCGGCGTCGCGGGTGCTTGAAAATCATCTGAAAAACAAAGACGGAGTGAACCTGGAATCATGATACGCCTGACAACTGTTCTGGTGTTGCTCGCTGGCGCCGCACAGGCCGAAACCACGCTACCCGTTTCGGTCCAAAGCGCACTCAACACACGCAACGTGCCGCACGATTCCCTTAGCGTCTCGGTTGTTGACGTCAACACCGGTAAATCGGTGTTGCAGTGGAAATCGGAACAACCCCGAAATCCGGCGTCTACGATCAAACTCGTGACCACACTGGCGGCACTGGATATCCTCGGCCCGACCTATCACTGGCGCACCGACGTATTTGCGCTCGGTGACATTGAAAACGGTCGACTGGACGGCGACCTGATGCTCAAAGGCTACGGCGATCCGTTTCTCGTGACAGAGCGTGTCTGGCAACTGGTACAACAGATCCGCCAGGCCGGAATCCGGGAAATACGCGGTGACCTGGTTCTGGACGACAGCTGGTTCGACGTCGGCGACTACGACCCGGGAGCCTTCGACCGGCAGCCGCTTCGTGCCTATAACGTCGCACCGAATGCCCTGATGATGAACTTCAAAGTCGTTCGCTATTGGTTCGAACCGGATCATGAAGCCGATGCCGTCAACGTTCGCCTGGATCCTCCACTGGACAATCTGCGGGTGGATAACCGACTGGGCCTCGCCGCGCACAGTTGTCGCGGCTTTCAACGTGGCATCACAATCAGCAGCAATGAAAAGGTTGATGAAATAACCTTCTCCGGTAAATTTCCGAGCGGCTGTAAACACTATGCGATGGACAGGACAGCGTTGTCACACAACGAATTCGTCTATGGCCTGTTTCGTACGCTGTGGCGGGAGTCCGGCGGAACGTTCAACGGCGGCTTCCGAAATGCCGCGATGGCAGAGGACCAGGAGGCATTGCTGTCATTCAAATCGCTACCGTTGACCGACACGATTTCGCGGGTCAACAAGCACAGCAACAATGTCATGGCGCGACAACTCCTGTTCACACTGGGCGCCGAGGTCAATGGTGCCCCGGGTACTGAGGGCAGTGGCAGAGAGGTCATCGCGAAATGGCTGGAAGCCAATGGCCTTGCCTCGACCCGGATATCCATTGATAACGGTGCCGGCCTGTCGCGAACGACGCGCACCAGTACCGGGGACATGGCGAGAATGCTGCAGTTCGCCTGGCAACAACCCTACATGCCGGAATACCTGTCCTCCATGTCACTTTCCGGGCTCGACGGCACGCTCAGGCGTCGCTTCACAGGCTCGGCGCTGGTCGGCAAGGCGCACATGAAAACAGGCTCGCTTGACCACGTAACAGCGATTGCCGGCTATTTGCAGGCAAGGTCGGGCCGTCGCTTCGCCATTGTTGCAATGCAGAACTACGCAGACATTCACCGCGGGCCGGGCGAAGAGGTGCAGGAGGCTTTATTGCGCTGGGTTTATGAGCAGTAGCAACGAAACATTAGCGCGGCGACACCCGGTTCGCCTGTAGTACACTCGCGGCGGGCAAGGGAGATAGACGATGTGGCCACGAATCTGTGCTTTTTTGAGTTTGCTGGCATTGCTGCCGGCGATGGCCGTCGCCGAGACGGCCTACGTCACTGATAACCTGAGGCTCGGTCTGCACGAAGCAGCCGATACGTCAGGAAGACCTTTTCGCATGCTCGAAAGCGGCCAGGCGATGGAAATTCTGTCACGCGATCGCAACTACGCGAATGTGCGCTTGCCCGACGCGACTGAAGGCTGGGTCAAGACCGCCTACCTGGTCGATGACAAGCCGGCGAAACTGATCGTTGCCGAAATCACCGCCGAGCGCGACGCTCTCGTTGCCGAACTCGAACAAACCCGGCAGTCGTTTGCGGCACCGGCCGCAACCATTGATGCCTTGAAAAAGGAAGCCACCGGCTTGCAGGCCCGGCTCGCCGACACCACCGCCGAGATTGAGCGCCTCAAGGCCGAGAATCAGAGCATCCAGGGCCTCAAGGAACGCTATCGTGGCAGTTTGCCGTTGAGCTGGGTGGCTGCCGCCATTGCCGTCTGCCTGGTTGCCGGAATCCTGCTTGGCATGTGGTGGGTTGATCGTCAAAGTCGGATGCGCCACGGTGGCATCCGCATTTACTAGGGACCGGTGGCCCTTCAGGCCAGCATATAAACGGACGTTATAAGGTCGCGTTATAAGCCGATAACAAACTAACCGTTCACGCTCGATTACTCCCTCCTTATGGTTGTGCGCAGTCCGCGATTCGATTTGCGGTCCTGCATTAACCTTGAGGAGTTGGAACGATGAGTGGTTTGCCTGCCGGTGTTCTACCGCTGGACCCGCAACAAACGAGTAACCTGCATTCGGCAGTGGACGGTCTGTCGCCGCAGCAGCTGCAGTGGGTCTCAGGCTACGTTGCCGGTCTCGCCGCTGCCAACGGCGAAGCGACGGCGCTTGGTGCGGCCCATTCCAGCGCCGCCGCCACACAGGCGAGCGACAGCAGTCAAAGGCTCACCGTCCTGTACGGCTCGCAGACAGGCAACGGCGAGGCACTCGCCGACGCCCTGGTTCAGGACGCAAGGTCACGAGGTTATTCTGCCAGCGCGATCAGTCTCGCTGACTACAAACCCGCAAACCTGAAACGCGAATCGCTGGTGACCTTTGTTGTGAGTACTCACGGCGAAGGCGATCCGCCGGATGATGCCGAGATATTCTACGACTACCTGATGTCGGATACCGCGCCGAAACTTTCGGGTCTCAAGTATTCGGTTCTGGCATTGGGCGACAGCAGCTACATCAACTTCTGCGAGACAGGGCGTGAATTCGACTCGCGTCTTCTCGAGCTCGGTGCGGAACGCTTCGAAGCCTTGGTCGAATGCGATCTCGATTACGAAGAACCGGCTGCAGCCTGGACCCATCGCGTTGTCGATGGCCTTGGCGACCTGCTCGAGACCGGCGGCACACCGGCCGTTCCATTGCTACGCGCGGTGCAGAAGACCTCAGCCTACAACAAGTCGAACCCGTTTTCTGCCGAGATCCTGGTCAACCAGAAAATCACCGGCGGCAAGTCCGGTAAAGACGTCCGTCATATCGAGTTGTCGATCGAAGGGTCGGGCCTGACGTACGAACCGGGCGATTCGCTTGCGATTCTGCCGATGAACCCGCCAGAGCTGGTCGGCGAATTGTTGCAACAGCTCAAGCTCGATGGTCAGCAATCCGTCGTAGTTCGGGAAAAGCCGGTCAAGCTGATCGACGCGCTTCGCGAACAGCTCGAAATCACGGCCGTGAATCTCGCTTTCTTGCGCGGTTGGGCCGAGAAAGCGGCCAGCGAACAACTGTCCGCGCTGCTTGCAGCCAGCGATCCCGATGCGCTCGGTGACTTCGTCGATACGCACCAGATCATCGATGTTGTACGGAAGTTCCCGGCGCCCGTCGATGCGCAGACTTTCGTTGATCTGTTGCGCCGATTGAGCCCGCGCTCGTACTCGATTGCCTCCAGCCTCGCGGCGAACCCGGACGAGGTTCACCTGACGGTTGCCGAAGTTCGGTATACCGCACACGGCAGCGAACACTGGGGCGCTGCATCGACGCACCTGGTCGATCGCCTGCAGGCCGGCGACACGGTGCCGGTATTTGTCGAACGAAATACACGATTCCGTCTGCCGGCTGATGACGTGCCGATCGTCATGATCGGGCCCGGTACCGGCGTCGCACCATTCCGCGCATTTGTCGAAGAGCGTAAAGAGAAAAATGCGACAGGCGACAACTGGCTGTTTTTCGGCGACCGCAGTTTTGACAATGACTTCCTGTACCAGCTCGAGTGGCAACGACACCTGAAGCAGGGAAGTCTTACGCGCCTGGACGTTGCCTTTTCGCGTGATCAGCGGCAGAAGATTTATGTGCAGGATCGAATGCGCGAAAACGGCGCCGAGCTTTATCGCTGGATCGAAAACGGTGCCGCTATTTATGTTTGTGGCGATTCGAAGCATATGGCCGGTGACGTCAATACCGCGTTAATCGACGTGCTTGTGACGCACGGTGGATTGCAAGCGGACGCCGCGGAGCAGCGGCTCAAGGAGCTGCGCACCGCCGGTCGCTACCAGCGGGACGTGTACTGATGAACGGGCAAAAGCTCTCCGAAGTTGAAGGCATCAAGGCGGACAGCCGGCACCTGCGCGGAACAATTGCCGAGGGGCTCCAGGATCCACTGACCGGTGCAATCGCGCCGTCCGATACACAACTCTCCAAGTTTCACGGCATCTACCAGCAGGATGATCGCGACATTCGAAGTGAGCGAACCCGGCAGAAACTTGAGCCTGCCTACAGTTTCATGATTCGTGCGCGGATTCCCGGTGGTTTGCTCACGACCCCACAGTGGCTCGGTCTTGATCGTATAGCGACCGAGTATGCAAACCAGAGCATTCGGCTGACAACGCGACAGGCCATTCAGTACCACGGTGTGGTCAAGCGAAACCTGAAGCAGACGATCGCCGATATCAACCAGGCGACGCTCGATACCATTGCCGCGTGTGGCGACGTGAATCGCAACGTCATGTCTCCGCCGTTGCCTGCTCTGTCCGCCATTCATCGGCTAGTACAGCGCCACGCGGAGACACTGTCGGAACATCTAAGACCGAGGAGTCGCGCATACCACGAGATCTGGCTCGACGGCGAGAAGATCGAGTCGTCCGAAGGCGAGGTCGAGCCGATTTACGGCGATACCTATCTGCCGCGCAAATTCAAAGCTGCATTTGTGATTCCGCCACAAAATGACGTCGATGTTTTTTCCCAGGACTTAGGTTTCATTGCGATTGTCAAAGATGGCCAGCTCGCCGGTTATAACGTAACCGCCGGCGGCGGCATGGGGATGACACACGGCGAAACGGACACCTATCCCCGGCTGGGTGACGTGCTGGGATTCGTCCGGTCAGATGACCTGATCGCGGTTGCCGAGGCGGTAGTTACAACGCAACGAGACTACGGTGATCGGACGAATCGCAAACATGCGCGCTTGAAGTACACCATTGACGATCGTGGCGTTGACTGGTTTCGAAACGAGGTCGAAGAGCGCTCCGGCATCGTATTCGCGCCAGCCGAGCCCTACGCCTTTGTTGCCAATGGCGACGTATACGGCTGGTGCAAAGACGACGTAGGCGCATGGCATTACGGTCTGTTCGTCGAAAACGGTCGAGTAAGCGATAAAGACGAACGCCGTTTGCTTAGCGGTTTGCGGGCGGTCGCGAGACTGCACAACAGCGAATTTCGCCTGACGCCAAACCAGAATCTGATCATCAGCAAGGTGTCGGAGTCGAACAAGGCAGCCATCGAGACGTTGCTCAGGGAATATGGCATCGAGAATTCCGACCAGGCGAGCGTGTTGCGACGAAACTCAATGGCCTGTGTCGCTTTTCCAACCTGTGGTCTTGCCATGGCCGAAAGCGAGCGTTACCTGCCGTCGCTGATCGACAAGCTCGACAACGCGCTCGCCAGTCACGGCCTCGAGAATGAAGCCATAACCACTCGAATGACAGGCTGTCCGAACGGTTGTGCACGCCCCTATATTGCGGAGATTGGTCTGGTGGGCAAAGGGCCGGGTCGCTATACGCTTTTTCTGGGTGCGGGATTCGCCGGCGATCGTCTGGGTGCACCGTATCTCGACAATGCCAATGAGGCGGAAATCCTGAACGCATTGAATCCCCTGTTCGAGCGCTACGCGAATGAGCGCGATAGCAACGAACATTTCGGTGATTTCCTCGTGAAGAAGGCAATCGTCAGGGAAATTGCAGCGGGGAGGCTCATTCATGAAAGCTGAAGACCGGGTTGCATCGGCACTCAAGACATTGCCGGGCCGGCATATCGTAACGTCGAGCTTCGGTGCGCAGTCCGCCGTGATGCTGCATCTCGTCACCCGCCAAAAAGCCGATATCCCGGTCGTACTGATCGATACCGGCTACCTGTTCCCGGAAACCTATCAGTTTGTCGATGAGCTGACGGATCGATTGAATCTGAATCTCAAGGTCTACCAGCCGAGGCTATCGAGCGCCTGGCAGGAAGCGCGATACGGTGAACGCTGGAAGCAGGGGCTGGAAGGCATCGAATCCTACAACCAGGACAACAAGGTTGAACCGATGCAGCGAGCTATCGCCGACCTGAATGTGGGCACCTGGTTTTCCGGACTGCGACGCAGCCAGTCACTGGATCGCAGCAAAACGCCATTCGTGGAAGCATCGGGCGATCGATTCAAGGTCTACCCGATCGCCGACTGGAGCGACCGGGACATTTACGACTACCTCAAAAAACACAAGCTTCCCTATCACCCCTTGTGGGAGAAGGGCTATGTGTCGATTGGCGATGTGCACACGACAAAATCGCTTGCCGATGTCGACAGCATTGAGGAGACGCGCTTTTTCGGTCTAAAGCGCGAGTGCGGCTTGCATGAACTGGATTTCGGTAAATCGATCGCCAACGCAAGGTCGGCGTAAGCGATTCAGGCAGCGGCGATGACGTTGTCGACGCACCCGGCCCGGACCGGCAGGCTGGACTTGTCAAAGAGCGCATCGATTTCCTCCTGTGAGGCCGCCCTGCGAATCTCTTCCAACTGCTTCGAATCGACGTGCGGCGCAAACAGCTGCAGGAAATCGAACATATAGCGCCGCAGTACGGCATTCTTGCGATAGCCGATCCAGGTTGTGCTGCGGGGGAACAAACCCTCAGCATCAATGACCTGCAGGTCCTTCCTGTCATCACAGTCTGCGGCCATGCTGGCAACAATGCCGACGCCAAGTCCCATGCGAACATAAGTCTTGATGACATCGGCATCGCGCGCAGTAAACACAACATCAGGCTCCAGGCCTTCGTTCTCGAATGCGCGCTTGAGCGACGATTGCCCGCCAAAGCTGAAGACGTAGGTGACGAGTGGATACTCGGCAAGATCGTGCAAGGTGATCTTGCGATCCAGTTTCGTCAGTTCGTGCTCCCGCGGTACGACGATCGAGCGATCCCAGCGATAGCTTGGCACCAGCAGCAACTCATCGAACAGGGCATTGGAGCCCGTTGCGATGGCAAAATCGATGTCGTTTGCGGCGACCATGTCGGCAATTTGCTCCGACGTCCCCTGGTGCAGATTCAGGCCGACTTTCGGAAAGCGCTTGCGAAACTCGGCGACAATATCCGGCAACACGTACCGCGCTTGCGTATGAGTCGTCGCGATCGACAGGGAGCCTTCTTCTTCCTGGTAATAATCCGATGCGAGGCTGCGGATATTCTCTGCTTCGCGCATGATGATGCGCGCTCGATCAATAACCTGGTGGCCTGCCGGTGTAATACCGCCCAGGCTTTTGCCCTTGCGCGTGAACAACTGCATGCCAAGCTCTTCTTCGAGCAACTTCAGTTGCTTGCTCACGCCGGGTTGGCTCGTATACATGCGCTCAGCGGCCGCCGTGATGTTCAATCCGTTGTCGACAATTGCGAGCAGGTACTTGAGTTGTTGCAGTTTCATCGGCGTCTTTTGAGTGCGTTTGTTGTTGGGCGTCCAGAGGTTTATGACCAGCGCCCGCCGGTACAGTTTCAATTGCTGTGACAGGTATACCAGATTCTTATAACAGAAGGCTATATCAGCAGAAACAGCCCGTCTATTGGGCCTTGCGGGCGGCAGATACACTGTTCCCCTCATTCTTGATGGAAACCTTTGTGGATTATTTCCCGGCCTTCCTCGACCTTCGCGACCGGCCCTGCCTGGTTGTCGGCGGCGGCGATATCGCTCTTCGCAAGGCACGTCTGCTGGTATCGGCCGGCGCCCGTCTTCACATGGTTGCCCCGGCCTTCAAGCCGGCAACGCTTTTGTTCGCCAATGACAACAATGTGAAGCTGACAGTCCGTGAATTCTTGGATGACGATGTGACGGGTCATTGGCTGGTCGTCAGCGCAACCGGGGACCCAGCGGTCGAACGGGCCGTCTATCAGTACGCAAGTCTTGCCGGCATCTTCTGCAATGGCGTCGATGACATCGACAACTGCAGTTACTTGACGCCGGCGATCGTTGACCGCGGCGCGATTGTCGTCGCGATATCCTCAGGTGGCGCAGCGCCGGTGCTGGCTCGCAAAGTGCGTGAGCAGGTCGAGGCCATGCTGCCTTCCGGAATCTCAAGGCTGGCGGCACTCGCCGGCAACTGGCGTGATCGTGTCCGCGCACGGCTCGCCGATCTGCTCAGTCGGCGCCGGTTCTGGGAAGCTGTTTTTGACGGACCGGCAGCAACCGCCGCTATTCAGGGTGACATCGCCGGTGCCGAATCGCTGATGGCCGAATTACTGCATGATTCGGCTGGCGGCCAGGCGGGCGAGGCCTGGCTGGTCGGTGCCGGACCCGGTGACCCCGGTCTGCTGACGCTGCGAGCGTTGCAGGTTCTGCAGCAGGCCGACGTCATCCTGCACGATCGCCTGGTGTCTCCCGAAGTTCTCGCCCTGGCCCGTCGGGACGCCGACCGGGTATCGGTCGGCAAGACACCGGGCTGCCAGGCTAACTCCCAGTCGGAAATCAACGCACTGCTGGTGAGGCTTGTCGGGGAAGGAAAACGGGTCTGCCGGCTAAAGGGTGGCGATCCCTTCATTTTCGGTCGCGGTGGTGAAGAAGCCGAAGCACTGCAGGCGGCCGGCCATCGCTACCAGGTCATACCCGGCATTACCTCGGCGGCGGGTTGTGCTGCCTATTCCGGTATCCCGCTCACCCATCGCGATCTCTCACAGTCGGTTGCATTCGTTACCGCGCACGGCAAGGACTCGGTCGACAGCCTCGACTGGGCATCGCTGGCGCGAGACAAACAAACGCTTGCGTTCTACATGGCGGTAAAGCGCTTTTCGTCGGTCATGAACAACCTGGTCAACAACGGGCGGGCGCCGGATACGCCGGTTGCAATCATCGAAAAAGGAACAACGCCGGAGCAGCGTGTCTTTCGCGGTACGCTGGGGCAGCTGACCTTGCTGGCCGATGCGCACCGTATCGTCGCGCCCGCCATGCTAATCGTTGGCGAAGTTGCTGCGTTGGGCATTGATGCCAATGGCTGCGACGAAGCTCCACAAACGGCATGGAAGTATGCTAAACCAGTGGACCCGATCCAAAAAGAAAGGCAATCAAAATGATCTACAACAATATCCTGGAGACGATCGGCCATACGCCGATTGTCCGATTAAACAAGATGGGTCCGGACCACGTCGACCTGTACGTGAAGGTTGAGTCATTCAATCCCATGGCTTCGGTCAAAGACCGGCTTGCGTTCGCGATTATCAGCGACGCTGAAAAACGTGGCACGTTGAAACCGGGTCAGACGGTCGTCGAAGCGACATCCGGCAACACGGGAATTGCACTGGCAATGGTTTGCGCGGCAAAAGGGCACCCGTTCGTTGCAACAATGGCAGACTCGTTTTCGATCGAGCGGCGAAAGATCATGCGCGGCCTTGGCGCCAAGGTCATTCTTACGCCGGCGGCCGAGCGCGGAACCGGCATGGTGAAGAAAGCTGAAGAGCTGGCCGAAAAACACGGCTGGTTTCTTGCCCGACAATTCGAGAACGAGGCGAATCCGGCCTACCATCGCAACACCACGGGACCGGAAATCCTCTCCGACTTCGCGGGCAAGCGACTGGATTACTGGGTCACCGGTTATGGCACCGGGGGAACGATGACGGGCGCTGGCGAAGTTCTGAAACTTGCGCGTCCCGACATAAAGATTGTCGCGACGGAGCCGGCGGGCGCCTCGTTGCTGTCAGGTGCCGACTGGGCACCGCACAAGATCCAGGGATGGACGCCGGACTTCATTCCCGACGTGCTGAACCGGGAAGTATTCGACGAATTGGTGCCGGTCAGCGATGAGCGCGCAATCGCCGTATCGCGCGAACTGGCAGCCAGGGAGGGGATATTTACCGGCATTTCCTCCGGCGCCACACTTGAGGCCGCGCTGCTTACCGCGGAGAAAGCGCCCAAAGGATCCGTCATTCTGGCGATGCTGCCGGACACCGGTGAACGCTATCTGAGCACGCCGCTGTTTGAGGGCGTGAACGAAGGTTCGGACGACGACTGGCTGGCGAGTTTGTGAGGAAACGCCCAGTTTTTGAGCTAAAACACTGAATAGGTGACCAAACCCGGGCGCTGCTGAGACCCAAGTCACAGCAGTGCAGTCGCCCTGCTGGCATCGTGTGCGTTGGTTTCAATGCAATGATTGCCTGGAATACCGTGTCAGCAGACGTCCACGCCCTGATCACCGAGAGAAACATCAGCAAGGTTGGTAGCCTGCTGCATTCCCTTGTGCCGCGCGCCCAGCTTTTCAGTTTTTACAATCACAATAAGGACTGCGTCTGGTCCAGCGCAGGCGGCGAAGATTTCGAGATTGACAACTTCGTGGCGGACCTGCCACGCGAAGTTGTGGTCAAGATCGCCAGCGACAAAGACAGCCTGCGACGCACATTGTCCTCCGGGCGCACTGTATTAGCACTACCGGTACAGGATGAGCATGCAGAGGTCATTGGCCTGCTGATCGCGCTGTTTTCGAAAAACGATGGCAAGTCCGCTGCGTTCAACCCGCACCTTCTCAAGAGTATTCTCGATCCCGCGCTCGCACTGATCGCCGAGAGTGTACGTGTCAGAAACGACATGCAGGAAGCAGCGCGAAAATTGGCCGAAACGCGACGCGAACTTGAGTTCGTCTACGAGGTCGACGAAAAAATACACGGGGCATCGGGACGACATTCCAGCCTCGCGCAACTGGTCGGTCGCAGTGGCCGGTATCTCGGGATCAACTACAGCGTGCTGTTGATTCCGTCGAAGCGTATTCGCATCAGCGCCACCCATTCGAGCTGGAAAACAGTCAACCGCAAGGTGCTGGACCGATACCTCATTGACCAGTTGTTACCGAAACTCGACGGCGAGCGAAAGCCCGTCGTGTTCGAGATTGCCGCCATTGATGATGACAATGGCCTGACCGGTTCCGGCTACCAGGCGCTCCTGTGCCCGTTGCAGGACAAGCATGGCAATGTTGAAGGCGTGCTGGCCCAACTGGGGCGGGTCGACCAGAGAAAGTTTGGCAGTAGCGATCGTCGCTTCATATCGCACATCGGTCGCAAGATCGAATACGTCATCGAGCAATCGTTCGACACGATGACCGGACTGATGAACCGTGCCGGCTTTGAGGCGCAATTGACGGAATCGTTTGGTGAGCTGAAATCGGACAGCGACACGCACCAGATTATTTATTTTGATCTCGATAACCTGCAGCTCGTCAATGACACATTCAGTCGCAAGGCTGGAGATGACGTCATCATCCGGTTCGCGCGGCTCCTCGAGGAAGACTTACCGAAGAGCGCCGTTCTGTCGCGCCTGACCGGCGATGATTTTTGCATGCTGTTGACGCACGCGGACTCGGAAACTGCTCTCGATTATGCCAATCGAATGCGCGAGAAAATTGTTGCACTGCGTTATCTCGAGGGTGACAAATCCCTGCAGGTGACAATGAGCGTCGGTATTGCTGAATTTGACCGAACAATCGGCGACGAGAGCAACGTACTGACGACTGCGAGGATGGCTTGCGAAGCGGCGAAAGATCACGGGCGGGATCGTGTCGAAATCTATGACCAGAGCAACCGCAGCGTGATTCGCCGGTACGACGATATGCAGCTGGTGACCGATATTCAGCATGCACTTGACGGTGACAGGTTCGAATTGCTCGCACAGCCGATTACCAGTCTGTGCGGCAACTCGAGTCATCCGCGTTTCGAGATCCTGCTGAGAATGCCGGACGGTGACGGCGGTCGAATTGAAACCAAGGCATTGTTTTCCGCAGCCGAGCGCTACCGGATGATGCCGCAAATTGATCGCTGGGTAGTCTCCACAACGATTGCAAGGCTCACCCAGGTGAAGGACCTGGTCAAACGGCAGGGAGCGACCTTCGCGATGAACTTGTCCGGCCAGTCGCTGGGTGACGATGATTTCCTGGAATTTATTGAGGACGAAATCGATCGCAGCGGACTGAAGAGTGAATCCTTGTGTTTCGAAATCACCGAATCGGCCGCAGTCTCCAACCTCAAGAAGGCCCAGGCATTTATCGATCGGCTCCGGGCCCGCGGGTGCAAGATTTCGCTGGATGATTTCGGCGCTGGCCTGAGTTCATTCGCCTATTTGAAGAACTTCAATGTCGATACGCTGAAGATCGACGGCGGATTCATTCGCGATATCACTGACAATCGCATATCCGAATCTATGGTTGCGGCGATTACCCAGGTCGCAAAGGTAATGGAGCTCAAGACCGTCGCCGAGTTTGTAGAAACGGAAGAAACCCGAACGCTGATCCGGGACCTGGGCGTCGATTTTGCACAAGGCCACATCGTCGGGCGCCCGGTTTCACTCGATTCCACACTGTCCGACATGGCGGAAACGTCGGCTGCCTGATTTACTCCGGCGTCCGCCGGAATTTTAGTTAGACTGCGGCAATGAGGAACAGTCTCGACCTTGCCATCCGTGATTTGCCGAAGATTCTTCGCCCGTCGGTGCGCCTCTGGTTCGAACGCCTGAGTGAGCAGCACCCGGATATTTCGACGCATCTGACTTACCCGCTGGCGCGGGTGGTGGCCTGCAGTGAGTTTGCGGCTGCCGTAATCGCGCGCGACTGGCCCTGGTTTGTCGACAACGCAAGATCTTTTTCTGAGCCGGTGGAAGCGACGGTCATCGATGCGTTCACACAGCAAATCCTGTCGTCCGAACCCGATGAAATAGCCGTCAAGAGCGAACTTCGGAAATTTCGTAATCGTTACCTGTTGCGCATCCTGTGGCGCGAGGTGCAGGGGCTCGCCGACCTCGATGAGACCTTAGATCAATTGTCCCTGCTCGCCGACCGACTGTTGCACATAGCAATGACGACCGCGGAAAGGCTGCTACACGCCAGGTTCGGGGCAGTAAAAAACAGTGCGGGCGAATCCGTGCCCTTGATTGTTATCGGCATGGGGAAACTGGGCGGGCGGGAGCTCAATTTTTCGTCCGATATTGACCTCATTTTTTGCTATTCGGAGCACGGCGAAACCGATGGTCGGCGATGCTTGAGCGCGCAGGAATATTTCACTCGATTGACGCGCCTGGTAATTGCGCTGATCGATGAGGTCACCGTCGACGGACTGGTTTTTCGTGTCGATACACGGCTACGTCCCTTCGGCGACAGTGGTCCGTTGGTCGTCAGCTTTTCGGCCCTGGAGTCCTACCTGCTGCAGCATGGCCGTGACTGGGAGCGCTATGCCTATGTCAAAGCGCGTATTGTCGGTCGTCGCCCACCGGACGCGATCGCTGACGAGTTGCACGAGAACCTGATCCAGCCTTTTGTGTATCGGCGCTACCTCGACTACGGCGTTTTCGAGTCGGTCCGCCAGATGCAGCAGTTGATTGCCGTCGAGGTAAAGCGGCGAGAGTTGGCGAACAATATCAAGCTCGGTCCTGGCGGAATTCGTGAGGCAGAGTTTATCGTGCAGGCGTTGCAACTGGTTCGAGGCGGCAACGAGAAGGCGCTGCAAAGCCGTGAGCTGCAAAAAGTGCTGCCAAAGCTCGTTAATGGCCGTGGCCTGACAGCTGATGACGCAGAACAGCTTCGCCATGCGTACCGATTTCTTCGGCGCGTCGAAAACTTCATTCAGGCCATGCGTGATCAGCAAACACACGAATTGCCCGACAATGATCTGGACAAGGCGCGTCTTTGTCTCGCGATGGGTGCTCGCAACTGGAATGCGCTGCTCGGCGATTTGGATCGACACCGCGGTGCGATAAGTCGGCAGTTCGATGCCATTGCATCGCGCGGCAAACGGGATGATCGACCGGCCGAGCAGGTTTTTCGGCAACTCTGGGACTCGAAGGCGGAACAATCCCGCTGGTTGCAGGTGCTGGAAGCAACGGGCGTCGTTGCCGCCGACGAGCTGGCAAGGAAGATTGTCGAGTTCGCCAATTCACCGGGTACGCAACAAATCGACAAGATGGCTGGCGAACGCCTGCAGCGCTTCGTACCCAAGTTGATCGGCAAGGTGATCGAGTCAGCACGACCGGACGTTGCTCTGACCCGAACGCTGGCAGTGACAGAGCGTATCCTGAGGCGAAGTGCTTATCTTGCGTTGTTAAACGAGAACGAGCCGGCGATGTCCCGCCTGGTGGATTTGTGTGGCCAGAGCCAGTACATCGCAAACCAGATCGCGAGACACCCGGCATTGATGGACGAGCTCCTCGACCCGCGGAGTTTTACCGAAACGGTCACCAAGGCCGAAATTGCTGGCGATATGACACGCAAGCTCTCGGTCCAGGACGATCCGGACAGCGAAGCGCAAATGCAGGCTATCGCGCAGTTTCAGCGTGCCACGATGTTCAGAATTGCCGTCGCCGATTTTAATGACAAGCTGCCCATCATGAAGGTCAGCGATGGATTGACCTGGCTCGCGGAACTTGTCCTGGAGCAGGCGCTTCGCGTTGCGTGGCGGGATTTGACGGCAAAACACGGCGCGCCTCACTACGAAATCGATGGCAAGTCGCACGCTTCAGGATTCGGCATCGTTGCCTATGGGAAGCTGGGTGGCCTGGAATTGTCCTACGGTTCGGATCTGGACATTGTCTTCCTGCACGATTCCCGGGGGGAAAACCAGGAGACAAAGGGTCCCAAGCCATTGGACAATGCGTTGTTTTTCAGTCGCCTGGTGCGACGCCTGCTGCATTTTTTGACGACACCCACCGGCTCCGGAGAGCTTTACGAAATCGATACCCGGCTGCGGCCAGACGGCCGGTCCGGGGTGCTGGTCAGCAGCACCGAGGCTTTCGAACGCTACCAGGAAGACAATGCGTGGACCTGGGAGCACCAGGCCTTGCTGCGTGCCAGGGCGGTTGCCGGGAGTCCCAGGATCGCCGAAGAATTCGAACGAATCCGGCGTGAAACCCTGAGTCACCGGGTTCGCCGCGACCGGCTGCGCGAGGACGTTGTATCGATGCGCCAGAAGATGCGCAAAGAGCTTGATCGCAGTGGTACGGCCGTCTTCGACCTGAAACATGGCCAGGGCGGTATCGGCGACATCGAATTCCTGGTGCAATACCTCGTATTGCGTGAGGCGGAAAATCACCCTGACGTCACTGTTTATTCCGACAATATTCGACAGCTCGATGCGCTGATTGCCGCGAGCGTGCTCGACTACGCCGTGGGCAGTCAATTGCAGGATATCTACCGGGACTACCGCCTGTGCCTGCACCGACAGGTTCTCGATGGGCGTAATGCGATTTGCGATATCGGGCAATTTGTCGACGAACGTGAGTTTGTTGGAACGCTCTGGGATGACTGGCTCGGCTGACACGCCTATAATTCGCGATCCCATCGGCCTATTGAAAGAGAAGACAGTGGCAGCAAGAGCAGGCACCATCGATCAGAACCTGATCCCGGCAAACGCACAAAATACCTACAGCGTACGACCCAAAGATTTGCCACTGAGCTGCCCGATGCCCGGCATGTACCTGTGGAACTCACATCCGAAAGTGTACTTGCCAATCGAGGCCACCGGCGAAGCCAAGTGTCCCTACTGTGGCGCGCTATACCACCTGCTCGAAAGTAACGACTGAGTATGCTTATCGTCACCGGCGGTGCCGGTTTCATTGGCAGCAACCTGGTCCGGTCCCTGATCGACCGTGGTGCCGACGATGTCATCGTCGTTGACGACCTGACCGATGGTCACAAGTTCGCCAATATTTCGGACCTCGCCATTGCCGATTATCTTGACAAGGACGAGTTGCCGGCTCGCATTGCAACAGACAAGGGGTTCGCGAAAAAAATCACGGCCATTCTGCACCAGGGCGCCTGCTCGGAAACCACGGAGTGGAACGGGCGTTACATGATGGAGACCAACTACCACTATTCGAAGACCTTACTGCATCACTGTCTCGATCACAGGGTCCAGTTTATCTACGCATCATCGGCTGCAGTTTATGGTGCTGCATCGGAATTTGTCGAAGACCCGCTGTTTGAGAATCCGTTGAATGTTTACGGCTATTCAAAAATACAGTTTGACCGATACGTCAGGCGCACCGTGCGGGAGACGGACAGCCAGGTCGTTGGTTTGCGTTACTTCAATGTCTACGGCCCGCGAGAACAGCACAAGGCTTCGATGGCCAGTGTCGCTTTTCATTTTAACAACCAGGTTCGCGATGACGGTGAGGCACGGCTGTTCACAGGCTCCGATGGTTATGGCGACGGCGAGCAGCTGCGCGACTTCGTCTACGTTGACGATGCCTGCAACGTCAACCTGTGGTTCCTCGATCATCCCGATGTATCAGGTATTTTTAATACAGGCACCGGGCGGGCGCAGAGTTTCAATGATGTCGCAAATGCCGTGATCAAGTGGCATGGCAAGGGCAAAATTCGCTATGTACCGTTCCCGGATCATCTCGTGGGCGCCTACCAAAGCTTCACGCAAGCCAATTTGACCCAGCTTCGACAGTCAGGATGCGATGTCGAGTTTCGACCCGTCGAGGCGGGTGTCAAAGACTACCTGGATCAAATTGGCTAGACACTCGATCCTGTTCGTCGGGCCATCGTGGGTAGGCGACATGGTCATGGCGCAGTCGCTGTTCAAGATTGTCAAGGCGGCGCATCCGGAGGGCAGTCTCGATGTGCTGGCGCCGGCGTGGTCGTTGCCGATTGTTGCGCGAATGCCGGAGATACGAAACACAATTGCCTCGGAAACCAGCCACGGCGAAGTCGGTCTCGGCAAACGTCGCCAGATTGGTCGTTCCCTGCGTGCACAAAATTATGACCGCGCAATAATCATCCCGCGATCGTTCAAGTCGGCGTTGATACCGTGGTTCGCAAACATCCCGGTGCGCACCGGCTTTCGCGGCGAGTCGCGCTACTTCCTGATCAATGACATGCGCGAATTGAATCGTGATGTCCTCGATCAGACCGTCAAACGATTTGTGGCGCTGGGTGTTGAGAAAGGGCAACCGTTGCCCGAAATTCCGTACCCACAACTGCAGGTATCCAGGCAGCGGCAGCAGGATCTTGTGCTAAAGCTGGCCCTGGATACCTCAAGGCCCGTTATCGGGATGATGCCGGGCGCGGAATATGGTCCGGCGAAATGCTGGCCACTCGAGTATTTCAGAGAGCTGGCCGAAAAGCTGGATCAATCGGGATTCGCGGTCTGGGTTCTGGGCTCGGAAAAAGACCGGGCAGCCGGCGATGTGATTGCGGCCAATGGCCATGCGATCAATCTCTGCGGTCAAACCGAGCTGGTCGATGTCATCGACCTGGTTGCGTTATGCCAGCAGGTCGTCAGTAACGATTCGGGGCTGATGCATGTGGCTGCCGCCGTCGGCGTCCATGTTCACGGCATTTACGGCTCATCATCGCCATTGTTCACGCCACCGCTAACCGTAAAGCGCGACATTCACTCCTTGAATCTCGACTGCAGTCCCTGCTTCGAGAGGCACTGTCCGCTCGGTCACCTGCGTTGCCTCAAGGAAATTCTGCCGTCCGATATTCAGGCAAAAGTCGTCTAAATATCAAGAAACATATCGATTTTTTCACGAACGTCGTCGATCGTGATTAGATCCATGGCATCAGGGTGGCGTATGCGCTGACCCCAGCGCAGTTGTTCAACGGATTTTCCGAGGTATTTCAGCGCCGCATCCGGGTACCGGTTCACCGTCAGTTCCCGTGACAGCCAGGGCCCTGTGCGCTCCGGATTTGACGTGGCATAGAGGCCGATCACCGGGGTGCCGAAGGCCGTCGCAATATGCGCAGGCCCGGAATCCGGGCAAACGACCAGGTCGGCAGCGTCAATGAGCGCGGCAAGTTGCTTCAACGAGGTTTTGCCCAGCAGGTCGTCAGCAGCACCGTTGGCGGACAGCGCGTTGCCATACTCAAGCTCGAGATCACTACGTCCGCCCGTCAGAATCACGCGGCAGGATTTTCCCCTGAGGTGAGAAATGATCGCCTTGTAACGATCAATGCTCCAGTTGCGAAAATTTCGACTGCGTTGACTGCTGCAGGGACTGATGACGACGAGCGGCATACTCGGACTTTTGAGGTCACTGGCAAACTGACGGTCGTCGTCGCCCAGCGGAATGTCCCAGCGTATCGGGCGTGGTGCTGCGTCGAGGGCATCTGCAAAAGACATCATTGCCAGCAGTGCATGTTGTTTCGGCACATGTTCGATACGTCGATTGGTAAACAGCCACTGGAAATCTTTTGCTCGTGCCCGATCGAAGCCGAGCCGAATTGGTGCGGAAATTTTTCGGCACAGGAGATTGGCGCGCATTGATGCATGCATGCAGAGGGCGATGTCGAACACGCTATCGCCCAGTTGTCGCTGCACGTCCTTGTAAGCGTGCCGGCCTTTGGATTTGTCGAAGATGATAAACTTCACGCCCGGTATATCGGACAGGAGCGTGGCTTCGGTCTTGCCAATAATCCAGGTGATCTCGGCCCCGGGCCAGTTATCCTGGAGACGACGAACAACTGCCAGTGCATGACAGGTATCACCGATCGCGGAAAGTCGAATGACGCATATTTTCTGCGGCGGTACTTGTAGAATCGAATTAGACAAGAGAGAAGGACGGACCCGTTGACCGAAACCGTCGAGAGAACCAGGAACGGCGCCATCCTATACGATAAGGCGATTATCAACCAGATTTCCGCCGAGCGCTTTACCGCACAAGGTTGGCCGCATGCCGAACTACTAACCGGCGCACTGCGTTCGGGCGGTCGCGGCAATACGATGTATGTCGGCAATGTGCCGCGTCAGTTCGTATTGCGCCACTACATGCGCGGCGGCCTGATCGGAAAATTCAATCGGGACAAATACATTTTCTCCGGAGAAGATCTCACTCGTTCATTCATGGAGTGGCGTTTGCTGGACAAATTGGCAGCCAACAACATGAATGTGCCGAGACCGGCTGCAGCCCGATTCGTCCGCCGCGGCACCCTGTATACGGCGGATATAATTACGGTGCGCATACCGGAGGTCATGTCGTTGTCGGAGTACATCGCAGTGGCCGACCGCGGCGAAAATTTCTGGCAGTCAGTCGGTGCCTCGATCTGGAAATTTCACAAGGCGGGCGTCTATCATGCCGATCTGAACGCTTACAACGTGCAGGTCGATAGCGACGGTGACGTCTGGTTGCTGGATTTCGACAAGGGATCCCTGCGTCCGCCGGGGCCCTGGCAACAACAGACTCTCAGTCGCTTGCATCGCTCACTGGAAAAGATTGTTGCGCTGGATCCGAAACTGTTCTTTCGACGAGAGAACTGGGACCAGCTGCTGCAGGGTTACTTCCTGGCTTCCAGGTCCGAGTAATAGTCCGGGTAGCCCTCCGGCAGGTCTTTGAACTTTCGGTGAACCCAGAAATACTGCTCGGGGCAGGTTCGAATATGAGCCTCGAGAACCTCGATGTAGGCACGCGTGTCCGCGACCGGGTCATCTGACGGCACATTTTCAAGTGGCGGCAGCAGCGTCATTTCGTAGCGGCCGTCGGCAAGTCGGCGAGGAAAAAAAGGAATGGCAACCGCTTGCCCGAGGCGTGCGAGGGTAGTGGTCGCGGTGGTATGCATACAGGGCACACCAAAAAAATCGATGACTTCCGATCCCTTCAGGTTATTACTCTGATCCGGTGCATACCAGACCGGGCGTTTTTCGCGAAGTCGCCGCACAAGTTTCTTCAGGTCGCGTTTCTCAATGGTATCTGCAACGGTTCGTTCGCGGCCGGTGCGTTGCAACTCGGTAATAAACTCGCTGCGATTCTTCCGGTACACGCCATCGAACGGCGGGCTGTGCAGCGCCAGCACACGACCGCTGACTTCGAGTGTTGTGAAGTGAGCCGCAAGGAGAATAACGCCGTGGCCATCGGCGATCGCTTTTTGCAGGTGCTCCAGGCCGACGAGTTCGGTTCTTGCCGCGAGGGATTCGTCGCTGGCCCAGCGGCCCAGGCCCATTTCGATCACCGCCATGCCCAACGCCTTGAAGTGCTCGTAGGCAAGCTCGTCACGTGCCTTCCCTGACAGCTCGGGGAAGCACAGCTCGATATTGCGGCGCACGATTGCCCGCCGCGAACCGCCAAACCAGTAGGCGAGGCGGCCGATGATGCGGCCGATGGCCATCGCCAGGCCAAAAGGCAGCGCCGAGATCGCGCGCAGCAGCCCCATACCGATCCAGGTTGGCCAGGTTTTTGGGGAGCGGTAACTGGAAAGGGGTTTGCGAACTTCGGCCATAGCGACCGAAGTTTACTCGGACATGCCGTCTACGTAACCACCGGCATCTGTTTTTTCCGCCAATTCGACCTCGGTTTCGGTCGCAGAAACTTCGTCTGTCTGTATACCGACATGAAATGCGGCGAATCCGGGCATGACGACCTGGTTTCGTGCCATGCCGATGATGCGGCCCGAATACGGCGAACGCAGTTCAGTGCGTGCGTTGCTCATTGGGTCGGTGATCGATCCGAGCAGGTCGCCCTTCCTGACGGAGCTGCCGAGCGACACATCCGACAGCAGGATGCCGCCGTTGTTGGCACGCACCCAGGTGGATTTGTAGTAGACCGGCTCCGGATCACCCCACAGGCGTGTGCGCCTTGTCATACCCAGAGCGGTCAACAAAGTTTCAACGCCTTTCACGCCGTGCTTCACTTCAGCAAGCTCGAGCTGCGATGGTCCGCCAGCTTCAACGGTAACCGATGGTATTCCGGCGCGCGTGGCGGCGTAACGCAATGTTCCAACGCCCGGCCGGCTGTGCAATACGACCATCGCTCCGAAACCGTGGGCCAGCGTGACAACGTCAGGGTCGCGCAGATCGGCGCGCAGCTGCGGCAGGTTGGCTCGTTCAAAAGATCCGGTGTGCAAATCAACCAGTGCATCGCAATGCGATATGACGTCTGTAAACAACGAATGTGCGATGCGAGCCGCGGCGCTGCCGTTCGGGTTGCCTGGAAAGTAGCGATTGAGATCGCGCCGGTCGGGCAGGTAGCGCGATCCGCGCCGGAATCCCTGTACGTTCACAATCGGTACCCCGATCAAGGCGCCGGCCAGTTTCTTTGGCTCGATATCGTGGAAAACGCGCCGCACCATTTCGATGCCATTGAGCTCGTCACCGTGGACAGCGGCGGTCAGGCAAAGTGTGGGGCCAGGCAATACGCCGTTGGCAACGAGTACAGGCGTAGAAACCGGTACGCCCTCGAACAATTCGGTTGCTGACCAGGAGAGACGTTGTGACGTCCCCGGCGGAATTTCTGTGCCCAGGAGGACAAGCGCTTCGGCCTGGCCTTCGGCGTCGGTTACGGCGTCAGCCAGAGGGCCCATGTGCTCCCTGACCGGCTCCGGTTCGAGCAATTGCTCGGCCGCCGCCGATGCCTCGCTGGAACGCGAGTCGGCATCCTCGGTCGAATCTTCAATGATGTCGACACCGTTGTCCGACGGGTCGACAGATCCCTCGCTGGCAAACACGGTGGAGCATGACAACACGAGCCACGCCACTGCCAGGTATTGGCAAATGCGGCATGGAGTGTCAGATTGGCGAGCGAAGATGTTCATATGGCCTTGAATTTACGGTATTTCACTGATTTTTTCTGTGAAGCAATCAATAATTTGCGATTGAAACTTGAATCATTATATATGACAAGCATGCGAGCGATTTTATTACTGGTGGCAAGTGCAATTTTTTCGACGGCGGCGGCCGATGAAATCTTCCCCCAGCCCCCTGAACTGCAGGCCGATGTCGACTTCTGGACCGACATTTTCACCCGGATTGGCAATGACGAGGGCGTGTTGCATGACAATCGCGACCTGGCCGTGGTCTACGAGCGCCTGGCGATGCCCGAGAAGCTGGGCCGGGGTGAGCGGCAGCGGCGAATTGAAAAGCGCCGCAAGCTGCTGCAGGCGACTCTAAGGACGCTCGCCGCCGGAAAACGCGACAATCTGACTGCGGAGGAGGCCAGGGTTTTGGCGCTGTGGCCGGACAATGTCAGTAATGCCACCTTGCAGGGCGCCGTCAATCGCATACGCTTCCAGCAGGGTCTACGCGATCGATTCCGCGAAGGACTCATCCGGTCCGGGCGTTGGCGCGACCATGTCAATCGCGAGTTTGCAGCGCTCGGGGTGCCGGTCGAGATCGCCGCTTTGCCGCATGTGGAGTCCTCATACAACCCGGATGCGCGTTCGCATGTCGGTGCCTCCGGCATCTGGCAGTTCACGCGCAGCACCGGGCAGCGTTTTATGCGCGTGGATCATGTCATTGATGAGCGCAACGATCCGTTTGAAGCGACGCGCGCGGCAGGCCAGCTGCTTGCATACAATTATTCGATCACCGGCAACTGGCCGATGGCCATTACCGCGTACAACCACGGTCTCGGTGGCGTACGTCGCGCAATGCGCGAGTTTGGTGACACCGCCTACGTCGACATACTGAGAAACTACAAAGGTCGAACGTTTGGTTTCGCATCGCGAAATTTCTACGTCGCATTTCTCGCCGCGAAGGAGGTTGACCAAAACGTCGAAAAGTACTTTCCCGGCCTGACCGCGGAGTCACCCATCATCTACACAGAAGCAGAACTGGCGAACTATGTGCCGGTCGCGGAAATTACCCGAGTGCTGGGTATCAGCGCGCGTCAGCTCGCAACGCACAATCCCGCGCTGCAACCCACCGTTTGGGAGGGCAGTAAATACCTGCCAAGGGGTTACACGCTGCGCCTGCCGGCATCGGAGCTCGCTTCCTCTCTTGCCGAACTCATCGGGGCACTTCCCGCCGATGCGATTTTCCAGAACCAGTTGCCCGACATGTTTCATACGGTGGCGCGTGGCGACACCCTTTCGCAAATCGCCGATGCTTACGACACGCGTGTGTCCACGCTGGTTGCGTTGAATGGATTGAATAGCAGCCATTTCATTCGCGCCGGCCAGAAATTGCGCCTTCCGGCGGCAGGACCGATGCCCGCGGCAGAAACAGTCGTGGTTGCGACGAGACCGGCGCCGGAGCCGGAACCGGTCATCGAGCCGGCCATTGAGGATATCGAGGCGGGCGCAGAGGAATTCGAAGGGGGACTGGCGGAGACACTGAGAAGCGGCGAACAAACCGCATTACTGACTGATCCCAGCGACTACAGTGTCGCGGATGACAATACGATCGAGGTGCATCCTCTCGAAACGCTGGGACATTTCGGAGACTGGCTGGAAATCAAAACGCAGCGACTGCGCGACCTGAACGGACTGCCGTTCCGAGCGCCGGTGACCGTTGGCCAGCGGATCAAGCTCGATCTCGGCACCGTGGACGCCGCGCGCTTTGAGGAGCGTCGCGTCGCCTACCACCAGGCTCAACAGGACCGGTTTTTTCGCGAGCACCTGATCAGCGGCGTCGTTGAGCACGAAATCCGCATGGGCGAATCGATCTGGATACTGGCATTGCGACAATACGATGTACCGATATGGCTGTTTCGCCAATACAATCCCGGCGTCGACCTGCACAAAGTACGGCCGGGTACAAAGGTTCAGATTCCACTGTTGGCCGATGTCGACCGAAACTGATGCGCGACAAGCACAAACTCACGTTGTGGCGATTGCTGCCGGTGGTCCTGGTCACGGCCGCCGCTTCGTTCTGGATAGCTGACGTACAACCTGGCGGCGCCTATGTATTTCGGAACCTGGTGCCGTTTGCCGTCCTTATCCTGTTATGCGGCACAACGCTTTACCGGGGTAATGGCCGCTGGGCGGGTACCGGCATGCGCTTACCACTCGGCGTCATTGGTTATGCCATTCCGGCGCTCGGCCTGTCGCTGTACCTTCATTACGCCTATTGGGTTAACCTCGACGACATGTTTACCGGCGCGGAGTATCCTGACCAGGTATTCCGCTACTTGCCAATCTATACAATGCTTGCTGGCGGTATCGGATTTGCAATCGGCTGGATTGTCGGTCGCAACGTTTAGAGACTTTGGACCCACACTTGTGTGAAGCAGGGCATTTTTCATCGGCCCGAGGTTTGCTAGTCTTGGCCAGATGTTGAGGGGGCAGGTCCGTTCATGATGATTCGAGTTCAATTGATTTGTATTTTGCTGCTGGCGTGCGGCCTGGCGTCGGCCAGCGATTTCCCGCAGGCGGATAAGGTGGTCATCGACAAGTCAGATCGCGTGCTGCACCTCATTCAGAAAGGGAAAATATTGAAGAGTTTCAAGATTGCGCTCGGCATTGTGCCGGACGGTGACAAAGAAAAAGAAGGCGATTTCAAGACACCCGAGGGCAGGTACTTGCTGGACACCCGCAATCCCAACAGTGACTATTTTCTGGCCATTCGGGTGTCTTATCCGGATGCGTCAGACCGACGGGAAGCCAGCTCGAAAGGTGTCGATCCGGGGGGTGCAATCATGATCCACGGACAACCCAACGAGCCGACGCACTCGGAAACCTACTACCGCACGCAGGACTGGACCAACGGCTGCATTGCCGTATCAAACTCGGACATGATCGATATCTGGTTGATGACCGGCGACAATACGCCTATCGAAATCCGTCCCTGACAGATGGCTAATTCTGTCACCTGCGTCAATGCAGAAATCTGGCCCGAGGGTAGCCTCGAAGTTCTGTCCCAGCATGAAGCGGACTTGCTGAAGAATAGCTCCGCCGGCGGACTCTATCCGCTGTTGCGCCGCTGCATGCTGGCAGTTCTCAACTCCGGCAGTGAACACGACGACGCCAAAGCCGTGTTGCAAAAATATCGCGATTTCGACATCAGCTTCATCCAGCAGGATCGGGGGCTCAAGGTTTCGTTGAAGAATGCACCCGGCGAGGCTTTTGTTGACGGTCGAATGATTCGCGGTACCCGGGAACTGCTGTCGGCTGTGCTTCGCGACATCGTATATACGCGGCACGACATACTCGACAGCGGCCGATTCGATATGGCGACCTCGGACGGTATTACGAACGCGATATTTCATATTGTGCGCAATGCCGGACTGCTGGACATGCCGACCAACGTCAACCTGGCGGTTTGCTGGGGCGGCCACGCGATCAGTCGCGAGGAGTACGACTACACAAAGCTGGTCGGCTATGAAATGGGCCTGCGTAAACTCGACGTCTGCACCGGATGCGGGCCGGGTGCAATGAAAGGGCCGATGAAAGGCGCGACAATCGGACACGCGAAACAGCGCTTCCGTGGTGGTCGGTACATCGGTATTACGGAGCCCGGCATTATCGCCGCCGAGTCGCCGAACCCCATTGTGAATTCGCTGGTGATCATGCCGGACATGGAAAAACGCCTTGAAGCATTCGTCCGGCTCGGTCACGGCATTGTCGTTTTTCCCGGTGGCGTCGGTACGGCCGAGGAAATTCTGTATCTGCTCGGCGTATTGCTAAACCCGGCCAATGCGGGGCAGCCGTTGCCGCTGGTCATGACCGGTCCACCGGACGCCGCCGAATATTTCCAGCAAATCGACACGTTTGTCGGTGCGACGCTGGGTGCCGAGGCGCAACAGCGCTACAAAATTATTATTGACGACCCGCGTGCCGTGGCCAAGGAAGTCAAAGCCGGCCTTGCCCGGGTCCGGGAGTTTCGGAAACAGCACAGTGACGCCTATTATTTTAACTGGCGCCTGAGCATCGATCGCGAATTCCAAACGCCGTTTGTCGCCACTCACGAATCGATGAGCGCGCTGGACATCAGCGATGATTTGCCAGTTCACAAGCTGGCGGCCAATTTGCGCCGGGTTTTCTCCGGCATCGTCTCGGGCAATGTCAGGGATGACACGGCCGCGCAAATCGAGAAACGCGGGCCATTCCAGCTCAGCGGGTCGCAGCGGATCATGGACATGCTCGATACACTGCTCGCCTCATTTGTCGCGCAGCAGCGCATGAAGCTTTCCGGCAAGGATTACGACCCCTGCTACGTGATTAAGTAAAACCAAACCCTAACTGGCTGATAAATATAATAAAAGTGGGACCGGGCATTGTGATCCAGTTCCTGTGATTTATGGTGAATCACGCTTAGGATTTATTGAAAGGACTGACTGAGCAATCTGATGCCAGATAGCAAGAACATCAAATGGGCTGACAGCTTCGGTACGGATGCCGAGCGCGACGCCCCAGCCAAAGATGCGACGCTGGATAACCGCGTACCCGCAGCGAACGATGCGGACGGTTGGCAGCAGTATCGACGCTGGATTTCGAAAGCGCCGACTAACCGTGGCAAACGCTCCGGAATTGATCCGGCGTTGTATTCCTGGAAAAACTATCGCGACTGGTCCGACAAGGTAAAACGGAACTGGAGCAAGGACCAGGACAGCGACGACTGATCGCGTAAAACCCTGTTTCGATTTTCGTCAACGCCGACTTTGTGTCGGCGTTTTACGTAATGAAGAAAGCGGAACTGCGTCAGGGTTTCGAGCGAAAAAAGGCTTGTAAAAAAAGTTCTAAAGCAAGCTGTGACCTGCCTCACGGAGTGCAATTGGGGCGCTCCATTATAGTTCAGCTAACGAACCAAACCTGTTGTATTGAGCATGTCAAAGAAACAAGCAATCAATGAGTCACCGCTCGACGCCCTGACAAGTGAGTCCGCCCGTCAACGCTGGGAACTCTTCCACCGAGCGATAGCCCACGCCAAAGAATCAAACACCGCATCAATGGATGAAGCGGATACACATGGCGCCGATCCGGAACCCGTCGGCCCAATGCTGACAATCGTTCGCTAGGAAGAATCAGTGGAGTGCATTCTGCAATACCTTGACGATCTCGACGACCTGTACGGAATGGCCGGCCTGATCGTTGAACGCATACGTCGACTCGCGATTCTGGCAATCACTTGCCTGCTGCTGGCTTGTGGAGCTGCAGCGGGCGTATGGATTGCGGCCGTGCATCCGCCGATGGCCGTAGCGAGTTCGATTCTGCTGTTCGTCACCCTCCTGTACCGGTCAGTTACCTCCGCACACACGCTGCGCGACGCCTGAAAAATCCTTGCTGAGGCCAGATTTGGCCTTGAAAAAGGCGACCAAGGCTATATCGTGTCTGTCCCAATCAACGTCGGGAGACGACTGCGTGAGCGACAAGCGCGAAACCCTCGGTTTTCAAACCGAAGTCCGTCAGCTGTTACAGCTGATGATCCATTCCCTGTACAGCAACAAGGAAATATTTCTTCGTGAGCTGATATCCAATGCCTCGGACGCTGCTGATAAACTGCGCTTCGAAGCTCTGGCAAACCCCGAACTGCAGGACGACGATGCCGAGCTTGGCATCGAAATCATCGTCGACAAGAAAAAGCGCACGCTCTCGATTGTCGATAACGGTATCGGAATGTCACGCAGTGAACTGATTGACAACCTGGGCACGATCGCGAAATCCGGTACAGCGGAATTCCTGCAGCAGATGACCGGAGAGAAGAAACACGACGCACACCTGATCGGGCAGTTTGGCGTCGGCTTTTACTCGGCCTTCATCGTTGCTGACAAAGTTACCGTCGAGTCTCGCCGTGCGGGGCTCGGCAGCGACGCGGCCGTTCGCTGGGAGTCGGAAGGGCAGGGCGAGTTTACGATCGAAGACATCGAGCGTGCGGAACGTGGAACGCGGGTGACATTGCACCTGAAAAAGGCTGAGTCTGAATTCGTTGAGCCGTATCGCGTCGAATCGCTGATTCGCAAATATTCCGATCACATCGGCTTTCCGGTTTCCCTGACCGATGCGAATGACAAGGAGGCCGAAACAAAACTTGTCAATTCTGCAACCGCGCTGTGGACTCGTCCGAGATCCGACGTCAGTGACGACGAGTACAAGGAATTCTACAAGCACCTGTCGCACGATTTTTCCGACCCGTTGACCTGGAGCCACAACCGGGTTGAAGGCAAGCGCGAATACACGAGTTTGCTCTACATTCCCGGCGCAGCGCCCTTCGACCTGTGGAATCGTGAGGCGCCGCGCGGGCTGAAACTGTACGTGCAACGCGTCTTTATCATGGACGATGCGGAGCAGTTCCTGCCGCTGTACCTGCGCTTCGTCAAAGGCGTAGTGGATTCGTCGGACCTGCCTCTCAACGTCTCCCGCGAGTTGCTGCAGCAGAATCCTGAGCTCGCAACGATGCGCAATGCATTGACAAAACGCGTACTGGACATGCTGAAGAAGCTGGCATCCGGGAATGACGACTACCAGAAATTCTGGAATGAGTTTGGCCAGGTCCTGAAAGAAGGGCTGGTTGAAGACCACGCCAATAAGGACAAACTGACGAAGTTGCTGCGGTTTTCGACCACGCATACCGATAGCGATACGCAGGATCAGTCTCTGGACGACTATGTCGGACGTGCGGCAAAAGGCCAGGACAAGATTTACTACATCCTGGCCGAGAACTACGCGACGGCCATCGCGAGTCCGCATCTCGAACAGCTCAAGAGTCGCGGCCTGGAAGTCCTGCTGCTGACAGATCGAATCGATGCCTGGTTGGCCGAGAGCCTCGGCGAGTACGACGGCAAGACGCTGGTCGATGTTGCGCGCGAAGCGCTGGATTTGCCTGACGACGGTGAGGAAAAAGACCAGGGCAAATTGGACGAGGAGCACAAGACACTGCTGGAAAAAATCCAGGGTGTGCTCAGCGAACGCGTCGAAGCCGTCAAAGTGAGCCGCCGACTCGTGGACTCACCCGCCTGCGTCGTTGCAGGAAGCCAGGACCTGAACCCCCAGGTTCGGCGCATGCTTGAGGCGAGCGGTCAAAAACTCCCCGAATCCAAACCGATCCTTGAGATCAACGTCAAACATCCGATCGTCAGCCGGCTGTCGGTGGAGGCCGACGAGAAGCGTTTTGATGCGCTGTCGAATATCGTTCTTGATCATGCCCTGTTGGCCGAGGGTTCGCAGCTCGACAATCCGGCAGAATACGTGCAGCGTATGAACGAATTCATGCTGCAGACCAGTGGTGGAGCGGACAATGGCTGAAGTCGACAAGAAAGATTTGCGCGTCAAGCTCGACGAGCAACAATACGAGGTAACTCAAAATCGCGGTACCGAGCGAGCGTTCAGCGGTAAGTATGTGGATCACAAGGCAGACGGCGTATACCGCTGTGTCTGTTGTGACGCCGCGCTGTTCAAGTCGGACCACAAGTACGATTCGGGTTCCGGATGGCCCAGCTTCTGGCTGCCGCTGGCCGGTGACGCCGTGCGGACCATCACGGATACCAGTCACGGCATGATTCGGCGTGAGGTTGTTTGCAAGAATTGTGACGCACACCTGGGTCACGTTTTTGAGGACGGGCCACAGCCGACCGGGCTGCGTTATTGCATCAATTCTGCCGCACTCGACTTCGAGGACGCCGAAGAATGAGTCCGCGCAGCCGGGGCCTGGCAGCCATTTCGCTGGTGATGCTGGTTGCATGCGGCGGAGCCGATGACAAGCCGGACGCCACGATGGCCAAGGTTGACTGTCCGGTCGCCGACGAATCCGGCACGATCGATATCGCTCCGGGCCTCAGTGCAAGAGTCATCGAGACCGGCTACGGTCGAGCCGCCGTCAAAGGCGACTATGCGGATACCAACGTCTGGCTGTGGCATCTCGATGAATCTGCCGATGATCGTCGCGGGCAATTTGTCTGGGAGTCGGGCGAGAATGTATTTCAATTTCAGCTCGGTAGCGGCCAGGTGATCAGGGGCTGGGATCTGGGTGTGCCGTGCATGCTGGTCGGTGAAACACGCGAACTGGTGGTTGCCCCGGAGTTGGCCTACGGCGCGGCCGGTCGCGGGGACGCGATTCCGCCGAATACACCGCTGATCTTCACTATCGAGCTGCTGAAGTTAGCGTCGCCCGAGTAGCCCGTCGTTGTCCTGCCAGGGCATTAACGCAATTTCAATGCGGCGATTGAGGCTGCGCCCATAACGCGTCGCATTGTCAGCCACCGGCGCTAGAGAACCGCGGCCTGAAATCAGCAGGCGATTCTCATCGATTCCGCCAGACGTCAGGTAGTCTCCGACCGCCCGGGCGCGCTCAAGACTCAACTGTTGATTCAATGGCTCAGGACCTGAGGCGTCGGTGTGCCCGGTAATTGAAATTCGAGAGTCGGGACAGGTGGCTGCCAGGGCTATGACCCGCTGCAGGCGTGGGTAGGCGGAACTGCGAAACACGATGCTGGACTCTTCGAAGTTGATCGCGCCGACATCGAAGTTCTCGAATGCACGGCGGCAGACTTCCAGTACCTCGATGGACGCATTGACAAACACAGTATCGGTCTTGAGCGTTACTTGCGAGGGAACCGATGCCTGTACAGCGCCGAGCCGGCTGGCCCAGTCGAACTCTTGGCCGGTAACGCCGCGAATGTTGATCGAGTCGGTGCTCACTTGCGCGGTGGACGAATCAGTTTCTGCAAGCAAGTAAAGAACCTGTCCTGTCATATCAGCCCAGAACTCCGGCACCACGCCCAGTGGCTCAAATTCGGTACTGAGTATTGCCTGCGGATAGGCGCTTTTTGCCAGTTGCAGCAGATTCTGTTCGTGTTGTACGGATTGCGTATGGCCTGTCAGCTGCAGATGACCCTGATGCCAGCGAATTTCAAAAGCAGGCGTGATCGCGGGAGATGGTTTTACAGGGGGTAGAGGGTCGCCGGCGCCGTTGCCGGCAAGTCGGCTCAGTACCAGGCCCGCAATCAAAACGGCGACCGCCGCGCGCCTAGCCGCTGGCTTCTTGGTCACGGAGTTCCCTGGCCTGGCCGATCCAGTCTTCGCGGTAAATGCGGCTGCGGAATCCTTTCAGCCGCTTTGCAACGCGGTCGATGTCGTATTCACTCATCTCGGCGATCTGCTGAAACCGGAAAATGCCCATCTCGTTCAGCGTTTTTTCAATCGCCGGGCCGACACCCTTGATCGCCTGCAGTCTGTCCCGAGCGCCGTTGATTTGTCTGTCCTCGACGATTTCCTGGTCGTCATCATCGTCATCCGCTTGCATAACCGCTGGATCGATCAGGTCGTCGTCATCGATTGCCTCGTTCGATGCATCCCGGCCGTCGGTCAGCGCGTCGGGATCGCTGACAGGTTCGATGCGCGTATGATCGGATTCGCCACTTGCCTCAAGTTCGGCGATCCGCACGCGGGCGTCGTCCAGCTCCGCTTCCAGGCGGGCTACCTCCTCGTTGCGTTGTCGGAATTTCTCGATCAGCGGCGTGACTCGACCTTGCCAGTTCTTTAACTCGTGCCGCAGCTTCGCGATGCTCGCGTCTTTTTCTTTCAGGAGCTCCGCATCCATAGCTTTGGCGGAGATGTTCGACTGCAGTTGTTCGCGCTCACTGATCGAGAGTTCGAGATTGGCCCGAATGTCCTTGATCTCTCGTTGGAGTTCGTCGCGCCGGGCGAATGCCTCCTTTACGACCTCCGACAATTCACGGGCGCGATTCTTGGCGTCCATATTCGAGGCCTGGTACTGGCTGATCTGTTCCATCAGACCCTTGTTTTGCTCGGTCAGCCGGTCGTGTTCCTTGCGCTTGGCGTTGAGCTGTTCCTGCCAGCCTGCATTGACAGCACGTTTTTCCGCCTTTGAACGATTGCCTCGCAATAACCACCCGATGATGGCGCCGATGGCGGTCATTGCGCCGACGATCGCGATGTGCAACACGTTAAACTCAGGCATTAATCGTTTCCGTTGCAGCCCTGATTACATAAGATCCTAATTTTACGCCAGTATTCACAAATCTATCTACCCCGGAACCCCTCATGCCGAAACCACCGCAAGCCGAAAAACTGTTCATTGACGGACCGACCGGTCGCCTTGAAGCGCTCCTGGAGCGCCCACCAGAGCAGGAACCGGTCGGCAACGTCGTTGTCTGCCACCCGCATCCGCAGCATGGCGGAACAATGCACAATAAGGTCGCGCATACCCTCGCACGCGCATTTCTGCGGCTCGGATTCAGCGCATTGCGATTCAACTTTCGTGGCACAGAGGGCAGCGAGGGAAGCTACGACAACGGCGAGGGTGAATTGGACGATGCGTTGGCCGCATTGGCCTGGATGCGCGATAGCAACCCGGCCTTACCGATATGGCTGGCGGGTTTTTCATTCGGTGCTGCAATTGCGGTCAAGGCCGCCGCCGTCAGAGACGTTGACGGCCTGGTCAGCGTCGCACCCGCTATCAGCCGGTTTGCAACAGGACTCACTTCACAGCCGTCCTGTCCGTGGCTCATCGTTCAGGGCGATCTTGACGAACTCGTCGACATCGATGAAACCGTGGCCTGGGTCGACAACCTCGAACCCGGTCCTGAGCTGCTGATCGTGCCGGGGGGAGAACATTTCTTTCATGGACGCCTGGTCGAATTGCGCGATGCAGTCGTCGAATTTGTCGAAAGATCTCAGGCATAAAAAAAGCCGGGACATGCCCGGCTTTTCAGTTTGAATCGCATTCAAACCTAGACCATATCTTTCAGGCCTTTCAAAGCTGAAACTTTCACAACTTTCGTTGCTGGCTTCGCTTTGAACATCATTTCTTCACCCGTGAACGGGTTGGTGCCCTTGCGAGCTTTGCGAGCCGGCTTCTTCACAACACGCAATTTCAGCAGGCCTGGAACGGTGAACATTCCCGGGGCGCCGCGGCCACCGAGGTTCTTCTTGATCTGGCCGTTGAGTGATTCGAATACTGCTGCTACGTCTTTGCGCGTCAAACCAGTGTCATCGACAATCTGTGCGTAGATTTCGGACTTGGTTGGTGGCTTCTTGGTATTTGCTGCCATGAAAAACTGACTCCTCAAAAAAAACAAAAACGGGCAGGCGCCCGCGATGAATGCTGCGCGACGATAACACATGTTTTCGCCGTGTGTAAGCGCTAAAAGGCCTTTTATTTAAGGGATTTTTGCGGTAACGACAAAAATCAGTCGCTGTAGAATTCTCGCTGAAAACGGACTTTGGAGACCTCATCTTCGCCATCGGGACGAATACTGATTTCGAAATTCAGGACTTCGCGGTTGGCAACGGTCGTATCGCCGATGTAATAGATTGCCACTGTCTCGCCAGGCTCTTCGATTTTTCGCATGGTGACGTTCTTGAGTTGGCCCGTCAGATTCACCGTGCTGACCGTTACGTCGGCGCTCACCGGGACCATGTCAGATTCCCTTAGAACTGACACGTTCAGCATTGCGCGGTTCTTGCTGCGAACAATGTTGTATTCGCGCGCAATCGCAGGTGGCAATTGATCGGTGCTTTGTGCACTGAAGTGCACAATATGATTTCCAATGTCAGCCGACGTGGATCCGGCGGGCTGGGCCTCCGGAACCGTCGCCGAATCGCCCGGGCCGCCGCAGCCGGCCGCCAGGACCATCGTAGATAGAGAAACCAGTAGTGCTCTTTTGTTCATGACACTTGCCCCCTTTTTAAAGACCACTATAAACCATAAATCACGCCGTCTACAGGCCCAGGGGGCTATATCCGCGGATAACAATATTCAGAGCGAACAGGCCGATAATCGCCAGCATTGGTGACAGGTCGAAGCCGCCCATGGGCGGGATAACACGACGCAGTGGTCGCAATACTGGTTCGCTGAGTGTTGCAATAATTGCGGTGGCCGGGTTGTGCATGCCTGGCGCGACCCAGCTCAGGATGACTCGAATCAGGATTGCGAACGCGAACAGGTTGACGGACAACATGATCAGTTTGACGATCGAGGTCAGCGCAATGGCACCGATCGACGGCATGCTCATGAGGCTAAAGGCGACATAGAGCAACAGAATCAGAAACACCGCTGCGTACTGTATTGCGAAGGCGACCAGTACCGTCGCCGTGTCCAGGCGGCCAAATGATGGAATGACTCGGCGCAATGGCACGACGAGCGGTGAAGTCAGGCGCAGAATTCCCTGTGCCAGCGGGTTGCGAAAATCCGCACGCAGCCATGGCAGCCAGATGCGCAACAGCAGGACCAGGATATACAGGCTCGCCAGAGCTTCAATGATGTAGTGCAGTGCCTGCGGTAGGTTGCGTGGCATTTCGATCAGTCCCTTGCCGATTCGTGCGCAGCGTCGGCGAGATCGGTCGCCCGGTCCCGTGCTGCGGTGAGTGCAGCCGTGAAGATATCACGAATGCCTCGCGCCTCAAGTTCATCCAGCGCGGCGGCCGTCGTACCGCCCGGCGACCGTACCCGCGCAATCAGGGTTTCCATTGCTTCGCCGGATTGCTGTGCAAGCAGCGTGGCGCCAGCCGCGGTTTCCAGTGCCAGGCGACTGGCGGTGCTTTCATCGAGGCCCAGTTCAACACCGGATTTAAGGAGCATGTCGATCAGCAGGTAGAAATACGCGGGACCGCTCCCCGATACCGCGGTGACCGCGTCAATGTCCGTTTCCCTTGCGACGGTTACCACCGGACCCACTGCGGACAGGATGTCGGTTGCGACCGCAATCTGATCGGCGCTGGTGCGTGCGTTACCGAAAATTCCCGAGACCCCCCTGCCGATCAATGCCGGCTGATTCGGCATGACCCGGATGACTGCGTTCCCGCTGCCCAGCCAGGCATCAATGTCGTCGATGCGTGGTCCGGCTGCGATCGAGACAATCAGCGGCCGGTGCTTCTTGACCGCGGCTGCCAGCTCCCTGCAAACCTCGCCCAGAACCTGCGGCTTCACCGCGAGCACGACACATTGGCTTCGAGCAACCACAGCGGCGTTGTCCTCACTGACGAATACGTCGGGCAGGGAATCGACGAGGACCTGTCGCTGCGATTCGACGGGCTCGGCAATCGCGATATTGCGCGGATCAAAGTTTTTATCGAGCAGACCACCGGCAATGGCCCGCGTCATGTTGCCGCCGCCGATAAATCCGACCGTAGTTTTCGACATGCTACTTCCTTTCTCCAAACAGTGCGGTGCCGATACGTACGATGGTTGCACCTTCCAGTATGGCGGCCCGGAAGTCTCCGCTCATGCCCATCGAAAGTGTGTCAGTTTCGATGCCATCCTTGTGCAGGGATTCTGCCAGTTTTCGAAGTCGGGCAAAGGGCTCGCGCTGTTTCTCCTCATCCGGTCGCTCCATCGGCAGGCACATCAGGCCCCGCAGCGACAGCCGCGGTAGCGTCGAGACCGATGCAGCCAGCCCGGGCAGCTCGTCTGCAGTGATGCCTGACTTGGATTCTTCGTTGTCGATGTTGACCTGCAGGCAGATATTGAGCTTGCCGAGGCTCTCCGGTCGCTGATCATTCAGCCGCCGCGCGGTTTTCAGATTGTCGATGGTGTGAACCCAGTCAAAGCTCTCGGCGACGACACGTGTTTTATTGTTCTGCAGGTGGCCGATGAAATGCCAGGTCAGATTCCGATCGCGGGTCTGGTCGATTTTGTCGAGCCCTTCCTGGACAAAGTTTTCGCCGAAATCGCGTAAGCCGGCGCTGGCAGCCTCCAGGATCTTTGACACAGGCTGTTTCTTGCTCACGCCGAGCAATTTGACAGCGCCAGGCTCGCGTCCGGCCGCTTTGGCTGCCGACGCCAGCAAATCTTTGATTAATGCTAGGTTTTCCGTGACTCCAATCACGTTTTAGTCCGTTTGCTTCGCTATACTAGGCTCAATTCAACGCCGGGTTATGGTAAGTCCGGCGTCACCAAATGAGGGAGAAATATGGCCGTCGACGTTGCTCAGCTCTTGTCGTTCACGGTAAAGAACAACGCCTCGGACCTGCACTTGTCAGGTGGCGTGCCGCCCATGATTCGCGTCGATGGTGACATCAAGCGTATCAACATGCCGGCGCTCACCCACAAAGATGTCAATAGCATGGTGTACGACATCATGAATGACAAGCAGCGCAAGGACT
>CAXBKH010000002.1:0-260720 GCA_963976365.1 uncultured bacterium | reverse complement strand
TTTTGGGAGGCAAAACAAAACGACAATTCGCCCGACCACGTAATCGAACTAAATATCACTACTACGAAGCGAAAGTTCAGGCAGCCGGCCGCGGGTTCCTTGGCTTTCAGCAACTAAAGACGATCGACACAATTGCCAATGTTAAAACGACGACCCGGTATCGCCAGGATTGGCCCTACACGGGTTTGCCGATCGGCACCGTCGTCTCAAGCGGTTCGGACAAGGTTATCGGTGGCGGATCCACCGAATGGGCGGTGCTAGAATGGGACTCTTCCATGCCAGCAACAGCGACCGCCAGTGGCACTGCGGCATTGGGGCCCATTCACGTTGAGCAAACAAAGAATACGAGCAACGTTTATGACCTTGTGAGTAACGGCACCGCGGCAGGCGTGCTGCTCAGTACCACGACGACAGCAACCGTGCACGACAGCGAGGCCAATGCAGAGGTAATAACGGCGACGACTACAAACCAGGTGACGCAACAGGACGAGCTAATCGTTACGACCACAAATGTATTCGATACATCGACATTCAGTCTCTGGCAAGGACGACTCAAAGACACGACGGTCGTTACAAATCGACCGAATGTTGCGGGGAGCGTGACTCGTCATTCGACTTTTCAGTACTACACGTCCGGCACTTACCTCGGCATGTTGGAAAAAGAAGTCATTGAACCGGGTCATCCCGATTTCGAGCTGACAACGACGCATTTTTACGACGCCTACGGGAATCGCAAGAAGTCGACGGTGAGCGATGGCACGACAACCCGTTGCAGTGCACCGCTTGCTACGGCGGTATACGACAGCTCGGGCCGGTATGTGAATCAAGCCTACGATTGCCTCGGCCGATTGACAACGGAGGTGATTATTCGAAACGGCTTCGGCTTGCCGACGAAGGTCGATTCTGTCCTCGATGCGACGCAGACGACATCCCGGCTCACCACGGACGTCTATTACGGCGCGATGGGCCGGGAGTATTTCAGGACATCCGAGGATGGTTCATTCAAGAAGACCTATCTCAGCATCACGACCGCGAACTGCCCCGCCGGCACGAGCTATAAAGTGACGGGGTACACGGCCGGTGGCGGCACCGCAGAAGTATGTTTCGATGTACTTGCTCGCGAGACACGGAAGCTGACGCTGGGTTTTGATGGACAATGGGATGCCCAGGATACGAATTACGACAATAAAGGCCGTGTGCTTCACAAGTCGGAGCCGTATGAGTTACCGACCGGCGCCACGTATTGGACCTCGATTGAATACGATCTCCTCGACCGAGTGACAAAGACAACGATGCCGGACTCATCGTGGAGTCAGGCAGCCTATTCGGGATTCGATACAGCGACCACGACCTCATTTGAGAATCAGACTCGCACAGAAAAGCGAAATGTCTTGGGCGATATCGTTCAGGCCGTGGATAACCTCGGCGGTACGGTGGATTTCAGTTATGACAACCTCGGTAATCTCGCAACGACCACTGACTCTGCTGGCAACGTAACCGTCACAACGCACAACGAGCTCGGTCAGAAAGTCTCGATGAAAGTGCCGCATTCCGATCCCAACAAAGGGCTCTGGACGTATGAGTTCAATCATTATGGAGAGATGGTCAAACAGACGAATGCGAATGGTCATACCAGCGAGATGACCCACGACGGTCTGGGCCGCATGAAGACACGGATAGACAAATTCGCGTCCGGCGCCACCGAGGCCAGCTCGATCTGGGTTTACGACACGAGCCCCAATGGCCTGGGAAAACTCGATTCGGTATCCGATGGCTATACCCCGTACGCCAAGGCGGTTCTGTACGATTCGCCGGGCCGCATCGACGAAGTGATAACAAACTTTGACGCGGGTGCCTACTTTGAGAAAACTACCTACGACCAGTACGGCCGCGTCTACCAGGTATTTGATGCGGCCGGCAATGGCAGTTTTAGCGATCACGGCACACAAAATCTCTACGGCAGTTTTGGCCATCTTGCAGCCGTTGGCGATGCGGTTCAGGTGAATGGTGCGCCGCGTACGATCTACCGTCAGATTACCGGCATGAATGCACGCGGCCAGGTGACGAACGAAAGCCTCGGTGTCGACACACTGGGCAATGCCGCCGTAACCACCGAGTTCTCCTTCTACGAAAACACCGGGCGCATGAAAGATATCGAAGCCCGGGACAGCACGGGCGCCTTTGTCCAGGACCTCTACTACGAGTGGAACACGGCCGGCAGCCTGACGACACGGCAAGACACCTATCACGGCACCGGTGGTCCGAACACTTTGACCGAGTGGTTTGATTACGACGGACTGAATCGCCTGACCTCGCACGGTGAGTTGGGACAGGCGGCATTGACCGTAACGTATGACGCGCTTGGCAACATCAAAACGAAGTCGGGCGTCCAGGGTACCTACCTTTACGGTAATAATGCCGGCCCGCACGCCATGACCGGTCTCAACGGCCAAATCTACAACTACGACAATAACGGCAACAACATATCGGGTGGTGGTCGTAGCATTGTCTACTCGACATTTGATAAACCGACCAATATCACCAAGGGTGGCAACTCCGTCAGCTTTGCTTACGGTGTGGACCGCTCACGCTATCGCCGCATCGACCAGGACTCGAGCGGCACGACGACCACGCGCTACATTGGCAACGTTGAAATCATCGAGCGGCCCAACGGCGTGCAGGAGCGCAAGCGCTATATCGCGGGTGTGGCGATCGAAACCGGCTTCTATACCGGTGGCAACGAAACCAGTCGCAAGACCATCTACACTTTGAAAGATCACCTCGGGTCACTCGACGTGATTCTTGATGACACCGGGCAAGTCGAACAAAAACTCTCCTTCGGTCCGTGGGGCCAGCGGCGTGATGCCACGAACTGGAAGGAAGTCGATAGCAGCAATCTGCTGATCGACCTCGGACCGACCTTCGACCGGAGCCGGACCACTCGCGGATTCACGGGGCACGAGATGGTCGACAGCGTCGGCATCGTGCACATGAACGGCAGGATTTACGATCCGTTCCTTGCCCGCTTCCTGCAATCGGACAACTACATCCAGGATCCGACGAATACGCAGAGTCATAACCGATACAGCTATGTCTGGAACAACCCGCTAAATGCGACGGATCCGAGTGGGGAGTTCGTGTTTACGCTGTTAGCTACGATCGCCATTGCCGCAACGAAAGGCGCGATAGACGCCTGGGTTATCGGTGTCATCTTTGGAATTGCCGGAACCATAGACGCAATCATCGCCGGGGCCGACCTGAGTGATGCGTTTCTATCTGGTGTGATCTCTGGAGTGAGCGCGGGCGCATTTGCGAAAGTGGGCGGTGTGTTGTCGGGAGACAAATTTACTGGCGGATTCGCGGGTAGGCTAAACGGGGTCGGGTTCACGGTAAAGGTTTTTTCACACGGAATGATCGGCGGGATCACCAACACCTTACAGGGCGGCAAGTTTGGTCACGGATTCGCCTCAGGCTTTTTCACTGCCGGGGCGACGAGTTTCAATAACAGCGGTCACATTGGTCCAGAAGGGCAATTCAGTTGGAAGAGGGTGGCCGTTGGGGCGACAATAGGCGGGTCCGCATCACGGCTGTCGGGCGGAAAATTTGCGAATGGCGCCATGACCGGGGCGTTTAGTCAGGCGTTGAACGGAGAGCAGTCCGAAAAGGCAAGTACGTCAGTTCGAAAGGTGAAGATTGAGTTCACCGCGAAAGACGAGGGCTTGGAAAAATTTATGCAAGCTGTGGAACAATACGACCTTGAGGGTCTGTTTCAAGATATTCTGCCACCAGGCGAGCACAAGATACTCGTTGCGCTTGTCGACGATCTTGGCACCACTGAAACAGGCTCGAACACGTTTATGGAAACTGTCAGTGATAGTCTAATTGTTGTTGACAAGGTCAGTCTTGCCGCAACTCCTCTCAAAGACCTCGGTAGCGCGATTGGACACGAACTGGTTCACGTCAATGACTATGCTCGAGATAATCTGAATAGATTTGATTTGGCTAGTGTTCACCGATCAGAACAACGGGCATACTCGTGGCAATTCGAGACTCGTTGGCACTTTAGGTTGAGTGTCGGATATAAGCAGTTCGTCGTAAATAGCGTTGCCTATTACAATGATAAGGTGGGTGCGCAATGAAAACGTTGATTAAATTTGTCGGAGCGACAACGGCCTTTTTCTTCTGCGCTTGCTCTGCATCTGGGGAAATTGATTCCCACATCGTTAGTCCGAACGAGATCGAAGCGCATTCCGTCAAAGCGGAATTTGCAACGAGCCTGCCTGAACCCTTTGGGCCGACCTCGCTCGTTATGTCCTTCGTTGATAATGATCTGCAGTCGATTTCAATAAGTTCAAATATTGGAGTGATTTTCCTGGACCAAATAGTGAACGATGAATTGTACATAGACTCACTTCCGGGAATTTCGTTTACGCCTTCAAATGTCGATCCATCGCGGCTCGCAGACGCCATAGTGATTGTTTTTGAAGTTGGCCCGCCATATCTAGTCGCTGGAGTGACGAGCCTCACAAATTCCGATGTGCAGATAGTCCGGGATTTTCTTAGAGTAGACATAGACAAGTCCGGGCGAGTCAAATTCGCACTTACCAAAACGGGCGAGGCTCTGGGAATGCTTGAAAAAAGAGGTCATTGAACCGGGTCATCCTGATTTCGAGCTGACAACGACACATTTCTATGACGCCTATGGCAATCGCAAGAAAATGTTCTGAGTTCGAGCAATGCTCAGCCGACTAAGGATTTGACATGCCAGGAGGTTGTCAGACCAGGTTCGCGCATGCGGTCTACGGAATGGAGTTAACGCCTCGAAGTGGCAATTCGGTCGGCCCTCTCGTCGACTTCGTCAGATATAAAAGGAGCCTACTATTCTTATTCCGAGTGGTTAACACTTATTGAAAACGAATCCGCCGCGGGCTCAGAGATTATGGGGGAATTAAAATACCTGGTTCGAACTTATTAAAGAAAAATGAAATATGCGTCGATGGTGTGAGGGTTTTTCCTGGGCTTACTGATGCTTATGAGTCTTCCGAACATCGAATTCTTGCTGAAAGGTTGAGGGCATATTCCAAAAAGTACAATACGGTTCTATTAGAGCTATTAGGGGTAAAGAAACTCGATAGGTAGAGCGATGTGAATGACTTCAGAAGGGTCTTGACAACGGCAACAACATCTCGGGTGGCGGTCGCAGCATCGTCTACTCGACCTTCGATAAACCGACCAATATCACTAAGAGTGGCAATTCCGTCAGCTTTGCTTACGGTGCGGATCGCTCACGCTATCGCCGCATCGACCAGGACTCGAGCGGCACGACGACCACGCGCTACATTGGCAATGTTGAAATCATTCAGCGGCCCAACGGCGTCCAGGAGCGCAAGCGCTACATTGCGGGCGTCGCGATCGAAACCGGCTTCTATACCGGTGGCAACGAAACCAGTCGCAATGTAAACCTCCCCAGATTAGTCCCAGGCTAGATCAGAGTTTCCGACTTGGTTGTTGGCCTGCAGATATTCCACGGGCGTCATGTCATTCAGTGAGTCGTGTGGTCGTTCATTGTTGTATCGGATCCGCCATTCGTCGGTCATTTGCCGGACTTCACGGAGCGTTCGGAACAAGTACAAATCCAGCAGCTCATCGCGATAAGTTCGGTTGAAGCGTTCGATGTACGAGTTCTGTGTTGGCTTGCCTGGTTGGATGAAGTCCAGCATCACACTGTTCTCCTCGGCCCAGTCTGCGAGCGCCAATGAGATAAACTCCGGACCGTTGTCGACTCTCAGCTTGTCAGGATAACCACGCAACAACGCCACTCGCTCCAGAACGCGGATGACCCGAGGCGCGGGTAAGTTCAAGTCGATTTCGATGGCCAGCGCTTCACGATTGAAGTCATCGACAACGTTGAAGGTGCGAAAGCGACGACCGCACATCAGCGCATCACTCATGAAGTCGACCGACCAGCAGCAGTTTGCTGTCGGTGGTACGGCCAGCGGTTCGGGGTGCCGGCTGGGCAGTCGGCGCTTTCCTTTGCGGCGCTTGTTCAGCTTCAGCAGGCAATACACGCGGTAAACGCGCTTGTGATTCCAGCGATAGCCTTGCCGCCGCAGTGTTTTGAACAACTTTCCAAAGCCATAACCCGGGTGGATCTCCAGCACGGCCTGGATGGCGGCAATCACGGGTAGATCACGGTTTGTGTCCGGCCGGTAGCGATACACCGATCGACTCAGGTTCAGCATCTCACACGCTGCCCGTTGGCTGATTCCATGCGCCTGCTGTGCAAAGTCGACAAGTTCTCGCTTGGCAGCAGTCTTTAGAGCTTTTTTTCAACGATGTCCTTCAACGCCTCATGCTTGAGGCTGAGGTCTGCGTACATCTGCTTCAGTCGACGGTTCTCGTCTGCGAGCTCCTTCAGCTTCCTGATATCTGCGATCTCCATGCCTCCGTACTTGGCCTTCCAGTTGTAGTAGGTCGCGTCGGATATTCCATACTCGCGGCAGACTTCTTTCACCTGGCGGCCGCCTTCGACCTCTTTCAGCACTCGAACAATTTCTGTTTCTTTGAAACGCGCTTTACGCATTTTCCGTTCTCCTTCTCAGCATCATTATGCCGGAGAACTCAAAATCCGCGTGGCGCTATTCTAAGGGAGGCTTACAGGATATCTACAAATGGAGACTCGTCTATCTCCTTCAGAAGGGATAATTCAAATATTGTTGGTAAAGCGTCTTATGTATCATCCAATTCTTCGATCCTTAATAACCTGGTAAACCACTTTGCACAGTATCCGGTTATAATAAGAACCTGGATCGATTCGGTCCAAAGAGCAGCTGCCCCCGCCTCGCCATAGTCGAATTAGGATATATCGTCATGAACAAAGTGATTTCAACAGCGGTGATATTTGTCTCGAGTTTGGTGGTAGTTGCCGGCGAAGGATCAGTAGCTATGGTCACCGAGTCATCAGGCGGAACGACAACGAAAGAGTACATCACTTTGCGAAGCGCTGCTTTGTCGGGAAGCCCTGTAGAAAAGCACGCGCTTTTCGTATTTGTCTACGAGGGATTACCGGCAACCGATAGTCATGTCACGGAAGCTTTCGAATTTTTGCGAGAGGCAGCCGAAGGCGGCTTAGCGGAGGCGCAATTCAACCTCGGATATTCCTATGTTAACGGGGAACTAGTTCAATTAAATGAGCAGGAAGGAATATGTTGGCTGCAGAAGGCTGCACATGCTGGTATTCGGCGCGCTAATCTTTGGCTCGGCGTCACGTACCTGGAACAATACAAAAGAGTCGATAAAACCGATCCTGACAAAGCGAAGGAACTCTTCGAAAAACTTGACTTCTGGTTGCGCTCAATTGTAGGAAGTCACGACGAAACGGACCAAGTTGCATTGGCGGCCGAAGAAACTTTGGGCAGGGCCTACCTTCGGCGGTCGATTTTTAGTGAAGAAGGGTGGTCGTATTTGATGTCAGCGGCGTCGTCAGGGCATACGCGTGCGCAGGAAACGTTGAGGAAGATGAGGGCAATTTTACAGGAGGAGCTGGATGGAGGGTTTGTTGAAGTAGAACCATTGATCGACCAAATCGATTCGTTTTTTATCTCCGAGTAGTTATGAACGTCTAGTTTAGTAATGGGCGCGTCTCTCGTTCCATTGTTGTCGTATCGGACATCATATTGTTTAGTATTGTCAGGTACTACCAAGCTCGATGGCCAGAGGAATGGCGAATTGTCTGATCTCAGAATCAGGTTTGGCGTCCGGCCGTCCAAGACGAAAACGTAGCGTAGACGCGGTATTTCGCGGTTCTCGGCGGCGTTCGGCGGCAAAAAGGACGAGGGCGGGCCATCTAACTTACTGATTTAAAAGAAAACGGTTCGTGGCCAATACGGCTCGTCACCAGGTCTCCACGTTAGTCGACGATTGCGCCTGCGGAAGGAGTGCGGGAAATTTTCGAGATGTAGTTACCGAAATATTTAGTCGAGAACCGCACCTAGGTCTTCCATAGCTTCAAATGTATTTCGATACGGAACGCCGAACTGGTCACATATGTTGGGAATCTTGACCTTCTTTGCATCGGGCGGAGCCCACACCTCTTGAGTCACCACGACATCGTCTGCTTCCGCAGCCTTCGCCTGAGCGATCAGCCAAGGATCAGCTCTGTCCAAGAAGTCAGTTGCGAAGGCAGCTTCGTAGTTTCTGACTACAAACTCAGTTATATCCGCGTATATGTCTTGCGCATGATCGCTTGGCGGAACAAATAGCGCCGATTCCTTTCTATCTGCTACCCAATCTGAGAGGTCGTCGCCTTGCCCTTTAAGCTCATCGAATACTTCGGTACTGGATACGATACTTCCATTCTCGGCCGCTTCGTCAAGCCAATTCCAAAACGCCGGGACTACCTTAAACCGGTAATAGCGCCTCTTTGCTTCGATAAAGACGTTTGAATCGAGCCAGTACTGCACAGCGACTAAATGCCTTCGCGCAAGCGTTGACTGAGGTTAACAGCCGTTGGCACTTTTACGCCCAAAAGACTAGCCGCATCCCGGTAGAGGGTGCCACCTTCCTGCATGGATCTAAGAAGTGTTTGCGTTAGTTTTTTACTATTTCGAGCCGGAAGCGTGTTGTAGGGGTCACCACCAGTGCCTTGAACCGGTGGTTCGTCGTATGCCTGATTTGGAAGCTCTGCGAAGAACGCCTGCCTAGATATTCTATCAAGTTCCAATGCACGGCGGAGAATCGCGATTCCACTAACCTTGAATCTGATTGATAGGCTCGTGATATTGTCGGCGAGACCGCGCCCAATCATCCAGTTGTCATTGAACTCGCGTTGCGGCACAAGTGCTTCCACCGCGACCTTGTTGCAAAATTGCTCTAAAGCTCCATCGTGCTGCTCTTCCAAGGGATTGAAGTTCGATACACCGCTCTGTCCCACCCAGATATGAGCCAACTCGTGTAGCAACGTGAATATTTGCGCTGCCTTTGCATCCTTCGAGTTTATGAACACGACTGGCGCAAACTGATCGACTAGAGCGAACCCCCTAAATTCACCAACGGAAAGCGGCCTCCGAGTATTGTTCCCGACAATGCCGCTTCGCATAACAAGAACGCCAACAGCTTCGGCTTGGGCAACCAAAGCGCTCAAGTACGCGCCTCTGCCCTTCGCTCTCCTTAGATTCGGAGTCAGACCCATCTCGTTTCGAATATCAGCCGCGACACTCAATGGATCGTCGGTAGCATCAAATCGACCAACGATCGGAACTTGCGGCTGATGCTGGGCTAAGGCGTTGTCACGAAACCAGTTCTGCTTTCGCAGTACGAGATTTAGCGTATCGACAAAATCAATACTTAGTGGATCCGGCTGACGATCGCCGACTGTCCTTAGGTCCGGAATATCTGGGGTCATATCAGGCATTTCTTCCAAGAAAAGATACCCGAACGGAACACGAAACTTCCTGGCCAGCTTCTTAGCCTGAGCAAAGGAAGGAAATGTATCGCCATCTTCCCAGTCACGAATCCGATTCGGATCGCTCGTTACGTTTCGTGCCGCCGCATCGCGTGACAATTCTGAAAGCAACCTTGCCTTCTTAAGCGTTTCCTTATTTATTCGTGCCGTGATAGCCATAGAATCAAGATGGTTAGTTAAAGTGCCAATTTCTCAGGTATGTTACCGCATTCCTCATGCAACGAAGCAATGCGATCATGGGATGCGCCATTTCTAGGCGCCTTTGGCAACTATCTATGTCGCTGATGGCTCGCCTCGAAAGCTCAACAGGGAACTGCGGGATTTTTTCGTTGATCGCCCATCCTGAAACGTCCCGCCTTCATTTCTTGATGTTTTGGCAAGTATTGCGACTGGAGATCCATGTTCTCCATTTCAAGTATCAGTGACACGATGTCAGCGGCATCAAGAATGCTCGACATCGTGGCAACGATATCTGACGGACACGATGTCGACGCTCCTTGACCCAGTCAAGCAAAGCGGACCCCGGGTCAACAGTTATTGACCTGGGGTCTGACGACATTTCCTGGCGCGTACCCGGACGTCGGCCTAGTTTCGAATAGAGGAGTGAACCATAGTGCCCTTGTCAAACAATATCAGGGAACTCCGATTCAACAACGGCGAGATGACGCAGAAGGCGCTCGCCGATCAGGTCGGCGTGAGCCGTCAGACAATCAACGGGATCGAGAACAACAAGCATGCACCGCCGATTGACGTAGCCATCCGGATTGCCGACGTCTTTCGGCAGGCGGTCGATGACGTATTTGTCTATGAATACGACGGCAAACCGGATTTCCTGATCGTGTCGGTGACGCTGGACGATGGCCCTGATCGATGAGTCGCGTCACTACCAGCAGCGAAGCGGCTGTAGTGACGCGGCGCTCTGAACCAGCAATGGCGTGGGATCTAGCCGATTTCCACGAGTTCCTGGCGAGTGATGGGAAGAAACCGGGGCAAAAAACCTGCCCCCGTTTCCGCTGGTCCGGATAGGGAATTGGCGGTACGGTACTAGCATCAACACCGTCGTCGTTGCGGTATGCCAACGACACCCCTTGCTTCAGTGTTTCGCTGAAGCACCCAAGCGCTGAAAGGGATTGTGTAAAGCAGCGCACGGCATGAGCCGTCAGTCCTCACTTCCTGCCCAATGCGGTCCGCGCCCGATCTTGTCAAGAAAAAATCCTTTCAAGAGTTGACAGGGTTTTCTATAGCCAAGGCCGGTTCTATTGTTCTAGCGTCTCCAGCATGTACCGCAGCCACTGCGACAAGTGTGGCAACAAGGCGCCTCAGGATCCTGGCAACAGGCGCATCGATCATTGATCGAGGATCCATCTTCAAACCCAGTTGAACCCCAACGTTCAGCATTCTCATCGCAGTAGGGCCTATCGCCCTGCACCGCCGGCCACGGACAGGAATGTCCGTTCATTCGGTTTCGTACGCCCGTGGGCGTTTCATTCACTCAGCAAATAAAGGAGGTAGATATCCACTCAAAAAGCAACTGGCCCGAGAGGGCAACTGGTAGTCGCCAGCAGCGCTCGAAAGAGAGCTCTTGCGAACCGAATCACGGCTTCAGGCTGTAAGGGACTGGTGTCCCTGGACCTTATCCGATTCTGAATCGGTCCTCGTTCGCTTAACTGGCGGCGAGGTGGTCATCATAACTAACCGAATGAGATACGCACCATGAAGGACCTGAACTACCAGTTGATGAAACTCTGTAAGGCAAACCGGGATGGAAGCTTTTCCACCCAGGCGACCCGATTGAGAATTCTCGATCTGATCGCCAACCAGTTGCACGAGTTGGGCTACCAACGCATGCAAGCGAAATCTTTAAAGCCAAAACACATTGATGCATTGGTCTCCCTATGGAAAGACCACAGCATCAGCGTCGGCACCTACAAGAATCGATTATCGGCGCTCCGTTGGTGGGCGAACAAGGTTGGCAAGGCCGACATGATCCCAAAGGACAACAGCGCCTACGGCATCGGCAAGCGCAGCTACATTGGCGAAGAATCGAAAGCCCATATGCTTGAGGTGAAGCAGCTGGAAAAAATCTCGGACCCTTACGTTCGCCTGAGCCTCCGACTGCAATCCGCCTTCGGCCTGCGGCGCGAGGAAGCCATCAAGTTCTCACCGAACTACGCGATCAAGGACGATCACATCAAGCTCAAAGCGAGCTGGACCAAGGGCGGTCGAGCGAGGTCCGTGCCGATCCGGACGGACGAGCAACGCAAGCTCCTCGAGGACGTCAGGAAGCTCGCCAGCGCGTTGATCCCGCCCGAACGCAACTACGTGGAACAGCGCAATCGTTACGACCGCCAGGTTCGTACAGCAGGTATCAAGAACCCTCACGGTCTCAGGCATGCCTACGCTCAGCGGCGCTACGAGGAACTGACGGGATGGAAGGCACCGCTTGCCGGCGGCCCGGCGTCGAAATCCCTCACCATCGAACAACGCGCGCTTGATGAAAAAGCGCGCACCGTGATCTCGAGAGAACTCGGGCACGACCGCACATCGATCACTCGTACTTATCTTGGGAGATAGACGTATGAATTTCCACTCCGCCTCAGAACAACATGGCTGATCCCAATGACCCTCATGCCTTCGCCGATTTCCAACCGCGTTGCCTCTCGCGCGAGCAGGCGGCTCGCTATCTCGGTATCGGCAGGACCCTGCTCAGGCGCATCGGTCCATCGCCGGTTCGCCTCGGACGACGGCTTGTCTATGACCGAGTTGACCTTGATCGCTGGCTGGATGAGACTAAGTCCCGAGGGCGGGCCATAAAGGAGGATTTATGGCCCGAGAAAAAGGACTCTACAGAAGGAAAGACTCGCCGTACTGGTGGATTGACGTTGTCCTCCCGGACGGACGCCGAGTATGCAAAAGCACTCGACTTGCCGTCTTAAAGGACGCTGAAGAGTATCTGATACGCCTCAAAGCGGACGCCGTGGAGGCGGCCCGGACCGGGATACCGACCGAGCACAACTGGCAGGAAGCGGTCTTGCGTTATCTCGAAGACAATGCCGAGAAGCGGAGTCTCAGAGACGACAAGGACCATCTCGCCAAGCTCGATCCGTATCTTCGTGGATGCCGGTTGAAGGACATCAACATTAATGTCCTGAGGCCGTTCATCCAGGATCGAAAGAAGGTCGACGGTGTTAAGAATGCTACCGTCAATCGCGCTCTCGAAATCGTCCGGCGCATTCTCTACCTGGCGCGCGACGAGTGGGAATGGATCGCACGAATCCCGAAGATTCGTATGTTGAAAGAACCCAAGCGTCGCGTTCGCTTCCTCAAGAAAGAGGAAGCGGATCGACTGCTGGAGGAACTGCCCGCGCACTTGGCCCCGGTGGTGCGATTTGCGCTGGCAACCGGCTGCAGGATGCGAGAGATCCTGCAGATGGAATGGAACCGGGTCGACTTCGATCGGCGTGTGGCCTGGCTGGACCCAGGCAGCACCAAGACCGGAGACGGCCGCGGCATTCCTCTGAACCGGGATGCAGTGCTGGCGTTGAAGGCCACCTACGGCCAACACGAGCAGTGGTGTTTCACGTATCAGGGGAGGTGCATGGATGCAGTGGGCTCTGCCTGGAAACGGGCGCTCAAGCGTGCCGGGATCGAGAAGTTTCGGTTCCATGATCTTCGGCACACTTGGGCGAGCTGGCACGTAATGGCCGGCACCGGTTTGCAGGAGCTCATGGAGTTGGGCGGTTGGAAGTCGTACGAGATGGTACTTCGGTACGCGCACCTTGCACCGGAGCATTTATCGAATGCGGCGTCTCGAATCGATCGGGAGCTGGAAATCGTAGAGAACAACTCTACGATTTCTCTACGTTGATAAAAATAAAGGGCTCACCGAAACCGGCAAACCCTTGATTTTATTGGCGCGCCCGGAGAGATTCGAACTCCCGACCGCCTGGTTCGTAGCCAGGTACTCTATCCAACTGAGCTACGGGCGCATTTTATTGGGTTCTGCGGCCAGAAAGCCGCTTCTATAGCGTGTAGGGCCGTGCATATTACTGGTGTCGGAACAGCAGGTAAAGCTATTCCTCGCCCTCTTTGATGCCCAGACGCTCATGCATGACGGGGCTTGTGGTCGTGTACTGGACGTGGATTTTCTTGTCCGGCTCGATGCGCTGCTTGATGGCAAAGGCCGCCAGGGCCGCTTCGTGGAAACCACACAGAATCAGCTTTTTCTTGCCAGGGTAGTGATTGATATCGCCCACGGCATAGATGCCCGGCGTTGAGGTCTCGAAACGCTCAGTGTCGACGTTAATGGTCTTGCGATTGATATCGAGGCCCCATTCGGCGATCGGCCCAAGCTTCGGCGCCAGCCCGAAAAAGACCAGCACATGATCGACCTCCACCTCGAACTCTTCGTCACTCTTGTTGCCAACCACGATCTTTTTCAGCACGCCACTGTCATGGACCAGCTCGCTGACTTTTGCATTTTCTATCGTTGTCACTTTGCCGTCCGCAACCAGGGCTCTCATCGATGCAACGGATGCCTCGACGGCCCGATATTCGTCGCGCCGGTGGACGAGTGTAATGTGATTCGCAATCGGTGCCAGTTCGATCACCCAGTCCAGCGCCGAATCGCCACCACCGAGAATTGCGAGGTTCTTGCCCTTGTACTGCTCGGGATTTCGCACGCGGTACTCAAGACAACCTTCGTCAAGCTCATCGATACCCTTGGCTCGCAATGCGCGGGGCTGGAATGAACCGACGCCCGCCGCGACCACAACGGCCTTGCACGAGAACTGCGTGCCCGCATCAGTCTCGACAAAAAACCCGTCACCGTCCGCTCGAACCACGGCCACTTCCTCGCCGAGATGCATGCCCGCATTGAACGGTTCGATCTGCTTCAGAAGGTTTTCAGTGAGTTCATCGCCGGTGCAAACGGGTATGCCCGGAATGTCATAGATGGGCTTGTCCGGGTACAGTTCGGAGCACTGGCCACCCGGCTGGCGGATGGAATCGACGACTTCGGCCTTGAGTCCGAGCAGACCCAGCTCGAATACCTGGAACAGGCCGCAGGGCCCGGCACCGACGATGACAACGTCCGTATCAATCAATACTTTGAGTCCGTAAAAATGGCGGAGAGAGAGGGATTCGAACCCTCGAAGGGCTTTTAACCCTTACTCCCTTAGCAGGGGAGCGCTTTCGACCACTCAGCCATCTCTCCGATCGGCGGGGAAGGCTTTTGCCCGCCCCGAAAAGCCGCACATAGTACTGTCCGTGTTTGGCGAGGTAAAGCGGAATCGCCCTAGTCGGCCTGGTCTTTGTCCGGCGCAGGGGCGCCGCCGCCAGCCTGCTCGCTCTGGATCCGCTCGAATATTTCTTCCCGGTGAACGGCGACGTCTTTGGGCGCATTGATCCCGATTCGGACCTGATTCCCTTTGACTCCCAAGACGGTTATCGTTACATCGCTCCCGATCATTACCGTCTCGCCCGCTCGTCGCGTCAGAATCAGCATGACTTCCTACTCCTGCCTGGCGGGGCTGACAGCCCCGTTCTTTTGCGCGTGTTAATCCTTAAACTGTTGTAATACTAGCCGATTTTCTTGCCGATGTCCGATTATGACAGGCGCCTCATGCCAGTTGTTCCGCAACCCACGAAGCCACCGAATCGAGCGCCTTGTCCAGCGCATCAATATCGCTGCCGCCTGCCTGGGCGAAGTCCGGCCGGCCACCGCCCTTACCGCCAACCTGTTCCGCAACCGGCTTGATCAGGTCACCGGCCTTGATCTTGCCGATGTTGTCCTTGGTCACACCGGCGGCCAGATGCACCTTGCCGCCATTGACCGAACCCAGCACCACCACGGCACTTTGCAATTTGTCCTTGAATTTGTCGACCGCATCCCGAAGCGTCCGGGCATCGGCACCGTCCATGCGGGCCGCCATCACCTTGATGCCCCCGATTTCATGCACCCGGTCTGCGTGATCCGAGCCGGCACCGCTCACCAGTGCCTGTTTTGCGGCAACCAGTTCCTTTTCCAGTTCCTTGCTGCGTTTCAGTAGCTGCTCGACCTTGGCTGCCGCCTGCTCAGGCTGACTGCGCAACAAGCCCGCGAGCTGCCCCAGCGTTTCCTGGGTAGCCGCGATCCAGTCCAGCGCGCCTTTGCCGGTGACCGCTTCAATGCGTCGCACACCCGAGGCAACGCCGCCTTCCGATGTGATTTTGAAGACGCCGATGTCGCCTGTGCGATCCACATGCGTTCCACCGCAAAGCTCAACGGAGAAATCACCCAGCGTCAGCACGCGCACCTTGTCGCCGTACTTTTCGCCGAACAGCGCCATGGCACCGGAGTCGATCGCTTCGTCATAGCTCATCAAACGAGTGTCCGCTGCAATGTTCTTTCGAATTTCGTCGTTGACCAGGCGTTCGATTTCCCTGAGCTGATCCGATGTCACCGCCTCGTAGTGAGAAAAGTCGAAACGCAGCCTGTCCGGCGCCACCAGTGAGCCCTTTTGCGTTACGTGATCGCCCAGCACCTGTCGCAGCGCGGCGTGCATCAGGTGCGTCGCCGTGTGGTTGAGACGAATCGCCTGTCGGCGTTCCGCATCGACAACCGCTTCCACAGAGTCACCTGCGGAAAACTCGCCTTGTTCGACGGCGCCGAAATGAACAATCGCGTCGCCGCTCTTTTGAGTATCGACCACATGAAATAACTTGCCATCGCTGACCAGGATTCCGGTGTCGCCAATCTGTCCGCCACTTTCCGCGTAGAACGGGGTCGACGTCAGTATGATCACGCCCGTATCACCCGCGCTCAGCGAGTCCACTGCAACACCGTCTGTATATAAGGAGACAATGCTGCTGCTACTTTCGGTGCCGTCGTATCCCGAAAACTCGCTGACTGCGTCGGTCTTCAAGCCATCGCCACCCGTGGTACCAAACTTGCTCGCGGCACGTGCGCGGTCGCGCTGCTGCTCCATAGCCGCTTCGAATCCGGACTCGTCGACACTCAGTTCTCGTTCCCTCGCAATGTCAGCGGTCAGGTCAACGGGAAATCCGTAAGTATCGTAGAGCTTGAAAACGATGTCGCCGGGGATTTGCTTACCTTTCAACTCAGCAATTGCGGACTCCAGTATTTCCATGCCCTGGTCCAGGGTTTCGGCAAAGCGACGCTCCTCTTTCAACAACACTTTTTCAACGTGTGAGCGTGCCTTGACGAGCTCCGGATAGGCGTCGCCCATCTCCTTCGCCAGCGGCGCGACGAGCTTGTGGAAAAAAGCAGCGTCGGTACCGAGTTTCTTGCCGTGTCGGATTGCTCGCCGGATGATACGGCGCAACACATAACCCCTGCCCTCATTGCCTGGCAGGACGCCGTCGACGATCAGGAAAGAGCAGGCGCGAATGTGATCCGCGATGACGTTGAGCGAGCTCGAGCCATTGTTCTCTATACCTAATGTTTCGGCCGTCGCCTGGATCAGGTTGGCAAACAGGTCGATCTCATAATTGGATTTCACGCCCTGCATGACCGCAGCGATACGCTCAAGTCCCATGCCAGTATCCACCGACGGTTTCGGCAACGGCGTCAGTTTGCCCTCGGCAGAGCGGTCAAACTGCATAAAGACGAGATTCCAGACCTCAACATAACGATCACCGTCCTCGTCCGGCGACCCCGGTGGACCGCCGGGAACATCAGCACCGTGATCGTAGAAGATTTCGCTACAGGGACCGCAGGGACCGGTATCGCCCATTGCCCAGAAGTTATCTTTTGCACCGAGCCGCGAAAATCGCTTGGGATCGATTTTCATTTCCTTGAGCCAGATGTCGGCTGCTTCGTCATCGTCTTCGAATACCGTGACCCAGAGCCTTTCCGGCGCGAGCCCGAGCGTTTTCGTCAGGAAATCCCACCCGAACTGAATCGCTTCACGTTTGAAGTAATCGCCAAAACTGAAGTTGCCGAGCATTTCAAAAAAGGTGTGGTGTCGCGCCGTGTAACCCACATTTTCGAGATCATTGTGCTTGCCACCGGCGCGAACGCAACGTTGTGACGTTGTTGCACGTTTATAGCTGCGCTTTTCGTCGCCCAGAAACACGTCTTTGAACTGCACCATCCCGGCATTGGTGAACAGTAGCGTCGGGTCGTTGCCCGGCACCAGCGGTGAACTCGGGACGATCTCGTGGTCCCTGGCATGGAAGTAGTCCAGGAAGGCCTGGCGCAGCTCATTGCTTGTCATTGATTTCATTGGGTATGGGTCGGGGTGCAGCGGTTTTTTTCAAGGCCGCTAGTGTACGGGGTTTGCTGGCAGGGATTAAGCGTTATTCGCTGTCGAAGGCCGCCTGCACCTGGTCCTGTTCGAAGCCGCGGTATTGCAGAAATCGCATCTGACGGGCTTTTTCCTTGAAGTCTTTCGGCAGGCCGGCACCGAACTTCCGCCGCCTCACTGCCTCTGCGAGTCCCCGCCAGTCGGCTCGGGATGCTTCAATCGCGAGTTCGATCACCGCGTCTGCAATGCCACGATGTCCCAGGTCCAGCCGAATACGAACCGGTCCCTTGCCCTGGTTAATCCGGGACTGCACAAAAGCCTCGGCAAACCGGTCATCGTCCTGCAAGCCCTCTTGCCTCAGCTGACAAACGACTGTCTCAACGATGTTGCGACGGTACCCCTTGTCAGCCAGCTTCCTGATGAGTTCGGCCTGGCCGTACTCACGGCGGGCGAGGAAATCCATGGCCTTTTTGCGGATTTCCAACGGACACGAAAAACGATCTTCCTCCAGATCGGAGAGAAGATCGCTAATGTCTTCGTGAACAGGTGGCGGTGTCGACATTTTCCGCTCGCAAAACTACGCTTCTGAAAAGGTCAGGCCTCTTTCGCGACATCCTCGTCGTCAGCTGCGGCCGGCACCGCAACAACCGGCGGTGGCATCAGGATCGCACGAATTTTCTTCTCGATATCGTCCGCCATCTCCGGATGCGCTTTGAGGAATTCGCGCGCGTTGTCCTTGCCCTGCCCGATGCGGTCATCGCCATAGCTGTACCAGGAGCCGGCTTTGCCAACGATGTCATGCTGCACACCCAGGTCGATCAGTTCGCCGAGTCGGGAAATTCCCTCGCCGTACAGAATTTCGAACTCAGCCTGCTTGAACGGCGGTGCGACCTTGTTCTTGACAACCTTGACGCGCGTCTGGTTGCCAACGACTTCGTCGCCTTTCTTGATTGCACCAATTCGACGGATATCGAGACGAACCGACGAATAGAACTTGAGCGCGTTACCGCCCGTGGTCGTCTCCGGGCTGCCAAACATGACGCCGATTTTCATGCGAATCTGGTTAATGAAAATCACCATCACGTTGGAACGTTTGATATTACCGGTCAATTTGCGCAGTGCCTGCGACATCAGTCGAGCCTGCAGACCCATGTGCGAATCGCCCATTTCGCCTTCGATTTCCGCTTTCGGTGTTAACGCAGCAACCGAGTCGATGATGACGATATCAACGGCACCGGAGCGCACCAGCATGTCGGTGATTTCGAGTGCCTGCTCCCCGGTGTCCGGTTGCGAGACCAGCAATTCGTCGACATTGACGCCAAGCTTTTCTGCGTAGGACGGGTCGAGTGCGTGTTCCGCGTCGATGAACGCGGCGGTGCCGCCTTTTTTCTGCGCTTCCGCAACAACCTGAAGTGTCAGCGTCGTTTTACCGGACGATTCCGGCCCGTAGATTTCAACCACGCGGCCTTTGGGCAGGCCACCGATTCCGAGGGCGACATCCAGGCCGATCGAGCCGGTTGAAATGGCTTCGATGTCGCGGATCGCGGTGCCATCTCCCATGCGCATGACAGAGCCTTTGCCGAATTGCTTTTCAATTTGGCCGAGGGCCTGTGCGAGTGCTTTCTTACGATTGTCGTCCATAGATTTGCCGCCATTGGGAGTGTTTGGGGTGGTTTTTAGGGATACTGTTGATATACACAGTACTATCGCATGAAAGCCCCGTCAATGGGAGCCTTGAGAGCCATCAAATTTGGGCAGAGTTGGCAAAAATTCGAGCAAAATGCTGAAAGTCACTGTTTCAACGGCAGGTAGCTCGCTCCGCCGGGGCCGGACACGGACTCGATCAGTTCAAATCCGGACCACTCGGTCGTGGCCCGCTGCGTCAATCGCTCGGTCGGGAAATTCCGCGCGTTGCGCGACACGGTGATGTGCGGGCGATAAATCCGGTCCTCCGGCAGGACGCCATAATCCTGTATCAGGGCATTGAGCTGCACAACCAGTGTCTCGAGTTCGACCGGCACGTTCGGCGTTACCAGGCAGGCGATTTTCGGCCGTGGCCAGAACTCAAGTCTGTCAAAGGCGAGCCGGAACGGCTCCACGCGGATTTCATCAGCGCGTTGCAAAAGACTCGGTATCAGTCGCTCCTCGATATCGCCCAGAAAGGCCAGCGTTATATGCCAGTCGCGACGATCAACGGCCCGCCCCTCCACATTGCGGGCCACAGAATTGATCACGTCACGCAGCCGGTCGCGCTGTCGAGCATCCGGCCACAATGCGAAAAACACCCGTTTCGTACTCATTATCAGATACGTTCTCGTACGCCCTGCAATGCGTGCGCAACGGCCGCTTCGCGTATCAGCTCCCGATCACCGCTGAAATGTTCCAGGCTGGTGTCAACCTGGACTTTGGTGCCGTCACGCATCGCCCAGGCGAACCAGACCATGCCGACGGGTTTTTCTTTCGTGCCACCAGTGGGGCCGGCTACACCGCTCACCGCGACCGCGATGTCTGCCCCGCTGAGGCGAACCGCGCCTTTTGACATTTCGGCAACCACTTCGGCGCTCACCGAGCCATGATCCTCGAGCGTTTTGTTCTTCACACCCAGTATCGATTCCTTGGCACCATTCGCGTAACTCACAACGCCGTAGCCGTAGACGGCTGAGCTTCCCGGCACATCCGTAATCGCTTTTGCCACCCAGCCGCCGGTGCAACTTTCTGCCGTGGCAATTGCCTTGCCGGCGGCAATGAGTTCTGCAACCAGCGCCTCGGCCAGTTTGAACAGGGAATTGTGGTCAGCCATTGATGATCGATTCGTAGAGTGCGATGTGTTTGTCCGCCATCGTAGCGATCGAGAAGTCATTTTTCATCCGCAGACGACCGGCAACGCTCATTTTCTGTCGCAGCTCATCGTCGTTGATTAAAGTCCTGATGTGCTGCTGCAGTTCGTCAACGTTTTCCGCTTCGGCCAACAAACCCGTTTCGCCGTGCAGCACTGCTTCGGGCATGCCGCCGGCATTGAAGCCCACCACCGGCACACCCGCCGCCGCCGCTTTCAGTGCAATAACACCCAGTCCTTCGGTCAGCGCCGGATGAACCAGCAGATCAAAGCAAGCAATGAAGTTGTCAAGATCGGCCCGGAACCCGCCAAACTGCACGACGCCATTCAGTCCGAGCTGTGACGCTTGCGCGCGTAACTCGGTGTCCAGCTCACCTTCGCCGAGAATGACGACCCGTAGCGGCTGCTGTGTGTGCACGAGGTTCGCGACCGCCTGCAACAGGAAGCGATGGCCCTTGCGTGGAATCAGCTGGCCCGCAGCGAGGATCGTAAACATGCCATTCTTGACGCCGAATTCATCGCGGAACTGGCTGCAATCAGGCTTCGTCGCGAAGCGATCCGCATCGACGGCATCGCGAATAACCTCGATTCGGTTTGCATCGATCTCTTGTTCACGCAGTACCGCGGCAACCGCTTCCGATATCGCTATGATGCGATCGAAGGGCTTGTAGCGCAGCGACGCCATCAATCGCATTTCAGTATTGTCGACTCGTCTCGATACGACCGCGGGAACCTCGGCGAATACGGCCGCGAGACCGCCCAGCACATCCGCGCCACGGCGACTGTGACAGTGCACAATATCGGGCGTCTGTTCTTTCAGAAACTGCGACAGACGGTAGGCGAACGGCAAATCGAGGTCGCCGGCGCAAAACAGGTTTTGAACGCGTACGCCTGCGAGTCGCGCAACGCCGTCGATTCCCGAATCCGGCGGACAGACAAGAATATTGTCGTGCCCGCGCTCACGTAAGGCGTTGATCAGGTAGACGACCTGTTGCGGGCCGCCCAAAAAATGGCGCCCGGTTTCGACATGCAGTATTTTCACCCGTCTATAATACTCATTCGCGCGCCGTTGCGCGCCACTTCAGAATAACAAGTCCATGAAAGCCGAAGTCTCCTCCGTTCATACGCCGATGATGCGCCAGTACCTGGGCATCAAGGCCGAATACCCGGATATGCTGGTGTTCTACCGCATGGGCGACTTCTATGAACTCTTTTACGACGATGCGAAACGTGCTGCCACCCTGCTCGATATCACGCTGACGGCACGCGGCAAGTCCGGCGGCAATGCCATCCCGATGTGTGGCGTTCCCTACCACGCCGTCGAGGGCTACCTGGCCAAGCTGGTTCGAAAGGGCGAATCCGTAGCCATCTGTGAACAAATCGGTGACCCGGCGACCAGCAAGGGCCCCGTCGAACGCAAGGTAACGCGCGTCGTAACCCCCGGCACACTCACTGATGAAGCGCTGCTGTCAGCGCATCGGGACAACGTGGTGGCAGCGGTTTTCGCCGCAGACGATGGCATCGGCATCGCCTGGCTGGACCTCTCGGCGGGCCGTTTCAGGATGACGGAAGTCGACGATGTCGACTCCATGCAGGGCGAACTGGAACGCCTCCGCCCCGCCGAACTGATCGTCGATGAAGATCATCGCTTCGGCAATACGTTTGCCGATGCCATACGTGTGACACGCCGACCACCCTGGCATTTCGAACTCGACAGTTCGATGCGATTGCTGTGCAACCAGTTCGCAACACGAGATCTCGACGGCTTCGGTTGTGCACATTTGACGCGTGGTATCGCGGCTGCCGGGGCACTCCTGCAGTACGTCAACGACACGCAAAAAGCGTCCCTGCCGCATCTCACATCGATCCGCGCGGAACTCCGCGACGATGCCCTGATCATGGACGGGCCGACGCGACGCAACCTGGAACTGGAAGAATCCTTAAGTGGCCACCAGCAGCACACACTCGCGGGTGTCATGGACCAATGCCAGACCGCCATGGGCAGTCGCCTGCTGCGACGCTGGATCCAGCGCCCGTTGCGGGACCCGGATATTCTGCGTGCCCGATACCAGGCACTTGACGCCCTGATCAGCGACAACGCCGTCATTGCCTTGCAGGACACGCTGCACGGTATCGGCGATGTCGAGCGAATCTTGGCCCGTGTGGCACTGCGTTCCGCACGACCTCGGGACCTCCGCCAGCTCGGTGAAGCGTTATCGCGGCTACCCGCTTTACAAAAGCAACTGGTTGCAATCGATGCGCCATTGCTTGACGAACTGGCCGCACAGGTCGGCGAACACCGTGAACAACAGCGGCTGCTGGAGAAAGCCATTATCGACAGCCCGCCAATGCTGATTCGCGATGGCGGCGTTATCAAAGCAGGCTACGATGACGAGCTCGATGACCTGCGTGCAATCGCCGGAAACGCGGATCAGTACCTGGTCGATCTCGAGAAGCGCGAACGCGAACGCACGGGGATCGCGACGCTGAAGCTTGGCTACAACCGCGTACACGGGTATTACATAGAAATCAGCCGCGGACAGGCCGACAAGGCACCGGTCGAGTACGTGCGACGCCAGACCCTGAAGTCGGCGGAGCGTTACATCACGCCAGAGCTGAAGGAATTTGAGGACAAGGTTCTTGGTGCTCGCGAACGTGCATTGAGCCGCGAAAAACTTCTGTACGAACAACTCCTCGATAAACTGCACACCGTACTCGGCGCACTGCAGCTCAGCGCATCGGGACTGGCCGAACTTGACGTGCTCGCCTGTTTCGCGGAACGCGCAGGAGCGCTGGATTTGTCACAGCCCGAGCTCTCTTCGGATCCCTGCATCGAAATCGAAGGCGGCCGTCACCTCGTCGTCGAACAGGTCATCGACGCGCCGTTCATCGCCAACAACCTGGCGCTTGGTGAGTCCAAACGCCTGCTGGTCATCACCGGCCCGAACATGGGCGGCAAGTCGACCTACATGCGGCAAACCGCGCTGATCGTCATCCTGGCGCACATCGGCAGCTATGTGCCGGCCAGACGCCTGAAGATCGGGCCCGTCGACCGCATATTCACGCGTATCGGCGCCTCTGACGATCTCGCCGGCGGTCGCTCAACCTTCATGGTCGAGATGACAGAAACGGCGACCATCCTGAATAACGCGACCACACAGAGCCTCGTGCTGATGGACGAAATCGGCCGCGGTACCAGCACCTTCGACGGGCTGTCGCTGGCCTGGGCTGCGGCGCATCACATGGGTGAAAAAACGCAAGCCTTTACGCTCTTCGCGACGCACTATTTCGAACTCACCGCGCTCGCGAGCGAATTGCCCGCCTGTGAGAACGTGCATCTGGATGCAACCGAACACAACGGCAACCTGGTTTTCCTGCACGCGGTCAAACCCGGACCGGCCAACCAGAGCTATGGTTTGCAGGTCGCGGCACTTGCCGGTGTGCCGTCCGAGGTTATCAAACGCGCCAGGGGCTACCTGAAGACACTGGAATCGCAGCAGTCTTTGCATCGACACCATCCGCAAGGCCAACTGGATCTCAGCGTCGAACCCGTCGTCGCCGATGATCCGCTTCGCGAAGCCGTCGCGGCAATGGACATCGATTCAATGTCCCCGCGCGCAGCGCTCGACGCGCTCTACAAACTCAAGGATCTCTGAGAAAATTGCCGCGGCGAATGAATGCCGCGGCCTGGTCAGCCACGGCGGCAGATACCAACATTCCCTTGTGGCTGACCGGAAGCACGATGTGATCTTTTGCACCTCGCAAAAGGGTCTCCGCCACGGCAATCGTGCCGTCGTTGTCTTCTTTGAAGTCCGCAAGAAATCGCCCGATACCAAATGGCACGTTGCCGGCAATCACACCGATGTCGCGCTCGCCGGCGACGTGGGCAGCCCACTCGTTGGCGGACCTGTGCACCATTGCCTCGGGCACTGACTTGCCAACGATGTCTTCCGCCCAGACCAGTTGATTGAGAAAAGTCGCTGCGCGCGAACCGGTCAACGGCGAGCCCAGGCAAACCACTCTGCCGGGCAGGAAGCCGGAATCGTTGGCAAGCATCCGCAATGCGAGCACCCCGCCGAGACTGTGGCCGATGATGTGTGCAGTGTCAGGATTCTTTTTCTCGATGAACGCGGCGAGCGCTGCAGCATTTTCGTCAAGTGCACCGCGAACAGACGGGTAGCTGAACAGGGCAACCCTGAAGCCGTATTCGCGCTCGAGTCGGCGCTTGATCAGGTACATGCCCGCGCCATGGGACAGGTAACCATGTACGCAAATTACGATTTCGCGAGCGTCACTCAGCGCGCGGTGCCCGAAGGCGTATGCCCGTTTCCTTGAGCTGCTCCGGCGACACTTCGCCCGGCGCATTCGTCAACGGACAACTGGCCGTTTGTGTTTTCGGGAACGCAATAACATCGCGAATACTTTCGGCACCGGCCATTAGCATGACAATGCGGTCAAGCCCGAACGCAATGCCACCGTGCGGAGGACAGCCGTATTGCAATGCCTGCAACAAAAAGCCAAATTTTTCCTCGGCTTCTTCCTTACTGATGTCGAGCAAATCAAACACCGCCGCCTGAATATCCTGGTCGTGGATACGAATCGATCCGCCGCCGATTTCTGATCCATTCAATACCATATCGTAGGCACGTGACAACGCATTGCCGGGATCGGCAGCAAGCGCCTTCGCATCATTCACAGACGGCGCCGTGAACGGGTGATGCAATGCTGTCCATCGCTTCGTCGTCTTGTCCTTCTCGAACATCGGGAAATCAATGACCCACAATGGCGCCCAGCCTTCCGCCACCAACCCGAGGTCTTCACCGACTTTGATGCGCAAGGCACCGAGCGCGTCGTTAACGATGCGCGCCTTGTCAGCACCAAAGAAAATGAGATCGCCGGACTTCGCGCCGGTGCGCTCGAGAATTCCGTTCACCGCGTCGTCCGGCAGGAATTTCAGAATGGGCGATTGCAATCCGTCGCGCCCGGCGTCAACGTCATTGACCTTGATGTAAGCCAGGCCTTTGGCACCGTAGCGGCCAACGAAGGCCGTGTAATCATCGATGATCTTGCGACTCAGTTCGGCACCGCCAGGGACACACAACGCGGCAACCCGGCCTTCCGGATCGGCAGCGGGGCCTGCGAATACCTTGAATTCGACAGCGCTCATCAGGTCTGAAACCTCGACCAGCTCAAGGTCGATTCTGAGATCGGGTTTATCGGATCCGTAGCGCTGCATCGCCTCGGCGTAGGTCATGCGGGGAAACGGTGACGCCAGTTCGATGTCCATCGTCGTCTTGAAGACGTGACGGATCATGCCTTCCATCGTGCCCATCACCGCCTCTTCATCGACGAAGCTCATCTCGATATCGAGCTGCGTAAACTCCGGCTGGCGGTCGGCGCGCAAATCCTCATCGCGAAAACAGCGCACGATCTGGTAGTAGCGATCCAGACCGGACATCATCAGTAGCTGCTTGAATATCTGCGGCGACTGCGGCAGAGCGAAAAACTTGCCCGGATGCGTACGACTCGGAACGATGTAGTCGCGAGCACCTTCCGGCGTCGCACGCGTCAACATCGGTGTCTCAACATCAATGAATCCATCGCCGTCTAGGTAGTTGCGCATCGCGACGGTCACCTTGTGTCGCAACATCAGGTTGCCCAGCATGTTTTCGCGACGCAGGTCGAGATAGCGGTACTTCAGGCGAATATCTTCGTTCGCCTGCTCATCATGATGAAACGGCGGAGTCTCGGACTTGTTTAGCGTCGTCAGTTCCTGCGCCAGCACTTCGATCTGGCCGGTTCCCATATTGGGGTTGACCGTCCCTTCGGGACGCGGCCTGACAAGACCTTTGACTTTCAGGACGTATTCAGAGCGGATGCGCTCGGCTTCCGCGAAGATTTCCGGCCGGTCAGGGTCAAACACTACCTGCATCAGGCCCTCACGATCGCGCAGGTCGATGAATATCACACCGCCGTGATCGCGGCGCCGGTGGACCCAGCCACACACCTCGATCTCTTGACCTTCAAGAGACTCGTTTATTTCACCGCAATAATGACTACGCATCGCTAATCTCAAGCAAAACCTGCTAAAAAAGAGGCGGAATGGTACGGGCTGCAGGCTGCCTTATCAAGCAGTGTCATTGGGCAGGTCGAACGGCAAATCCTTCGTTCTGCCCTTTCTCCAGGTGGGTACAACCACACCCAGGGAGATAATCATCTTCAGCGCCTCGTCCACTTCCATGTCGAGCACGGTCACGTCGCTCCGCGGCGCAATAATAATGAATCCCGACGTCGGGTTCGGCGTCGTCGGGACAAAACAGCAAATAACGTCCTCGCCGGTCCGGCCTTCGATCTCACCGAGCTGGCTCGCGGTCTGGAACGCGAGGCTGTAAAGCCCCTTCCTCGGGTATTCAACCAGCAATACCTGTTTGAACGAGGTACTGCTGTCCGAGAATACGATTTCGGTGAAATTTTTTGCCGCCGAGTAAATTGCTCTCACAACCGGGATGCGATCGAGTAACGACTCCCATCCGCCGACAAACGCTCGACCGACAAAATTCGCGACCAGAACGCCGGTCAGCAGAATCACGACAAAAATCAGGATCACGCCAAACCCCGGTATTTCGACCGGTGTTTCTGTGCCGAACCAGTTTTGAAGCAAGATACCCGGCTGATAGCGTTGTGGCAGAAGACTGATGGATTTGTCCATCTGCCGGACTGCAAGCCTGATCAGGAAGAGCGTTGCTCCGAGCGGAATCCAGACCAGCAGGCCGGCAACCAGGTATCGGCGAAACCGCTTCAAGTCGAGGTCGCCTTGCTGTCAGCTTTTTTTGGCGTCTCAGCTTTTGTCTCGGTCTTGGTTTCGGCTTTGGTTTCGGCTTTAGCCTCTGTCTTGGATTCCGGCTTTGCGGGACTCTCTGTCGAGTCGGCCGACTTTCCGTTCGACTTGGCCTCAGCTTCGCCTGCGAGATTGCGCTTGTCGCCGGTTTTGAAATCGGTCTCATACCAGCCTGCGCCCTTCAGTCGAAACTTCGGCGCCGATAACTGCTTCTCAAGCGATGCCTTACCGCATTCCGGGCACTCGACCAGGCGGGGCTCTGACATCTTCTGCAAGGCATCAAAGGTGTGATCGCAACTTTTGCAGGCATATCCGTAAATCGGCATTTAAAAAAAACTCCATGTTCATGCGGGTCGCCGAAGCGCGCGCATTATAGCCTACTAACTGCTTTTAATAGCAGACATCAGGCTGCATTCAGGAACTCCAGGTGATCGCCCTCGACGCCAACCTCAATCACATCGCCCGGCTTGAATTTGCCCTCGAGGATTTGTTGCGCGAGCGGGTTTTCGACCTGCTGCTGAATGGCCCGTTTCAGCGGGCGTGCACCGTACACAGGATCGAATCCGGCATTGGCCAGCTTGTCGCGCGCCGCATCGGAGAGTTGGATCGCGATATCGCGATCGGCCAACCGATCGTGCAGGTAGCCAAGCTGAATATCGACGATTTTTCGAATATGCTCGCGCGCCAGCGGGTGAAACACGACGAGATCATCGATACGGTTGACGAATTCGGGTCGGAAATGGCTGCCGACAACTTCCATGACAGCGTTTTTCATCGCTTCATAGTTTTCTTCGCCGGCCATCTCCTGGATCAACTGCGAGCCGAGGTTTGATGTCATGACGATGACCGAATTGCGGAAATCCACCGTGCGTCCCTGGCCGTCAGTCAATCGACCGTCATCCAGTACCTGCAGCAACACGTTGAAGACGTCGGGATGTGCCTTTTCCACTTCATCGAGAAGTATGACCGAGTAGGGCCGACGGCGCACCGCTTCCGTCAGGTAGCCACCTTCTTCGTAGCCGACGTAACCGGGAGGCGCACCGATGAGGCGGGCGACCGAGTGCTTCTCCATGAATTCCGACATATCCAGTCGCACCATTGCCTCGTCCGTGTCGAACATGAAGTCAGCGAGTGCTTTTGTCAGTTCGGTCTTACCGACACCCGTCGGTCCCAGGAAAAGAAACGAGCCGATCGGGCGCTTCGGGTCGGACAAGCCGGCTCGAGAGCGTCGAATCGCGTTGGCCACCACCGTGACTGCTTCATGCTGCCCAACAACACGCTTCTCCACGACCGACTCCATCTGCAGGAGCTTGTCTTTTTCGCCCTCGAGCATTTTGCTGACCGGAATACCCGTCCACTTGGACACGATCTCGGCGACTTCTTCATCGGTGACATTGTTCCGCAGCAGCGTGTTCTCTTTCTGGTCTGCCTGCATCGCATCTGCGAGTTGCTTTTCAAGCTCGGGAATGCGCCCGTACTGCAGCTCTGACATTCGTGCGAGGTCGTTTGCGCGGTGCGCTGTTTCAAGTTCCAGCTTCGCTCGTTCGAGTTCCTCTTTTATGTGCGTTGCGCCCTGCATCGCCGACTTCTCTGCCTTCCAGATCTCTTCAAGGTCTGCGAATTCCCGTTCCAGGTCGCCGAGCTGCGATTCAATGTCGGTCAAGCGCTTCGCGGAGGCATCATCCGATTCCTTTTTCAACGCTTCGCGTTCAATCTTGAGCTGAATGATGCGACGTTCGAGCCGATCCATTGCCTCCGGTTTGGAGTCGATCTCAATTCGAATACGCGACGCGGCTTCGTCGATAAGATCGATGGCCTTGTCAGGCAGCTGGCGGTCACTGATGTAACGATGGGACAAGGTCGCTGCGGCGACAATCGCCGGGTCGGTAATCTCAACACCATGGTGGACCTCGTAGCGTTCCTTGAGACCGCGCAAAATCGCGATCGTGTCTTCCACCGTGGGTTCTTCAATCAGTACTTTCTGGAATCGACGTTCAAGTGCTGCATCTTTTTCAAGATACTGGCGATACTCATTCAGCGTTGTCGCGCCGACACAATGCAGTTCACCGCGTGCCAGTGCTGGCTTGAGCATATTGCCGGCGTCCATCGACCCTTCGGCCTTACCCGCACCGACCATCGTGTGTAACTCGTCGATAAACAGGATGACCTGTCCTTCCTGTTTTGCCAGGTCATTGAGCACGCCTTTCAGGCGCTCCTCAAACTCACCGCGAAATTTTGCGCCGGCAATCAACGCGCCCATGTCGAGTGACAGGATCCGCTTGCCGCGTAGTCCCTCGGGCACCTCATTGTTGACAATTCGTTGGGCCAGTCCTTCGAGAATGGCCGTCTTTCCGACACCGGGCTCACCGATCAGCACCGGGTTGTTCTTCGTGCGACGCTGCAGTATCTGGATCGTGCGACGAATCTCGTCGTCGCGTCCGATAATCGGATCCAGCTTGCCCTGCTCTGCACGCTCCGTGAGATCGATCGTGAACTTCTCGAGTGCCTGCCGTGAATCTTCAGCGTTCGGATCGTTTACCTGCTGTCCACCCCGCAATTCGTCGATCGCGATTTCAATCGCACCCTTGACGGCACCTGCCTGCTCCAGCAGCGATTTCAGGGGCGACTTCGGATCCATAGCAGCCAGCAAGAACAACTCGCTCGAAATAAACTGGTCATTGCGTTGCTGAGCCAACTTGTCCGTCATGTTGAACAGCTTTGTCAGCTCGTTGCTGATGTGCACATCGCCACCCGAGCCTTCGACTTTCGGCATCCGGTCAATCGCATCGCCGAGCTGCGAACGCAGCAGGTTCACCTTGACGCCGGCCTTGGTCAATACGCCCCGGACACTGCCACCTTGCTGGTCGAGCAAGGCAACCAGAACGTGGGCGGGCTCGATGAACTGGTGATCCTGACCAACCGCCAGGGACTGGGCATCGGCCAGTGCCAGTTGAAATTTGCTTGTTAGTTTGTCTGATCGCATTGCTCTACCTGTGCCGCTAAGCGGCTAAACCCTGAATTGCCACCATAAATTGGCCCTTAAGGGTCGATTTCAAGGGGTGGCTCGGCTTACAAAACTCACCATGCGGCCGCACCCCGGGTCACGACGGTAGGAATAGAATCGCGCCTGATCCCGGTAGGTGCAATAACCACCACCGTAGACCTGCAGCACGCCCGCGTCCACCAGGCGCCGACGTGCCAGGGCGTACAGATCAGCTTGCCAGCGACCCCGGGCGTTGCGCTCGAAAAACGCCGAATCGGCCGCGTTATGGGACATGAATTCAGCCCTGACTTCATCGCCAACCTCGAAGGATGGCTGGGAAATGGCCGGCCCCAGCCAGGCCATTACCGTCGTCGCATCAACTTCCATACCGGCCACTGCGTTTTCAATGACGCCCGCCGCCAGGCCGCGCCAGCCTGCATGTGCCGCAGCGACGACGCTGCCGGTCTGATTGCACAGCAGGACCGGCAGGCAATCGGCCGTGCGGACGACACAAACCCGGTCCGGAGCAAAGCTGACCGACCCGTCGGCCTGTGGCGGCGTCTCATAGTGTCCGGCCTGGACAATTCGGGCACCATGAACCTGTTGCAGCCAGCACGGTTCGCCTTCGAGCCCCAGCCCCTCGAAATCCCCGCCGCGCAGCGTCGTGCCTGCGACCACAAGCCTGGGCGCCGGCCACTCGGCGGCGATCCAGCTATCCACGGGCACTGCCCTGCCGCAAGGTATCGATAAGGTGCTGAAAATCCTCCGGCGGCGCCACCTCAAACTCAAGCGATTCCTGGCTCACCGGATGTACGAATGCCAGCCGCGTGGCGTGCAAGGCCTGGCGTTTGAAATGGCGCAAGACCTGGATGACTTCCTCGGATGCTCCTTTCGGTAACGCCAGGCGACCGCCATAGGTCGGATCGCCGACCAGCGCATGGCGACGGTGGGCGAAATGCACCCGAATCTGGTGTGTACGGCCGGTTTCGAGTTTCACATCGACGTAGGTGAATCCGGCAAAGCGCTCCTTGACCGTGTAATGCGTGACCGCGGGCTTGCCGTTTTGCTGCACACTCTGGCGCTTGCGATCCACCGGGTGACGGCCGATCGGCTCACGTATGGTGCCGCCGCCGGTCAATTCGCCATTGCAGACGGCCAGGTAATGACGCTCGATTTCGCGTTCGGCCAGCAAGCGCACCAATGCCGTGTGTGCGGTCAGGTTTTTTGCAACCAGTAGCAAGCCGCTGGTGTTCTTGTCGAGTCGATGAATAATGCCGGCCCTTGGTACCTCCTCAAGCGCTGTGACATGGTGCAACAGGCCATTCATCAAGGTTCCTGCGGGGTTGCCGGCCCCCGGATGGACGACCAGGCCCGCGGCTTTATTGACGACCAGCAGATCATCGTCTTCGAACACGAGATCGAGTGCCATCGGTTCGGCCTCGGCCGAAACTGCGGCCTCGGCCTGGGGCTCGAATGTCACCGTCTCGCCACCGGAAACAGCATCCTTTGGTCGCTTCGGTCCGCCTTCCACAGCGATCGCGCCAGCGAGCAACCAGTCCTTCAACCGGCTCCGGGAATATTCCGGAAACATCTTCGCCAGCGCCTGGTCCAACCTCAGGCCGGCGAACTCTTCCGGAATCGTGACAATTTGTTTTTCGGCGCTCATGACTGGACCCTAGTTTACGGTATACTCGCCGACCTTGAAGCGCCCTGATGGTCGCCGTGGCACGCCTTGAAAGACGACAGTATGCAACGTAATCAAATGCTTAATCCTGACTTTGTGTCGAAAACGCGCTGGGCGCTGATCGCAATAATGTGCGGCAGCCTGCTTGCCTGCGCCGGCCAGGACGAAATTCAGACTGAAGTACAGAACATCACCGACGCCTATGAAACGGCGCAGCTGTCGATCGCGCGCAAGAACTACCGCAAGGGTATCCAGATTTTCGAGGCCATCCAGGCACGCTATCCCTTCAGTGACCTGTCCCGGCAGATTCAGCTTGAGTTGTTGCACGCTTATTATCAGAGCGGCCAACGCGAACAGGCGATCGAAACGGCCGACACGTTTATGCGCGAGAATCCGACACACCCGCGGGTTGACTATGCACTCTATATAAAAGGCTTGTCGTACTACGAACCCGATGCCGGTTTCCTGGAGCGCTGGTTCAAGCGTGACATAACGACTCGCCCGCCGATCGAAGTCGATCTGGCCTATAGCGCATTGCGGCGACTGGTTGAGCGATATCCGACCAGCGAATACGCAGCCGATGCAGAACAGCGCATGATTGCGATCAAGGACCGCATGTCCGCCTATGAGAATCACGTCGCCGATTACTACCTGAGGCGCGGCGCGTACGTCGCCGCGGCCAACCGGGCGAAAAGTGCGCTTGAGTCTTACAACGGCGCCAGTGGCAATGCGACCTCACTCAGAATCATGGCTGAAGCCTATGAGCGGATGGGTATGGATGACCTGGCGGCGGACGCAAGACGCGTTCTGGAAACGAACTTCCCTGACGACAGTTAGTCCTTGAGCGGGAACTTGTAACCCGAGGTAATCGGATAGCGCCAGTCACGACCGAATGCCCGGCCACTGATTCGAATGCCGGGCGGCGCCTGGCGGCGCTTGTACTCGTTACGCTTCACCATTTCCAGAATACGTGTGACCGTATCGCGGTCAAAGCCACGCGCCATGATTTCGGCCACCGATAGATCGTCGACAACAAATGCCTCGAGTATGGGATCGAGCACGTCGTAATCCGGCAGCGAATCGCTGTCTTTCTGATCGGGTCGGAGCTCCGCTGACGGCTCGCGCGTGATTACACGTTCGGGAATGACCGCGCCGAGTTCATTGCGATAGCGGGCAAGGCGATACACCATCGTCTTGGTGCAATCCTTGATCGGCGCGAAACCGCCGGCCATATCCCCGTATAGCGTTGCATAGCCGACCGCCATTTCACTCTTGTTGCCGGTTGTCAGCAACATGCGTCCGGTCTTGTTCGAAATGGCCATCAGCAGCATGCCGCGACACCGCGCCTGAATATTTTCTTCCGTCGAATCGGCTTCGCGCTCGCCAAGTACGGCATCCAGCTGCCGGATTGTTGCCGCATAAATCGGCTCGATCGGAATTACGTCGTAGCGAATACCAAGCGATGCCGCCTGCTTCGCGGCATCTTCCTGGCTCATCGTCGACGTGTAACGAAACGGCATCATGACGGCACGTACCTTGTCGGCTCCGATCGCGTCGCAGGCGATCGTCGCAACCAGTGCCGAGTCAATCCCGCCTGACAAACCGAGTATTACGCCGGGGAATCCGTTCTTCTGAATATAGTCACGCGTTCCGGTGACCAGTCCCTTGTACACTTTCGCCTCGGTTTCCGGCTCGTTGGCGCACTCACCGCGCTCGGGTTCAACGCCCCGCGAGGTGGCATGCAGTGTCACTGCATGCAGTCCTTCGTCGAACGACGGCGCACGAAATCCCACTTCACCCTCGGAGTCCATGACAAACGAGCCGCCGTCAAAAACCAGCTCATCCTGGCCACCGACCATGTTGACGTAAACGACGGGTATTTGATTGTCGGCGATTCGGCGTCGCATTTCCGTTTCGCGTTTCGACTGGCTGTGCAATTCGAAGGGCGAGCCATTGATGACGACAACGCATTCGGCGCCAGCAGATCGGCTCGCCTGCATAGGAGCGGCTCCCCAGACATCTTCACAAATGTTGAGACCAATCCGAATACCGTTGATTTTGAATACTGCGGCCTGCTTGCCCGGCGTAAAGTAACGCTTTTCGTCGAACACCGAGTAGTTCGGTAACAGCAGTTTCCTGTAGTGAGCGAGAACTGCGCCGTCTCGCAACACGACGCATGCATTGTAAATCTTGTCGTCGACATACTCCGGAAATCCAACGACCACGGCGATACCATTGGCCGCCGCACGAATCTCGGCCAGCGCGTTCTCGACCTTGTGGCGCAGACCGGTATGCAGCAGCAGGTCTTCCGGTGGATAGCCGCAGATACTTAACTCGGGAAACACGACAAGGTCAGCGCGCAATCGATCGCGCGCGCGACTGGCGTAGTCAATAAGCTTCGCGGTATTCCCGGCCACATCGCCAACCGCAAGATCCAGTTGCGCGAGTGCGACTTTGACCGATTGGCCCATACTCAGCCGATGATTTCCTGCATCTTCGACCCGAGCTCAGCCGGTGATCGAACGGTGGCAACACCGGCTTTTTCCAGTGCCGCAAACTTGTCGTCAGCCGTCCCCTTGCCGCCGGCGATAATGGCGCCGGCATGGCCCATGCGCTTGCCCGGCGGCGCGGTTACTCCGGCGATATAGGCAACGACCGGCTTGCTGACATTGCTCTGGATGAACTCGGCGGCCGCCTCCTCATCCGTGCCGCCGATCTCGCCGACCATGATGATGCCGTCGGTATCCGGGTCGGCCTGGAACAGCTCGAGGCAATCGATGAAATTCATACCGCGCACCGGATCGCCGCCGATGCCGATGCAGGTGCTTTGACCGAGACCATTGGTCGTCGTCTGGTAGACCGCCTCATACGTCAGGGTCCCGGACCGCGAGACGACGCCAATACGGCCCTTCTTGTGGATAAAGCCGGGCATGATGCCGATTTTGCATTCGTCCGGAGTAATGATACCCGGGCAGTTTGGCCCAATCAGGCGGCAGTCATGGTCGCGCAGCGCGGACTTAACCTTAACCATGTCATTCACCGGAATGCCTTCGGTGATGCAGACAATCAGCTTAACGCCGCCGTCGGCCGCTTCGAGGATTGCATCGGCCGCGAACGGTGGTGGCACGTAAATCATGCTGACATCCGCGCCGGTTTCTTTAACGGCGTCGCGAACGGTGTTGAAAACCGGAACGCCCAGGTGATCCTGACCGCCGCGGCCCGGCGTGACACCGGCAACAACTTTCGTGCCGTATTCGATGCACTGCTCGGTGTGAAATGACCCCTGGTTGCCGGTGATGCCCTGGCACAGGATCTTGCTGTCTTTGTTTACCAATACACTCATTAAAAACTACTCGTCAGGCTGCCGAAGCAACGGCTTTGCGGGCTGCGTCGGTGAGATCCTCGGCGGCGATGATGTCGAGTCCGCTGTCTGCCAGCAGCTCGCGTCCCTTTGTTACGTTGGTGCCTTCAAGGCGAACGACGACCGGCACTTCGACACCGACTTCCTTAACCGCACTGATAATTCCCTCGGCGATAAGGTCGCAACGTACGATACCGCCAAAAATATTGACGAGAATCGCGGACACATTTTCGTTAGACAGAATCAGCTTGAAGGCGGCTGCAACTCGATCAGCAGTTGCGCCACCGCCAACGTCGAGGAAGTTTGCCGGTTCGCCACCGTGCAACTTGATCAGGTCCATGGTCGCCATCGCGAGGCCGGCACCGTTAACCATGCAGGCGATGTTTCCATCGAGCGACACGTAGTTGAGGTCGTGTTCGGCGGCTTTACGTTCGGCCTCGTCTTCCTGAGACGGGTCGCGCAACTCGGCAATCTTCGTCTGGCGGAATAACGCGCTGCCGTCGATATTGATCTTGCCATCCAAAGCGATGATATCGCCTGCCTTATTGGTAATGAGCGGATTCACTTCGATCAGGCTTGCGTCGGTGTCAATATAGAGCTGGTAGAGCTTCTTGACCAGGTCGCCAAACTGGCGCACCTGCTTTTTGTCGAGCCCGAGTCCGAACGCGAGTTGACGCGCCTGGTAGTCCTGCAGGCCCGCATCGGGCGCCACGGCAACGGAAAATATCTTTTCCGGCGTCTCCGCTGCGACTTTTTCGATATCCATGCCGCCGGCAGCCGAGGCAATAAACGAAATACGACTGACCTCGCGATCGACCAGCATGCTGAGATACAGCTCGCGGTCGATCTCTGAACCTTCCTCAACGTAAACGACGCTAACGGGCAGGCCGGTCGGGCCAGTCTGGTAAGTGACCAGCGTCATGCCCAGCATTTCATCGGCAAATTGCCGTACCTCATCCAGGGTCCTGGCAAGTTTGACGCCGCCTGCTTTACCGCGACCGCCCGTGTGTGCCTGCGCCTTGACGACCCAGAGTTTGCCGCCGAGTTCTTTGGCCGCACTGACCGCCGCCTCGGGCGAATGGGCCGGTTTACCGCGCGGCACGACGATGCCGTAGTCAGCGAACAATCGCTTCGATTGATATTCGTGAAGATTCATTGAGATTTCTTTTGTTGGAAAGAGGAATTTTCGCCTTATCGCGAAAATGTCGCCGTATTTTGTCGGTTTGCGGGACCCATGTCCATATTCAGTCTACAATTCGCGCATGGATCAGGCACAAAACGAGGCGCCAGTGAAGCGGACCTTCCGCAGCAGCCGCGACGCCTTGCTGCAAAAAGCCATTGAAGAACCGGACTTGACTTGGCGAGTTCTCGGTACCCTGAACATTTTTCGGCTCCTCATCGGCGTATCTCTGATCGCCTTGTTCATGGTTCGAACAGAACCACGATTCTTTGGCCATGCGAATCCGGTCCTGTATGTCACGACGGTGTCGAGCTACCTGGTCTTCGCCATCCTTTCCGCACTATTGCTTCGGCAGCGGGCTCTTGCGGCAAGCGTGCTGGCAACCGCGCAAGTCGTCATCGATATTCTGGCCATTGTCCTGATGATGCACGCCAGCAGCGGCGTTTCGAGCGGTATTGGCGGCCTCCTGGTCATATTCGTCGGTGCCGGCAGCCTTGTGTTGCCGCCGCGATACCCGTTGATCCTGGCGGCGCTCGCGACGTTCGCTATTTTGGGGCAACAGGCGCTGTCGCAATTCTCGGGCCTCGCCGCACCGATCAATTACCCCGCCGCAGGGATCCTGAGCGGCATAATTTTCGCCATCGCATTGGCAGCGCAACCGCTGGCGAGAAGCATTCAGGCGAGTGAAGCGCTCGCTCGTCAGTTCGGCGTCGATCTCAAGAACCTGTCCGAGCTCAATCAATACATCGTGCAGCACTTGCGTGAAAGCATCGTCGTTGTCGATAGCGGTGACGAGGTGCGGCTGATCAACAGTTCTGCCATGCGATTGCTGGGTCTCGACGACGTGCGCGCCGGCACACCCTTTGCGAATCTCTTCCAGCCGCTCGCCGACCACATTGTCGCGTGGCGAAACAACGTGGCAGTGTCATCACACCATGAGTTCACGCTGACAACCGGCGGCGATATCACAAGGGTGACGGCACACATTGCACCCCTGGGTAAGGACGGGCAGCGTAGCGGCCCGATCATGATTTTCCTGGAGGACGTCAGCCTGATTAATGCCCGCGTTCAGCAATCGAAGCTGGCGTCGCTCGGACGCTTGAGTGCCAGTATTGCGCATGAAATTCGCAACCCTGTCGGCGCCATGAGTCACGCGGCACAATTACTGGGTGAGTCCAGTGCGCTGACGCCAGACGACGTCCGTTTGACCGAAATCATCCAGACGCACTCGAGTCGTGTCAGTCATATCATCGACAATGTTTTGCAGCTCTCAAGGCGGGAATCGAGCCGGCCGGAGCGATTTGCACTGAGAACCTGGCTCGCGAATTTCGTCGAAGAGTTCACGCGCACGCTTGAATTGCAGGAGGGTGAACTGACCGTCGGCGATGTCCCCGCTGAACTGGAAGCCCGCATGGACCCGGGCCACCTGCACCAGGTGTTGTGGAATCTCTGTGACAACGCGGTCAAGTATGCCAGCGAAACCGGTGGCATCCTGGTGGAAATCCAGGCGGGTCGTACGCAGGGCCAGGGACGTCCGTATATCGAGGTGCTTGATTCCGGACTCGGCGTCGACCAGGCCACTGCTGACCAGATCTTTGAACCGTTTTTCACCGCACGCTCGGGCGGCACCGGATTGGGACTCTATATATCCAGGGAACTGTGCGACCTCAATCGTGCCTCGCTGGTTTACCTTGACCGTCCCGGCGGAGGCAGTATCTTTCGCATCGTGTTTTCAGATCCCGACCGATGGGACGCACAGGACACCGAATGAACCAACCGCATGCCTTGATAATTGACGATGAGCCCGACATCTGTGAACTCCTGAGTCTCACGCTCGGACGCATGGGACTGCGAACGACAGCTGCCGTCGATGTCTCCGGCGCAAAAAAGCTGCTGGGCAAGCACTCGTTCAATATTTGCCTGACCGACATGCGCCTGCCAGACGGTGACGGTCTCGAACTGGTTGAATGGATCCAGACGAACACGCCGGGACTGCCGGTTGCCGTGATTACCGCCCACGGTAATGTTGAAACCGCCGTGCAGGCGCTGAAACTCGGCGCGTTCGACTTCATCTCAAAGCCCCTCGATCTGGGCAACCTGCGCAAGATTGTCGACAATGCGCTGCGGATCAATACGGAAGCGGACCAGGAATCTCAGTTGCTGGGCGATTCGCCCAATATGCAGAAACTGCGTGGCATGATTGACCGTGTCGCGCGTTCCCAGGCACCGGTGCATATCAGCGGCGAGTCGGGCACTGGCAAGGAGCTGGTTGCCAGGCTGATTCATGAAAGCGGACCGCGCGCCGCCGCCCCTTTCGTCCCCGTTAACTGCGGCGCGATTCCGGCCGAATTGATGGAAAGTGAGTTCTTTGGCCATCGCAAGGGCAGTTTCACCGGCGCTATCAATGACAAAGTCGGCCTGTTCCAGTGTGCCGAGAACGGTACCCTTTTCCTCGACGAGATTGCCGACTTGCCGCTGGCAATGCAGGTCAAGCTCTTGCGCGTCATCCAGGAAAAGACCGTCCGCGCAGTTGGCGCCTCGAAAGAGTCGGCGGTCGATGTCCGGGTGTTGTCAGCGACGCACAGGAACCTGTCGGATATGGTCGCTGCCGGCGAGTTTCGCGAAGACCTCTACTACCGTATCAACGTGATCGAGATTCATGTACCGGCCTTGCGCAATCGTAGCGACGATGTGCTGATGCTCGCTGATCACATTCTTTCCCGCCTGAACGCAAAAGCGACCCTGAATGAGGATGCTCGCGCTGCGCTGCTCGGTTATGCCTTTCCGGGCAATGTGCGCGAACTGGAAAACATGCTCGAGCGAGCGGTCACACTGTGTACGAGCGGAACGATCAGCGCCTCGGATCTGCACATGCGGGACACCGCTGAGTCGGCTAGCACCGTCGGTGCGGCCAGGCTGGGCGACCAGGTCGAGGATGTGCAGCGACAGGCTATCGTGCAAGCGCTTGAAAAGACCCGCTATAACAAGACGGCGGCCGCAAAACTTCTCGGCATTACGTTTCGTCAGCTGCGTTATCGGATCAAGAAACTGGGCATTGACTGACAAAAATTGTCACTTAGCGACCAGAAAGTGACAATCGAGCGACCGTTTTGTCACCTATCGCCGACGCGGATTATGGTGATATGCCACAGATTAGTCTTCTAAAATCAAATGTTTATGAAATACTTCTCCAAATTGGCACGACGCTTGCTTTGTCAATCGTACAGGCGGTATACGCCGTTCGATTTTGATTCGCAGGATTTTTCTGGAGATTACAAATGAAGAAGCAACAAGGTTTTACACTTATCGAACTCATGATCGTTGTCGCGATCATCGGTATCCTGGCGGCCATCGCTATTCCGGCTTATTCGGACTACACGATCCGTGCGCAGGTTTCTGAAGGCCTGACACTGGCGGGTGGCGCGAAAGCGGCTGTCAGTGAATACGCTATGGACCGCGGCACTTTCCCGACCGATAACGCAGTTGCAGGCCTTGCGCTTGCAGCCAGCATCAACGGCAAGTACACGTCATCGATCAGCAACGCCAGTGGTGTACTGACGATTACCTACGGCAACGACGCACACACAGACCTCGCTGGAGACACGTTGATCCTTTCGGCAGTCCAGGCATCGGGTAGCGTAATCTGGTCATGTCCTTCTGCTCAGGGTTCGGTTGTCGCCAGGCATCGCCCGGCAACTTGCCGCTAGCCCCTGCTGGTTAGACTTAACCAAGCGTGCTAAACGTAAAAGCCCCGGCACGCCGGGGCTTTTTTTTGACAGGCGACCAGATCAGGATACGGCAATGAGTGATGCAAACGGCAAATTCCAGCAGGGTTTCACTTTGATTGAGCTGATGATCGTTGTTGCGATAATCGGCATCCTGGCGTCACTGGCATTGTCAACGTACCAAACCTATACGGTAAGAACCCAGGTCGCGGAAGCGCTCAACATGGCGGCCCATGTCAAAACGCCGGTCGTCGACTATTTCAATAGCTTCGGATTGCCGCCCGCCGGGCGCCAGGAAGCCGGATTGTCCGCTGTGGCGACCGACAACCAGGGCACCTACGTCTCGCAAATCGACATTACCAATGGCCGTGTGGACGTTACATTGGGAAATTCCGTTAATGCGAACGTCTTCGGGGATGTCATTTCGTTCACGCCCTATGTGACACCCAGCAATGGCGTTGTCTGGCGATGCGGGCAAGCGCCTGCGCCAGGCGGCGGTGCGGTATTGATGTCCGACGGCGGTGGCAATAGTGCTGCGTATATTGCATCGACACTCGATTCACGCTACATGCCGTCCGTTTGCCGCCCGTAGGCTGACCGATTCGCGGCTGGATCCTCAGGATTCGTGGCATTTTCAGCGTTTTACTTAATCAATTTCCGTAACTGTGAACAGCAGCACAAAATCCAGTTGAATCGGGGACTTGGATCAGTGAGACTGTGAAGCTCAAAGAATCACAACAGCACTGACTTTTATGGCGGTTACGGCTTCACAATCCAGTCTCGCAGGCCTGCCCAGGCGCATGGTACAGGACGGTATTATCTCCGAAGAGCAGCTTCAGCAAGCCACAGAAGCCGCCCGAGAAGCCAAACAGCCACTCATCGCCTACCTGGTCAGCGAAGAACTCGCGGAAGCGAGGGCCATCGCTGTCGCCGCCTCTCATGAGTTTGGCGTGCCACTGCTGGATCTCGATGCCGTTGAAATAGACCTCGACGTCATTCGGGCGGTTGACCAGAAACTCATCAACAAACACCGCGTACTGCCGCTGGTAAAACGAGGCCAGCGGATATTCCTGGGCATTTCCGACCCAACCAACCTGCAGGCCATCGACGACATCAAGTTCGCGACCAGCCTTCGCATTGACCCGGTGGTGGTCGAGCAGGACAAGCTTGAAGATCGGATTACCAAAGCAATCGAAGCCGTCGATACCAGCATGTCCGGTCTCGGCGACGATGACGATTTCGACCTCGAGAATCTCGACATCGCGAGTGAAAACGAGGAGCAGGAAGACGATCATCGCGACGATGTTGAAGACGCCCCGGTTGTCCGGTTTGTAAACAAGGTGTTGCTTGACGCAATCAAGCGCGGCGCGTCCGACATCCACTTCGAACCCTACGAAAAAATATTCCGGGTCCGCACGCGACTGGACGGTGTCCTGTCAGAGGTCGCCAAACCGCCGGTGATCCTGGCAAACAAAGTCTGTGCCCGGCTCAAAGTCATGTCGCGAATGGATATCGCCGAGCGCCGCGTTCCTCAGGACGGGCGCATCAAGATGCGTCTTTCCAAGAACCGCGCGATCGATTTTCGTGTCAACACCTGTCCGACGCTGTTCGGCGAGAAGATCGTACTGCGTATTCTTGACCCATCCAGTGCCAAGCTGGGTATTGAAATGCTCGGTTACGAAGATCACCAGCGAGAGCTTTATGAAAAGCACCTGGCCAAGCCCTACGGCATGATCCTCGTCACCGGCCCGACGGGTTCCGGTAAGACGGTATCGCTGTATACGGGGCTGAATATTCTCAATACCGAAGACCGCAATATTTCGACAGCGGAAGACCCGGCGGAAATTAACCTGCCCGGCATCAACCAGGTCAACGTGAATCCGAAAGTCGGACTGACATTCGCGTCATCGTTGAAGGCCTTCCTGCGCCAGGATCCGGACATCATCATGGTCGGTGAGATTCGTGACCTCGAAACCGCAGAAATTGCGATCAAAGCCGCACAAACGGGCCACCTGGTATTGTCGACACTGCATACCAATGATGCGCCCAAGACACTGACTCGCATGGTTGACATGGGCGTTAAGCCCTACGCTATTGCGACCTCTATCAGCCTGATCATCGCTCAGCGCCTGGCACGGCGATTGTGTGACAGCTGCAAGGAGGTCAAGGAGATCCCAAGAGAGGCGCTGGCGAAAGAAGGCTTTACGGATAAAGAGCTGGACGCCGGTTTGACAATATTTGGACCGAAGGGATGCAAATCCTGCAATGCAGGCTACAAAGGCCGGCTGGGCATATTCCAGGTAATGGAGGTGTCTGAAGCCATGGGCCGAATAATAATGGAGGGCGGCAACGCGATGCAGATCGCGGATCAGGCGGCCAAAGAGGGGGTCATTGATTTGCGTCGTGCCGGATTGAACAAAGTCAAGGACGGGGTTACCAGCCTTGAGGAGATCAATCGGGTTACCATTGAGTAGATATTTGCAGGTCTTAGCGGACTAATTGGACGAAAGAGATGGCTAATTCAGCAGTAGTAAGCACGCCGTTTGTGTGGGAAGGAACCGACCGAAACGGCAAGAAAATCAAGGGCAAGAGCCTCGCCAACGATGAGGCGACGGTCCGGGCCGACTTGCGGCGCCAGGGCGTCGTTCCGACTCGCATCAGGAAGCAAAGCCAGGGCCTGTTTGCTGGCAAGAGCAAAATCACCAGTGGTGATATTTCGATTTTCAGCCGCCAGCTCGCAACCATGCTCGCGGCGGGTATTCCGCTCGTTCAGGCATTCGAAATTGTCGGCAACGGTCATGAAAACGCTGCGATGCAGAAATTGATCCTTTCGATAAAAGGCGACGTTGAAGGCGGTAGCTCGCTGGCTGAAGCACTGGCGAAGCAGCCACTCTACTTTGACGACTTGTTCGTCAACCTGGTGGAATCTGGTGAGCAAGCCGGTGCATTGGAATCATTGCTTGACAAGATTGCTACCTATAAAGAAAAAACTGAGGCTATCAAGAAAAAGATCAAGAAGGCCTTGACCTATCCGGCCGCGGTTCTGGTTGTCGCATTCATCGTTACCACCATTCTGTTGATTTTTGTAATTCCGTCATTCGAAGACCTTTTCAAAGGCTTCGGCGCCGACCTGCCTACATTTACGCGAATGGTCATCGACCTATCCGCGTTTGTGCGATCGAAAGGCTTTTACATTGTTGTCGTTGTCGGCGGCATGGTGGCAACGTTCCTGTATTTCTATAAACGATCCCGCCCACTCCGGCAGGCATTGGACAGGGCAATGCTGAAAACACCGATTATTGGGCCTATTCTGCAAAAGGCCGCGATCGCACGCTACTCGCGAACCCTGTCCACAATGTTTGCCGCCGGCGTACCGTTGGTAGAGGCATTGGAATCGGTCGCAGGTGCTACGGGCAACATCGTTTATGAAACTGGCGTTATGCAAATGCGCGATGAAGTCGCAACCGGTCAGCGCTTGCAACAAGCGATGGAAAACACTGACCTTTTTCCGAACATGGTCATTCAAATGATTGCAGTCGGCGAAGAATCCGGTTCACTCGACGAAATGTCGGGCAAGGTCGCCGATTTCTATGAAGCCGACGTCGATGACGCCGTAGACAATTTGTCCAGCCTGCTGGAACCGATGATTATGGCAATCCTCGGTGTACTTGTTGGCGGCCTGGTCGTCGCAATGTACCTTCCCATCTTCAAGCTCGGCGCTGTCGTATAATCCACGGCGGCCGGTTTGCAAAGACACGGCGTTCGGAGGACACTCCGAACGCCGTTTTTGTTTGCCGACGCAGGTAATGGAGACCCGTCATGCTTGATCTGATGAGCGAGTCCGCGCCGATATTCACCGGCGCCGTTTTCGCTTTTACACTGTTAATCGGCAGCTTTCTGAACGTCGTCATTCACCGCTTGCCAATCATGATGGAGCGTGACTGGCGTGCACAAGCGGATGAACTCATCAACACGCCGCCCGAGCATGAAATGCCGGAGGGCCGATTCGACCTTATCGTGCCGCGTTCCCGATGTCCGTCTTGCGGTTCACTCATCACGGCAATTCAGAATGTGCCGGTTATCAGCTACCTTCTGTTGCGTGGCCGTTGCGCCACATGCAAGACGCCGATCTCGGCGCGATACCCGCTCGTCGAGTTGTCGACCGCCCTGCTCGCTGCTGTCTGTGCCTGGCACTTCGGTCCCGGCTGGGAAGCGTTGATGGCTGTCGCACTGACAATTACGCTCGTACCCATCACGATGATTGACGCCGATACGCAATTGATTCCGGACTCGATCGTTTTGCCGTTGATGTGGCTAGGTCTCGCGATGAGCCTGTTTCACCCGGTGCAGGGCAGTACCACTCTGTTTATCAGCCCGGTCGATGCGATTGTTGGAGCGATGGCCGGTTACTTGTCTTTGTGGAGTGTCTACTGGGCCTTCAAGCTGGTCACAGGCAAAGACGGCATGGGCTACGGCGACTTCAAACTTCTGGCAGCACTCGGCGCCTGGCTGGGCTGGCAGAAACTCCCGATAATTATCCTGATGTCGGCATTTATCGGTGCTGTGATCAGCATCACATTGATTGTTGCGCGCGGCAGGGACCGCAACATACCCATACCTTTCGGCCCCTATCTCGCTGCAGCCGGATGGGTCACCCTGCTGTGGGGCGACAGGATCACCAATGCGTACCTCGACTTAATGTTTTGAAGAATTCCGAACCTGAAAACCAGCCGCTGAAAATCGGGCTGACCGGTGGCATTGCCAGCGGTAAGACGACGGTCAGCAACCTGTTTGCGGAACTTGGCGTAGCCGTGATTGATACCGACATCATTGCGAGACAAGTCGTCGAACCCGGACAGCCAGCGCTGCAGGAAATACACGAGCGTTTTGGCGACGAAGTCATTGCCGAATCGGGCAAACTTGAACGAAACGTGTTGCGCAACATCGTTTTTCGTGACAACAAGGCGCGGGCCGATCTTGAAACGATACTTCACCCCAGAATTGGCGCCGAAGTTCGGAGACAGTCCGCACTACATTCCGGCCCGTACCAGATCATTGCCGTACCCTTGCTCGTCAACTCGGCGTTGCGACAATTTGTTGATCGGGTTCTTGTCGTGGATTGCGAGGAACATTTGCAAATCGAGCGGCTTTTGCAGCGAGACTCGGGAAGTGTTGAGGAAGCAAAACGAATAATTGCATCGCAATCAAGCCGTGAAGAACGACTGGCTATTGCCGACGACATTATCCGCAACGACTCAGATATTGCGCACCTGAAAGAACAGGTTATCGCTCTTCACGAGCAGTATCGGCTTCGTTCGCTGCATTAATATCGGCGCGAACTCGCCGCTGAAACTCTCGAATATCGGATTCGCTAACAGGTGCCACGGCCACTCCGGACTCGCTTGCTGCATTTAGATCGGCCAACGCGATCCTTGAGAACTCAAGCGCCTCCTCACCGAATTGATTGCTCGCGAGTACTGCCGCCATCAGCATGGCGTGGCTCGCGCCTGGTTTTGCGCTGAGCGACTCATTAAAAGCTGCCACCGCGTCTTCGGAACGGCCGGAGTACGCGTGTGCAAAACCGATAAGATACTGCACTTGAGAATACTGTATCGACCCAGGCATCGTATTGAACGGTACGTCGAGCATGCCAGTGAACAGACTTGTAAGCTGAGCGCTCGATATTGTGGGACATTCCCGATTCACGACGCTATTCGCCAGGGCCGTATAGGCCCTGATCAATCTCGGGTCATAGGGCAATTGGGAAAGCGTAAAGGCCTCATTGTCAAACTGCGCAGGTGATAGCTGGTTCATCTGACACAGGGATGCGAGTCGATTTACCCGCAAAAGCGCGTTGGATCCGGGAATTCGTTCGATTGCCCGATTTAGAACGTCAATGGACTCGGCGCGTCTCTCCGCGCGAAAAAGCAGCACCGAATACTGCGCCTGCAGGCGTTCCGACATTGGCGCTTTACGTGCAGAGACTTCAACCATGTTCGGCCAACTCGACCAGACTGACGCCGAATACCGAGTGAAACCGCCCAGCAGGCCCGTTATCGCAAGGCAAACCAGGATAAACCGCGTTGCGGAAATCTTGCGATGCAAGGCTGCCAGTAGCCAGAGAAACAAAAACGCTGTGCCAAGATAGTTGCGATGTTCAAAGTACAGTTCGAGATTAACAACGGTCGACTCGAGCAAATGGCTGGTATAGAAGAACAACGTGCCAAAAGCGAACAGTGGCCAACGATGTCGCTTCGCAACTGCGAGGGCGATGACCCCAATGTGCGCCAGCAACGAGAGAATTGTTGTCGCCGGCGCAAACAAGCCGGTCGACTTCGGGAAGTGATCCTGAAAAATTCCGGTCGTGTAAAGCTTGGGAATAAACCAGTTCTGCAGGTATTCGAAAAGAATTCTGGGCTGAGTTAAAGCCCGTTCGTAAATACTGAAGTCGCGGGGCGGGACAATGTCGAAAAAATCACCGCGGAAGACTCGCCCACCCAGGTACACAAGAACAATAGCCGCCGGCAGCACCAGAAAAATGATACTCCAGGAACGATCGAGACGGCCGGCGGTATTGCGCTGACTTGCAACGATTGTGACTTCAAGAATACCTGCCAGCAACGGAAGCAGGATTCCGTTCTCCTTCGATAGCGTGGCAAGCCCTGTAAACATGACGATCGACGAGGACATCATGAAATAGGCTCTGCGCGCGTTGACCGGCAGCAGCACGCGACCGCGAATGTAGAAATACAGGCCGATGAGTACGAATAATGTCGATAACTGCGCCATGCGCTGTACGACATACAACGTGGTCGACACCAGGTAAGGGTGCATGAGCCAGACAGCGGCTGCGACCATTGCCAACAGCTGCGCATTGCGGCGATCGTATCGGAGCAACAACAAGATTCGCTGCGTCAACAATCCAAGGAAAATTCCGCACAGGCAGTGGATGATCAGATTCGTTCTCTTGAACGGCCACGCGTCGGCCGGCCAATTGTTCGCATCGATTAGAAATGTGAGCAATGAAATCGGCCGCCCCGTCGGTCCGCTGTGACCACCAAAGACAAACGCCTTGAAGCTTTCCCAGTCGACGACCCCGCCACGATTCCCCAGTGCCGCTATGCTGCCAAAATCATCGAATATGAACGGGCCGCTGAGGCCAGGCCAATAAGCGACAAAAACCAGCGCAATCAAGGCGCCCCAACACGCGCTCATCACGACTGAAGATGACCCGACGAATTTCGAGACCCGGCTTCTGATCACGGGTTCGTCGCGTCTGAAACGTCAGTTGACGATCCCGAGCGCCTGTCAGCTTCGACAAACCGCTCAAACTCACGAATCTGCCCCTCGGTAACGCGGAGCGCCGGCCGAGCCGGCTCCTGGCCTTTACGTACCTCGGCGCGCGCAGCCTCAGCAAGCACTAACGCCTCGTCGAAATAGGAATTTGTCGCGAGTACTTTCGCCATGTTCAATGCCCTGTAAGCGCTGGGACTGGACTCAATCGCAGCAGCAAATGCTTCAACCGCCCGCGCCGGTTCGCCATCGTGTGCGTCAACAAATCCTGCAAAATATTGAATCTGTGCGAAACGTTCCGGCCAATTGTCCGTATCGGGTTTGACGTCGAGCATGCCCATAAACATCGTTCTAACGTCGGACAATTTGAGATTGGCGCACTGACCCGAAGTCGCCGTTGTTACGAACTCATTGTATATGCTGATCAGACGCGGGTCGTAAACTGTTTTCGAAATGCGTTTTGCCGTTTGATCGAATTCCGCTTCACTGAGCATGCCCAGATGACAGAGCATCGTCATGCGACTCAGCAGCAAATGGGGCTTGTCGAGCGGAATATTTTTTATTGCCTCGTCGAGAATCCGCAGCGCTTGCTCATAACGGCCGGCGTTAAACAAGTCCTTTGCGTAATCCGCCTGTGCGCGTGCGGAGGTCGGTGCTTTCCGCGCAGAGGCCTCGACCATGCCGGGGAAGTCTTTCCAGACGGTTGCCGAATACCGTGTGAACCCTGCCAGAACAACCAAGACTCCAATCATCGCCATCACGAACTGTCGTCCTGATATTGATTGCCGCAGGACTGCGATCACCGGGACGAACAGGAAACAGGCTGGCAGGTAATTGCGATGCTCGAAGTACAGTTCAAGATTAAGAACCGTCGACTCCAGGAGATGACCGGCGTAAAAAAACAGGATGGAAAACGACCATAGTGGCCGCCGTGTTCGATAAACAACTGCAAACGAGAGCAAGATCGCATGAAAAATCAGACTTAGCAGTGTGGAATAGGGTGATAACAGTCCTTTCGACGCGATGAAATGATCCTGAAATACACCTGTCGTGTACAAGCTGGGAACAAACCAGTGTTGAAGATAATCGAAGAGAATTCGCGGTTGCGTGAGCAGCCGCTCGTAGAGACTGAAATCTCGTGGCGGAACGGCCTGAAAAAAGTCGCTACTGAATGCGGAATAGAAAAGATACGTAAAAATGATCGTTGTCGGAATAATAAGAAAGGAGATCGTGAATCGCCGGCTAAGAACGCCCAGCTTTTCTCCGCGACTGGCGATCACCGTCCACTCAAGGACGCCAATTAGCAGCGGCAACAGAATTGCATTCTCTTTAGCCAGAACTCCGATCAAGGTAAACAAGCAAACACTCGCGGACATGATCAGGTAGGCGCGATGCGGACGCGTTAAGACAAGCAGTCGGCCTTTGAGGTAAAAGAGTAGCCCGGCAATTACGAACAATGCCGACAACTGTGCCATCCGTTGTACGACATAAAGGGTGGTTGAAACCAGGAATGGATGTAATAACCAGGCCGCAGCGGACAAGAGTGCTATCCAGCGAATATCCTGCCGCTCGAAATCGAGGATTGCCAGGATCTTGCTGATCAACAGGCCGATCAGGACGCCATTGATCATGTGAATGATCAGGTTGCTGCGTTTGAACGGCCATGCATCGCTTGGCCAGGTTTGAGCATCCGCGACGAAACTCACCAGGGCCAATGGGCGCCCCGTTGGACCCGCCGTACCTCCCAGCACGTAAGCTTTGAATGATTCCCAGTCGCTGATGCCACCGAAATTTCCGAGCGGCTCGAGCGTGGCGAAATCATCGAACACAAACGGTCCACCCAGGCCGGGCCAGTACGCGACAGCGACACACAGCAGGAGCAGGCCCCAGCCTATCTTAGTGACGCCGGCCGACGAAGTATCGAGTGCTTTGGACATCTGGAGTTTAGCCAATTACCGGGCCTGCTGGTTTGCGAGTCAGCATTCTAGCCTGCCAGCGCAGCCAGGAACATTGATCGGATCAGCAGATTTGCCAGTCAACAACAGGTAGAGCAAAATAGACGGATGGCCAAACCCGCTGACAAAATTGCCGCGGCGCCCGTCGCGGGGGTTGCGCACTATGAGCAACCGCTGTCGGAGCGCATGCGGACCTTTCTTCGGCTGGAGTTTCTCTACCACCCGATGCTGGAAAACAGTGAAACAGACGATGATTGGGCGACCCGGGCAACGATATCCACGCTTCTGGAAATTCTGGCAATCCTCTCCCGGGGTGATGTGCGCAGCGAGGTATTGAACGAGCTCGATCACCAGATCAGCGCTTTGGAGCGATTTCAAAGTCACACGGGTGTTGATGGCGGGCGACTTGGAAACCTGATGCACAACCTGGCAACAAGCCGGGAGGAAATTTCGTCCATTGGCACCGGTTACTTACAGCGACTTAAAGACAGTCACTTCCTGAACGCGATCAAGCACCGGAGTGCGATTCCTGGCGGCACTTGCGAGTTCGATCTTCCCGAGTACAGTCATTGGCTTCGACAACCGATTGCGCGTCGGCAAACCGACATGACTCAATGGATTCAGGCGATACGTCCATTGTGCGACGGTGTCAGTGAAGTTTTGTGGTTGATTCGCGAAAGCGCACAACCGAAAGAACGCTGTGCAACCAACGGCATGTTTCAGCACAACATGCAGAAGGATGCCAATTGCCGCCTGTTACGGGTTAGCCTTGATAAAAGCTCAGCACTGTTTCCGGAAATCAGTGGCAGTCAGCATCGATTCACCATTCGATTTCTGGAGTGGTCCACGGTCGGGCAGCGAGCCGTTCAAACCAGCAACGACGTCGCGTTCCAGCTTTCTATCTGCTGATTGCGCGACCCGTCTAGTGACGCTGCTGCAGGGCAGCAACAACCGGCATGTCGGCCGGTAACAGTTCCGCAGCATCGAGAAACTCCGACGGCACCCACCTCAACTCCTGGCCTTCCCGACCGACCGGCTTGCAGTTCCAGCGGCTGACGATAAAGAACTCGATCGACACAATTCGGTCGTCGTACTCGTGTCGCAGGTTCATGAACGACGAGCTCTCGGTTACTTCGATGCCGAGTTCTTCGGCAAGCTCCCGGGACAGGGCCCGCTCAGCCGATTCACCCGGCGCTATTTTCCCGCCCGGAAACTCCCACAAGCCATGAAACGGCCCGCTTCCCCGGCGCTCTGCAATCAGTACCCGACCTTTGCTATCGCAGAGAATGCCGGCCGCAACATTGAAATGATCCATCGAATATCTACGCGTTCAGTCTGCCGTGACACTGCTTGAACTTTTTGCCAGAACCGCAGGGGCAAGGTTCGTTGCGACCTACTTTTCGTTTGCTACGAACGAACGGTGCAGGCGCTGCTTCCGCAGGACCTGGAGTCGATCCTGACGGCCCGGCCGTCCCAAGTGCGTCCGCTTCTGCATGCTGGAACTTCATTTTATCGGCGGCTTGCTTGCGCTTCGCCATTTCATCGAGGTCCTGCTCGCCTTGTATGCGAATTCGCGACAGGATGCTGATCGTGTCGTACTTGACCTGCTCAAGCATGGCGCCAAACATTTCAAACGCTTCACGCTTGTATTCCTGCTTCGGATTCTTTTGCGCATAAGAGCGCAAGCCGATGCCCTGGCGCAGATGATCCATTGACGCGAGGTGCTCTTTCCAGTGATGGTCGAGTTGACGCAGCATTACCTGCTTCTCGACACCGCGCATCAGCTCGGGTCCTATACTTGCGGCCTTTGCCTCGTAGGCTTTTTGCGCTTCGGCGATACAGCGTTCAGCAATGCCTTCGGCATTCAGCGTCTGGTCGTCTTTAATCCAATGTGACACGTCTGTCTGGACACCAAAGTCCGCCTCAAGGACTTTGCTCAGACCATCCGGATCCCACATTTCTTCCAGGCTGCCCGGCGGTATGTACTGTTCAGCGGCCATGCCGACCACTTCCTCGCGGATGGCATTGACCGAATCTTCTATATCGTCCGCGTCCATGAGTTCCGCGCGCTGGTGATAAACGACCTTGCGCTGGTCATTGGCGACATCATCGTACTCAAGCAGGTTCTTGCGAATATCGAAGTTGTGCGCTTCAACCTTGCGTTGCGCTTTCTCAATCTGGCGCGACAGAAGCTTGCTTTCAATGGCCTCACCTTCGCGCATGCCGGCTCGTGACAACAGGCTCTTGGTGCGCTCCGGGTCGCCGAAGATTCGCATCAGCGTATCTTCCATCGACAGGTAAAAGCGGCTGGATCCCGGATCTCCCTGGCGACCGGAACGACCGCGCAGCTGGTTGTCGATGCGCCGGGATTCGTGGCGCTCGGTACCGATAATGTGCAGCCCACCTGCCTCGAGCACCTGCTCATGGCGCTCACGCCACTCTGCCTCAATCGCCGCAGTGTCGGCACCCTCGCCAGCCTCGTCAATTGCCGCATCAAGACTGCCTCCGAGCACGATATCGGTTCCGCGACCGGCCATATTGGTCGCAATCGTGATCGCACCCGGACGCCCGGCGTTCTGCACAATGTGCGCTTCACGTTCATGTTGTTTGGCATTCAGCACTTCGTGCTTGATCTTCCGCTTTTTCAACATCGACGACAGCAGCTCGGATGCTTCAATCGACGTCGTGCCTACCAGGGCTGGCTGCCCACGCTCTCGGCAATCGACGATGTCCTCGATGATCGCCTCAAACTTGTCTTTCGCCGTCAGGTAGACGAGATCGGGCTGGTCTACGCGAATCATGGGTTTGTTGGTCGGAATTACGACCACTTCAAGGCCGTAGATTTGCTGGAACTCGAACGCTTCGGTGTCAGCCGTTCCAGTCATGCCTGACAGATTGTTGTACAGGCGAAAGTAGTTCTGGAACGTAATCGACGCAACCGTCTGGTTTTCCTGTTTGATCGAAACGCCTTCTTTTGCTTCGACGGCCTGGTGCAGACCATCTCCCCAGCGCCGGCCCGGCATCGTGCGTCCGGTAAACTCGTCGACGATGATGACCTCGCCATCCTTGACGATGTAGTCCACGTCCTTCTGGTACAGCGCGTGCGCGCGCAGCGCGGAGCCGAGATGGTGCAGCAATTTAATATTGCCCGCGTCATAAAGACTCTCGCCTTCGGCAAGCAATCCGGCTTGCGTCATCAGCGCCTCAACGCGCGAGTGCCCTTCTTCCGTGAGATGGGCTTGTTTGGCTTTCTCATCGACCGTGTAGTCGCCTCGGACAACAATTTCACAGCTGGCGATCTTGCCGTCGATGTCCGTCATGACCAGGTCGGCATCCCGCGTTTCGGCCAGCCCGACGGCCGCTTCCAGTGTCAATTCCTCATCGGGCTCGCCGGCAATCCGGATTCTGTTCGCCGGAATGTCGAAGTTGGTCGGGTTCTCGGATTCTGTGTGGCGACGCAGCTTTGGGATCAACTTGTTGATCTGGCCGTAAAGATCCGTGCTGGATTCTGCCGGCCCCGAAATGATCAGTGGTGTCCGGGCTTCGTCAATAAGAATCGAGTCAACCTCGTCCACGATCGCAAAATTCAGCTTGTGTTGCGCTTTGTCGGCCGTAGAAAACGCGAGGTTGTCGCGCAGGTAATCAAAGCCAAGTTCGTTGTTGGTGGCGTAGGTAATATCACTTTGATACGCCGCGCGTTTCTCCTCCGGCGTCTGGCCGCTTTTCGAGACGCCCACGGTCATGCCCAGGAACTCGTAAATCGGGCGCATCCAGTCGGCGTCGCGCTGCGCGAGATATTCGTTGACCGTCACGATGTGCACGCCATCTCCGCTGATCGCGTTGAGGTACGCCGGCAGCGTCGACATCAGCGTCTTACCTTCACCGGTCCGCATCTCGGCAATGTTGCCGTCGTGCAACACCATGCCGCCAATCAACTGCACGTCGAAGGGTCGCATATGCAATGTCCGGACTGACGCCTCGCGAACAACGGCGAACGCTTCGGGCAGCAACTCTTGAAGTGTCTCGCCCTCGCTGAATCGCTTCTGGAACTCCGCGGTCTTGGCGCGCAGTGCCGCGTCATCGAGCGCCTGAAGGCCAGATTCCAGCGCATTGATCTCGTTTACGGTTTTCGAATACTGACGTACCAGCCGCTGGTTGCGACTGCCAAAAATACTTGTCAGGAAATTGGCCACGTGGGCTCCCCGGGTCCGGTCAAACAAAGGCCGCTATTCTAAGGTGTCGCGGAGCTATTTAGAATCGAATGTCGCGATTTATGGGCAAAAATTGCAATCACAAGGACCCGGCAGGCGCGGCGCGGCCTAGGCAAGGGATCGAGGGTAGCGGATCTATTTTGAGGCGTCGCGGATGAACTTCACCGGGTTGACCCGGCTGCCATTGTGCAGGACTTCGAAGTGCAGGTTCGGGCCGGTCGCCCGTCCGGTTTCGCCCATCAGGGCGACGACCTGTCCTTTCTTGACCTCGTCGCCCACGGAGACCAGGTTCTCGGAATTGTGCGCATAGCGCGTCGTGTAGCCTGAACCATGATTGATTTCGACCATGATGCCATAGCCATAGCGGTCTGCAGACCAGGTTACGACGCCGTCGGCAACCGCGACAATCTCGGCGCCCTGCTTGCCAGCGAAGTCGATGCCGGTGTGGTTGGCTGCCTTGCCGGTAAATGGATCAGTGCGCTTGCCAAAATAGGAAGAAATCCATCCAGCGCCAACCGGGCGGCCCTGGGGATAAACACGATCTTTCAGGTTCTGGTTCATCAGGACGCTCTCGAGAACGTCAAGTTTCGCCTCCCGATCACTGAGCTGTGCGCCCAGCATGTCCATCGCCTGCAGCATATCCGGTACCGCGAGGTTCGGCACCATTGCCATCGGCTCTTCAGGACCACCGATTGCCGGGTCCGAATCGAAGTCAAATTCGCCGTCATCGATGTCCGCCATGTCCGTCAGTCGGCGACCGAGCGCGTCAAGGCGAATGACTCGCGCGTTCATCTGGGCAATTCGAATCGACAGCGCGTCGAGTGTGTCTTCGTTTTCCTGGCGTATCGAATCGATGACGTCGCGTTGCTGTTGCAGTTCGGCGGTCAGGTCCTTGAGCTTTTCGGTGCTGATACCGGATCCGGTTCGTGACGCATGCCAGGATCCTGCGGCAAAGCCAACACTGATAATCAGCCCGGCAACTGCGGCGATTGCCAGGCTCGCCGTTAAGCCAGTCAGGTTCACCTGGCGAGGTGTTCCGAACCCCTTGCCGAAGATAACTACATTCATGTTGTACGTCCCTGACGCATCTGGCTCGATGGCGTCATGTCAATGCAAGTCGCAGAGTCGCAAAGCCATGCTTCGCGTCCGCTTGTTCGCGTTGTTATATACTTGCTGTCCCTGCTCACTTCGGTAGCCCCGCTGTCCTAGGATCGCTCCCTTAGACCGGTAGTTTTGCGACCCCGCCTTTCAGCGGGTTTGCCTTTATCGTCGCGAAACTATGCATAATGTCCGAAATCATTACAAGGCAAGGGCCCGGGAACGGTGACCGGCATCACCCCAAAACGGACAAAAGCGCTAACTGCGTCACAGTTGTATGCCATCTGAGAAGCTGACAGACCTTCTAAATCCTAGCGCTGGCGGGGACTTAGGCGAGCTCATTGGCCGCGCACGGCGGATGGGCGAGCTGACGGACATTCTGTGCAAATCCCTGCCCGAGTCCGACCGTGGTGCCATTGTGGCGGCAAACGTCCGGCAAGACGGCGAAATGGTCGTGATTTGCGCGTCCTCAGCCTGGGCCTCGCGGCTGCGCTATGAAAACGAAAGGCTGCTGAAGGCGGCCCAGGATGCGGGCGTCAAGGCCTCAAGTTGCCGGGTGAGAGTCAGCCAGGACGTGAGCCGTTAAACACGCCGCTCGCTCAGGCGTAAGATGGTGTGGCGTAGGAGATCGGCGCCTTTTTTGAATCCTCAAACGTCACTTCTTCCCATGACGATCGATCGGCCAGCATTGCCCGAAACAGTTTGTTATTCAGGTCATGGCCCGACTTGTATGCCCGCAGTTCGCCAATCAGGCTGTGGCCCAGCAGATAGGCGTCGCCGATCGCATCAAGGATTTTGTGGATGACAAATTCGTTGGCGTAGCGCAGGCCGTCTTCGTTAAGAATGCGATAATCGTCCAGCACGATGGCGTTATCCATGCTGCCGCCCAGCGTCAGGTTGCGCTCCCGCAATGCTTCAACGTCCCGCAAGAAACAAAACGTTCGGGCACGACTGACTTCTTTCAAAAACGAGGTCGATGAAAAATCGATCGTCGCCTGTTGGCTGAGCTTGTTAAAAACCGGGTGATTGAAAAACACCTCGAAATTAACCTTGAAGCCATTGAACGGATGCAATTCCGCCCACTTGTCGCCGTCTTCAACGCGAACTTTTTTCTTGATGCGGATGAATTTTTTTGGCGCCGTCTGTTCTTCGATTCCCGCCGACTGCAACAGGAAAACAAACGGTCCCGCACTGCCGTCCATGATGGGCACTTCGGGTGCCGAAAGGTCGACATGCAGATTATCAATTCCGAGGCCGGCCAGCGCGGACATCAGATGCTCGACGGTGGCAACTTTGACATTGTCTTTTACGAGCGTCGTGCCGAGCATGGTCTCACCCACGAGTCGCGGATCAGCCTTGATATCGACTGGCACTTCCAGGTCAACACGATGAAACGTAATGCCGGAATTGGCAGCCGCCGGGCGCAAGGTCATATACACCTTCTCGCCGGAGTGCAGACCCACGCCGGTGGCACGAATTGCGGTTTTTAGAGTTCGTTGTTTCAACATGTCGCGCGGAAGATTATCACAATAGTCGAATTGTGCCTAAAACTTTCACAAATTCAATCTCTTAGCTCAATTCAATCAGGTAAAGGGCGAACAGTCTGACTGCAGAGACTAAAGGGTAGCCGACCCGGAATTTCCGGGTCGGCAAGCGGAGTTTACCCAGCCCCTCGTCAGACTGCTCGTTTTCCTCGTGCCTTAGTCAGCTTGTCGCCGCAGGAAAGCCGGAATATCGAGCAACTCTTCCTGCAGGCCGCTGCCTTCCAGCCCGTCGCCAACAGCGCGCTTGCGCTGCACAGTCGGTTTGTCGAGCGTCTGGTAGTTTGGCTCGCTGTGTGTTGCCGGTCGGCGCACGATGCGCATCGGCGACTCGGCGTTGGCAGCCTGGCGTCCGAGCCCGGTTGCAACCACCGTAACGCGAATACGATCGGTCATATCCGGATCGATCACCGTACCGACGACAACCGTTGCGTTCTCGGAGGCGTACTCCTTGACCGTGTTGCCCACTTCCTGGAACTCGCCAATCGACAGATCCATGCCGGCTGTAACGTTGACGAGGATGCCGTTCGCGCCCTTCAGGTTGATATCCTCGAGCAGCGGGCTTGACGCAGCTGCTTCGGCCGCTTCGCGCGCACGATCTTCGCCGGAGGCCTCTCCGGAGCCCATCATCGCCATGCCCATTTCAGACATAACAGTCCGGACGTCGGCAAAGTCGACGTTGATCAGGCCAGGTCGCGTAATCAGCTCGGCGATACCCTGAACTGCACCTTGCAGTACCTGGTTTGCCGCGCGGAACGCATCCAGCAAGGTTGTCTCGCCACCGAGCACGGTCAGAAGCTTTTCGTTCGGAATGGTAATCAGCGAATCAACGTATTTGCCGAGTTCCGAGATGCCATGATCGGCGATCTGCATACGTTTATTGCCTTCCATCAGAAACGGTTTCGTAACAACCGCGACCGTCAGGATGCCAAGCTCTTTGGCAACCTGTGCGACGATCGGTGCTGCACCGGTTCCGGTACCCCCGCCCATGCCCGCCGTGATGAACAGCATGTCGGCGCCTTCGATCACTTCCAGGATTCGGTCACGATCTTCCATGGCTGCCTGTCGGCCGATATCAGGATCGGCACCAGCGCCAAGTCCCTTGGTAATGTTGCAACCGATTTGCAACGAGGTTCGTACGCGAGATCCCTTTAACGCCTGGGAATCGGTATTTGCACAAATGAAATCGACGCCTTCTATGCCGGTTTCAACCATGTGCGCAACCGCGTTGCCACCACCGCCACCGACACCGATGACCTTGATGACCGCACTCGAGCTATGCGCATCCATTAATTCAAACATTGAGTCTTCCTCCGCTGTGTAACTTCTGTGGTACTGCTGTTTTCAAAATTGGCCCTGGAACCACGACTTCATGCGGTCCCAGACTTCCCCTAGATTGCCGCCGATCGGTGTACTGCGCCGATCACGGCGTGACAAATTCTCAAACCCGTACAACAACAGACCGACGCCCGTGGCGTGGATCGGGTTGCGTACGACATCCATAAGACCTTCAACGTATTGCGGCGAACCGAGTCGCACCGGCATGTGGAATACTTCTTCCGCCAGTTCGACGGCGCCCTCCATTTTTGCGCTGCCGCCGGTGATAACTATGCCGGCCGCGATCAGTTCTTCGAACCCGCTGCGGCGCAGTTCGTCGCGCACCAGTCCGTACAGTTCCTCGTAACGAGGCTCGACGATTTCGGCGAGTGTCTGGCGCGCCAGTCGCCTTGGCGGCCGTTCGCCGACACTCGGCACTTCGATTGTTTCGTCGGGGTTCGCCAACTGTGAGAGTGCACAGGCGTACTTGATCTTGATTTCCTCCGCGTACTGCGTTGGCGTCCGCATCGACACGGCAATATCGTTGGTAACCTGGTCGCCGGCGATCGGGATAACAGCCGTATGCTGGATGGCACCACCGAGAAACACTGCGATGTCCGTCGTGCCGCCACCGATATCGACAATGCAGGAACCCAATTCTTTCTCGTCATCGGTGAGCACCGAGTAGCTCGAGGCCAGCTGCTCCAGCACGATGTCATCGACCTCCAGGCCACAGCGCTGCACACACTTCACAATATTCTGTGCCGCGCTTTCAGCGCCGGTAACCATATGAACCTTCGCTTCGAGTCGCACGCCGGACATGCCGATAGGCTCGCGAATGCCTTCCTGGTTATCGATGACAAACTCCTGCGGCAGGATATGCAGAATTTTCTGGTCGGCTGGAATGGCCACTGCCCGAGCTGCGTCGATTACGCGATCAACATCACCCGCACTGACTTCTGAATCCCGAATCGCGACAATGCCGTGCGAATTCAGGCTTCGAACGTGACTGCCTGCAATGCCGGTATAGACAGAATGAATGTCACAGCCCGCCATCAGCTCCGCCTCTTCAACAGCGCGCTGGATCGAGTGCACGGTCGACTCGATATTGACAACGACGCCCTTTTTCAGGCCTCGTGACGGATGCGATCCGATGCCGACAACTTCAATATTGCCTTCATCGTTTACTTCGCCGACGATCGCCACGACTTTCGAGGTGCCGATATCGAGTCCGACAATCAGGTTCTTGTCAGGTCGTTTTGACATTCAGTCTGTACCCCTGGCGGCAAGCATTTTCTCGGCCGCCCGCTCCGGATCGCTGACAGGAGATTGCGATCCACCTTTCCAACCAATCGTAAAACCGTTGCCATAGCGCATATCGACGTAATCGATATCCGCCGCACGGCTCGTGATAATGTCGGCCACGACATCGAGAAACAGGTCCGTACGATCGGCCACTGCACGCCGACCAAGCCGAACCTCGATGCCATTGCCCAGTGTCATTTCCCAGGAACCCCGCGCGTCCATGTGCACGCGGCGCACATCCAGACCCAACGGAATCAGCTGCTCGCGGACCTCGAGGTAGCGTGCCGCGACTTCGGCTGATCGCTGGTCAGGACCACTCAGGCGCGGCAATTCGGCCGGGACGTGCCTGAGGTCGCTTACGAACAACTCGCCACGCGTATTCAACAACCCGCTGTCACCCCAGACCGCTGCAGGCACCTGTTCAGTAACCGTGATCGATATGCGACTCGGCCATCGTCTTGCAACGCGTGCCTGGTCAATCCACGGCAGTGCGACGATTTTTTCTCGGATCCGGTCGATGTCTGCACCAATGAAGCCCGCATCAATTTCACCGCTGATCGCCGCTTCAATATTCAGGGCACTGACGCGCAAGAACGGTCCATTGATTTCAATTGACGATATCTTGCGGTCCAGCAACGTCAGGCTGAGCTGGTAAGTGCCGAGCACGATCGCCAGCGCGATCATAGGTGCAACAATTCGTCCGATACGAATCGTCGGCAACTGGATTCGCCGTGTCGCTTTCTGCTTGCGCCGCCGAGCCTGTTTACGCGCCATTGGCTGCCACCTCGAGTTTTACAGGAGCTTCGTCGGCCGAAAAACTCGTCTCAAGAATTCTCCAGCACAATTCCGGGAAATCCATGCCGCTGGCTTTCGCCGCCATTGGCACCAGGCTGTGGCTGGTCATGCCGGGTACTGTGTTCACTTCGAGCGTCAAAGGCTGCCCGTCCGCACCCGTCATAAAGTCAACTCGTCCCCAGCCCTCGCAACCGAGTTCATTGAATGCGGCAACGGCCAGGTCGGCGTAGAGTTGTTCCTCCTCGTCGCTCGACGTACCCGGACAGATGTACTCGGTACGATTCGATTCATACTTGGCGCGGTAGTCATAGAACACGCGCGGCGTCGAAATTCGTATCGTTGGCAATGCCTGTCCCTGCAGGACGCCGACCGTATACTCGCCGCCGATGATGCAACGCTCCATCAGCACGTTGTCGCCATACTGCAGCGCACTGTCTATCGCATCGTTCAGTTCAGCGCGCTCGAAAACTTTCGACATACCGACGCTGGACCCCTGCCCCGACGGTTTAACGATCAATGGAAACTCGATCTGTTCCGCGGCGATGGAGGCTTCAGCATGATTTGTGACAACGGCGTACTCGGGCGTCGGGATACCCGCCGCACAAAAAAGATGTTTGCTGCGGACCTTGTCCATCGCGACAGCCGAGGCCATCACGCCGCTCCCGGTGTAGGGAATATCGAGCCACTGCAGCGCGCCCTGCAGTGCGCCGTCTTCGCCACCCGGTCCGTGCAGTGCAATCCAGACCCGATCGAATCCGGCAGCGGCAAATTCGACAAGCGATTTGTCTGCCGGGTCCCATGCATGGGCGTCGACACCCCGCGCCAGGAGTGCCTCGAGGACCGCTGTGCCACTTTGCAACGAGACCTCACGTTCCGACGAGTCGCCGCCGAGCATTACCGCAACCCGGCCAAAAGCGGTTGCGTCACTGACGACCAAACGACGTTCGAGAATCGCAGGCTGGCTCATGAAGTCAGCTCCCCTACGATGCGAACTTCGTGGACGAGTGCGATGCCATGCACATCGAAGACCGTCTGTCGCACGTGCTCGATCAATTCTTCAATGTCGGTCGCGGACGCATTGTCGCGGTTGATAATGAAGTTCGCATGCTTCTCAGACACTTCTGCGCCGCCGATACGATGCCCCTTGAGGCCTGCGGCTTCGATCAGGCGCGCCGAGTAGTCACCGGGCGGATTTCTAAAAACAGATCCGCAGCTCGGAAGCCCGAGCGGTTGTGTCTTCTTGCGACGCTCGAGCATTGCGTTCAAGGTTTCAAAGCTCGGCCTGGCATCGGGTTCGAAGCGAAATTGCGCGCCCAGGAACCATTCGTTTGCCGGCCCTTTGACGCTGCGATAGCCAATGCTGTATTCGCCCGGCGCTCGCTCGTGAATTTCGCCCCTGCGGTCGATCGTCGTGACTGAATCAACACGCTCCCAGGTTTCGCCACCGTGCGCACCCGCATTCATTGCCAGCGCGCCGCCAACGGTTCCCGGGATACCGGCGAAAAACTCTGACGGTCCCAGATCCCAGCGAATACACTGGCGCGCCAGTTGTGTACAAGGCAGGCCCGCACCGGCGCGTACCAGGTAGTGGTCAACGCGTTCGAGATCGCGAAGGATCTTGCTCGCCGATATCACGACACCGGGAATACCGCCATCGCGGACAAGGAGGTTGCTCCCCACGCCGTGCCAGAAGACGGGTGTATCGCGATCCAGCGCCTGCAGGAATTCACTCAGGTCGTCGACACTTGCAGGCACGAAGAACATTTCCGCCGGACCACCGGCGCGCCAGGACGTATGCCGGCTCATCGGTTCGTCATACCGAATTTCACCCTTCACAGTAAGGTCCTGTGCGGAGGCCATCATTTGTGCACCTTCAATGCCGGGCTGCGACGAATAAGATCCGGCAATTCGCCAGCCCATGCCCCGATATCTCCGGCACCCATCGTCAGGACGAGATCGCCATCGCGCAGCAAGTCCATCAGTACCGGTTGCAATCCATCCAGTGACTTCACAAAAACCGGTTCAACCGCGCCACGCGTGCGAACTGCTCGTGCCATCGCGCGACCATCAGCGCCAGCAATCGGTTCTTCGCCGGCGGCATAGACGTCCAGCAGCACAAGTACATCGGCATCGCTCAGGACCGTTGCAAAATCATCCATCAGGTCGCGGGTTCGTGAATAGCGGTGTGGCTGGAAAACCAGTACAACGCGCTTGCCAGGCCAGCCAGTTCGAGCAGCCGATAGCGTCGCTGCGATTTCAGTGGGGTGGTGCCCGTAGTCGTCAACCAGCATTACAGTACCGACGGAGGTCTCGACATCACCCAATCGCTGGAATCGACGATCAATACCTTCGAAGCTCTCCAGTGCCCGGACCAGGGATTCGTCCCCGATTTGAAGTTCATCGGCAACGGCAATCGCTGCGAGTGCGTTGCGAACGTTGTGCGTACCTGGAAGTTGCAATCTAACGTGCAACGGATGGTCGTTTCCCTTGCGATGCACATCGAAAGCCGTTACTGCTTCAGAAAATGTGATATTGCTCGCGCGAACATCGGCATCTTCATTAGTACCGTAGGTCCTTACCGAGCGACCGATATCACCGAGTACGGCATTTACGCCGGCGTCGTCGCTGCACACGACTGCCAGCCCGTAGAAAGGCAGGTTATGAAGGAACTCGATGAAACTGCCCTTCAGTCTTTCGATATCACCGTCGTAGGTCGACATGTGATCGGCGTCGATATTGGTCACAACGGCCAGCATCGGCTTGAGGTGCACAAAAGAGGCGTCGCTTTCGTCAGCCTCAGCAACGAGGTAATCACCCTGGCCGAGTCGCGCATTGGCATCGGCGCTCTTAAGGCGCCCGCCAATGACGAAAGTCGGGTCCAGGCCACCCTCTGCGAGGACGCTCGCGACAAGACTCGTTGTAGTCGTCTTACCGTGCGTGCCGGCAACCGCGATCGAATAGCGAAAACGCATCAGTTCAGCGAGCATTTCGGCACGGCTGACGACCGGCATCAATTGCTCTTTGGCGAACGCAACTTCGGGGTTGGTTTCATCGACCGCGCTGGAAACAACGACGGCATCAGCATCGCGAATGTTGTCAGCAGCGTGGCCGATGAATACGGTGGCGCCCTGCTGTTCAAGACGCTTTGTCTGTTTGTTCGGCTTGAGATCCGAGCCCTGAACGGCGTAACCCAGGCTCAGCATAACCTCGGCAATTCCGGACATTCCGGAACCGCCGATACCGACGAAATGAACGCTACGAATGCGGCGCATGCGGTTGATCATGCCGGCGCCCCCGCGAGCTCGAGACACAGTTCGGTAATGCGATTGAGCGCATTGGGTTTTGCAAGCTCGCGCGCTCGCTGTGCACGCTGCGCCAGACTCTCGCGTGACTGCAGCCAGTCACGAATGAATCCCGCCAGCAGCGCCGGTGTCAGGTCGGCTTCCTGAATAATCGCGGCCGCACCCGCCGCAACCATGGGCCGCGCATTGGCGGTCTGGTGGTCATCAACGGCCCCGGGATAGGGGACGAGCAGCGCCGGCAACCCAACGGCGCAAAGCTCGGCAATCGTCAACGCGCCTGCACGACAGACCACCAGGTCTGCCCAGGCATAGGCTTCGGCCATGTCCTCGATATACGGCAGCAGCTCAACGTCGACACCGTGTTCGGCATAGGCCTGCTTCGCCATATCCAGCGTGCGTTGCCCGCACTGATGTCGCACGACAGGTCGCAGATCGGCTTCCATCAACGCCAGCGCGGCAGGCACAGCCTTATTTAAAGCCAGCGCACCCTGGCTACCGCCGAGAACAAGAAGACGCAGGCATCCACGCCGCTGTTGATAACGATCGGCAGGTGCCGCAACTGATGCAATGTCCTCGCGGACCGGGTTACCAACGGTTTCCGCAACAACTTTGGAATTAAAACTGCCCGGGAAGGCTTGCAGCACAACCCGGGCAAGACGCGCCAGAAGACGATTGGTCATGCCCGCTGCGGCATTTTGTTCGTGGATAAGCAGTGGTCGGCGAGTCAGCCACGCGGCGACGCCGCCGGGACCGCTTGCAAAACCACCCATACCGACGACGACAGCAGGACGACGACGAAAAATAACGGCGAGCGATTGCAGTAACGCCCATGCCATTTGCAGGGGTGCCACAATCAGCGCCAGCGCGCCTTTGCGACGCAGCCCCTTGACGCTGATCCATTCGATCTCGATTCCGGCTTGTGGCACAACGCGTGACTCAAGCCCCAGGCGAGTGCCGAGCCAGACAACGTCACGCGAATGCGCCTGCAATGCCCGGGCAACCGCAAGCGCCGGATAAACATGTCCACCGGTTCCACCTGCCATGACGAGTATCGGGCGCGCGCTCATGACTTGCCGCCCTTGCTTCCGCGTTTGCGATTGACAGGCTTCGCATCGACTGCAAGCTCATGATGAATCCGCAAAAGAAGCGCTATGCAGATCATTGTGATGATCAGGCTGCTTCGCCCATAGCTAATCAGCGGCAACGTCAGTCCCTTGGTCGGTAGCAGGCCCATGTTGACGCCGATGTTTATAAACGCCTGAATACCGAGCCAGGTGCCAAGTCCAATGGCGATATAGGCCTCGAAGAAACGCTCCGCATCAGCGGCGCGCATGGCGAGTTTGAAGACGCGCCACAACAGTGCCAGAAACAACGCTATCAGCAGCAGCGAACCGACCAGCCCGAACTCTTCGGCATATACGGCGAATACAAAGTCCGTGTGTGCCTCGGGCAGGTAAAAAAGTTTCTGCACACTGTCGCCAAGCCCGACGCCAAACCATTCACCCCGGCCGATGGCGATCAACGACTGCGTTAACTGGAAGCCAGAATTGAACGGATCGGCCCAAGGGTCGAGGAAGCCGGTCAGGCGCTGCATCCGGTATGGCGACGCGACGGCCAATGCCGCCAACGCGAGTAGCGCGACCGTGAAGAACACCAGGAAGTCGCGGATGCGAGCACCGGCGACAAACATCATGACCAGGGCTGTCGCCAGCAACACAACCGTTGCACCGAAATCCGGCTCCGCGAGTAACAGGACGCACGCGACGCTCAAAACGACCATGGGTCGCAGGAAGCCCGTGAATTCCTCACGCACGCTTTTGTTGCGGCGCACCAGGTAACCTGCGAGATAGAGGATGAAACACAGTCGTGCGGGCTCGGATACCTGCAGATTCATGATGCCGATTCGGACCCAGCGCGTGCTGCCATTTACTTCACGACCGACGCCTGGAATCAACACGACCATCAGCAACACCAGGCCCAGCAACAGCATGACCGGACCGAGGCTTTTCCAGACTTGCATCGGCACAAACAGGCAGACGAAACCGGCGCCCGCACCAATAACGGCCGCCAGCAACTGCCGCTGAATATAGAAAAACGGGTTGTTCGTCACGTTATCGGAGATCGAAATGGATGCCGACGCCAGAATTACGAAACCGCCCATCAACAGTGCCAAAACCAGGCCCAGCATGACCGGATCGATCTGCAACTCTGTCTTGATACGCGCCGGGAACGGCATTGTTACGCTGCGAGTCGTCATCGCTTCAACGCCTCCACCGCTTCGCAAAATGCGTCGCCCCGATGCATGTAGTTGCGGTATTGGTCGAGACTCGCACAGGCCGGTGCAAGCAGCACTGTGTCGCCGGATTCGGCGCACTCCTGTGCCATGCTGACGGCCGCGCCCATTGTGTCCGCAAAATGCACTGGCATAACCGTGTCCAACGCATGCGCAATCTTTTCAGCGTCTTTGCCGATGAGCACGGCGCCACGCAACTTGCCTTCGACTGCGGCAGACAATTCGCCGAAGTCGCCGCCCTTGCCGTCGCCGCCGGCTATGAGTACGAGCATCGAATTCACGGATTGAATCGAAGCAATTGCAGCGGCCACATTGGTCGCCTTGGAGTCGTTGATGTAGTCGACCGCCTTGATACGAGCGACAAACTGCATCCGATGAGGCAGCCCGGGAAATTCGACCAGAACCTGCAACATTGCGCGCATGTCGAGCCCCAGCAACTCACCGGCTGCGAGAGCGGCCAGTGCGTTAAGCTGGTTGTGCGCGCCAAACATCGCCAACTCACGGCACGCAAGTAACAATGTCGCGCCGCGGGCCAGGTAGGTCTCGCCATCATCCGTGCGCAATCCGTATTGGCCGTCCTGCGGCTCATCGGCACCAAAGCTCACCGTGCGCTGGCGACGGCTCGCATGTTCTTCTGCCACGGCATCGGCCCGGTTGAACACCGTGGCGTCCGCTTCGCGGAAGACCCGGTACTTGGCGTCGCGGTACTCCGCTTCATCCGCATGCCAGTCCAGGTGATCCGGCGATACATTCAACAGGACCGCTACTTTGGCGGGTAGTTTCTGTGTGCGATGCAGTTGGAAGCTCGACAATTCCAATACGTAAAGCTCGGGTGTTTCTTCAACCAGCAGATCGAGCGCCGGTTCGCCCAGGTTGCCGCCCGCAAGTACCCTGCGACCGTCTGCTCTGCACATTTGATACAGCAGGGTTGTAACCGTGCTCTTGCCATTCGAGCCAGTAATTGCGACGAAAGGCGCCGCCGCCTCGCGGGCAAACAACTCGATATCGGAGACAATCTCGACATTACGCTCAATCGCGCTCTGCAAGATCGGCTGGCTGTCGGGAACACCAGGTGAGGCGATAATGCGGCTTACCGATTTTGGCAAGCTTGCGTCACCCGGCAAGACCTCGGCACCAGGCCGGATCGCTTGCAAATCATCCAGGCCGGGCGGATCGTTGCGGCTATCGAAATAATGTGCGCTCTGACCACATCTCTCCAGGTACCGGGCAATCGACAAACCTGTCGCGCCGAGGCCAACGACCAGGTTCACCGGTGCGATCGCTTTTTTTCGCGCGGCGCTCATCGTATTTTCAAACTCGCCAGGCCGACCAGCACCAGAATCACCGTAATGATCCAGAATCGAACGATGACTTTTGGTTCCGCCCAGCCTTTTAGTTCAAAGTGATGATGCAATGGCGCCATTCTGAAAACGCGCTTGCCGGTCAGCTTGAAAGACGCAACCTGAATAATGACGGACAGGGTTTCAACGACGAAAACACCGCCCATGATCGCCAGCACGATTTCCTGACGAACGACGACTGCGACAGCGCCCAGCGCCGCGCCGAGCGATAGTGCGCCTATGTCGCCCATGAATACCTGGGCTGGATAGGTATTGAACCAGAGAAAGCCCAGGCCAGCGCCCGCCATCGCGGCGCAAAAAACCATGATTTCGCCGGTGCCCGCAACGTAGGGAATACCGAGGTACTCGGAAAAATTGGTGTTTCCGGTGACATAGGCAAACAAACCGAGTGCGCCGCCGACCAGTACCGTAGGCATGATCGCGAGGCCGTCAAGGCCGTCTGTCAGGTTTACAGCATTGCTGAAACCAACAATAAAAATGTACGTTACGGCGAGCTGAAACATGCCAAGCGGGATCGCGAGATCCTTGAAATACGGAATCAACAATGAAGTCTGAACAACCTCATCGGTCGCCGTAACGTACAGAGCAATGGCGGCTATGATCGCCGCGCTGGACTGCCAGAAGAGCTTTTGCTTCGCCGAAATGCCGGCGGGGTTTTGCAATACGAGTTTCTTGTAGTCATCGACATAGCCGATGACACCGAATGACAAGGTGACGAAAAGCACGATCCAGACGAAGTGGTTTTCAAGGTCCGCCCAGAGCACGGTTGCCACTGAGATCGCCGTCAATATCAATGCGCCACCCATGGTCGGAGTGCCGGCTTTTAACAAGTGGGTCTCCGGGCCGTCGTCACGCACGGGCTGGCCGAGTTGATTGACACTCAGACTCCTGATCATGCGTGGCCCAACGATGAACGAAATCACCAGCGCAGTCAGCGCACCGAGAATCGCTCGCATGGTCAGGTAGCTGAAGACATTGAATCCGGATTCAAACTGCGCCAGGTATTCTGTGAGGTAGAGCAACATCAGGCTTTCCTCCTCACATCGTCCGCCGCGCGCATAGCGGCGACGACTCGTTCCATGCGCATTGATCGCGAGCCTTTAACCAACACGTTGACGGATTGATGCGCCAGTTCGAGCTCTGCAAGCAGGGCATCGAGGCTGCCATACCAGGTAGCACCTTCGCCAAAGCCCTCGACATAGTTGCGAGCGAGATCGCCGAACGCGAACAGGCGATCAATGCCGCATGCCCGCGCCGACGCTCCAACCTCGCGATGCAGATCCTCTGCATCTTCTCCGAGTTCTTTCATGTCGCCCAGCACGAGCCAGCTCTCGCCAGCCAGGCCAGACAGAAATTCAGCAGCAACAACCACCGACAAGGGATTTGCGTTGTAGCTGTCATCGAACAGCGCACACCCGTTGATTCCGGGAAGCGGCTGCAGGCGACCACCGACCGGCGACACACTTTCCAAAGCGCTGCGGATCATTTCCGCCTCGATGTCGAGCGCCGTCGCAACCGCTGCGGCTGCACAGGCATTGCGAACGTTGTGGGTGCCGGACAGTGCCAGAGACACCGATATCGTTTCGTTCGGCAAGTGCAGCGTGAACTGCGATCCTGATGCCAATGCGTCAATCTCGCTGGCACGAACATCTGCGGATTCCGAAAATCCGAAACTGAGTGTCGGTACATCACCAACGAGCGAACACCAATAGTCAAAATAGTCGTCATCAGCGTTCAAAACAGCGACGTCGGGACGGTTGCTGTTCTGCAGGATTTCACCCTTGGCGCGGGCTACGCCCTCAATGGAGCCGAAACCTTCGAGATGAGCAGCACCGGCATTGGTGATTACAACCACATCTGGATTCGCCAGCGACACGAGGTAGGCAATCTCACCGGCATGGTTCGCACCCATCTCCAGTACCGCGAACTCGTGCTCATCCTGGATTCGAGCCAGCATCAGCGGCATGCCGATGTCGTTGTTCAGGTTGCCCTCTGTCGCCAGAGTCGGCGCTGTGGCCCTGAGGCAGGCAGCGACCAGCTCTTTCAGGGTTGTTTTGCCATTGCTGCCCGTAATGCCAACGACGCGAACCTGCATATTGTTGCGCCAGGCAGCACCAAATCGTCCAAGTGCCAGCTTGGTATCGTCGACTTCAATCTGTGCCAGCGCATTTGCTACCCGGCTGCTCACAACCGCCCCTGCCGCGCCTTTCTCTTGCGCGATAGCGACATAATCGTGTCCATCAAAATTCGGACCCTGCAGTGCAAAGAAAAGCTCTCCTTCGCGGATCGACCGGGTGTCCGTATTCACACCTGAAAACGGACGATCCGATCCTTGCAGCAGACCGTTCATGCAGTTGGCGGCAGATGACAGTGAACTAATCAATTGTCACCTCAGAGGCTGCCGACGCGACGGCAAAGTCCGAGAACGGTAGCCGGCGGCCGCCAATCTCCTGGTAATTCTCGTGCCCCTTACCCGCAACCAGAATCGTGTCGGCCGGGCTGGCGTTCGCTATTGCCCAGGCAATCGCCGCCGCGCGCTCCTCGATAACGATCGCGTTATCCGCGCGACTCAGTCCCGCGACTACCTCATCGATTATCGCTGCCGGGCTTTCATTTCGCGGATTGTCACTGGTGACGACAATCTTGTCGGCCAGGCGTTCGGCAAGTCTTCCCATCAAGGGACGCTTGCCGCGATCACGATCGCCACCACAGCCGAAAACGCACCACAGTTTGCCTCGACAATGAGGCCGCAATGCCCGCAACGCAGATTCGATCGCGTCGGGAGTATGCGCGTAATCAATGTAGATAGCGGGTCCGGCCGACGGAACGGATTGCATGCGTCCGGGCGGTGCGCTCACTAACTCAAACACGTCGCACGCCTGCTGCAAATCGAAGCCTTTTTGCAACAGGTAGGCCAGGACGATCGCCGCATTCGCAACATTAAAGTTGCCGGGCATCAGCAGCCTGAATTTGCCATCGCCCCATGAACTTATAAAAGCGATATCGGAGCCAGTTGCGGTCGCGACCACCGACCGTACGAACAGGTACGGACGGCCATTCGCGACACGATCGAAGTTTGTCGAAACCGTAATGACTTCCTGACCACAGCGAGCGGCCAACTCGGTTCCGAATTCGGAATCCAGATTGACGATACGCGCATTGACTTCGTAATCGAGAAACAGCCGTGCTTTTGCTTCGAAGTAACTGCGCATGTCACCGTGATAATCAAGGTGATCGCGTGTGAGGTTCGTGAAAAGCACGGCATCGAAACAAACACCGTCAATACGATGTTGCGACAAAGCGTGGGACGATACTTCGATGGCAGCGTGGCTGGCACCCTGCGCCAGGAAACCCGCCAGACGTTCGTGCATCTCGATGGTGGCCGGCGTTGTCATGTCCGCATCGCACTGCAACTCGTCGACGCCATGGCCGAGTGTCCCGAGATAGGCGCAACGCTTACTCAGCAGGTGCAGACACTGGGCGAGCAGCCAGGCAACGGTGGTCTTACCGTTAGTCCCTGTAATTCCTACAGTTTTCAGCGCTTTCGACGGATGGTCGTAGTATCGATTTGCAATTTCTCCAAGCTTGTCGCCGAGCTTGTCGATTGCAATCAAAGGCACACTGCGATCCGCGGGCGCGTTCGCCGAGCTGGAATCCCAGGCTACGGCGCAAACGCCCGCCTCATACGCCTGGTCCAGGTAGTCAAGACCGTGACCACCGATGCCCTTGCACGCCAGAAACAGGAATCCAGGCCCAAGCTTGCGACTATCGCTGGCAATACCTCGCACAGCAATCTCAGGCGCCGTCGCCATACCCTCAAGCAGGCGCGCCAGGGTCATGGTCGATTCCATTTGCATCGCCGGCACGCTCATGGACTCACGTTCCGGTCCGCCATCGCCTGCATGACGTTGCCGGGATCTCGGGCGGGCATCGCATCGGGTGGCACCGCAAGCAATCGCAGAGATTCCGACATGACATCGGCGAACACCGGGGCTGCAACGTCACTGCCGTAATACAACTCGCCGCCGGGCTCATCGATTACGACAACGGTGGCAAGCCGCGGCTCGCTAGCAGGCGCAAGACCCGCGAATATCGAAATGTACTTGTCCTGAGAATACCCGCCCTTTGCAAACTTCCAGGACGTACCCGTCTTGCCCGCAACGCGGTAACCATCAATCGCTGCTTTCGTGCCGGTGCCTCCGGGCCTTACGACCTCCTCAAGCATGCGACGCACGGCGGTTGCCGTGTCCGCCGATACGACACGCTCGCCGAGCGCATGATCTTCGATGGCGAACAGTGAAATTGGCTGCATTACGCCGCCATTTCCAAGCGCGGAGTAGGCTTGAGCAAGCTGCAACGGCGTCACGGAAACACCGTAGCCGTAAGCGATCGTGGCCTGACTGATGGGCCGCCAGTTGCTGTAGTGCGACAGCATCCCGGCTGACTCGCCCGGAAAGCCGCTGCTGGTCATTTCGCCAAGACCGAAATGCGACATCGTGCTCCACAGCTGGTCCGGCTGCAGGTCCATAGCAACTTTCGTCACGCCAACGTTGCTTGATCGCGCAAGAATGGTCGTCAGGCTGATGCGGCCCAGATTCCTGCTGTCCTCGATTTTCTTGGCACCAACCGAAACATAGCCAGGCGCCGTATCGACGACGCTACTCGGTCGGTATTGGCCGCTTTCCAGCGCCGCGGCGACGACCAGAGGCTTGATGCTGGAGCCGGGCTCGAAAATATCGGTGATCGCGCGATTGCGGTAGCGCTCGGCAACGAATTGAGATCGATCGTTCGGGTTGTAAGTCGGCTGGTTGACCATCGCCAGCACTTCGCCGGTTTTGACGTCCAGGATAACGATCGACCCGGAGCGAGCGTTGTGTGATTTGACCGCCGCTTTCAGCGTTCGATAAGCCAGGTACTGCAGCCGCAAGTCGATGCTGGTACGCAGGTCCTTGCCATGGTGCGGCGGGCGAATGCTCTCGACGTTCTCAATCGAGCGCCCGAGACGATCTTTCAGAACACGTTTCGCCCCCGGCTCGCCCTGTAACCAGTAGTTCATTGCGAGTTCGAGACCTTCCTGGCCTTCGTCATCGACGTTGGTAAAGCCGACCAGGTGACCGGTTACTTCCGACGCGGGATAGTATCGACGGTACTCACGTTGCACGTTTATGCCAGGCAACTTCAAGGCCATGACGTTTTGCGCAGCGCTGGGGTTCAGGTGCCGCTTCAGGTAAAGGAATTCCTTGTCCATGCTGCGAGTGACGCGGCGCATCAGGACATCTGCGTCGACATCGAGCGCCTTCGCGAGCACTGGAACCTTGTTTACGGCACTCGCAAACTCCTTGGGGTTGACCCATATGCTGTCAACCGGCGTACTGATGGCGAGCGGCTCACCATTGCGATCAAGAATCGTACCGCGGTGCGCTGAGATGGATTCAGTTCGAAGATGCCGTGTATCCGCCTGCTGATTCAGAAAATCCTTGTCGAGCACTTGCAAGTGAACGGCACGGGCAACGAGCGATGATGCAACCAGCGCAAAGAACGCCATTACAAGCATTACCCTGCTGACAAATCGTTGTGCAGTTTTCTGTTTTGTCTCTGCGCCGCGCTTCATGGTCGTTCAATTACGTAGATTTCCGTGGAAGCCGGCCGCGCAAGCGACAAGTCGTCTTTTGCAACCCGCTCGATACGCGCGTGTGTTGCCCACGTGCTTTGTTCAATTTGCAACTGGCCCCATTCGATGTTCAGTTCGTCACGCTCTCGAGTCAGTGCTTCAAGTTCCACGAAGAGCTTTCGCGCTTCGTGTTTGGTATACACAATCGCCATGGAGCTCAGTACGCAAACCAGCGCGAAAATGAAGACCAGTAAGAACGGCTGATGTGATTTCATGATCTGCATCAAGTTCGCTCCGCGACACGCAGCCGAGCACTGCGTGAACGGCGATTCGCGCCGATCTCATCGATGTTCGCCTTGATTGCTTTGCCAATACCCGTCAATTTCGGTCGCAATTCATCGGGCATCGATGGCATCCCCCGGTACTGTTCCGGCTCTCTCGACTCGTCGCGAATAAATCGTTTGACGATGCGGTCTTCCAGGGAATGAAAGCTGATGACACACAATCGACCGCCTTTTCTCAGCACTGTGATTGACTGCCGCAGTACTGCCTGCAACTGTCCAAGCTCATCGTTGACTGCAATCCGAATTGCCTGAAATGTCTGCGTGGCGGGATGCCTTTTTTGTGCGCGCGCTTTGGCCGGCACGGCGGCTTCAACCAGCGATGCCAGTTGCAGCGTCGTGCGAAGCGGTGATTCGGCACGAGTCGACACGATCGCGCGGGCGATGCGTTTCGCAAAAGTCTCCTCACCGTAGGCGCGTAACACGTGAATCAGCTCCCGCTCGTCCACAGACGCAAGCCAGTCACTCGCCGGCGTACCTGTGTCCGGGTCCATTCGCATATCGAGTGGGCCGTCGCGGAGGAAACTGAAGCCGCGACGGGCTTCATCCAGTTGCGGCGAGGAAACTCCCAGGTCGAGAAGCAGTCCATCGACCTTTCCGGTGAGCTTTCTTTCACCAATGATGTTCTGAAGTTCTGCAAGTTCACCTCTTACCAGTTCAAAGCGCGGGTCGTCAGTCAGGGATGCTGGTGCTGATGCAATGGCGTCCGGGTCTCGATCGATACCGATCAGTCGCCCTTTTGCATTCAGCCTTTTCAGAATTTCCCCGCTGTGACCTCCGCGACCGAACGTTCCATCGACGTAACAGCCGTCTTGTTTTATATCCAGCCCTTCGAGGACTGGCCCCAGCAGTACCGGGACATGCGCGTTACTGCTCATGGACTAGCGAGCCGCCTAGAAGGAAATCGATTCAAGGTCGGCGGGCATTTCGCCGTCGTCCTCTTCGGACAGCCATGCGTCGCGTTTCTCGTTCCAGGTCGCTTCGTCCCATAATTCAAATTTATTGCCCTGGCCGATCAGCATTCCCTGTCGTTCCAGGCTGGCGAATTCACGGAGTTCTTTCGAAACCAGGATTCGACCGTTGTTATCCATGTCGACCTCGGTCGCATAACCGACCATAATTCGCACAATTCGCCGTGCGGTCTTGTTCATGCTGGGCAGGCGCACCAACTTTCGCTCGAGCTCTTCCCAATCGGGCATCGGGTACACCAGGAGGCAATGGTCCTTGTCGACAGTCACGATCAAATGGCCCTCACAACGGGCAGACAACCGCTCCCGGTACCGGGTCGGTATGGCCATACGCCCCTTGGCGTCCAGTGATACTTTGGTTGCCCCGCGAAACACGATGATTCGGACGTGCCTGGAATCGCTCTTCTGGCGCGATATCCGGGCTGGGTGCCCAGTTCCTCCCACTTTTTTCCACTTTTCAACACTATAGGCACGGCTATTCAGGGGGTCAACAACGGTCTGCAATTATTTGTTGTTGTACAGGGACTTAAGCGCGATCCGGTGGCAAAAAAAAGGCGAATAATGGCAGTATTCGCGCGAAGAAAATCAGGCGCTTGCGACTACTTCTTCGAGAGGCGGTGATGAATGAGTCGGAAAATGGCGACAGGCGCTGCGCCCGGCATTCGCGAGCGGCTTTTGCAGTGCGCTGCGCAAGCGCACGGGCAGCCCGGCCAAGCGGAATTACAAACTATTGATACTTAAGGGTTTTTAGTCGCGCCGAGGCGATAGTTGAAACCGAGCCCGACGACGAGCGCATCGTCGTCGTAGGGCATTGCCCCGAGCGATAAAACAACCGGAATCGCGGCCGGGCTGACGCCCTCCAGGGACCAATCGGCCGTCTCGAATCGCGAGTAGCGAAGGTTGAGCCCCAGTGACAGGGTCTCGGAACGCCGCCAGTTGAGCGCCAATCTGACGAAATCAAAGCGTGTTTCGAGCGCTGGAAACGCATCAACGCCGGTCGCCAGGGAATTGATGTGAATGTTCGATTTGCCGTCCGAATGCGAAAAATCGAAAGTGAGGTCGACGGCATCACCCAGATCGCGCAACCTCAAACCCGCACCAAACAGCGAGAATTCGTCGTCGTGATTCGCGCGCCAGTCCTCACCGGCAAACTGCTCGCTGCCGGCTTGAAGCGACTCGAGTTTCTCGTACCCGGCATTGACGAACAGCGACTTCGTTTCCGAGATCGTAAAGCTCAAGTCAATCGCAAGCGATGATTCGTCTCCCGCCAGCAGCCCCAGCTGTGATTGTGTGTATTCATCTTCAGCCTGCAATCCGGTAATGGACAGTGCCAGCGGCAAATCAGACGGCGACCACGAAAAACGCAACTCTCCGAAACGTCGGTATCGATACGCAAGATTGTATTTGCGCATTAGCGGATTCTGTTCGAATAATACGGCAGTCGCCTCGTTATACTGGTCGATGTCGCGCTCCGAAACGCCGCCACGCGCGTCGAACTGCAGCGACGATCCTGGTCGCCACCTTACGCGCCCCCAACCGGTGTCCTCGGACTGGCTCAACACTTCCTGATTATCCCGGTCCGTGTCCGTTCGATCGTAGCCGCCCGACAAGCGGACGGTATCGAACAGATCGTAGTCCGCGCCGAGTTTGAACTTGCCACGCTCGAAGCTGTACGGCGTATTCAATTCCGGGTCACCGCTCAGGAGAGCGTCAGAAATTACACGTTCGTACAGCGCCTGGGGTGTCTTGTTGTCCCGCTTGTCGAGGCGATAACTGAAATTAACTCGCGACTTCTTAATTGGCCTCGCCGTCAATGCGATGGACAGGTTCGTTGTATCAACTTCACCATCCAGTGAATCACGTGGCAATGGCGAAGGTGTCAAGACAGCGTTTGTCGAATACGCGAGAAAATTCGAATCCTGGTCGATGGTTCCGATTGCCGCTGATGCGCTAACGACGGTCCGGTACCTGGGGAAGGAATACGCAGCCGACAGCATCAGCTGCTGAAACCGGTTATCGGGCGGTTGTGCGATGGCCAGTGTGTCGGTCCCGAGCGGAGCAGTGAACGAAAATGCTTGCTGCCAACGCGTTGCAGCCAGTCCGCTTTGAAAGTCAGAAAGATACCAGCCGATGGACACGAAACCGTTTTGCGCATCATAGCGCAGCCCCAAATCAACGGAGTCCGCGGTGTAGTCAAAAGGCGCAGGCAACAGGCTGGCATTGGTATACGTCGCGCCACCAATAATTTTCACGCCATCGCGTTCCTGCCGACGAAGTTCGGCGGAAATACTGAAATTTCCCGGCAAGCGGTAGCTGCCACCCAGCTCAATTGTGCGCCGATCGCTTTTGATACTTTGCGGCATCAGCGCCGATCCAAGCGTCGTAAACTGATTTGTCTGTGGCGCGTCGACCCAGCCACTCGGAAGCTGCAGCTCGCCGCTGGATGATGTTCGATAAATGGTCGATGTTGTGTCGAACTGACGGCGGGGAATGTCACGCCATGCTGCACTGAATTCGTAGCTTCCGGGTTTTCCGGCTTCAATGGCCACGCTGCGCGAATCGAGCCCAAGATCTGCCACCGCCCACTCGATTCGATACCCGTCGTTGCTGTATCGCCCGCTGCCGTCGATATTGGCGTAGACGCCTTTCTCATCATAACCGTTGGCGTCACCCAGAACGGCCGAGTCGTCACTGACATTACTCACGCCCACGCGGACGTCAGCGGTATGTCCCGTTTCGAACGGACAATACTCGCAAACCCATTCGCTGGTATCCGGTGTTGCAGCGATTGCCGACGCCGACAAGACGGTACTGGCAAGCCAGGCGATGTGATTGATGGTTGAAAGCTTCGTCATCGCATTAATTTCGAACCGGATGGGTGATTCGATCCATGGACCTGGGAGTGACAGTTCATACAACTTTGCCCCAGCAGGAATTGCGACGGCATGTTGGACGCGAGGCCATCGGTTCCATAGGCAATGCTCGGGTGGCCGGATTGCGCGTGGCAGCCCTGGCAAAGCAGCGGTGCACGTTGAGTGAGCATGCCCGAATGATTCGAACCATGTGGCGCATGACAAAGCCCGCAATCCTCGCTCACCGGAGCATGTTCCCACAAGAACGGGCCGCGTTTCTCGGCATGACAATCTATGCAGGTATCGTTCAATGTCGAACGTGCCATGGTGGTCGCAATATCGTCGGTGTGCGTGCTGTGACACCCGGTACAGGTCATCTTGTCCTCAAAAATCGGGTGCGTGAACGCCTTCATCGTGTCATTACGCTGCAACTGGTGGCAGTTACCGCAGACCTCGGACTGGGTCGCTACCTCCTGGACCGCATCGGATGCCGCGTGACTGTTGTGACAATCCGAGCACAATATTTCGTCACTCGGGTGAGCGCCGTTGTGCCAGCCAAAGCCGACGTCGCTGTCATGACATTCGAGACACATGCCGTTCTGCGACTCGAGCGATGCATCGGAGCCGGCCGCGAAGGCGAATATCGATGGTCGTTCCTCACCTCGCCTTACGCGCCCCGCGTGCGAGTCGCCCGGTCCGTGGCAAGCCTCGCACTGCAGCTGCTCGTGTCCGAACGGCCCGCGAGAGTCGGACGGAACCGCGTGCGCGGTCTTGAAGATCGCCAGCGTCGTCGCATCGTCATGGCACGACAAGCAGGTGTCAGCACCCTTGCGTGTGTATTCCGATTCCTGGCTGCGCACATTGGAGGTGGTCACAACCAGGAACAGGACCATCGCAACACCAATTGCGACGGTCCTCACTTCTGCGCCCCCGATCCGGGCCTAGTTGAAGTCAAATTCACCAACGCCATGCACCACTTTGACATCCGCCGAACGACCCGGGCCATGACATAGCTGACACGTCTCGACGCCCGATGAAATCAGTGCGCTATCCGCCGCCTTGGTTGCTGCGAAGTCACCGCCATTCTGAATCATGTGTTGCCGGGCAAGGTCGCTGCTGTGGCAAGCGGAGCAGACGGACGAATTAGGCGATACCACGACATCATCAGTCGGCGAAAGCAGGTCGGCCCCGACATCAATTGTGGTTGCAAGCACGTTCGCAGGATCGACTGGGTAGTAGCCGCCATCAACGTGGCAACCTTCGCAATTGTTCAGGCGCCCTGGATAAACGAAGTCAAAAGAATGCGGTGAATTTCCAAATCCGCAAACATCATAGGACTGGCCACTGACTCCGGCACCGTGAAGCGCGTGGATCATGTACTTCATATCGATGGATACGTCGTCGGTGCCAAATGTTGCGGCACAATTCCCGGCGCGCCGATTGACATCAGTCGCATTGGGGTTGTGGCAAGTGACGCAGACCTCCGGATTGTCGGTGCGATTGTTACCGTGCATGGACAACTGGTTATGGCAATCGTCACACTTCTCGATGGCAACGGCATTGCGCCGCGGTACCGGCGTCGCATCCGTAATGCCGGCATAAGCCACGGCGTTTGTCACCGCGATTCGTTCAATACTGCCATCGATATCGATCGCAGGATGCCCGTCGATCGTTACCGCCAGGCTTCCGGACGCCGTCGCGGGCACGGCGATGGGTGACGTTACACTGAAGACGCCATTGCCCACCGCGACAGACGTGCCGCCGCAAGCTGTCAGCGGATTCATTGACACTGGTTGGGCCGCGGCATTGCCGTTGTCAACGTTGGCAAAGTCGCGAGTATCCCAGGCGATACTGACTGCAAGTCGACTTGCGCCCCCGGCACAGGTGGTGAAGGCGCTGTCGGTCTGAATATCGTACGGCGCATCGCCATTCGTTGGGTCGGTAACCGAAAATTGGACCACAGGAATTTCACCAATGCCGGTATTGCTGACATCGACAATGTTGTACTGGAATGCAGCGCTGGCAAGCGCAGCCGGGATGGCATGCGCGGCCGCCGTTTGTGCGTCGCCGTTGTTAATCGTCGCATTCGGGCCATGGCAATCCAGGCATTGCGTGTCGTCGGTAAACGTGAAGTTGCCCGGGTGCCCGCCGTTCGCGAAATCGATATCGTCATGGCAGGTACCGCAGGTTGCTCGATTGGCAACCAGACGCCAGTTACTGGCGTCCGGCGTATTGGCATCGGACTCATCATGGCAGGTTGAACAATTGCGCACGTCCTGCGGGAACACTATATCGGAATAGTCGTGCAGGGTGTTGCCATACCCGACGACAAAATAACCATTCGCAAGATTCGCTCCGTTGTGAATCTTGTGGATCATGACTTTCATGTCCACGCTGCCGCCCCAGGGTTCGTTGACGGTATCGCCATCAATTGACGAGGGGTTATGGCAGGTGACGCAGTACGCAACGTCGGTTCGCGCCCCGCCATGAAACTCCAGCACGTCATGACACGCGTTGCAGGTATCGTTGTCGACGATATTGCGCGTAAATGCAGGCACACCGCCTGCAGGCACAAAATCGTGGATTCCGTTTGACGAATTGGGAGCCTGCCCCCGGATCTCGATACCCAGGCGATGAGTCTTGTTGGCATCAAACACGGGCCCGCCGGGGTATGCCGTCAATGCCTGTGCAAACGTATAGGAATAGGTGCCATCGCCATTGTCGGTGAAGGTACCGGACGACGCTGTTTCCGTGTTGGCCTGGGCGTTCGCAATTCCGCCACTGTTGCGCGTGACGTACGACTGCCATTCACTTGACTCACCGCTGGACAGCGGCGCCGGCGAAAGCTGCGAGAGAACAAAGCGAATATCGCCCGCGGGCAGGCCGAACAGACCCTGGGTGAGATCATTGGTCAACCTCAACTCAACGGTTGGTGCGCCGCCTCCGGCCGGAACCGTAACACTCGTGACCTCAATATTAATTGACGTTGCGCTGTCAACAGGAACCCCGTTACCTCCCGGAGGACCCGATGGACCCGGAGGCCCGGCAGTGCCCGGGGGTCCCGCAGCCCCTGTGGCGCCCGCAGCACCATCGCTGCCGCTGCAGCCCGCCAGACACATCGAAGAAATTAATAGGCCGGCCCATAGTGCCCGCTGACATCCCAAGTTGGTCATGATATTCCCCGTTTGGTGCAGTGCAGCGCAGCGGAGCGCAATCGCGCGCTTTGAATTCTGTAAGCTATCTTTTAGCAGCTATCCGCTGCCATTCTCATTGCTGGGACTACGCATCGTAATTGCGGCAATTACCTACAGGGATCTTCCCGAGTCCATGAAATAATGAACTGTGGTCAGATTGAAACCAGCCAAGCTCAAGGGGTTGAACCATGCACCGTATGACCGGATTTATCGCTTTCATCTCGATCTGCCTGCCGGGGATTGCGTTGTCGTCGGATCTCGACGCAACGATCGCATCCTGTGCCGATTGTCACGGCGAGAATGGCATCAGCCAATGGGATGACATTCCGACAATAGCCGGAGTTGACTCGTTTGTGGGGTCTGAGGCGCTGTTTATCTATCGCGACAAGGCGCGTCCTTGCGCAAAATCAGACTATCGCCAGGGCGACACGAGTCGACCGGCGACAGACATGTGTGAAATCGTCAGCGACTTCAGCGATGAAAAGATCGAGGAAATCGCCGCGCATTTCAGTGAATTGCCTTTTGTCCCGGCAAAACAGGATTTCGACGCGAGCAAAGCCGCTGCCGGTAAGGCTATCCATGACGAGAGTTGTGAACGCTGTCATTCTGATGGCGGCAGCAATGCCGACGACGAAGCCGGCATCCTTGCGGGTCAGTGGCGCGGTTACCTTACGACGACATTCCAGGAATACGCATCCGGTGATCGGGAACAGCTCGACAAAATGAAAGCAGTGATGGATTCGCTCAGCGCAGACGACATTGAAGCGCTTATTGACTTCTACGCCAGCCAGCAATGAGCAGCACCGCCCCCGGGCAAATGATGCTGCAGGACCTGTTCACCGCCATCGACACCATGAATCCGGCGGCCTTCGCCGATTACCTGACGGACGATGCCCAATTCCGCTTCGGCTCGGCGCCGGTTGTCAAAGGCAAGGCAGCAATCGCCGAAGCGGTGGCGGGATTTTTCGGCAGCATCGCTGCCGTCCGCCATCGTATCGATTTCGTCACATCAAAAGCTGACAATCTGGTCGCTGAAGGTTCCGTTTGCTACACGCGACATAACGGAAGCCAGATTACCTTGCCGTTCGTAAACGTATTCGCGCTGCAAGGCTCACAGATCGCAAATTACAAAATTTACATCGACATCGCACCGCTTTACGCCGAGTAAGAAAAATGAATAATGCCACTGAAAAGAAGCCGTCAAGACTCTGGAGCAGACCGCGCAGCAAGTGGCTGTTGGGAATTCCAGCCGGTGCGTTCATTGCCTTCGCACTTGGCGCCATTGGCCTGGGGACAACCAACTACGTGCTGCACAAAACGAGCACAACCGAGTTTTGCTACACCTGTCATTCGCACGAAAATTTCATTAAACCTGAATACGAAGCTTCAAGTCATTTCGCAAACGCCGCCGGAGTTCGTGCCGAATGCGCGGACTGCCACCTGCCCCACGACAACTGGTTCGAGCTGGTGTGGACGAAAGCGGTAGTGTCGCTTGATGTGATACCGGAGCTGGCAGGCAAGCTGGACACCGCTGAAAAATACGAGGCGCACCGCGCGGAGATGGCGCAGTCGGTCTGGCGTGAATTCAAAGAAAATGACTCGAAATTCTGCCGCAGCTGCCACAGCATTGAGGCGATGGATCTGACGGCGCAAAACCGGACATCGGCGCGTCGTCATTCGCAAGCCGAGAAAAATAACGAAACCTGTATCGACTGCCACTACGGCATCGTTCACAAAGAACCCGAAAATGCGACCGAGCTTTACGAGGCAGTCGCGGCTGAGTTTGTCGAAGCTTCAGAATAGTCCGGCAGTCACGGGCGGCGCGCAACGCGAGCTCGTACTTGAATTATTGAGCGGTGGCAGCGGCCTGATTCTCGCGATATTCATGTGGGGCCATATGGTTCTGGTCGGCTCCATTTTGACTGGCCGGCGCGGTTTCGACTGGATGGCGCAATGGCTCGAAGACTGGTACATCGCGCAACCTACAGTCATTGTTATTTTTGCACTTTTCCTGCTGCACGCAGCATTGGCCAGCCGCAAGATACCGGCGAAGTGGCGCCAGCGCGCGGAACTCAGACGGCTGGCCATCGATTTGCAGCCGCACGAGGAATCGCTGCTTTGGATCTGGCAGGTGCGTACCGGCCTGGTGGTGCTTGTACTGGGCAGCTTTCACATCATCCTGCTGGCGCTGGACGTTCTGACTCCGCTGTTTGGCGAAAGACCGGGAATCGAGGCAGCGACAAGTCTTGCCCGCGTGCAGGCAGGCCTATGGTTACCGTATGCAATCCTGTTGGTCTGCGTTGAGTTCCACGCCAGTGTCGGACTGTATCGGCTGGCTATTAAATGGGGCGGCGGAGCCCGCCTGTCGCGCACGACGCTGCGCGTCCTGGAGCGAATCCTGCTGTGGTTTTTTCTCGGGCTCGGCGCGGTCGTCCTCCTGGTGCTGGCTGGCGTCATGCCGCCGCCGCTGCAATTTCTCGTGAGCGGAAACCTCACCTGATGCACACCATCGAAAATACCGATGTACTGGTAATCGGCGGCGGCCTGGCTGGCGAGCGATGTGCCATCGAAGCGGCGACGGCAGGACATGCCGTCCTGATTCTCTCGCTGGTTCCACCGCGTCGCAGCCACAGCTGTGCAGCGCAGGGTGGTATGCAAGCGGCCCTGGGCAACTGCGTGAAGGCCGACGGAGACAATCCGACAACTCACTACATCGATACCGTACGAGGTTCCGACTGGGGCGCGGACCAACGCGTCGCACGACTGTTTGCCGAGCAGGCGCCTCGTGCCGTCAGAGAACTCGCCCACATGGGTGTACCCTGGACACGTGTTCGCGGCGGCAAGAACAGTTACTTCATACGCGGCGAACGGGTGAGCATCGACGAATCCGTCGAGAACCACGGGCTCATAATGCATCGGGACTTTGGCGGTACGGCTAAATGGCGAGCCTGCTATGCAGCAGCCGGGACCGGTCACGCGGCACTGTATGCGATCGACAGCGAAGTCATACGCCTGGGAATCGAGGTTCGGGACCGAGTCGAGGCGATGCACCTGATCCACGATGGCAAGCGCTGCATCGGTGCTGTCGTACGCTGCCTGCGAACAGGCCGATTCTTTTCGGTGCTGGCCAAAGCAACCGTAATCGCAACCGGCGGACACGGCCGCATCTTCGGGCAATACACGACAAATGCAACAATCAACGAAGGTATGGGTGCCGCAATCGCTCTGAATACTGGCGTTGTGCCGCTCGGCAATATGGAAGCCGTGCAGTTTCACCCGACTGCCCTGGCGCCGAGCGGCATTCTGATTACCGAAGGTTGTCGAGGCGATGGTGCCTACCTGTTGAACCGGGAGCTGCAGCGATTCATGGTGGATGCCGAACCGGAGAAACAGGAACTCGCCAGTCGCGATGTCGTCTCAAGACACATGGCGGTGCAAATGCGCGACGGTCATGGTGTCGAAACGCCGTTTGGTCCGCATTTGTGGCTGGACCTCCGGCACCTGGGATCCGCTCATCTGCGTACAAAATTGCGCGAGGTGTACGAAATTTGCCGCGACTTCGTCGGCATCGATCCCGCCGATGACCTGATTCCCGTGCGGCCCACCCAGCACTACTCCATGGGCGGTATTCGTGTGGACGCCGATGGCCAGGCCTACAACTTAGAGGGTCTGTTTGCCGCTGGTGAAGCCGCCTGCTGGGACATGCACGGCTTCAATCGCCTGGGCGGCAATAGCCTGGCCGAAACAATTGTCGCCGGACGTATCGTCGGCATGCGTGCGGCCGAGTTCGCATCGGGACATCGACTCCAGTCCGATCTCGACATCGCGTCAGAGGCCTGCCAGCAGGCAGAACAGCGCGCCCGGGACTGGCTACAACGAAGCGGGTCCGGGCCCAGTGTTTATGACATCCGTAACTCAATGGCTGAAACGATGATCAACTATGTTGGCATTTTTAGACACGGTGACGAGCTGGCCAAAGCCGTCAGCGAATTGCAACAACTACTGCACACCTGCGGCGTCGCCGTTCTCCGCAGCAAGGCGCCGGGAATGAATCCCGAGCTGACATTTGCATTGCGCCTCGAGAACATGCTGAAGCTCGCGCTCGTCACGGCGATGGGTGCGCTTGCCCGAACCGAAAGTCGTGGTGCGCATAGTCGGACTGACTATCCACTGCGAGACGACGAACACTGGCTGAATCGAACGCTGGCACGTTGGCCGGTCGGCGACAACTTGCCGACATTAAGTTACGAGCCCGTCGGCATGCTCGATTTGCCGCCCGGACACCGCGGCTACGGTGACGATGCCCGCATCCCGATGCGACAGACCGTCGACGAATACAACGACACGGTTGACGCGTTGCAAATCGCGGCCGGACGGCTGGATGCATCCGCTTTCAATCGCAATGTGCCTGGGAGTGTGACATGAGCCCTGCATCGCCAGCGGCTCGGCGTCTCACGTTCGAGATCTTCCGCTTCAATGCCGCAGCGGCACATCCCGAACCGCGCATGGAGCGTTTCGAGATTGAGGAGACGCCTTACATGTCGCTGTTCATCGCGCTGAATACGATCCGCGAAACGATGGATCCAAGTTTGCAATTCGACTTCGCCTGTCGTTCGGCGATTTGCGGTTCCTGCGGCATGATGGTCAACGGAAAGCCCGTTCTTGGCTGCCGGACACTGACCGCGGACTTGCCGGACCTGATCCGTTTACAGCCCTTGCCTGTCTTTAAGCTGATCGGCGATTTGTCCGTGGATACCGGCGTCTGGTTCCGTGAAATGGCGGCCAGCAGCGAAGCATGGATTCACGCAAAGGACGCATTCAATCCGCATGCCTCCGAAGAGCGGATGGACGATGAGTTGGCCGCGACGCTGTACGAAAGTGATCGCTGCATCGAATGCGGGTGCTGCGTTGCCGCCTGCGGCGTGGCGCGAGTCGCAAATAATTTCAAGGGACCTGCCGGCCTGAATCGCATTGCGCGTTTCATGATGGATCCGCGTGATGAGCGAGACGATTCCGACTGGTTCGACGTTTTCGCCAACGAGGACGGTGTGTTTGGCTGCCTTGGCCTGATGGCCTGCCACGACATTTGCCCGAAGGAACTGCCGCTGCTCGAGGTCTACGCCTACCTGCGCCGCAAGGCGCTCACGACAGCTCGTCGACGCGACTAGTGTCCGGCAATTTCGCCCAGTGCACGCAGAACATCGCGACGACTGATCTGTCCGACCAGCCGATTGTCTTTGAGCACCGGAAAGCGCCGGTATCGGGTTTCGATGAACAACTCCGCAAGATCGATAATACTCATGTCGGCATCAACCGTTTTGACATCGGTGACCATCAGTTCCGACACCGGTCCACCCGGATGCCCGTGGTAACCGGCGGTTAGAACAACCTGCATGCAATCAAACTCTGAAATCATGCCCACCAGGTTGCCCTGCCGGTCGACGATTGGCGCCCCGGCAATGCGATGTTCGACAAGCTCATGAATGACGTCCAGTACATCCGTCTCGGGTGTAAACGTCACCAGCCGGCCTGACATATAGTCTTTCACTGATACCGATCTGGCTGGCATTTACCCGGCTCCCCCGTCCGAATTGCGATTTGGACACTTGCCGCTGCAGAGCTCGCAGCGGCCGCCACCGAGCCCGCCACAACTTCCCTTGATCGGTTGCCGTCCTGCAAGCACGCCGATACCCATCGCGCCGACGACGGCAAGGATCACGACAAAACTCAGCAGAATCGTTGTTGCCATTGTCATGAATCAGCCCCCGAAGTCGTCGAGCAAGATGTGGTCACTGGTCACACCCAGGTCCTCAAGCATTGCAATAACCGCCGAGTTCATCATCGGTGGTCCACACAAATAATATTCGCAATCCTCAGGCGCCGAATGATGCAGCAGGTATTCGTCGCGGAGCACCTTGTGAATGAAGCCGGTGTAGCCAGTCCAGTTATCCTCGGGGCTCGGCTCGGACAAAGCAAGATGCCACTCGAAGTTTTCGTTTTTAGCCGCTAACTCGTTGAATTCATCAACGTAGAATGCCTCGCGAAGGCTGCGGGCGCCGTACCAGAATGTCATTTTCCGTTTTGTATGCAGCCGGCAAAGCTGGTCGAATATATGCGCACGCATCGGTGCCATTCCTGCGCCACCACCGACGAACACCATCTCGTTTTCCGTTTCCCTGGCGAAGAATTCGCCGAACGGGCCCGACACGACGACATGATCGCCGGGCTTCAGGCCAAATACATACGATGAAATGATTCCCGGTGGAACCTTATCGGCTGAGCCTGGCGGTGGCGTTGCGATACGCACATTAAGCTTGATTATGCCCTTCTCCAGCGGATAGTTGGCCATCGAATAGGCACGTGACGTTGCCGTCTTGACGTGCGATTCGTAGCGCCAGAGATTGTAGCGATCCCATTCGTCGCGAAATCGCTCGTCAATGTCGAAATCCCTGAAGCGCAGACTGTGTGGCGGGCATTCGATCTGCACGTAACCACCCGCGCGAAAGTCCATTGTTTCGCCTTCCGGCAAGCGCAATACCAACTCCTTGATAAAGCTTGCGACGGAACGGTTCGACACGACCTCACAATCGAATTTCTGAACGCCGAAAACCTCGTCGGGCACCTGTACACTCATCGGCTGCTTGACGGTAACCTGGCAAGACAAACGCACATGATCAGCGGCTTCGCGTTTGTTGATCAACGAGGTTTCGGTCGGCAGGATCGCACCACCGCCCGACAACACCTTGACGCGGCACTGCCCGCAACTGCCGCCGCCGGCACAGGCCGACGGCACAAGAATCCCCTCCCCGGCCAAACCTTGCAGCAGTTTGCTGCCGACAGGCACATCGAGCTTGCGGTCGTTGTTGACGAGTACTGACACGGTGCCCGTTTCCACGAGCTTGCTTCGCGCAACCAGAATCAACAGCACGAGCAGCAAAATGATCGCCGTAAACAGCATCATGCCGGCACCAACCTCGAGCAATACCGAAGAACTGATGCTCATAACTGGATTCCGGAAAGGCCCATAAAGCCGAGCGACATCAGTCCAACAATAATGAACGTAATGCCCAGGCCCTGCAGCCCGTCGGGGACGTCGCTATAGCGAAGTTTTTCCCGTATTCCGCTCAATGCGATGATTGCCACTGCCCAACCGAAGCCGCTGCCGACGCCATAGACAACGCTTTCGGAAAAATCGTACTGGCGCTCAACCATGAACAACGTACCGCCCAGAATCGCGCAATTGACCGTGATCAGCGGCAGAAAGATTCCGAGGGCGTTGTAGAGCTTTGGCACGTAGCGATCGAGCGCCATTTCCAGTATCTGAACCAGCGCCGCAATGACGCCGATATAAATCACGAGACCGAGAAAACTCAAGTCAACATCGGGCAGGCCCGCCCAGGCCAGTGCACCCTCTTTAAGCAGGTACGTAACGATCAGGTAATTGACAGGGACGGTAATGGTTTGCACAGCGACGACTGCAACGCCGAGACCCAGCGCGGTTTCGACCTGCTTCGATACGGCCAGAAAGGTGCACATGCCGAGGAAGAAGGTGAGCGCGAGATTCTCAACAAATGCCGCCTGAAGAAAAAGATTGAAATGAGCCGCCATCACAAGATCTCGGTGCGATGCACTTCATGGATCTGGTAGTCAGCCTTTTCCACTTGTCGAGGTCGCAGGGTGCGGACGAGCCAGATCAATAATCCAATGATGAAAAACGCGCTGGGCGGTAACAGCATCAGGCCGTTGGCCTCGTACCAGCCGCCATCACCGGCGAGTGGCAGTATCGGATAGCCAAGCAGGCTGCCGGCACCGAATAATTCCCGGATCGTCGCGACCACGATCAGGACAATACTGTAGCCAAGTCCATTGCCCAGTCCATCCAGAAAGCTCATGCCGACGCCATGCTTCATGGCATAGGCTTCGGCACGACCGAGAATGATGCAGTTCGTAATGATCAATCCGACAAACACAGACAGCTGCTTGCTGGTTTCGTAAGCGTAAGCTTTTAGCAACTGATCCACGACGATGACGAACGATGCAATAATCGTCATTTGTATGATGATTCGAATGTTGTTGGGGATGAAGTTTCGAATACTGCTGATAGCAGCGCTCGACATCATCGCAACGCCGGTCATTGCCATGCACATTAACAAGGCAGGCAATAAAGACGTCGTAACGGCAAGCGCTGAACAAATGCCAAGTACCTGCAGTGTTACAGGATTGTTGTCGACCAACGGGTCCAGGAGCACTTTGCGATAGTCAGCCATTGTTTGCATTCCCTTCAGCAATCTTTTGCAGGTAGGGACCGAATCCATGCGGTCCCATCCAGTATTGCAACAAATGTGTAACGCCGCGCCCGGTCAGCGTCGCCCCTGCCAGTCCGTCCACCTGGTGTTCGGCGCCGGCTCCTGCAATCACTTTTCCTCTCACAACCTCGATTCGCAAAGCGCCGCTTTCGTCGGTCAGCAGTTTGCCGGACCACTGTGCCCGCCAGTCAGGCTTGTCGATCTGGTCACCCAGGCCAGGCGTCTCGCCATGCTCGTAGAATTGCAGGCCCCGAATCGTATTACCATCCGGCTCCAGCGACAGGAAGCCATACATTTTCGACCACAACCCGGAACCGTAAACCGGCAGTACAATCTGCGTGACTGCGTCGCCGTCACGAACGAGATAGACGGGCGAATAGATCGCGCGGCGCCGTATTCCGGCGATATCCAGCTCGGTCGGTACATTGATACTGAGCTCCGGATCGTTTCCGGCTTCCAGGGCATCGAAGCTTTGCGGGTCGATACCGCTGACATAGGCACCGGTTTGCAAGTCGACCAATCGGGTGTCGATCGCCGAAAACTGGGCCTCGACATCGCCGCCTGCCTCGTAAATTCCGGCGACATCAAGCACGATGCGCTGCCGGTAGATTTCTTCGTTGCGTTGCTGCTCCGGTTTCAGGATCACGGCGGCTGCCGAAACCAGCACCGAACACAGAAGGCTGACGCCGACTGCTACGAACAAGGTGTTGGCAATGCCATCCCGATTGCGGCCGGTCCTGGCATTCGTCTCGTCAGGCATTGCGCTTCACCCGTCGTCGAATATTGGCCAGTGTTACGAAGTAATCGATGATGGGCGCGAAAATGTTGCCGAACAATATCGCCAGCATGATGCCTTCGGGAAATGCCGGGTTGATGACACGAATCACGTAGGTTAATGCGCCAACGAGCAAGCCGAAAATCCAGTGACCAACCATCGTATCGGGCGCAGTGACCGGGTCTGTTGCCATAAAAACGGCGCCGAAGGCGAAACCGCCAAGTGCGACATGCCAGTGCCAGGGCATCACCAGCATCGGGTTGCTGCTTTCCACGCCGCTGAAAATCAACGCCGGCACAATCAGGCCAATAAAGACGGCAACGATAATTCGCCAGGAAGCGATACCGGAGTAGATCAGCAAGGCGGCCCCAAGCAAACAGGCCGCTGTCGATGTTTCACCGATCGATCCCTGCATCTGACCGAAAAACGCCTGCGAATACGTTAACCCGCTCGCGAGCACGCCCTGTAGCCCTTCGACCGCGCTTACGCCGAGTGCGGTTGCACCGCTGAAGCCATCGACCGGCGTCCACACCGCGTCGCCGGATATTTGCACCGGATACGCGAAATACAGGAACGCACGCCCTACCAGCGCCGGATTCAGGAAATTCTTGCCGGTACCACCGAAAACTTCCTTGCCGATTACGACGCCGAAACTGATGCCAATCGCAACCTGCCAAAGCGGAATCGATGCGGGCAGGATCAGGGCATACAACATCGAAGTAACAAAAAACCCCTCGTTGACTTCGTGATTGCGCACGCTGGCGAACAATACCTCCCAGAAGCCGCCCGCCGCCATGGTCACCGCGTAGATCGGCAGGAAGTACAACAAGCCATGCACGAAGTTGTCATACAAACTGCTCGCGTCATAACCTGCGCCAAGGAGTTGCATCATGGCGCCACGCCAGCCGGGTGCGGCATCGATGTCGAGCATTGCCATCGCGGTATTTGATTGAAAACCGGTATTCCACATGCCGACCAGCAGGCAGGGCGTCACCGCAAAAACAACGAGTATCATCACGCGCTTCAGATCGATGGCATCGCGCACATGCGGAGAACCGCGAGTGACATCGGGCGGCGAGTAAAACAGCGTATCGACCATTTCGAAGATCGCGTTGAATTTTTGCAGGCGACCGCCACGAGCGAACAATGGCTCGAGCCTGTCCAGGAATCCTCGCAGTCCGCGCTTCATCCGTTGGCCTCAATTTCATCGAGGTTCATGCGCAGAAACGGCCCGTACTCGTACTTGCCGTTACAGACGAAGGTGCACAGCGCCAGATCTTCCTCGTCGAGTTCGAGGCATCCGAGTGCTTTGGCCTTTTCGGTGTCTTCGACCAACAGTGCCTTCAACAAGGGCGTCGCCAGGATATCGAGCGGCATGACCCGCTCGAATGTGCCAATGGGTACCATCGCACGGGGACTACCGTTTTGCGAAGTTCCAAGCCGGAATCGGCCGCGGTTCAGCAGGTGCCCGGTGTAGGCACGCAGTGCAGAATACTTTTCGTTGCCAGGCCGCATCCAGGACAGGAATTCCCGGTCTCCACCCTCGGGTATCAATGTGAGTTGATTGTGGTAGCGACCGAGCCACGCCAAGGGACCGGATGCTCGATGACCCGACAGCACGGACCCACTGATAACCCGCAGTTTTCCGTCCCTGGTTTCGCCCTGGGTCAGGTCCGAAGTGCTGGCGCCCACGCGAGTCCGAAGCAGCCTCGGTCGCGACGCCATCGGACCGCCAAGCGCTATGACACGCTGCGTCGGCAATCGGCCCGTCAGAAACAACTCACCGATCGCAATGACATCGAAATATCGCAGATGCCAGACGGTTCGAGATTCGCTGACGGGTTGCAGGTAGTGGATGTGCGTCCCGACCAGGCCAGCCGGATGTGGGCCGGCGAATTCGACATGTTTGAATCTGCCGTGATTCGGGACGGACATCCTGGCGTTTGGCGCGGTGCAAACATACACGCAACCGTCAGTCAGCCTTGAGAGGATACGCAATCCGGCAACAAAATTTGTTTCGTCGGCAAGCACGATGGCATCCGGATTAACGGCCAGCGGACTGGAATCCATCGCGGTTACAAAAATTGCCGACGGTGAAGAATCCGGTGCGGGAATGCGGCTAAAGGGTCGCGTGCGAAACGCCGTCCACAGCCCCGACGCAAGCAGGTTTCGCCGAACAGCATCGTTGTCGAGGGATGACAGTTCTGCAGGCGAGGACTCAGGAAAAGACATTGCCTCGTTCCCGTCCAGGCGCACGACAACCGACTGAAGTGCGCGCCGTGCGCCGCGATTGATCTGACTGACCTCGCCACAACCGGGCGACGTAAAAGCGACACCCGGGTTTGCGTTATCGGTAAACAGCACCTGGCCCAGTTTCACCCGGTCGCCGACCGAGACCGCCATTTTCGGGCGGAGCCCGACAACGTCGCTGCCCAGTACGGCGACGGAAGCTACCCTGGATTCATCGCAAATGCTCAAGTCAGGCTCGCCATCCAGCGGAATATCCAGGCCCTTGCGGATTGTAATTCGCATCCGGGGTTTCCCGATTCAGGCGTGAAAAAAAGCGAGATACAGCGGCACTGCAGTGAGCCAAATGCACCCCAGTGTGTGAATCGCCAGTGTGCCTTCTATCGCCGCGGTCATTCGTTGTCGGTGCGCGATACCGGCCCGAATCGCTGTGCTCGCTTTGTAGACGAACAACAGCAGTCCTGCGGGTACCAGCAGCGCGGCTATCGGGAGCTGGCCTCTGACAATCATCGCGATGACCGCAACAAAAGCGGCTAACTGGATGCCAAGATACAGGAGTGCCGTGCCGTTGAGACCCAAGCGCACCGGCAAAGTCCTTTTGCCGTTCTGACCGTCGGGATGAATGTCGGGCACTTCGTTGATGAGCAGGATTGATGCAACCCAGGCACTGACCGGAATCGAAAAAAGTATTGCATCCAGGTCGATGACACCACTTTGTAACCAGGCCGCACCGCAAACAGGCAACACACCGAATGCAACACCGACCGCTGCTTCGCCAAAACCGATCGACGCCAGTTTCAACGGCCCCAGAGAGTACGTCACGGCGAGCAGAACGCCCGCGAGTCCGAACCCGAGCACAACCCAGCCGCGCATCCACAACAAGATCAATCCGGCAACGGCCGCAACCGACAGCAGGCTAATTCCCAGCCTCGCCATTCCGGATACCGACATGATTCCGGCCTGGATAAATCTCGAACCTCCGGTATAGGGATAAATGCGGTCTTCGTTGTCGCGATCGGTACCGCCGAACTCGTCGCCGACATCATTCAATACATTGGCACCCGCGTGCACACACGCTGTCGCCACCAGTGCCAGCAGGCAAGCGACGACGTCAAACTGCCCTGCAACGTGGAAACCCCAGGCCGAGCCCGCAACAACCGGTAATACCGATGCTGGAAAAAATTTTGGCCGCGTAGCATGAAATATTCGCTTCGCGTTTTGCCTGAAGGAACTTCCGGTGAAATCTTGTGTTGAAAGTCCCCTCATTTCTAAGACTTCCGGCGGCATACGTCGCTCCTTTGCTTTGCCATCCACCGGGTCAGGCCACAGTTGGACAGTCTTTAAGTTTGTCTTGCCGGCGGAAACGGCTCTGAATACAGGCACTTGTATATCGCGAAGCAGGCCGGCGCTTATATAGGCGATATTACTTATCGCGATTCATGATCGACCGATTATTCGGCGCGCAAGCCCCCTGGATACCGCGTCAGTAACAAGTGAGAAAGCCGGAGCCGGCAATAAGCCGGGTTCTGTCTTAAGACAACCATTCATCTGGGACAGTCGTCACCAACTGCCTCAAGCAACCTACCCGGGAGTCCGCTCGGAACCGGCGGTGCGAACGATAAGGTTCGCTTACTCCCCTATTTGGTCTTGCTCCGGGCGGGGTTTACCGTGCCGCGAACTGTTACCAGTCGCGCGGTGCGCTCTTACCGCACCTTTTCACCCTTACCGGCTTTTGCCGGCGGTCTGTTTTCTGTGGCACTTTCCGTAGGCTCGCGCCTCCCAGGCGTTACCTGGCGCCCTGTCCGAAGGAGCCCGGACTTTCCTCCACAGCGAACTGCAGCGATTGTCTGGCCAACTCCGGCTTTCTCGGTGGCCGATTCTACGCCAATTCGATGTCTCGATAGCCTCCAATAGTTGACAATTTACTTGTCAATAATAATCATGACAACTAACTTGTCGAATAAGGTGGGCCATGACCGTCGCCAATACAGACTCGCGTTACCAGGTGATCTGGCTGATCCGTCGCCTTTTCCGTGTTATGGGCAGCGTCGCCGACGACTATCTCAAAGAGGATCAGCTGACGGCGGCGCATCGTGCCGTGATGGAGTTCCTGTATCCCCACGAACGGCTGTCGGTGCCGGCGATCGCCGGCAAATACCGGGTCTCGCGACAGCATGTACAGGTCGTCGTCAACGAGCTGCGTGCAATCGGATTGATCAGGGCATTGCCCAATCCGCAGCACAAACGTTCCGCGCTGATGCGATTGAGTGAACTCGGCCGTGCAACGTTTGAGGAAATTCGTCGGAATGAATCCGCGCTTATCGACAAAGTGTTCGCCGAGCTTGATACGGATGCTATTGAGACTACCCGCCACGCCTTGCAAACGCTTCTTGATCGATTTGAAAAAGGAAGTTTGTCGTGAATATTCTGCAGAATATTGCGCCGCTATGAAGAACGCGAACGACGGCTGCAATTCGGTAGCCGCTACTCCACCTATTGCCAACAAGACCGGCGCTGGCTATGAATCAGCGCTCAATTCCAGCAGCCTTTCATACAACGCATTGCGTTTGAGTCCGGTGATTTGTGCAGCGACCTTGGCGGCGTCTCGGGCTGACAAGTGATCGCGTAGTACGCGAAGGACGTGATCGGATTCAAATACTGTACCTGCAACCTCGGTGTTGCCGGATACGACAATGACGAACTCTCCTTTCAAGACAATCGACTGGTCTTCGACCGATTGCGACAGTTCGCCGAGAGATTTCTGGATGCATTGCTCGTGCAGCTTGGTCAGTTCCCGGCCAACGAATGCCAGGCGGTCGGCACCGAAGGCCGATGTCATGTCGGCGAGGCATTCTGAGATTCGATGCACTGACTCGTAGAACACAAGCGTGCGCCGCTCGGAAACCAGTGCTTGCAAGGCGGCCTGGCGTGCGCCGCGTTTGGCGGGTAAGAACCCTTCGAAACAAAAACGGTCAGTCGGGATTCCGGCCGTGGACAGCGCGGCAGTGGCGGCACTGGCGCCCGGAATCGGCGAGACTTTGATGTGATTCTGATGCGCCTCGCGCACCAGTCGAAAACCCGGATCGCTGACCAGGGGTGTTCCCGCATCGCTGACCAGGGCGACCGACTCGCCCTCCTGCAAGGTCCTGATCAGCTTAACCAGCACCTTTTCTTCATTGTGATCGTGCAAGGCAATAAGTCGTGATTTGACCCCGATTGACATTAGCAATCGCCCGGTGTGGCGGGTATCCTCGGCTGCAATTAGACTGACCTCGCCGAGCGTCTGGCGCGCACGGGGCGTCAGGTCTTCGAGATTGCCAATTGGCGTTGCAACGATAAACAGGGTGCCGCTCATCGGGCATCGGACCTTTTCAATCAGTGGGAAATATGACGTTGATTTTTCATCATCCTGCAATCAAACCTCGCTCGCTGGCAAGCTTATCGGTTTTGGTCCTGGTGAGCCTGCTGCTTGGCGCTTGCGAAACCACCGGCTTTGCGGGCTTGACAGGTTCCGGCGAACAGCGCGCCGAACGCATGGGTGCTGCAGGCCAACACAGCGAAGCAGCCGGCACCTACATCGGCCTGGCTGCCAGTGCCAGCGGCGCTGAGCGCGACCGCTTGACCCTGCTGGCCGTTGAACAATGGCTCGATGCCGGCGACGTGAGCCGGGCTCGCCGAGCGCTGAGCAGCGTTACCAAGCCTATGGGCGGCGCGTTACTGCCCATCTGGAACACCAACTCAGCCGCGTTGTCCCTGTACCAGGGCGATGCGGATGCAGCACTGGCAATCCTCGAGCCCCTGAGTCGGCAGCCGCTGACCCGACGGGACCGATTGCGCGTTGAAGCGCTGCGTGCCGATGCCTGGATCCAGAAGCAGGATCCGGCGCGCGCCGTCGAGCTCATGACGCAGCGCGAAGTCTGGATTGATGACGCCCGAGCCATTGAAAGCAACCGCAACCGATTGTGGCGGGGCTTGTTGTTCAGCGATCCGCAAATCTTGAGGGAAGCCGCCGAGGCGGTCCCGGATGCCGAAACCCGTGGCTGGCTGACGCTCGGATCGCTGGCCACCACAACCGGTCAGCAAGGGGTCGGCTGGAGCAATGGCGTCGCGCGCTGGCGGGCCGCGAACCCGACGCATCCGGCAATGGTCATTCTCGGCGACATGGAAACCCTGGATCCGGAGTCGCTGGAATATCCTCGGCAGATCGCCTTGTTGCTACCACTGACGGGTCGCGCGGCATCGGCCGGAATTGCGGTCCAGAACGGCTTCCTCGGCGCGTATTTTGCCACCGCCAGTGCGCTTGACGAACAGCAGTCAGTACGCATCTACGACGTCAATGCAGAAGGTGGCGCAAGTGCTGCCTACCAGGCCGCAGTAGCCGGCGGAGCCGAATTCGTCGTCGGCCCGTTGCTCAAGGAAGATGTCACCGAACTGGCGAACGACATCCTGGTTCCCGTCCCGGTCCTGACACTGAACTACATTCCGGATGAAACGCTGGCACCGCCGGGGCTTTTCCAGTTTGCGCTGGCACCCGAGGACGAGGCAGCTTCAGCGGCGCAACGTGCGATCGGCGACGGTTATAGCCGCGCGGTCGCGCTGGTACCGGGCAACGAGTGGGGACGAAGAGTCCTTGAAAGCTTTGCCACGGAATTTGAGGGTCTCGGCGGAACGCTGCTGGATTACAGGTCCTACAGCCCTGACAAACAGGACTTTTCGACCGACATCGAGAGCCTCATGGGACTTACCGGCAGCTTCCAGCGGTACACGCGCCTGCGCGCCAACATCGGCACCCCCCTGCAGTTTGACCCACGCCGGCGTCAGGATGCGGAGTTCATATTCCTGGCGGCCGCTGCCGGGCCGGGACGACTCCTGAAGTCGCAGCTCAAATTCCATTACTCGGGTGACTTGCCCGCGTATTCGACATCGTCGTTGAATTCGATGGACGGGCGTCCGAATGCCGATCTCAACGGCGTCATGTTTGCCGATACGCCATGGCTTATCGATCCGCAACCCTGGATTCGTTTCCTGCCCGCGGTGTACGAGAAACACTGGCCCGAAGAACGACGTCTTGGGCGCCTGCATGCGATGGGCTACGACGCCTACAATCTTGTCGCTTCTCTTTACGCGTATCGTGGCGGCGAAATGCCGGAGATCGACGGCGCAACCGGTGTGCTGTTCCTGGATCGACAGGGCCGTGTCCATCGCCGCCTGGCGTGGGCCCAATTCCAGCGTGGTGAGGCGGTCGCCCTGCCCCACCAGGACGCATTGGGCGGACCGATCATGGATATCAGCAGTGACGGCGAGCCCATGGCACCCGGTGCAGCGGATGATGCGCCTTGGGACGAACTGCCTCCAGGGCGCTAGGTCAGCGCGCCGAACAGGCGGCGTTCGAGTACCTGCTGCGGCAGGGTCTCGCGCCAGTCACCCGAAATTTTCGTTGCCGCGGCGGTGAAATTGACCTCGTCATGATGGACGGACAATGCCTCGCATTTATCGAAGTTCGCTGCCGCAGTTCGAATCGATTCGCCGAGGCGAGCCATACCGTGGACAGTCACAAGCAAAAAAAGCTCATCCGCACGGCCGCGCTTTTCGTTGCCCGGAACCGTCGCTATAGTACGTCGACGATGCGCTTTGACGTGATCGCTGTTACCGGCGACGGTGACATGACGCTGGAGTGGATTTCAGACGCGTTCCGGCCGCGCGATTCGAGCCTGTAAACGCCCCGGCGTCATTACCCTCACCTCGGCCATCCTGTTAGACTTCACGGAATTATCCGACCCGGAGCAAGCATGGATTCTGTCAACCGAGTTCGCGAACACTTCGCGGAGAGTATCGCGACCAAGCAGGTCGCAGCCGAACAGATCGCGGAGAGCATAGCGGCCGCTGGCAAGCTCATGAGTGATGCGCTGCTCGACGACGGCAAGATCTTGAGCTGCGGCAACGGCGGCTCGGCTGCGGATTCACAGCATTTTTCCTCGGAACTCCTGAATCGATTCGAAATGGAGCGCCCGGCGCTGCCTGCGATGGCCCTGACAACTGACAGCTCGACGCTCACGTCGATTTCCAATGACTATGCTTACGAAGAAATATTTTCCAAGCAGGTGCGTGCACTGGGCAAGGCTCAGGATGTATTGCTGGGAATATCGACGTCGGGGAATTCGGAAAATGTTATACGTGCAATCGCCGCGGCACACGAACGCGGAATGAAAGTGGTTGCATTAACCGGCCGTGATGGTGGCCGGATGGCCAGTGTGTTCCGCGAAGGAGATGTTGAAATACGTGTGCCGGCAAACCGCACGGCCCGAATTCAGGAAGTTCACCTGGTCATCATTCATTGCCTGTGCGACCTGATCGACACGACGCTCCTCGGAGAGTCGTAAGAACGACTGGCCGCGCCTACTTGACGATCGTCAGGTGCGGGCGGGAGCGTGTCTCTTCAATTTCGTCGGGCAATGTCGACGGACTGAGCTGGTCGGCCGTTTCCGTGTCGTGGGAGAAGATCATGCCCTGCCCGGTTTCCCGCGCATAAATCCCAAGAACCGATTTCATTGGCACCCAGACATCAAACGCAACGCCACTAAAGCGCGCGCGGAAACTGACGGCATCGTTCGTCAACTTGAGGTTGTGCGCAGCCGAGTCGCTGATATTCAGGATAATCTTGCCATCTTTGACATGCTCAAGCGGCACACAGACACCATCAATCGACGTATCGACGACAATGTGCGGTGTATGCGAGTTGTCCCCCATCCACTCGTGCATGGCACGAATCAGGTACGGCCGTTTTGAACGCTTGGAATTGTTCACGATCTTATTCTTGAATTCCGGCTGGTGCCGCAAGTCTAGCACCGATTTGGCTGGTGGCTCTACGACTTAACTTAAGACGAAAACTACAGCCGCATTTCCTGCTCGAGCTCCGTCAGGCTTTGTTGAAACGAACGTCGTGCGAATACCCGATCCATGTACTCCTCAATCGGCTCGGCGTTTTTGCCAAGGTCGATACCGTACACCGGCAAACGCCACAATAACGGTGCAATCGTGCAATCAACCAGCGAAAACTCCTCGCTAAGAAAGAATGGTCGCGCACCGAACAATTCGGTGCTCTGCAGAATGCTTTCGCGCAGCATCTTGCGAGCCTTGGTGCCGAGCTTGCCGTCGGCATTCGTCTCGGCCTCTTCGGCAATCGAGTACCAGTCGGTTTCGATTCGGAACAAGGCCAGGCGAAATTGAGCGCGGGTAACCGGATCGACCGGCATAAGGGGCGGGTGCGGAAAACGCTCATCGAGATACTCGACAATGACACGTGAGTCATACAGGGTCAGGTCGCGATCCACCAGCGTCGGAACCGTATGATACGGATTAAGATCCATCAGATCTTCCGGCAGATCAGGGCCGGCGACATTGGCAATCTCGATATTGATGTTCTTCTCAGCGAGCACCAGCCGAGTACGATGACTGTGAATATCAGTCGGTCGTGAAAATAGCGTCATTACGGACCGCCTGTTGGCTACTACTGCCATTACGTTACATCCTTCCAGATTTGTTTTTTGAGCATGCGGGCGATGATGAAGAAAAAGGTCAGGAACATCAGAACCCAGACACCCAGCTTGCGTCGGTCAGAGCGAATCGGCTCCGACATATAGGCCAGGAAATTGACCGTATCGCGGACGAATTCGTCGTAGTCCTCAGAGTCCATTTTGCCCGGAACGCGCTGCTCGAATCCCTCAAAGGAAATCGTCACCGAACCATCGTCATTGTGGTGTTCGTCAAAATTGGCGGACTGGTAGCCCTGCTGCTCCCACAACACGTGCGGCATACTGGTGCCCGGCAAGACCAGGTTGTCCACGCCGGTCGGGCTGTCAGGGGCAATATAAAAACCCTTCAGAAAATTGTAGACATAGTCCGCAGTCCTGGCCCGCACGATCAGTGACAGGTCAGGTGGTGCCGTGCCGAACCAGCGCTGTGCATCTCTCGCAGGCATCGACGAATTGATCGTTTCAAACGTCTTTTCGGCATTGAACATCAGGTTGTCGACCAGCTGCTCATCGGTCAGATCAAGGTTTTTGCCGATCGTCTTGAATCGAACGTATTTCGCGGAGTGACAACCCGAGCAATAGTTCATGAAATTCGCAGCACCGCGTTGCAGTGAATTAATGTTGTCACGATCCAGGTGGGCAGGCTCGAGCGCTGCGCCGCCACCGGCCGCGAATGCATCTGCGGTCAAGAACACTAAGCCAAGCGTCAACGCCCTGACGGTTTGGTTGAACTTATCCATGGTAGACCACCCTTTCCGGCACCGGTTTGGTCTTGTCTATCGCCGTGTAATACGGCATCAGCAGGAAGAATGCGAAATACAGCACCGCGAAGATCCTGGCGGCAGTCACGAATGCCGGCGTTGCCGGTTGCAAGCCGAGCCAGCCCAGCGCAATGAAAGTCACAACGAACAGTGTCAGTGCCGACTTGTAGATCCAGCCTCGGTAACGAATCGATTTCACTCGGGAGCGGTCGAGCCACGGTAAAAATAATGGCAGGATCACGGACAAACCGAACAGGATGAATCCCCACAACTTGTCGGGTACTGCGCGCAAAATCGCGTAAAACGGCGTGAAGTACCAGACGGGCGCGATGTGCTCCGGCGTCGCCGTCAGGTTTGCAGGCTCAAAGTTCGCATGCTCGAGAAACAGTCCACCCATCTCCGGCGCAAAGAAGATCACCGCACTGAAAATCATCAGGAAAACGATGATGCCGACCAGGTCTTTTGACGTGTGATACGGATGAAACGCCACGCCGTCCAGCGGAATACCATCGGCACCCTTGTGTTCCTTGATTTCAATGCCGTCAGGGTTATTCGAGCCGACATGGTGCAACGCCACGATATGGACGAAGACCAGCCCGACCAGCGCCAGCGGCAGTGCAATGACGTGCAGAGCGAAGAATCGATTCAGCGTGATGTCGGAAATCGAGTAATCGCCCCGAATGATTTCGACCAGAGCATCCCCGACCCAGGGGATTGCGCCAAACAGCGAAATAATGACCTGTGCGCCCCAGTAGGACATCTGGCCCCACGGCAGCAGGTAGCCGGCAAAGGCCTCGGCCATCAGCACCAGGAAGATCAGCATGCCGATGATCCAGATGAGTTCGCGCGGCTTCTTGTAGGAACCATAGAGCATGGCACGGAACATGTGCAGATAGACGACGATAAAGAAGAATGACGCGCCGGTTGAATGCATGTAGCGAATCAGCCAGCCCCACTCGACATCGCGCATGATGTATTCCACGGACGCGAAGGCCTCGGCCGCCGAGGGCTTGTAGTTCATCGTCAGGAAAATGCCGGTGACCAGCTGGATGACCAGTACCACCGTCGCCAGCACGCCGAAGAAATACCAGAAATTGAAATTCTTCGATGCGTAGTACTCGGTGGCGTGGAGCTTCATCGTCTCCGTAAACGGAAAGCGATCGTCGATCCATTTCATGAATCCGCCTTGCGGTTTACCCACTTCTGCTTCGATTCTCGACATTACGCTGCTCCCGTGTCCTGACCGATCAATATCAGGTCATCCCTGACAAAGCGGTATGGAGGAACCCGCAGGTTGGTCGGTGCCGGTACGCCCTTGTATACGCGTCCGGCAAGGTCAAATTTCGAGCCGTGGCACGGGCAGAAGAATCCGCCATCCCAGCCTTCGGCCGGCCGTACCGGAAAATCCTCGAGCGGCGCGCAACCCAGGTGCGTGCACGAACCCTCGACGACCAGGTACTCCGGTTTGACCGAGCGCGTGGGATTCACCGCATACGCCGGTTGCTGCTCGACCACGTCCGAGTTCGGGTCCCGCAAATTGTCGTCATGATCCTGCAGCAGCGCGAGCATGTCCTTGCTGCGACGCAACACGAACACCAGTTTGCCCCGCCATAGCACACGGACCATCTCGCCGGGCTGCAATGAGCCTATTGGTACTTCCACCGGCGCGCCGAGGGCTTGCGCCCGCGCACTGGGCTTCAGCGAGGAAAGAAAAGGAATTGCAGCGAGACCGGCACCGGCCAGGCCAGTGACAGCTGTCGCTATCGTAAGAAAATGACGCCTGTTTCGATCAAGGTCGTCTTCGTTCATCGGGCACTCCCATACGCCGTTCTTTCGACGGCCTGATTTACAGCGCTTTGTTGCTTAATATTGATACTGGTAGATTTGCAGCAGACTCGGTTTGGCGTCAGGATGACGATTGCCCCGGGGCTCGATGCGGAACCACGGCGCATTATACACGGGGCGTATCGAAATTGGCTAGCCGCTATCAAGAGCCAGCAGAGGATTACAAGGACATCGCGTGACCAATCTGAAGTCAACGCTAATATTCTTGTTGCAGTCGATCGTCGTTGGTCTGGCGGTCGCTTTTGTCGTCGTGCTCGTGCGTCCCGATCTAATGCCCGGTATTTCCGCGGAAAAACCGCCGGCAAGCTACGCTGATGCGGTCGATCTGAGCTCGCCGTCCGTCGCCAATATCTATACCAAGCGCCTGGTCCAGGACGACAATTCCGAGGGCACCCGGGCGCGATTCCGGGTTGAGACGAGTTTCGCATCCGCGGTCATCATCGATCCGGAGGGCTATCTGGTGACCAATTACCATGTCGTTGCCACCGCCGCCGAGATACGGGTGCAACTGGGCGATGGCCGAATCACCGAGCCGGTCACCGTGGGAGTTGACGCTGAAACCGACCTGGCGCTGCTGAAGGTTGACCTTGGCACATTGCCGGCAATTGCGATCGGCCGCTCCGACAACTTGCGGATTGGCGACGTGGTTCTGGCCATTGGCAATCCCTATGGGCTGACGACCTCGGTTACCCAGGGCATCGTCAGCGCGACCGGCCGAGGCCTGCTGAACCTGGTGACCTTTGAGAATTTCATCCAGACCGATGCGGCGATCAACGCCGGTAATTCCGGCGGTGCCCTGATCAACAGCCAGGGTGAGCTGGTTGGCATCAATACGGCCGTGCTGGCGCAGGACCCGGGCACCGAAGGCATCGGATTCGCAATTCCCGTTGATCTTGTCCGCGGTGTCGTTGACCAGATCAAGCGCAATGGTCGGGTCGTGCGCGGTTACATGGGGCTATTGCCGGACGACCTGACGAATTCCGAGCGAGCCGCAATGGGTATCGAGAGCGGCAACGGCATCCTGCTCACCGATGTCTACACCGCGGGTCCGGCGGAAGCGGCCGGGCTGCGGGTTGGCGACATTATCCTGGAAATGAACGGGCAGCCGGTATTTTCACAACGACAGGCCCTGCTGATCTCGGCAAGCACCCAACCCGGCGATACGGTCGAGGTAATCGGCTTGCGCGACGGCCAGCGGTTCCAGACGACCGTTACTGCAGTTGAGCGACCGGACGAACCGCGCTAGTCGGAGGCGTCTCCCCGCTGGCGCCACTCGTCGGGCGTCAACGCCGTAATCGAGAGGGCATGAATTTCGTTGCCGACCAGCGCGCCCAGCGTCCTGTATACCAGCTGGTGCCTTGCGAGCTGGCGTTTGCCGTCGAACTCCTCCGCCACCACCAGCGCAGAAAAGTGCGTGTTGTCGTCACTGGCTACCCTGACAATCGCATTGTCGAAGCCGGCTTCGATCAGTGGCTTGATTTCCTCAACGTTCATAAATTCATGTCACCTTGTCCTGCTCGCCGATGGTTGCCAGCGCGCACATAATGAGCCGGGGAGTGTAAAGCATATAATTCTGCTTCCCAATGCCCGGCAATGATTGTGTATGATATTCGGCCCGCAAAGGCTGGCCGGATTCCAGTACCCCCTTGTAACCCGCAGCAAAATAATAGATACGGTGTCTATGTTCGGCGAAAGCTTTATCTCAAATATTATTTCCGTCATTGCGGGGCTCGCGCTTCTGGTCTGGGGAGCCGATCGTTTCGTGCATGGGGCAGCCTCGGCGGCACGCAATTTCGGCGTCGCGCCACTGCTGATCGGTCTGACCATCGTGGCATTTGCGACCTCGGCGCCGGAAATCCTGGTGTCGATAGTGGCCGCGCTGCAAGGTGAGCCGACGCTCGCGTTCGGCAACGCAATCGGGTCGAATATTGTCAACATCGGTCTGGTTCTGGGATTGACCGCCACAGTGCGCCCGATTCCGCTCGAATCGGCAACCTTGCGGCGCGAAATGCCGGCACTACTGGCCGTTTCGTTACTCACCGTCTCGCTGTTCCTGGATACCTACCTGAGCCGCGTCGACGGACTGGTGATGCTGACCGGTCTCGTCATCGTCATGATCTGGCTGGCGCGCCTTGGAATCCGGTCGGCCGACAATGACACGTTGAAAGCGGATTTCGAGGCTGAGATCCCGGACAACGTCAGCATGAAGGCGGCGCTGACCTGGCTTGCGATCGGGCTGGTCGCATTGCTGATCGGTGCCGACTGGCTGGTGGACGGCTCAATAGGCATTGCGCAAAAACTCGGCGTCAGCGAGATTGTCATTGGCATCACGCTGGTCGCCTTCGGTACCAGCGTACCGGAGCTCGCCGTTTCGCTCGTCAGTGCCCTGAAAGGTGAATACGGTCTGGCGATCGGCAACATTGTCGGCTCCAATATTTTTAACCTGTTGGCCGTAATCGGTGTTGCCGCGGCCATTCAGCCGGCAGCGCTGGCACCCAGTGTTCTTTCCCTGCATATCTTCGTCATGGTCGCATTCACACTGGTGTTGTTTGCCATGACCTACGACTATGACGGCAAGGCGCAGTTGTCGCGCCTCGAGGGGGTTGCCCTGATGATCGCTTACGCCGCATACAGCGGCTATGTCGTGGCGCAAAACATATAGAATAGGGTCAGATTCCATTTCGAGGGCTACCCTTGCCTGACAAGCTAACGAACGACGAACTCATTGAGCTGGCCAGCGAAGTGCTGGCGATCGAAGCCCGAGCGGTCGACGCGCTGCGCGCACGGCTCGGTGACGATTTCATTGCCGCCTGTGAATTGTGCCTGGCGACGCCGGGGCGGGTTGTCGTCAGCGGCATGGGCAAATCCGGCCATGTCAGCAACAAGATCGCGGCAACTCTCGCATCGACAGGGACACCGGCATTTTTCATGCACCCGGCCGAAGCCAGTCACGGTGACCTCGGCATGATAACGAGCCAGGACCTGCTGTTGGCAGTTTCCTATTCCGGTGAGACAAGAGAAGTCGTTACGATCCTGCCCGTCGTGAAGCGCATTGGTGCCAGGTTGCTGGCCATTACCGGTAACCCGGCATCGACGATGGCGCAAGCGGCGGACGTGCATCTGGACATAAGCGTAGCCGAGGAGGCTTGCCCTTTGAATCTTGCACCGACCGCCAGCACCACTGCAACGCTCGCAATGGGCGATGCACTCGCGGTCGCGTTGCTCAAAAGTCGCGGGTTTACCGCTGATGATTTCGCCCGTTCCCACCCCAGCGGCAGCCTGGGCAAACGGCTGCTGTTGCGTGTTTCGGATGTGATGCGAACTGGCGACCGCATTCCCTCGGTATTGGCCAATGTGACGTTGCGCGACGGCTTGATGGAAATGACCGACAAGGGTCTCGGCATGACGGCGATCGTCGATGAAACTGCAACGATCAAGGGTATCTACACCGATGGCGACTTGCGTCGTACCCTGGATGCTGGCGCCGATATACATGCAACGATTATTGGCGATGTGATGCACAGCAACTGCAAGACGACGACGGCTGACGTGCTGGCGGCGGAAGCGATGCACATCCTGGAGGAGAACAAGATTACGTCATTGCTGGTGGTAGACGATGACAACAAACTGATCGGCGCGTTGAATATTCATGACCTGTTCCGGGAGGGTCTGCGGTGAGCGCAACGAAGCTCGACAAGATTCGCCTGGTCGCTTTCGATGTCGATGGTGTTTTTACCGATGGGCGGTTTTACCTGTCGGACGACGGCATCGAGTCGAAAGCCTTTCATACACAGGACGGATTCGGTATCCGCCAACTTGTAAAAGCCGGCATCTACGTCGCGGTAATCAGCGGGCGCACATCCGGCGCAGTCGCGCGCCGCATGGCGGAACTCAAGGTGCGCCATGTCGTTCAGGGCTGCGCAGACAAGGTCGCAGCACTGGACAAGATTATTGCCGAGCTTGGCATCCGCAAGGACGAATGTGCCTATGTCGGCGACGATGTCCCCGACCTGCCCTTGCTGCGTCACGTTGGCTACCCGATAGCTGTCGCGAACGCCGTCTCGGCTGTTCGCGACTACTGTGCACACACGACCGTTGCCAACGGGGGATTCGGCGCCGTTCGCGAGGTATGTGAACTTGTGCTGGGCGCAAAGGGTCAGCACAGTTAATGATCTCAAGGGCGCCAACGACCATCGTCATCCTTTCACTGGCTGCAATTGGCAGTTGGTACCTGGCACGTTCGAACGCCTCCCTGGACGTTGACGCATTCCCGACGGACCCGACGTACCATGGTTACTACCTGAAAAATGCTCGTATATTGGGGACGGGCAAGGACGGCAGCCTGCTATACGAAATCGAGGCCGAACGAGCCGAGCAACAGGAAGACAAGCGCATCGAATTTTCGAACGTACAGATCCGGTATTCACCGGTAAGCGATGTCCCGTGGATCGTGAATGCCGACAATGCCAGCCTGAATTCAGACAACCCGATGATTACATTGCGCGGTCATGTCAAAATAACCAATGGTGGCGCGTCAAGTGATGGCGACACTGAAATTCGCACACAGTATCTGGAACTAAATCCCGAACGCTATATCGCTGAGACGGACAAGCGCGTGCAAATTCGGTTTGGGTCCCGCAGCGTAACGGCGACGGGCATGCTAGCATCGCTGGAAGATGACAGAATTGAACTCAAGGCCAATGTTCGCGGCAAGATCGCGCCCTGAAATGAACACACTAACGCTGTCCGCTGTTTACCTGCTTACTGTCCTCGCATTGATTTTACCCGTGCCCGGCTTCGGGCAGGAACTTGACCTGAACCTGAGTCGACTGCCCTGGGACATCAATGCCGAAACAGCCGACTTTGATGGCGAGACCGGTTCGATCGTGTACACAGGCTTACGCTTTTCCCAAGCCGGTACCTCGATCGAGGCCGATGAGGGTCGCGCCGACAACCGTGAGCAAAAAAATCGCATCTGGCAGTTCAACGGCAATGTGCTGATCACAGTTAACAACGGCTACATCAAATGCGATTCCGCGGTTCTCCACTTTGAAGGCAATGTGTTGAGTCTGGCGACAGTCAAGGGCAACCCGGCTTCATTTGAACTCAAGCGACTGGACGCGGCCGATGCGACCTATGCCGAAGCCGGCCGCCTCAAGTATGACGTCAAGAACGGCACCATCGAATTTTCAGATCAGGCCAGAATCACCGAAAGCGGCAATCAGATTTCCGCGGAACTGTTTGTTTACAATATTTCGGAGCGCCGCATACTTGCCGACTCAGCGGGTAGCAGCGAAGGCCGGGTTCGAGTCATCTATACGCCAACTGACGACGAGGTCGATGCACTGCGAAATCAGGAAGACGAAGTCCCGAATCCATGAGCATTCTCAGCGTTCAAGAAATTTCCAAAAGCTACAAATCACGGACAGTTGTCAAAAGTCTCACGCTGGAAATCAAAAGTGGCGAAGTCGTCGGCCTGCTCGGTCCGAATGGCGCAGGCAAGACGACGGCTTTCTATATGATCGTCGGGCTGGTGTCTGCCGATGGCGGCAATATTCTGCTCGATGGTCAGGACCTGACGGCCAAACCCATGCATGAACGTTCAAAGCTCGGGCTCGGTTACCTGCCGCAGGAAGCGTCCATCTTCAGAAAACTCAGTGTCGAACAAAATATTCTTGCCATACTGGAAAATCGCAAGGACCTCGACCGTGCCGGACGGGAGCAGGAGCTCGAGACTTTGCTCGACGAGTTACATGTAGGCCATGTTCGTAGCAGTCTTGGCATCAGCCTGTCCGGTGGCGAACGTCGTCGCGTCGAAATTGCGCGGGCGCTGGCAGCAGACCCCAAGTTCGTATTGCTTGACGAACCCTTTGCCGGTGTCGACCCTATTTCCGTGCTTGATATCCAGCGCATTATTCGACATTTATGCGAACGAGACATTGGCGTATTGATTACCGATCACAATGTGCGGGAAACGCTCGGTATCTGTGGCCGTGCCTATATACTGAGTGATGGCAGCCTGATCGCTGCCGGGTCGCCGGAAGATATTCTGGAAAATCAACATGTCCGAGAAGTGTATCTCGGACAAGAGTTCAAACTCTGAGGCATAGTGCAATAGTGACCAGCCTGAGTATTCGCCCTACATGTTAAAACCTTCGTTGCAGCTTAAGCTTGGCCAGTCATTGACGATGACGCCGCAACTACAACAGGCCATTCGCCTGTTGCAGCTGCCCATCCTCGACCTGAATGCCGAAATTCAGGAAGCGCTTGAAGAAAATATCATGCTCGAGATGGAGGACCTTCCGGACGTTCCGCGCACCTCCGCGGAGTCGACGGCGGAAGTCGAAACCATCAAGGCGGATGAGCAATGGGAAGCGCGTGCTGTCGAACGCACGCAGGACAGCGGCTGGAATGGCGAAGGTCGCCCGGTCAGCGAGTTTGCTGACGAATCCGGCGAGTCACTGCGCGAACACCTGTACTGGCAGCTCGAAATTGAGAACTTCACCGTGCGTGAGGCGCTGATTGGAGAAGCGCTGGTCGATTCGATCAATGACGACGGCTACCTGATCGGCGACATCGACGACATTACCGCCGGCCTGGACGAGGACCCACCGATTACCACGGCGGAAGTGGAAGCAACGCTGCTTAAAGTGCAGCGGCTCGATCCGGCCGGGGTCGGCGCGCGCAACCTGTCCGAATGCATCATGCGGCAGATTGAGCAACTCGACCCCAAGACGCCGGGATACCAGCTGGCGCTCGATATCGCGCTCGATCACCTCGACCTGGTAGCAAGCCGCGATTACGGCGAATTGCGGCGTAGCCTGCGAATTTCCGAGGACCATCTTCACGAAGCGCTTGCCCTGGTCCGTGCCTGCAACCCCAAACCCGGACTCTCGGTGAGCCCTGCGGCCGCCCAGTACGTTATTCCGGACGTATTTGTACGCAAGGTGGACAATCGCTGGCAGGTTGAAATCAGTCCTACGGGCGTGCCGCGCCTGTCTGTGAACCAGCAATACGCCAAGCTGCTGCGGGGCAGCGGCGAACATGCGGTACTGAAAACCCAGTTGCAGGAGGCACGATGGTTGATTCGCAGCCTCGAAATCCGCAACGAAACCCTGCTGAAAGTCGCCACCAGTATTGTCTCGCGCCAGAAAAGCTTCCTCGATCATGGCGAAGAATCCATGAAACCGATGGTATTGCGTGACGTGGCGGAGGAGATTGGCATGCATGAATCGACCATCTCGCGTGTGACGACCAACAAATACATGCATACGCCCCGCGGCGTCTTTGAATTCAAGTATTTCTTCTCCAGCCACCTGGCATCGGAAGATGGCGAGGGCCAGTCTTCGACCTCGGTGCGCGCAAAGATCAAGAAGATGATCGGTGCCGAGAACCCCGCCAAGCCGCTAAGCGACAGCAAGATCACGAACTTACTGAAGAATGAGGGGATTACAGTTGCCAGAAGAACGGTCGCGAAGTACCGTGAAGCTATGAATATTCCATCATCCAGCGATCGCAGGAATCGCGAGAGCCGTTAGCCCCCGAGGCTTGATTTTTCAAAAAAAGGAGCAAGATCAAACTACTAAGCAATACCGAGAGGACCCCAAGACAATATCAACTGGAGACAGCTATGCAATTGAATGTTTCAGGCCACCACGTCGAAGTCACGGATTCACTGAGACAATATGTTGAGTCCAAAGTAGAGAAAATAGCCCGTCACTTTGACCTAGTGTCTGACGTCCATTGTATCCTGACCGTCGAGAAGCTCCGGCACAAAGCCGAGGCAACTGTTCATGTAAATGGTGGTACGATCTACGCCGATCACACCGAAGAGGACATGTACGCTGCGATCGACGGTCTCGTAGACAAACTTGAAAGGCGAGTGAGGAAGTACAAGGAAAAGCTTGTCGATCACCACGCCAGAGACAAAGACAAAATCAGGTACGCCTGACCCGCATACGATCTGTGCGGTCAGCCGGCCGCACAGATCGCTGCAATCCAACACTATCCCTATGCTGCTCGAAGACATCATCCAACCGGACGGCGTGCTGTGCAATGCCAGCGCCCGAAGCAAGAAACACTGCCTGGAAATCCTGAGTGAATTGCTCGTTCGTGGCCGTCCCGACGTGGCGAGTGAGCTCATTTTCGCCTGCCTCAATGATCGCGAACGCCTCGGCTGCACCGGACTGGATCGCGGCGCGGCATTTCCGCACTGTCGCATAGACGGCCTCGAACAAAGTCATGCGGCACTGATCAAGCTATCCGAGCCGATCGAATTTGACGCTGCTGACGGCGAGCTCGTCGATCTCGTGTTTGGCATGATCGTACCGACGGAACTGGGCGACGAGCACCGGGCAGACATCAAGATGATTACGCAGGTGCTCGCCGACGAAGGCCTTCGTTCGCGCCTGCGCAGTACGCAATCCAGCAAGGAGCTCTACGCATCCCTGATCAGCGGCTCGGCTTTGGTAACGCCGGAACCTGTAGCGGCGGCACAGGGCACCTGATACCGGACGCATTCGGCGGAATCCACGATGAGCAGAGATCTTCGACTGATTATTGTCAGCGGACTGTCCGGCTCCGGGAAGTCGGTTGCACTGCATGTCCTTGAGGACCTTGGCTACTATTGCATCGACAACATTCCCGCCTCGCTGCTTAAATCCGCTGTGCACGAGGTTCATGCGGGCGAAGGTCCCGCTGCCGAGCTGGTCGCGGTCGGCGTCGATGCCCGCAATCGCGCGAAGGACCTTGAGACCCTTCCGGGCTTGATCGATGAACTGCACGATCTGGGTATTCGAACCGACATTATTTTCCTCGACGCCAGCGACGAGGTCCTGTTAAAGCGCTACAGTGAATCGCGACGGCGCCACCCGCTGGCGGCCCACGGCGCCGAATTGCGCAAGGCTATCGCATCGGAACGGGAAATTCTGACACCGATCAACGACGCGGCGGATCTGATTATCGATACGTCTCGTACCAGTATCTACGAGCTCGCCGACGTGATTCGCGAACGAGTTGACCGCCGCAAGAGCGATTCGCTGTCGGTGTTGATCGAGTCCTTCGGTTACAAACACCGGATTCCGGCCGACGCAGATTTCGTCTTCGACATGCGGTGCCTGCCGAACCCCTATTGGTCTCCGGAACTGCGCGGACTGACCGGGCTCGACAGGGAAGTTATCGAGTTTCTCAACTCCCATCCGACTTTTGTTGAGATGTATAACGATATCGTCAGCTTTCTTGACCGCTGGATTCCGAAATTCGAAGAGGCACACCGAGGCTATCTGACGGTGGCAATCGGCTGCACCGGCGGACAGCATCGCAGTGTCTGCATGGCTGAGAAAATTGCGGCCACACTTCGTGCCCGTCACGAACCTGTGTTAACCCGCCACAACAATCTGTCTGACCGACAGCTGCATCAAAGTTAAGCTGCTAAACTCCGTGCGCATGGACGTACGCGAACAAGCCACTGATAACCTCGACCTTCTGCGGCAACGCCTGGAAGGCGGTCGCATGCGCGCGGCACGTGTCATGGCAAACAACCTGCACGCCTCCGAACTGGCACGACTGCTGGAGTCGCTGCCACGCAAGAAGCGCGCCATGCTCTGGGAGATTCTCGACCCTGGAAAAGAGGGCGACATTCTTGTCGAACTGTCCGATGAGGTACGCGACAGCCTCATTGAGGGGATGGCGACTGAAGAACTGATTGCCGCCGCCGAGGGCATGGAGGTCGATGATCTCGCCGACCTCCTCGTCGACCTGCCCGAGGCCGTCACCCAGGAAGTCCTGCAGTCAATGAACCTGCAGGACCGCGATCGCGTGCGGCAGGTGCTCGCCTACGACGAAGAAAGCGCTGGCGGCCTGATGAATGTCGACATCGTCACCGTGCGCTCTGATGTCACACTAGAAGTTGTTGCCCGCTACCTGCGCGCGGTGGGCACCATGCCGGACGGCACGGATTCGATATTTGTCGTTAGCCGCGATAACACCTACATCGGCTCACTGTTTCTGTCGCGGCTGCTGACCAACGACCCGGATGAGATGGTTGCGAACGTCATGTCCACCGACGTCATGCCCATACCGGCACACACATCGTCCACTCAGGTTGTATGGGAATTTGAGAACCGCGACTTGCTGTCGGCGCCGGTGGTCGATGACGATTTTCGCGTCCTCGGTCGAATCACGATCGATGATGTTGTCGACGTAATTCGCGACGAGGCCGAACACTCGCTGATGAGTGCAGCAGGCCTGGGTGAAGAAGATGATATGTTCGCACCCGTTTTCAAAAGCGCCGCCCGTCGCGCCTTGTGGCTTGGCGTAAACCTTGGCACCGCTTTCCTGGCAGCGGCGGTCGTGGACTTGTTTCAGACGACAGTGGACAAGATTGTTCTACTGGCCGTGTTGATGCCGGTCGTGCCCAGCATGGGCGGCGTGGCTGGAACGCAGTCACTGACAATCATCACGCGAGCCATCGCGCTCGGTCAGATAAACCGCGACAACGCTATCGGCATTTTGCGCAAGGAGTTGATGGTCGGAATGCTCAACGGTGTCGGCTGGGCTATCGTTGTGTCAATGGTGACTCTGTGGTGGTTCAACGACTGGCGCATTGGCGGAATTATCGGGGTCGCTATGATCATCAACCTGTTCGTTGCGGCACTGGCAGGATTCAGTATTCCGCTGATCCTGAAGCGACTGAAAGTCGATCCGGCGCTGGCTGGCGGTGTCGTTCTGACCACGGTGACCGACGTGATCGGTTACTCCGCATTCCTCGGTCTCGGTGCCGCCCTGTTGTTGTAATCGCTACCCGGCTAATCGTCCCGAAATGCGCTGAGGTCTTTCTTGATCCACTCCGGTGCATACAACCTGGGCACTTCTTTGCCAGTCACAAAATCCAGCAACTGGTCTTTGACTTTCATCGCGTCACGATACCCGAGTGCGATCAGTTCACGCGTGTAAGCTCGCTCGAATAGCAGGAAGCTCAGGAGGCGGCTTTCGCCCTGGCTGCGTCCGCTTATGCCGCGCAGCAGCGCACGAATCGCGAATGGCAGTTCCTGCCGATGGCGCGACGCGATAACGCGGAGATCTTCACTCGGCACGACCAGCATTGTGTCTATAGGCCGTACGTTCGCCAGGGCACCCGTCCGGTCGTCGACAGGAACGGCGTCGATCAGCTGGTTAATCCGGGTGATACGCTCAAGATCGGAATACAGGCCATCCATGAACAGCGTATCAAGCATGTAGCCGGCTATTTGTGCAAAACTCGGCCTGGGCCCCAGCTCATTTGGCACGACATCGCCGGTTTCGTCCCGAATGCCAATTACAAGAATTCGATCCGCTCCAAGGTGCACGGCGGGACTCAATGGCGTTGCCTGGCGCATTGCGCCATCACCAAAATATTCGTTGCCGATCTGTTGCGGTGGGAACAGCAAGGGTACAGCGATACTCGCCATCAGGTGGTCCAGGTTCAAACTAACGCGTTTGCCAAGGCGGCGCGTTCGATCCCAATCCTGCAACGACTCGCTGCCCTGGTAGAATGATGTCGAGCGCGCGGACCCGTAGCCGGCGGCGGTGACCGCCACGGCCGACAGGGAACCGCGTTCGATAGCATCCTGAATGCGCGGAAAGTGCACGTTGCGACTCAAAAGGTCGCGCAATGGGGCATTGTCCAGCAAAGAGGTTGGTGTTCCGACCAGCCAACCACCGAGAACGATGGAAGAAAGCCAGTGCAGGCTGCTCTTGAGCATCGTCAGGTTGTCGGTCTTGTATACCTGGTGGCAATGAAAATATGCCCAGACATGCTCCAATTCGGCGATGGCAGCGCGAAAATGCTGTGCCTTGGACGCAAGCACGATCGAATTGACCGCTCCCGCCGACGTGCCACTGATGACTGCGAACGGGTTTGCCGAGCCTTTCGGTACAATTTCTGCGATCGCCTTCAGGACACCGACCTGAAATGCGCCGCGCGCGCCGCCGCCGGGCAGCACGAGCCCTGTTTTGATCAAATCAGTCGGATTGGTCATAGTGTCCAGGAAAACCTTACAGATCGTCTATTGCCAACGTAGTATAATGCGACTCACGCAGGCGCGAACGCGGTCACGGCGCCAGCAACCAACACACGGACCCAAAAATGAAACGTTTTATTACCCTATCCATCACGGCCTTGTTTGCAAGCATCGCCACCCTTGCGTTTTCTGCCATCGGATTCGCCGGTGAGCAACCCGCGGTCGGCGATCCGGCACCGGAGTTCGAACTGGCTGATCAGGACGGCAATCTCCATTCCCTCGAAGATTATCGCAACCAGTGGGTTGTTTTGTATTTTTATCCGAAAGACCAGACGCCAGGCTGTACCACTGAGGCCTGTGAGTTCCGCGACAACATCTTCGCGTTTCGGGATCTCGGCGCACAGATTCTGGGCGTGAGCCTTGACGACGTCGATTCGCACAAGGAATTTGCGGAGGAATACAGCCTGCCTTTTCCGCTACTGGCCGATACCGAAGGTGACACAGCATCCGCCTATGGGGTGAAGACACGCATGTTCGGCATGACAGTCGCCAAACGCCAGACTTTCATCATTGCGCCCGATGGTGCAATTGCCAAGCACTATGAGACGGTGAAACCCGATGTGCATTCGGCTGAGGTCTTGGCCGACCTCGAGACACTGGGCGCTACTGTAACGCCTTAATGCCCTCGTCCAGCCCGGCGATGGTCAGCGGATACATGCGATCACCCATAAGGTCGCGAACCAGCTTGACAGACGGCGTGTAGGCCCAGCGCGATTTTGGCTCGGGGTTGAGCCAGATCGCCTTCGGGTAAGTGTTCAGCAGTCGCTTGATCCAAACAGCGCCCGGCTCCTCATTCCAGTGTTCGACGCTGCCGCCCGCGTAGGCAATTTCGTAGGGGCTCATCGTTGCGTCACCGACAAAAATCAGTTTGTAGTCTGACGCATACTTGTGGGTAACATCGAGGGTCGGCGTTTTCTCCGAATGTCGGCGTCGATTGTCCTTCCAAAGATTTTCATAAATGAAATTATGAAAATAGAAATACTCAAGATGCTTGAACTCGCTTCGAGCCGCGGAGAATGTTTCCTCGCAGACACGTACGTGGTCGTCCATTGATCCGCCGATGTCGAGGCAAAGCAATACTTTGACCGCATTATGCCGTTCCGGAACCATGCGAATATCGAGCATGCCGCCGTTGCGCGCCGTCTTGTCAATGGTGTCGTTCAGGTCCAGCTGATCGGCCGCTCCTTCCCGCGCGAATTTTCGCAAACGTCGTAAGGCAACTTTAATGTTCCGCGTTCCGAGTTCAACCGAATCGTCGAGGTTCCGGTACTCGCGCTTGTCCCAGACTTTGACAGCACTGCGATTGCGGGATCCCTGTTGCCTGATTCGCACACCCTCAGGGTTATACCCGTAGGCTCCAAAGGGCGATGTGCCCGCCGTGCCAATCCACTTGCTGCCGCCCTCGTGGCGCTCATCCTGTTCTTCGAGACGCTCTTTCAGGGCCTTCATCAGTTCTTCAAGTCCACCCATCGACTCGATCAGTTTTTTCTCTTCCTCCGACAATGTCAGCTCAGCTTGCCGCTGCAGCCAGTCGTCCGGAACATCCTGCATCAGGTCCTGAAGCGAGTCCTGAACACCCCTGAAGTAGGCGGCGAAAATGCGATCGAACTTGTCGAGATGTGCCTCGTCTTTGACCAGCGTCGTGCGGGCGAGAAAATAGAAGTCATCGACGCTGTGGTCCGCGAGGCCACTTTTCATTGCTTCGTGCAGGGTCAGGAGCTCGGTGATCGAGGTCTTCATCCCGCCATTGCGAAGCATGTAATAAAAGGGAATCAGCATCTGTTACAGAAACTGTATCTATTGCGAACTACTGCGCCGATCGAGAAACACCAGCTGTTCGAAAAGGTGCACGTCCTGTTCATTCTTCAGCAAGGCACCGTACAGCGGAGGTATCGCGCTGCGCGAGTTTTCGCTCCTCAACGCTTCAGGCGGGATATCCTCCGCGAGCAGCAACTTGATCCAGTCGAGGAGCTCAGACGTCGATGGCTTTTTCTTCAGACCACGTACATCGCGTACCTTGTAGAACGCGTTCAGTGCTTCGCTCAGCAATTCCTTTTTCAAGTTCGGAAAATGCACGTCGATGATCTTCGCCATCGTGTCTTGGTCCGGAAACTTGATGTAGTGAAAAAAGCACCGTCGCAGGAAGGCATCGGGCAATTCTTTTTCGTTGTTGCTGGTGATGACAATAATCGGCCGGTGGCGCGCACTGACGAGCTGCCGGGTTTCATAGACGTAGAACTCCATTCGATCGAGTTCCTGCAACAAGTCGTTGGGAAACTCGATATCGGCTTTGTCGATTTCATCGATGAGCAACACAGGCTGCTCCGCTGACTCAAATGCCTCCCAGACCTTGCCGCGCATAATATAATTGGAAATATCGTGAACCTTGTCGTCACCAAGTTGCGAGTCGCGTAACCGGGCCACAGCGTCATATTCGTACAAGCCCTGCTGGGCCTTGGTGGTTGATTTTATGTGCCATTCGAAGAGTGGCTTGCCAAGTGACTCGGCAACCTCGATGGCAAGTTGCGTCTTGCCGGTGCCTGGTTCGCCCTTGATCAAAATGGGTCGTTCAAGCGTGACAGCGGCATTCACCGCCATCATCAGGTCGTCAGTCGCAATATAGGAACGCGTTCCTGTAAATTTGGGATTTGGCATGTTCGGGTCCGTCACAGCGTGACCGCCTATCTTAACGCCTGTTCGGTGTCAGCGTCAGGGTATGCTTCGCCGGACCCGGCAAAAAGGGGCTTGGCAGGCCGGCAACCCAGTCGGCATGACCTTTATCGTAAAAATCGGATAATGGATGCCCGCTTTGCCCGGTCGGCATTTGCAGCAGCCCGTTCGCCTCATCGCCCGGCGCAACAGAGAAGCGCTCCGATGCGCCCCAGGTCGAGCCTTGCGCCTTCGGCATGTTCGAATCTCCGTTCAGGGCATCATACGGCATGTCGAGATTCTCGCCGAGAAAAGGGATGCTGCGACTCAGAGGATGTCGAATTGAAGCCTGGTTCAGTTCTCCCCAGGTGCGCGCGGACAGCGGGCCTTCGAAATTCTCGCGGAAGTAGCGGACGTTCTGCTGCACGGCCGCGAGCAGAAACTCATCCCAGGTCTGGTAATTTGACGGCAGCATGTGCATCGGCCGCTGTTGGACCAGCGACCACAATGATGCCTCGAACTGATTACTTTTCCGCAGGCTGACGTCCGCGCCAAGTGCCTCACGCACAGGTGTCATCAAGGCATAAAACATGCGCTTTTCAACTTCGAGACGAAATGCCCGTACCAGACGATAACCGACCGACTCCGGCACGGCACGTGGAATCCAGTCCTCGACCAGCCCTCGATATTCCTGCAAGCTGGCGTCACCGGCAATGGCATCATCATTAAGAACAGCCAGCAACACGTCACGCCATGGCGCAAGAAACAGCGCCCGATCATCGTACTGAATAGCCAGCATATCGGACGGTGTAAACGTGTCCCTGGCAAACAAGCCATCCCGAATTTGTCGTGCCCTGGCGCCGAGATCGTATCCGGCATTGCCAATGATGCGCAGTGCGTCGGCGTCAGCCACGCGCGCATTGGCCGTCCAGATTCGGCCACTGTCAGGATTGACGATGCGCGGATAGGCATCGCTCGGCACCCAGCCCAACCAGCCCTCATGCTCGCTCCAGTCGGCAGGGAGCATTGCATCGAAATCCGATTTCATCGGAATTTTGCCGGCAATGGTCCAACCGATATTGCCGCCGGCATCCCCTGTTACGAAATTTTGTGGCGGCATGCCCATCGTATTTGCGATGTCGAGCGCCTCGCCAACGGACGTTGCGGTTTCAAGCTTCATTATGTTCAGGTTGACCGCCTCCGGGTGATGCGCAATCCAGCTGACGACAATGTCGCCGTCCGGATAGTCGACATCTTCGACGACGGGACCCCAGATGGTTTCACGAACTGTGAGGTCGACCGGCTCTCCATTCTTGACGTCGATCACCTCTGTAAAGATATCGAATGCACGGTCTCCTGCTGGCGTCCGATAACTGTTCTCAGTCGCGCCAGGCTTCACTACCACTGCATCCGTGTAGTCACCGTAACTGTTGGTATATCCCCAGGCCATGTGCGTATTACTGCCAGCGATGACGAACGGAGCGCCTGGCAACGTCACTCCGGAAATGTTGATCGGTGAATCGCCCTCAACCCGCAACTGTGCCCGGTAAAAAATATTCGGCACATTCAGTCCGAGGTGCATGTCATTCGATACGATCGCCCTGCCATTCTCAGTCAGGGCGCCCGAGACTGCCCAATTGTTGCTGCCCAACAAAGGCTCCTTACCTACCTCGTTCGCACCGGGCGCGACATCCGGAACGTGGCGAAGCGAGACCACAGTAGCTGGCGGAATCGCCGCGACTGCGCGCGGCTCACCCATCAATGGTGCATCCCACGGCGTGCCTTCCGGGTACATCCAGTCGTAGACTTCGGCCGGTAAGACCTGGTGCGCACGACCACGCTGCACTTCCTTGGTCGCGCGCGAGTCGTTGAGCTGCATGAACATCGCGTAAACCGCGAGTATCGAGTCTTCGGCAAGCCAGGGCGCCGGGTCCACGCCGAGCACAAAATATTCGAACGGCCGGGCGCGCAACGAATCGAGCCCTGCATTAACGCCGTCTGCATAGCGTTGCAACAGCTCCTGTTCAGAAGCGGACGCTGCCTCGACTACAGTCCGGGCTCGCGTTCGGAATCGGTGCAGGCGATTTCGGCTATCCAGGTTGATGGCGACGCTGCCGACGACCTCGGACAGCTCACCCGCCGCCTGGCGACGAATCATGTCCATCTGGAAGAAACGATCCTGGCCATGCGCAAAACCGGTGGCAAACGCGAGATCGAGACGATTGCTTGCGGTGATCAGCGGAATGCCAGCGTTGTCACGTTCGATGGTCGCAACGGCACTCAGACCTTCGATCGCGAAACCGCCGTCAAGTTGGGGAAGGCTAGCTCGCAGACCCAGCCATGCCAGCAGGCAGACGACGACAAGCAGGAAGGTCAGGCCGCCAAAGAGCCGCCAAATCGCTTTTTTCATGAATTGGGCATTATTTGTATAACGGTCATGGAATTGGTGCTTCCCGAAATACCCTCCAGGTCACCCTTGGTCAGAATCGCGAGATCACCCACGTCGACCAGCTCGTTCGACAACAGAGTGTCGAAGATATCCTGGTACAGGGCACGCGGCTTGTTCGGATCGATTGCAAAGTGCACCGGGTATACACCGCGGTACAAGGCAACGCGGCGACTGGTCTCGAGATGCGGTGTAAATGCATAAATCGGGATATCGGAGCGAATCCGCGACATCCAGCGCGTAGTCGAGCCGGATTCCGTCAGTGCTATGATCGCTTTGACTGACATATGATTCGCCATGTACATCGTAGCCATCGCGATCGCTTCATCGACCTGCTCAAAATGATCATCCATTCGATGGCTGGTGCGACTCACCGGCAATGGATACTTTTCTGCACCGAGCGCGATCTCCGACATCGCGCGAATTGCCTCGACAGGATACGCGCCGACCGCTGTCTCGCCAGATAACATCAACGCATCCGTGCCATCCATTACCGCATTCGAGACGTCTGAGACTTCAGCGCGCGTTGGAATTGGATTCTGGATCATCGACTCCATCATCTGTGTCGCCGTGATAACGATTTTGTGCGCCTTGCGCGTCTTGCGAATCAGCTTTTTCTGGATACCCGTCAGTTCGGCGTAACCCATTTCCACGCCGAGGTCTCCACGTGCCACCATGATGACGTCGGCGGCCTCGATAATTGGGTCAATATTTAACACAGCTTCGGCTCGCTCGATTTTTGCCACGATATGCGCATGGCCCCCAGCCTCCTGGAGCAGGCGCCTGGCCTCGCGAACATCTTCACCGTTTCGCACAAATGACACGGCGAGGAAGTCGAGCTGCATCTTTGCGGCAAGCTTGATGTTTTCCTTGTCGATATCGGTCAACGCCGGCGCCGACAAACCGCCACCCTTTAGATTGATACCTTTGTGGTCGGATAAAATACCGCCGTTGACAACCACGGTATGAATTCGTGTGCCATCAATGCGTTCGACTTCGAGCGTAATCATGCCGTCATTGAGCAGCAGAATATCACCAGGCGAGAGATCTTCGTGAATGGTATCCAGCGCGACGCCGACGCCGTGCCGATCACCATCAAGAAATCCCAATTTGCTGTCGAGAAAAAACGCATCGCCGTTTTGCAACGACACGCTGTGTTCCTTGAACCGGCAAATTCGAATCTTCGGTCCCTGCAGGTCGCCCATTATGCCGACCTCGCGGCCGGTTATTTCGGCTGCGTTACGTAACAGCTCGGCCCGTCTTTCGTGGTCGCTGGCTTCGCCGTGTGAAAAGTTGAGTCGTGCAACGTCCAGCCCGGCTTCGAGCATCCTGCACAGTGTTTTAGTGTCGTCAGAAGCTGGACCCAGCGTCGCGACTATCTTGGTTCGGCTAATCATGCGCGGGATTATTGCACAGCTTTAACACGCGCGCTGATATGCTAACGGCATTGGGTTTCAAGTGAAATCACTCATGCTTACTCGTCGCCGCTTTCTCGAAAGCATCCTGGCCGCCTCAACCGTACCGACCACGGCGATCGGGAACACGGCGAAACGGCTGCAACGACTGTCATTGCAGCCGGACCCTGACCGGCTGATCGATGTGCCTGAAGGATTCAGGTACGACATCGTATCGCGCCGTGGTTCATCTATGGATGATGGGCTATCCGTGCCGGGCGCGCACGATGGCATGGCAGCATTTGCAGGCGACAACGGTCGTGTCATCCTTGTTTGCAACCACGAACTGACGCCGCTATCGGATGTGGCTGGCCCATTTGCCCTGCAATTGCCGAAGCTCCCGGAATCAAAGAAATCGCGCCTCTATGATCGCGGCAGCGACAAAACACCGGGTGCGGGCGGAACGACGACCACCATCTACAACCCGGCGACCCGCGAAACGGAGCACCAGTTCCTGAGCCTCGGCGGCACCGACATCAATTGCGCCGGGGGCAAGACGCCGTGGAACTCCTGGCTATCGTGCGAAGAAAGTTTCAGTGCCAAGGGATCCGGCTCGGGAAGCCACGGCGTGGAAATCTTCAGAGACTGCGATCACGGTTACGTTTTCGAGGTACCCGCATCGGCTCGCGAACTGGTACAGGCAGTTCCTTTGCGTGACATGGGACGCTTTGAACACGAAGCCGCAGCCGTGCACGACACGAGTGGCGTGGTCTATCTAACCGAAGACCAGTGGGACAGTCTCTTTTATCGCTTCCTGCCGAATGTGCCGGGCGAATTGCATCGGGGCGGTCGGCTTCAAGCGCTGGCAATTCAAGACAAACCCTCGATTTCGACCCATAACTGGCAACGACAGGAGGTACCGATTGGTGAAGTTTTTCAAACCCGGTGGATCGATCTTCATGACGTTGACAGTAGCCGCAACGACCTGCGTCACCGCGGTGCCGCCGACGGGGCCGCTACATTTGCACGCGCTGAGGGACTCGCGGTCGCAGGCGACCGCTTCGCGTTTACCTGCACCATCGGCGGACCGGACAGGCTTGGGCAAATATTCACCTACAAGCCGAGCCCGTTTGAGGGCAGTGCCCGGGAACAGCTCGCGCCGGGTGAATTGAAATTGATTGCCGAGGCGACACCGGATTCGATGCTGCACAATTGCGACAACCTTACGATGGCACCGTGGGGCGACCTGATCGTCTGCGAAGACACCGACGACAGCACGGACCACTGCGCGCTGATCGCCGTACGGCCGGACGGCCACCAATACATGATTGCAAACAACGCCTATTCTGATTCGGAACTTGCTGGCGTCTGCTTTTCGCCGGATGGCAAGACATTGTTTGTCAACATTCAGTATCCCGGAATGACGGTTGCCATAACGGGTCCCTGGCCACGATAAGGCATCGCAACAGGTTTTAGTTCGCGCGGCGCTCGGTTGCGCGCTTTTCCAGGATCGATACTGCGGGTAGCGTCTTGCCTTCCACGAACTCCAGGAATGCACCACCACCCGTCGATATGTAGGAAATGCCATCGGCAACGCCGTACTTGTCAATCGCGGCAAGCGTGTCGCCACCACCGGCCACCGAGAACGCTTTGCTCTCCGCAATCGCTTCAGCGAGTATTCGCGTGCCATCACCGAACTGGTCGAACTCAAAAACTCCGACCGGACCGTTCCAGATTATGGTGCCGGCACTGGCCAGAATATTGGCAAAATCAGCGGCGGTTTCAGGGCCGATGTCGAGGATCAATTCATTGCTGGAAATGGCGTCGACAGTTCGCACCGTCGCTGCGGCATCGGCCGAAAAATCATCGGCCACGACAACATCGCTTGGCACAGGAATCGAAGCGCGATCTTCGGTATTCGCCGCCAGTTGCCGCGCTGTCTCAAGCATGTCCGGTTCAAACAGCGACTTGCCGACATTGTGCCCGGCCGCGGCAATAAAGGTATTGGCGATACCGCCGCCGACGATCAGGCAATCGACAATTTCCGAAAGCGCATCCAGCACGGTCAGTTTTGTCGAGACTTTCGAGCCGCCGACAATCGCGACAAAGGGCCTCGATGGGTTGTCGAGCGCTTTCGCGAGCGCCTTGAGTTCCGCGGCGAGCAAGGGACCCGCGCAGGCAACCGGTGCAAACTCGGCAACACCGTAGGTACTGGCCTGGGCGCGGTGTGCCGTGCCAAATGCATCCATGACAAATACATCACACAACGCCGCCATTTTCTTCGACAGCGCCGGCTCGGATGCCTTCTCACCGACCAGAAACCGAACATTCTCCAGCAGCACCAGCTCGCCGGGCTTGACGTCCACGCCGTCGATCCAGTTTTTCACCAGTGGCACCGGGCGATCAAGCAATGCAGCCAGGCAATTGGCGACCGGCTGCAATGAGAATGCCTCATCTGCCTGACCCTCGGTCGGCCGGCCAAGATGCGACATCAGCATCACCGCGGCACCCGCGTCCAGTGCCGCCCTGATCGTCGGCAGCGCCGCGCGGATGCGCGCATCAGACGTGACCGCGCCGCCGTCGACTGGCACATTCAGGTCTTCGCGAATAAGCACGCGCTTACCGGCCAGATCGAGATCGGTCATTGCTATGACTGACATAGGCTGCTCCGCGCTGACCTTTTCTATTTGGCGTTGATCAATGCAACCGTGGTATCGAGCATGCGATTGGAGAAACCCCATTCGTTGTCGTACCAGGCGCAGACTTTGACCAGCGTCCCGTCGATGACCTTGGTCAGAGTGGCGTCGTAAGTTGACGAGTGTGGATCGTGATTGAAGTCAATCGAGACCAGTGGATCTTCGTTGTACGCGAGGACGCCCTTCAGCGGACCCTCACTGGCCGCCTTTAATACCTTGTTAATTTCGTCAACTGTCGTCGCACGCTCCGGCACAAATGTCAGGTCAACGGCCGATACGTTGATCGTCGGCACTCGCATCGAGAAGCCATCGAGTTTGCCATTCAGTTCCGGTAATACGAGACCCACTGCTTTCGCGGCACCGGTGCTGGTCGGGATCTGCGACATCGTCGCCGAACGCGCACGCCGAAGGTCCTTGTGGTAGACATCGGTCAGTACCTGGTCGTTGGTGTACGCATGGATCGTCGTCATGATGCCATGCTTGACGCCGATCGCTTCGTGCAATGGCTTCACCAATGGCGCGAGGCAGTTTGTCGTACACGATGCATTTGAAATAATCGTGTGCTTCGATGTCAGGTCCGTGTGGTTCACGCCATAGACGATGGTACCGTCAATATCCGGGCCGCCGGGCGCTGAAATGACGACTTTCTTTGCACCGCCTTCGATGTGCTTGCCGGCCATTTCGCGGTTGGTAAACAAACCCGTACATTCAAAAACAACGTCGACACCAAGCTCACCCCACGGCAGTTTCGCCGGATCGCGTTCCGCGAACACCTTGATGCGATCGCCATTCACGATAATGTCAGTGCCGTCGACTTCAACCGTACCCGGAAAATTGCCATGCGCTGTGTCGCGGCGGGTCAGATGCGCATTGGTTTTCGCATCGCCCAAATCGTTAATGGCAACTACATCGAATTCGCCGGCCCGGCCAGATTCGTGAATTGCACGCAGGACGTTTCGTCCGATTCGACCGTAGCCATTGATGCCAACCTTAATCGCCATATTTACTCACTCCCAGTTTCAATTCTGTTTGCTAATTCAACAGGTCTTTCGCAACGGCAACCAGGTTGTCCGCCGAAAAACCAAAATGTTCGAACAATTCTTCCGCCGGTGCCGACTCGCCGAATCGGTCCAAGCCTATCACGCGACCCGCGGAGCCGACATACCGCCACCAGGTGTCGGTGACGCCTGCTTCGATGGCAACGCGCGCTGTAATAGCTGCCGGCAATACCGACTCCCTGTAAGCCGCATCCTGTTCGTCAAAAACGTCCACGGAAGGCATCGATACCACTCGCACCTTGATGCCATCGGCCGCCAGCAGCTCCGCCGCCGACACCGCAAGCGACACTTCGGAGCCGGTCGCGATAACAATCAGTTCCGGTGTGCCATCACAGTCTCGCAGCACGTACGCACCCTTCGAAATAGCGGCAACCTGTTCGTCACTGCGCGGCTGGAATGGCAATCCCTGGCGCGTCAGCACCAGGCTGGTCGGCCCGTCGCGTCGCTCAATGGCATGGCGCCAGGCGACAGCGGTTTCAACCGTGTCGCAGGGTCGCCAGACACTCATGTTGGGTATCAGTCGCAATGACGCCGTGTGCTCCACGGGTTGGTGGGTCGGGCCGTCCTCACCGAGACCGATCGAATCATGTGTAAAAACCAGGATATTCTGGATTTTCATCAGCGCTGCCATGCGCAATGCATTGCGTGAGTAATCCGAGAACGTGAGAAACGTTCCGCAATACGGCACGAAACCACCGTGCACACGCAGGCCGTTGCAAATGGCCGTCATGCCAAATTCGCGCACACCGAACAAGATATAGTTGCCACTCGCCTCGTCGGCCGATATCGGCACGGAACCGCTGTGCTTGGTCAGGTTGGATCCTGTCAAATCGGCCGAGCCGCCGGCCATCTCCGGCAATGCCGGCGCAAATGCATTCAGTGCAATCAACGAGGCCTTGCGCGTCGCAACGGACTCGCCGGCAGCATTGATCGCAGCGATCGCCTTGTCAGCATGAGCGCTCCAGTCGCCGGGTAATTCGCCCGCCATGCGGCGTGAGAATTCTGCCGCCAGGTCCGGGTACCGGGCACTGTATTCTGAAAACATCTGCTGCCAGGCTGTCTCGCGGGCAGCCCCTTTTGTCTTGCCGTCCCACGCCGCGGCGACGGAAGCCGGAATTTCAAACGGCGGCGACGGCCAGTCCAGCACTTTTCTTGCTGCCGCAATCTCGTCAGGACCGAGCGGGGCGCCATGTGTCGATGCCGTGCCTTGCTTGTTGGGTGCACCAAAGCCAATAACCGTCTTGCAGCAAATCATGGTTGGCCGTTCTGTGTCGGCGCTGGCCTCGTCGATTGCTGCGGCAACGGCTGCCGCATCATGACCATCGACATCGGCGATCACCTGCCAGCCGTAAGCTTTGAATCGCTGCGGCGTATCGTCCGTGAACCACGCATCGACCTCGCCGTCGATCGAAATATTGTTGTCGTCGTAAAAGCAGATCAATTTGCCAAGCTTCAACGTACCGGCGAGTGAACAGACTTCGTGTGAGATGCCTTCCATCAGGCAGCCATCGCCCAGAAAGACCCAGGTTTTGTGATCGACGATTTCGTGGCCCGGCTTATTGAATTCGGCAGCGAGCATTTTTTCAGCCATCGCCATGCCAACGGCATTGCCAATGCCCTGCCCGAGCGGACCGGTCGTCGTTTCGACGGGACCGCCAGGCTCGTACTCCGGGTGGCCAGCGGTGCGATAGCCGAACTGACGGAAATTTTTCAGCTGCTCAATCGGGAAATCGGCGTAGCCGGTGAGGTGCAATAAGCTGTAGAGCAGCATGGAACCGTGACCATTCGACAGCACGAAGCGGTCACGATTCACCCAGCCTGGGTTCGCCGGATTGTGCTGTAAGTAGCTGTTCCAAAGGACTTCTGCGATATCTGCCATGCCCATCGGCGCGCCGGGATGTCCGGAATTGGCGGCCTGAACCGCGTCCATACTGAGTGCTCGTATTGCGTTCGCGAGATCGCGCCGAGCGGGCTGATCGGCGTTCGATGCTGTATTTGGCATTGGACCTGTCTTGTTATGGGCCTGGCGGCCGTGAATGATGTGAACGGCGTTTCACTTGACCGTGGCGGCGCATTTTCCCTGTTATCGAGGGCAGCATCAAGGGTACAATGCGCCACCCCTGATTCTGGATACTATATAAATTATGTCTGACGCATTCCTTTTTACCTCTGAATCGGTCTCTGAAGGCCATCCTGACAAGATCGCCGACCAGGTGTCCGATGCAATTCTCGACGCGATCATCGCCGAAGATAAGAAAGCGCGGGTCGCTTGCGAGACGATGGTGAAAACCGGAATGATCCTCGTCGCCGGTGAGATCACGACGACTGCCTGGGTCGACCTCGAAGAAATTGCGCGCAAAGTCGTGACCGAAATTGGCTATAACAGCTCCGGCACCGGCTTTGATGGCGCGACTTGCGCTGTTCTGAATGCCATTGGCAAACAATCACCCGACATCGCCCAGGGCGTTGATCGTGAATCGGATGAAAAACAGGGCGCGGGAGACCAGGGCCTGATGTTCGGCTACGCGACCAATGAGACCGACGTATTAATGCCGGCGCCCATTACGTATTCGCACCGCCTCGTCCAGCGCCAGGCCGAAGTCCGCAAGAACGGGACGTTGCCGTGGTTGCGCCCGGACGCGAAGAGCCAGGTGACCTTCAACTACGAGAACAACAAGCCGGTCTCGATTAACGCCGTGGTCTTGTCCTCGCAGCACAGCCCGGAGATTTCCATGGCCGATCTCAGGGACGGCGTGATGGAGGAAATCATCAAGCCGGTATTGCCCGCCGAATTTTTGAGCAAGAACACCCAGTTCCACATCAACCCGACCGGCCGCTTTGAAATCGGCGGCCCGATGGGCGACTGTGGCCTGACCGGCCGAAAGATCATTGTTGATACCTACGGCGGTTCGGCACGACACGGTGGTGGTGCCTTCTCCGGCAAGGATCCGTCAAAGGTCGACCGGTCCGCGGCCTACGCCAGCCGGTACGTAGCAAAGAATATTGTCGCCGCGGGCCTCGCCGAGCGCTGCGAAATCCAGGTGTCCTATGCCATCGGTGTTGCAGAGCCGACCTCGATCAGCGTGCACACCTTCGGGACCGGCCGGATTTCGGACAGCAAGATGACCGCGCTGATCAGAGAGCACTTCGACCTCACTCCGTACGGCATTCTGAAAATGCTGGACTTGCTGCGGCCGATCTACCAGCAGACCGCGGCGTACGGTCACTTCGGCAGGGAAGACATCGACCTGAGCTGGGAACGAACTGACAAGGCAGAGGCTCTGAAAGCCGCTGCAGCATAAACCGATTTATTAGGAGAAGTACTTATGAGCAGCCAAGCTCAAGCGATACAGAATAACGACTACAAGGTGGCGGACATTTCACTCGCCGACTTTGGTCGCAAGGAAATTGCGATTGCCGAGACAGAAATGCCCGGCCTGATGGCGATCCGCGAGGAATACAAGGGCAAAAAGCCCCTGGACGGCGTTCGACTGACCGGCTGTCTGCACATGACGATCCAGACCGCCGTATTGATCGAAACGCTGCGCGAGCTCGGCGCTGATATTCGCTGGTCATCCTGCAATATTTTCTCGACCCAGGATCATGCGGCTGCGGCCATCGCAGCGAGCGGTGTGCCAGTGTTCGCCTGGAAGGGTGAGACGGAAGAAGAATACTGGTGGTGTGTCGAACAGACAATCAACGGTCCTGATGGCTGGACCCCGAACATGATTCTCGATGACGGCGGCGATCTGACCCAGGTCATGCATGATAAATACCCCGCCCTTATGAAAAACATCAAGGGCCTGTCCGAGGAAACGACGACCGGTGTCAAGCGCTTGTATGACATGATGAAAGACGGTTCGCTCGCCTGCCCCGCTTTCAATGTCAACGACTCCGTGACGAAGTCCAAGTTCGACAATCTCTACGGTTGCCGGGAATCACTCGTTGATTCCATCAAGCGCGCGACCGACGTCATGGTCGCCGGCAAAGTGGCTGTCGTCTGTGGCTTCGGCGATGTTGGCAAGGGCAGCGCACAATCCCTGCGCGCCCTGGGTGCGACCGTCATGGTCACCGAGATCGACCCGATTTGTGCGTTGCAGGCAGCGATGGAAGGCTACCGCGTGGTACGACTCGACGACGTCATCGACAAGGTCGACATCGTTGTCACCGCGACCGGCAACTACCATATTGTCAGCGGCCCGCAGATGGAGCGCATGAAAAACCAGGCGATCATTTGCAATATTGGTCATTTCGACAATGAAATCGACGTTGCCTACCTGAAGCAATACGAGTGGGAAAATATCAAGCCGCAGGTTGATCACATTATCTTTCCGGATGGCAAACGCATCATCCTGCTGGCGGAAGGGCGTCTTGTGAACCTGGGATGCGGCACCGGTCATCCGAGCTTTGTCATGTCGAACTCGTTCACGAACCAGGTGCTTGCTCAAATCGAGCTCTGGCAGAATGGCGACCAGTATGACAACGAAGTTTACGTTCTGCCCAAGCACCTGGACGAGAAGGTCGCGCGGTTGCACCTGGATCGCATTGGTGCCAAGGTCACTGAACTGACGGACGAACAAGCCAAGTATATTGGTGTCGATAAGGCCGGGCCGTACAAGCCGGAGCTCTACCGCTACTAGGAAAACTGCTTATTCCAGCGACCGCTGCAGATAGAGATTCGATTCGGGTTCTGCACCTGACCGATCCACATTTGTTCGCGGACGCTGACGGCGAATTGCGCGGTACCGTGACACAGGAATCGTTGCAACGCGTACTGGATCATTATCATGCCGGTGACTGGCGCGCCGATCGCGCGCTGATCACCGGCGATCTCATTCAGGACGATTCAGCCGATGCCTACGAGCGCTTCAAGAATCTGCTGCTGCCGCTGAATATCCGCATGCACTGCGTGCCGGGCAATCACGACGTGCGTGACCTGATGCGACCCGTGTGTTCCCGGCCGCCCTTTTCCTACTGCGCCCGTGAAGAAGTGAATGACTGGCTGCTCGTGGGCCTCGACAGCTGTGTCACTGGCGACGCGGGTGGCGAGGTCAGCCTTGACGAGATCGAACGATTCGAGAAAATCGCCAGCGAAAGCCAGGCCCGGCACATTCTCGTCGCATTGCATCACCCGCCGGTACCGATGGGCAGTGCCTGGCTGGACACGGTAAAACTCAAGAATGGCGACGAATTGCTGACACGGCTTCAACAAGCCGGGCGCGTACGCCTGCTGGTTTTCGGCCACGTACACCAGGCTTACGACGGCGAACATTGCGGAATTCGGGTGTTGGGCACGCCATCGACGTGTCGCCAGTTCAAACCCGGCAGCGAGAAGTTTGACGTCGATGAGCGACCGCCGGCCTATCGCCGCATTGAACTGTCGGCGGATGGCAGTATCCAAGAAGAACTGATCTGGGTGGAATAGAAACCATGCTTGTACGTGCTCTGCTGTTGTTGTGTCTGGCTGCGCCGGCTTTCGCCGATGACAGCGGGCATCCGCTCACCCTGTGGGAAGTGGCGGGCCAGAAAAACTCCGTGTTTCTGCTCGGCTCTATCCACTTGTTGCGCCCGCAGGACTATCCCCTCCCCGCGGCAATCGATAACGCTTACGCCGCTGCCGAAGTGCTGATCATGGAAGTCGACATGGATGATGTTGACCCAATCGCGACGCAGGCATCGTTTGCTCGCTACGGCCTGTCTCACGATGGCACGACGTTGCGCGATCTGATGGGCGAAACACTCTACGAAGAAGCCGAAAAGGCAGCGGACCTCATTAGCATTCCGCTCGAAATGCTGAGCAAAACCGAGCCCTGGTATGCCGCGATGACGGTGGAAATCATGATGCTTAACCGCATGGGCTTCAATCCCTCGCTCGGTGTCGAGATGCACATGCTGTCGAAAGCAACGCAGGACGGCAAGCGCATCGATGGGCTCGAAACGATCGAGGAACAATTGCAGTTTCTTGACGGGATGTCATTGCAGGCGCAGCGAGACATGCTGATCGCTACGCTGCATGAAAGCGCTGAACTCGAGAGCATCATGGATGACCTGATTGATGCCTGGCGACACGGCGATACCGACATGCTTGCCGAAGGGATGCTTCAGGATCTTGAGCAGCACGAGGAACTCAACAAGGCTATCGTCACCGATCGCAACGCACGTTGGGTTAAACACATTGAGGCGCTGCTGGACGACGATGACGACTACCTGGTGGTTGTCGGTGCGCTGCACCTCGTCGGCCCCGACGGCGTGCCATTGCAACTTGCCAGAAATGGTCATTCCATTCGCCAGTTGAGTGAATCGCCTGCAGTCCGGTAGGATGCGCCCTCCTTCGGAGAAACATTCATGAGTCTTTTCAGCAATGCGCAGGCGGTTATCGCCGGTGGCGTAAACTCCCCGGTTCGAGCCTTTGCCAGCGTCGGCGGCGAACCCGTTTTTTTCAAGAGTGCATCGGGCGCTTACGTCGAAAGTGAAGACGGCCGCCGCTTGATCGACTACGTCGGTTCATGGGGACCGATGATCCTCGGACATGCGCACCCCGACGTCATCAAAGCGGTCACTGAAACGGCTCAGCGCGGCTTGAGTTTTGGCGCACCCTGTATTCTTGAAACCCTGATCGCAGAAAAAATCTGCACCTTGGTGCCGTCGATCGAAAAACTTCGAATGGTGAGCAGCGGCACTGAGGCGACTATGAGCGCCATTCGACTGGCGCGCGGCCACACGGGGCGGGACAAGATTGTGAAGTTCGAAGGCTGCTATCACGGCCACTCGGACTCGCTCCTGATCAAGGCGGGGTCCGGCGCACTGACGCTGGGTGTTCCTAGCTCACCCGGCGTACCGGCGGGTCTTGCGGAACATACAATAACGCTACCCTTCAACGATATCGAAACGCTCGGGCGCGCATTCGATGATCTCGGCGAGCAGATTGCCTGCGTGATCGTCGAACCCATCGCCGGCAATATGAACATGGTTTCACCGGTTCCTGGCTTCCACGAGGCCTTGCGCAAACTGTGCACCGACTCGGGGTCGATCCTGATATTTGATGAAGTAATGACTGGATTTCGCGTCGCCAAGGGTGGCGCGCAGGCCGTGTTCGACATCACACCGGACCTGACGACGCTTGGCAAAATAGTCGGTGGCGGAATGCCGGCGGCGGCTTTTGGTGGCCGCGCCGATATCATGGCCAGCCTCGCGCCTGAAGGCCCGGTCTACCAGGCGGGAACGTTGTCCGGCAACCCGGTCGCAATGGCCGCGGGGCTCGCGACGCTGCAGGCGATCGACACCGACGGCTTTTACGAAGCGCTGGGTGAGAAGACCCGACGCCTGGTTGAAGGTCTCGCGATGGCAGCAAAAGACGCCGGCATCGCGATGGCGACGGATCACAAGGGCGGCATGTTCGGTCTTGTATTTACGGATGTGGAAAAGGTCACGAGCTTTGCCGAAGTCGCTGCTGCCGATGTCGAACGATTCAAGCGGTTTTTCCACGGCATGCTGGCGGAAGGCATCTACCTTGCGCCTTCGGCATTCGAAGCGGGATTTGTGTCAGCGGCGCACAGTGACACCGACATCGATTCGACGATAGCGGCTGCGGCCAGGGTTTTTGCCGGGCTCTGACGCCTCAGGCAGGTTCTCGAACTGTATTGAGCAGCCGGCCGATCAGCCTCAGGCGCCCCGCGGCATCGTTGTCCTCCAGGCATTTTTGTTTCTCGGTGAGGCTGATGGGCAGAACCTCAAGAAACCGGTACGTCAGCCACGAGGCATCGTCATAGCGACGCGACTGGGATTCGTACAGTCGACCCAGATCGTCCAACACATTGGCCAGAATTTTTTTTAGCGGGTGAAATTCCTCAGGCAACGGCACGAACGGTTCGGATTCGAGTAACTCGATGGTACCGATATTCAAGCCGTCCGACTGCCGCTGGCAGGCGATCATTCGAAAGCGCTGCTCACCGATCGCCGTTACGCCGAGAATGCCGTCGCTCCCCTGGTACCAGTCGGAAATCCTGGCCAGCGTGCCGGTATTGTAGGTTGTTGCCATCCCGACTTCGTCGCCATCACGAATCAGCAACACGCCGAACGGCATGTCGGTTTTGAGACAGCGACTGACCATGTCGAGATAGCGTGGCTCAAAAACCCTGAGCGGAAGGGGCCCATCGGGAAACAAGACGGTATTCAGCGGAAAAATCGGTACCTGCACAACCCGAGTATAGGCCGAGATCAGCTGCCGCGCGTTCTTTGCAGCAGCGCGGTCAGGGTTTGCCGGGCTGAACCGAAACCGCCATTGCTCATAAACACGACCTGGTCGCCACCCTGAACCTTTCTGGACATCGAGCTGACGAGATCGTCATAGTCACTGTGCAAGCTGAGTTTTTTGCCCAGTGGTGCCAGGGATTCGACAAGCGCGTCGCCCATATCGGGTGGGCGATACATCCAGATATGGTCTGCCGCCGCGAGGCTGTCAGCGAGCGTCTCGTTGTGAATGCCCATTTTCATTGTGTTTGAACGTGGCTCAATCGCGACAACAACGCGCCGGCCGGGAAAGCGCTGCCGCATCGACGCAATGGTCTTCCGGATTGCCGTTGGGTGATGCGCAAAATCATCGTAAATGGCAATGTCCCCGGCCGTCGCCGTTCGTTCCATGCGCCGCTTCACACCTTCAAATCTCGACATCGCGTCAACCGCTGCCTCAAAAGTGACGCCGAGGGAGGAAGCTGCAGCGATGGCCGCAACCGCATTCTCGAGATTATGAATGCCGCCCAGTTGCCAGCGGGTTTCAGCGCTTTTGCCGGCGGGGTTTCGCATGCCGACACGGCGCTCCAGTTTGTCGGCAAAAGTTGCCACCCAATCGGCGCCGTTGTCAGTGCTGAACGTTTGAACGGGTGTCCAGCAACCCATCTTGAACAATTTTTCCAGGTTCGCATCCTGGCCGTTGGCGATGATCAGTCCGTCACCCGGAACCATCCGCAGTAGCTGGTGGAATTGCCAAAGAATGGCATCCATGTCCTTGTAAATATCGGCATGGTCAAATTCGAGATTATTCAGTACAACGGTTCGCGGCCGGTAGTGCACGAACTTGGCACGCTTGTCGAAAAACGCCGTGTCGTACTCATCGGCTTCGACGACGAAGAATTTCGATTCCCCGAAGCGCGCCGAGGTACCGAAATTGGTCGGGATACCGCCAATCAGGAATCCTGGCGACAACCCGGCATCCTCCAGTATCCATGCGAGCATGCTGGCCGCCGTCGTCTTGCCATGCGTGCCTGCAACGGCAATCACGTGGCGATCGTGTAACACATTCTCAGCCAGCCATTGCGGACCTGAGGTATAACGACGCCCGTCATTCAGCATCGCTTCGACCACCTCGACGCCACGGCTCATGACATTGCCGACAACCACGTAATCCGGATCAACAGCGAGTTGCGCTGCATCGACACCTTCATGGATCTCGATGCCAAGTTCCTTGAGCTGCGTACTCATTGGCGGGTAGACGTTACGATCGCAGCCGGTAACCTTGTATCCGGCAGCACGCGCCAGTGCGGCGACGCCACCCATGAATGTTCCACAAATTCCCAGGATATGTACGTGCATGTTTTCTCAGGCTGGCTGTGCCACTGCTACGTCCGCGGGCGGCGGTCGCGGGTCAATGACCGGTCCGAGCGACGCCAGCAGAAACAGTTGCACGATAAATACCGTTGACGCAGCAACCAGCCCGACATACCAGAGCCGGTCGATTGCACGCGCGATAATATGTCCTTCCACCGGCACGGACCACAGCAACATGATGGTGATAATTGCGCTGATATGCTCCTTTCCGAGGAAGAGCGGCAATACCGCTTCCGCGAACAAGACGGCGAAACTGATGACCGCGCCACAGGCAATGATCGCGCTAAGGCTTTGCCGAATTCGATCGGCCTTGCCCGCTGCATTGATCAACAACGCATAGATAATAAAGCCGACGGCACTGATCAGTAGTCCGACCAGGAACGTGCGACCGGTATAGTTGTCGACGGCCATCCAGGCGCCCACACTCGATAACAACCAGAGTGCGACGGCAATGACGAAAATCACCGGCGCAGCGGGCAGTGCCTCGGGCCCCTTCCGAAGCAGGATGATGTCGAATATTGTCCGGATCAGAGATAGCACGTTGCAGATCATCGCATGTTAACCTCACAAAATGCCCGATTACCTGTTCGTCGATCAACCCGACACGCTTGTCAGCGACCTGTCCGGCCACGCCAAGTTCGGTGTGGATACCGAGTTCATGCGCGAAAAAACCTATTTCGCCGAGCTCTGCCTTGTACAAATTTCCGCCGGGACCTCGATTTATTGCGTCGACCCGCTGGTTGACGCCGGCAAGGAAAATTTCTGGCGACAACTGCTCGGTGCCAGCTGGGTGCTGCATTCCGCACGGCAGGACATTGAGGTTGTTTACCAGACGGCAGGCGCCATGCCGACGGAGATTTTTGACACGCAGATCGCCGCAGGACTGCTCGGCATGTCCGCTCAGGTCGGCTACGCCGGGCTGGTCAAGGAATTGTTTGACGTCGATATGGCCAAGTCTCATACAAGAGCCGACTGGACGCGGCGGCCCTTGTCCGACGCAGTCCTCGAGTATGCCGCCGAAGACGTCGAATACCTGTTGCCGGCCGCCGATACGCTGTCCGAAAGTCTCGACAAAAAGGGCCGCCTCGACTGGGCCCGGCAGGACTCGGCCCTGCTGCTGGACCCGGCGCTCTATGTGGTCTCCGGCGACCAGGCAATTGATCGCCTGAAGGGCGCCCGCAATTTTCGTGGCGCAAAGCGCGCCGCCGCCGTTCGACTTGCCGCCTGGCGAGAGAACGAGGCCATTCGTCGCAATCGGCCGAGACAGTGGATACTTCGCGACAGTCCGCTGCTTGATATTGCCTACAAGCTGCCGTCATCGGTGGAAGCCCTGTCCAGGATCGAAGGTGTACCGCCGAAACTCGTTAATCGTGCGGGACAGGACATCATCGACGCCGTGTCGGCATCAGCTCGCGATGCCAATGGCTATCAACCGCCGCAGCCACCGGACGAAGCGCAGAAGGCGTTGCTAAAAGAGATGCAATCGAAAGTGGCCGAATGCGCCCGGGACCTCGACCTGTCGGCTGAGACCGTCGCGTCAAAACGCGAGCTGTCGGCCGTGGTCATTTCGGGCAACCGGGAGTCGCGGGTGTTTACCGGCTGGCGCCGGGACCTGATTGGCGAGCAGCTGCTGGGACTGTTGTAGCGGCGCTTTTATGCCGCGAGCGCTTCGAGCAGGCGCTCGTAAACCTCGTCTATTGACCCTTCCGCATTGATCGTAACGAGCTTGCCGCGCTTGCGGTAGAAGTCGATCAGCGGTTCGGTATTTTCGCGATAGACATTCAGACGGTTGCTGATGGTTTCCTCGTTATCGTCTTCGCGCTGTATGAGTTCGCCGCCTGCTGCTGTGCAGGCATCCAGCTCGTCCTGGGACGAAAAGTGAATATTCAGCAACGTGCCGGTAATCGAACAGGTGCGGCGGCCGGTCAGTCGTTTCAACAGGATGTCGAAATCCACATCCATCAGGACCGCAGTGTCGAGCGGCGTTTCCATTTCGTCGAGCAACTCCTCGAGGTCGACGGCCTGTTGCGTGGTTCGAGGAAAGCCATCAAGAATGAATCCGTTTTCGGCATCCGGCTTCATCAGCCGCTCGCTGATAATGCCCAGTACGACTTCGTCAGGCACCAGGTCGCCGGCGTCCATCACGGCTTTGGCCTGCAGTCCAAAGCGCGTCCCGCTTGCTACGGCGTCACGCAACATGTCGCCGGTTGATACCTGCGGAATCTGCTTGTCGGCCATCAGCTTCTTGGCCTGTGTGCCCTTACCCGAGCCCGGTGCACCGAGCAAAACGATACGCATTGAATACATCTCTCTTATGTCTGGTCGTTGGAGTCCGGCCATGGACCGGGCGGGGTACGCTACCGAGAAAGGACTTTGAGGTCAATGCAGGGTATCCTCATCGACACCAAATATTGCCTCGGGGAGCCCTTACACATGTCAGCACGGAATGCCTTTTATGCCCAGTCGGGCGGCGTCACAGCGGTAATCAACGCGTCAGCTTGCGGTGTCATTGAAACTGCACGCAAGCACAAAGACAGGATCGCAAACGTCTATGCAGGCCGGAATGGGATTATCGGCGCCCTGACCGAGGACATGATCGATACCAACAAGGAAAGCGCCAGCGCCATTGCCGCCCTGATGTACACGCCCGGCGGTGCATTCGGATCAGCGCGCTACAAGCTGAAAGGGATCGAAGAAAATCGTGCCGAATACGAGCGCCTGATCGAGGTATTCAAAGCACATGATATCGCCTACTTTTTCTACAATGGCGGCAACGATTCGATGGACACGGCCCACAAGGTGTCACAAATATCGAAGACGATGGGCTACCCGGTCACCTGTCTCGGCGTGCCAAAGACGGTCGACAACGACCTGCCGATCACCGATACCTGCCCCGGTTTCGGATCCGTCGCGAAATATATCGCGGTCTCGACGCAGGAAGCCGCACTCGACGTTCTGTCCATGGCCAAGACCTCGACCAAGGTATTCGTCCTCGAAGTCATGGGACGACACGCAGGCTGGATCGCCGCCGCGGGCGGACTGGCGGGCAAAAAACCGGGAGACGCACCCCATATCATTCTTTTTCCGGAAGTCCCGTTCAATCAGAAAGCATTCCTGAAGCGTGTGCAGGAATGCGTCGACCAGTACGACTACTGTGTCATCGTCGTCAGCGAAGGTGCTGCGTACCCGAATGGCCAGTTCCTGGCGGAAGCCGGCACACGAGACGCGTTTGGCCATGCTCAACTCGGCGGGGTGGCACCGGTGGTCGCGAACATGGTGCGTGAGAACCTCGGCTACAAATTTCACTATGCCATCGCCGACTACCTGCAGCGCTCGGCACGCCACATCGCATCGGATGTCGACGTCAGGCAGGCCTATGCGGTTGGCAAAGCCGCGGTGCAGTTTGCCTTGCAGGGCAAAACCGCCGTCATGCCGGTCATCAAACGGCTCTCGGACAAGCCCTACCGGTGGCGCATCGAATCCGCGCCACTCGCCCGGATCGCGAACAAGGAAAAGAAACTGCCCGCGCGCTACATCAGCAAAGACGGCTTCGGTATCACCGAGGCCTGCCGACGCTACCTCCAGCCCCTGATCAAGGGAGAGAATTATCCTCCATATATCAATGGCTTACCGAAAGTCGTGACCCTGAAAAACAAGCCCGTGAAGGCGCTGACCGGTCGAAAATTTGTGGTATGATTCGCGGCCAGTTACGGGCGGGACTCGCGATTTGTGAAGTCCGGGAGCGCTTGTAGCAACACGCGACAATAAAAAAAACGAGACTTTACCGAATGATGATCCGGCGTCTGTTTTCCTAAAACAGCGATGGCGGTGTCGTTCGATTTTTCAGAGCACAGTCAGGAGACAAACTGATGACTAACGCGATGGCCTTGTGGCTCTCGATCGGTGCCGGCGGACTTGCGGTGCTGTACGGAATCATTTCGACACAGTGGATTATCAAGCAGCCGACCGGAAACGCGCGCATGCGGGAAATCCAGGCAGCGATCCAGGAAGGCGCCAACGCCTACATGAATCGCCAGTACACGACGATCGGCGCCGTCGGCGTTGTGTTGTTTTTCGTCCTCGGATTTGCACTCAAGTGGCCAACGGCCATTGGGTTTGCCATCGGCGCGATCCTGTCAGCCCTTGCAGGCTATATCGGCATGTTCGTATCCGTGCGCGCCAACGTGCGGACAGCCGAAGCTGCAACCAAGGGTGTAAACCCGGCACTCAACGTCGCATTTCGTGGCGGTGCGATCACCGGCATGCTGGTGGTGGGCCTTGGCCTGCTGGGTGTCGCAGGCTACTACATGATACTTCGCAACACCGGCTCCTCGGTGGACGACGCGATTCACGCGCTGGTCGGCCTTGCTTTCGGTGGCTCCCTGATTTCCATTTTTGCTCGATTGGGCGGCGGCATATTCACCAAGGGTGCTGATGTCGGTGCAGACCTGGTCGGCAAGGTTGAGGCCGGCATTCCGGAAGATGACCCGCGCAATCCGGGTGTTATCGCAGACAATGTTGGCGACAACGTCGGTGACTGCGCCGGCATGGCTGCCGACCTGTTTGAAACCTACGCTGTTACGATTATTGCCACCATGCTGCTCGGCGGCCTCGCGGCGGCAACCTACGGCGCAGAAGCCGTCGTCTATCCGCTGGTGCTGGGCGCGGTTTCAATTGTTGCATCGATTATCGGCACGTTCTTCGTCAAGACCTCTGACGGCGGCAAAGTCATGGGTGCGCTTTACAAGGGCATGGTCGTTGCCGCCATTATTGCAGCCGTCGCATTCTGGTTCATTACCCAGGAAATGATGTCGGCCAGCGGCAACGCCAATGGCATCTTCTACTCGGCCCTGATCGGCCTCGCGCTGACGGCGGCCATGGTTGTCATTACCGAGTACTACACCAGCACCGAATACAAGCCGGTCAAGACAATCGCCAAAGCTTCATTGACGGGCGATGCGACCAACATCATTGCCGGTTTGGGCATTTCGATGAAAGCGACGGCGCTGCCGGTACTGGCAGTCTGTGCCAGCATCTGGGGCGCGTTTGAGCTGGCGCCCCAAGGTGACAATCTCGCCGGCCTGTACAACATTGCGATCGCTGCGACCAGCATGTTGTCAATGACCGGCGTCATCGTGGCCCTCGACGCATTTGGCCCGATCACCGACAACGCGGGTGGTATCGCCGAGATGGCGGAGCTGCCGTCGGAAGTACGCACCATTACTGACCAGCTCGACGCAGTCGGCAATACGACGAAAGCCGTGACCAAGGGTTACGCGATCGGTTCGGCCGGTCTCGCCGCGCTCGTGCTGTTCGCGGACTACACCAATGCGCTGGAAAAAGCAGGCATCGATTCGGTCTTCCTGCTTAACGATTACATGGTCATCATCGGGCTGTTCATCGGCGGCATGGTGCCGTACCTGTTCGGCGCCATGGCGATGGAAGCTGTTGGTCGCGCCGCGGCGTCCGTTGTAACCGAGGTTCGTCGCCAGTTCCGCGAGATCGAAGGCATTATGGAAGGCACAGGCAAGCCGGATTACAGCCGCGCCGTTGACCTGCTGACCAAGGCCGCGATCAAGGAAATGATTGTGCCATCTTTGTTGCCGATCCTGGTCCCGCTCGCGGTTGGTCTGTTGCTCGGACCCAAGGCACTCGGCGGCTTGCTTCTGGGTACGATTATCACGGGTCTGTTCGTCGCAATCTCGATGACAGCCGGCGGCGGCGCGTGGGATAACGCGAAGAAATACATCGAAGACGGCAACTGTGGCGGCAAGGGTTCGGACGCTCACAAAGCGGCTGTCACCGGTGACACGGTTGGCGATCCGTACAAGGACACGGCAGGTCCTGCGATCAACCCGTTGATCAAGATTATCAATATCGTTGCGTTGCTGATCGTTCCGCTGCTCGTCTAAAGCGATACGCTATCGAACAGGAAAGGCCGCCGGGTGCGAATCCGGCGGCCTTTTTTGTGGGTTGTTATTGCACCTCAGGAATTCAGGGCGCGGTAGGTGCCGGTGGTCGATGTCGTGCCGAGCTTTGACGGCGCCTCGATGAAATAGCCCTGCACAAAGTCAACGCCGATGTCTCGCAACCAGTCGAAGTCTTCCTGGTGTTCAACCTGCTCGGCGACGATTCGAAATTGCATCGTCCGCGCCAGCTTGATCATGGCAGACACCATTTCCTGGTTAACGAGGTCTGTGCGCAGGTTTCTTGTGTAGGTGCCGTCAATTTTCAGGTAATCGATCGGCAGGTGTTTGAGACTCGCAAACGACCCAAGTCCGCTGCCGAAATCGTCAAGCGAAAACTCGCAACCGATACCGTGAAGTACTTCGATAAAGCGTTGCGCATGCTGGACATTCGCCAGGATGGCACCTTCCGTAACTTCGAAACAAATGGCCGCCGGCGGCACGCCCGAGCGATCAAGAGAATCGACAACAAAATTGAGAAACGATTCATCGCCGAGCGTCTGGCTGGAAAGATTGATCGCACAGCTACGATGACCCGACAGCTTGATTTCGCCACCCGAAATTGCCGCGAGTGTCGCGTTGATCACCCAGCGATCGATCTGCGGCATCATCTGGTAGCGTTTTGCCGGCCGCAGGAACTCGGCGGAACTGTCGGCATCGCCCCGGCCATTGGACAAGCGAATCAGGACTTCCATCGCGGGCCCCGATTCAGCCTTGCCGCTCATCGCAATAATGGGCTGTACCGCCAGTTCGAAACCGTCTTCGTGAAGCGCGGTTTGCAGCTGTCGCAACCACTGAATGTCGCCACGCTCCCGCGCTACCGCCTCGTCTCGCGTTGAGTAGACATGCACCTGTCCGCGACCTTGTTGCTTTGCCATGTAGCAGGCCGAATCCGCTGCACTCATGATGTCCTGCAGGGTACCGCTGGCGTGGCTGATTTCCACCAGCCCGATCGAGATGCCGATGTTGAAAATCTTGTCTTTCCAGACGAATCGATAGTTTGCGACGGCGTTGCAGATGTCGGTTGCGATCTGCCGTGCTTTTTCAATCGGGCATCCGACCAGCAGAGCACCAAACTCATCGCCGCCCAGGCGACCGACAAAATCCGAATCACGCACCTCTGCCTTGATCAGCGCGGCAACCTCGCGAAGCATGTTGTCCCCTGCCAGGTGACCGCAGGTGTCATTGACGGCCTTGAATCGATCGAGATCCATGTAGAAGAGCATGTGAACGGCTTCTTCAGCGTGCGCCGAATCCATTGCTTCGTCGAGGCGTCGCTCGAATTCGCGCCGATTGATCAGGCCGGTCAGCGGATCGTGCGTCGCCTGGTAAGACATCTTGCGCGTCAGGCCGCGCAGTTCACTGACGTCGTGAAACACAACCACGGTTCCCGAGATGCTGTTACCCGGCCCGCGTACCGGCGAGGCAGTAATTTCGACCGAATGTTCCTGTTCCGAACCGACCGTCACCATTACGGCACGACGCCCCATGTTGACGCGTCGGCGCATCGCAAGACAGCGTTCAACCGGATCGCCCAGTGGCCGGCGATCCGCGTCATCGACGAGTGTAAACAGCTCCCCGACCCGGTGACCCACCGCATCGTCGCGGCTCGTGCCAATCAGTGATTCGGCGGCCAGGTTCATGTAGTCGATGTGGCCGTCGTTGTCTGTCGTAATGACGCCCTCGGCAATGGACTCGAGCGTATATTGCGCCTGACGCTTGCTGCGCGACAATGACACATCGAGACTTTTCCGATAGCTGACGTCGCGTGCGACAGTCAGGATAGCCCGCTGACCGTGGTATTCGATTGTCGAGCTCTGCGCCTCAACCCACAGCCCCGCCTGGTTACCATTGATCATTTGGACTTCAATGCGAGGTGGCGCTTCCTCCCCGGCGAGCCGCTTCGTGACGGTCTTTCTGAACAACGCCCGGTAAGCCGGCTTGATCAGGTCTGAAATCTCCCGGCCAACCAGTTGCGCTGGCTCCATACCCACCAGCGCGGCAGCCGATTCATTCGACAACAGAATCTTCTCGTCGTGAATGATCACGATCTCGGGCAGCGTCTTTGTGAAGTCCCTGAACAGTCGATCGCGACCCTGGATTTTTTCGTCGCGCTCACCCACCGCGTCAAACAGGCGATTGACAGTGTGGGCGATCTGCGCCGTGTCCGGGTCGTTCGGTATCGTCAGTCGTCGCCCGACCGAGGAGTCCTTCGACGCTTCCAGCATTTCGTCGTTCAGGCGACGCACGCGCCGCATCAGGTTTGCGCGTGACCCCCACAGCCAGACGCCGGTGCCGACCGCAATTGCGGCAACGATGGTAAGCAGTATGAGCAGGCTGGTTGGCGACATCAGAGCCCAAATACAGCCAAGTTAGTGATGTTCATTTGTTATTATTAGGCTCAAATGGACTCTCCGATGACGGAGATGTCGGGTATAAGAAGCGTACAAAAATCAAGCATCTGTAAGCATATCCCAGCACGGTGACGCCACTGCTGCGATTCACCATAATTCGGGAAGTGCTTCTGCTCGATTGTGGCTACACACTGGGACAATCGCTTTCGAATGAGCGCGGTTTGAAATGAATTCAATCACTTACAGGCAAGCAACATGAATACAGATTTTGCCCGACGGCAGATGATCAAACAACAGGTGAGAGCCTGGGACGTACTGGACGAAAATGTTCTTGAGGTGCTGAACGAAGTGGCACGCGAATGTTTTGTGCCACCGGGCTTCGAGTCGCTCGCATTTGCCGATACCGAGATTCCGATCGGACATGGCCAGTTCATGATGACACCGACGATCGAAGGCCGCGTGTTGCAGGCACTCGGACTTATCGGCGGCGAGAAGGTCCTCGAGATCGGCACCGGTAGCGGCTTTCTTACCGCTTGCCTGGCAACCCTTGCCAGTCACGTGACCAGCGTCGACCTCTACGACGATTTTCTCGACTCGGCTCGGCTTGCGCTGCAGGCAGCCGACATCGAAAACGTCGACTTGCTGCAAATGGATGCGATGAAGGAATTGCCGGATGGAACCTTCGACGCCATTGCGGTCACAGGGTCTATCCAGACCTTCGATCCACGGTTCACGGAAAAACTCGCGCCCGGCGGACGCCTGTTCGTCGTCGTCGGTAATGCGCCTGCAATGATCGCAACACGGGTACTCTGCGTTGACGGTGAGGAAGTCATTCATGAAAGTCTTTTCGAAACAGAGCTTCAGCCATTGATCAACGGCGCACTGCCGCCACAATTTTCGTTCTAGGCGGAAATTAGCGAACAATGAGCGAAACCAGAACGGCGCTTGCTGCATCTAATGCAAAAGCCAGAGTTTTCAACTGATATAGTGGTGTAGTAGACTATAACACCTAAGGCCAATGGTCGGCTTAATTCCGGAACGGGGAAAAATGAAAAACCTTAATAATATCAGTGTGTTAATTATCACACTTGGGGCTCTTGCGATTTCGGGACCGTCCCGGGCATCGTCCTTGCTTGAGATCTATCAGCAGGCCTTGCAGAGCGATCCGCAAATTCACGAGGCCGAAGCCCGACGTCTCGCCGCGCTGGAATCCAAGCCCCAGGCCCGCGGTGCGCTGCTGCCCCAGATTGGCGTGGGGGGCGCCTACGAAAGCTCGGAGCGTTCCGGCCCCGACCTGATTCCGAACCCGGACCCCAACCTTCCACCGGTCGCGGTAACCTCGACGAACGAGACCGACGTGTTCCGCTACGGGGTCACCCTGAGACAGTCTTTGTTTCGTTGGGACCAGATCGTCAACCTGAAACGTGCCGACAAAACCATCACCCGGGCCGAAGCCGTTCGTGAGGCGGCACAGCAGGACCTGATCGTGCGCGTCGCACAGCGCTATTTCGATGTCCTGGCCGCGGAAGATCGACTGACGTCGATCAACGCCAACCGCGAGGCCATAGCGCGGCAGCTGGAGCAGGCCAAACAGCGCTTTGACGTTGGCCTCATTGCCATCACCGACGTACAGGAGTCGCAGGCTGCCTACGATCAGTCCGTTGCCGATGAAATTGGGGCCAAACGAACATTGGCAACTGCGCGGGAATTTTTGCGCGAGATTACCGGCGAATACGTCTCCGAACTCGATGCGCCTGCCGGGGACTTTCCATTGCTGAATCCGGATCCGAGCAGCGAGCAGGACTGGGTGAGTCTTTCGCTTGAGCAAAATCTTAATCTCATCGCCAGTCGCCTGGACGAACAGCTGGCACGGGATGAAATTTCCTTTCGCCGCAACGGCTACTACCCAACGCTTGAACTGGTGGCAACCACCGGCACATCGGACACAGACTCTGTCTATTCGGCACCAGGAATCAATCAGGCCGACAGCTTCGAAAACGACAGCGACAGTATCAGCCTGCAATTCAATATCCCGTTGTTCGCCGGTGGCGGCAACAAGTCGCGCGTTAAAGAGGCGGTTTACCTGCACCGTGCAAGCCGGGAACAATTGCAACGTGTTACCCGCGAGACGGAGCGGCAGGCGCGCGACGCCTATTTAGGCGTACTTTCCGAGATCAGTCGTGTCAAAGCACTTGAGCAGGCGGTTGCCTCGAGTCGAACGGCATTGCAGGCCACGCAGGCCGGTTACGAAGTCGGTACACGAACCATCGTCGAAGTCCTGAATTCCCAGTTCTCGCTGTATGCGGCGATCACAAACTTTTACCAGAGCCGTTACGACTACATCATGAATGCGCTGCGCCTGAAGCAGGCCGCCGGCACGCTGCAGGTACAGGACCTCGAACGGATTGATAAATGGCTACAGGATCGCCCGTCACCGGAGGAAGCGGCAGCTAGCCGCGCCAGTCAGCAATAACCCTAGGGCGGTCCGCTCGAACCCCGTTCGTCCAATAGCGGCTCCAGCAGTACCAGGAGCCGCTTTAACGAACCGCGGTTTTGCTGCAATACCTTCAGGCCATCTCGACCAATGCGCGCAGCCTCTTCGGGATTGTCGATCAACTCGGCAATAATTGTCGCCAGGCCAGTGCTGTCCGCTGCGATTCTGCAGGCGCCAAGCTCAATAAACTTTTCGGCGATATCGAGCGCGTTGAACAGGTGCGGCCCGGTGACGATCGGCAGACCCTGGGCCGCCGGTTCGAGCAGATTGTGACCGCCAATGGGAACCAGACTACCGCCGACAAAGGCGATGTCGCTTGCCGCATAGAACAATGGCACCTCGCCCATGGTGTCAACCAGGAATACTTCGGTGGATGCATCGCAGGGCCTTTGTTCGGTCCGACTGACAACGTTGAATGCTTCGCTTTCGATCAGGTCTCGAACGCCGCTGAAACGCTCCGGGTGGCGCGGCACCAATATTAATAGCAAGTCCGGATGCTTGGCCATCAAAATTCGGTGAGTCTCCAGGACCTGTTGTTCCTCACCGTCATGGGTGCTTGCTGCAATCCAGACCCGTCGCGCGCCAAACAAGGTCTCGCGCAGGCGTTTGCCGTTCTCTGCGATCGCCGGGTCGGGCTTTACGTCAAACTTGATGTTGCCGGTGACCATCGTCCTTTGCACGTTGGCACCGAGTTCTATGAATCGATCCGCGTCAGCCTGGCTTTGCGCGGCAATGATGATGCCGTGCGACAGGGTTTCCCTGATGAGTGGCAGCAAGCGCCGATAACCTGGAATCGAGCGCGGCGAAATGCGGGCGCTGACCAGAACCAGCGGGATGCCGCGAATGCCGCAACCACGGTAAAGGTTGGGCCAGATTTCAGTTTCCATGATCATCGCCGCACTTGGCCGCACGGAAGAGAAGAAGCTGCGGACCGCGTTGGGAAACTCGAACGGGATATAGCAATGCCTGACCCGATCACCAAACAGGGCCGGCACTCGCGCTGCACCGGTCGGTGTCACTGTAGTGATCAGGAGCGTTTGTTGCGGGTATCGTTCAGACAACGACTGGATCAAAGGAACGGCCGCCTGCACCTCGCCAACCGACACCGCATGCACCCAAATGCAGCCATCGAGTTTCGGGAAACCAAATCCGAATCGCTGTGACAGACGATCGAGGTAGCTTCTGTTGCTTATGCCTCGAAACAGCCAGTAAAAAGCAAACGGAATAAGCAGCAGGTAAGTTAGAAGGTTGTAGAGGTGACGCACTAGTCGCGAAGCTTGTCGATGATTCGGCTGGAGGAATGGCCATCTCGAAATGCAAGCACACGTACCTCCCCTCCGTTGGCCAGCACCTCCTTGCCGCCCGCGATGTCTTGCGGTTGATAATCGCCGCCCTTGACCAGCACGTCGGGCAAAATGTCAGCGATCAATGCCTGGGGCGTATCGTCAGAAAATGGTACGACCCAATCCACCGCGGCAAGGCCAGCGAGCACCAGCAAACGATCCTGCAATGCGTTGATTGGGCGCGATTCGCCTTTCAGCCGCTTGACGGACTGGTCGTCATTCACGGCAACGATCAGGCGGTCGCCAAGGCTTTTCGCCTCCTCGAGATACGACACATGGCCGGCGTGCAATACGTCGAAGCAGCCGTTGGTCATGATCACGCGTTCGCCGCGCTGCCTGGACTCGGCAACCAGTAGACGAAGTTCCTTCGGCCCGACGAGACCACGACCGCCCTGCCCGCGTTGGTGCAGGAATGCGCTGATCTCGCCCGGTGTCACACTGGCCACGCCGATCTTGCGTACCACCAGTCCGGCGGCAACGTTCGCAAGCGCCGCCGCTGACGCCCAATCCTGTCCGCTGGCGAGCGAACCGGCCAGCGTTGCAATAACGGTGTCGCCGGCACCAGTAACGTCAAAGACTTCCCGCGCCTGTGTGGACAGAAACAGCGGGTCCTTGTCCGCTTCCACGAGCAGCATCCCTTTTTCGCTGCGCGTAACCAGCAATGCACCGAGATCCAGTTCTGCCAACATTTTGCGGGCTTTCGACACCAGTGTTTCATCACTGTCGCATCGACCGGCGACGGCTTCGAATTCGCTCATGTTCGGCGTCAACACCGACGCACCGCGGTACTTCCCGAAGTCTGTACCCTTCGGGTCAACAAGCACCGGAATGCCGGCATCACGGCAAAGCGTGATCATGGCCCGGACATCGGTCAGCGCGCCCTTGCCGTAGTCAGACAGCACGACAGCGCCCGCGCCGTCGATGGACTTTCTCAAGACCTCGACGACCGCATCGCCCGGCATGGCCGCGGTGTTTTCCTGGTCCAGGCGAATCAGCTGTTGACCGCGGCTTTGTACCCGGGTCTTGGTGATCGTCGGCCGGTCCGACACACGGTGGAAATCGCAGCGTATACCGCGACTCGCCATGATGGCCTCCAGTGCGTCGGCAGTTTCATCCCGACCCACCACACCAACGAGCCGTGTCTCAACACCCAGGCTCGCAAGGTTCACCGCAACGTTCGCAGCACCGCCTGCCCGGTCATCTGTTTGTTGTACGTGCACCACCGGAACCGGCGCCTCCGGAGAGATCCGGCCGGTCGATCCAAACAGGTAGCGATCGAGCATCACATCGCCAGCAACAACGACGCGCGTCATCGAAAAATCGGGAATCGAAATGGTCACGCGCGGACTTTAGCACGATCGATCCCCTTTTCGGTCCCCGCGTGGGGAACTTTGGCCGACGCGAATGCGTCGGCCGCTGCTTCAGGAGAAGCTCAAGCCACCGTTGATATCGACGCTCGCACCCGTGATGAAACTCGATTCATCCGAGGCGAGGTAGGCAACGAGATCGGCAACCTCGTACGCCTGGCCTTCACGGCGTAACGGTGTGCCTGCGGCGACATTCGCACGCACTGCATCCTTCGTAAAGGTGTCGTGGAATGTCGTTGCGATCATGCCAGGGCAAACGCAATTGGCCCGGATCTTCTGCGGACCAAATTCTTTCGCCAATGCACGGGTAAATGTCATTACCGCACCTTTGGATGTCGCGTAAGCCGCGGCCCCCGGGCCACCACCATCGCGGCCCGCCAGCGACGACAAATTCACAATCGCCGAGCCTTCACCCATGTGCGGTGTTACGAATTTTGAGGTCAGAAATGTGCTGGTTACATTCAGTCGCATGATTGACTCGAAGAATTCCGTGTCCATCTCGGCCAGGGACTTGCGCGCGACCAGTCCGCCGACCACATTGACGAGAATATCGATCGCTGTGCCGAATTCTGCCTGCGTGGCACGAACCAGGTTTTCGACGTCGGCCTGTTTCGTCATGTCGCCGGCAACAGCGATTGCCGTTCCACCAGCCGATTTTATCGCGGCGACGGTCGCCTCGCCGTCTGCTTTGCTGCTGAAATAATTGACTACAACTTTCGCTCCGCCCGCTGCGAGCTTTTCCGATATCGCACGACCAATGTCTCTTGCACCACCGGCAACTATGGCGACCTTTCCATCAAATTTCTTCACTACATACTCCTAAGTTATTTGTACTGAGCAGCGCCATTCTGGCGCGGGCTGAGAGGTTGAATTTTTCCACAGAGAATCCAGACCGAGAGCACCGTCAGGATTGCCAGTGCAGCCCCGACAGCGAATGCAGGGGCGTAGCTCTTCACGGTAATTACAGGTATCAGGAAGTTCAGACCGACGACGGCAAGCTTCGCGGCAGTTCCTGAGTAGCCCGCAAGCGAACCGACGGACTGACCACTGTAAAAGTCGCTTGGCAGTGTCTGGATGTTGCCAACGGCGGTTTGAAAGCCAAAAAGAATGGCGGCCATCAGCAACACCGCGACGATCGGCGTCGCCGCTTTCATCGTCATCAGAAGCGAGACCAGCATGATCAAGCCACCCAGACCAATGACGAATTTGCGAACTTTGTTGACCGTCCACCCGGAGCCGATCAGTTTCTGCGCCAACAGTCCGCCAAACCAGGCGCCAAACATCGCTCCGACGTACGGTATCCAGGCGAATTTTCCAATTTCCGCTACGCCAAACCCGTAGGTCTCGGACAGGTACAGCGGCAGCCAGCCGACGAATAACCACCAGATTGGATCGAGGAAAAAGGACGCCATAATGACGCCCCAGCTTTGCCTGCGGGACAAGATCTCCGCAGCACCTGGCGCGTAAGTTGCCGCCTCGTTCGTTTCAGTGTCTCTTTGACCGGTCAGTATGTATTCGCGTTCCGACTCTGATATCCATGGGTGCTTTTCCGGTCCGGATTTGTAAACAATGAGCCATGGAATCAGCCAGAGCAGACCGAGCGCACCGACTGAGATGAATGTTGCTTGCCAGCTTTCGAGAAAGACGAATAAATACGCGATTATCGGCGCCGAAATTATCCCACCAATGGCCGCGCCGGAGTTGAAGATACCCTGTGCCAGCGCTCGCTCTTTAATTGGAAACCATTCTGCATTCGCCTTGGTCGCGCCAGGCCAGTTGCCCGCCTCGGAAACGCCGAGCAGGCCGCGAAAAATAGCGAAGCTGGTCAGGTTGGCAGCAGCAGCGTGCAGCATGGTTGCAATCGACCAGACCGTGATGGACAGGATGAAACCGAGCCGTGTACCAATCCAGTCAAATATCTTGCCGAACAGTGTCTGACCGAAGGCGTAAGCGAAGGTAAATACATTGAGGATAATCGCGTAATCGGTCTTCGTCAGGCCGAGATCCTTTGAAATCTCCGGCCAGAGAAAACCGAGTGCGCCTCGATCGATGTAGTTGATCACCGTCGCGATCGCGACAAGCGTGACAATAAACCACCTGAGATTCCTGGTTCTCATATTCTTCTCTCTGTCAGGACAGTCCGCGCGTTCGGGGCTGAATTCAACGATGCAGCTGATGCGGGCATCACAGCTCCCGTACCTGCGGCTCATCGGTCGCATTGAACTTGTTGTCGAATATCGTCGTCACCGGGTCGCCAACGGTCAGCGTTGCGCGAACAGGCTGACTATCGAAAAACTGATTGCCATGAATGCGGGTTGCCTGAACGCCGAGCAATGCGACCGAAGCACCGGACTTGTTGCGTTTTCCTTTGCCAACGGATTGCAGGATCGAACCTCGAAGCTCGAAGTGCGGACCAAAGGTACTTTCGTCCGTACCACCACGATAGATATTGGCAACACTACCTTCGATATCAGTGAATCTTGAATCAACAATCGATATGTATTCGCCGTTGTAGAGCCCCAGGTCGTCAGTTTCTTTATCCAGAAGCAAGACATGCCCCGTTATGTTCCTGAATACCGACCCGGTAATGTCGATTCGGTCGGCAAAAGTGTGTTTGGCTACCGTGAAAAAATTGAAGGAGTGATTGGTATCGAGGTCGCTTACCGTCACATTCTCAATAAGCAGCCTGTAGTTATTGAGCATTGAATAGCGGCTCGTGCGGATAACTGTATTGCCGGCGACATCCATGGATGACGCGCCAGTGATTACCAGGTCACTTAGTTTCAAACTGCCGCCGTCCGCAATTTCAAACAGTGCGGTGCGTTCAAATTCAATGCTTGCCTTCGCGCCGGCAGCCGATCGAAAACTAAGCGGTTTTTCGATGACCAGCACCTGTTCGGCCACGTGTGTTCCCGCCGCCAACTCGATAATGTCTCCGCCCCTGGCTTTGGCAACGGCCGACGACAATGCGCCCGCCGAAGCATCGACTGCGATTGTATTGCCTGCATCGAACGCAATTTCCGGACCGGGCTTCGGATACCAGGCAACGCCAGTGGATGCCTTGTCGAGAACCTTCAGATCGCGCCCCGCGCCGGCGTTGATTCCCACCGGATACAGCAGACCGTTGGATTCTTTCTCCAGGGCTATCGGTGCACTGCTGAATCCAGGCGTATTGGCCGGTGCATTGACGCCGCTCAGGACGTTTCCGGAAAACTCGATGCCGCTGATATCGTCATGAACCGCGATTGATTCCGCCCCATCAGGATTGTGAATCAGGTTATTTTGAAAGCGCGTACTGATCGGTGGCGCTGACCGTTCGTCGTCGGCGCCCGCCGCCAGTTCAATGTGGTCGCTGTCGATGACCGAATTATTCTCAATGACTGAGTTCTCGACCTGGTGGTATCGATTAATCGGCGAATTCGGCACACCGTTCATGATGACCAGCGCTCCGCCGAAGCGGTGCCCGGTCAGGCCGCTCATGTAGTTGTTACGAATCGTTTGATTCTTGTTAATTACACGAATGCCGCCGGTATGATCGACGCGATTGCCAAGGAACACATTGTCTTCAACGACATTGCCATTGCCATGGCGCAATGTCAGCGTACCGCGCGATTCCTCAAAGAGATTGCCGCGGAAGACGTTCTTTCCGGACTTACTCGAGATGATCTCGACCTCACCATTGCACCGGTCAAAATAGTTGTTCTCGACAAGCGTGTACGAGTCGGTCAACGAGTAGTGACTGGTTCCGATGCGCAGTGTCTCGCCACCGTTCGATCCCAGAACCGGGCGCGGGCCGAAATAGTTGTGGTCGATACGATGATGGTTTTGCTGGCTTTCGATACTGTCCAGTCGAACCGCCATGGTCACGCCCTGATTGCTTTTGCCTTCCAGGTGGTTGTGATCGAAGCGGTTGTTCTTGCCGTACATCATCACCCAGGAGTCCGGTTCAAAGCGCTCCGGGTTATTAAAATGATCGATCACGACCTCGGTTACGCGGCTGTTGTTGGCATACTCACCCTTCGTGCGTCGAAACGAGATAACGGTATTGGTGGGCGAATAACCATCCCTGAAGACCAACCCGGACACGACCAGGTGCTCGCCAGCGAGCCTGAGATTCGATCGCCCCGTCAGGATGACCTGCCCGCGGGTTTGTGCCGTCAGCGTAATCGGCTTGTCGGCAGTTCCCTCGCCCGTCAGCAAGACCTCGAAGTCGTTCCAATCGCCAGCGGCCAGGATGATGGTATCGCCGGCGCGCAAAGACTTTGCGACGTCCCGGTATTCTGCTTGCGAGCGCACCAGCGATTCCTTCGCCGGCGCCGCGCAACTGACCAGGCATGCGAGAAAAAAGAGTATTTGCCTCATTCACCCCCCTTGGGTCGTTACTGCCCCGTCGGCTTTGGCTGAAGCGGACGAGCCTTGAATTAACGGTACTCGACGGGCCACGCGGAACTTCGCCCGGACATCGACGACATTCGAACAGGACCGGCGATTATCTGGCCACGCATTGTAGACCCCCCTACCTGTGCGCACCGATTGAATTGGTAGGACCAATATGATTATTGGTTGCCGCCAGTTCACCTTTGTCTAATTGGTTCTTGGGGTGACGGTGCCACTGGATGCAATTTCTGTCAACCATCTTGATAAATTGATTAATATAATTGGTAGCACCAATTGGCATAAAGCATTTTAAAATCTGGCGTTTCATCGCCGCTTGCATGGCGCACAATTGAGCCCTGCTCGCAGCATCGCCAGCTATTTTTGCGCAAATAATCGGTCAACGGCGCATTTTAAAGCGGAATTGAATATTATTGGTGAATTCGGTTTCGATAATTGGTATACATACATGCCGCGAACAGAAATCCGGCCGTTTCGAAAGGGAATCAACGAATGACTGACGAGCGTCTGTATCACTCCATTGCCAACAAGATTGAAGCACTGATCGACAGTGGCAGCTACCCGGTGGGTAGCCGCCTGCCGGCTGAACGAGAGCTCGCCGAGAAATTCGGCGTGAGCCGCGTCGCGATTCGCGAAGCCGAAATCGCGCTGCAGGCGGTCGGCCGAATCAGGATCAAGACCGGCTCCGGCGCCTATGTGCTGGATCCGGCTCCGTCGCTTGATGAACGCCTGCCGGACGTCAGCGCATTCGAGCTGACTGAGGCGCGCGCGTTGTTCGAGGCCGAAGCGGCGGCATTGGCCGCCGCACAAATCGACGACAAGACACTGGCCGAACTTGAGCAGTACGTCGAGATCATGGCGACGACGGGCCCCAGTGACGAAGCCGGCGAAGTCGCGGACCAGGCCTTTCACCGGGCGATCGCCTCTGCATCCGGTAACGCTGCTATCACACATGTCATCGAGACCTTGTGGAAAATGCGCACCGACATCGAACCGGTGAAAGCCGTCTATGATTCTGTTTGTTCGGAAGACTTCGGTGCGCGGGCATCGGAGCACTCTGACATTCTTGATGCGCTCCGGGCCCATGACCCCGCCAAGGCGCGCATTGCAATGCGGCAACACTTCACGCGCTTGCTTGAGTCAATGCTTGACGTAACCGAAGAGCGCGCTTTGGAAGAACTGCGCCGCCAGGCCACCGAGAGCCGGAACCGCTACCTGAAGAGCGCCACCATCTAGGCGGCCTGGCGCACGCTCATTCGTGCGAACTCATCCGCACTTCGAGTCGCCGCATGACAGGCAGGTCTGGCACCCGTCCATCAGGATAACCGCCGCCGTGCTGCACTTGGCACACAGTTGCGCGCCCGCAGGATAGTCGTTCTTGGAAAACGCATCCTGCTGCTTCTTGGATTCTTCAAATTCGGCGCGCTTCTTGGCAATGAGCTGTTTTTGACCGGGATCAAGCTGCGGCGCCGACATCAGGCCGATCATGATCAGGTGCTTTTCAACGATGTGGCCGAGTTCCGCAATAATTGACGGCATGAATTTACCACCGGGTTGCCAGTATCCGCCCCGGGGGTCGAATACGGCCTTGAGCTCTTCGACCAGGAATGCAACATCGCCTCCCTTGCGAAACACCGCCGATATGATTCGCGTCAGCGCGACGATCCACTGGTAGTGGTCGAGGTTTTTGGAGTTAATGAATATCTCGAACGGACGTCGCTTTTCATAGGGCGTGCCTTCGTTGAGCACAATGTCGTTAATCGTCACGTACATGGCGTGATCGGACACCGGCGTTTTCACTTTGTAGGTTGAGCCAACCAGCATCTCCGGCCGCTCAAGCTTTTCATGCATGCGAATGACGTCGGCACGGTCAGAACCGCCATCTTCGCGCGTGAATTCCCTCTTCGGCTCTTTCTCCCCGGCCGCGGGCTGATTCACCGCATAACCGACTATTTTCTTGTCTACTTTAATCATCGTATTTACCGTCAAAACTTACCGTAATAGCCTTCTTTCAAGGCATCGAACAAATTGGCCGCCGTATGCACTTCACCGTCGTACTCGATTTCCTCATCGCCCTTGAGATCGATCGTCGAGCCATCGTCCAGCGTAAACGTGTACTTGGTGTTCTTGAGGTCTTTCTCCTTAACCAGCACGCCCTGGAAAGCCTCGGGATTGAATCGGAAGGTTGTGCAACCCTTCAGCCCCTGCTGGTAGGCATACAAATAGATATCCTTGAATCCCTCGTAATCGTAGTCGGTCGGTACGTTGGCCGTTTTTGATATCGACGAGTCTATCCACTTCTGGGCCGCCGCCTGAATATCAACATGCTGGTTGGGCGTAACCTCATCAGCCGTGATGAAGTAGTCCGGCAGGTTGTTGGCAACAGCGCCATCACCGACGCCGCCCGGCATAGCCTCCGGGTCGATCGCCTCCCGGTAAGCCAGTAGTTCGAAGGAAAATACGTCCACCTTCTCCTTGGTCTTCTTGCCCTGGCGAATGACATTGCGGAAATAGTGATGAGCGAAACTGGGCTCGATACCATTGCTCGCATTGTTGGCCAGAGACAGCGAAATGGTACCGGTCGGCGCAATAGAACTGTGGTGTGTAAAGCGGGCGCCGGTCTCGGCGAGCTGCGCCACGAGCTCCGGTGCCTCGGCGGCCACGCGCTGCATATAGCGACTGTAGCGCGCGTGCAGAATGCGACCCGGTACTTTGTCACCGACCTGGTATCCGTCGTTGCGCATCTCGGGACGCTTGCAGAGCATTTCTTCAGTGACTTCGAAAGTCTCGTTCATGATCGGGGCGGGACCCTTTTCCTTCGCGAGCTCAAGTGCCTCTTCCCAGCCGGCGAGCGCGAGCTCCCGGGCAACCGCTTCGGTGAACGCAACCGCATCGGCGTCGCCGTATTTCATGCGCAACATCGTCGTCGTCGAACCGAGGCCCAGGAAGCCCATACCATGGCGACGCTTGCGCTGAATTTCATTGCGCTGCTGCGGCAAAGGTAATCCGTTGATCTCGACGACATTGTCCAGCATACGCGTGAAAATCTTCACGACCTTGCGGAAACTCTCCCAGTCAAAGGCGGCTTCGGCCGAGAATGGCTTGCTCACGAAACGTGTCAGGTTCACTGATCCGAGCAGACAGGATCCATAAGGGGGCAGCGGCTGTTCACCACAGGGATTGGTGGCTCGAATATTCTCGCAGAACCAGTTGTTGTTCATCTCGTTGACCTTGTCGATCAACACAAAACCGGGTTCTGCAAAGTCGTAGGTCGAGGCCATGATGATATCCCAGACACGCCGGGCCGGGATCGTCTTGTAAATCTTGCAGGCGACCAGGCCCTCTGGCCCTGTAACGTAATTGCCCGCCTCCGGCCATTCTCGCCAGACAAACTGCGACTCATCGTTGACATCGAGGCCATCCACTTCAACTTCCTTGTACGTCACCGGAAATGCAAGCTTCCAGTCATCTTCGTTGATGACGGCCTGCATGAATTCATCGGTCACCAGCAATGACAGGTTGAACTGGCGCAAACGTCCATCCTCGCGCTTGGCTCGAATGAACTCCATGACATCCGGATGGCCTACGTCGAATGTACCCATCTGCGCACCACGCCGACCGCCCGCAGACGATACCGTGAAACACATCTTGTCGTAGATATCCATGAACGACAGTGGTCCTGACGTATAGGCGCCGGCGCCGGTGACGTAAGCGCCTTTCGGGCGCAGCGTCGAAAACTCGTAGCCGATTCCGCAGCCGGCTTTCAGGGTCAGCCCCGCCTCGTGCACCTTGTTGAGGATATTGTCCATCGAATCGCCAACGGTGCCGGACACCGTGCAATTGATGGTGGACGTCGCCGGTTTGTGCTCCTGTGCACCGGCATTTGAAATAATACGACCGGCCGGAATCGCACCCGAGCGCAAAGCCCAGACAAATTCTTTGAAATAATGTTCGCGTTTGGACTCGACTTCGACGTCAGCAAGCGCCTTGGCGACGCGCTTGTAGGTATCGTCTATATTTTCATCGATCTTCGCGCCATCTTTGGCTGTGAGTCGGTACTTCGCATCCCAGATATCGAGCGAAGCAGCTTGAAATTCTATGTCGGTGACCGTGTGCGTATCCAAAATGGCAGCAGACTTCATCGGTTTTCTAACTCCCCTGTACTCCTTGAAGGAGTCCCCAAATTTGTATTTTGTCTCGCTTTTTCGAAAGCAAAAAGCGTCCCGCCCGCCGACGGCTCGAAAACGCGCGACGAGTGCCGGTATCGGCCTCATTTCCTCATTGAAAAGACACAAGATGTTGTGTCTGAGTGGGCACAAGATTATGCCCGATCCGGACGCCTGTCAAGCATTTTGCTCTTTTTTTTCTGGGTATCTTTCCAATATAAAAACAATAACTTACAATACTTTCGCGAGTAAGTGCTTTAAAAATAGACGAAAAAAAATGACACTTTTGTGAAAATTCGAATCCACTAGATATAGTGGCACCAAATGTGTGCGGATTCTCTCACGAATCGTCTGCAAAACGCGGTAATTGCACAAGATTGACGGCTCTTGAAATGCAAATGGCCGGCCCTAGATAAGCGTTCGGCAACACAACGCATGGGAGAAACTTATGAAAATTGCCCGATTTGAACCCTGGTCCTACGTGGACTTTTTCAATCCGGATCTGAAACCGTTTGCAAGCGACTACGCGGTCAATCAATGGGTGCCGCCCGTCGACATCATTGAAGAGAAGAGCCGCTTTGTCGTGCATGCTGACGTGCCAGGCGTGCGCCGGGAAGATATCGAAGTGACGATGGATGCCGGCGTATTGACGGTCACCGGAGTTCGTCATCCGACAACCCGCGACGACGACGCCGATCTGCGCCGCTCGGAACGCAGCAACGGACGATTCTCACGTCGATTCTCGCTGCCTGAAAGCACCGACGCCGAGAAAATCACGGCGAAGTGCCATGACGGCATCCTGGAAATCTCGATTCCGAAACTGCCGGAGATTCAACCCCGGCAGATAACGGTCGAGGCCGCCTGAGCGGCATACGGAGGAGATGCCTGAACGCGACCGAAGGGCGTGTTCAGGCATCTGTGTAAGAGCTTATACTCCACTGCATACCGAATCGCCTGAGTTCATGCTCGATTCAGCAACCTCGGCTTAGCCTGACCACTGTCAAGACAGAGACCCAATAATGATGAAATTGCGATTGATACACTTCACCCTGCCGTCACTGATGCTGGCATTTTGTGCGCTGGCGACTGCAGAAGCGGCATTACCGACGTTCGTTAAGGGCCAGGCCGTTGCGAGTCTGGCGCCGTTGGTTGAGGAGGCGTCGCCTGCGGTCGTCAATATTCGCGTAAGCCAGACACTGACGCGCCGCAACCCGTTCGGCGATGACGCGTTTCGTCGCTTTTTCGGGATTCCCGATGCACCGGGTGGACAACAGGAAGTTGCGAGCGCCGGCTCGGGCGTGATCGTCGACGCCAAGCGTGGCTACATTCTGACCAACCACCATGTTGTCAGTGACGCCGATACCATCCAGATCTCCTTGATCGATGGCTCTGTGCTCGACGCCGAGATCGTTGGCTCGGACCCGGCAACGGACATCGCACTGATCAAGGTCGAGGCTGACGGTCTGACCGAAATGCCGATCGGCGACTCGACCGCGGCGCGAGTCGGCGATTTCGTCATTGCGATCGGCAACCCGTTCGGGCTTGGCCATACAGTGACGTCCGGCATCATCAGTGCAGTTGGCCGCACCGGCATCAGCCGCGATGGCTATGAGGACTTTATTCAGACCGATGCCTCCATCAACCCGGGTAACTCCGGCGGTGCGCTGGTCAACATGAACGGTGAGCTGATCGGTATTAATTCGGCCATCATCAGCCGCTCCGGCGGCAACGTCGGCATTGGTTTTGCCGTACCGACCGAGATTGCCAGTTCCATCATGAACCAGATACTCGACTTCGGTGAGGTTCGCCGCGGCCTGCTGGGGGTCAACATCCAGTCGATCGATGCTGATGCAGCCGAGGCGCTGGGTAGCGATATCGATGGTGGCGCGCTGATCACCGGCGTACAACCCAAATCGGCGGCGGAAGATGCCGGTCTCCAAGTTGGCGACATTATTATCGAGGTGAATGACAAGAAGGTCGATGGCGCTGCCGAGCTTCGAAACCGCATCGGCTTGTTACGTTCCGGCGACAAGGTCGACATAAAGTACGTGCGCGACAACAAGGCTCTCTCGACACGTGCCGAGCTGGGTCAGGCGCAGGCGCAGATGATCCTGGGCCAGGAAATCCACCCCGGTCTTGCCGGTTCGGTTTTCGCGGCGGAGACCCAATCCGGTGTCGACGGCGTTCAGATTGCCGAAGTTCAGGAAGGCAGCGCGGCAGCGCAGCGCGGACTACAAACGGGTGACCTGATTACACACGTCAACCGCATTCGCATTTCGGATCTTGCCGACTTGCGCGAGGTTGCATCGCGCTACGATATCCTGTTTTTGAATGTTCGCCGTGGTGACAGAGCGTTAATGTTCCAAATTCGTTAAACTGTCGGCACCCCTGTTTCGGGATGTGCCTGACCGATGACGAAGCCTGATGCTGCTGGACGACTGTCGTTTTTTGCTGCGCTTTTATTAAGCTCGCTGACGCTGTGTGCGTCGGCGACGGCTGCCAGTGACATTGAACAGCAACGAACACTGTTCCGGTCGGTTTTCGAAACCGTTGAACGCGGCGACTGGAGCGCAGTCGACAGGCTCTCGGCAACTGACCGGCAGATGCTTGAGAAATACGTTCTGTGGCCAGATCTACGGGCAAGCTGGTTGCGCGCCAACATCAAATCCGTTGACGTGGCCGAAATCGACGCGTTCGTCCAGCAATACGGCACACTAAAGCCCGCCCGAGAATTGCGTTACCGCCATGCGCTGCACATCGCGAATGGCGGCGACCTGCCCGGCTATCTCAAGATATACGAACAGTTTTACCAGGGTCAGGACATTGCGAAGCTTGACTGCCTCGCCCTGCAGGCTGAAATCCAGGCCGGTCGATTCCAGCGCGTCGACGCGCGTGCACTGCTTTTGTGGAACGTGGGCAAAAGCCAGGTCGATGAGTGCGATCCGGTTTTCAAGTCACTGGCCGAACGCAACCTGTTAGGCGTCGCCGAGTATCGTGAACGCTACCTGCGGGCGATCGACGCACGTAATTTTTCTCTCGCCAGATGGCTTGGGAAGAAAATTGATCAACAACACATAGACGTTGCGCAAAGCTGGCAACAGGCGCAGCTCAATCCTGAGGACTTCCTGCGCCAGCATTTGTCCGCGCACAGCGATGAAACCTTACGCCAGCAATTGAGCTATGCAGCGGAACAGCTGACCTATCGCGACCCGCTAATCGCCAGGGATCTTTGGTCTTCCCTCAGCGGGCAACATCAATTCTCCGACGCGCAACGGGCACAGACCGCAAGACACATTGCGCTGTGGACCGCCCGTGACAATTTGCCCGGCGCCTATCGGCTGCTGTCTGCGTTGCCTCCGGAGGCGCAGGATGCCGAGGTCCTGCGCTGGCGCGCGCGTGTCAGCCTGCGTGCGTCGCGCTGGGAAGACCTGCTGCTGGATATTGCGACCATGCCCGCGACAGAGCGCGAATTCGATGAATGGCGATACTGGCGATCGGTCGCATTGCAACAACTGGGGCAGGTGCTGGCGGCCAACGCAATTCTCGATTCGCTGAGCAAAGAACGAAGTTTCTACGGCTTCCTGGCCGCCGACGAACTCGACAGGAACTACGCGCTGGATCATGCCAGCCTCGTCGCCGACGAGCTTAGACTTGCCGCACTGGAAGCGCGCCCCGACCTGGTACGTGCGCGTGAGCTGTTTTTCGTCGGGCAGGACAGTCGTGGCCGCTCTGAATGGGATGCAGCGCTCCGCACGATGCCAGCCGAAGACAAATTGCAGGCTGCCGTCCTGGCGGATCGATGGGGCTGGCACTCAAGGGCGATTGCGGTGGCGGCCAGTTTGGGCGAATACGACGACCTGGCGATTCGCTACCCGCTGCCCTACCAGGAAACCTTCGAGCAATTCGCTTCACAGGCGCGAATATCTCCCACCTGGGCTTACGGCATCGCGCGCAGTGAAAGCCTGTTCATGCACGACGTGCGATCGCACGCCGGCGCAATAGGACTTATGCAACTCATGCCGGCTACCGGTCGCGATGTCGCACGCGAGATCAAGTTGCCGTTCGCGGGTCTCGCAACGCTGGTCGATCCGGAAAGCAATATACGCCTCGGCACCACCTACCTGGCGCAGATGGCGGAGCGTTTCGACGGCAACCCGGTACTGGCCACGGCGGCCTACAATGCCGGCCCGCATCGCGTTGACGCCTGGCTACCCGATACCGGCAGCATTGACGCCCGGGTCTGGATCGAAAACATTCCCTTCAATGAAACTCGCAAGTACGTCAAACGCGTGCTCGCCGCACAAGCTATTTTTCACTGGCGATTGACGGGCAAGGTTCGGCGCCTTTCGGACGAACTGCTAATGGTCCGGGCCATCAACGACACACCGCAGGTCGCCAGTCGCTAATTGCCGGTCACGTTCCGGTTTGTCCAAATCGGCCAGCTGTTCAGCGGCCCTGTAAAATCGCGCCAGGGATTCATCGCATGCGCGATACAGCGTCCTGAATTGCGGCAGCAATCCTTCGTACAGGCCGGTCAGCGCGAGGTGAGCATTGTTCAACTCGGTATCCGGGTAAGCGGACACCGGGCGCCCTGCATCGATCGCAACCGCTTTCAATGTCTCGCCCAGTTCCGAGAGTCGAGCGTGTTTTAACGCTCGCATCTCGGGCAAGCTGATATCGCGCGCATAGATCTGCTGCAGGTCGTCGCGGGCCGCGTTGACTGTACGAGTAAGCTGTTCCTGAAAGTCTCGTTGCTCTCGGTATTCATCGTATTCCGCTGAATCGCCATGCAACTCGAGCCAACGTTGCAAACCGAATTCTTCGACGGCCGTCGCAAAAGACTCGTTGAATCGGGAGTCATTCTTCACATAGAGGCGCTGGTGCGCCAACTCGTGAAACAGCACTGCGACAAGTCGAAGGTCGCTCCAGTGCATCATCGTGTTCAAAATCGGATCGCTGAACTTGCCGAGCGTCGAATAGGCAACCACTCCCCCCACGGCGACATCGAGCCCGCTTTTGCGCAGTCGTTCCGATGCCCTGATCGCGTCTTGCTTTGAAAAATACCCCCGATAGCTAACGCATCCGACAACAGGAAAACACCATACCTTGGCCTGCAGCGAAAATTCCGGCGCAGCGGTGACATTCCAGACTACGAAGTCCCTTTCCAGGTCCGCATAGCTCCGATAGCTTGAGTTGTCCGGCAGCCCAAGTTCAGTGATCGAAAAATCACGTGCCTCGTCAATTAACCTGAGCCGCGCCACCAGGTCATCGGGCGTTGCCGGATCATCGATCACTTCGGCAATCGGTTGCCGCTTCCGCATCACCTCCCACTGTCCGGAGGCCGCCTGCATTACGTAGCAGCCCGAAAGGAGGCTGCATAGCATGAGTAGAAGGATCGTCTTTGGCATCGCCTGACTTTGCTGGCTGCTGCGGTGAAACGTCAACCACAAATGTCGGTTAGTATTGCGCGATGCAAGTCTATCTCGTTGGCGGAGCGGTTCGTGATGAACAACTGGGCATCCCTCTGAAAGAGAGGGACTGGTGCGTCGTGGGCGCCACACCGTCTGAATTGCTTGACCAGGGCTACAAGCAGGTTGGCAAGGACTTCCCGGTTTTCCTGCACCCGAAGACCCGTGAAGAATATGCCCTCGCGCGAACGGAGAGGAAAACCGCGCCCGGCTATCACGGCTTCTCCGTCGACTTCTCGCCGCAAGTCTCCATTGAGGATGATTTACTGCGCCGCGATCTGACGATAAATGCGCTCGCCAAAGATGCCGACGGCAAACTCGTCGATCCGTACGGCGGTATCAAAGACATTGAGGACAGGGTTCTCCGGCATGTCTCGGAGGCCTTCAGTGAGGACCCGGTACGCGTTTTGCGGGTCGCGAAATTTGCGGCCCGTTTTGCGGCACTCGGATTCAGGATTGCCGGCGAAACGATGCGCCTGATGAGAACGATGGTCGATCAGGGCGAAGTCGACGTGTTGGTTCCGGATCGGGTCTGGAAAGAAACCGAAGCCGCGTTGCGGCGCGGAAACTCGCGTGTCTATTTTGAGGTACTGCGAGGTTGCGGTGCGCTGGAACGCCTGTTTCCTGAGATCGATGCATTGTTCGGCGTACCGCAGCCTGCCAAATGGCATCCCGAAATCGATACCGGCCTGCACACCATGCTGGTACTCGACCAGGCCGAAGCCCTGAGTGATTCGCTTGAGGTACGCTACGCGGCACTCACCCACGATCTGGGCAAGGGCACGACACCGCAAGCGGATCTTCCACGCCATCCCGGCCATGAGACCCGGGGCTGCAGCCTGATCCGCAAGCTGTCAGAACGTCTGCCGGTACCCAAGAGCGCACGCGACCTCGCGCTGATCGTTTCCGAGTTTCATACTCACTGCCACCGCGCATTCGAACTGCGAGAGAAGACCCTGCTAAAAGTCCTGGAAAAAACGGATGCGTTCCGCCGTCCCGAGCGATTTGAGCAGTTCTTGATTGCCTGCGAAGCCGATGCTCGCGGACGCACCGGACTTGAGAATCGCCGCTACGGGCAGGCTGAATTCCTGCGCAGTGCGCTGGCTGCCGCTGCGAGCGTCGACTCTGCCGCGATTGCGGCGGGGCATTCAGGGCAGAATATTCCGAAGGCGATTCGCAAGGCGAGACTTGAGGCACTGCGACAATTCAAAGCGTCGATCTAGCCGTAAAAATAGAGAAAAACCGAAAACAGTGTGACGGAACCGAAGTCATCGGATCGATCGACGCCGAGGCCGAACTCGATGTCGCTCTTGTCCCCCATCGGGGTTAAAAATCGCAACGTCACCGATTCGGTATCACGTCCATCGACAATCCCGGTCGAGGTCGAATAATCCAGGCTCCAGCGACTGTCTCCGACGTCGACGCCCAGGGTGGCGCTGGCACGGTGATCCAGCAGGCTGTTCAGCAAGCTCAGCCGGGAGACGGACAAAAGATCAACAATGGGACGGTTCTGAGCAACCCCGAGGTTTACGTTGTAATCGTAGTCCATACCCGACAAATTCAGGTCGACGGACTGGCTGAGTGCAAAGCGCAATGACAGTCCGACACCGTTTGCATGAAACTCAATATCCTGTCCGGGCAGGAAATCGTTGCGAAAAATATCGAACGTGAAATCCCGGAATTCGTAGTTGCCGGAAATACTGAATCGATCACTGCGCCAATACAGTGAGCCTTGATAGTCGTTGGAACTTAAGACGTCGCTGTCACCCCAGTAAGCAATGCCTGCGCGTACTCCGACGGGCTTGAACCAGTGATCAATGCCCAGGTCAGCGTACAGGGTGTCGATGCTGGTTCCTCTGGGCAGATCAACGCGGCTCGTGGCCACGGCCGCTGACAGCCATGTCTCAGTTGCGATACCGAGGTCGGCCGACACGGTTGCGGCCATCGCATCTTCGGTGTCGACTTCGACACCGGTTCCAATCACATAACCCTCAAGCCCCCAGGCAGGCCCGGCAAACAATACGAGTACTGTCGCTCTAAACCAGGACATACAAAATGATGGCCGCCAGTATCAGTCGGTAGATTGCGAAAGGCAGAAGGCCGATACGGGTCACGAAACGCATGAAGAATTCTATACTCAGGTAGGCCACAACGCAGGATACGACCGCCCCGAGTCCAAGCTGGCCCCAGGCCACGGCATCCGCTCCCATGAGCAACTGCAGGAATTTGTAGCTCGCCGCAAGAAATATCACCGGCGCCGACAACAAAAAAGAAAACCGGGCAGCGTCTTGCCGCGCGAATCCCAGAAAGCGCGCCGCAGTTATCGTGATACCGGAACGGGAGGTGCCGGGTACCAGCGCCAGCGCCTGCGCACAGCCAATGACCAGTGCATCTTTGAATCCGACACCTGTCATGTTGCGGTCACTCCTGCCCAGGCGGTCCGCGACGCCCATCAGAATGCCATAGCCCGCAAGGGTATAGACGATGACCGCCGGGTCGCGCAGGTTTACCTCGATCCAGGATGCGAACAGCAGGCCACTGAGCGCGGCCGGCACGGTACCAAGAGCAATCGCCAGTGCCATCTTCGACTGTGGCGATTTGACGTCGCCGCCGAGCACCCTGACACCACCTGAAATCAACGCGGCGATGTCCTTGCGAAAAAAAATACACACCGCGACCAGCGAACCGAAATGCACGGCGACATCAAAGGCCAGCCCCTGATCAGTCCATTCCAGGAAATACGGTGCCAGTACCAGGTGTCCCGAACTTGATATCGGAAGAAATTCTGTCAATCCCTGCACAATGGCAAGTACGACGATTTGTAATGTGGTCAAAGAGTCTGCGTCCTGTCAGATAAATGGAACGCGGACGGCGTCTCAATATCGCCGCGTCCCAGTGCCATGCATTTGAAGTTTTCGCCCATCGCTCCGGGAAGAGTAAGGGTTTTGATCTGGCCCGACAATTCGAGTTGCCGGACGGTCGGCAATGCATTGAAGTCTTTCATTTCATCCTGCAGTCCACCGCCCATCAGAAAATGCGCCTGATTCTGGAATCCGTGAATGTCGAGCCCGCACTCGACAGCCGCCTTTGCGATAGCTGAAAAATCGACCCACGCTGTCAGGTCCTGGATGCCGGGCAGGATTAGCGGGTCGCTATGCGCGTGGTGCCTGAAATGGCAACGCAGCCAGCCATCGCTGCGGTCGCTGGCATAGAATTCCCGACGAGTAACGCCGTAGTCGAAGAAAAACGCGATACCGTTTTGCAAAGTAGTACCGATGTCGCGCACCAGGGCATCAGCGGCGAACAACAATTCGGACCTGTAGTCGTTCGGAAACGCGGCACCGCGGTCGGCTTCAATTTCGGCAACCGCCGCCAGCATGCGTTCATTTGCCGATTGTTCGACCCAATGGAAACCCTGCTCTGAACACGATACGCGCAATTGAAGAATCCGCCCGTCGCGACGCGCAAACCGCTCGACCGGTAAGGCGTCAAGGACTTCGTTGGCGACGATCACGCCGTTGAAGCTTTCGGGCAGCCGGGAAAGCCAGTGGACCCGATCAAACAAATGCGGTACTTCCTGCCTGAGGCAGTGTCGCTGCCGGTCCTGCAGGTCGGCTGAAACTTCCAGAATATTGTAGGTCTGCGGCACACATCCAAGTGAGTCGAACCGCGTCAACATGTCCACTGCCAGTCGTCCGCTGCCCGCACCCAGCTCAAGCACGGAGCCGTGCATCATTTCCCGAAGTACTTCGCTACATTGCCGAGCGACGACAGCACCGAACACTGGTGAGATTTCGGGCGCAGTGACAAAGTCTCCATCGCTGCCCAGTTTGGTCGTGCCGGAAGCGTAGTAGCCGAGACCTGGTGCGTACAGGGCTTCATGCATGAATTCCGCGAAACTGATGCTGCCGCCTGCCGCGGCAATTTTTTCTCGCAGGTATTGTGCAACTCGTGCGCTGTGCTCGGCGCTCAAATCGTCAACTTGGGGCAATGTGACAGGTGTTTCGTATTGCATGTGCGCGATAAAGTCTTTATGAATGATTCCATGCCGAAACAATCACTCAGCGACAAAGTCATTCTTGTCACCGGTGCTGCACGCCGCATAGGTGCGGCCATTGTGACATGCCTGCACGACAACGGCGCGCGTGTCGCAATTCACTATCGAAGCTCTGGCGACGATGCGAACCAGCTCGCGGCACGATTGAACGGAATTCGCGCCGATTCCGCACGAGCCGTGCCGGCGGATCTACTGAATATTGACGGACTGCCACAACTGGTTGACGCGGTGGCCGGCTGGGGTGGCGGTCTGGATGGGCTTGTCAACAACGCCTCCAGTTTTTTCCCTACACCGCCAGGCAGCATTACGACCGAGCAGTGGGATGAATTGATGGGCAGCAATCTCAAGGTGCCCCTGTTCCTGTCACAGGCAGCGCTCCCCTATCTTCGGGCGCGACAGGGATCCATCGTGAATATCGTCGACATCCATGCGCAACGACCCTTGCGCAACCATGCGGTCTATGGGCCTGCAAAGGCCGGGCTTTCCATGCTCACGCGATCGCTGGCAAAAGACCTGGCGCCCGACATCCGCGTCAACGGCGTATCGCCCGGCGCCATTCTTTGGCCCGAAAACTCAATGGCGGACGACGTAAAGCAAAGCATTCTGGATCAGATTCCGTTGCAGCGCACCGGGAGCCCGGACGATATTGCAGAGTGTGTCTTGTACTTGCTGCGCGATGCGGCCTATGTAACCGGGCAGATAATAGCGGTCGATGGCGGCCGATCGATCGGCTGGTAAACGGCTAGTAAACGGCTAGTAGGCGCCCAGTATCACGCGCTCCGGTGGAGCATTCGGTTCCGGCATCATTTGCGGATAGGCGGGTGACGGCTTCTGCTGATTACCCGGTGCGGCAACGACCGGGCAAGCCCCGGTATCGAGGTAACCAAGCGCAGCCACCATATTGGGATCGCTATCCGCCCCGATCGCAACGCTCAGATCATCTGCTGCCGGGCAGTCCACAGGCAGCCCGTCAAAATAGTCGCCGTCACCGTCCGCGTTTGCCAGGCGGAAAGCCGTCGGTCGCAAAATCTTGTCGCAAAATTCGAGGCCGATCTGGCCGACGGGCTTGCCAAAGGTTCGATCTCCGACAATCGCAACGTTGACATGCGGAATCATGCCATTGGTCACCAGTTCACTGGCTGAGGCCGTGCCGCGCGAGGCAATGACCACCAGTTGTGACAGGTTTGCAGACCGGTTCGCAATATCGCTGAACAGCGTCACGCCATTGTTGGCGGCTCGATCCGCGTTGAATTCCGTGCTGGAAAACACCAGCCCCGCCGCCACGAATCCACCAAGATAGTCCCCAAGCAACTCGGCGGTGCTGACCAGTCCGCCACCGTTGTAGCGCAGATCGAGAATGATCTCGCTGACACTCGCGGTATTAAATGCTGCAAATGCGGCATCGAGTTCTGCGTTCGCCGTGCTGATGAACTGGCTTAGTTCAAGGTAGCCGACCATGCGACCGTTGCCGGCATCGATAATACGCCACTGCGGAACCGGGTCGATAGTGACGATATCCTTGCTGATGCTCGAGACGAACGCATTGCCGGACAAGGGTTGTACCTCGAAGCTCACCGTGTCGTTGGCGTCGAAGAACGCAGAGATTCCCTCATTGGCGACAATGTCCGCGACGGTTCGTGTATTCAAGCTCAGAATCTGGTCGCCACGCATCAGACCGCCATTATCGGCAGGACTGCCCAGAAACGTGCGGGTAACGCGAAAATCGGTTTGCGCCTGATCTTCAAAACGCCAGCTGAAGCCAAAGCCTTCAAACTTGCCCTCGCCAAAAAATTCGGTATCCGCCTGCAGAGAGCCGACGCTGCTGAACAAGTCGATCGGTTCATCGCTGGCATTTTTTGGCCCGAAGTTCCGGGTGACCTCGAACACCAGTTGCTCAGGCGACGCATAGCTGGCGATATTGATGCCTGGCGGCAATATGTCGTTCCAGAGATACCAGTAATAAAGATTGTCGAGCACGAACTGCTTCTGCGCATCGATCGTGCAAGCGCTGCTTCCAGTCGGTGGATTGCCGGTGCCGTCACTGCCGCTACCGCAGGCTGCGAGCAAAGCGGAACTCAGTAGTACAGCGAGTTTACGCATTTGATTTCCATTCTTTTTCAACGTCCACGCACTCCAAAGGATGACTAACGGCATCAAATTCCTGCCAGTGCTCGCGCATCGTTTTGCCGCTGACCGGGTGCCGCAGCTCGGGTGCAAGTTCCGACAGTGGTCTGAGCACGAAGCTGTACTTCAGAATATCGTCACGTGGTACTCGCACCGGTTTCTCGTCCAGCACCAAGTCATTGTAGAGCAATAAATCGATATCAAGTGGACGTGACTCCCATTTGTCACTTCCGCGGATCCGACCGGACAGATTATGTATAAGCTCTATTTCCCTGCAAATCGCTTGAGGTGAATCGTCAGACTCCAGGCGAACGACCAGGTTCAGGAATTCTGCGCCATTAAAGCCAACCGCTGCATTGCGGTAAACCGGAGAAATCTGCAACGCGCCGTAGCGGTATTCGAGCTCGCGCAGGGCCAGTTTCAGGTTGCTGACCGGTGCCACATTGCTTCCCAGTCCGAGATATACCGTTGCCATTACGCCGGTCGATCTCCACGCTCTATCAGCACGCCAACATCTTTGGAGCCACGAATCGCGCCAGGTTTGTTGACTTTCACTCGGACCCACTGGACGTCGAATTCATCGCGAACGATTCCGGCGATTTTCTCCGCCAGTGTCTCAACGAGCTGAAAGCTCGAACCGGCGACGAAGTCCTGGATTCGCTTTGCAACCGACTTGTAGTTCAGGGTATCGGCGACCTCATCGGTTGCTGCAGCCTTCGCAATATCGGCGCTCATTTCCAGGTCAATGACGACGGTCTGACGAATACGCCGCTCCCATTCCCAGATACCGATGATCGTGTCGACCTTGAGTTCGTTGAGAAAGATTTTGTCCATAGTCCTGAGTGTCCTTAGTCAAGCTGCTGACGGAATGCCAAGCGATTCGAGCGACCATCGAGCAACAGCCTTGATATCTGCGACGTTGGAAGCCTCGGCAATCCGCAATGCGCCGGCAACCGCGATCATCGCACCGTTGTCGGTGCAAAACTCAAAACGCGGGTAGAAGACTTCGCCCGGAAATCTTGCCGCCATGTCCTCTCGAAGCAATCGATTGGCACCGACCCCGCCGGCAACGACGAGCCGATCAAGGCCTGTGGTTTCGGCCGCACGAATCGTCTTTGCAAGCAGTGTGTCGACGGCGGCACGCTGGAAAGATGCAGCGATATCGGCGCGAACCTGGTCCAGGCGCCCGTCCGCCTCGGCCTTCCTGACCTCCAGCATCACAGCCGTTTTGAGGCCGCTGAAGCTGAAATCCAGCGTCGGCCGGTGCAGCATGGGACGGGGAAATTCGAACGCCGTGTCGTCACCCTGTTCTGCGAGCTTTGCAAGCAGGGGCCCGCCCGGGTAAGCCAGCCCAAGCAACTTGGCCGTCTTGTCGAAGGCCTCGCCGGCTGCATCGTCCAGCGTCGTGCCAAGTACCTCGTACCGGCCGAGGGCTCGCACGGCGATCAGCAGCGTGTGCCCACCGGAGACCAGCAACGCGAGAAACGGAAATTCAGGCGGGGTTTCTTCCAGCATCGGCGCCAGCAGGTGGCCCTCCATGTGGTGAACAGGGACCACCGGGCATCCCCAGGCCAGGCCCAGCCCGTTTGCCATGCCGCCGCCGACCATCAATGCACCGATCAGCCCCGGTCCGGCCGTATACGCAATTGCGTCCGGCTTTTCGACACCCGCCTTGCTCATAACTTGTTGAATCAATGGCAAAAGCATCCGAATGTGGTCGCGCGAGGCAATTTCCGGGACCACCCCGCCGTAGGCGGCATGCAGGTCGACCTGGCTATGCAATGCATTGGCGATCAAGCCGCGTTCGCTGCAAAACAGTGCGACACCGGTTTCGTCGCAACTGGTCTCGATGCCCAGGGTAATCTTGGATGGGGTCATAGTCGGCGAATCATAACCTGAACCCTTTGCAAACCGCCAAACGTGGCGTTATCATACGCGGCTCAGTCTCGGCCTTGTGCCGGGTTTATTTATGTCTGGACGGAATACCTGAACAATGCCAAGTGTTCGCGTAAAAGAAAACGAGTATTTTGACGCCGCGCTGCGTCGCTTCAAACGTGCCTGTGAAAAGGCCGGCATCCTCACCGAGCTTCGTCGTCGTGAATTCTACGAGAAGCCAACGCAGGAGCGGAAGCGCAAGAAAGCTGCAGCCGTCAAGCGCCACCTGAAGCGCATATCTCGCGACGACGCCAAGCGCACCCGCCTTTACTGAGTCGAGCTGCCCCGCGCAGCTACTGACATTAGTGCATCGATGTCCCTTAAAGGCCGAATTACAGACGACATGAAGTCCGCCATGAAGGCCGGTGACAAAGACCGGCTTAAAGTGGTGCGTCTCATTTTGGCTGCGATCAAGCAGATCGAAGTCGATACCCGCGTGGAGCTCGATGATGCCGCAGTGCTCTCGGTGCTAAGCAAGATGGTCAAGCAACGCCGGGATTCCGTCGAGCAATTCGAGGCTGGCAACCGGGAAGACCTCGCCAACATCGAGCGCGACGAAATCGCGGTGCTGGAGCAGTACTTGCCCGAGCCGCTGTCCCAGGAAGAACTGACGCAAATGGTCGATGACGTAATCAAGGCGACGGGTGCCGAGGGCATTCGCGACATGGGCAAAGTCATGGGCCAGATAAAAGCCAAAGCAGCGGGCCGCGCCGATATGGGCGCCGTCGGTGCCACCGTCAAAGAACGCCTCGGGGCACTGTAGTCGCCACCGGGTCCTGACCCACCGCCGAAATTGGCGCAGTTTTTGCGTTCTGGCAAAGCCTGATCGATAGGCTATGCTCTCTAGCAAGGTTGCACAGGCGACCCTGCCACAATAACAAGAATAAACCCGCACTCGCTTCGCTGACGTTAGACAAACTATGGCCGGATTAATCCCTCAGGACTTCATTGACGATCTGATCGCGAGAGCCGATATCGTCGAGGTGGTCGGTCGTCGCGTGCAGCTCAAAAAAGCGGGTCGGGAGTTCAAGGCCTGCTGCCCGTTCCACGACGAAAAGTCGCCCTCCTTCACCGTCAGCCCCGGCAAGGGTTTCTATCACTGTTTCGGCTGTGGCGCTCACGGCACGGCCATCGGCTTCCTGATGGAGTTCGATCACCTGAGTTTTGTCGACGCCATCGAGTCCCTGGCCAGCTCAATGGGTGTCGAGGTGCCGCGCAGTGAGAGTGACCAACCGGCCAAGCGATACGATGAATTGTTCTCTTTGATGGATACCGTATCCCGGCATTGGCAGGACTGCCTCAAGGCGAGTCCTGACGCCATCGACTATTTGCAAAAACGCGGTATCGACGGCGCGACCGCGAAGCGCTTCGGCATCGGCTATTCACCCGACGGCTGGAGCAATGTCCTCGACAAGTTCGGCCAGTCCGACGAAGCCGTCGAACGCCTGCTCGCAACGGGACTGATCATCCGCAAGGACAACGGCAAACACTATGATCGATTTCGGGACCGACTGATGTTCCCGATACGCGACCCGCGAGGCCGCACGATTGGTTTCGGCGGACGCACGATGGGCGACGGCGAGCCGAAATACCTGAATTCCCCGGAGACGGTCCTGTTCCATAAAGGGCGCGAGCTTTACGGCCTGTACGAGGCCCGACAGGCGTTGCGGCAGATCGACCGGCTCGTAGTTGTCGAAGGCTATATGGATGCAGTGGCACTGGCGCGAAACGGTATCGATTTCGTCGTCGCCACGCTGGGCACCGCGACAACCCAGGAACACCTGAATCGACTGTTTCGCCTGACGGACAACGTGTACTTCTCCTTTGACGGGGATCGCGCGGGCGCCAAGGCCGCCTGGCGGGCACTGGAAAATGCGCTGCCGCAAATCCGGGAAGGCCGGCAAATTCGTTTCGTGTTTTTGCCGGAGGGCGAAGACCCGGACTCGTTTGTCACTGAGAACGGTGCCGATGCGTTCGTCAAACTGCTCGACAATGGCATTCCACTGTCCGAGTTCCTGATCAATGAGCTGGCTGGCCAGGTCGATATGGACAGCATCGACGGACGCGCGCGCCTCGCAGAACTGGCGCGGCCTCTGATCAACAAGATTCCTGTCGGCGTTTACCGGGAGTTGCTGATTGAAAGCCTCGCCGGCGCGGTCGGCCTGACGTCGGCCAAGCTCGAAAAAATGCTGGCAGCCGGCAACCTCACCTCCGAGCGAACGCAGCAGACAACCCACGCGTTCGCCCAAAAGCGCCGTCGGCCATCGTCCGGCAGCGGGCCGTCCGTCGTGCGACGTGCCATCACGTTGCTTTTGAATCATCCCGAGGCCGCACTGAAACTGGACGTTGAAAAACTCGCCGGTGTACGTCGCGCCGGTGTGGATCTACTGGCGCTGCTGATTGAAGCTGTCCAGGCCGAGCCGTCGATGACCACGGCTGGCCTGCTGGAACGTTGGCGTCATGACGAAAAAGGCCGGCACCTGGGCAAGCTCGCCGCCGCGAATCTTCCGGCCGACGACGAATTTGACCCGGCAGCCGAGCTTGAGGAATGCCTGCAGCAGCTCGCCGTCGCAGGTCGCAAGGAACGAATTGAATTTCTCATTGAAAAACAACGTGTTAACGGCCTGAGCGACGATGAAAAATCCGAACTCCGGCAGCGATTTTAAGTCATAAGGTATTGAAAAAAGTATAGATTGGACTCATTCAACCGAGTAACATTACTCGTTTGGCTCATTTTCCCGCAGGGGTTTGTCTTGAAAGAAAGAACCAAAAAAGCTGTCGTCAGCAAACAAGCGAAGCAGCTCAGAGAACTGATCGGTCGTGGCAAGGAACAAGGTTACCTGACCTACGCCGAGGTCAACGATCATTTGCCGAACGACATTGTCGATCCGGAACAGATCGAAGACATCGTCAACATGATCAACGACATGGGTATCGCCGTGCACGAGAAGGCGCCGGATGTCGAATCCATTACGCTTTCCGATGCCACCGCGACAGACGACGACGGCGCTGAAGAAGCCGAAGCAGCGCTGGCCAGTGTCGATGCCGAGTTCGGTCGCACGACGGACCCGGTACGCATGTACATGCGCGAGATGGGCACCGTCGAATTGCTGACGCGCCAGGGTGAAATCGAAATCGCCAAGCGAATCGAAGCCGGCCTGAACCAGGTGAAGTACCACATGGTGCACTTCTCTCCGACAGTCGAGGCGCTACTCGAAGTCGCCGATCGCGTTGCCGACGGCGAGACGCGAATGCAGGACTTCGTGGTCGGATTTATCGACCCGAATGAGCCGGATGAGATCAAACCGCCATCGCCTAAATCGGACGATGACGACGACGACGAAGTGGTCGACACCGGTCCGGATCCTGAAGAGGTCAAGGCTCGCGTCAAAGTCATCAGACGCCACTTCAATCGGGGCATGAAATACCTCGAGCAGTACAGCTACAAAGACAAGCGCACACAAAAAGCGCTTGGCGAGATGGCTGACCAGATCATGGAGCTCAAGCTCGCGCCGAAACTGTTTGACGCACTGGTGCGCAATCTTCGTGACGTCGTATCGATCATTCGCAGCCAGGAACGCCTGGTCATGCAGCTTTGTGTGCGCGATGCCGGTATGCCGCGCAAAGACTTTCTGTCGAGCTTCCCGAAAAGTGAGACCGACTACAACTGGATCGACAAACACATCCGGGCAAAGCGCAAGCACTCGTCAATTCTCGCCAAGCTCAAGGACGACATCATTCGTTGCCAGCGCAAACTGATTGCCGTTGAAGAAGCGACGCGCCTGAGCATTGCCGAGATCAAGGAAATCAATCGCCAAATGTCGATCGGCGAAGCGAAAGCACGCCGCGCGAAAAAGGAAATGGTCGAAGCCAACCTTCGACTTGTCATCTCGATTGCGAAGAAATACACCAACCGCGGCCTGCAGTTCCTCGACCTGATCCAGGAAGGCAATATCGGCCTGATGAAAGCCGTGGATAAGTTTGAATACCGTCGCGGCTACAAGTTCTCGAACTATGCCACCTGGTGGATTCGCCAGGCGATCACGCGCTCTATTGCTGACCAGGCACGTACGATTCGAATTCCGGTGCACATGATCGAAACGATCAACAAGCTGAACCGTATTTCACGCCAGATGCTGCAAGAGATGGGCCGCGAACCGCTGCCGGACGAGTTGGCCGAGCGCATGGAAATGCCGGAAGACAAGGTGCGTAAGGTTCTGAAGATCGCGAAGGAACCGATTTCGATGGAAACACCAATTGGTGACGATGAAGATTCGCACCTGGGCGACTTCATTGAAGACCAGACGGTGCACTCCCCTGTCGACTCGGCAACTACGTCGGGCCTCAAGGAAACAACGCACTCTGTCCTGGCGGGTCTTACACCGCGGGAAGCGAAAGTGCTGCGCATGCGTTTCGGTATCGATATGAACACCGACCACACGCTTGAAGAGGTCGGCAAACAGTTCGACGTGACCCGCGAGCGTATTCGCCAGATCGAAGCGAAGGCGTTGCGCAAGCTGCGCCACCCTACCCGCTCCGACCAGCTGCGAAGCTTCCTCCTCGAAGATTAACCCCTGTAGAAGCGGCTTTATGCCCTGCGGGTACCGTGGCCGCGAAAACCTCCACCAAAAAGGCCGGGCATTGCCCGGCCTTTTTGGTTTACAGGATTTCGAGCGCTTTTCGGCGTTGCGTATGAAAATCCTGTTTCTCTATAAAGCAAAGGAATTCGTCCCTCGGCAATGGTTTGGAATAATAATATCCCTGCACAACGTTGCAGCCATTGCGACGCAGGAAGTCGAATTGAGACTTCGTCTCTACACCTTCGGCTGTTGATTTCTTCCCAAGCTGTTCGGCCATCTTGATAATCGTGCAGCAAATGTTGTCTGAGTCCTCGCTGCTTCCAATACGGTCGATGAAGGACTTGTCGATCTTGATCACATCGAATGGCATCTGCTGCAAATAGCTCAACGACGAATACCCGGTTCCGAAATCATCAATCGCGACGCGCAGCCCTTCATCGCGCAACGTTTGAAGAATGGTAATCGCACGATCTCGATTCTGAGCCACCACGGTTTCTGTTACTTCCATCTGGATATAGCCAGGATTGAAATTGTGCTCACGGATTGGCTCCATTACCGCCTTGATAAACCGGGTGTCGGCAAGCTGGCGTCCGGAAACATTGATGGAAACCGCTCCTGGGTGCAGGCTACGTTCCAGAATTTCCGCCAGATCCGAACAGACTCTCTGGATTACCCATGAACCGATCTCCACTATGAGGTCGGAGTCCTCAGCCAGCGGGATAAATTCTGCTGGCGAAATCGGGCCGAGCTTACGGTGCGTCCAGCGCAAGAGTGCTTCAGCACCGCAAATATTGCCTGTCACTATGTCAATTTGCGGTTGGTAAAAAACCTCCAGCTCTTGTTCGTGGAGCGCTGATCTGAGATCGCGTTCGATTTCGATCTTGCGGCGACTTTCTGCATTCAGGCTCTTGCTGAAGAATTCGAATCGGCCACGGCCAGCTTCCTTCGCACGATACATTGCGGAGTCAGAATTTTTCAACAGGATCTCTACTGTCGCGCCGTCATCGGGAAACATGGTGATACCGATACTTGCACTCAGATAGTGATCTACTCCGGAGACCGTGAAAGCCTCACTCAGCTTCTCCAGCAAAAGCCTTGCCATGTTTCTGACGGTACTGTCACCTGACACGTTGGGCAGCACGACCACGAACTCATCACCGCCGAGTCGCGCGACAGTATCGTGCTCGCGGGCGATCGACTTGATCCTGGCTGCGGCCTGCTTCAGTACTGCGTCGCCCTTCGAATGGCCGAAAACATCATTTATCTCTTTAAATCGGTCAAGGTCCAGAAACAGGATGGCGCCACCGCGATCGTTGAGCTTTGCCGAGGACAGAAGCTGGGTGAGGCGGTCTTTCAACAGTTGTCGGTTCGGCAGGCCGGTCAATACATCAAAATGCGCTTGTTGATAAAGGGCCTCTTCGCGTTCGACGCTCGACAGTGCTACGGCAAATCGACCTGCCAGATCGATGCAGGGCTTCAGATTGGGACTGGCGAGGTCATAAGGCTTGTCGAATCCAAGTAACAACATCCCTTTAATCTGATCGTTGAGCACGACAGGCAGCAATACAAGAAAATGTTGCCCGTAGTCCGTAAATCGGCGTTGGTGTCCGTTACCAGACTCGCAGACATCTTCCAGCGATACCTGCTGCGGTTCAACCCAGTGCTCACGCAAGTCTTTTGGAAAAACAATCCGCTCGTGATTCACATCCGCATTGTGCATGGAAATCATGGTGCCAACGTCGAGATCGTCCGAATCGCGAGCAATTACCGCGGCGGATTTGCAGCCGGTCAGGTGAATTAATTGCGCTACGACGTTTTCTGAAACCTCATCGAACTTTGTGCCTGTCAGGATCAGGCGATCGATTCCCGACATGGCTTCAAGAACCGATATCTGGTTTTCGATCTGGTCAGCCATGTTGTTGAACGCATCGCCAAGGCGCTCGAACTCGTCTCCCGTTTTGACCTGTACCCGCGATTCGTACTCGCCACGCGCGATACGTCGCGAGGCGCTGGTCAGCAACTTGAGTGGTCCAAGACTGCGGTTGATGACATTGAGACTCAACGCACCGACGAGTACCAGGACCAGTAGCGCTGCCGGAACGAATATGTGGCGAAAGTTGGTTCCCGATTGCAGCGAAATGCTTTTCGATTGAACGGCTACGATATCCAGTGCTGGAGCGTCGAACTCTGCCTGCAAAAATAGCTGCCAGAGCGCTGCGTAATGTGCTTCGCCGTTGTTCTCCCAGTCGCTGGACACGTTGTCATGCCAGATACCGTTCGGCAATACCAGTGCTGCATGAACAGACGGATTTGTTTCGGCCGTACAATACAGACGCGTGCCTTCTCTCGAAAAAACACAAAACTCCGCGTTATATGTGAGTGACTCGCGTGATCCCCATAGCGCTCGATGTGTAAGCTCAAACGCGAGCGAATATTTCTGGCCGTTTGTTTGTCTCGCCGATCTCAGAAAGGCGAAGCCATTGTGAGCACCGAGAATCAGCCGTGCGTCTGTATTCAATTTCAAATCCAGGCGCTCGGTTGCAAATTCAGAACGATGACTCGACTCGCCATACAACAGACGCGGGGTTTCGTTGCCCTTGATTTCCCAGATAGCGTCGAAGTCACCGAACAAATAACGATGCTCTGATGCGGAGAGAATGCGACCTTCCTCCACGAGAGGCACAATTTCGGCCGATTTCTCTGCTGCCGCTTGCAGTCGCGCCAGGATCTGCATGCCGTAGTCTTTGGCGGCACTCTTCAGCGTATTCGTTGCCTCGGAATCGAGGCTGCGATTGAATTCGAAGAATGCCAGCCCGGTAGCAAATACCATTGGCACGATGGCGGCGACCAGGAACAGGCCAAATATTCGCCGGCCGACCCCGGCTTTCATTGCCTGACTAACGGCCGAGTTACTCACTAGTATTTCTCGCCGAGGCCGAAGTAGGCTCCATTGTTTGCCCGTACAATGTCATCGTGGCTTTGTGGCGCAGAGAGCGGTCCAGCCGAATTGCCATCTTTGCCCAGGCTGTAAAGGTCAAAATCCGTGTTCAGTGGATTGAGGTTTTTGTCTTTGCGCAGCGGCCCTTTGTTGGGTAGTACAGATGGAATATTGAGGAAGGCGTAGGGTCGACCCCAAGGATCGAGGGGGATCGGTTTCGGCAACTCGTTGAGGGCGAGCGGAATGCGGTCATTGTTTCGCAACCGGAACATCTCGATTTCGAGACTGATCGTGCCCATGTCGCCGATCGCGCGTGCGACATAGGCTCGCCGGACGAACATGTCGTACGCCGGGATCGACACCGCAATAAGAATCGATGCAACGACTAGGGTTACCATCAAATCCAGCAATCCAAAACCTCGGCGATTCCGCAACAGCATGTCTCCAATTGCGGTCTTACTAGACCATATATGGTGGTCGTTCAGCCTGACCGCACACTGAATTGTAGTCTTCCGGCGGCCTATCAGCGGTGACGCAGGTCACAGCCGAGGACGAGTTATCGCGGTCGAACTCCTGCCATGGCCGCGAAAAACCTCTACCAAAATGGCCGGGAATTACCCGACTTTTTTCTGCTAGAATCCCCGTCCTTGCGTGGGCCTGTAGCTCAGTTGGTTAGAGCAGGGGACTCATCACATCAGGTGCGTTCGGGTCGAAAGACTCGAAATGAACGGGATGAATTCAGGGAAACCTTAGCAGTTCGGCTGATGGCAATCCTGAGCCAAGCCGCGAGTACACTCGCGGAAGGTGCAGAGACTACCTGGGGACTTCAGTGTCCTTAATAACAGGCTAGAGCGTCCCGCCCCCTAACGATTCGGTCGAGGGAGATGAGATAGTCCGCTCCATTCAGAAATGGATGGGTACAGTGAATCCCTTGGTCCCAGGTTCGAGTCCTGGCGGGCCCACCACTTTATCGCTTGGCAGCCAACACGAAGTTTTCGACTTCTGAATACGTTGGCGGATTGCAGCCGTCACGAGAGACATTGATTGCCGCGGCAGCACACGCAAAATCAATTGTGGTCCGCAACGTCTCCCGATCCGCATCGCCAATCGACCGTGAATCGACATTGCTGCGAATGAGCGATGCAAGAAAGGCCGCGTGGAATGTATCGCCGGCACCAACCGTATCGACAACATTTGCAATCGGATAAGCGCTTGCCTCAACAATTCCGCGCGTCGTGTGCAGCAATGCACCGCCCCTGCCTTCCGTCAGAACCAGCATACCGTTCCCCATCTCCTCGTATGCGGCCCTAGCAGCACCATGAGTGTCCGCCGCAAATTCAAACGGTTCGAGATCTTCGTCGCTGGCCTTGACGATATCTGCAAGTGGCAGCAACGAACGAACGCCTGATAGGTAAGCGCCGGTATCGATACTCGCACGTAAGCGAATGTTGATGTCCATACTGATCGTGATTCCCCGCTCTCGCATCAGCTCGAACAACTCGCGAATCTTCGGCAACTGGCTCGGAGTAATTGCAAGCGATCCGGTGTGCAGAGCTTGCAATCCGTCTGGCAGGTTGGCCACAATTTCTTCGACCGAGGTGTCCTTGTCTGCGATGCCTTCCCTGTATAGCCGATAAGCCGGCTTACCATTGGCGTCGACGGCCACCAGAGCCAGCGATGTCGGCCACTTCGAGCGCCGCTTTACGGGCACGGTGACACCCGCGGCGATCAGTGCCTGGTGCAAGCGATCACCGAATGTATCGTCGGACAGTGGCGCCAGGTAACTGACATCGATGCCCTGTCGAGCCAGGCCAATCGCAACGTTGAACGGCGAACCGCCAAGGTGCGGACGGTAGGCACCGTCGTCGCCCATGATCAGGTCAATCAGCGCTTCTCCGAGAACTGCGACTGTCATTTTGCCGGCATCGCTGTTCGCCGCTCGTACAATTCAGCTTCTACTTGCGTCAAAGTCTTGCGATCGATCCGGTAGAAGGACATGGCCACGCCGGCAGCGATAAAGAACATCGCCGGTAGCACGTTGAACATTAAACGAATACCGGTAATTGCGGAATCCGTCTGTACCTCGTTCGCAACGAAACCAAAACCGGCGAGCATGAACCCCGGCAAGGCGCCGCCAACGGCCGACCCAAACTTAAGCGAGAACATCGATGCGGATACGGTGAGACCCGCCGTATTCTTGCCGGTACTCCATTCGCCGTATTCGGCGCAGTCCGTGTACATGGAAAACAGCAGCGTGATGATGACACCAAACGTAAAGATGCCGAGGCTATGCACAGCAACGATCAACCAGTACTGATCCGGCGGAATGAGGAAGCACAGGCCGAGCAGAACGGCGTGCAGAATATTCATGAATATTACGAGATGATACTTTTCAAAACGCGCTGCGAGCATCGGCGTCATCAAAGCGCCGATGAGCTGGCCGATCAGGCCACAGGACGTGAGCAATGCGGTTCGATCGAAAATCAGGAATACCCGTGAACTATCGTCGACGAGGTAGTACTTCATGTAAAACACAATCGATGCGAAGCGCGCAACCAGCCCCACCACGACGAGAATGCCGACTGCGACGAGCACAACCCACGACACGTTCCTGACAAGCGCTGAGATGTCGTCGCGAACACTCGATTCATGCTTCCTTGGCTGAATGCGCTCACGCGTCGTCGCGAAAGTGATCCAGAAAATCAGGACCGACAGAATCGCGAACAGGATAATCGTCAGTCGAAACCCGAGGACTTCGTCGCCGCCGCCCAGCCAACCCACTAGTGGCGTCGCGAATGCGCCGACGCACAGTGTGCCAAGCGACGCGAAAACAAAGCGAAATTGTGTTGCCTTGGTACGTTCCCCGGCGACGGGTGAAATAACGGCGAGCAGTGCTGAGTAGGGTACGTTGATCGCCGTGTACGCGAGCATCACGAGCGTATAGGTGATGTAGGCGTAGATTAGTTTGCCTAGCTCGCCAAATTCGGGCCCGAGGAAAAGCAGGTAACCCAGCAATGCGTACGGAATCGCGACAAACAGCAGGTAAGGACGATACTTGCCCCAGCGTGACTCAGTCCGGTCCGCGACGATCCCCATCGCCGGGTCGCTGATGGCATCAACAATTTTCGTTACCAGCAGCATTGTTGCTGCCGCTGCCGGCGAAATGCCGAATACATCGGTGTAGTAGTACAGCAGGAAAAGGCCGAAGAACCCCATGTAGAAGTTCGAGGCCATGTCGCCCAAGCCGTAGCCGACCTTCTCCCGGAAAGACAGTGGTGCCGTGTCCGACTGCTGGCTCATGCGTCCCCTGATTGTTGTTGCAGGCTAGCCACGTCAATGTCGAAACATCCATCGCAGCCTGCGTCCTTGTATTTGATAGTAGCGCGGCAATCAACCAGATTGACGTGCAATTCTGCAAATGAGTCGGCATTGTCCCAGCGGAGAATCAGTTCGCTCTGCGGGCTGGCTTGTATCGAGAACGCTCCGCTGAACGCAGCCAGCTCGTTTCGCAGACGCATCAACTCCATCTGTTGGCCTACAACAGGGCGCTGGAGCGAGGCGGCAATTTCATCGCTCGAATAGTGATGTCGATTGATGTCGCGGCCGACGCCCGTGCGCGCAACGCGCTCCATATCGTTTTCCCCGGCCAGCAGACCCACGTAGTAGACCTGCGGCGTGCCGGGAGCGAAAAATTGAATCGCGCGAGCGATCAGGTATTCAATATCGTTTCGCCCAAGGGCGTCGTAGTAGGTCGAGTTGACCTGGTAAATATCCAGGTTGGACGCCGCATGCCCGCTGGCACGCCGGCTTTGCCCACCCGTCCGCTCGTGAATTGTGTTGACGAGATTATCCACTTCGTCGTCGGCTAGCAGACCCTCAATATCACCCTGTCGTGCAACATCGTGAATCCCAATCCCATCATGCGTATCGAGCACTGTCACGCAATTACGCGGCGCGACCGTTAGCCAGCGCTTTAGCGCATCGAAGTCGCCCGAATAGAGCGAGTGCAGCACCAACGGCGGCAGTGCGAAGTCGTAGACGCGCCCAACCGACGCCGCAATAGCGATCTGTGTCTGGTAGTGCGAGTGAATCTCGACAAGCGTTTCCATGCCGAGCCGCCCCGCCCTGTCCGAGAGCTCTGCGATAAAATCGAATGTTTCCGGCAGCATAAAGCAAGCAGTACCTCGGCGCTTGATTGCGTAGCCTGCCGCATCCAGACGAATTTCTTTGACGCCAGCTGTCGCGAACTTGTCCAGGATCGAGTCCAGGTACGCACGTCCGGCCGGAATCTCGACGTTGATGTCCAGTTGATCGTTGCTGAAGGTCGTCCAGAATTCGACCTGCGATCCGTCAGCTAGCGAAAGCGAGGTAAAAGGCGCTCCGGGCCTGGGCCTGTAGATGCGACTGATCTCGTCGGCAATGAGCGTATCCGAATCATCTGCCGGGAATACGTCGTCCTTGCGTAAGAAAAGATCCCAGTGCAGTGACTCGCGGCCATTTTTTCTCACATCCCGAAATTGTGCGGAGTTGCATGAAACATGATTGACTATCAGGTCGGCCATGACAGAAAAGTCGTGTGCGATCGCTCCGACATCGTTCCAGTTGCCGAGCCGGGAGTCGACTCGAGTGTGATCGACAGGGTCGAAGCCGGCGTCGGCACCGTCAATTGAATCGAAGAACGGCAGGACGTGAACGCCGTCGAAGATCCCACCAAACTGATCGCGAAGTAATGTATGCAGGCCGCGCAAGTCGCCACCGAGCCGATCTGCGTACGTGATCAACTGCATTGAAACACCCCCTCTTTTTTCTTATTTAAGCGAAACGGGGCGACGCGCAATTTGACTGCGACGCCGCCCCGCGGCTTACGATTACTACGGGGAGGTCAGAACCGGTAGGTAATGCCAATTGAGGACGAACGTCCGCTCAGCGGCCGGGCGCGAATGATGCTACCTACTGCGCCTGAACCTTCCTCCGACTCCGTAATGACGAACTCGTCGGTTGCGTTGTTGACGTTGAAGTAGAGGGTCAGGTCATCGCTGATATCCCAGTTTGCGAACAGGTTCACCAACGTATAACCCTTCTGCTTCAGGTCGTTGTTGTCCTGCAGAAAATAGTCGGTCGACCCCTGCAGAACAGCGCCTGCGACGAAACGGTCTAGTTGGACCTGCGGGCTGATCGTGTAGATGAAGTCCGCCTGGCGACGTGGCGTGTTGCCGACTACGGTCTGGTCGTTGGCATCTTTGCTGATCTCGGCGTCCGTCCAGGTCGCGTTGCCGCGAATCAGGAAGTAATCGCCAAGATCGATATCGCCCTCCAGTTCGATCCCGGTGGCATCGTACTCACGGACAAACGTGAGCCCACTGGTCAGCTCAGCCTGGGTTTCTTCGGTCACCGTATCGAACAGCGTCGCATACAGATTCCAGTTGCTGCCCGAGTGCTTGTAGCCGACTTCGAGCTGCTGCACGTTGTCAAAACCGTCCGTTGTGCTGGCCAAGCTGCCATCGGGATTCAACGAACCGCCAACCTGCGTCAGGCGATCTGCCACTGCCCGCCCGCCGTCGCTATAACGAGCGAAGACCGAGGAGTCATCTGTCAGCAGGAAAGTACCACCGACCGAAAACGCCGTGTTATCGGCATCGTAGTTGACGTTGGTGGTTGCTGCATTGGCTTCGTTCAGAGCGCGCACACCGCCTGCGATGAATCCTGCGGAGGTAGCGCCCGGGTTCTCCAGCAGCGCGTCGCTGTCGAGGCGGGTGATGACACCGCCCTGCACTTCGAACTGGCCTACCGCGCCGTTGCCGTTCAGGTCGTACGCCATGTTGCCGCCGCAACATCCGTCGAGTCGCTGGCCGCGGGCCTGGACGTCGTCGCGACGAACACTGATATCAACGGTGCCACGATCTCCTACGTCGAAGCCGACATTCAGGTAAGGCGCAATCGTGCGGTACTCGAGATCCCAGTTCCAGGCGAGGAAACTCTGCGTGAGCGCCCCGTTGTCCGCAAGCACAACATCGACAGGTGCGCCGTTCTCGTCAATGCCAGCAGCCGTTGCGATGTAGGTGATGTTCCGCGAATTTGCACCATCAAGGGTCTGCATGCGCGTATGCCAGCTGTTCCAGGACGTCTTTATTGCCTGCTTCGAAAAGTAAATTCCACCTGAAACGCTGAGTCCGGTATCGCCCTGCCACGTAACCTGCAAGTCGTTGGCGACGAGACCGAGGTCGTGAATTCGGGTGTCGAACATCAGGTTCGTATAGGCGAGCTGGTTCGGGTCGGCCGCCTGGCCGTCGATTAGTGCAACTACGCCGCCGGTACAGTCAATGCTGACGCCGCCAACGCTTGCATCAGCACACAGTGCCGCGCCCTTGTTAGCGATTGTGTCCGTACCACCTGCGAACCCGTCAGTGAAAGGTGAAATGAAGCCACCGGATACTTCCGAGTTGCGAAACTTGTTGTTGACCGTAATGTAATCATTCAGGTCTTTCTCAAACTCAAAGCCGACCGCGGAAACATTGGACTCAATTCCATCAGACACTGCCCGGGAAACCGGATTGCCGAACTGGTCGAAGGTCGTGATGTTGTTGGTCTGCTGTGAGTGCGTCGTCTGACTGCTAGCATCGAAGCCGGGCAGCGCACCGAACGAGTCCGAACCGGTAACGAGGACAGCGGACGGCAGGTAGGTGGTCACCTTGTCGTCGAGGTGCTTCAGGTACAGCCGCACGAAACCGTCATCAAAATCCTTGGTGACGTTGGCTTTGATCTGGCCACCACTGTCGCCGCTAAAGCCGGTCTCGCGTACGCCTTCACCGTCGCGGAAGAAGCCACCAACGTGATAGCTGATTGAATCACTGATTGCGCCGCCATATTCAAAGTCGGTACGAAACTCTTCGTAATCGACACCGAAACTAACGCCGATGCTGCCTGCATCTTCGCCACCAGTTTTGCTGATCATGTTGATGATGCCGCCGGGCGAGTTGCTCGCGAACGTGGAGGCCGACCCGCCACGAATGCTCTCGATGCGGTCGATCGACCAATCCGTACGCAGCCAGTTGTCCGTGTTGCCAAAATTGATGTCGCCGTATTCCGAAACGGGCAACCCGTCCTCGTGAATCTGCATATACTTCGATCCACCGGTTGCAAGGGGAATGCCACGAATTGTCATATTGGCATTGCCGCCACCGCCAGACGATTCGGCACGAATGCCGGGCAAGCTTCGAAAAATCTCCGCCGTAGAACGTGGAGCGAAGTTTGCCATTTCCTCGGCCGGCAACGAGCTAACCGAGACGCTGGCCTCAAGCTTGGTTGCGCCACCGCGCGGCACACCTGTAACGATGACTTCTTCGATGGCCTCTTCAGATTGAGCAAGTGCAGGCAATGCCGGCATCGCGAGAAATGTTGCTATGGCGGTGGCAATTGCTGCCCCGCATCTATTGGTCCGGACTTTCATGGTTAGGCCCCCCTATCGGAATTCTGGACTTGTTCTGCGTTGAAAACAGCTTCGAGGCCAACCTATAAAATCACGCAATCGATTGCAAAAAAAACATCTTTGCAATCGATTGCGTTTTTTCTAAGCTGTTGTTAATATTTAAGATATAGTTGTGGCGGAACGCTTCGGTTTAGGCAACAATAGTGCGCGACTTGCGCAAACTACGGAAGAAATGTCGAGCGAGACCGAAAACAAGATTAGCAATCTTCAGGACCTTGCCGATGCTGCAGGCGTGTCCCGCTCGACCGCCTCGCGAGCTCTGAATGACAACCCGGTCATCAGCCTGAAAACACGAAAACGGCTGCAAGCGCTGGCCAAAAAGCACGGCTATTCGATTAACCAGAAGGCTCGCGATTTTCGCCTGAAGCGCGCCAGCGTGATCTCGGTCGTGTTCATGCTGGATATTCGGTCGGAACAGCGCATGTCCGACCCGTTCTTTCTCGACATGTTGGGTGGAATCGCCGACGCACTAGCCGAACACGATTACGATTTGCTGCTGGCACATGCGCCAATTACCGACGTCGGCGAATTAAAAGAAAGCCGGGTAGTGCGTCAGTCCGACGGCACGATATTTATTGGTCAGGGAGAACAACACGATCGGCTAAATGAGCTGGCAGCCGGTGACATCCACATGGTGGTCTGGGGCTACCCTGTCGAGGACAAAAATTACGTCGTCGTCGGTGGAGACAACAAAGGCGGCGGTTACAAGGCGGCGAAACACCTGCTTGATCTCGGGCGACGCCAGGTCGCGTTTTTCGGCAACACCAATAATCCAGAAAATGCAGCCCGATACGCAGGATACCTGGAAGCGCTAGCCGAGTATGACGTCTCGGCGGATCCGCGACTGATGATCGATGTCCCGTTCGAAATGCACCGCGCGCGAGAAGTCATTGTCGAGATGCTCGAGTCGGGCGTTGAACTCGATTCCGTCGTTTGCATTACCGACGTGATGGCGCTGGCCGCGATTTCAACGTTTCAGGACGTCGGCCTCGACGTTCCCGGTGATATTGCGGTCGTCGGCTATGACGATATTTCGCTCGCAGCATACAGCAGTCCGCCACTAACGACAGTTCGGCAGACTATTCGCCACGCCGGCAGAGTCCTGGTCGAATCGGTACTCGGATTGATCCGCGGCGAGCACGTACCGGACACCCGGTTAACCAGCGAGCTTGTAGTTCGCAAGAGCAGCGGCGTCAAAAATGACTAGGACATTTTAGGGTATCCTAGTGCGGACGTTTCAATGTATCGGACCCAATAATGCTAAGCCGCAAGTTTGCCCCGCTAACCCTTGTCTCCGTACTGCTGCTGACCCTGGCCTGCTCGCCACCGGACAGCCCGAAGGCACCGGAACCAGGCACGTCGACGCAGGCGACAAGCCACCGTAGCGCCGCAATTGCGATGCCGGATCGATACGGCGCCGACGTCGCTGAACAAATTCTAACCGCAGGCGGAAACGCTGTGGATGCTGCCATCGCTGCGGGGTTCGCACTGGCCGTCAGCTACCCGGAAGCCGGCAATATTGGTGGTGGCGGTTTCATGCTGATTCGCATGAACGGTAAAGATGCGTTTGTCGACTATCGAGAAACTGCAGCCGCCGCTGCCGACAAAGACATGTACCTCGATGAAAACGGCGACGTCATCGAAGGTCTGAGCACAATTGGGCACCTGGCCGTTGGCGTTCCCGGAACTGTCGCCGGCTTCTGGGAGGCGCATCAGCGCTTCGGCAGCCTGCCGTGGAAGGACCTGGTCATGCCAGCCGTGCAAATCGCCGAAGACGGGTTCGTCACACCCGAAAAACTCGGTGGCGGAATGCTGACACGCCTGGAACGCTATGAAGGCAAAACCAACTTTGCCGACTACTTCGGCAACATGGTCAGCGGCGAATTGCACAAGCAACCCGAGTTGGCAGCAACCTTGCGACGCATCGCGGACAACGGCGCCGACGAATTCTACAAGGGCGAGACGGCGCGACTGATCGCAGCAGAAATGGCGCGCGGCGGCGGTCTGATTACACTGCAGGATCTTGCAAACTACAAAGCCAAGTGGCGCGAGCCATTGCAGGCCGACTGGCGCGGTTATCGCGTGATTTCATCGCCACCACCAAGCTCGGGTGGCTTTGCCCTCGTGCAACTCCTGAAAATTCACGACTATATCGAACATCATTTCAAGGGCGTTGAACACAACTCTGCGCAGTACGTGCACCTTGTTGCCGAAATCGAAAAACGTGTTTTTGCTGACCGTGCAGAATTTCTTGGCGATCCGGATTTTGTCGACTCCAGGGTCGACGAATTGTTGAGCGACGACTACCTTCAGCGCAGAGCGAAGGAAGTGAATCCCGAATCAATTTCAATGAATGTCGGCGCCGGTACCGGTCTCGAGAATCACGACACCACGCACTATTCGATCCTGGATAAGTGGGGCAATGCCGTTTCAAACACCTATACGCTGAATCTCGGCTTCGGCAGCGGCGTGGTCGTGACGGGCGCCGGATTTCTGCTCAACGATGAAATGGACGACTTCAGTGTCAAGCCGGGCGTGCCCAATGCTTACGGTGTGGTCGGCAACACAGCGAACGAAATTCAGCCCGGCAAACGCATGCTGTCGTCGATGACGCCAACCATTCTGCTGCGCGACGGCGATGTCGCCATGGTCGTCGGCACGCCCGGCGGGTCAACGATATTCACTTCGGTGTTTCAGACGATTATCAACATCACTGACTTTGGTATGTCACCGCTTGAAGCGATCGGAGCGGCGCGCTTTCATCACCAATTGTTACCGCCCGACCTGATCATCATGCAGCGTGATTCGCCATTGCCGGCAGAAACCCTCTCGCTGCTGGGTGACCGCGGCTACCGCACCCGGACGATCTATAATTTTGGTGATGTGCAGATCATTTATGACGATGGTGGAACCGTTGCTGCCGCCTCCGACCCGAGAAACCGTGGCGTCTCGCGGGTAATCGAGACCGCCGAGGTGCAGCCCCAACAGTGACGGCGGCCCTGAAACTGGTTGGGCCTGTTCACCTGGTCGGTGGATTGTTACTCGCTTTGACCGGATTCATGCCATCGACACAGGCAATCCTTTCATCGTTTTTTCCGGTGGCAGGCAGTGCAGCCTGGTCTCCGTTCTTCGTCTCGGTTTTTGGCCCGACCGTGGCCAGCTGGGGGCTGTTGTTTGGAATTCTCGTCGGGCAATTCTTCGAGCGACCGAATGAGGCGCTGTGGCGAGGTCTAGTACTGTCACTGGTCGTCTGGGCCCCACTCGACACGGCTTTGTGTGTTTACTACGGTTTCACGACAGGCGTCGTCCTCAATGCAATCGTGCTCGTGATTGTCGGCACGTTATTGATCGCCGCGAGACAGCATATCAACCCGGCGTCAATCGCCTCATAAAATACTTCGCCCAAGAGCACTTTGCACGAGTGTCACTGCACGTTCCGCTGATACGTTTGCCTGATCAAGAAACGGGTTGAGTTCAACCATTTCGAGCGACAGCATCCGCCCGTCGCTTGCACATTCTTCGAGCAGGAAGTGAGCTTCGCGAAAATCAACGCCGCCTGGCACTTTGGTTCCGGTACCGGGAATAACCGTTGGATCACAACCGTCGAGATCAAAACTGACGTGAAAACCTGCGGTGCCGTCATTGACAACCTCAAGGGCCTGCCGCGCAACTTCACTCATGCCCAGTCGGTCGATGTCATGCATCGTGAATGCCGCGACGCCCGAATCGTGAATAAACTTTCTTTCGACGCGATCGATGTCACGAATTCCAATGAGCGCCACGTTGTCCGGGGCAACAGCCGGATGCGAACCCAGAATACTGGAGAGATCCTTATCGCCGTAGCCCAGCAAATGTGCCAGCGGCATGCCATGAATATTTCCACTCGGCGAGGATTCCGGCAGGTTCATGTCGCCGTGTGCATCGAACCACAGCAGGCCCAGCTTTTCCTGGCGCCCACGAAAGTAGGCCGACATACCTGACACGCTTCCCATTGCGATGGAGTGATCCCCGCCAATAATCAGGGGCATGGCACCGTCGGCGAGCGTCTCGCGGGTCCGCTCGGCCAGTTCCAGGCAGACACCGAGGATCTCGCTTTTGAACCGAGCCTTCGCATCTTCCGGCGTGCGCGACTCCAAAGTCGGCACGCTGATGTCAATTTCGTCAGCAACTTCATAGCCGAGCGACTGGATAGCACGCTTCAGGCCCGCGATCCGGAAAGCCGAAGGTCCGCCGTCCGTTCCACGCCGCGACGCGCCCAGGTCGAGCGGCACATTAATGATGTGTACGACTTTCTGTGTCATCGACATTTGCGGTCTCTTTTGTTGAATTACTGGATCCTTTCTATGCTGCTTTGCGCGAATGCGCAATACCACCGCTATCCAGCACCAGCTCGAACAGGTCTTTCGGATCGTCAAGCTCGGGGATCAATTCGATCGCTTCGCCTTCATGGTACTTCGCCGCCAGCTCGCCCAGGTAACGCAAGGCAGTGAAGTCCTCGAGCGCAAACCCAACCGAGTCAAAAATGGTAATTTGCCGGTCATTGTCGCGCCCGGTTTCGAGGCCACTGAGAACACGCCACAAGTCATGAACCTTGTGGTCTGCAGGCAATTGCTGAATATCGCCTTCGATGCGAGTCTGCGGCTCGTATTCAACAAAAATTTTCGCCTGGCGCAACAGGTCAACGTGCAACTCGGTCTTGCCGGGGCAATCGCCGCCAACACCGTTGATATGGGTTCCCGGCGATACCATTTCGGGCGTCAAGATTGTTGCCCTCGTTTTGTCCGCGGTGCAGGTCGTCACAATGTCCGCGCCAAGCGCCGCTTCGGTTGCGTTAGCGGCCAGCTCGATTTTCAGCTCACCAAATCTCTGCAAATTCCGCCTGAACTTCTGCACTGCGTCGACATCGATGTCATACGCTCGAATCGTGTCGATACCCAGCATCGTATGGAATGCAATGGCCTGGAACTCACTCTGCGATCCGCAGCCAATCATTCCCATGGTTTTGGAGTCCGCTCGTGCCAGCGCCTTCGCCGCCATTGCCGATGTCGCTGCGGTTCGAAATGCAGTGGTCAGCGTGAGCTCGGCAACCAAGGTTGGATAACCTGTTTCGACGTCAGCCAATGCGCCGAATGCCATTACGGTACTCAGACGTTTGGCCGGATTCGCCGGGTGACCATTCACGTACTTGAACGCATATCGTTCAGCGTCCGCGGCCGGCATGAGCTCAATCACCCCGAGCTCGCTGTGGCTCGCAACGCGGGCGCATTTGTCGAACGCCTCCCACCGGCAAAAGTCTTCGTGCAGGGCAGCGGCCATGCCCTGTATGAAACCGGCAATGCCGACCCGGCCAACGAGGCGGCGAACGGCAGGTACGTCGATGAATTGAGTCATGATCAGGTCCAACCCAGCTATAACAAAGTGCTACTATATGCGCCATAATTGACTAATCGCCAGAGCACAAAATGTACATTCTGAAAATATTAATGATATTTTTGACTATATTTTCTGTCGTTTTGTTCAGTATTGAGAATCCTCGCCATGCGCGAACTTGATGCCAGGGACCAGCGGCTGCTTGCCTTGCTGCGCGCCAATGCGCGAATTTCTGTCGTCGACATCGCGAAAAACCTGGGCATTTCACGGGCAACGGTGCAAAACCGCATGCGGCGCCTCGAGCAAAGCGGCGTGATCAAAGGCTATACCGTTGCACTCGGGTCCGACGTACAGCAGGCGGATGTTCGTGCCTTCATGAGTATCTCCGCGGACAGTACGAAAGAGCGCAAGATCGTCGCCGCACTCAGGGGCAACCCGCACGTTGCCGTCGTGCATCACACAACGGGGCGCTGGGACCTCATCGCGGAAATCCAGACGGACTCGCTGTCTTCGTTCAATACTATCGTCGGCGCACTGCGACTTATTGACGGTGTCACTGCGACCGAGACCAACCTGCTGCTGGACAGCTACGAGTAGCGCTCACCACTGCGCACTAGATCACACGCGCGATCTCCGGCAACCACTCTTGCCAGTACGCATGTTTGTCACGCAACTCCGTCGCCGCTACAGCAACGTCGCGTTCGAGAAGACTGATGCTGTCACCCGGACGCAGCTGCCCCAGTAAATGCATGTCCGCCCGAGTCACTTTGGCGACCCGCGGGTAGCCGCCGGTGGTTTGCGCGTCAACGGACAACAGGTAAAGACTGCCGTCGCCAGGACATTGAATAATGCCCGGGAATACCGGCGCGCTCGGCATATCGCCTTCGATATCGGTTGTGAACGTATCGCCGCTGAGCCTGATACCCATACGATCGTTGCGATTGCCGACACGCAACTTTTTCCCGAAGAGGCGACTGGCACCCCTCAGGTGTCCTGTCTCAGACGACCTTGCGGTACGCAACATCCAGGACGCCGACATCGGTGGTCGAAACCGGTCGGGCGTCGTCAGCCCTGGCACCTTGCGTGCAGACTTTATCGGCAGTTCGTCACCCTTTTTCAGTGCACGCCCACGGTGACCGCCAAGTCCCGCTGGCAGATAAGTGGAAGCGGAGCCGAGCACGACCTCGGATTTCAAACCACCCGCAAATGCAACATAGGAGCGCGCGCCACGGATCGCGGCACCCACATCGAGAACATCGCCGCGCTTGGCCACAAAGCACTTGTGCGCTTCGATTTCGTATCCATTGACCCGAACCATCGCCATTGCACCCGTGATCGCGCAAGTTGCTGTGTCGAGGAATTCCAGCGTAACGCCGTTCAGCGTGGTTTCGAGTGCAGCGGCCTGCGCCGGATTGCTGACAAGTTTGTTGGCAAGTGCCAGCGACAACGGGTCGGCGGCGCCGCTTGCGGGAATGCCGAGGTGTCTCAGGCCAACACGCGGCGCGCCCTGGACCGTGGTTTGCACACCCGCTTTCAGGATGCGAACGGTCACGTACCCCTCGCATCCGTGAATCGAACGCGCGTACCAGGCTGCAGTGCGAAAACCAGCTCGGAGTCAGGCCGAAACAATTCAAACGACGTTCGCCCGATGAGCGGCCAGCCGCCGGGTCCCGGCAATGCGTACAGCCCGGTCCGGCCGCCCGCAATGCCGACCGATCCCGCTGCAACTCGCGCACGCGGCTCCTGCAGGCGCGGTATCTCAAGGCGGGCATCCAGTCCCCCTATATAGGCGAACCCCGGTGTGAAGCCGATCATGTCCACTTCGTATTCGCGCGCCGTATGCAACGCAACGAACTCATCTTCGGAAAGCTGCAAGTGCTCACAAATCGAGGCCAGCTCAGGCCCGGAGTCACCGCCGTAGACGACCGGAATTTCAAAGTGCTCGGCAGATGCCCGCGACTCATCGAACGGTTCGACACTGGCCTTGTCGATCAGCTCGCCCGCCATCGCGCGATCAGTGCTGGCCAGGTCAAAGCGAACGACAACCGAATCGATGCCGGCAACGACTTCGATCCAGGCACCGGTAGCTCGCAGTTGTCTCGCCACAGATTGCGCTTCGCGCGGCCCCGCAACCGCAATACTGATGAGGTCGTCACCGGCCGATTGCACGAAGCTCCACCCCGCTGTTCTGCAGCGCTTCGCGTACCGCGCTTGCCGCTGCGACCGCGCCGCGGGTATCACCATGTATGCACAGGGTATCGACGGTACCGACGAGACCCAGCGCCTGCTGGACAATCTCGTCGACGTCTCCAAGAACTGCACCCGGCTCGGATCGCGGTTTCAACTGCCCGTCCGGCTGGTAGGCACGATCAATAAAACCCTCCGCAACAAAACTCAGCCCCTGGCGCTTTGCCTCTGTCTCAAGTTCGCTGTTGGGCAAACCCACGAGCGACGCGCCGGGTGCCGCCTGCAGCATTGCAGCAACGACTATGGCGGCAAGTTCGGCGTCGCGGGCCGCATCGTTGTACAAGGCCCCGTGTGGTTTAACGTGCCGCAATTCGGCGCCGCATTGCCCGGCAATCTCGCGGAGCGCCTCGATCTGTCGCCCGAGTGATACCAACAAGTCGTCACCGGCCAGGAATTGACTGCGACGACCGAAGCCCTGCCTGTCCGGATACGAAGGATGTGCGCCGATGGCCACCTGCCTGCCAAGTGCCGCCTCGACCGTATCGCGCATGCTGCTGGCATCCCCCGCGTGTCCGCCACAGGCGATATTGCAACTCGTCACGACCTTTAAGAGTTCGGCATCGCAGGGCTCGCCTTCGCCGAGATCAGCATTCAGATCGATGCGCACCATCGGGCTACTTTCCTTCTTTGCGGTGGCGGGATTCGGACAGGACGACCTTGTAGTATTTTCCAAGGTGTTTGTCCCGCGAACGTCTTTCGGCAATCGACTCGGAATTGCGCCGGTTTTCTGCCAGCAATTTTCGATAACGACGCAGCCGGTCAACGTCAAAATGTTCGTTCTGGATTGCCTCCTGTACCTTGCACCCGGGCTCCGCGTTGTGTTCGCAATCCTGGAACCGGCATTGCTCGGCAAGATCGGCAATATCCGCAAAAACTTCGTTTATCGAATCTGTGATTTCAACCAGCTGCAGCTCCCGCATGCCGGGTGTATCGATAAGCCATCCGCCGCCCGGCAACGCATGCATCGATCGTTGCGTTGTCGTGTGACGTCCGCGTTGATCATCTTCGCGGGCCGCCGAGGTGTGCTGGTTGGCACCCGTCAGCGTATTGATCAGGGTCGACTTGCCCACACCGGACGATCCCACCAATGCCACGGTCTGCCCGGATGAGCACCAATCCTGCAGCACGGAGACCTGCTCCGGATCGCGCGCGTCCAGTGCCTCGACCACAATACCGGGTGACACCGATCGCGCGACCTTGAGAAAATCATCAATCGTTTCGACGGTATCCGCTTTCGTAATCACAATTATCGGATAAGCACCGGCATCGTGCGCGACCGCGAGATAACGTTCCAGGCGCGCAACGTTGAAATCCCGGTTCGCTGAAGTGACGACGAACAAGGTGTCGACGTTGGCCGCAATTCGTTGAATATCGCCCGTGGTGCCGGCCGCGCGACGCTGAAAAACGCCGAATGGGTCCAGCCGTCGGACAATACGTGCCGCCGCCGTATCGAGCAGGACCCAGTCACCCACCGTAAGCCCCATGTCGCGGCTGCGACCTCCCAACTCCAGCGACAAACTGTCCTCGGGGCCGACGGCTTCGACGCGATTGCGATGTACAGCGGTAATGCGTGCCGCCTCGAAATCCTCAGCCTCGTCGACCTGGACCTGAAAGTGCGTGCGCCATCCCAGCGCCAATAACGAATCGTTGCGGCTCATGAGATACACTGGATAACACGATCCGTGTCTGTGGGGAAGATAATGAGCGTAGCCCTGATTACTGGTGCCAGTTCCGGCATAGGCGCGGCCACCGCGATCGCGTTCGCCGAAGCCGGTTGGGATGTCATGGCGGCCGGGCGGGACGAAGGTCGGCTGGAGGAAGTCGCCGACGTCTCTGACCAGATTGCAATCTGGGCGGGCGAGCTTGCCGAGTCCGAGGAATGTGACGAACTGGTCTCAGACACCATTGACGAGTTTGGCAACATTGATTGCCTGGTCAATTCTGCCGGCATCCTGTTGCGCGGCGACGCGATCGCGACCAGCGACGACGCCTGGGAAGATACGCTGTCGATTAATCTCGATATTCCGTTCTACCTGAGTCGCGCCGTCCTGCCTTATTTGCAGAAGACACGCGGCAGCATTATCAATATTTCATCGGACTGGGGCCTCAGGGCCGGTGCGCGCGCGGTTGCTTATTGCGCGAGCAAGGGCGGCCTCATCATGTTGACCAAGGCAATGGCGCTTGATGCTGCCCCCGACGGTGTGCGGATTAACGCGGTTTGCCCGGGCGGAGTCGATACGCCGATGCTGGCTGCCGGCGCGGAACAGACCGGACAGGACGTCGACGAATATCTCGCCGAGGTGGCTGAATCCAGCCCGAACGGCCGCATTGCGACGCCGGAGGAAGTCGCCGGACTGGTGCTGTTTCTCGCCAGCGATGCGGCAAGCCAGATTACTGGCGCCGCAATTCCGATCGACGGCGGCCTGTCTGCCTGACGACGCCTAAACGCCCGAGAAGTCGACGCCGGCAAAAACCAGCGACGGCGACAGTGTCGACGAATACGGGTACACGTCATTGCCGGTCATTTCGAGACGACTGAACAGGTCGCGCAAATTGCCGGTCACATTCATTTCGCCGACGGGCCGGCCGATCTGACCGTTTTCGATCATATGACCGCGGATGCCAAGCGAAAAATCGCCGGTGGTATTATCCGCATTGCCGCCCAGCCAGGACGTGACGTAAACACCGGTCCCGACGTCAGCCAACAACTCCGGCAGCGACTTTGAGCCGGTGCCAACACGGCGATTCGACGGCGATCCGGTTGTCGGCAGAAGGCCCGCCTTGCGGCCGTAATAGGTATCAACGTAGAGATTCCTGATGACCCCGTTCTCGACTACCGGCATCACTTTCGCGGCGATACCTTCATCGTCAAAATGACGCGATGCGAATCCGCGCTTGATCAGCGGATCATCGATAATGGTCAGCTTGTCGCTGAAGGCTTTCTCACCGACAAGATCGCCCCAGTAAGACTGACCCTGCTGCACACGTCGTGCATTCGCCGGACCGAGCAGTCGCCCGATCAGTGACGAGGCGGCGCGGGAGTCGACGACCATGCTTGCCTTGACCGTCGGGCCCTTTTCCGAATTCAAACGCGACAACACGCGCTGCAGCGCCGTATCAGCCACGGTAACGGCATCCGGCAGGGTCTCGATATACGGACTGCCGACATAAAAGCTGTCTTCGGCACGCTTGTCGCCCTGGTCTCTCAGCGTGATTTCCGACCCGTACCAGCAATAGGTTGACTCACGGCTGCCGGAAAACCCGTTGCTGCTGACGGTCGTCGACCCATAGGTACCGTCGTAAACGCCGGCTGTCGCAGAGATCACTTTGGGGTGATCTGTCGCAATTGCATCGATCGATTCGCACCATGCCAGACGCTGTTCACGGCTGATCCTGGCAACCTCGGGATCGACCAGGTCGAGATCGATCTCGGAGCGACCTTCAAACAACTCCGGCGGTGTAATCTGCCGGAACTCATCCGGCTCCAGTGCCTTCGTTATCGCTACCGCTTCGGCAACGAAGCTCTTCAGGCGCTGCGGTTTCAGGTCGGTTGTCTGGTGGCTCGAATAGCGACCGCCCGCATAAACCTGGATGCTTAAACCTTGCGACGTCGTGTCCTTGACCTTCTCCAGGGCGCCATCGCGATACTCAAACGTGACATCCCTGCTCTGGCTGACAGTGGCAACGACATCGTCGGCACCGGCCGTCTTTGCTATGCGAATGGCCTGTTCCGCCTGCTTCAATTCATCAGCTCGCATTTTCGCCTCCTACCGTCATGTTGGAGACCAGCACCGTCGGGATACCTTGCGATACCGGCACACTCTGACCGTTCTTGCCGCAAGTCCATCCACCCGTATCGAGTCGCGCATCGTTTGCGACCATCGTGATGCGTTTCAGCGACTCGGGTCCGTTACCGATGATATTGACGTCCTTGATCGGGGCGGTGACTTTGCCATTCTCAACGAGCCAGCCGTTCTTGACGTAGAACGTGTAATCGCCCGCGCCAATCTGTACCTGGCCATTCGTGTAAGTCTCACAAATAATGCCGCGGTCAACTGCCGCAATAATTTCTTCTTTCGTATGCGGTCCGTCTTCCATGAAGGTACAGCTCATACGCGGCATTGGCGCATACTGGTACGACTCCCGACGTCCCGATCCCGTGGCTTTCAGGCCGTATTGTTTGGCACTGATCTGGTCATGCAGGTAGGACTTCAGAATACCGTTCTCGACCATCACGGTCCGGCCCGCCTTGTTGCCTTCGTCGTCGTAGTTCAGGGCCCCGCGTTCGCGCGGAATATCGGCCTGGTCAACCACCGTCACGAAGGGCTCAGCGACTTTCTTGCCTATCATGTCCGAGTAAATACTCGTGCCTTTACGATTGAAGTCCGCCTCCATGCCGTGGCCAATCGCCTCGTGCAGCAGGATGCCACTGGCGCCGGCCGCGAGAATAACCGGCATCTCACCTGCCGGCGGACGGCGTGCCTCGAACTGGATCATGGTACGGTCAACGGCTTCATCAACCATCACTGACAGGCGATCTTCCGAGAACCACGAGAATTCTTCACGTGCTGCGATGTTCGAATAACCGGTCTGTGTTTCCTCGCCTTTCCTGGCTGTAACGACAACGGTTACGCGCGCCATCGGACGGTGATCCGTGACCAGCTTGCCGTCAAGCGTCGCGATCATCACGCGTTCGTCGCCATCGGCCCAGTAGACGGCCACTTTCTCGATCGCCGGGTCTTTCGATTTCGCCTGCTTTTCGATGTACTTCATGACCGGCAGCTTCTGTTCCACGCCGACATCGGCCCAGGGCACCGTCGTCGTATAAAGGTTGCCGGTTGCAAGCGGGTTGAATTGCTGCGGTGCCACGACCTGGCCACCCGAGGCAATCGCCGAAGCCGTTCGTGCCGCGGCCAGCATCGAAGGCAAGGTCAAATCTTCGGTGAAGGCATAGCCGGTCTGCTCGCCGATGACGACACGCAAGCCGACGCCTTGCTGGATTCCGGAATTGGCGCTGCTCACAATGCCATCTTCAAGTGTCAGTGAATTGTTTCGACTGTGTTGAAAATACAGGTCCGCGGTATCCGCGCCTCGAGAGGTCAATTCCGACATCACCCGGGCGACCGTGGCCTGGTCAACACCAAACCAGTCCATAAACGGGTTCTCGGGCGTTGCCGCCGACAATGCGGTGGCACTTTGAATACCACAGCCCGAAAGAAAGCCCGGCATAGTGACAATAGCGCTGCCCGCCGCGACCGTGCTCAGAAAGTCTCTGCGTTTGATAGACATATCTCTCCCCTGTTTGACCCCTTTTAGATGCACCGGGGCCCGAAATGGTTACAAATTACCGGCGCTGGTTGGCCCAGTATTTGATTAATGCGTAGCCAAAAAGCATACCACCGAGATGCGCGAAGTTTGCAATGCCCGGCGCGGCGCCGCTGTAGCCCATGGTCAGCTCGAACAGGCCAAGCAGAATCACGAAGTATTTCGCGGGCATCGGGATCGGCGGAAACATCAGCATCACACGCCGATTCGGAAACGCCATGCCATAGGCCAGAAATATGCCGAACACGCCGCCCGAGGCGCCGACGGTGGGTACACCCCAGCCCTGGATGACACCGGCCAGCAACTGCACAATGCCTGCGCCGATAACACAGACCATGTAATAGGTCAGGAATCGGCGGGCGCCCATCAGCCGTTCGATATCGCGCCCGAACATCCAGAGCATCAGCATATTGAAAATAATATGCATCCACGAATGCGTATCGTGCATGAAGCCATAGGTCACGAGCTGCCACGGCAGAAACGGCGGAAACTCATACAGGGGATGGCCAACGATTGGCTGCAGTGCCAGCAGGCGTCCGGTCAACCCAGGAAAAAATTGTTGCAGGGCGAAAACCAGGCCGTTAATCATCAACAGGATGAAGATGACGTCCGGAATCGCGCCATTCGACTGGCGGCGGTAGATTGTCTGATTCATTGGCTTCCTTTCCTTGTCCGGGTGCTTACCATCCGCCGCCACCACCGCCGCCGCCACCGCCACCCGACGATCCCCCGCCGCCACCGCCGGACGATGAGCCGGGTGGGCTGACGGATGATCCGAGCGCCGAGTTCAGGCCGCTCGACAGGCTGCTCGTGGTTTTTGACAGATTTGATGAACTCCAGTGCCCATCGTACCAAGTCGGGCTGTAGCCCTTGCCATCCGTGCCGCGGACGGATGCGAGGACCTTGTCGAATCGCTCCGACCACTGCTGGTCAACACCCAGTGCCAGTGCGTACGGCAAGTAAGCCTCGAACAGCTCAGGCGTCTTCTCTGGCGGATTACGCAGATTCAACTCGTCTTTTTCGGCAACCTCCAGAAAGTCCTTGAAGCCGAGCATGTCGTCAAGGACCTTCCGGCCACGAATCGTGGGTCGCCTCATAAGGTAGCCAAACCCGGCCATGGCGGGAAACAGCAGCATGAGCAACAGGAATGACATCTTCGTCGGTCCGCTGCCAACGTTAAATGACACGAGGGCGGTCAGCAACACGATGATGATTCCCGGAATGTTGAACAGACTGTTGGTGCGAAAATACTTTTGCTTGTAGTCATCTTTGAGCGATTTCTTGTGTGCGCTTTGCGCACCGCCAAGGACAACGTGGTTCGAATTCTCCAGCGTTACCGTGTCGCGCTTCTTGAACAGCGCCTCGTACAGCTCTTTTTCACCGGTCGCGAGCGGTGCCCGGGGAGCCTGCGACTCGATTTTCGTCAGGCTGTGAGTGCCGCCCGTGTTCCTGATCCGCAGATAGCCTTTGACCGCCAGGCTGACGACACCTGCTGTCATGGTCTTGTTGTCGTAGTACATCTGGCGAATGTAGCGCAGCGACGCTGGCGAAAACCCTTCGGGCGGCTGATAACGAGTCACGATAACGCCTTCGTCCGGGTCCTTGCCATAGGCACGCCATACCGGAATGTAATAACCCAGCAGCACCAGGAAACCGATCACGATGGCGACCAGGTTGGCGTTGTCGCTCAGCAGCCATTGCAACCTTTGCAATGAACCCGGCTCGTCGACAAGGCCCTTCGGCCAGCCGACAACAACGGTCAATCCGTGCGCAGCCGGCAGCGCCCGGTCCGCGGCAAAATGCACCGCGCCGGATTCGTCCATATAGCGACTGTACTCCTGTTCCCTGGATCCGAACGGACCGGTATACGCTTCAACCAGTACTTTGTTTCGGGGCACTTCAAAGTCAAAGTGAATGCTCGCACTGGCTTTATCGATCGGAAAATCCCAGCGATTGCCAGTGACATTCCAGTACAACTCGTCGTGCTCGTCAAAGAATCCGAGCAAGCGATTCGCCCGATAGCGATAGGTGTAGGTGTGAACACCGGGTTCAATATATCGATCCGAACGACCGAAATAGGTACGGACATCGCGCCGGTGCCGAACAACGTGAAAAGCTTCCGGCAAATCGTTTCGCAAGACGACCAGCGGTTCAACCGTAATCCGGTAGTCGTTGCCCAGCCTGTCCTGGTATTCGACCGGGAAATCCCGATAGATGCCGCGCCGTATTTGATTGCCCTCCGAACGCACCTGGATGGTTTCGGTTACTTCGATCATCCCATCCGCCATGACACGCACATCGCTGTGAAAACTCAAGATGCGTTCGTCGGCTGCAGCGGCTGACGACAAAGCCAGCAGCAGGAAGATCAGGCGGTATTTCATTCGACAGATCCCAGCTTCACGAGCGGCACATTGGCCGCATCGTCAGACGATTTCTGGAAAAAGGGCTTTGGCGAAAATCCGAACATACGGGCCACAAGGTTGCTCGGCACGGTTTCGGTCATGGTGTTGTAGTCGCGGACCGAACCATTGTAGTAACGCCGCGCAAACTGCAGGAAATTCTCAGTCTCGACCAGCTCACCCTGCAGATGCAGAAAATTTTCGTTGGCTTTGAGGTCAGGATAGTTTTCAGCCAGCGCGATGATGCGCCCGAGGCCTTCCCCCAGCTTTTCCTCAACGTCTCCGCGCGCTTCGATATCGGCCGTGCGAATCGCTTCGCGCCTGAGTTCGGTGATCGCCTCGAGGGTCGCCCTTTCATATCCGGCGTATTGATCCACCGCGGTGACCAGTCGGGGAACGAGATCGTGGCGACGCTGCAGCTGCACGTCGATATCGCTCCAGGCGGTCCGAACCTGGTTCCTGCCGCCGACGAGACGATTATAGACGACTGCGCCGGCCACCAGGACCACTGCGACGATGACCAGGATCGTACTCATAGATGACGCGCTCCGTTTGACCCGGCGCACATCGTAACATTGCAGGCTGCCGCGGCTAGTACCAGAAGGAGAAGAACACCTGGAAAATATCGGCGTCGAGCTGGTAGAGCGGTTCACTGCCCAGTGGAGCCGCCGCGGTCAGGTCGGAGAAATCATCGTAATCGACATGCAACATGTCGAGTGACGCCGTCACGCTGGCTTTCTTGATAAAGCCCCAATCATTGCCATCGTCGTTAAGAAATTCGTAGCTCGCTTTGAGCTTGAACGTATAGCTTGTGAGCGGGCTGAGCTCCTTGTCACGACCCCGAAAATTGGTGGCCTCGGAACGGGAGAAGATGTCGCGGTAGAAATGCGCGCCGGTCTGGTTGTGATAGCGGAATTTGCCGGTGAACGTAAAGTCGCCCCAGGGGTGGATATACGTCAGCGACGCGGTATGTCCCTCGATGTCCCAGGTGTCGATAAAGAAGCGATACTCGCCTTCGATGGCGGCCCGGTAAGGCAGAAAGTATCGTGCACGTATGCCAACAGCGTTACTGGTTCGCGTATTGGGATAGAGCTCGGGTTCATAGCTGTAACCCAACGCACTGCCGGCATCGAAATAACGCACGGAACGATACGGGTTATTCAGGAATCCCTCATCGGTTACGGTCTCGAAGTTCAAGGTCGAGATGAGGTTCTTGGTCAGGATTTGCGTGAGGCCGATGCTGTAAATCTGGCGGTCAAGCTGGCGCTCAAACGACACGTCATCCGAGCGACGAACCAGGTCGTCGCCCAGCGCATAACCCAGCGTCAATGTCGTCAGGTCGCCGAACATGTCCTGGCTGACAGAGAACGCAATCGTCTCCGCATCGTAGTCGGATTCTTCGCTGCTGGTGTAGTTGACACGCATTGTCGTATTGGCGCGCAGGTAATCCACGCCCAGCGACCATTGCTTTCGTTCTTCGGTGTACGGGCTGGCTGTCGTGATGACATCGATAGATGCCGAGCTCACCATGTCGACATAGTAGTTGCCAACGACCGACAGGCTCTTACCGACTTTCTTTCGCACCAGGATCGACGGACCGTCAATCGCGACACCACCGCCATCGTAAAGGTGATACAGAACGTCGGCGCGATCTTCCGGGAGTACGCCGGCGAGTGCGCTGCTGCTCGTGACCAGCAACAGTGCGAGTAGTGGTAGGCGTCTAATCTTCATCGAATGTTCTTCAGATCAGGTCCTAGTTGCAACCGCAGCCGCCACCGGCCGCACCTTCGCCGCCCCGAGCACCTTCGCGGGCTTCGTAGACGTGCTGAATATACGACGTCGATACCGCATCGGAGTCCAGCGCCATGATCGGGTCCGCGAGCTTGTCGCGCTCATAGGGTTTCACCCACGGCTCGATACCGCCGCAGCCGGACAGGCCGGCGATCATCAGCAGAGCCACTAATTGTCGTCCAATTGGTCGGAATTTCATCGTCATTGTCCTGTTTTTCATTACGTCACTTTAGCGCTGCGGCCGGTGCCGAACCGTGACGGCTGCCTCAGAAGAACACCGTCAGGCCCAGGTGGCCTTCGAGATTGTGAGCCGTCTTCTCCTCGCCCAGCAGATCGATATCGAATAAATGGTCGCGAAAATCGAGATGCAGCGCGATCGAATCCGTCAACAGGAAGCGGTATCCCGCACCGACATTCACTGTGAATCGATCGTCGCCTGCGAACCGCGTCGAACCCAGGCCGGCGATCAGATATAAGTTGGTGTTATAAGCGCGGCCCTCACCAATAAACACTTCGCCCGGCAGAATGTTGTAGCCGAGATTCAGGTTGTAATACGTCAGTGTGCGTTCGCTGTCGGAGATCAGGCGTGCGCCACCCGACAGGATTTCGAAACTTGTCAGCCCGCCTTCCGACTGCCCGACGGTACCTTCGACGAAAAACCCTTCAGTGATGTGATACGCCAGTCGAACGCCGTAGGAGACATCGCTGCCAAAGTCCTCGATGGCCATGATGCCCGCATAGGCGCCGATCTCGAAGTCCTCGCGATCGATCGCCGGCTCCTTGATTTCGCGTCGTTCGACCTGCGGATCGATAACCTGCCCCGGCGGTTCAGCCGACGGCGGTGGAGCCTCTTCCTGGCCAAAGCCGAAAAGATTTTTGGTTGCCGCGCAACCGGGCAAGCTAAACGTTGCGACAACTAGAAAAAGAACGCGAAACCGACTTTCCATTCTTCCACTTCCTCATTTTCATCACGGCTCGTGAAAACCACGTAGCTCTTGTATTCGGCTCGCAACAAGAATCGTCGCGTCGCATAAATCCGGAACCCGCCGCCGACATGTCCGATCTGGTCGGTGCGGTCCTGGCCCTGAATAATCGTTGACTTGGGTTCGGTGTGGATGGCGCCTGCGCCCAGCGTAAAAAACGGGGAAAACCGCCACTCCGGGAACGCCTCATGCACAACATTGACGCTGCCCATCCAGCCATTCGAGAAGTTACCGAGAATCTGCGAGCCCCACAGTTCGACCGAGACATTGGGGTTCAACGAATAGCTGCCATACAGCGAGATGATATTGGCACCGCCGAAGTCACCGGCAAGCAGCCCGCCTTCCCACCTCGCGTTGGTGAAATCCTCGATTCCCGCTTCTTTGAAACTGACCGCGCTCCCATCCGGCTTCAATGTCAGTTCCATTTGCTCGCGCGCTACCCAGCCTTCCTTGCCGTTGGCCGTTCGCACCTGGTACCACTCGGTACGCTGCTTGAGCACGTCAACGGAGTCACCCCGGTCAACGACATTGAAAATCGGGTAACCACGCCCTGGCCCCGTACGCATTTCCAGGTACGGATCGGCAACCGTTACGGTTTGATAATCATCAGCGGCGTAGCCCGGCGCTGCCAGAAAAATCTGCAGTACGACAGCGACCAGGCATCCGAGCCAAACGCGATTAGTTGGCTGGGGCGTCGAATGGATTGTTGTAATACTGCGCTCCAATATCCAGCCACTCCGCGACGAGCCGCTGTTCCGCTCGAGACAAAATATTGAAGTGCTCAGAATCGTTAGGATCGTTGAATCGGTCAAAGAAATCGCTCGAGGCCCTTGCGCCGGCTACCGACGCTGGCGAATTAATTGGAATCGTGGCGAGAATGTCGTTTCCATCCGCATCCTGACCGATAACCTGGGTCGCATCCACCAGCGCACCATTGTCTACAACCTGAAGGTTATCAGTAACTAACAGCTCGCGATAGGCATGGAAGTGATCCGGCTCATCCGGTGACAGCCCGTCTTGCAATTCCAACTGCCCAGCCGGGACTCTCACCGAGTTGTCGGCAGGATCGATCGGCGTGTGGCAGTTCAGGCAATTATTGTTCACGGGATTGCCGTTTGCATCCAGCACCGGAACTTCCGGTGTGTTGGGATCGTTGTCATCGTCAAAGGTCACGATGCGCGGCTCATTCCACATCGGGTGGATGATCGTCTCGTAATTGATGATCGATCGACAGTTCCACTGCCAGTCAGCCTGACAGGACAACGACGTCGGTGAGGCCGTTGTCAGGTCGGTGTACAGGTAATCAATATCCGCGTTATTGGCGCGCACCACCGGGTCTGCAGTCCAGACGTCTCGATAAATGACGTTCATCGACGGCTCAATGGAGGAACAGTTGTCTGTCGCGCAGGTGATGTTGGCTCGAACCTCGGCCATGGTCTCACCGACGTTGCCGACGAACCATTGCGGATCGGTATTGGGAAACGGGACGCCCGCCGTCGGCGCGCCGGCATACGCGCTGTCGAACGCGTCAAGTCGACCGTGCGACACGCCGCTGTTCGCGTCATGGCAGCCGTTGCACTTGAGTTCCTGGCCCGCTCGCAGCGAAATCCAGCTCTGGTGACGTTGCGTAATGCGCATGCCGTTCTGATCCAGCACGCTCACCATCAGCGCTGCGTTGGCCGGCACCTTCACAACCACTGAGCCATCGGGGGCAACCGGCACGTAGCCGACAATCTCTTTCATTCCGAATAGTGTCGTGACGCCGAATGCCGTGTTGTCAATGTCGCGCAGGTCTTCATCCGGCTGTGACACTGCCTTCTCAATGCGCAGGAACCGCGCCGGCCGGTTCGCCGCCGGTGTCTGCATCGGATCGGCAAGCACGGCGGGATCAATGCCGGGCAGCATCGCACCGTCGAAATCGTAAACATTGCGAATATTGAGGATCGCCTCGCCGGTGTCGACCATCGTCGTATCGAGTGGCGAATCATTGCTGCCATCGAGGATCACGGCCGGTGTCGGACGCGGATCGGCAGAAACGATCTCGGTGAACATGAAGCCTTCTTCGCCGGCAACGATAGGCAATTGTGTGTCATTGCGCGGATCGTAAATCCAGATGCCATACAAGGGTGGCGCAACGAGGAAATCGCCCGGCGCGGGCGTGACGACATTATTCGGATCCTGCACCAGGACATTCGCAAGATTCTCAGGTGTACAAGCAACAATTCGCTCGTCGACGGTATTCGGATCGCCATCATCCGCCAGTACCTCGATCAAACGACACTGGCTCCAGCTCACCATCAGGCGGTCGGTACCGTCCTGAATTGGATAAACCGAAAAATATCGGCCACCGGGCGATGGCGTGCCCGGTACTGTCGATACCTGGTTGACCGTCGCGTCTTCCTGGGCCGGGCCGGTTAGCACACCGATGTTGTCTTTGGTCGGCTGTGTATTCTCAACGTACTGCGGCGTATCGACAAACAGCAACTCTCCGCCGCCCTCGGTGTTTGTGAACGGCCTGGCGACCACCATGACGCGACCGTCTTCCACTTCTCGGGGTTGCATGAATTGAATGGTCTCGCCGTTTGCACCGGTGTCGTGGCTTTGCTGACCGTACAGCAGTTCGAGATTCGAGCCGTCAGGATTCATGCGATACAGGTTGACTGCGTCATTCGACTGGTTGTGGTCCCAGCGACTGAAGACAATCTGCCCGCTTTCGAGTACCGACGGGTCGAGGTCATGGCTCTGATTGAAGGTGATTTGCTTGATGCCGCTGCCATCGTCGTTCATGACGTGGATATTGAACGTGAATTCGTTCTGGTCTTCGTCCATCGCCGGAAATGCGCCCTTGCCCTCGTCGAGCAACAGGGCCTGCGACTGTGTCTGGCGAGTCGATGCGAAAATGATGCGGCCATCGGGCAGGTATTTCGGCATGATGTCATGGCCGATTTCGGCCGTCAGGTCCGATGGTATGACGCGTACCAGCGCCTCGGTTTCAAACGTGTACTGCCAGATGTTCCAGGTAGCGACCTGGTCTTCAACGTCGACACCCATCTCAAACGGAACGCGCATCGCGAACAACAGGCGGCTGCCGTCATAATCGATCTCGACGTCGCGGATAGCGGCAAGGCCTTGAGACACAGACTCTGTAATATTGACCGGCAACGCACTGACCGAAGCGCGATCACGGAAATAGAGGTCGGCGCCAAAGTCAAACGTGATCTGCTCGCGCAGATCCTGTTGCTGGAATGCACCATTGTTATCGACCGGGATGGGTGACTTGATATAGGCAATCGGGAAGTCGATGACCACCGGGTCGGGATTTTGACCCGTTCCAATTTGCACACCGTCGCCCTTGCTGCAGGCCGCAATCACAATGCTTACCATCGCCAACGCGACCATCCTGGTCATACGTCCTGCAAGTCCGTTCTTGTCTTGTTGCGATAGCTTACGCATAGCTCTCACCTCGGGTCATCGTGGCAGGGTACGACGCATAACAGCGCGGTTACCGTTAACGCGATCACAAACCGCAACTATGCGCTGTACCGCCACCGAATGAATGAATCAAACTTCGCGCAATTATAGGAGAGCCTGTCGACACGATGTAATGTCTCAAAAGCACGACAGATAAAGACGCGAAGCAACATTTGCAGCTTACAGACAAGTACACGTATCGCGTTGCGATTCGGTTCCCTGCCAATTAACAGCGCGAAAAAAATTGTTGTATCGATGCCGCAGTGAGAAACCGCATGAGCTTTACGTTGTTGGTCATTGTTGTTTCAAACTGCCACAAGCTGCCCACCCTGTCTCTGTTCGGAGACAGTTGCACAGTCCTTGTGAATCAGTAACTTAACGATCCAGCTCACAAAAGTTGTGCGGTCTTGCCGACATGTCTTTGACATAGTGTGTGCGCGGTGCTATCGCACAAAGACCCTGTAAATAACTGTTTTATATCAGCTTATTGAACCTGAGCAGGGCGTCTTCCGAGACTGGCACAGCACTTGCTTTAGTGTTTACGGGTATCGCGAAGGCGCCCCGGTCCGAAAGTAAACGAATCAAAGGACTGTGAGTGTATTCACGGAGATCCAACTGCAAGTTTGGCAAGCTTTGTCGGCCAAGCTCAACAAATAACGACACATGAGCAGAAACGATATGAATAACAGGATGTGGACAAAACACATGGACGACGTTTTTGGAATCTTGTCTCGCTTCACATTGGCCGGACTGCTGTGCACCGCTTTTGCAGTTTCTGCAAATGCCGGTCCCAGGGAACAAGCCAAGCTGATTCATGACCGAATTGCCGGTGTTCCGCCCAGTACCGCCGTGATGGCGGACCTGGAGAGCGCAATGCAGGGCACCAACCCGCAATGTGCGACTTATGGCGCGGGAATCACTGGCGCGCAGTGCGTCGCGTACATCGCGATGGACAATAAGAATTTCTACAACGTCACATTGAAGAACTTCGCCGCACCGTGGACCAACCGTGATCAGTCGGTATTCGTACCCTTAAACGACTACATCGCAACGGTAATCGGCATGGTCCGCGATGACGTGCCATTCAATGAACTGTTGTCTCGCGACATTACATACATCGGCCGCGCAGGTGTCGTGCCGGCCGGACCGTCAGCGAACAACAACAATCATTACGAGCAGCTCGAAGCAAACAATATCAATCTGCGTGACGATCTGGTTGTTGCAACCCAGTCCTCGGTAAACGGGCTGCCATCTTCAGCAACCGCCGGCGTCATGACGTCGCGCGCTGCATCGGAAGCCTTTTTCGTTGCCGGTACCAACCGTGCGATGTTCCGCTTCACTCTTCTGAACCATCTCTGCAACGACATGGAGCAGATGCACGACGTCAACCTGCCGCCTGATCGCATTCGCCAGGACGTGAGCCGCAGCCCGGGTGGCGACAGTCGCCTGTACCTGAACAACTGCATTGGCTGTCATACCGGTATGGACCCAATGGCGCAGGCATTCGCGTACTACAACTACGATGAGGCCAGCGGTGCCCTTGAGTACACGCAGGGCAACGTGCAACCGAAGTATTTCAACAACGACCTGAATTTCCCGTCGGGATTCCGCACGCCGGACGACAGCTGGGACAACTACTGGCGAAGGGGCCAAAACTCCTATCTCGGCTTTGATCCCGCCTTGCCCGGTAGCGGGCAAGGTGCCAAGTCGCTGGGCGAGGAGCTGGGCAACAGCCAGGCATTTGCCGCCTGCCAGGTCAAAAAGGTCTTCCGCTCTGTTTGTTTGCGCGCACCGGAAAATGCCGGTGACCGCAGCGAGGTCGACAACATTATTTCAACATTTCGTAGCAGCGGCTTCCGCATGAAGCAGGTATTTGCTGATACGGCCGTTTACTGCATGGGCCAGTAGGGAGACATGATAATGACTAAGGCAATTGGAATTGCTACCCACGCCCGGCTGACTCAAACGCTGCGCTCAGTATCGGTTGCGATTTTTGCGAGTGTGTTCGTCGCTGCCTGCGGCGGTGGTGCCCAGACAGCCGACAATCCGACGTCGCAGATTCCGGGCAACAACAATAACTCGGCATATACCGGTCCGGCCGCGCGTGACACCGATGTACTGAAGTTTCAACAGGAATTCTGGTCAAACGCCAAGACAACCGATCGTTGCGGCAATTGCCACAATGAGTCGGTCGGCCAGCTGCCGATGTTTGTCCGCAATGATGACGTGAACCTGGCGTACGATGCGGCGATAACGGTGGTTGATATGAATCAGCCCTCACTGTCCGAGATCGTTTCGAAAGTCAGTTCTCCGCCGCTGGGTCACAACTGCTGGGTTGCCGACCCCGGTGTCTGTGGATCGATCATGACGACCTGGATCGAGAACTGGGTGGGTGATACTGCCGGAGGCGGACGCCAGATCGTTCTCATACCACCGACCTCCGCCGATCCGGCTGACAGCAAGAACTTCCCGGATGATCCGACATCGTTCCAGCAATTGGTTTACACGCCGATTCTGCAACAGTATTGCTCGGGCTGTCACAGCTCCGAATCGGCAACGGCTCAACAGCCCTACTTTGCCGATCCGGATATCAACGCCGCATATGAAGCCGCAAAGTCGAAGATCAACCTCGACTCACCGGGCGATTCGCGATTCGTGATCAAAGTCAGTCCCAATCCGGCAATTTCCGGCGAGTCCCATAACTGCTGGAACAACGACTGTCCGACAGCGGAATCCGAAATGCTGCAGGCGATTACCAACTTCGCCAATGGCATCAGCCCGACTGTTGTGGATCCGGCACTGATTACCAGCCGCGCGATTCGCCTGATTGACGGCACGCTCGCGTCCGGTGGCAACCGCTACGAGGACGCTCAGATCGCGCTCTGGGAGTTCCAGACTGGTAGCGGTCTCGTTGCATTCGACACCAGCGGTGTCGACCCGGCCATCGACCTGAATTTCTCAGGTGACGTTGAATGGTACGGCGGCTGGGGTATCACAATTGGTGCAAATGCCGCACAGGGTCCGGGTAAGGCACAGGGCTCGACGGCGGCGAGCAAGAAATTGTTTGACGTGCTGCAGGAGTCCGGTGAATTCTCGATTGAAGCCTGGGTCGTGCCGGCCAACGTCACGCAGGAAATGGCTCGCATCGTCAGTTACTCCGCTGGAACGACAGCGCGTAACTTCACCTTGCAGCAAACACTGTACAACTACGACTTCCTGTTGCGCACCAACGAAACCAGCCTCAATGGTGATCCGCAGTTGTCGACGCCGGATGCCGATGAAGTGCTGCAGGCAACCTTGCAACACGTTGTCGCAACCTACGACCCGATCAACGGTCGCAGCATCTACGTCAACGGCCTGCTGGTTTCGAACGCGGACCCGATTCCGGGTGGCACGTTCGTCGACTGGCAGGATACGTTCGCCGTCGTTCTCGGTAACGAGGCATCGGGCGACGGTACCTGGGAAGGTACCTTCCGCCTGGCGGCTGTTCACCGTCGTGCGTTGACACAGGCACAGATTACGCAGAACTTTGATGCAGGCGTAGGCGAGCGCTTTTACATGCTGTTCGATATCTCCGCACGCATCGGTGCGGCGGCTGATTCGTCGTTCGTATTGTTCGAAGCGCAACAGTTTGACAGCTACGCTTACCTGTTCGACAAGCCGCACTTCATCACGCTGGACGGTTCGACACCGGAAGGAATTTCGATGAAGGGCATGCATATCGCGATGAACGGACAGGAAGTGCCGGTATCTCAGTCGTATGCCAACATGGATCAGACATTGAGTGCGTCGCTGTTCCAGGAGCTCGGTCAGCCGCTATCCGATCTTGGCGCGGTCATTCCGCTCGAGAAAGGACCGCAGGACGACCAGTTCTTCCTGACCTTCGACGACATCGACGGTGTCATCTACAACCGTCAGGACCCACCGATGCTGACGATCACGCCGTCCGACCTGCCGCCGGCTCCGCACATCGGTGTTCGCACCTTTGACGAAATCGCGGCAACCTACGCGTCGATTCTGGAAGTGGATCCGTTGATCCAGTACCCGGATGGTTCGTTCCCGGTCGATGAGACGTTCCAGGAATTGCGACAATCACTGCCTGCGGTAGCGGATGTCGGCACCTTCCTGTCGTCCCACCAGGTGGCGATCGCGCAGCTCGCGATTCAGTACTGTGATGCGGCGATCGGCAGCAATGCCAATCCCAACCCGGATGCTGAAGGCGTGATCTGGACATCGTTTGATTTCGATCAGCCGGCAGCTACGGCATTCAGCGTCGGTAATCGCGATAACTTCATCGACCCGTTGATTGCTCGCGCCGTTGGCCAGACCTCGGGTGGCCCACAACTTGCCTCGCAACCGACCTATTCGACGATTCGGGACGAACTGGGTGTCTTCCAGGCCGCCGGTAATCGCCCGGATAACTTGATTGACCGACTGCTCGCAGGTCCCAGTGACACGCGCGCTATTGCCAAGGGTGTCTGTGCCTCCGTACTCGGAAGTGCAGCAACGCTGGTTCAGTAAGACAGGACAAAAAGGGAATAAAGAAGATGGCTAAGAAACGAAATGCACGGCACTGGGATGCGCCGCAGCTTCACGGAGATCATCCGCGTCCTGTCACGCGACGACAGTTTGTAGCGCAAGGATTCATGACCGGGGCCGCCTATACCGTTGGTGGTGGCGTCCTCAGCATGTTTGCGAACCCTCGCAATGCGCTGGCGCTTTCAGGCGACCTCGACAGCCTGCTCGCAAATCCCTGTCAGATTACCGATGGCGCGGGCAAGATTCCGTTCATCTGTTTTGATCTTGCAGGCGGCGCGAACATCGCCGGATCGAACGTCCTCGTTGGACAGCAAGGCGGGCAAAGTGATTTCCTCAGCACGTCGGGCTACCAGAAGATGGGGCTGCCGGGCGATATGGTTCCGGGCCTCAACGACCCGACCACCGGTCTGCCGTACGCCAACTTCGATCTCGGCCTGGGCTTCCACAGCGATAGCGCATTTCGTCGCGGCATCATGGCCAGCCTGACACCGGGGCGGGAAGCGAACATCAATGGCGCAGTGATTCCGGCCCGCTCGGACAACGACACCGGCAACAATCCCCACAACCCGATGTACGGTATTGCCCGTGCCGGTGCGAAGGGTTCGATCCTGACGCTGGCCGGTTCGGAGAACACCGACTCCGGTGGTAACTCGATGCTGCCGGCTGCGCTGTTCGATCCGGAACTTCGTCCGACCAAGGTTGATCGTCCGAGTGACGTCGTAAACCTGGTGGATACCGGTGACCTGGTCGGCATTCTTTCCGAGAACGACGCGACGGCTGTAATGGAATCCATTTATCGCCTTAGCGATCAGAAGATGAATGCCGTCAATACACAGATCGCAACTGACGCCGCCATCAAGCAGGCCGTTCGTTGCGGCTACCTGAAAGCCGCAGACATCGCAGAACGCTTTGGCGCAACGCCGATCGATCCGTCAATTGACCCGGATATTGTCGCCGATGACGGCACCGGTATTTTCACTTCGGCGGAATTCAATGCCAATAGCCGCGACGGCCAGGAGTTCCGCAAAACCGCGTCCGTCATGAAGCTCGTCATGAACGGCTTCGCCGGCGCCGGCTGCATCGAAATGGGCGGCTACGATTACCACGGTGGTGCCCGAGCCGAAGGCGAAGTTAAAGACGAAAGAGCGGGACGCTGCATGGGTGCGGTACTCGAGTACGCGGCGCGCCTCGGCAAGCCGGTCATGATGTACGTCTTCAGCGACGGCTCGCTGTCCTCGAACGGCGTGATTGACAATTCGGCAGCAGGTCGAGGCAAAGGCGAATGGTCGAGTGACAACTCGTCGACTGCGGCGTCGTTCTTCCTCGTCTACAACCCGACTCGTCGACCGACGCTGATTGGCGCGACACCGGACATTCAGGCTATTCACCAGCAAATTGGTGCGATGGATGCGGGCGGTTCCGTCATGCGAGCTGCGACGCCGGTCGCTAACAACGTCAACCTGCTTGTGAACTCTGTGATACTGAATTACATGGCATTGCACGGTGAGCAAGGCAACTTCGGCACATTGTTCCCCAACCACGGCCTGGGCAACGCAGCATTGCAAGACAGCCTGACTGCTTTCACGCCAATCGTAAACGGCGTCATCTCCAACCCGGTCTGACAATTCAGGTGGCAGTCACCCTGACTCGATGGAGTCCAGGGTGACTGCCACCTTATCTCTTCATTTGGTGCATAATTCGTTGGAATGACTGCACTCGCCTCACTTCTCGCCTGTCCGCGCTGCGACAAGACACCGCTCGAATCATCCGACGACGCCTGGCATTGCAAGGCGTGCAAGGTTGATTTTCCGCTGATCGAAGGCATGCCCTGGCTATTTGCGGAACCCATGGCGACCCTCGGTGAGTGGCGTGGCCGCCTGCAGTTCTCATTGCAGCAACTAAGTCATGAAATTGCCGGTCTCGACAAGGAACTGCAAAACGATGACTTGAGAGACCTTTCGCGGCGCCGAGTGACTCGCTACCGGAAGGCAATCGAATCGCACAAGCGAACGCTGCAGAAGCTGTTGCGACCGGTCGAGGTCCAGTTATTGCAAGGCAACTTTGAGACCTACCTTGCACTACGCACACGACTGCCCAGTGACCAGGGCCTTAACACCTATTACCCGAACATTCATCGCGACTGGGCCTGGGGTGACGAAGAAAACCAGGCCTCACTGCAGCAGGTTCGCGCCGTGCTTCATGATAACGCCGAGCTCGGCAATGTGCTGGTACTTGGAGCTGGTGCCGGACGCCTCGCCTACGACGTGCACACGGCGCTCGATTGCGCCTCGACCACTGCCATGGATTTCAATCCACTTCTGATGCTCGTCGCGAAAGCTGTAACCGCGGGCGAGCAGCTGAAACTCTACGAATTTCCGATCGCGCCACTGTCATACGAAGACGATGCGATATTGAGAAAGCTGCAGGCGCCCGACCCTGTTGACGATAATTTTCACCTGGTATTCGGCGATGCGTTGCGCCCGCCGTTTCCGGATGAATCGTTCGACACCGTCATCACGCCATGGTTGATCGACATTATTGGAGAAGATCTGTCGATACTCGCAGCACGAATCAACGGCCTGCTGAAGGATAACGGGCGATGGGTCAATTTCGGGTCATTGGCGTTCGCCAGTCCCGAGCGCGCACGACGCTACAGTCCCGAGGAGGTCAAAGCGATTGTGTCTGAAGGCGGGTTCTCGGATCCCTACGTGTCGCAAGCGACCATTCCTTACATGGACTCGCCAGCGAGTCGGCACGGCCGCCGGGAACGCGTGTTTACGTTCTCCACTTACAAAGAACGCAGCGTCCGAAAACCCGAACGTCATAAAGCGCTGCCCGACTGGATCGTCACCGGCAAAGATCCGGTGCCGCTCAGTCCATCGTTCCGCCAACAGGCCATGACGACGCAAATCTACTCGTTCATCATGTCCTTAATCGACGGCAAACGATCCATCAGGGACATGGCTCTTGTTCTTGAAAAACAGAAACTTATGACGCGCGATGAAGCAGAACCGGCAATCCGTTCGTTCCTGACCCGGATGTACGACGACTCGCGAAAACAATCGGCGTTCTAATTGCACCGCGACCGAATGTAGTCGCCTATCTTGTCAATCGCCTGCCGAGCCTCTGGAATTTTGCCGACAAACATCTGAAACACGTGGTACATCTCCGGCCAGACAGTGAGCTGTACATCGACGCCGGCAGCAACCAGGAGATCCGCAAATCGCTTTGAGTCACTGAGCAGGATCTCGTCGTCCCCGACCTGAATTAGCATCGGCGGCAGGCCCTCGACATCGGCGAACACTGGCGACACGAGCGGAAAGCGCTTCTGGTGAGGTTCGCAGTAGTGCGCGGTGATAACGGGAAGGTCAATAGCCTTGAACCACGGATCGACATCTGCGCGCGTGCGCATTGAGTCGCCGCTGCCCGTTGCATCAAGAAACGGCGACAGTAAAACAGCCGCAGAAGGCATCGCGTCGCCCGCATCGCGGAGCGCCAGCAAGGTCGCAACTGCAAGCCCGCCACCCGCTGAATCGCCGGCGATAATGATGTTGTCCGCCCTGATGCCCTTTTTCAGGAGGCTCCGGAATACGCCAACCGCATCGTCAACCGCCGCAGGAAACCGGTGCTCGGGTGCCAATCGATACTCCGGCACGAGCGCCTGTATCCGACCGGCCCTCGCGATGTGACTCACCATGTGGCGGTGCATGTCGCAACCGCCAACAATATAGCCACCACCGTGGAGATAGAGCAGCAATTTTCCGTCGCTGCGATTCCTGGGCGTCAGCCACTCGGCGTGCAGGGCGTTGATTTCATCCCGGTCGACCCTTACGCCAAACGCCGTCAGCTGCAACTTGCCAAGCCACGCGGTCTGTCGCCGAATTCGTTCGATATTGAGCGTCGCCGCATCGTATCGCCGCAAGATGGCAGAGGACAATGAACGAACCAGTTTTGCGCGAATGCTGCTCATGCAGGACTGTGCGCAGCGACCCTAGCGTTCGAGGTACTGCAGTTTGTCCTTGACGTCACGCCAGTCATCGGCGTCTTCAGGAGGGTCTTTCATCTCGGTAATAACCGGCCAGTCCTGCGACAGGTCGGCGTTGATCTTCAGGAACTTTTCCTGGCCCGGCGGCAGCTCATCTTCCGAGTAGATCGCCTCGACCGGGCATTCCGGCTCGCACAGGGTGCAGTCGATGCATTCGTCCGGATCAATCACGAGGAAATTTGGCCCCTCGTGAAAACAGTCCACCGGGCAAACTTCGACGCAATCGGTCAACTTGCATTTGATACAGGCTTCGGTAACAACGAATGTCATGCTCTGGTCCTTGCTCTTGAGCGCGTTACGCTATGCGATGTTGCGCCGCTAATCAAGCTGCGATCCGATGTACTCAGGGTCCATCCATGTTTATGTAGGGATTGCTTTCGAAATTGCATTGATCATATCCGGGCGTCGCTCGAAGTCGGTCGGTCTGCTCCTGCAGCACCAGTGCCGCCTCAACTTCGCCATGGGCATCAATGGTGCTGATAAAATCACGCATCACCTGCTCGTCATTGAGCAACAGGTTTAGTGCCCCGGCATCTTCGAACAGGGCCGACTGCAGCGCTTTCAGATCAAGATAATCCTGGTTAAGGACCGCCAGCCTGTCATCATCCGCCCTGCCTTCGAGAACGGCCTGGCGCATTTCGATGCCAATCAGCCGGGCCGAAGTCTCACCGCCCTCCACGTAAATCCGCTGCCCTAACTCGTCACAAAGTGCGACCCACTCAGTCGAGTCAGTCTGCCGACAATGTTCACGAATTGTCGCCAGGTTCGAGGGATTCGATGCCACCGAATCGCTCCCATAGATGATGCGTTCCGGGTACGTCCAGCCCGTAACCGCGGCGAAACCCCGCTCCAGAACCTGCATCTGTTCGGCGAAATAGGTATCAAATCGCCGTGCGGCAATCGCGCGATGCATGGCCTCTACCGCCTCGGCATCGCGCCCGGCCGCGAGACGACGGCTTGCGACTTGTGCCCACATCAATCCGTTGTCGGCGTCTGCTGCAATCGCCATCTCTTCAATGTCGGGCGAATCGCAAGCGGCCATTCTTCTTTGGTCACAGAGGATCAGCATGCGCCAGGCGGCGACAGCAGACGTCGCTTCAGTCCTTAACAGGTTTTGCAGCATTTCCAGTGCGCGTTCCGACTCGGTGTCCGCCAGCAGGATGCTTGCGGCCAGCCAGTGCATCGGCGAGCCACTGCCCTGCAGCGAAACGATCGCGCTCTGCAACTCATTCTGAACGTCGCCATAGGATTTGCGCGGGTCGTTCGGCCCGGAATACTCCGGGCACTCCGGCGAAGCATCCGTTTGCGCGTTGTTGGCAGGCCCTGCAAGAGAATCTTCGGCGGCCATCGCATCAATGGGCGGTACCGCGGATTCCACCGACTGGGTTGCCGCACGACTGTCCGGTTCGAGTCGCAAAAAATAAGCCCCGATCAGAACCAGCAAGACCAAAACAAACAGCGCTGCCGCTTTATTCACAATTATCGGGTTGCTCGCCATGAGTCACCCTGTCGCGATGCCCGGTTGTCCTGCTCCAGCTTCACGAGGTGCGCGAGCAAAGATCGCTCCGCCCACGCGTAGAGTTTCCGGTCGACGTCACGATACACGTAAGGCACCAGTTCCATTGCTGTCAAACCCGGATGCGCGTTCAGCGCAGACGCGATTTTTGCCTCACGTTGCAAGCGGTGCTCAATGATCCAGTCGATGATGCGATTCGGGTCATTGATCAATTCGCCGTGACCCGGCGCGAGTGCGACCGGCGCGAAAGTTTTCAGCCGCGCGAGTGACTCCAGGTAGTCGCTCATATTGCCATCCGGCGGATCGATAACCACAGTCGAGCCATCCACGACGTGGTCGCCGGTGAAAATCCAGTTGCGTTCCAGGTGGCGATAACAAATGTGATTCGATGCGTGACCCGGGGTCTGAATGACTTCGATCTCGGCGCCATCGATTGCCAGGCGGTCGCCATCGACGAGGACACGGTCCGGCTTGAAAGTCGCATCCTGATGAGGTCCTTCAGGTGCCGGCCGGCCGAGTAATTCGGCACCGGTCCGTTTTGCCAGTTCCGCGGCAGCCGGTGAATGATCAGGATGCGTGTGCGTCACCAGCACCCACCGAATTATGTCGCCCGCAGTATCGACGATGGTATCGAGATGGCTGTCAATCAGCGGACCCGGATCAAGTACGGCGACTTCCCGGGTGCCAAACAAGTAGGTATTGGTTCCTGGCCCGGTCATCATCGATGGATTCGGTGCCAGCAACCGTCGTATGCCGGGCGCCAACTCACTGAACGCCGGCATCTCGGGCCCGAAACCGCTCATGACTTCGCTCCCGGATAGTCCCTGTCGCCCGGCAGTACGATTTCTTGCTTGCCGTCTCTGATGATCACCATGGGAACCATACTGGTGATGCCCCACTCGACGCAGGACTTCGCCCAGTCGAGCAGGCTCGCGAGTGTCTTGTGGCGTGCAATGCTTTCCAGCGTTTTGACGGTCGGGTAATGCAGCTCCGCCTCGCCGCGGCGTCCGGCGGCGAGCATTGCGTTTGCCGTTTGCCAGCACGAAGCGGTCAATTCGCCACCGCAGTGCAAGGCATCCTGACCATCGGGCAGCTCGGTCAGAAAGAATCGTGTCGAATATCGTTTCGGCAACAAGGGTGGTGTTATCCAGTGGCTGATGTAGTGAAGACGATTGCAATGCAATTGCAACTCGTTGCGGGTCACGATGTCGGCCCAGCTTTCTGTGCCGCTGTTCAACCCGTCGCGAATGGCGACCAGGTTTTCATCCAGGTTCGACAGGTCGGCGAGCAATACGCCGCTTTCCTCGAATAACTCCCGAATAGCAGCGCTGAAATAATCCAGGCCACCCTGCTCGACACCGAGGCGCGCATCGGCTGTCGCCGCATCGAGGCCGCCACAAAATTCGTGCACTTTTGTGTCGTCGATCTCAATTACGCCGCCGGGGAAAGCGAAGGCGTTGCCGAAGGATGCATCCTCGTGTCGCCGCACCATGAACAGCTCCGGACTGCCTTCGGCCGCCCGTGCCACGACCACGGTCGACGATGGCCGGATTAGCGTTTCGTCATTCAGCACCGGCACTATCGGAATCGCGACTTTCGACATGTGCTTTCAATCGATTCAGCGCCTCGCCGACGACGAAATCGACGGGCTCGGCAACCGGCTCCAGCCCACCGGCCCTGTAGCCGCCAACGGCATAGGTAAAGCGGACCACGGTTCCGCCGTCGGCATCTTCGAACTCCCAGGTCATATTGCCTTCAACGCCCATCAATCCGAGCGGACCCAGCCCCCCGGTCAAGCGAATAATCACGCCCGGGCTGACCATGGTTACGTTCATGTGAACAACGCCGCCGCCCGATTCGAAGCGCTCGCAAAAACAGCCCTGCGGTACGGCCGTAATACTCATGCGCCGGGCGTCACCCGCCACCGTGTGATCCGAATTCCACCATTGTCCGACATCATCGATGGCGGCTTTCCAGGCATCGATCCGATTCGCGTCGATCAGGACTTCGTTAACCGTTGTAAAACCGCCGGCCTCGGCGTCCGTTACCTCGGCAAGTACCGGGCACGTAGCCATCAGGATTGGCGCAAGGAGAACGCGTGTCAGATATTTCATAAGGACTCCGGCAGCAGAACACTAGCTTACCGCAAATTTGAAAAGCACCCACATTGCCCATAGATTGGGCCGATGAATGAGGACCTGCGTGTCGTTTTCGAAAGCCGCAACCGCCAGAGCTGTGCGGATCGGGCGCTGGTGCTAAGTTCCCTGCAGATTCCCCACCAGTTAATTGACGATGGCGGTTCCTGCGCCGTGCTCGTACCGGCCGAGGTTTCAGCGCAAGCGGCGAAAGAATTGCGGCTTTACGAAGAGGAAAATCCGCCGCCGCAGATCACGCCTGCGCGCGTCATCGAGTCCCACGATCCGTTACCTGGCCTGATTGGCTACGTGCTGACCGTTTGCCTCGTCGCCGGCATGGCCGGCTATTCATTCTTCGCCGAAAACTGGGTTGCCGCCGGCCGGGTCGATGGCGAACTGATTCGACACGGCGAGATCTGGCGACTGGTAACCGCCCTGACGCTGCATGCTGACGTCAAACACTTGCTCGGCAATCTCGTATTCGGTGTTTTTTTTGGAATCTTCGCTGGCCGGCTGCTGGGTCCTGGCATTGCATGGCTCGCTATCGTACTTGCCGCAGCCGCAGGCAATGCGGTCAATGTCCTGTTGCTCGAAGCCTCGCATCGCGCAATCGGTGCATCGACCGCCGTTTTCGCCGCGCTTGGGATCGTCGCGGGCTTCGTCTGGCGGGGCAAACTCATGCGACAGGATGGCTGGTCGAATCGCTACGGGCCGATCGTCGGTGGCCTCGCCCTCTTGATGTATACCGGAACGGGCGGGCCGAACACCGACATCGGCGCACACCTGCTCGGATTCGTCTGCGGATTTGCAGCCGGCATGTTGTTAGTCCATTACGCAGCAGTGCTCAGTGCCAGGCTCTCACAGGGTACCGCCGGAGTCATTGCGGCCGGACTTGTCATATTGAGCTGGATTGTGGCGCTGAGTGTCTGACTTCGGCGCACAATCATGTAGAATTTTGACTATGGGGATAATGTCAAATAATAAGCGCTAGTATGAAGTCTGTTCTGCTCTTCCTGGCCTTCCTTTTCATAGTTGCTGCAACCACGCTCTGGATCCGACACGGTGGCGGTGAGCCCTACCCGGACCTGACACAGCCACCCGAATTGGGATCCGACGCGCTCGAGAGCGTGCTTGCTTACCCGGAGCCTGTCGGCAATGTGGCCGTCAGTCGCGACGGGCGCATATTTTTTACTGTTCATCCAGAAGCGCGCCCGCACGGTAACAAACTGTTGGAATACGTCGACGGTGCATCAGTGCCCTACCCATCGCTGCGCCAGCAAGCTGAACTGTTCGATACGCCCCTCGGCATTGCCATCGATCGTCTGAATCGCCTGTGGGTTATCGATCACGGTAATCACGGTCTCCGCTCCGCGCGAATCGTTGCTATCGATCTCGACAATGGCAGTGTCGTTCGCGATCAGTATTTCGACGCAACGATCGCACCGCTCGGCTCCATGTTGCAGGATCTTCAGGTCAGTGCCGACGGCCGAACGATTGTCATCGCCGACGCCAGTTTCTGGCGAAAATCGCCAGCCCTCATCGTCTACGACGTGGAAACCGGCACCGCGCGACGCGTACTCGAGGGCCACAAATCCGTGTCGGCCGAAGACTTCGTCATTCAAAGCGGTGATCAGAAGATGGAGTTTCTCGGCGGCATGGCCGTCTTGCGCGGTGGCGTTGACGGCATCGCACTCGGCAAGGAGTGGCTCTACTGGGGCGCATTGAGCGGCTCGAACCTGTATCGAATCCAGCTCAAGCATCTTCGCAACCGTGAGCTGCCCGAATCGCAACTTGCCAAAGTACTGGAACGCGTCAGCGAAAAGCCGCTCAGTGACGGTCTCAGCATCGATACCGCCGGCAACGTGTACATTACCGATATCGAACATCACGCGATTTTCCGCGTGAGTCCGGCGGGTCAGTTGTCGACCGTGTTACAGTCGCGTGACATGCGCTGGCCTGACGCGCTGTCGTTTGGGCCCGATGGCTATCTGTATATCGCCGACAGCGCTTTGCCCGAACTCATCCTGAAATCAAACGACCACATCAAGGCACAGGGGCCGTATCGAATATTTCGATTCAAGCCGGGCTTTGAGGGCGTACCCGGACAATAGAAAGGACATAGATTAGTGAACGAAGACATCGCGACGAAAGCCGCATCATTTGACTGGGCAAGTCTCCCGGAAATGTTGCAGGAAAAGGGGCTGGATCTCAGCCTGGACCTGGGCATCAAAGTGCTCACCGCTTTAGCGATTTATTACATCGGTCGCACAGTCGTGCGATTCGCGGTGCGCGCTTTGCGCACGGTGATGCAACGCCAGGAAGTCGACAAGACGCTGGAAACCTTTATTTGCAACCTGGTGCGTACTGCGCTGATGGTTGTACTGGTAATCGCGGTTATTGGTGCGCTGGGTGTCGAGACGACATCGTTCATCGCAATATTCGGCGCCGCCGGTCTGGCAGTCGGTTTAGCCTTGCAGGGATCTTTGTCGAATTTCGCGTCGGGCGTGTTGATCGTGCTGTTTCGCCCTTATCGTGTCGGCGACTTCATCGAAGCCGCTGGCATTGCAGGCAGCGTTGAGCAGGTACAAATTCTGACCACGGTCCTGAAGACCGGCGACAACAAGCAGATTATTGTGCCCAATAGCCAGATCATGGACAGCATCATCACCAACTACTCGGCCAACAACACCCGTCGTATCGACATGGTCATTGGCGTCGGCTATGACGATGATCTCGACAAGGTGCGGGCCACCATCAAGGAACTTATCGAGGCAGACAGTCGAATTCTTGCGGAGCCGGCACCGTTGATTGCCGTCGCGGAACTGGCGGACAGCAGCGTCAATTTCTTCGTGCGACCGTGGGTCAATTCGTCGGACTATTGGGCAGTCAGGTTCGACCTCACCGAAGCGATCAAGAAGCGCTTCGACAAGGACGACATCAGCTTTCCTTACCCGCAGCAGGACGTGCACCTTTACAAGCAATACGCGGACTGAAATTTCGTCGGCGAGCCTAGTCTTCGTTATCGGGCTCGATAAAACACCAGCGAAGTTTTGGTACGCGCTGCTTGAGTTCCCGTTCCAGGACGTTGATGCGATTGACCGCGTCGCCAATGTTCATATCCGGCCGCAGTTTGATTTTCGCCGCGAGCATCGTATCGGGCCCAAACTGAACGGTGATGACATTGAACACCTGGTCGACGCCCTCCTGGCTCGCAATCACCCGGTCGATGGCTTCCTGGATATCCGGGTCTGCTGAGCGCCCGACCAGCAACGACCGAATACGCAAAGCAATAAAGACGGAGATCAGGATCAGGATGACCCCGATACAGATCGATCCTATTGCGTCGTACACCGGATTTCCGGTGATCGCCGCAATCACCAGGAAACCGAGCGCAAACATCAGGCCCAGTTGCGCGCCGATGTCTTCACCCAGAACAACCACCAGCTCTGAACTTCTCGTATGTTTGAGCCATTCACGAAACGGCCGCTCGCCGCGGACTTTTTTGATTTCGCGCAGCGCCCCAAACAAGGAGCCGCCCTCCAGCAAGATCGCGATGCTCAACACGAGGATTGCGACCCAGAGCTGCGACAGGGGTTCCGGGTGCTGCAATTTGTGCACGCCTTCGTAAATCGAAAACAGGCCACCCATGCTGAACAACAGAAGCGCGACAATAAAGCTCCAGAAATAGCTCAGTTTGCCGTAGCCGAGCGGATGCTCGGCGTCTGCAGGGCGCTGCGACTGCTTGAGACCGAGGTACAGCAGCACCTGGTTGCCCGTGTCCGCATAGGAGTGAATCGCCTCCGCCAGCATGCTGCCGGAACCGGTCAGCCAGGCCGCCCAGGACTTTGCAATCGCGATTCCGAAGTTTGCGCTGAAGGCATAGAGTATCGCCCGTGCTGTTGACTCGTGATGCGCTGAGGCCATGTGTAAACCTAATGCGTCGTGATACGTTATCAATGCATGATGCCATGGACCATCAAAATCATGAACAAAATCATATTCCTGGCCACTCTCGGGCTTTTCGCCGGACTGGTGGCCTGCGCAGCTCACCCCGACCCGATTGTCGACATGAAGGGTGTCAATCCGGATCAGTTCGCACAGGACTGGGCCGATTGTGAGGGCTACAGCGAGCAAATCGAGATCAGCAAGGGCGCTGCCAAAGGTGCCGGCGCGGGCGGTGCTGTCGGCGCGGTCGGCGGCGCTATCCACGACGACGTCGGGCGCGGTGCGGCCACTGGTGCCCTGATCGGAGCGACGCGTTCCGGCCTGAAGGCCGATCGTGAAAAGCAGCAGGTCTTCAAGCGCTGCCTCAGGGGCCGCGGCTACAAGGTCCTGAACTAGTCTCGAACGGATTGACGCCAGGGATATTCGCCAGTACTGTGTATCCATACAGTACTGGATTACAACATGCCTCCTTCCCCGCACAAGGGCCGCGGCGCTGCTTCTGCACCCCAAGGCCGCTTCGCCGTCCAGCAAACCGAGCTTGATGCCGACGAGGACGATCGACGGTTATCGGTAGCACCCGAGACCGTCATCAAAGCCATGCCAGCGGGCAAGATAATCAGCCGCAATGATTCCCCTGACATACCGTTCGAGCAGTCAATCAACCCCTACTTAGGCTGTGAGCATGGCTGTATTTATTGCTATGCCCGCCCAAGTCACAGCTACCTGGACTTGTCGCCCGGCCTCGATTTCGAAACGCAGATTTTTTACAAGCCGAATGCCGCCGCGCAATTGCTGGACGAATGGCAAAAACCTGCTTACGTCTGCAAAGCGATAACCATCGGCGCGAACACCGATCCTTATCAGCCAGCGGAGAAATCCCTTGGAATAACCCGCCAGTTGCTGCAGCAATTTGCCGAATATCGGCACCCGGTCAACCTCATTACCAAGAGCCACCTGGTGGTGCGTGACATCGACTTGCTCGCTGACCTGGCAAAAGACCGGCTTTGTTCCGTCGCAATTTCCATTCCGACGATGAATCCGGATCTGAAGCGCGTCATGGAGCCGCGCGTGCCTTCGTCGAATGCCAGGCTGAAGGCAGCTCGCCGGCTTTCGGACGCCGGCGTACCGGTCAGCGTTCTGGTCGCCCCGATTATTCCGGCGATCAACGACGATGAAATCGAAGCGATTCTCGACGCAGCCGCCAGTGCCGGCATCACGCAGGCGCGCTATATCTTCCTGCGCTTGCCGCATGAACTGAAGTCACTGTTTGACGAATGGCTGAACCATCATTTTCCAGATCGCGCCGCCCATGTCATGAGCCTGGTACGGCAAGCCAGCGGCGGCAAAACCTACGATGCCCGCTTCGGCCGGCGTCAGACGGGTCGCGGACCCTATGCCGAGATGCTCGCCGCCCGATTCCGGAAAGCGGCAAAGGCGCTGCAACTCGACCCGGGTTCCTACCAGCAACGCCTTGATTGCACTCGATTTTTACACCCCGCGAGACGACAGCTCGGTCTGGATTTCTAGTTCGCCCGAGCCTGGCAATTGCTATAGTCACCAGGCAGCCTGGACCTGCCGGTGCCCGAACTTATGTGGCACCATTCGGTCCTAATGAATACGAGGCAAACCGGCCTCTCGCTTGGAAATCGAATCTCCCGAAAGCATGACAAACAATAAATTTCACGTCGCTATCCTGTCCGTCCTGCTGTTGTTGCCCTGCGTCGTTATCGCACAAGATGACGAAGTCGCAACGGTGGAGTTTGAAAACCCACTGGACCAGACCGTGCCAGTCGCGGATGAGCTCAATCCTGACGACACCAGTGCCGACGCATCGACCGCCGCCGAAGAAGACGCCACTGGCGACGAAGTCACCGAAGAAATGCTGCTGGAAGAATTCGCGCGTTACCGCCGACTGGTTGGCACCGGCACGCTTGACGAAGCCGACATCGCCGCAAAGCGTATCGTGGAAATGGCCATCAAAATTTACGGCCCGCGGTCGCGCGAAACAGCCAGCGCTCTGAACAACCTCGGCATCGTGCAACACAGCAATAAACAATACGATGCAGCCATTCAAAACTTTAGATCTGCCGTTGAAATTATCGAATTCACCGAAGATCGATTGAATGACGCGTTGATAAACCCGCTGAAAGGGCTCGGCGCCGCGCAATTGGCTATCGGGCGCCCCGATCGGGCCAGGCAGACTTTTGAACGCGCCGCTCACATCACGCACGTCAACGATGGCCCCCATAATATTGATCAGGTCGAAATCCTGGAATCGCTGGTAGAGACCTACATCCGCATGGGTGACCCGAAATCAGCACGCGATATTCTCGACCGAATTCACATCGTCAACGTCAAGTTTTTCGAGCAGGACCCGATGGGACTGTTGCCGACACTAATGACACGAGCTGACTGGCAGCATCGGGCCGGTTACTACGCCGACGAGCGCATAACCTACCGACGCACGATACGAATTATCGAAAGCAGTCAGGGCAAGAATTCACCCTTGCTGGTTGAACCTCTGCGCCGCCTCGGCGAATCGTTTTATTTTGTCGACATGTCAATGGCAACAGTGCAGCAGCAGGGTACGGTTTCAAGCGGCGAGGCGTATTTCAAGCGTGCCGTCCGCATCGCCGAGAATGCCGAAGAACTGGACTGGCGAGAATCGGCGCGCACGCGCATGGCGCTGGCGGACTACTACAACTACACGAATTCGCAAAATCGCGCCCGCACAATGTATTCGCAGACCTGGGATTTTCTTTCTGCTGACCCGGAGCGAATTGTGCTTCGTGACGAGCTCTTCACCAACCCGTCGCCAATTCGCGAGGATCCCCTGCCAATTTTTGCCGGTCGCGGACAGATCGGCGAAGTTCCGCCCGACGAATTACTGAAAGGCAAGGTCACGGTCATTTATAATGTCACGTCGCGCGGCAGGATACGCGACCTCAGGACTGAAGTAGATCCGCCGGAGTTCACCGACATGCAAGCCGTCGTGCACCGGGAAGTTCGCCGACGCATGTTTCGGCCTCGCTTTGTCAACGGTGATCCGGTCGATGCCAATGACCTGGTTTTCGAACACGAATTTGCTTACACGCAGGCCGACCTGGATGCATTAAGGTCCGATCAGGAAGAGTCCGAATAATTTGCAACGTTCCGGCAGGAAGAAATCAATGAGTCACCCAGACAACCACTTCGTCAATGGCAACCCCCTTATTGGACCGTTTGACAAGCATTTGCAGCAGGCCGTTTTCGGGCTTGGCTGCTTTTGGGGTGCCGAGAGGCGCTTCTGGCAGCTTGACGGTGTTCACACGACCGCCGCCGGCTATGCCGGAGGCAATGTGGACAGCCCGACGTATCAGGATGTTTGCAGTGGACAGACCGGTCACGCCGAAGTCGTACTGGTGGTCTTTGATCCGGCCGTTGTCAGTTACAGTGATTTGCTCAAGGTGTTCTGGGAAAGCCATGACCCGACGCAGGGCGATCGACAAGGTAATGACATCGGATCGCAGTATCGTTCGATTATTCTGACTGCGGATGAAACGCAGGCCGAAGCTGCGCAGAATTCACTTGCGACTTACCAGGCAAGCCTTTCTGCAAACGGGATGGGAAAAATCACAACGTCCATCGAGCCACTGCAAACGTTTCATTACGCGGAAGACTATCACCAGCAGTATCTCGCCAAGAATCCGGGCGGCTATTGCGGCCTTGGTGGTACCGGTGTGCGCTGCGGCTAGGCATTATTGCTGGCCAAAGCCCCCAAGCGATCTGTAGTATTCGCCCGTGGCCGCCAACAAAAAGAAACTACCGAAACCGCGCAAACCCAGTCGCAAGCAAGCCGAGGACGCAGTCCGTACATTGTTGCTGTGGGCAGGCGAGGATGTACGCCGTGAAGGCTTGCTGGATACACCAAAGCGGGTCGCGAAGGCCTACGAAGACTGGTTCAGTGGCTATCGCGAGAATCCGATTGCCTACCTGCAGCGAACATTCGAGGAGGTCGACGGATACGATGAAATGATCGTGCTGCGCGATATCAGCTTCGAGTCGCACTGTGAACATCATATGGCACCCATCATCGGCAAGGCGCACGTCGGCTACCTGCCGACCAACAAGGTCGTGGGCATCAGCAAAATCGCCCGTGTCGTTGAGGCATTTGCCCGGCGCTTTCAGGTGCAGGAAAAGCTGACTGCGCAGATTGCGAACTGCATTCAGGATGTATTGCAGCCGAAAGGCGTCGGAGTCGTCATAGAGGCCAAACACCAGTGCATGACGACGCGCGGTATCCACAAGTCCGATGTGTCGATGCTGACCAGCCAGATGGTAGGCACATTCAGAAAAGACGCGCGCACCCGCATCGAATTCCTGCGGATGATCGACGCAAGCCGGTAACACCCCTTGCTGAAGTCCACATTGGCCGCGCTCGGAATCTTGCTGGCGGTGCTGCTGTTGTACTTGTTGCTCTGGCCGGTACCCGTCAGTCCCGTTGCCTGGGAGGCACCCGTTGACCGCGGCTACGTCGACCCGTTCTTGCCAAATGACTTGCTGACCGCCGCGACAAACATCAGTCTCGGCGAGTTCGAGGCGCCAGAGGACGCGACCTTTGGCAGCGACCATCGTATTTACGTCACGACGCGCAACGGCATGATCGTCCGCGTGCAGAACCGCGGGATCAGCGAATACGCCGATGTTGGCGGCAGGCCACTGGGCATCGAAGCGGACCGGGACGGTTCATTGCTGATCGCGAACTCCTACCTCGGAATTCAGCGCGTCACTTCGGATCGCAAGGTGGTGACGCTTCTTGATGAGATCGATGGACAGCCGCTCAACTACGCAAACAACCTGGCGGTGGGCCAGGACGGAACGATTTATTTCAGTGTCTCGAGCAGCAAGTTCGGCGCCGAAGAATACAGTGGCACCTATGAAGCCGCGTTGCTCGATATTCTCGAGCACGGCGGGCATGGCAGCGTCTACGCGTTCAAGCCCGACACAAGAGAAGTGACGCGCCTGCTCGATGGACTCAACTATGCCAATGGCGTCGCGATCAGTGACGACGACAGCTTTATCCTGATTTCCGAAACGGGCCACTACCGAATCATCAAGTACTGGCTGACCGGCGAGAATCGCGGCAGACACGAAATTCTGATCGAAAACCTGCCGGGTTTTCCCGACAACATCAAGAGCGGCGCAAACGGGCGGTTCTGGATTGGATTTGCCGCACCGCGCAACAAGCTCATCGACCAGTGGTCGGACAAGCCGCTGTTGAGAAAAATGATTCAGCGCCTGCCGGCGTCCATGCGGCCCCGCGCGGAACCTTTTTCGCACGTTATCGCGATCAACGGCGACGGCGAGGTACTGATGAACATGCACGACCCCGCCGCGCGCTTCCCGACATTGACCGGCGTCCTGGAAACGCGTGACACGCTGTACCTGACCACCCTGTTCGGCAATCAGCTGCCAAGAATCGCCAAGCGGGACCTGTAGTTCACGTCAGTGCGGAAGCAGCGCAGGATCGCCGTCGTAGTCGGCGGGAAGCATTTGTTCACGAATCAGCGGTATCGGTGGCGAGCCATAGCTCAGGAACTGGTCGTGAAACTGCCCCCAGGCCTCGCGGCCGCCCCGACCGGCCGTCCAGTCATCGCGCAGCTTGTTAATCATCAGTTTGCCGAGGGTGTAATTGAGGTAGCCCGGGTCATAGGTGCCGCGAAACGCCTGCTGGCTCGCATTGCCAAAATCCTGGAATGCCTTTTCCTCGAACATACGCTGACTTTCGGCAACCGACATGCCTTCAGCGTGCAAGCCGATGGCCGACAAATAGCGCACGTTGCGCAGCAAGGCATTCAGCAACTGGCCGATACGATACTCCGGATCGCCACCCCCGAGGCCGGCATCAATCATCATTTGCTCGGTGTAGTGCGCCCAGCCCTCAACAAAGGAATAGCTGTAAAAGTGTTTGCCGATTTTGTTCTCGGCACGATTCGCGTGCAGAAACTGCAAAAAATGCCCGGGCCAAACCTCGTGCACTGAAGTGCCAAGCAGGTCTGTTTCTCCCGGGATGTAGGCGAGTTGGTCTTCCTCCGACCAGGTCGGGTCAGGCGGCGCTATGTAATAAACCGACGGCAGCCCCTGCTCGAAAGGCCCGGGGATGTCGATGTAAGCTGAATTGAAACGCCGATGCGGTGGTGCTTCGGCAACCAGGGCTTCTTCGGTGCCGGGTATGCTGACCAGCTTGTTGTCCTCGATAAATTTGCGAAGTCCCGGCAGTTGCCGGCGAGCGCCGCCCACGGCCCCCTCGGGTGGCTTGCGATTCTGTACCCCCAGCACACAGTCTTCAGTACTCGCGCCCGGTGCAAACTCGGCGCAGGCCGCGTACAGCGTGTCGAGATTTTGTTGCAGATTTAACTCGCCGGCCGCTTTCAGCTCCTCGAGCGAAATATCCACGCCCTGGGTTGCGCTGAGCATTGTGAGGAACTTCTCCTCGCCGAGTGCGTAATCATCGGTCGCCGTCGCACGCAGGCTGTCCAGCCAGCGCGCGGTCTGTTCGACAGCATCAGCGGCGGCCGTGTTGGCCGCTTCGAACCGGCGCTGCAGCTGCTCGTCCTTTACATCTGCGAACAACCCGGGAACGGTATTGCGAAAATAATCTGCCATTCCGGAGAAAATTCCGTGTGCCGTTTCGACGTAGGGCGCCGGCAACGGTGGCGCCAGGTTGCCCTGCATCGTCTGCAGCCAGGCGGGTAACTGCGAGACGTAATCCGTGTAAGCGACGATCCGTTCTTCGAGCGGAGCGTATTCTCGATCGATGTAAGTTCCCATACCAAGACTGAATGCATAAATCACCGGGTTGTTGGTGAGAAACCCGGAGTCGCGAATCCAGAATTGCTCACCGCGCAGCGCCTGGACGAGGTAATCACGCTCAAAGGCCTCGATGCCTTGCAGCTCACTGTAACTGCTGGCCTCTGCAATCACCGTATCGATCCATGCGGCATACTTCTCGGCAGCCGCGAGACTGTTGTCATACATCTGGCCGTCATACTGGTGAAGTCCCGCCGCGACGGCGGTTTCCGGATTGGCAGCGTAGTAATCGGCAATCGTTGCAGCCGCGAATGCATCCCAACCCGGTTTTTCTACGACAGCCGCCTTGTCGTCGGCTCCGCAGCTGCACAGTAGAAACAATGCCGGGATTATCAACAGCGATTTTTTCGGTGTCATTGCTTTCATTCCAGTCCGAGCTCCGCAATTCCCTGTTGAAAGGTTATATCGACCGGAATTTGTGCTTGCGTCAATCGGTCAAGATCAGCCTGCAATTGGGCCTTGATGATGCCGCGCGACTCGGTCAGCGCCTTTACGCCGTCATAGTCCCCGTCACCCTGCAGGGTCAGCAATAAACGTGACAGTTCAGTCATCGCCGAGTCCATACGTTCGAAGTCGACGTGATAGCGGCCGGTTTCAACATCCCGGACAAACGCGCCCTTGTCCATGAAGAAATTGAACCGCACCATATTCGCCTTGCCATGGGCACTCGATGCGCCAAAACGAATCGATCGAAATACACTGGTCATGAACGTGACGTAATAGTCGCGCAAGTCCACATCACCCAGCTCGCCGGCCTTATGCAGCTCCGTGATCATGTACAGGCCCAGGATGTCGGCTTTGCCCTCTTCCATGCTCGATGCCAGGTCGAGCAAGGTTTCACGCACCGTGCCACGACCGTCAATCGTATTCTTGATACCGAGACCGTGAGCGACCTCGTGGAACATCGTGTTGGCAAAAAACGCGTCGAAATTGATGTGTTGACGCTGCGACTCATCGATCAGTTCGTCGGCGATCGGCACCAGGATCTTGTCAAATTTGGCCTGCATCGCATTTTTTAGCTGCAGTCGACGTGCGCCACGCGACAACTGTACAACTTCATCATTCGGCAGGTTGATTGCAATTGTCTTGCTGCCTGCGTTGCTGTGGCCCGCGTAGTACACAACATCGTATGCATTGAGATCGGAGTCTGTACCCGGCCTCTCCCACTTGTACTCGTCCGGAACCGGGAGGCCTTTCTGCAATGCGGGCAGGAACTCTGCAAATCTACTCAGCCGGTCGCTCCATTCGAGATCCTTGATAAGGACATAGGATTCGTACGCTGCGCGATAGCCGAACAATGCGTCTTCGTAGGTTTCGATCGGGCCGATGACTACATCGATTTCATTATCACGAACGTCCATCCAGAACATGTCGCTGACCTGGAAGTCGTCGCTGATCAGCGCCGCCGCGCGCAGTTTCAGGTAGGTCGCGAAATCGGCACTTTCCGCAAGCTTCGACGCTTCGCGCAGCAGGTCCGCCGCCGCTTTCAGTTCGCCCGCGTAAGCAACGTGGAACGGAACCAGCATCAGCTTGCCTTCTGCATCGCGCCGCACCAGCGAGTAGAGGCCATTCTTGCCCGGCAGGTAAGCGGCCTCGAACTCTTCCTTGCTCATATCGGCCGGGTAAAAATTCGCGCCCGGCGGCTTCGCCCCAACGCCATCAACGAAGGGCCTGTCGGCGTCCAGCCGATCCCAGGGTCCGTAATTAATTTCGGCGAAGCGCCGGGTTTTCGGATCCGCCAGGGTCTCAAGCCAGGCCTCGTAGTCATCGCCATAGGCCTGCCGCCAGAACAAATCGTCCATAATCTGAGATGCATCGACCAGCACCTTGACCATTTCCCGCTGATTGTCACTGAGCGCACTGAGATCCGCGGTCAGTTCAAAGTCCGCGTAAATTTCCGGCCGCGGTGCGGCGACTTCGAGCGCCGTTACGTTCATTTCGGGCGGAGGCTCGCCTCCGCAGGAAGCGAGAACAGTGCCCAGCAATAGTGCGCCGACCCGGCGTAGCGAAGATCTGGAATTCACGGTTATTCCTCGAAACAGATTCAATCCGGCATTATCGCACAGGCTTACAGGTCGACGAGCTGTACATCTCCGGCACTTAAAGACGTGCCGAGAAATTGCCCGCCGACACGGGCAAACCGGGTAGCACCATCGGTCGCCAGCAGCCTGAGTTTGCCGGGCGTATTGTCGCTATTGAGACTCTTTGCCGAATCCAGGGTTCCTTTGACGACCGCCGCGGTGGTCACCGCCGAGTCCACCACTTCGACGGCGGCGCCGGCAATCGCGGAAATCGTGTCACGCAGCAGCGGAAAATGCGTGCAACCGAGGATGATGCAGTCGGGACTAAACGTCTTGTCCGACGCCTCGTCGAGATAGCGTCTGACGATAGCGTCTGCGATGGCACCGGTGGTCCAGCCCTCTTCCGCGAGCGACACCAGCAACTCGCAGGCCTGCTCACGAACCACAACGTCAGGATCGAGTGCGGCAATTGCCCTGCGATAAGCGCCCAGCCGTACGGTCGCCTCCGTTGCCAGCACCAGGTGCTTGCCACCCGGGCGCCGACTGACTGCTGCGCTGGCACCAGGCTCAACGACGCCGATAACGGGAATCGGCGCCATTTGCGCGCGAAGCGCATCCAGCGCCACCGCGGACGCCGTGTTGCAGGCCACGACCAGCAGCTTGATGCCACTGTCTTGCAGCTTCGCCGTTGCCTGGGTGGCATAGCGCGCGATCGACGCCGGACTTTTGGTTCCGTATGGCAGGCGGGCTGTATCGCCGAGATACACCAGGTTCTCTTTCGGCAACGTCTCTCGAATCGCTTTGAGGACAGTGAGTCCGCCGACCCCTGAATCGAAGACACCGATCGGGAGCGCGTTGCTGTGAGAACTGGTCATAGCCGCATTGTGCCCAATGAAACCGTTATGTGGAATAATTCCGCCCCCGACAGACATTCGGACATCCAAAGGCGTGCAAAAACTGATCTACGGAACCGGGGCGTTGCTAGCCTTACTGATCATCATTGGCCTGGCGTTGCCACGCACTCATCAGGTCGAGGTGTCGATTGAAATTGACGCACACCAGGCAACGGTCTTTGCACTGGTGAATGACCTGCGGCGATTTTCAGACTGGTCTCCATGGACCGAGACCGACCCGAACGCCCGCGTGTTGTTCTCCGGTCCGCCCCGTGGCGAGGGTGCCATGATGACCTGGGATGGCGCGATCATTGGCAGCGGCAGCCAGCTTATTACAGAGAGTGTGCCTTACGGGCACATCGGCCTGTTGATGAATCCCGGCGAATCCGGCGAGGCGAGGGCTTGGTTCGATTTCGCGCCGGGCGTCGGCACGACAATCGTGCGCTGGGGATTTGAAGCGGACCATGGCATGAATATCGTTGGTCGATATTTTGCGTCAATGCTCGGCGGAATTGTTGCCCGCGATTTTCACAACGGTTTGCTGCGCTTGAAGGACCTGGCAGAGGGCTTACCCTCGGCCGATTTCAGCGACATTGAAATCGAGCATATTGTCGTCGAGGCAATGCAGATCGCCTATCTGCCCACCACATCGCGCTCGGATCCTGCTGCAATCTCCGACGCGCTCGGGAAAGCCTATTTCCAGATTTTGAGTTTTATCGATCGAAACAGGCTGTCTGATGCCGGCGCACCGCTGTCCATCATGCGCAGCTTCACCGGGTCCGAGCTCCGGTTCGACGCAGCGATCCCGATTCGAGGCGTCACCGACGACACACCGCGCGAGAGCAACGATGTCAGGATCGGCCAGACCTACGCCGGCCCGGTGGTGCGCGTCCGGCACACTGGCTCCTACAAGGGCCTGACGGGCACGCACAGGAAAATATCGGCCTACCTGGCCGCTTTCGATATTGCGCGCAACGGCGCGGCGTGGGAATCGTACGTGAGTGACCCGGGAAAAGTCGCGGAAGCCGATTTACTGACCTACGTTTATTACCCGATCAAGCCGGAATGACCTAAATTGATTTCACCAGGAAAGGTGGCACACGAATTTCTTCGACATCCCCGAGTGCCAGGCTCGCCTGGGTATTGTCCTGCTGCCGGGCGATTTCGCGAAACAGCCTGACCACAGACCCGGCGCATTCGCTGGCTTCGTCGCAGGACATCTTGCGCACCGAGGCACAGATCGGACCTTCGCCGTTCAGCGGCGCGACGCTGTGCATCTGCCGTCTTAATTCCGCGAACAGCGGCTGCATGGCGACAGGTAGTTCATCTTCGTGGATGTCGACGAGGTTGTCCTCGTAGGCCTTGGTAAGTCGTTGTTTTATATGACCATGGCCAGCCAGCACCGTCAGTGCGGCGTGGAAGCGTTCGACGTGGTTCGTCATTGCCACTCCAGCGTTTAGTTCTTTTTTACCGCTCGTTACCCTCTCGGCGGCTTGTACGCTTTTTGTTTTTTAGAGTTGACTACCTCCTGTAGTCCGGCTCCCTGCAGAGCCTGAAGTCCGTTTGCGACTCCCTATCTATCAAGTTCTTGCGCACGGTTTTTATAGCAGACAATGCAAAGATCACGCAAGGAAAATCAACGGCCGGGGTTAGCGGCCGATTTCGATGGTCCAGCGGTCATCGCCCAGCTCCCGTTCGGCTGAAAACAGCGCTGACGGCTGCCCGACCTGCCATTTCACGGCAAGCGTTTCGCTCATGATGTAGTCACGGTGCAGCTCGATGGCCGACTCGACCGACTCCGAGCCCGATACGCCCAGCGTGATGCGATCCGAGACCTCGAGGCCCGCCTGCTTGCGCGCATCCTGGACCGAACGCACCAGCTCGCGTGCGAATCCTTCGTTGATCAGGTCATCGTCAAGCGTTGTATCGAGCGCCGTCAGGTAGCCGGAGTCTTCGGCACAGGCGTAACCCTCGGCTGAACTGGTCTCGATCAAGACGTCCTCAGCGCTGAGTGTAATGGCCTCTCCATTAACGTCGATATCGAACGTGTCGCCGGCAGCGGCCGCACTTGCGATTGCGGCGCCGTCAGCATCATCAAGCGCTTTGCGAATGACCGGGATCAATTTTCCATACTGCTTACCAATACGTGGCAGATTCGGCTTAATGCGATAACTCACGAGTCCCGCATCCCGTGCGATAAATTCGATCGACTTGACGTTGAGTTCTTCGAGAATCTGGTCCTGGTGACTGGCGAGTGCTTTGGCTGCCGCATCACTCGGCGCACGCAGCAACAACCGACTCAACGGCTGGCGAGTTCGTACACCTGATTGTCCGCGTGCCGCGCGCGCCAGACCGACAACCTTTTGCACAACATCGATGTCAAATAGCAACGCGTCGTTTTGCCAAGCTGCGTCCGCGGTCGGCCAGTCCGACATGTGCACAGACTCCGGCGCGTCTGCATCAATGCTGCGAACCAGGTTCTGGTAAACATTCTCGGCAAGAAACGGTACGAATGGCGCCATCAGCTTGTGCGCTGCGTTCAGGCACTCGTACAGCGTGAGATACGCGGCCTGCGTATCTTCGGCATCCGTTGATTTCCAGAAACGGCGGCGGTTGCGCCGCACGTACCAGTTGCTGAGCTGATCGACAAAAGACTCGAGTGCTTCGCCTGCCGTCTTGGCATCGAAATTGTCGAGGGATTCGGTCACGGTCGTGATCGTCTTGTGCAACAGCGCCAGTGCCCAGCGATCGATTTCCGGCCGGTCTTCGGGTTTGATGTTTCGTCCCAGGTCGACATTGTCCAGTCGTGCGTAGAGCACGAAGAACCCGTAGGTGTTCCAGAATGTGTTGATGAACGAACTGGCGACATCGGCAACAATATCCACCGACACGCGTTTGGCGACATCCGGCGACAGCCGCGCCAGAAAATACCAGCGCAGTGCGTCTGCACCGACAGTGTCAAAAACATCATAGGGGTCGATGATGTTGCCAACCGACTTGGACATTTTTTTACCGTCTTTGTCGACGATCAAATTCAGGCAAATGCAGTTCTTGTACGCAACGCTGTCGGATACCAGAGTCGAGATCGCGTGCAATGTATAGAACCATCCACGCGTCTGGTCGATTGCCTCGCAAATGTAGTCCGCTGGAAAGTGCTTTTCGAATTTATCGTGATTCTCGAACGGGTAATGCCATTGTGCGTACGACATGGCGCCGGAATCGAACCAGCAGTCAATGACTTCAGGAACGCGCGTCCAGGTCTTGCCATCTTTCTCAAACGTTATTTCATCGACGGCAGGTCGATGAAGGTCGAGATCGCTGAGCGCCCTGCCCGTCAGGTCTTCGAGTTCCCCGACCGACCCTATGCAGTAAAACTCGCCTTCCCCGTCGGTCCAGACGGGCAGCGGCGTCCCCCAGAAGCGTTCGCGCGACAACGCCCAGTCGACGTTGTTCTCCAGCCAGTTGCCAAAGCGTCCGTCCTTGATGTGTCCAGGTATCCAGTTGATCGTCTGATTCAACTCGGTCATGCGATCGCGAAAATCCGAGGTGCGGATGTACCAGGCGTTCTTGGCGTAATAAAGAATGGGATCGCCGGTGCGCCAGCCAAACGGATAGCTGTGCAGGTAGCGCTCCGAGCGAAACATCATACCGCGCTCTTTGAGAATGTGAATGAGCGGCTTGTCGGCGTCCTTGAAGAACAAGCCCTTAACAGGCTCGACTTCGTCGACGAAATGACCGTCGAGTCCGACACCATGGACAACCGGCAAATCGTTGGCCTGTCCAAGCGCGAGATCGTCGACACCATAGGCGGGCGCCGTATGCACAATGCCGGTACCACTCTCCGTGCTGACAAAATCTGCCGCGAAAACCTGGAATGCATTGGACGCATCGATGGACAGGTAATCGAACAACTGCCGATATCGTATGCCCACAAGCTTCGAGCCCTTGACCGTCTTCACAACCTCATGTTCGATGTCGCGGAACACAGCTTCACGGAGTGCCTCAGCCACGATGAGCGTCTGGCCACCGGACTTGCAATAGCTGTAGTCAATATCGTTGCCAACGGCGAGCGCAAGATTCGACGGCAGGGTCCAGGGCGTTGTCGTCCAAACGAGGAAGTACGTGTCCTTTTCATCCTGCAGTTCGAAGCGAACGGTTATTGACGGGTCTTCAACATCCTTGTAACCGAGTGCGAGCTCATGCGACGAGAGCGTTGCACCGATGCGGGGATCGTAGGGCACGACTTTGTAGCCCTGGTAGATGAGTCCCTTGTCCCAGATCTTGTTGAGCAGGCTCCAGACGGACTCGATGTAATTGTTATTGAGCGTGTAATAGGCTTCGTCGAGATTGACCCAGAAACCCATCCGCTCCGTCATCTTCTCCCAGTCGCCGATGTAGCGCATGACCGAATCGCGACAACGTTTCGTGAATTCGGCAATACCGACCTTTTCTTCAATCTCTTTCTTGTCGAAGATGCCCAGCTCTTTTTCGACTTCATGCTCAACCGGGAGCCCGTGCGTATCCCAACCGGCTTTCCGGGGCACATGGAATCCCTGCATCGTCTTGTAGCGCGGGAAAATATCCTTGAAGCTACGCGCGAGAACATGATGAATACCGGGCTTGCCATTGGCAGTCGGCGGCCCTTCGTTGAAACTGAATTGCGGCTTCCCTTTAGTCCGGTCGAGCGACTTCTGAAATACGTCGTGCTCGCGCCAGAACTCCAGTACTTCGGTCTCGATCGCCGGCCCGTCATATCGGCCACTGACTTCTTTAAATGACAAAATCTACAACTCCAAAAATAACAACGCCCCGGGCGCATCCTGTGCACCCGGGGCGAGAATTCTTCGCGGTACCACCCGGTTTCGCGGCCTGATGCCGCCTCGTGAAACGGCCGCAGCCATTTCGACACCCGTATCGTGGGCCAATCGGCCTGCCTTAATCAGCATTGCTTTTCAGGCGGCGACTCCAGGGTGATATTCGGCAGCATCAGGTCCGGAGCTTTCACTGTCCTCCGGTCGCTTTGGCCTGAGCAGGCTGCGTACTCGTCCCTATCAAGGTCTTGCCGGGGAAATTAGCGTTCAAACCGACAAATTACAAGGAAAAACGTCCTGACGCGCATGCAATCGCATAACCGTAAGATAGGTATAGGTTCTGCCAATTGAGAATCAAAAGTCATTTTGTCTCATCAGCGCGTTCTGTTTGTCTGAAGTGATCAGGCGAAAATATTCGCGGGCTGTCCGGATCGGCGAATCGGTCAGCGAGTTGGCGAACCGTCGTGACAAGCTCCGCGCGAATGGCATGCAAGTCATCGATCTCGGACCGAAGGCGCGTACGCCTGAGAATCGATGCCATCGATGAGAGCAATGTCGCCTGCGCCTCAATGACCCACAAGGAAGTAGAAAAGCTTATGACGAAAACCACTGCTGCGGCAATCGCCCAGCCCAACCCGAAATAGTTGCCGATCAGAAATGCTGCGACCAGGTACAAGAGTGGCAACAACGCAACCGCTGCAAAAACCTTGAGCGTTGCGACGTCGTCAGTTTCATAACTGAATCGTTCGCCAACAACGGCTGCTACCCAACCGACTGGCAAGTGCAATAGCAGGCCCGGGATCGCGACCGGGAGCAGCAAGATCGCCAGGATCGACCGGCCCATCAGTCGCCGAAACGCCTTTCCGACGGAAATTTTCGTTCGCAGCTGGTAGTCCTTGAGCCCGAGCGCCTCCAGCCGCGACTGGTAATCTTCGACGCGCGCTCGGAACGCAAGCGCCTCCGGCTCCTGACCCGAGCGCTCCCAGGATCTGACAAATCGACGGTTGAGTTCCACGTAGGTCGCAGGCGTCAGGTGTGCGGTTGCCGGCTTGTACAGGCGGCGCGCCGTCTGGATAAAGCGCAAGGTACTCCAGTCCGGTGCATTTAACGTGACTGCCTTCAAAGCGTTCGCCAGAAAGTCAGTGAGTTCCTGTATGGCGCCGCGTTCGTCGGCCCTGAACTTTTCGATCCAGGCGTCACCGATAATAATAGGCTCCCCGAACTCGATCAGGACCTGGCTGCGAAAGCGATCTCGATGAATATAGTTGAGGCCGCAGGGGACGATGGTAACCACCACCTTGCCGCGCGCGGCGACGGTCAGGGCGATTCTCGCTGTTCCCGTTTTGAGTTTTGCCAACTGCGACTCGGTATGACTGACGCCTTCGGGAAATACGCCGATACAGTTGCCCGATTCAATGACCCCAAACAACCGGTCGAAGGCGCCTGAATTGTCGACCTCACCCTCATGTTCTTCCCGCCGGTACACCGGCACCGCGCCCGAAGCATCGAGCAACCGGCCAAGCAACGGGTATTGCCAGAGCTTGGCGTTTGCAACGAAATGCAAGGGTCGACGACCACAGCGTGCCGTCAGCAACCAGCCGTCCATCAATGCGTTGGGATGATTACCCGCGAAAATGACCGGGCCGTCGGGCGGTATGTTCTCATCGCCAACGACGTCGATGCGCCGGAAGAACGTATTCGTGATGAGATGCACCATCGAATTGATAAGGCGCTGAATCATTGGCGGCTCCGCTTCTTTGTCGGATTCGGTCACTTTGCGATTGCCGGCGCTTTGCTGTCAAATGCTTGTGTGTTTCCAGACGCTGAATTCATCGATACCAACGGCATCCGCATGGCCTTGTACGAGCAAGGGTCCGGCCCGGCTGTGATATTCGTGCACGGTTTTCCTGAACTCGCATTTTCGTGGAGACACCAGCTGCCGGCGCTGGCCGACGCCGGTTTTCGTGCCATCGCGCCTGATATGCGCGGTTATGGCCAGACCGATGCACCGGTCGATCTCGCGGCGTATTGCCTGACTGAGCTTGTTGCTGATCTCGAGGGACTGCTCGATTCGCTTGGCCTCGATAACGCGATCTTTGTGGGACATGACTGGGGCGCAATGCTGCTCTGGCAAATGGCGACGCTGGTCCCGCACAGATTCAAGCGGCTGGTCGCGCTGAATATCCCCCACCTGCCGCGAACCGCCACTGACCCGATTGCCTTGATGCGCGCACGATTCGGTGAGGATTTTTACATTGTTGATTTCCAGGACTCGGACGAGGCCGATACTGCGTTTGCAGCCGATCCCGCCCATTTCTTTACAATGATGATGCGTAAGAACCAGCTATCGCGCGACCAATTCAATCGCCTGCCAGCGGAGAAGAAAGTTCTCAGCCTGCGAACGTTAATGGAGCGCACCGAGCCCACCGGCGACGCCTTGCTGTCCGACGACGAGCGCGACTATTACGTGAACGCATTCTCGAAGTCTGGATTCACCGGCCCGATCAACTGGTATCGCAACTGGACCCGAAACTGGGAGCTGACCGCGGGCGTTGACCAGCGCATCGAGATCCCAACGCTGTTCATCGGCGCCGCCGACGACATCGTGATCGCTCCCGAGCAAATAGACGCGATGAAGCCGCTCGTGTCAAATCTTAACCTCGAGATGCTTGCGCCTTGCGGACACTGGACCCAGCAGGAACGTCCTGACGACGTCAACCGCCTGCTGCTCGACTGGCTGCGCCAATAACGCGAAAATCGTCGAAAATAAGACGATTATCGTCAATATTGGCTTATTTTCTATAAAATTGAAAAATTACTTTGCAAAAAGCGATCCTGGAGGCTCTTGACGCAAGCCATAGTTGTTTTGTTTGGTTCGACGACATTCGAAACATTTTCAATTATTTTTTGTACAATTTATCCGACAATCACGACTTATCAAACCAAGCAGGGGCGCTATTCTGCCTGCTGCGACGACATTAAACGAACAAGCCGTAACCCGCCCAAAGTCTTGATCTCGTTTTTAGATAATCGACCATTTTAAAGGCCATTTAGCAGAACTTAACGATATTGATTCACAGTGCCCGATGCGACAGGCCCGTGCCACCTCGCCGTGCAATAAAATAGCTTTAGACCCTGTCTACTACCCAAACCACCCAGGGAGACTGTGCGTGCTGATCAGAAAACCGGCCGATATCCGGCCATCGGAAATTACCAGTGAGACCAACTACGTTAACCGTCGGGATTTTCTGCGGGCCGGCGCAATCGCCGGAGGCTCGTTGTTTGCCGGCGCTGCCGGTGCCGCGGTGATTCCCGACACTCGTGAGGCAATGCTTTTGGGAGTCTCGAAAAGTGCGTTCAGTACGGACGAGGAGCCCAACAGCTACGAGGACATTACGACCTACAACAACTTCTACGAATTCGGCACTGACAAGGGCGACCCGTTCCGGAATGCTCAGGACTTCAGGCCACGTCCATGGAGTATCGAGGTTTCCGGCCATGCGGAGAAAACCGGCACTTTTGATTTCGAGGATTTCATGAAACCTTTTGACCTTGAGGAACGCATCTACCGCATGCGCTGTGTCGAGGCCTGGTCAATGGTGATTCCCTGGGTTGGTATTTCGCTGGCTGACGTTGTGAAATATTTTCAGCCGACATCCAGGGCAAAGTTTGTCGCATTCGAAACCCTTAATGACCGTAAACAGATGCCCGGTCTTCGTTGGGGATCCCTCGATTGGCCCTATCGCGAGGGACTGACTATCGAGGAAGCCACCAACCCGTTGGCCATTCTTGCGGTCGGGCTTTACGGCAAGACCATTCCCAACCAGAACGGTGCGCCGATTCGCCTTGTGACGCCGTGGAAGTATGGCTTCAAGGGCATCAAGAGTATCGTCAGGATCAATTTCACTTCATCGCGTCCGCGGACAAGCTGGAATATGGCGGCACCGCAGGAATACGGCTTTTATGCGAACGTGAATCCGGATGTCAGTCACCCACGCTGGAGCCAGGCACGCGAACGTCGCATTGGCTCAGGTCTTTTCGCTGACAAGCAGGAAACCCTGATGTTTAACGGCTATGGTGAGCATGTCGCCCACCTGTACAAGGGCCTGGATCTGCGCCGCAACTATTAAGCACTATTGAACACGCTGCAACAAATACGCCTTTTCTGGAAGCCCATTGTTTTCCTGATCTGTCTTCTTCCCGCGGGTCTTATCGTCACCGATGCCGTTGGTCTGACCGGTACCCTGGGTGCAAACCCCGTCGAAGAAATCCTCGATCGCTTCGGCAACTGGGGGTTGCGATTCATAATGATCACGCTGGCGATCACGCCGTTGCGGCGCATGAGCGGCTGGAACTGGCTGTCGCGGTTTCGCCGCATGTTGGGTTTGTTCGCGTTTTTCTATGTGCTGATGCACTTTACGACCTGGGTTGTCCTCGACCGGGACCTGCGCCTTGGCGAAATCCTCGGTGACCTGAACGAACGTCCATTTGTACTGATTGGATTCACGGCGCTGCTGATTCTGACCGCGCTTGCCGCAACATCTTTTACGGCGATACGACGCCGTATGGGGCAGCACTGGCAGACGCTGCACAACGCCATCTACGCCGCCGCGATCCTGGGCGTCTGGCACTATTGGTGGCAGGTCAAGAAAGACATAACGGAACCGTTAATCTACGCCGCAATTCTCGCGGGACTGTTAGGCGCAAGAGTTATCTGGCAGCTGGCTCGTAATAGAAGACGGCATCGAGTGGCTCGCCCAGCGCAATAGCGATCCTGAAGGCGACTTCGAGCGACGGGGAGTACTTTTCTTTCTCGACGGCAACAATGGTCTGCCGCGTAACGCCTACCCGGTCGGCAAGCTGTTGCTGTGTCATCTCATCCCTTGCGAAACGCAGTTTGCGAATGCGATTTCGGACCTGCGTGGATGCCATTAACTTCCTAGCCTGTAGTGTGCGATCACAGCGATCAGCTTGACGATTTCAGATGCCGTCAGTGCGGCGAGCAACCAGACCGCAACCAGCAACACACTCGGCTCCGGAAATTCCGGCCTGATCGTCGTCACAATAATGCGCCCGATGATCCAGAACAGTACGAACCCGAGCGCGAAACCAGCAAGTCGTTCGGCCTTAAGGTCAATCAGCTTGTCGCGCTCGTCTTCTTCGACGTGGCCGCGTGCCGATGCGGCGATCAGGCTGTGATAAATGACCTGGAAAACGATCAATGCGATTACGCCGGCAATGCTCAGGCCGATCAACGGCCCACTGCTGCCCGAAACGTCGACGGCATGCAGTGCACGCGGGAAGTAGAACACCGAGACGGCAACGATGCCCAACAGCAATCCCCAGGTACTCTTTTCTTTGAATGACATATCCATTTGTTCGCGCTCTGTCGTCATATTTTTGACGAAACAGAATGTAAGTTAATCTGTACATGATGTCAAAGATTTTTTACATCTAATGAGCAAGAAAACCCGGCCGAAGCCGGGTTCTCAGGTTTTGCCAGTGGCGCAGGGTTGCGAGTAAGACTCGTCCCTGCACTAGCCGCATTTACATCATGCCGCCCATGCCACCCATGCCGCCCATATCAGGCATTGCATGGCCGCCTTCTTCATCCTTAGGCGCATCTGCAACCATGGCTTCGGTTGTCAGCAGCAGTCCGGATACTGAGGCAGCGTTTTGCAGCGCGAAGCGCGTGACCTTGGTGGGATCCAGGATACCCATTTCGATCATGTCGCCGTATTCGCCGGTCGCCGCGTTGAAGCCGTAGTTGCCCTTGCCTTTGGCAACAGCATTCAGCACCACGCTGGCGTCACCACCCGCATTGCGAACGATCTGGCGCAGCGGCTCTTCGACGGCACGCTTCAGAATGTTGATACCAACAGTCTGGTCGTCGTTTTCGCCTTCGAGCTTGCCAATCTTGCTTACTGCACGAATCAGTGCAACGCCACCGCCCGGTACCACGCCTTCTTCAACAGCGGCGCGAGTCGCGTGCAGCGCGTCTTCAACGCGTGCTTTCTTTTCTTTCATCTCAACTTCGGTCGCAGCACCAACCTTGATGACGGCAACACCGCCAGACAGCTTGGCAACACGCTCTTGCAGCTTCTCTTTGTCATAGTCTGACGAGGAGTCTGCGATCTCGGCGTTGATCTGCTCGACACGACCCTTGATGTCGGCGGCTTTACCGGCGCCATCAATAATCGTTGTCGCTTCCTTGGTGATCTGAATCTTCTTGGCTTCACCCAGATCTTCAAGCGTCGCTTTCTCAAGTGACAGACCGACTTCCTCGGAAATCACCTGGCCACCGGTCAGAACAGCAATGTCCTGCAGCATGGCTTTGCGACGATCACCGAAACCCGGAGCCTTGACAGCCGCAACTTTGACGATACCGCGGATGTTATTCACAACCAGGGTTGCCAACGCTTCGCCTTCCACGTCTTCCGAAATGATCAGCAGCGGACGGCCTGCTTTCGCAACGCCTTCGAGGACCGGAAGAAGATCACGGATATTGGAGATCTTCTTGTCGTACAGAAGGATCAACGGATTGTCGTGCTCAACCTGCTGACTGTTCGCGTCATTAATGAAGTAAGGAGACAGGTATCCGCGATCGAACTGCATGCCTTCTACGACATCAAGTTCGTTCTGAAGACCGGATCCTTCTTCAACCGTGATGACGCCTTCCTTGCCGACCTTGTCCATTGCATTGGAGATGATCTCACCAATTTCCGGATCAGAGTTTGCAGAAATGCTACCGACCTGTGCGATCGCTTTTTCATCCTTGCAGGGCTTGGACAGTTTCTTCAGCTCATCGACCATCGCAGCCGACGCCTTGTCGATACCGCGCTTCAGGTCCATCGGGTTCATGCCGGCAGCCACAGACTTCAGGCCTTCGCGCAGGATTGCCTGTGCGAGAACCGTTGCAGTCGTTGTGCCATCACCCGCGATATCAGATGTCTGCGAAGCGACTTCCTTCACCATCTGAGCACCCATGTTTTCAAATTTGTCGTCAAGCTCGATTTCCTTGGCAACCGAAACACCATCTTTGGTGACAGTCGGCGCGCCAAAGCTCTTATCGAGCACGACATTGCGGCCTTTCGGACCCAGGGTCACTTTTACCGCGTTTGCGAGGACGTTGACGCCGGCGAACATTTTCTGCCGAGCGTCATCCCCAAATCGTACTTCTTTAGCAGCCATCTTGAATTCCTCTTTAACCTTCGATTACTGCCATGATGTCGTCTTCCTTCATCACAAGCAGTTCTTCACCATCGACCTTGACCTCTGTTCCGGCATACTTGCCAAACAGAACCTTGTCGCCAACCTTGACATCGAGCTGGCGGATTTCGCCGTTCTCGAGAATTTTGCCGTTGCCTGCAGCAACGATTTCACCCTTGATGGGTTTCTCCGCTGCAGCGTCAGGGATGACGATTCCGCCGGGCGATGTGCGCTCTTCTTCCATGCGCTTTACTATGACCCGGTCATGAAGCGGACGCATCTTCATGGTATTTATCTCCTATAAACTGTTGATTTATAACCATTTTTAGGTGGTTGTCGGGACCGGTACCTGTTAGCACTCGGTCACGGCGAGTGCCAATAATAGGCCTCGCGCCATAAAATTCAAGGCCCAAAACCTGACTTGCGTCGATGACAGGCGCCGCCAAAGGCGTAACATTCGGCCTTTCGCGCCGGTCCGGATAGGGAGACTGGGGCACCGCAACCCCGAGAAGGGATTTATGAAACGGATTCAATACTTAGTTACAGCCCTGTTTTTGCTGATGTCCGCAAGCCTCGTCGCGGCGGCCGATCAACGCCCGCTTCCGCCTCAGGAAGTTTTCTACTATGTAGTCGCCGATACCGGCGACGCACTCGAGATCGATTGGGCGGTCAACGACGGCGCTTACATGTACCGGGATGCCTTCAGCTTCGCCGTCGATAACGATGCGATCGTTCTCGGCGCGCCGGAATTGCCGGACGGCGAAGTGCATTCCGACGAGTTTCTCGGCGAGCAGGTTGTCTACCGCGGCAATTTCTTTGTCCGCATTCCCTACTCCGTTCAAGGCTCAGCGCCGGCGACGGTCGACCTGACGATCAACAGCCGCGGTTGCCTCGATGAAGGATTCTGTTATCTGCCGCAAAGCTGGACTGAGACCGTTAAGTTCAAGGAAGCACCCGCGGGCGGGAAAAAACTGAGCTTCGGCAGCGTCGGTGGCAACTCGATGGATGATGCGCTGCCGGCCGACCAGGTGTTCAAGCCGGACGCGTTCGCTGTTGACGGCAATACGATCGAAATTGGTATTCGCCTGCTGCCGGATTACTACCTGTACAAGAGCAAGATCAGCGTGCGCTCGCTAAGTGACAAGGCCAGGGCCGGACAGCTGGACCTGCCGGAAGGCAAACAGAAAACCGACGAATGGCTTGGCGAACAGGAAGTCTATTTCGACGAAGTGTTTGGGAAAGTTGCGATCGCCCGTGCGACACCGGAAGCGATGGACCTCGATATCGAACTCAGCTACCAGGGCTGCAAGGTCGATGGCATCTGCTATTTGCCCGTGACGAAAACCTTGACTGTCAGCCTGCCGGAAGCGGCGACGATCACCGATCTGTCGAAGCCTGCAAGCTCCGCGGCACCGGTATCCGAACAGGCACGCTTGGCGAAAATCATTACCGAGTCGAGTATCTGGGCGGCGGCCGGCTTGTTTTTCCTCGCCGGACTGGGTCTTGCGTTCACGCCCTGTGTCTTGCCAATGGTGCCCATTTTGTCCGGCATCATCGCCGGTGATGGTGACAACGTCAGTCCCATGCGCGGTTTTATGCTGGCGCTCAGCTACGTCATGGGTATGGCCATTGTCTATACCGTTGCCGGCGTTGCGGCGGCAGCGGCTGGCCTGCAACTCCAGGCGACTTTCAACCAACCGTGGATATTGATTCTGTTTGCCGGTCTGTTCGTGGCGCTCGCATTCGGAATGTTCGGTGCCTATGACCTGCAAATGCCAAGCGGACTACAGAGCAAGCTTTCGAGCATCAGTGGCAACCAGAAGAGCGGCACGGCAATTGGTGCGTTTGTCATGGGCGCCCTGTCAGCACTGATCGTCACTGCTTGTGTGGCACCAGCCCTGATCGCCGCATTGACTGTCATCGCACAAACAGGCGACATGCTGCGCGGCGGCAGTGCGTTGTTTGCCATGAGCCTAGGCATGGGCGCGCCGCTGTTGCTGGTCGGCGCGGCGCAGGGAAAACTGTTGCCGAAGGCGGGCGGCTGGATGGTTGCCGTTAAGAATGCATTTGGCTTCATGATGCTGGCACTGGCGATCTGGATGTTGTCCAGGATCCTGCCCGGTACCGTCACAATGCTGCTCTGGGCTGTGCTGGTATTTATGGCGGGCGTCTTCATGGGTGGTCTGACGACGTTGACGCGCGAATCCGGCGTGGCAGAAAAGCTCGGCAAAGGATTTGGCTTCCTCGCCATTATCTACGGCGTTATTTTGCTACTGGGTTCGCTTACGGGCGGCAGCAACCCCATGAAACCGTTTGCCAGTGTGAACCTGAGCGGCGGCGCCGGCATTGAAGAACAGCACGAGTTGCCGTTCAAGCGCATCAAATCAGTTGACGACCTCGACAACGAGATCGCGAAAGCCTCGGCTGCGGGTAATACGGTATTGCTCGACTTTTATGCCGACTGGTGCGTGTCCTGCCTGGAGATGGAGGCTTATACGTTCTCGGACAGTGACGTGCAGGCGGCGCTGTCGAATACCGTCTGGTTGCAGGCCGACGTGACCGACAACGATCCAATCGACCAGGAACTGTTGCAGCGTTTCGGTGTTTTTGGACCCCCGACGATCATATTTTTTGGCCTCGACGGGCAGCAGCGGCAGGGTTATGAAGTCGTTGGCTACATGAAAGCGCCGGATTTCGCGAATCACGTAAGGCAAGCCTTCGCCGTATCGGATAGCATTGCAGCCCAAAATCGCGATTAAAAAGGTAGCGTCGTGCCGAAAGTTTTCCTGATGTTTGTGGCCGCCCTGGTGGCGTTGATGGCCGGCGCGCTTTTCTATGCTGCTCGCATCCCGGTACAAAATGCGCCTGCCCCGGCAACGACGATTGCACCGCCAGCGGCGATCGAGGTCGTGTCACATCCGGCCTTTTCAATGCCGGACATCAGCGGCACCCCCCGCGACCTGTCCGAGTGGGACGGCAAGAACCGAATCCTGAATTTCTGGGCAACCTGGTGCGCACCCTGTCGCCGCGAGATTCCGCTTCTGAAAGCCTTTCAGGACGAGCAGGAAGGCAACGGCTTCCAGGTGATTGGCATCGCGGTGGATTTCGCCGAGGAGGTGGCGCGTTATGCGGAGTCAGCGCAATTTAACTACCCCGTCCTTGTCGGAGAACAGGATGCGATGGCCCTGGCCGAGTCTTCCGGCATCCAGTTCGGCGTATTGCCCTTCACGATGTTTATTGCGTCCGATGGCGAGTATGTCGGCTCATTCATCGGCGAATTGCACCGCGAACACCTGGACGCCATTGTCGATATCATGACGCGCCTGGACCGCGGCGAACTCTCGAAAGACGGCACTCGCGAGGCGCTCGCCGGGCTCTAGGGCCGAAAAGTTGCACTAATTCCAGCGAAAGGGGTTAGAATTGCCGCCATCTTCGGCAATCTGGCGGCGAACCCCGCGAAATGTCATCATTTCTTCTGATTAACGGCCCCAATCTAAACCTGTTGGGCTCGCGCGAACCCGATGTTTACGGCGCGACGGGGCTTACGGACATCGAGAAGCGCTGCCGACAACTCGCCACGGATCACGGGCATGCGCTCGATGCCTTTCAAAGCAATGCCGAACACGAATTGATCGACAGGGTGCAACAGGCCGCGACGGACGGCGTCGATTTCATCGTACTGAACCCCGGTGGTTTCACACACACCAGCGTCGCCTTGCGCGATGCCTTGCTGGCGGTCCAGATCCCTTTTATTGAAATTCATCTCAGCAATACGTTTGCGCGGGAGGAATTTCGGCACAACAGCTACTTTAGCGATATTGCGAGAAGCTGCCTGTTTGGTTTTGGGGCATACGGTTATGAACTGGCGTTGCAGGCCGCCATCAAGCACGTCGAGGGAACATAATGGATATCAGAAAAGTAAAAAAACTCATTGAGCTGCTGGACGAGTCCGGAATTGCCGAGATTGAAATTACCGAAGGAGAGGAATCGGTACGCATCAGTCGCTATTCGCAGAACGCACCGGTGATGGCCGCAGCACCGGCACCACCGCCGCCCGTTGCGGCAGCACCGGCGGCGGCTGCGCCGAGCATCGCACCGGCCGCCCCGGCGGAACCGGAAGAGGATGGCTTCGAGGTCAAGGCGCCGATGGTCGGGACATTTTACGCGGCGTCGTCGCCGGGAGCGGCACCGTACGTCCAGGTTGGCGACCGGGTCCAGGAAGGTGACACGCTTTGCATTATTGAAGCCATGAAGATGATGAACCAGATCGAAGCGGATGTTTCCGGCGTCATCAAATCTATCCGTATGCAAAACGGTGAGCCCGTCGAGTTTGGCCAGACGTTGATCGTTATCGATCAGCGTCAGCACGATTAAGCAGGCGACGGATATGCTCGATAAAATCGTAATTGCCAATCGCGGTGAGATTGCCCTGCGCATCCTGCGAGCATGCCGAGAGATGGGCATCAAGACCGTCGCCGTCCACTCAACAGCCGACAACAATTTAAAACACGTTCTCCTGGCTGACGAAACCGTTTGTATCGGTCCGCCACAATCCATGGACAGTTACCTGAACATGCCGGCCATTATCAGCGCCGCCGAGGTAACCGACGCGACGGGCATTCATCCTGGCTATGGCTTCCTGTCGGAAAACGCCGATTTTGCCGAGCGAGTGGAATCCAGCGGTTTCACCTTCGTTGGCCCGAAAGCCAGCGCCATTCGGCTGATGGGTGACAAGGTCTCGGCTATCGCGGCGATGAAAAAAGCGGGCGTTCCCTGCGTGCCTGGATCCGACGGACCCCTCGGCGACGACCCGGATGAAAACATTCGCATTGCACGCGAAATCGGCTACCCGATCATTATCAAGGCGTCCGGCGGCGGTGGCGGCCGCGGCATGCGAGTGGTGCACGCTGAAGCATCGTTGATCGCAGCGATCACGGTGACCAAGGCCGAAGCGAGAGCCGCATTCAACAACGACGTCGTCTACATGGAGAAGTTTCTCGAGAAGCCGCGACACGTCGAATTCCAGGTGCTCGCCGATACCCACGGCAACGCGATTCATCTCGGTGAGCGCGATTGCTCAATGCAACGTCGGCACCAGAAAGTGATCGAGGAAGCGCCGGCACCCGGCATCTCGGACGAACAGCGCAACCGGATCGGCGAGCGCTGTGTGAAGGCTTGCCTGGACATGGGTTACCGCAGCGCCGGCACGTTCGAGTTCCTGTACGAGAACAACGAGTTCTACTTCATCGAGATGAACACACGCCTGCAGGTCGAGCATCCGGTGACCGAAATGATTACCGGTGTCGATATCGTGCGCGAACAACTGCGTATCGCGAGCGGCGAGAAATTGAAATACACGCAGGATGACATCCGTTTCCAGGGCCATGCGATTGAATGTCGCATAAACGCCGAAGATCCAAAAAACTTCATGCCGTCACCCGGGCTCGTCACGCTGTGGCATCCGCCAGGCGGGCCGGGCATTCGAGTCGAGAGTCACATTTACAGTGGATACCGCGTGCCGCCCTACTACGACTCGATGATTGGCAAACTGATTGCTCATGGCGAATCGCGGGAAGCGGCGTTTGCACGCATGCGCAATGCGCTGAGTGAAATTGTCATCGAAGGCATCAAGACCAACGTGCCGCTGCACCAGGAAATCTTCCAGCACGCCGCCTTCCAGGCCGGCGGAACGGACATCCACTATCTTGAGAAGCGTCTCGGCCTGACCTGACCCGGAGCAAGCGAATGTCATGGCGTCAGTTCGTTATGAAGCTCGACGCACTGGATGAAAACGCCGTCGAAGCGATCTTCATCGATTGCGGTGCCAGTTCAGTCACGCTCAGCGACGGTGGCGATGACCCGGTGCTGGAACCTGGCCCGGGCGAAACCCCGCTCTGGGCCGACACGACGATCACCGGGCTGTTTCCGCCGGACGTCGACTTCGACCAGCTCCAGGTACGTCTCCTCAGTGGCCTTGCAATCCAATCATTGCCCGCACACCGAATCGAGGTGCTGGAAGACCGTGTCTGGGAACGCGAATGGCTGAAGGACTTTGGCCCGATGCAGTTCGGCAGGCGACTCTGGATTTGCCCGACCGGGAGCCGCGTCGCCGATGACGATGCGGACGTCGTACATTTGGACCCCGGACTCGCTTTTGGCACCGGCACACACGCGACAACCGCCCTGTGCCTCTCATGGCTGGATGGCATCGATCTCGACGGCAAAACGATGCTGGATTACGGCTCCGGGTCCGGCGTGCTCGCCATTGCGGCCCTGAAACTCGGCTGCTCCCGGGCCACAGCGATGGACATCGACCCGCAGGCAGTGATCGCAACGCAGCAGAATGCGGTCGACAACGCTGTCGATGCGAAGCTTACGGTTCTGGCCTCGCCGGACTCGATTCAGGGCAAATTCGACGTCGTGGTCGCCAATATCCTGGCCGGACCACTTGCCCAGTTTGCCGAATCCATCACATTAACGCTCAGACGGGGCGGTATGCTTACATTGTCGGGCGTATTATGTGAACAAGCCGACGAGGTTATGGCCGCTTACGAACCCTGGATCGAGTTCGAAGCGCCGGTTTTCGATGAGCAGGATGGCCAGGTTTGGTCAAGATTGACGGGTAGAAAGAGAGCGAGCACGACCTGAAATGTACACCCAATGCCCAGAATGCGAGATTGCCTTTCGCGTCACCGCCGATGTCCTGAAACAGGCCGCCGGCATGGTGCGTTGCGGCGGTTGCAGCCACGCGTTCAATGCACTGGCCTTTCTCTCGGAAACGATGCCGAAGCAGTCGGCGGCAAACAGCGCCCGAGCCGTGGTCCCGGAACTCAAGCCGGAGATTATCGATACCGAGTCCCACCCGCCACGGTCAATTTCGGCCAGGCAAAGCGCAGCGCTCCTGAAGACCCTGGACGAACTGGCCGGTTCCGATATTCGCATCGAGGATACGGGCGTCGAATGGCGCGTGCTCGACGCCGACGAAGCGGCCGAGCCTGCCGCTGACGATGACATAGCCGATGTGGCCGATGTCGTCGACGACGAACCGCCGTCGCGACACCCGGTCGACGAACTGCGCTTCGATGACAACACGCCATTGCCGGACGACTTTGGACTGGATGACGATGCTTCGGGCGAACTGCAGGCCGAAGATGCTAATGACGAAGAATCGGACGCGCCGGTCTTCGCGCCGGTGGAATCGCAGGCCGATCTTGCGTTAACGGAACCCGACGAATGGACCGACCTCCTCGGCGAATTCCAGGAACTTGCGACCGACATCGCGGCAACTGCCGACGGCTCGCTCGAGGAACCCATGCAAGAAACGTCAGGCGACGCAGATGATGTGGCCGACACCGCAAACGCGCCGCTCGACGTCGACACTCAGTTCGCGCTGCAGGCGGAAGCCATGGGCATCGACCTCACCGGCGGTCATCCGGTCGACGATCTTGCCGAGGTACTCGAGCACGACCTCGAGGAAGAGCGCGCGGAGGATCTTGAGGACGCGCAAGAGGACCAACTGGAAACAGAGCTTGCCGAACTGGGCGGCGAGCCGGAAACCGACGCCGAAGAAATCGAGTATGGCGACGTACTGGCAGCCGAACTTGACGATGACCTGGAAGAAGAACTCATTGAGGACATCGACGACGCGATCGAGGGCGCTCTAGACGACGAACTCGATGAAAAACTGGAAGTCGAAATTCTCGATGACGATGAGACGGACTTCGAGGTAGACGATAGCGCTCAGCTCGACTTGATCGACGAGCAATTCGAGCCGGTCGTCGAGAACCACTCGATTGAAGAAGAGCTGGCGCTGCTCGAGGCTGAATCGGATGACGAGTCGCCGGACGACAATGAAGACAGCGCCGCAGTCCAGCACGTCGTACCACCGATGACCGAAGAAGAACACACGGTCAATATGCAGATTGACCAGGACCTGATGGCGCTGGCCATCGAGGACGAAGACGGGTTCGCATCAACCATCATCATTCCCGACGCCAAGGTGGAGGACAAGGCCAAGGTCGAGTCGACAGCGCCGGATGACGAATCGAAGCCGGGGTTCGAAACCATCATCATGGAAGGCGACTTCGTGCGGTCGGCCCTCGACGCGGAAAAACGCGCCGCCGACGCGGAGGCTGCCGCCGCGCTCGCGGAACTGGCCGCCATTGACGAGGCCCAAAAGGCTCAAGAGCCGGGTGGCAAACCTTACCGCATGGTCGCTGGCGTGCTGGGACTCGCTCTCCTGCTCGGCATCCAGTTGATGCACCAGTCGCGCGAGGCGTTGGCCACGATCCCGGCGTTCAGCAGCACGGTTGGTCAGATCTACCGTGCCATCGGGCAACCGGTGCAGCCGGCCTGGGATATCACCGCCTGGCGCATCGAGGCCAGCGAGGACACGATTGCCGCCGACGAGGGCACCGAAAATCTCACCGTTTACTCGCGCATCGGCAATACTTCCGATCGTGCGATGCCCTACCCGCTTATCAGCATTTCGCTGACCGATCGCTACCTCGAACCGGTCGGCAGCCAGATTCTCGATCCGGCGGACTACCTGCCGTCGGACCTCGACCCGCGCCGACATGTCGAACCGGGAAACACTTTCAATGCGGTCATGTCGGTGCAGTCGCCGTCCATCGAGGCCACCGGGTACAAACTTGACGTCTGTTACCGTTTATCCGATGGTCGGCTTCGCTGCGCCATCGACGACTTCAAGTGACTTTTGCCCCTCTAAATATCGGTCCTTACACACTGTCCAACCCGCTCGTCCTCGCACCGATGGCAGGTGTGACGGATGCACCGTTTCGGCGCATATGCCGCCGCTTTGGTGCAGGCATGACCACCTCGGAAATGACAACGGCCGATACCCGCCTGTGGCAGACCGCGAAATCCCGGCATCGGCTGGATCTCGACCTCGATGCCGAGCCGGTCGCCGTGCAAATCGCCGGCGCCGAGCCTGAACAGCTGGCAGCGGCAGCAAAGGCCTGTGTCGAGCGTGGCGCGCAGATCGTCGACATCAATATGGGGTGCCCCGCCAAGAAGGTTTGCAAGAAGCTCGCGGGCTCAGCCTTACTGCAGGATGAAAAACTGGTGGCGTCGATTCTCGAGACCGTGGTCGCGGCCGTAACCGTACCGGTTACGCTGAAAATTCGTACCGGCTGGGACCAGGATCATCGAAACGCAATACAAATTGCGCGCATTGCCGAAGACTCCGGCATTCAGTCGCTGGCCATTCATGGACGAACTCGCGCATGCCGCTACAAAGGTGACGCGGAGTACGAAACAATTTCGCGAGTAAAACAGGCAGTTACGATCCCGGTGATCGCCAATGGAGATATAACAACTATAGAGAAGTCGCTTGAAGTATTGCGTCTAACAAATTGCGACGGCTTGATGATCGGTCGCGGTGCGCAAGGCCGACCGTGGATCTTTCGCGAACTTGGACAACTTCTAAATCCGGGCACAAAAATTCCGCCGCTGGATAAATACGAATTGCGTGATATTATGCTCGACCACTTGAACGAACTGCACCGGTTTTATGGGGAATCGACCGGAGTTCGAGTGGCTCGCAAGCACCTGACCTGGTATTGCAACAGCCTGGCGAATGCCGACGAATTTCGTCACCAGGTGGTGCGTGTTGAAAGTGCTTCAGAGCAAATCAGTTTGACCGAAACCTACTTCGATCGAGAGGACGGAGTCGTGTTGTTGGCGGCGTGATTTTCCTGAAGCTTGGGAGGTAGGCTCATCCAAGAGTCAGCATTCGGGATTAGGTAAACGTGGTCAACAACAATAAAAACGGCGAGGCCCTGCTGTCCAAGAAGGGCAAGAAACCGCTCTGTCAACACACTGAAGAAGCTCTCAATCAATATTTCACAACCCTGAACGGCGATCGTCCGGGCGAACTCTACGATCTCGTGATCGGCGAAGTCGAACGCCCCCTGTTCAAAGCGGTCATGGACTATACCCAGGGCAACCAGAGCCAGGCGGCCGGCATTCTGGGCATCAATCGCGCCACGTTGCGCAAGAAACTCAAGGTTTACTCTCTCATTCGCTAACCCTTCGCGGGGACAGACCCCGCCAATCTCCCAGGTGACTTAATGTTCAAGGTACGACGCGCGCTGGTCAGTGTTTCTGACAAGCGTGGATTGATCCCATTTGTGCAGGGCCTTGCCGAACTCGGCGTTGAAGTTCTTTCCACCGGCGGAACGTGCCGCCAACTGCGTGACGCAGGCCTTGACGTTATCGAGGTTTCGGAAAAAACCGGCTTCCCCGAAATCATGGATGGCCGTGTGAAAACGCTTCACCCCGTTATTCACGGCGGCTTGCTGGGTCGTCGTGGCACTGACGAAGCCGTCATGCAAGAACACGGCATCGAGCCCATCGATTTGCTGGTCGTTAACCTGTACCCGTTCGAACAAACCATTGCGCGCGAGGATGCGAGCCTCGACGATGCGATCGAAAACATCGATATCGGCGGACCCGCGATGATTCGTGCAGCCTCGAAGAACCACGATGGCGTAGCGGTAATCGTCGAACCGAGCGACTACGATGCAGTGCTCGATGACCTGAAGAACAACCGGCTAACGATCGAAAGCCGCCGCCGGCTCGCTGCCAAAGCCTATGCGCACACGGCAAGCTACGACACGGCGATCACGCGCTACCTCTCCAATTCGTTGGGCGACGAGGCGCTGGGTGAACGCTTCCTGTACTCCGGAACGCTTTCGGAAAAGCTCCGCTATGGCGAAAACCCGCACCAGGATGCGGCGTTCTATATCGACCAGCAGGCTCCGGCCGGATCGCTCGCCGCCGCCAGGCAACTCCAGGGCAAGGCGCTGTCGTACAACAATATTGCCGACAGCGATGCGGCGCTGGAATGTGTGAAGCAATTTGCCGAACCGGCCTGCGTCATTGTCAAGCATGCGAACCCCTGCGGCGTCGCGGTCGGCAGTTCGATCCTCGATGCGTACAACAAGGCGTTCAAAACCGATCCGACGTCGGCTTTCGGCGGCATCATTGCGTTCAACCGGCCATTGGATGCGAAGACGGCGAAAGTCATTATCGAGCAGCAGTTTGTTGAAGTGATCGTGGCACCCGAGATTGCGAGCGATGCCGCTGATGTGATTGCAGCAAAGAAAAATGTTCGCGTTCTCGAAACCGGCGCGTGGGCAACAGCCAGTGCGCCAGGCTATGACTTCAAGAAAGTATCCGGTGGATTGCTGGTGCAGACTACCGATCTCGGTGTCATCACGGCAGACGATCTCAAGGTGGTCACCAAGCTCGCGCCGACGGCCGAACTGATACAGGACATGTTGTTCGCCTGGACAGTCGTCAAGTACGTGAAATCCAATGCCATCATTTTTTGCAAGAACAGCATGACAATTGGTATCGGCGCCGGGCAGATGAGCCGTGTTTACAGCACGAAGATCGCGGCTATCAAGGCGGCCGATGAGGGGCTCGAGATCAAGGGCTCCGTCATGGCGTCCGATGCTTTCTTCCCCTTCCGCGACGGCATTGATTCGGCGGCGGAAACGGGCATTTCAGCAATAATCCAGCCAGGCGGATCGATGCGCGACGATGAAGTCATTGATGCCGCCAACGAACACGGCCTCGCAATGGTGTTTACGGGCATGCGCCACTTCCGACATTGAGGTAATTTGGGCTCCATGAAAGTTCTTATTATCGGCAACGGCGGTCGAGAGCATGCACTGGCCTGGAAATGCGCCCAGTCTGCGGAGATCGACGAAGTGCTGGTTGCCCCCGGCAACGCCGGCACATCGCTGGAGCCCGGGATACGCAATGTCGCCGTCGCCGCCGAAGACACTGAAGCGCTTGTGGCCCTCGCCCGCAAGGAGCACATCGGCCTGACGATCGTCGGTCCCGAAGCGCCTCTGGTGGCAGGCCTTGTGGATCGATTCAATGAGCTCGACCTGCCCTGCTTCGGCCCAACGGCCTCCGCCGCGCAACTCGAAGGCTCGAAAGCGTTCACGAAAGATTTCCTCGCGCGGCACAATATCCCGACCGCCGATTACCGGAATTTCACGGACCTCGATAAAGCACTCGACTACATTCGTGAACGCGGTGCACCGATTGTCATCAAAGCCGACGGACTTGCAGCCGGAAAGGGTGTGATCGTCGCAAAGACCCTGCAGGAAGCTGAAGCGGCGGCCACTGACATGCTCGATGGTGGTGCATTCGGCAGCGCAGGGGCGCGCATTGTAGTCGAAGAGTTTCTGGAGGGTGAGGAGGCCAGCTTCATAATCATCACCGACGGCACGACGATCCTGCCGCTTGCAACGTCGCAGGATCACAAGGCACGCGACGAAGGTGACCGCGGGCCGAATACCGGCGGCATGGGTGCCTACTCGCCTGCTCCGGTCGTGACCCGAGCTATCGAACAACGAATCATGGATGAGGTGATCAGGCCAACGCTCGCCGGCATGAAGGCGGACGGTCATCCCTACCTTGGTTTTCTGTACGCCGGCCTGATGATCATGGCGGATGGCACACCGAAAGTCATCGAGTTCAATTGCCGAATGGGCGACCCAGAAACGCAGCCCATCCTGATGCGACTGCAGACCAGTCTGAGCGACATTTGCCTGTCGACACTCAATGGGACACTGGCTGAACAATCCATCGATTGGGATCCGCGGGCCGCCCTTGGCGTCGTGCTCGCAGCGGGCGGGTACCCCGGCAACTACGCGAAAGGAAAAGTCATTAGCGGCCTCGATGCGGCGGACAGCGCCAGGCAAAAAGTGTTTCACGCCGGCACGGCATTGCGGGGCGACACTGTTGTTACCAGCGGCGGCCGAGTCCTGTGCGTTGTCGGCCTTGGCGACACCGTCGGGGATGCCGCAAAAACCGCCTACCAGGCGGTCGACAAGATCGCATGGCAGGACGCCTATTGCCGGCGAGACATCGGCCACCGTGCAATCGCACGTGAACAGGGCTGACGGAACATGCTGACAACGGCTGAAGCCCTCGACGCCGTACTGGCTGCAACGCCGGTGGCGGGAGCGGCTAAGGTCCCGGCCGAAGAATCGACGGGACGCACCCTGCGGCAAACCGTTGTCGCCGAACGCGACCAACCGCCTTTCGATCGCGTAATGATGGACGGCATTGCAATCGCCTGGTCGGATGTCGACAGCGGAACACGCCGCTTTCCAGTGCAGGCAATGCAGGCAGCAGGCGACCCGCAATTAACGCTCGAACCGGGGCATTGCATCGAAATCATGACCGGCGCGATCTTGCCGCAAGGTGCAGACTGCATCGTTCCTGTTGAGCGCCTGACGTTCGCCGACGGCGTCGCCGAAATTGAAAGTGACTACGAGATCGTCAAAGACCGCTTCATTCACCCGCGGGGCTCCGATTGCGCGAGGGGTGCACATTGGCTGGTGCCGGGTAAGAAAATTTCGCCGCTCGATATTGCGATCATCGCGTCCGCTGGCCTGACCGACGTCGAGGTTGCGACGGAGCCGGTGATTCGCGTGATCTCGACAGGCAATGAATTGGTGGCACCGGGACAGCCCATCGAAGCGCACCAGATTCGCTTGTCGAATGGCCCGGCAATCGTTGCGATGATGGAGAGCTACGGCTACCGGAATGCCGAACACAGTCACATCATTGATGACGTCGACGCGATGCGCGATCGCTTTCGACAGCACCTCGATCAGGCGAAGGTCTTGATCCTGAGCGGCGGCGTGTCGATGGGCAAGGCCGACTTTGTACCGGCGGTGCTCGCAGAACTTGGCGTTGAGAAGATTTTTCACCGCATCACCCAGCGCCCCGGCAAACCGATGTGGTTTGGCAAGGGACCGAACGACCAGCTCGTGTTTGCGTTGCCGGGCAACCCGGTGTCGGCACTGGTTTGTTGCCGCCAGTACGTCATACCGTCACTGCAAAAAGCTTCGGGAATGCCGATCGGCCCACCCGAGTTTGCGGCTCTCGCCGCACGGATCGTGTTCGAGCCGAAATTGACCTGCTTTCAACCGGTAAAGCTCATCTCCAGCGCCGGTGGCCAGGTCCTGGCGATGCCGGTAAAGACCAATACCTCAGGCGACTTTGCTTCACTCTCCGCGACCGACGGCTACGTCGAGTTGCCGTTGGAGCAGAGTGTTTTTGAGGCGGGTACGCCGGTCATACTGTACCGGTGGATTATTCGCTGACTTTCGGAGAACGACGACGTCGGTTATTTGACAATTACCGGCGCCAGGTATTCCATTGCGGCAGGCACTATTGCGTTTCTGACGGACAAGTCAATTGAGCATTGTCTCCGGTCACTGCTTCTGCAACTCGATTCGATTCGAGGTTCAAGGCCCTGAGAAGTTCGCCTGCTTTTGCTATTGCGAAAGCTGCCAGCGATCGGCAGGTGCACCCGTCGTCGCCTGGGCAACGTACTCGAAGTCAACGTTCAGGATTGTGCAGGGCGACATACATTGGCATTGCTCATCGCCCGGTGTCAGACGCGGCCACTGTGCGACCTGCGGATCGTCAATTTCTTACGAAAACGAAAAACGTCCTGATGAAATCGATTTGACACTCAACACGCTTGACAACCCGAGTCTACCAAGACCGAGGGCCCATATCTGGACTAGCGACAAGCCAGATTGGATGATCATCGGCGACGACTTGCCGGTCTATGAGAGGAATATCGGATGAATACACCTGCCCGCGACGCTGGACAGGAATGCCGTTTTTCGTCAATGTATCTCCCGGCCAATGAAGCCAGCCAGGGCGGTTGCAGCCGAATCGGCTTCCTTATTTGCCTAATTGCAAGATCGGCATTTGCGATTCAGGCGACTAATTAACGTTAGGCTGCAGCAGAAAGAAACGCAGTTTGGAACGCTAACCGCGTAATATATAGAAGCCAACTGATGAAATTTCCGCTGACCGGTAGCTACTTCCCCAACGCAGTAGTTGAAAAATGTCCCGGCTGAGGAGTGTTTCGATGAAAAGGTATGCATTGTATTTCGGGACTCTGCTCGCGGTTCTAGCCGCTTTCTTGGTTTCCAATCTATTCTTGAGTAGCGAAAGCAGCTTGAGATCAAACCAGCGAGTGAAAAGTACCGATCGCGTGTCCGTTACTGATGTCACAGAAGGTAGCGCTGCAAGCGATGGCGAGCCGCAGAAAAATGGCTTGTTAGGACAAAGCCCAAACACTTTCGCCGCAGTAAGCAATGAAGACGCAGCGATAACTCCATCCATGGAGTCTCAGGCTATCTCGTCTAATGCGATTAACACCGATTTTGTAGTAGGGGCAGACTATCTCGAAGAAAATTTTTCCAGGTTGGTGGAAGAGTTTCGAAGTGGGGGCGGCCAAATAGCGTATGAAAAACGTGAGGAATTCCAACAGTTTTTCTACTCGCAAAGTCAGTTGTTGACCGGAGAGATTTCGTTGGACGTACTCGAATGTGGGGCAAAGTTGTGTGTTGCTGAGCTGCGATCAGGTGATTCAGCCGCTTTGCGGACATTCATGGCTGGGCGCAAAGACTGGCAAGAGTTCGCCTCTAAGGCAATGATCGAGTTTCCAACTCTTCAACCTCATATCACCCGTTTAGTCTTCTCGCATGATCCTGAGATCAAAGGGATTACGATCCCATCGAATGGACGCTAGTCTATCGCTTCTTCAAGAAAGCCGCCGGTTACGTGGCGCACGGTGCAGCCTAACAATGCGCTTCACTTGCAAACCGCTCCCGTCACGCTTCTTGCATCCGCAAGAATCGCGCCGTACGCTAGTTTCAAGTTAGCTTAAACGTTAGGTAGCAGCAGGATCACTGCTAATTTTCAGCGACCGCTATGTACCCGAAAGCAGCCGTTGTCCTGGTAGGGCGATGACTGGCTGCTTCTGACCCAAAGCGGCCATTTGTAGACGTTGCATGAACTCTGAATAATTGCCCGCTAGATGACTCTTTGTTATTTGTTTTTTGGTTTTGCTCGCTTAGGCATGTGTGCACAACACTCATCAACTACACCGTGTTTATGAGCTGCACTATACGCCGCGCCTTCGCCAACACGCCACGCATTACGACTCTGATACTTTGCAGCCGACGCCTTTAGCTTTTCCAGATTCCACGACTTACGAATGGGTTTCATGTGAGCACAGCATGCATCCAGAAGCCCGTGATACTTCGTTACGGAATACGCACTAGGCTCTGCCTCGCGCCATTCCTTCCTAGTTCCATACTTTAAGGCCGACGCTTTGAGAGTATCAGGAGTCCACGACTTACGAACAGGTGGCATATGGGCGCAGCACTCGTCCAATAGCCCATGCGTATGTGCAGCACTATATGCCCCGCTCGCTTCCTTCTGCCATTCGCCACGTGTTTTATATTTTGCAGCCGAAGCTTTCAACTTATCGAGTGTCCACTTAACTTCGTTGGTGCCAAGAGACCCAGTTGCCGATGAGTTAAGGGAGGCCCATCCCTCCTTGAGATAAGTCGCCAGAACCTCGCCCTCTAATCGTGCCGCCTCATCAACAGGTAGATAGCCAGTCAGCGCCCTAAATACAAAAGGAATACCGGATGCAAACTTAGCCGCCATTACGTTAGAGGTGGGCTTATGTAGGTGCTGACGCTTACGCTTAGCTAAACTATGTGTTAGTCCCACATAAACTGACTTGTCAGAAAACTCAAGGGCATAAATAGCGCGACTTATGCGATTGCCAATACGCTTCATATGTGCGCAGCACTCATCCAACACCCCACGTTTGTGTGCTGTCGCATAGGCAGCACTATCACCACGCTGCCATGCGGTGCGCGTTTTGTAATTGGCCGCTGATGCCTTTAGTTTCTTAAGCGTCCAACGCCTAAGTTTAGGGATATGAGGGGCAACCTCATCCATTACTTTCCAAGTGCGTGCCGTCCTATAGGCGGCTGGGTCTGCCTTAGCCCATTCCTCTCTCGTTCTACATTTCGAGGCCGATGCTTTCAGTCTTTCGGTGGTCCAGCGCTTAGGCTTAGGCATATGTGGACATACATCGTCCAGCAATTTACGTTTTTTTGCTGAGCAATACGCATTAGGCTCCGCTTTATTCCACTCATTTCGAGTTTTGTACTTCGCTGCGGACGCTTTGAGAGCATCAAGAGTCCATTTCAACTTGGCCATTTCCAAATTACTGCATATTTGGCGGGGAATGTCAGCATTGTATATTTTCCAGACACCTTTCCGCTCAATGCAAATGTCCTCTTCTTGTACTTTAGAGCTGTTTAGGCATCAATTAATGAGCGGCAGCTATTGGCCGTAAGCAGACTGTGAGGTTCCCGCAATTCTTTGCCTTTGAATGTCTGCTTGTGGCGCAAGCAGCCGTCCACATGGCTCACGGTGCAACCTAACAAGCGACTGTGCTTCCACGTCAAGTATTAATTCACAGCAGCAACCCATT
>CAXBKH010000001.1:0-323014 GCA_963976365.1 uncultured bacterium | reverse complement strand
TCGGGCGCGGAATTCTTCAGGTGTCTCTCTCACTTTCCGTGACGCCTAACGTTAATTGGTTGCCTGAATCGCAAGTATAAGTCTTGCGAAAGGGCAAATAAGGAGGTTGAGGTGGCCTTGAGGCCTCCTGATAGCCTCAATGTCTGGGGAGATAGATTGATCTCCGGCTGAGGTAGAAATTGTCATGGGTCGAAAGCTCGTTGATGTCATCAATGAACGATGTCGGGCCGAGCACTATGCGTACCGGACCGAGGAAACCTATCTCTACTGGATCAAACGATACATCAGCTTTCATGGTAACAGACACCCAAGGGAGCTGGGTACCGATGAAATTACCCGCTTTCTGACTGATTTAGCGGTCCGGTTTCGGGTATCCGCCTCCACTCAGAACCAGGCCCTGAGCGCCATTCTGTTCCTGTACAAAAAGGTCCTGGAGATTGATCTGCCGTGGCTGGATGACATCGTCCGCGCTCGCCGGCCCAAGCGCGTTCCCATCGTCCTCAGTCGGCCAGAGGTCGCACGCGTGCTCGACTGCATGGACGGGCGTTACTGGCTGATGGCCAGCATCCTCTACGGTAGCGGCCTGCGAATGATCGAGTGCCTGAGACTCCGAATACAGGACATCGACTTCAGCTACTTGCAGCTCTGCGTGCGCGGCGGCAAAGGCCATAAAGACCGGCACACGGTTCTTCCGGAGAAACTCGTTCCCGATATCAAGCTCCAGATGAAAGTGGTCAGGAAACTGAACGAGCGCGATAAGCAAAAAGGTCTCAATGGTGTTTCTTTGCCGTTCGCCATTGACCGCAAGTACAAGGGTGCTGCGCTCGCCTGGAAGTGGCAGTACCTTTTTCCCTCGGGCAACTATGCCTACATTCGACACAATGAGAGCCGGCGCCGGCATCACTCGCACGCATCCGGTTTGTCGCGCGCCATCAAGGCGGCTGTCGAAGAAAGTGGCATCAACAAGAGAGCGACAACACACACGTTTCGCCACTCCTTCGCAACACACCTGCTTGAGCGCGGCTGCGACATTCGCACGGTCCAGGAATTGCTTGGACACGCCGACCTCAAGACAACTCAAATCTACACCCACGTCCTGAAGCGCGGCGGCAACGCGGTTCGCAGCCCGCTCGATCTCTGAACTGTGTGCGCACGCGGTGCCGCCGTGCTGACCTTTCGCCGCTAGTCATCCACCGGTAGCACGTCGCACGCGCTGTTGAAATTGCATCCCGTCAGGTATACGACTTCTTCGTCCACCGGGTTCGTACCAATGAAGAAACCGATGTCGCGCGCATAGTACTTGCGCTCAAACACACCGGGCTCAATCGGCGTGCCTTCCGCAACAACGACGCAGTCATGGTTGCAGAATGCTTCCGCCAGCGCCTGTGGTACCAGTTCGTCGAGTTCCTCATCCTCCCCGTAGTGGTAGGTCGTCGAGACAACTTCGCCGACATCTTCGGCGTTGCCGAGCGAGAACTCCTGGCGGAAGAAGTCGCCAACCTGTGGGTAACCCGGGAAGAATATGCCCGCACGATCCCCGTCCCGCTCAACCTTGAACGAGCCGTCGATCGCTACCAGCTCCGGCAGGCTCGGTGAGTCACCATCGAAATACTCATAGTCTTTGACCTCCTCGCCGCAGTACCAGATGCCACCGTCGTTGCGGTTCACCGCGAACCAGTCGTCGGTATCCTCGACCAGCAGTCCGTCATCGAAAACAACGTCCCGAACCACGAAACAGTTGATGTCATCGATAAATTTCGTTTCGTCGAGCACCTCAACCATAATCTCCTCGTCACCACCATAGGTCCAGATGTGTCCGACCTGTATTGGGTAATAGGGATTCGGTACAGACAAGGCCTCCAGGCTGATTTCAAAATCCTCTGCCTCGAAACTTGGGTCGTAGGGTGCCTGACCCAGCCGGTCGCAAACGTCTTCACGAGCATCGAACTGCTCGTGACACTCTTCTCGAACCTCGCTGAGTTCCTCGCGAACTTCCGACAGGCATTCGCGCTTTTCTTCGCTTTCCGACTCGTTGTAACACTTCGCTTTTTCAACCAGAAAATCGTCGCGCGTTTCGGCGTAGCAAGCGGCGCGCATCAACTGGCTGGTTTTCGAGCACGCATTGTTGTGCCAGCCGGATGCCTCGGCATCTTGTGAGAACAGGAATACCAGGGGCAGGGCAAGACACAGCGTTATGAATCTGTTCATGATGAGAATCCTCCGCATTGGATTGATCGTTGCCATGTCCGTCACCGGAGCAGGCGGTTTTGATCAATTAGACGGAGTGCTCAACATAAATCGGTCGGCAAACACCATGCCCCAGGTCAGCACAACAAGAACCAGGCTTACCAGTACTGCTGCAGATCCCATATCTTTCGCGTTCTTCGACAGCTCATGCCTCTCAGGGCCGATACGATCCACGATGGCCTCAATCGCTGAATTCAGCAGCTCAACAATCAGGACCAGCAAAACAGTTCCGGTCAATGCGATGTACTCCAGCGCATTGCGCCCCAGCATGAGGCCAAGTGGCAACATCACCAACGCCAGGACCAACTCCTGTCGAAACGCCGCCTCGCCTTTCCACGCCGCGCGAAATCCGTCCATGGAATAAAAGAACGCGAGCCAGATTCGTTTCAGGCCGGTGGGCTTTTGTCTTGTTTCGGGGGCGGATTTTTGATCGTTCATGAGCTGCCTGCGTGGGACCGAAGGATTCTGGGAGTTCTGGAGTCTAACAGGTCATAGCAGCTTTCAGATCAGGTCGAAAAAATTGAAAAAGCTCCATCTTGCTCCGTGGCAACTTGCCACCGGGGCGGCAGTATTCATTGCGCTCGGAAATAACGCGCCCCTGTTTTCTGCGCTCATGACCACCCCGGAAATACACTCTGCAGCGGGTCTCGGCTTCGTGCTTTCGATCACGTTGCTGATGGTGTTCATACTCGACTCCATCATTCTCGCGCTGGGTTTTGGCCGGCTCTTGAAAGTAACGATTGCGACACTGATGATCTTGTCGTCCACCTTCGGGTACTTCTCCAATGAGCTGGGAATCATCTTCGACCCGGGTATGTTGTCCAATATGCTGGAAACTGTTCGGGACAATAATGTGGCCGAAGCCAGGGAACTTGCATCGCTGCCGTTGATTCGCCACGTCTTTATCTTTGGAGTCACACCGGCACTGCTCCTCAACTTCGTCACCCTGGCCCCAAAACCCGTGCTGCATGACCTGGGTCATCGGGTGCTCGTTGTCGTCGGCATCGCCACGCTATTCACTGCCGTTACGCTGCCCAACTATCGATTCGTTTCCTTTTTCGCCCGCGAGCATCACGATCTCCAGTTTTCGATTTCGCCGATTTACCCTTTGGTTTCGCTGGCCCGCCTGGTCCGCAAGAATATACGCAGCGATCAGGCCTTTCGCATTGTTGACGCGGACGCAACGCAGCACAAAACCGAAAAGCGCCGAACCATTGGCATTATGGTTGTCGGCGAAACCGCGCGCGCCGACCACTTCTCGCTGGATGGCTACTCAAGAGAAACGAATCCCCTACTGTCGAAAACACCCAACCTGCAGTTCGCTCACGCCCACTCCTGTGGCACATCGACACTCTTCTCGGTGCCTTGCATGTTTTCGATCAAGGACCGCAAGCACTATGACGTCGATGAAGCCGCGTTCGAATCAAATGTCCTGGATATACTGAGTGCCGCTGGCGTCAGTCCCGTTTGGGTTGAAAACAACTCAAGCTGCAAAGGTGTCTGTGCCCGGATCGAGAGTATTAACCTCCGGGAGAATGTTGACGCGATGTCGCCACTGTACAGCGACATGGGCTATTACGACGAAGCGCTGATTCCGCAGGTGGATGACTATCTCGGGGCGACCGGGCCGGACACCCTGATCGTGCTGCACATGCTGGGCAGCCACGGGCCAGCCTACAGTCGCCGATATCCCAAGGCTTTCGAGCAATTCAAGCCATCGTGTGACAAGACCTCCCCGACCGAATGTTCCGCCGAGGAGATCGCGAACGCCTACGACAACACCATTCTCTACACGGATTTCGTGTTGCGAAGGCTCATCGAAAAGCTTCAGTCCCATGCCGGCGAATTCGACTCCTTCCTGTTCTACGCATCGGACCACGGAGAGTCGCTCGGTGAAGGCGGCGTCTATCTTCACGGACTGCCGTACGCGCTCGCGCCCGAATCACAGACGGTCGTACCCTTTGTTTTCTGGGCGTCGCCCGGATTTCGGGAAGCTCGTATGAACGGTGTCCAGCTGTCGCATGACAACATCTCGCATACGCTGCTCGGACTCTACGATGTCGATGCCACTTCGTATCGCCGGGAGCTCGACCTGTTTGCCGGCTGAACGTCCAGCCACGGTCATCCCGCGATGCGATACACCGCATACGCGCAATACGCGATCAGGAACATCGCCCCGGCTATGCGCCCGAGTCGGGCCCTGCCAACGACAAAGAAATAAATCAGCGCCGCAGCGAATACCCACGAGACGACCAGGTCACCGATGCCACCCTCCGGCACCGGGATGGGCGCAATAAGTCCGCTGACCGGCAATACAAACAGTGCATTAAAAATATTTGAGCCGACGACATTTCCCAATGCCAGGTCGGACTCCTTGCGTAGCGCCGCAATAATTGAAGTCACAAGCTCGGGCATGCTGGTGCCTATGGCAACGACGAACAGGCCCACTATCGTCGGCGAGATTCCGAAACTCTGTGCCAGCGACGAACCGTTGCGAACGGTCATTTCACCGCCGATAAAAAGCAGCGCGCCACCGAAGATCAGCATGACCCAGGACAACTGACCTTGCGGTGCCTTTCTGAGTGAGGATCGTTCGGCCAGGACCAGCAGCAACTTGTCCGAGCTCTTGGAGCGAATCACATCCATTGCCGTGATGTAGACGAAGACCCCGAACAGCAGGAGCAGAACGATCGAGTCGCTGCGGCGGATCACCGGCGCGAAGCCCTCCAGCACGCCGTCCAACGCCATCACGGTCAATGCGGTTGTTCCGAGCAGTAAGAGCGGTACCTCGCGACGCACAAGGTTTCCCTGGATGCTGATCGGGGCAATCAATGCTGCCAGGCCAAGGACAACGCCCAGGTTTGCAACGTTCGAGCCCGCTACGTTGCCAAATGCAAGTGCGGTCTCGCCGTCGATGGAACCGAGAATATTGACGACAAGTTCCGGTGCACTGGTTCCGAATCCGACGATCGTCAGGCCGACAATCATGGGTGAAACGCCAAGCCGTTCCGCAATCTCGGACGCACCCCGAACGACCAGGGTGCCACCGCCGAGCAGTAACAGGATTCCAAGAACAACGCCGCCGAATTCAAGCATGTGCCAAGCCTACCTCAAAATGCCGCTTGCGTGACCGGAACATTGATAAGGTACGCACTATGATGCGCCGTCTTTTCAAAACCGTATTTTGCTGCTGCGCAGCGGCAACGGTTTTTGCATCCGACGGTCCGGCGCTCGAAGGTTCGATCGGATCAGTTGCCGGCGACGGTTGGACGATCTCCGGTCTGGTTTCTGAATTCGAATTGGAAGATGCAGGCCTTCGCGGCGAACTACGAATGGCGCGCATCGATATCGCGGATGCCGGCCAGTCTTTCGATGATGTTCGGGTCAGGTGCAATCGGTTCACTCTGACAACGCGAGCGATCGTTTGCCCGGACGCTGTATTCACTGCCGATATTCCTGGTCTTGGCCGCCAGTCGATGAACGGCAGCTTCGCGTACGACCGCTTTTCGGCTGCTACCGACATCACCTTGCTATCCGTTGCTGTTGCCGACAGCGTTGTTCGTCTCGACATACACACCGACGAGAGCGGAGTTACCGCCCGTTTCAAAGGTGACCAGCTTGAGCTCGCCGGCCTGTCCTCGCTCGCGAGTTACTTCAATGCCTCGTTCCGTGAGTACACGGCCGACGGGCTTGCCAACCTCGCCGGCACGGTGCGTATCGCACCAGGTGCGCCACTGCAACTGTCACTGGTCGCAGACCTCGCTGCCGCCGCACTTGCCAATGACCGCGGAACGATCGCCGCTGATGGTGTCGCCGTGCATGTCGAAATGGACATGACGCTCGACAACGGAAACGTGACGGTCGATCTTGATGCCCGGGCAGGCGAAGGCGAAGCGTATATCGAACCCGTGTACGCTGACTTCTCCTCACATCCAGTGAACCTGAAGATGGAGAACGTCACCACCTCCGACTTTAGCCGTTACGACATTCTGCAGTTCAGCTTGCTGCAGGACTCGCTGCTCGACGTTCAGGGCGCGGCTACGGTGACTTTCCCGGACGAGCAGGATGCGCCCGTCGGGCTGAGCGCGGATATCCGGCTGCAGGACTCATCGGTCAGCAACCTGTATACCAGTATCGTCAAAATCCAGCTCGCCGGCACGATCCTCGGCAACCTGGAAACCGACGGTCGCCTGTCGGGTTCGGTGGTGATCGATAACAACGCGGTACAGTCCGCGACGCTGCAGTTGGTCGACGTCATCCTCGACGATACACGCGGCCGATTCGCCATCTACGGAATCGTCGGCATGGTGGATTGGCGTGCCGACCCCGGGCAGACGCCCGGTCCCAGCCGCCTGAGCTGGGACAGCGGTACCGCTTACAACATTCCCATCGGCGGCGGCGAGTCGCAACTGCAACTCGGTGACAACGACATCGAACTGTTGGCGCCATTGCGGCTGACGACCATGGGCGGCGCGCTCCGCCTCAACCGGCTCGAACTTCACGACTACGGTAGCGACGAGGCGACCGGGGTACTCGACGCCGAACTCGAGCCCATCCAGCTCGGCCAGCTCAGTGGCGCCTTCGGATGGCCAGCCTTCTCCGGAACGCTGTCAGGGCAACTGCCGCTGCTGACGCTTGCCGAGAACACGATCACGGTTGGCGGAACACTCACCGCGCGCGCCTTCGACGGTACGATGCAGCTGTCCGACCTGCGCGTCGAGCAGCCTTTCGGCCGCGTGCCTCGCCTGCAGGGCGATTTGCAGCTTCGCGACCTTGACCTCAGGCGCCTCACCGAGACCTTCTCGTTTGGGCTCATTCAGGGGCGGTTAAGCGGCGATGTTTCAGGATTGGAGATGATTAACTGGCGGCCCGTCGCTATGGACATGCATTTTTACACTCCGGAGAATGACCGCTCGCAGCACCGCATCAGCCAGCGTGCCGTGGAAAACCTGGCGAGCGTCGGCGGAGGCGGTGCCGCGGCCGTTTTATCCACCGGCTTTTTGCAGTTTTTTGAAGTGTTTGCTTATGATCGAATCGGTCTTCGATGCGTACTTCGCGATGCAGTCTGCGCGATGAGCGGTGCCGGTCCGGCAAAGGACGGCCCGCAAGGACGCGGCTACTACATTGTCAAAGGCAAAGGTGTACCAAGAATTGACGTTGTGGGTTTTCGCAATACGGTAAGCTGGCCGAGGCTGGTACAGCAACTCGGCGCAATCACCCGCAGCAGTGGTCCGACAGTCAACTGATGCTGCCGGCAAAGAACATCAACAAAGGAGTTTGAAAGCAATGCGCAAAGTAACAATCAGTGTAACGGCGCTGCTCGCAGTTTTTGTCGTGGCCTGCGTCACGATCAATGTGTATTTCCCGGAAGCCGCCGCAGTCGAAGCCGCTGATCGAATTATCGATAAGGTCCGCGGCGAAACCGATACCGAAACGACCTCTTTGCTGCGGCCGCAGAGCGACCATGACACACCGGTTCTGCTCGCGATCGCGCACGGCGTCAGTCGTTTCCTGATCAGCGACGCGAACGCTCAGTCTTCGGTAGACTTTGACAAGCCGTCGCCCGAGAAGCAGGCGCTGGAAAGCTCGCTTGCCGCGCGCTTCCCGTCATTGCGGCCCTACTTCGATTCCGGCGCGATCGGCCTCACCGACTCCGGGCTTATCGAATTTCGGGATCGCAATCTCGTGCCGCTGAAAGATCGCAACTCGGTCGTGCAGCTTGTTGCAGCACAGAACAATGACTGGAATGCGCTGTACGCCGAAATCGCGCGCCTCAACGGTCACCCGGAATGGCAGGACAGCATTCGGCGCACATTCGCCGATCGTTGGGTCGCCAAGGCGAACCGGGGCTGGTATTACCGTGAAGGCGGCGCCTGGAAGCAAAAATAGACATCGCGCCGGCAGGACTATTTTTCGATCGAATACAACACATCGATGGACTGGTTCTCGCCGGCGCCCGCTTCCAGCGTCAGTGAACGAGACAGGCGGTAGCGCAACAGCAAGGTGCCAAGTCGGCTGAACACACCGTAGGCGTAACGCGCGTACAGGCGAGTGTTGATTTGCTTGCCCGCAACCAGTGCCGTCGAGTCGCCACCGTCGCCGGCGATCGCCAGTTCATCGAGACCCAGTGACTGCCCGATCTGGTCCGTGATGCGGGTTGCCTGACGAAGTCCCAGCGCGACTGCAGCACCCGACAACTCCCCTCCTTCGGATTGTGTCGCCTGGCTGAGGGGCCGGCCAATAACAAGGTAGGACAGGGCATCGGCGTCCGACATTGTCGGCGTCGAGTAAACCGTGCTGCTTAGGTTTTGCGCGCGTCCGCTCAACCGAATGCCCGCAATGATGGTGCCATCGAATGTTTCGATGCTTCGCTCGGCCCGGACATCGACAATCGGATCGTCAAGCGGCCCGGTAAAGGTCAGGCGGCCTTGCTCGATTTTCAGCCTCTGCCCCTGCGCAATGAATGTGCCATCGACGAGCGTCACGCGGCCCTCCGCACTCAATGGCCGGTCCTCGACCATCTGCATGGTCAGGCTGCCCGTCAACCGTGTATCCAGGCCGAACGCGGCGAATTGCACGCGATCACCGAGCACCAGCCGTGCTTCACCGGTGATACGTGTCGGTCGCTGTTCGTCGGCTTCTTCACCCAGCACCACGACATCGGGCGACACTGAAACTGCACCCACCGGCACCTCGCGCACGGCAATTTCCGCTTTGGGCACCGTCAGCTCACCGCCAAACCGCCAGCCATCCGCGTTGCCGACCAGCTCGAGATTCGGCGAACCCCAGATGTGATATTCCGGCCAATTAACCATCTCGGCGTCCAGTCCGGTTACCTTCAGGTTGACGGAGCGCGAGGCCTGCATGACATTTTCGAACACGCCGTCAAGCGCCAGCGTGCCCCCGCCGGCTTTGGCGGCACCGGTGATCGTCGCATCGCCGTTGGACGCCCCGGCAACCACGACGTTGATATCCCCGATCGGTACATTCAGGGACGGAACCGTGAGGCTGCCGTCCTTCCACTCGAGATTGCCGGCGAACTCGGGCCCGTTCAGCGGTCCCGAAGCGTTGATTGCGGCGCTGATCGCTCCGCCGAAACGATCAATCTGTGGCACCACGGCGGAAATCCAGCTCCAGTCTTCACCCTGCAGTTTGAGGTTTGCGTTCAGCGGCGCATCCGCCGCCAATGCCTCGAGCTGAAAATCCAGTTCGCCAATCACCCCCGGCTCGATCGCCAAAACTGCCTTCGCTGTCACACCGCCATCAATCAGCATCGCATCGACTTCGGCCCGCGGAATCGTCACATCGGTAAACTCGTCGTTGAACTCGCTGACCCGCAATACGGTGCCGACCTGCCGCCAGAGAATCGGGCCGGACCACTGGCCTGCTGTTCTTGAGATATCGACGTCGGCATTTGCGTGTCCCAATAGCTCGAAGTTACTCGGCAGGAACGTTGCCGCGACCTGCAGCGGCATTTCTTCGAGCGATGCTTTCAGTCGAACCTCGTCGCCCTGCATCGTCAACGTGTCGACGCGCAGCACACCGTTGGCGCCCGTCCAGTTGTGCTGCTCGACATCGATCGCATTTTTCGCGAGGCTGAACGCGAGCGCCTGTGCAAGTGACCACTCGCCAGCACGCTGCTCGCGAACGGTTGCCCTGCGAATGGATCCGGCAAGTGTCTCGTCCTGATACGCTACTGTGCCTTGTGCGCTCACTGTCAGCGTTTCGTACGCCCAGTCCGCCGTTACATCCAGTTTCTCGCCACTGCCCTCCGCCTGGAGCGTCACCGCGCCGATCCGCGTTTCCTGGTAGGCGAAATCCCGCAGTTCGATGTTCGTAACAATGCCGGGCCGTTCAACCGTACCGGAAATTTTGCCGCCGCCGACCGCCGCACCCTCGAGATCGGGCCACAACTCTTGCAACGTCGGTGCATTCAGCGAATAGGACAGGGCCAGCGCATTCTTTGCCAGCCCGCCGTCAATTCGAAGTTTGTTTTTTCCCACGCTGAGCAGGCAGCCGGTGCATTGCTGCTGATCCGCTGCAACAACCAGATCACCGCTGGCATTAAGCATCGCATCGTTCAGTACGCCGGCCGCAATGAGGTTTCGTACGGTTACGACACCGACGTCATCGACCGAGATTTCGGCGGTGGCATCGAAACGACCGCTCAACTCATCTCTAAGTTCAGCGGGGTTGATATCTGACGCCAGGACAAGCGCCGATGTTGAAAACGCTGGCGACCAGGTGAGTTGTCCTTTCGCATTGGCATTGCCAATCGCGGCCACGACATCCGCTGTGTAAGCGGTCAGCTCACGAGTATTTCCCGATGCGGTACCGCTTATGGCGAAAGGCTCGAGGTCGCCAACAACGACCGTCGCCCGATACTCCGTGTCGTAGGAATCCATCAACCCACCGCCATCGACCTCGCCATTGAGCAACACCGCATTGCCGAAAACCCATCGGTCCCAGCTCACCCTGGCTTCGACTTCGGGCTCAATTCGATTCAACAGTCGTATCGTTCCCGTCGCCGTGCTCGCATACTCGCCCTGAATCGCCTGGTCGAACTTGAGCTCGGCAAGCGAACCCTGAATTTTCCCGGCACCGGACAGGAAATCGTCTTCAAGCGCCCAGCGAAGCTGCGCGGCGATGGGCACATCGCCACTCAGCGTCATGGAAAACTCCGAAACCGATGCATCAATCGAATCTCTCGATGCCTGCAGCGATGCAACCCGAATGGTGCTACCTGTCAGGCGCGCGCGGGCAAACGAGATGTCCTCAAGATAGAAACTCGACGTTGCATTGACCAGGTCGAAACGACCAATAGTGCCGCTTGCGATACTGAGGCTTAGTGGCAGCGGCGACATGGCAACTTCGAGTGGCTCCGGCGGCTCCGGCGCGGGACTGAGACTGGTGCGCTTGAAGCTTGCAGCGCTGACGGCCCTGAGCGGAATTCGTCCGGCCGCCAGCATTGGCCAGTTTACGCTGACACCAAATTCTGTCGCGTCGATTCGCTGGCTGTCGTCGATGTAGCTGACGCGGGGAAAATAAAGCCCGCTCCACAGTGTGCCGGTGAATTCATCGGCGACAATCTCGCCCGGGATCGCCCCGCCGATCCGATTCAGTACCCAGCGAGTACCTGACTCGGTGTTCAGGACCAGCGTAACGATTGCGAGCAGCACAACGCCGAGTGCAATAATCAGCAAGAGGCTGCGCTTTAGCCATTTCCCGATGCGCTGCATCACAGGTCCGGCCCGAGGCTGATGTGAATCCGAAAGTCTTTGTCCGGGTCGTCCAGCGGATGCGCGAGATCGAGCCGAATCGGTCCGACCGGCGAATACCAGCGAAGACCGATGCCAACACCGGTGTTCAGTTTGATATGGGTGTTGTTAAACGCATCGCCGCCGTCGACAAAAACCGCGACCGCCCATTTATCTCGAAACAGCCGGTCGATTTCCAGGCTTACATCGATCAGATGACTGCCGCCGATCACCGCGCCCGTCGAGTCTGTCGGCCCAAGGGATTCAAAATCGTAGCCGCGCACACTGTTGTCGCCGCCGGCAAAGAAACGCACCGACGCCGGCAGTTCAGACAGATCGTCTTTGGATGTAATGCCGAGGCTCGTCCGTGCAAGAAAGCGGGTTTTCTCGCCGAGCGAACGAACCCATTTCGCCTTCGCTCGAATCTGCGCGAAGCTGGTATCGGAGCCCAGGTTGTCGCTCGCCCCTCGAATATCGAAGCTGAACCGGTATCCCTGGGTTGCGCGGCTCAGCGCTCGACCGGTCGCCGTCTCCCAGTTCGTGCCGAAAATAATCAGCTCGCTGATTGAACTCTGGTCACTGACGGTATAGTCCTCGTAGGCATAGTCGACATAGCGCGTCTGCAGCCAGCGAGTACCCAGGCTTTTGGAACGAAGAAAGCCGAGTTTGAAACTGTCCTGTTCGCTGGTGTCGGTTTCCTCGTGCTGGAAGCCCGTCACGATGCTGAACCACTCGCGGCGCGGATCCCGTTTCGGCCAGCGGTAACTTGCGTTGAGTTCGCTAAGCACAGTGGACCCGAACAGTTTGCTTTCGAACTGGTGTCCCTTCTGGTTTATGCGGCGATTCGTAAAGCCGATGCGACCGTGCGGCCCGGTATCGGTCGTAAACCCGCCGCCAATGGAATACACCTGCCGTTTGGCCGGCACAAGGTCAACGGTGACAGGCACTACCTTGGCTGTCGTGTCCAGCGGCTCCGTCTTGATCGAAACGGATGCGAAGTAACTGCTGCCACTTAATGCCTCGTAAAGATCATTGATCGACTTTGCGGCGTAGGGGTCGCCCGGCCGGATATCCGTATAGCCCTGCAATACATGATCGTGCAGGATTCCTTCGCTAAACTTAACCGCACCGAATTTGTATTTTTGTCCGCTATCGATCTCCATCAACAGATCGGCCGAACGCGCTGCCTTGTCGACGGTGACCTTGCTGGACTTGAGATCGAGATCGAAGAACCCGGTGTTGGTCGCGGCACGCAGCACGCTCGACTTATAGCCGCTGTACTGCCCATGATCGAGAATATCGCCGATCGCCGGTCGACTGCCGGCAATACGACTTTGAAACATCACATCGCCGGACGCATCGCCGGTGATATCAATGTTGACGCTACGGTACCGCACGGGGTCGCCAGGCTGAATATCAAACTCGGCATGCCAGCAACTGTCATCCCAGCGAAGCGACTTGTTGATCGTGGAACTGTAGTAACCCAGTGCTCGCAATGCTTCCCGGATATTCTTGTCAGCGTCTCGATACAGTCGCTCCACCCGCCACCGTGCTGAGTCGCACTCCGTGGTCGCCAGCGTTGAAAGCGCACGAACGTTTTGTTCCTGCCGGTCATCAAGGCCCTTGAAAACGACCTCTGCCGGGGCACTGCAGGTGAAACCAGCCAATGCGAATACCGCCAGCAAGCGGATACTCGCTGGCTGCGCGGGCTTCGGCAGCGTTTTTCGGTGTGAATTCATTGCGTGCGGCGGTAAAGTCTTGTTCGTTGAATGAATTGTGACAGTTTGCCATGACGGAAACACTTGAGACTTAGATGGTATTGACAAGCAGACGTTTCAAAATTGCGATGTTGCTGGATGGCAAGGGCGGTGCTCGCAGCCTGAACGACGACGAGGTGGATGCCTGGACCGAGGCCGACGGCGTGCTGTGGGTCGATGTCAACCAGAATAACCAGCATGGCTGTGAATGGCTCGAGCACCAGAGTGGACTGGACCCGAATGTCGCGTCGATCCTGCTGACCGGTGAAACCCGGCCTCGATCGGTCGCCGAAGCCAATAGCCTGGTGGTCATCCTGCGCGGCATCAACATGAATCCGGGCGCCGTCCCGGATGACATGATCGCAATCCGCATGTCGCTGCAAAAACACCGCATCGTCACCAGCCACCGCCGCAAGGCCCTGTCACTTGACGACCTTCAGGGCGAACTGATCGCCGGCAAAGGCCCGAAAACGTCCGGCGAGTTCCTGGTCGATCTCACCGTCTGCTTGTCGGAGCGTATTGAAGCGGCGATCGAGAATATTGAGCAAATGATCGACGAGCTGGACGACAGTATGTCGGGCGGCAACATCGAGGCAATCCGTGGCAAGCTGGGTATTGTCCGTCGCCAGGCGGCCGCGATACGTCGTCACCTGGCACCGCAGCGGGAAGCGCTCGACCGGATTGCGCGTTCGAACGCGGCCATGCTTTCCGATGACGAAGCATTCGACTTGCGAGAGATCGCCGACCACGTCATTCGGCAGGTCGAGGATCTGGACCTTGTTCGCGAGAATGCGCTGGTTACCCAGGAAGAACTGATGAACCGAGTCGCGCTCGAACAGAATTCGCGCATGTATCTGCTGTCGATCGTTGCAGCGATATTCCTGCCGCTGACTTTTGTCACCGGTGTCCTCGGCATGAATGTTGCCGGTCTGCCCGGCACTGAGAATCCGCAAGGTTTTCTGTATTCCGCGGTCCTGATGGCCGTCTGCCTGGTTGGCCTCGTCAGCTACTTCCGCTGGCGAAAATGGCTCTAACTGATCGCGGGCAGGACCATGCTGGCGAGACCCAGCAATAGCATGAAGCCGCACATGTCGGTGACCGTCGTCAGCAACGGGCCCGACGCGACCGCAGGATCGAGCTTCAGTCGTTTCAATATCAGGGGCACTGTACCGCCGATCGATACAGCGACCACCGTATTCACGGCAAGTGCACCGCCGACAACCAGGCCGAGTATCGGGTTACCCTTCCACGCCCAGGCGGCGAGCCCAAGCAGACAGCCGAGCGCCAGGCCGTTGATCAGGCCGACAATGGCCTCCTTGCGCCAGACACGAAACACATCGCGGGGCATGGCAGCGCCGAGCGTAAGCTCGCGCATGCTCACCGCTACTGCCTGGTTGCCGGAACAACCGCTCATGTCGGAAACGATCGGCAGAAAAACCGCCAACGCAATCACTGCCGTCAAGGTGTCTTCATAGAATGCAATAACACTGGCGGCCATGATATTCAGGACGATATTGATGCTTAGCCAGGCGAGTCGCCGCTTCGAGCGCAACAGGACCGGCATACTGCGTAGTTCATCGCCACCGATGATACCGGCCGCTTTCAGGTGATCGGCTTCGGACTTTTCCGCCAGCGCTTCGAGAACTGCACGGCGCCTGACAATGCCGAGCAGAAACTGCCGTGAATCCACCACCGGTACCGCTGCAATGTCATGAGCATCGAAGAACTCCTCGAGTTTCTCAAGGTCGGCTTCCGGTGACACGGTGAGTGCCGGCGTGACAATGTCGCCAATCTTTTTGGTCGGGTCAGCAAAAACCAGGTCACGCAGCCGGATGACGCCCTTGAGTTTTTTCGATTTCACGACGACGTAGACGTAGTGAACGGTCAGTAGCTGGTAGTCGACTGCATCGCCGGTCAGGTCTTCGACAACTTCGCGTACCGTCTTGCCCATCGGGTACGAGGCAAACTCTGTCATCATCAGACCGCCCGCCTGGTCCGGCGGATAGGAAATCAGCTCGCGGATTTCGTTGGCATCTTCTTCGTCAAGTTCGGCAATGATCGCATCGGCGTCATCCCTGTCGAGTTCCGCCAGAACATCGGCGCGATGGTCACTCGACAGTTCCTCAACAATTGACGCAACATCGCCAGCCGGCATTTCCTCAATCAGTTCGGCCGTGTGCGAGTCGGGGAACTCTTCGACCAATGACGCCGCTCGATGCGGCGTCAATGCGGCGAGCAGTTCGCGCTGGTTCTCATCTTTTAAGGTTAAAACCGAGTGCAGCAGTTCCGCATGGTCAAGCCCGTCAAGCGCACTACCGATGGCTTCCGGCGGCAAGCCGCTGCGAATGATCTCCAGAATCCGCTTGCCGGAAGTCTTGTCATCTTTTTCCATCCGCTTCTCCACATGACGCCTGCAACAACCCTTTGACTTACCCCTTGCCGCGCGTCCTGGTGCGGCCTTCACGCGCATTCTTTTCGATGAACTCGATGATCATGCTGGCGACATCTTTTTGCGTCGCGTTCTCGATACCTTCAAGGCCCGGACTTGAATTGACTTCCATAACCACCGGGCCGCGCGCAGACCGAAGCAAATCGACACCGGCAACATTCAATCCCATCACCTGCGCAGAGCGAACGGCTGTTTTGCGCTCTTCCGGTGTGATTTTGATCAGTTTCGCCGAACCACCGCGATGCAGGTTCGAGCGGAACTCACCTTCCTTGCCCTTACGCATCATCGACGCGACGACCTTGTCGCCAACGACGAAGCAGCGAATATCTGCGCCGCCTGCTTCTTTGATAAATTCCTGCACCATGAAGTTGGCCTTCAAGCCGCGAAACGCCTCGATCACACTTTCTGCGGCCTTGTCGGTTTCTGCAAGCACCACGCCAACTCCCTGCGTACCCTCAAGCAACTTGATTACGACGGGTGCACCGCCAACGATCTTCAACAAGTCGTCAGTATCACCGGGTGCATTGGCGAAGCCGGTGACGGGCAAGCCCAAGCCCTTGCGCGCCAGCAACTGTGAGGCGCGCAGCTTGTCACGCGAGCGGGTGATGGCAACGGATTCGTTGACCGAGTACACGCCCATGACTTCGAACTGGCGAACCACAGCAGTGCCGTAAAAAGACACAGAAGCGCCGATACGTGGGATGATGGCGTCAACGCCTTCAATGGCTTTGCCGTCAATGTGAATTTCCGGCTTGCTGCTCGCAATGTTCATGTAGCAACGCTTGTGATTGATCACCGGCATCTGGTGCCCACGCTCCAGTCCCGCCTCGACCAGCCGCCGCGTTGAATACAAATTCTTGTTCGTCGACAGAACTGCAATCTTCATTGGTTAATCCTCTTGTTCGCCGTGAATGGCTGCAAATTCCTCGACTTTGGTCTCGGCACGAGCAACGCTTTTGAAGTCGGCGACGTTAAATAATGCGTCGCCTTCGTGGGCCAGCGGCAAATTACTTCGTCCGATGACGATGCCATCGAACGGTGCGAGAACCTTGTCTTGAAATTCCCCGAGCGGGTCGCCGACAACCGCGAGCTGCTGACCTTCGACAACTCGGGTACCCAGCTTGACTTTGCGACTGACGACACCGCTGACCGGTGCACGCACCCAGCTCGTGGATGCCGCGATGACCGGCTCGATCACCGCTTTTGATTGGACCGGGGGCAGCATCTCGAGATGCCGCATGACTCTTAGAACTCCTCGCAAGCCAGCTTTTATCGACATTTCGTCGAAACGCAGGGCTTCGCCTGCTTCGTATACTAGCATAGGAAAGCCGCGCTCTGCCGCGCAGGACCGCAGGGAGCCGTCGCGAATGGATGCGTCGAGTATTACCGGCGCACCGAAAGCGCGCGCAATTTTCTTTGTTTCCACATCGTTAAGGTTGGCCCGGATCTGTGGAAAATTTGAACGGTTGATCGCCCCGGTATGCAGGTCGATGCCGCAGTCCGCCTTTGACACAATCTCTTTGATAAAGGTATGCGCCATTCGGGATGCGATCGAACCCTTGCTGCTGCCCGGAAAGGAGCGGTTGAGGTCCCGGCGGTCGGGAAGATAGCGCGACTGATTCAGAAACCCGTGTACGTTAACCACCGGTACGGCGATGAGCGTGCCGCGGATGCGTCGCAGTGCTTTTTGCTGCATCACGCGCCGGATAATTTCAACGCCGTTGAGTTCGTCACCATGCACTGCCGCCGAGACAAACAGCACCGGACCCGCTTGCTTGCCACAGTACACTTTGACCGGCATAGAAAGGGAGGTGCCGGTGTAAAGATCGGCGATCGGGATATTGACTGCCTTGCGCTCGCCGGGCAGAACCTCCACACCGGCAACTTTGATTGCTTTGTTCCTGGCCACACTCTATTCCTTTTTCTTCTTGCGGCGTTTACCGACTAGAAACGAACGGGCAGGATCGACGATTGCGCGCCCGCGCAACGCCGTACGGCCCAGCAACATGCGAAACAACATGTCATCCCTTGATGTCAGGTTCAGTTCCACATTCCACGTATGCGGTCCGATCCGTATTGGGGTTTCGATCACCCAGCGGCTCTCGCGGTGCCCGCCGGAGTCTCGCACCTCTCGCTGATCGATGATATTGGCAACGCACACAACGACGCTGTCCTTGTCGTGCTGGTTGGGATGCATCTTGAACTCCACGCGGTGAATTCCGTCGTCCTCGAAATCGCGCACTTCAAAAGCGTGCAAAGACGAGGTCCGCGCCCCGGTGTCCACTTTGGCCTTGACGTGCTTCAGGCCCAGGTGTGGCAATTCGACCCACTCGCGCCAGCCCAGAGCGACCAGCTCGGTGTCTTTTTCAGTCATTTTTCACTCAATTGCTGTTTCAATTCGTATTTGCCGCTTATTTCGAGCGCCCGTCAACTACAATCGGGCTCTCGCAAAATCAATCGGAACAACAATACTATGTCCAGCGTTGGAATGAGCCTGATCGCTGTTGTTGCCTTACTGGCAGCAAATGCGTTTTTCGTGGCAGCGGAGTTTGCCCTGGTCAAGGCCAAGGGATTTCGGCTGGAGATGGAAGCTGACGGCGGCAGCGGCACGGCGCGAATGACGGTCACAATACTGGCGCACCTCGAATCTTATCTGGCGGCTTGTCAGCTGGGCATAACAATGGCATCCCTCGGACTGGGCTGGATCGGTGAACCCGCGGTCGCCGCACTGCTGACGCCGCTTCTTCATCCGCTCGGATTGTCCGACGCCTTGATTCACAATATTGCGTTTCTCACCGGCTTCCTGATTTTCTCGTCATTGCACATCGTGATTGGGGAACAAGTGCCGAAGTCCTTCGCCATTCGGCAACCGGAACGGGTGTCCAAGATGACTGCCTACCCGTTGCAGGTGTTCTACTGGATTGCCTTTCCACTCACCTGGTTGCTGGATCGCGCCTCCCGCGGAACACTGCGCCTGCTCGGCGTCGAGGAGGGCACGCATGGTGAAGCACTGACACTGCAGGAACTCAAGGGTGTGCTCGCAACGTCCAGGGAGCACGGCAAGATCTCGCGAACTCGTGCGCGCATGATGAAAAACCTGATCGAACTCGACGAACGTCCGATTGGTTGGGTCATGATTCCTCGCCGTGACGTGACCGTTCTGAATACTGCGCTGAGCATGGAGGAAAACCGGCTGCGTATTGCGACGACTCGCCATTCCCGTTTTCCGCTGATTGACGCCGACGACAACGTGCTTGGCATCGTGTTGCAGAAAGATCTCTTCCAGGCGGAGATCGATGGCACGGCCGATCCGATGAAAGAACTCGACGTAATTTGTCGCGCGCCGGTATTCGTTCCGGAGCGCCAAACCGTTTCGAAAACCTTCGAAACACTGCGTGCCGATTCCGTGCACATGGCGATTGTTGTCGACGAATACGGCGAGATCGCCGGTATCGTCACGCTGGAGGACCTGCTGGAAGAGATCGTCGGCGAGATTCGCGACGAGAAGGATAAGATTGAAGCCAGTTATAACGTCAGCAGACTAACCGACATGGCCTGGACGGTCGATGGCGGCATCTCTATCTCCGATGCGGCCCGCGAGTTCGGACTCATCGTTGAATCCGGCAGCCTCAGCAATACGCTGGCGGGCCTGTTCATGGAGCGGCTGGAACGCATTCCGGAGGTTGGCGACGTCCTGGAGACGGACGGTTTCCGCCTCACCGTTGACGAAACATCCGGACGCCACGCCACCCGGATTTCTGTTCTCCGGCTGCCACCCGAAGATTAGGCCTCTGCGAACGCCGATACCGTCCAGCCGGCTTTCGGCGAGAACTTGCTGTCGATGACCGGAAAGTGCACCTGCCCGTCGTCGTCGATGAAATACACCGGCTGCCGCTTGGGGTGCTTTTCGAGGTAGGCCTCGAACGTAAATTCGCTGGACAGTTTGGTTGTTTTCAGTTTTTGACCGGCATCGATTCGCTGCTGCAAAGCCTCGAGCGATAGCTCGTCTCCCAGTAGCACGCGACCGCGGCTTTCGCCCGTGACCTTGTGTTTGTCATGCTCGCCCTGCACGTGATTGCTGATCGTAAAGACATGGTCGCGACCGAAATCCTCGGCGAAGCGCACGCAGGCCAGTTCGTTCAGTCCGGGCTGTCGCGACAGCGACAGCAGCGTACCGAGGCCGGTGAGATCGAGGTGCTCATCAGCGTAAGTCGAAACGGCGCTACCGTAGAAGGTCGGTATGCCCTTCATTCGCGCCTCCTGGATACTCGCGAAATGCGAATCGACCACCACGACTTTTCGGCCGGTCTCAAGCATTTCCTTCGCAATAACCTGGGCGACCTCGTTCGCGCCAACGATCAGGATTCCAGTCGGTTCGGGCTCAGCGACATTCAGAAAACGCGCCAGCGGCCGCGCGGTCAGACTCTGCAGGATGACGGTACCGATGATGACAGTGAACACCAGCGGAACAAGACTGTCCGCACCCGCCAGGTCGCGTTCTTCGAGGCGTAATGCAAACAGCGCCGAAATAGCCGCGGCAACGATACCGCGCGGGAATACCCAGCCGACAAACAGGCGCTCACGCCAGGTGAGCGGGCTGCCGATGGAGCAAAGAAATGCGCGCAGCGGTCCGGCAACAAACTGCAACAACAACACAATCATCAGTGCACCCACGCCAATACTGATCAGCGCATCGAGATTCAGGCGCGCGGCAAGCAAGATGAACAGCCCACCAACCAGCACAAGCGTGATGCTTTCCTTGAAGCTGAGAACGTCTTCCAGATCGACGTGTCGCATGTTCGCGAGCCAGATGCCCATCACCGTCACCGCAAGCAGACCCGATTCGCCGTGTATGGCTTCGGCGGCTGCGAATATCCCCAGTACCGCGGCGAGGCTCGCGTACTCACGCAGAAAATCCGGTATCAGGCGCCTGCGAATTGCGAGACCGAAAACGTAACCGCCGATTGCACCCAGCGCACTGCCTGCTGCAACAATAGTCAGTACCGAAATCGACGCGTGTATGGCACCGTCGGCCGTCTGCGCGGCAATAATGAAATCGAAAACGATCAGACCGAGAATGGCGCCCAGCGGGTCGATCAGTATGGCCTCCCAGCGCAGCACGCTCGACACGCCGGCGGTCGGTCGAACGGATCGCAGCAACGGCATGACGACCGTTGGCCCGCTTACCGTTACGATGGCACCGAAAAGGGCAGACAGGTACGCATCCCAGTGCAACAGGTAGTACGCGGCCAGGCTCGCCATCAGCCAGGTAACGGCAACACCGTAAGTCACGAGCCGGCGCACCACCGCACCATGACCACGGAGCTCTGAAAACTTGAGCGTCAGGCTTCCTTCGAACAGGATGATCGCAACCGAGATCGAAACCAGCGGCACCAGCAAGTCACCCAGCAGTGCGCTTGGATCGAGCCAGCCCAGCACCGGCCCTGCGGCAATACCGGAAATCAGCAGAAAAAGGATCGCGGGCAGCTTTACCCGCCAGGCTATCCACTGGCAAACAAAACCGGCCAGCAGAATCCCGCAGAAAATGACGATATCGTGTGCATGCATTGTTTTGGCTTCTTTTATGCGATCGGTCAACTGTAGCTGTTGCCAGTGGAAGTAGGCGAACAGGCCTGATAGAGTCCGCGCCCCGCCGAATTCCGGCGGCTTTTCTGCGTGGTATTGCAGATGGAGTTTAAATGATTCAGGCGAACAGGCGTTTAAAAATCTCGGCCGCCGCGGTCCTTGCGGCGAGTGGCCTTGCTGCGATGCATACCGCAAACGCAACCGATAACAATATCGGCCTTTGGGCCGTGTTCTCAACCACCGATACTTTTTCATCGGATACAGGGGACAGCCGCTGGTCGTACACTTTCGACGCACAGCTTCGCCTGCAGGACATCGGCAGTGGAGCGACGCAATTGCTCGCGCGCCCCGGCATCGGCTATCGACCGGGCAAGAACCTGCAGCTGTGGGCAGGCTATGCACGTATTGAATCCGAGAACACGTCCGGCTCGCGGTCATTCGAAAACCGCTACTGGCAACAATTGAACTGGAAAGCCGGCAACGTTCTCGACGGCGCATTGACGATGCGTGCGCGGCTCGAAGAGAAGAACCCGAGCACCGGTGATGACGTCGGTCTTGTGTTGCGATTCAGAGCACAATACTCCCGACCGATCGGAACGCAGGGTGACAAAAACCTGATCGTCAGCCTCGAACCCTTTTACAACCTGAACGACACGGACTGGGGCGGACAATCGAGGCTTGCCCAAAACCGAACGCTTGTTGGCGTGGGCTGGACGTTAAGCAACAAGCTGACACTGACCACTGCCTACATGAATCAGTTCGTGTGGCGGGATAGTGCTGAGGATACAAGCAATCATATTGCGGTAGCGACTTTCAACGTTAGGTTCTGATCCTGGTGCCGATGCTATTCCGGCAGTGGAATGAACTCGTCATCGCCGGGCACTGTGCCGAAGCGGCCTTCTTTCCAGTCCCGCTTCGCCTGCTCCATGCGTTCGGCTGAGCTGGCGACAAAGTTCCACCATACTTTTCTCTCACCGATGGCGTCACCGCCGATCACCATGAAACGGCACGGCTCTTCGGCACTCACCGTAACCGTGGCACCCGGACTGGCCACGGCCAACACACCGCCCGAATACGCTTCGTCGTCGATCCGGACTTTGCCGCTTACGACATACACTGCGATCTCGTCGTAATCATCCGGCAATGACAACGTTTTTCCGGCCGGCATCTCGCATGCGAGGTACACGGTCGGTGAGTGGACGGTCACCGGGGACGTGTGGCCATATGCCGCGCCCATGATTACGCGGACATGCGCGCCTTCGACTTCGAAGTCCGGCAGTACGTCTGCCGGAAAATGTTCGAACGCAGGATCCATTTCAGCCTTGTCCGTTGGCAGCGCCATCCAGGACTGGATGCCATGCAGCATGGACACCTCGTGCAGGTCGTCGCCGGCACGCTCCGAATGCACGATGCCTTTGCCCGCCGTCATCAGGTTGACCGCGCCTTCACGGATTGCCTGTGCATAGCCAAGGCTGTCACGGTGCATGATCTCACCGTCGAATAGATAGGTTATTGTCGCGAGTCCGATGTGCGGATGCGGCCTCACATTGATGCCCTTGCCCGGCGGAAACTCAGCCGGTCCTAAGTGATCGAAAAACACAAACGGACCGACTTTGCGGCGATCGACCGATGGCAATACCCGTCTTACCGTGAACTCGCCAAGGCTTTTTTCTTTCGGCTCGACGCGCAGCTCGATGCTGCCGGATACCGGTTTGCACTGTGGTTCAGGGGTTTCTTCGTAGCTCATGGCTCCCTCGATTGCCGCCTCTGTGCGGCCGTATCAGTCGCGTATCAAATCATAGAAATCGTGTTCGGTTTGCACCCCGGCCAGGTTAATTGTATTTGCAAATACAGAAAAAGCGAGATATCCGCCGAGGCCGGCCGTGCGTGTCATCCACGGCGGCAGGTACTTCGGCTGGCTCAAGGTGCCATCTTCGAAAAACGATTCATAGCGAACGACATCGTTGAGTGTCATGCGACCGGCGAAGAAGTGCTGACAGAAACGAAACTTTTGCTCTTTGAATGCCCAGCGGAAAAATGTGTGAACCTCGAGCATGCCGCGCAGGTAGACCGAGTCTTTCGTAAACGCGTGCCCGCCGCTGACCGGCGCACCCCGGAATACACGCATCGTCGAGTTGTAGCATTCCGCGAGCGGTAGTCCCGTGTCCACGAAGTAGCGAAATACGTCGATGAAGTCCGCTCCGTTGAGCGCCATGTCGATCGCGATGATTCGCATGGCGATGCGTTCAAGGCGGGAGATATCGATCGACCCGGTCACCAGTTCGGCGAAAGTCGCGAGTCCTTCCTGTGACGCTGTTGTGCGCGGTGCCCCGAGGCTCATTGCACTGATCGTGCCTTGCGAGCGACCGTTAAGCGCGGTCAGCGAGTGCACGAAGACTTCATGCTGCAGTAGTTGCTGTGCGTCGTACGGTGAAAAACAGGTTGAGTCGCGCAGGCGAATTCGGGTTGCGCCTGCCGCAGCCTTGGCGGCCAGGCCGGAGTCGACCACGACACTGATCAAGCCATCGTCGAATACCTCTCTAAGGCCTGCTTCCAGATCGTCCTTGATCGTTTGCGCACTCAGGCAATAGTCGGCATCGCGAAGCAGGTTGGTTGCATAAAATTCGGCGCCAACATCGATAAAGTACTTCGCCGCATCAAGGCTGGTTGTTCCTTCGCCTCCGGTGATCGGATTGCCCGGGCGGCCGTAAATACCGATCGACAATTCGGTCATTTGTTTCGTACCGAGGCTGCCTATCAGCCGTGCGACGTCGATATAGGATTGCGCCGTATCTTTGAGGTAGTCCGCGAGCGGGTGATCCAGCGCGGACGCACGCCGGATGATTGAATCGAGCTGCCGTATCTGCGACGAATAATCGACCGGATCGTAGCTGACTTCCGGGAGCGCCGGATTGCCGCGCTCCCAGCGCTGGATAAACGGTCGTTGTAGCGCCGGCTCCCAGGCAATTTCGGACAAGACCTTGATGTCACGCGACGCACCGACAAGCTCTTTGTCCAGCGCACTGAGTTGGTCGAGTTCGGTCAGGTTGCGAATCGTGCGTTTACCAGGAAGTGAATCCAGATACTCAGAAAGTAACCGAGTGCGATGGCGGGCGTCCAGCGAAGGTGCCCGAAAAACGTATAGTGACCCCGTGCCTGGCCCATCAGTGCAACGCCGGCGGCGGAGCCGATGGACAACATGCTGCCGCCAACACCGGCCGTCATCGTGACAAGCAACCATTGCTGCATGTCCATCGTCGGGTTCATTTCGAGGACGGCGACCATGATCGGAATGTTGTCGACGAGCGCCGACAGGATGCCGACGATGATGTTCGCGACTGTCGCGCCCAGGTCGTTGTACAGGAATACCGACATGTGTTCGAGGTAGCCGATGAATCCCAGGCCACCGACGCACAAAATGACGCCAAAGAAAAACAACAGCGTGTCCCACTCAACCCGCGCGACTTCCTTGAAGGTGTCAAACGGAGTGACCTCACCGACCGACTGGTATTGCGTCCGTTCGGACTCCAAGACTCTTGATGTCATTCGCAGGTAGTAGCCGAACAGTTTGAGAAACGCGAGTCCGGTCATCATGCCCATGAATGCCGGCAAGCCAAAGACATTGTGGAAGGTGACCGCCGTGGCGACGGTCGTTACAAAAAGCAGCACAATTCGCTTCGCCCCGGGTTTGGTACGCTCGCGTGACTTGCTGGCCTTAGCCGTCTCCTTTGGCACGGCAAACGACATCAGAACGGCGGGCACAAGATAGTTGACGGCAGACGGAATAAACAGCGCGAAAAATGTCTGGAACTCAATCAGACCACGCTGCCAGACCATCAATGTCGTGATGTCGCCAAACGGACTGAATGCACCGCCCGCGTTCGCCGCGACAACGATGTTGATACAGGCCACGGTAATGAACTTTGGCTGCCCCTGGCCAATCGCCAGGACAACGGCACACATTACCAGCGCAGTTGTCAGGTTATCGATCACTGGCGACAGGAAAAAGCTCATCACGCCGGTAATCCAGAAAATGCTTCGGTAGCTAAACCCCTTGCTCGTCAGCCAGGAGCGCAGGGCGTTGAACACATTTCTTTCGCTCATCGCATTGACGTAGGTCATCGCCGCGAGGAGAAACAAAAAGAGCTGAGCAAACTCGATCAGAAAATGGTCGATCGCCTCCTCGGCAATAGCCGAATGACCGGCCTGTGCATACTGGTAACCGACCAGCGCCCAGATCAGGCCCGCGGCAAGCAGAACCGGCTTGGACTTGCGCATGTGCGTGTATTCTTCGGCGATAACTGCTGCATACGCCAGTACGAATAAGATTAGCGACAGGATGCCGACCCAGTGTGCGGTGAGGTCGATTTGTTCGTTCATTTTTCTCGGGCCTTTGCCAGCTCTTGTTGATTGTGGTTATCGATCATTCTGCCGGTAGCCGGGCCCTTTCACAAACTGACCCGGCGTCGCGCCGGTATGCTCACCATCGAGCAGGACCGGTACGCCATTCACGATGACATGCTCGACACCAGTCGAATACTGGTGCGGGTCGGCGAAGGTCGCGTGGTCCTGAATTCTTGCCGGATCGAAGATTGCAATGTCGGCATAGAAACCTGGCCTGAGCTGCCCGCGCTCCGCGATTTTCAGGTTGCCGGTTGGCAGGCTTGTCAGTCGCCGAACGGCCTCCTGCAACGAAATCACGTTTTCTTCGCGCACGTACTTGCCGAGCAGGCGCGCGAACGTTCCGTAAGCGCGAGGGTGCGGATTCGACAGCAGGAAATCGCCTTCGGGTGCCAGGGATTCCGCGTCCGACCCAAACGCCATCCAGGGCTTCGCAATCTTCTTTTTCACGTTGTCTTCGGACATGACGAAGTAAATGGTGCCAACGCGACTGCCGTCTTCGATGACAAGATCCATCATCGTCTCAACAGGCGACGTCTCTCGCATTGCCGCAACCTCGGCGAGCGTCTTGCCGGTCAGGGGTTTCAACTCAGGGTTCTTGAAGCCCACCAGCAAGATCTTGTCCGCACTGCCGGCCGAGAGATACAGGTTTTCCCAGTCATCCGCCGGTGTCGCGATTTCTGTCAGCAGGCGTTTTCGGATTGCCGGATCTTTGAGGCGCTCCGCCCAGGCCTCGTAGCCACCCTCCTGAACCCACGGCGGCATCGACGCGTCCAGCCCAGTTGCACCGGCGGTGTAGGTGTACATGTCAGTAGTGATGTCGAGGCCCGCGGCCCGTGCGGCTTCGATTCGATCGAACACCGCTTCGAGCTTGTCGAAGTTGTCCGCTCCGGCGGCTTTCAAGTGATAAATCTCGGCACCGATCCCCGCTTCGCGGGCAATGGTGATCAGCTCATCGACCGCCTCCACGAACTGGCCGCCTTCGCTGCGAATGTGAGAGATATAACGGCCGCCGTATTCAGCGGCAACCCTGGACAGGGCAATCAATTCGTTCGTGTCCGCATAGAATGCCGGTGCATAGATCAGTGACGATCCGACACCCAGCGCGCCTTCTTCCATTGCCGCCCGCACCAGCTCCTGCATCCGCTCGAGTTCTTCAGTGCTCGGCGCCCGATCGGCATACCCGAGCTCGTGGATGCGCACGGTCGTTGCGCCGACGAACGAGGCGACGTTGGTAGAGATACCCTTGTCTTCGAGAAACTGCAGATATTCGCCGAGCGTTGTCCACGTGACGTCGTACTTGATGTCGCCCTGCTGGCCGGGTGCTTCGGCTTTCATTTCGTCGCTCAGCGGCCCCATGCTCCAGCCTTCACCCATGACTTCCAGTGTCACGCCCTGCCGTATATCACTCTGCGAGCGGCCGTCAGCGATGAGCGAATCGGTGGCCCAGCTCAGCATGTTGACAAAGCCCGGCGAGACCGCAAGGCCTGTTGCATCAATCGTTCGATCGGCAGTGCCCAGGTTGGTGCCGATGCCGACGATTCGGTCACCGCGTATCGCGATGTCGGCGCGATACGGATCGCCGCCGAGGCCATCGTAGACTTCGCCATTGGCTACCAGCAGGTCAAAATGTTCGGTCGCGGCCTGATCAGGTGCGTCTTGCTTGGAGCAGGCACCGACGGTAAGCAGCAGAACAATCCAGATCGGTAGTTTACGAAACACGGCGTTACTCCTTATTTATTGATAGCTTGTCGCGCAGCGCCAGAAGATCGCACAATCACTGTGTATTGCAAAGCGTTCTTGCGATACTGCCGCCTACTCGCCACCACGGAATTAGCGAAATGCTGACGATCTACAGCGATGACCATCGACTGCACCACGGCCAGGGGGAACTCAATGACGGAAAATTCCAGCCTTGCTTCGAATTCCCGGCTCGCGCGGACAATATATTGTCCGCGGTCAGGGATGCGCGGCTGGGCGACGTCATCGTTCCGGACAACTTCGGCCTCGAGCCCATACGACGCGTGCACAGCGCGCGATTTGTCGAGTTTCTCGAAGAAGCCTGGGAGTTGTGGACGGCCGAGGGACGAAACAGCGATGCATTGCCTCTCAACTGGCCAGTGCGCGGCATGCGACAGATCGAGCCGGACTACATCGATGGCAAGTTGTCGTATTTTTCGTTCGACGCCGCAACGCCGATAACGGCCGGCACCTGGACCGCAATCACTGCCGGCGCAAACGTCGCATTGACCGGCGCGCAAAAGCTCATCGATGGCGAGCCCATGGCTTTCGCGTTGTGCCGTCCGCCCGGCCATCACGCGGCAGCCGATTATTATGGCGGATACTGCTTTTTTAACAACGCAGCGATTGCGGCGCAGTTTCTTCTCGACCAGGGCGTCGAGCGCGTGGCCATACTCGACGTTGACTACCATCACGGCAACGGCACGCAGTCGATTTTCTACGATCGCGACGATGTTCTGTTTGTATCGCTTCATGCCGACCCGCGCCAGGAGTACCCGTTCTTCCTTGGGCACGCGGATGAGGCCGGGGAAGGTAGCGGCGAAGGCTTTAACCTGAACCTGCCGTTGCCCTGGCAAAGCAGCGCAGAAGACTGGTTCGCAGCACTTGACACCGGCTTGCAGCGAATTTCAGATTTCGCACCCGACTACCTGGTGGTGTCTCTCGGCGTCGACACGTTTATCGATGACCCGATCTCGCAGTTTCAATTAAAAACACCGGACTACCTTGAAGCCGGTAATCGCATTGGTTGCCTGAATCTACCGACGCTGTTCGTCATGGAAGGCGGCTACGCGGTGTCCGATATTGGAACCAATGTAGTCAACGTACTCAGGGGCGCCGAACAGGCTAAGGGCTGATGCCCTGGCGCCAGGCGATGCCGACAGTACCGTCCCGACGAGGATCCGCGGCACCCGTCCACGCGCCGGACTCAAGCGCCAGTGCATGGACGCCACCGAAATACGGATCCAGGTGGCTGTCAGAAACCCCGTAGGCCGGACGCGACAGCTGCATACCACGCGCTGCCAGCCCGGCCAGCAAGTCGGGTGGTACGACGGGTCCTTCGACGTAAGCCTTGTCATCGGGTATGACGTGCACGCGCCAGGCAGCGACTGCCTTCTCGACGCCGGTGCCGATGTCGATCCAGTGACTCGTCACCTGCGCGACAGCAGAGATAATGCGAGCGCTTCCGGGACTGCCCAGTACGAGTTCCGGTTGGTCTTTGCGGGAAACAACGCTTGCGCTCATTGACGACAACGGCATCTCCAGTTCACGAAGATAATATGGCGCATCGGGATCGTCGACCTGGAACCCCTGCATGTAATTGTTGTACAGAAAGCCGAGCGTGGGATGCGCGACCTTGGCACCGAAGTAGCTGTCGATGCTTTGCGTAACTGCAACGGCCATGCCGTCGCCATCGACGACCGAGAAATGCGTGGTCTCGCCGCTTTCGATCAAGCGCTCGACATCGTCCGCGTAGTCCCGGTAGTTCGTAATCGGTGTCATCCTGCGGGCCGCGTGACCCGCCTGCATTGCATCGATTAGCGCCAGGCGCCGCTCGCTATCATCGTGACTCAGCACTGACTGTTCGAGCTGCTCGAGTTCCGCAAGTATTCGCAACACGACCCAGCCACCAAACGGTGGCGGTAACGTCTCGACGGTATGGCCGCGATATTCGCGGCGGATGGCGTCGACAATCGGCGGCTCCGGAAATTCACGCAGGTCAGCAGCACTTATCCAGCCGTGGTTAGCCTGCATGTCGGCTGCAATCAGTTCGGCAATCTCGCCGCTGTAGAAATCCATTGCGCCGTCATCGGCGATGCGTCGGAGGGTGCCTGCGAGGATCGGCTGGTAAAAACGATCGCCCGCCTGGTAGGCGGAACCGTCTTTGCGAATGAATATCGCGGCAGCAGCCGGGTCTTCGCGCAACGCATCAAGATAGTTGTGAAAAGAGCGATAGCGAAAGGGACCGACGACAAATCCGTGCTCGGCGTATTCGATCGCCGGTTGCACGGCGGCAGCCCAGGTTATCAAGCCGCTGCCAAACTCACGCTGCGCCTTGTCCAGAACTCGCAAGGTTGACGGCACACTGGACGCCGTTCGACCGCGAACCAGTTGTTCACGAACGGCATCGTCCGGTATTTTCCTCGGCGACCAGGTCGTACCCTGCACGACGACGGCTTTTTTGCCCGGCCGCTTGATGATCATCGTTGTCTGTCCGGCAATACCGGAACCCGCCGGTTCGGTCACCGCGAGCGCCAGTGACACGGCCACCGCCGCGTCGACCGCGTTGCCGCCGGCTTCCAGGATTTCCACGCCGGCAGCCGTTGCTTCCGGAGAGGCGCTCGACACGGCGCCGGCGAACACGCGTTCCTCGGCCTGCACCGACTCGCCGGCCAGACACAGCACAATAAGCGTCACTACAGAAATCCAGATTCTCATGTGTTCCCGTCCTCCAAAAAAGACGGGGTCGTGGTTCACACCGCGACCCCGTCCGGATCAGTGCCTGGCGACGTTATCAGAAATCAAACGTTGCCTGTGCCCAGACGATACGACCGTAGGTGTTGTGCAGTCCGGAGAAATATCCCGGGCTTTCGTCCGCGAACGGCGCTTTCTCGTTGGTCAGATTGCGCACGCCGGCATTCAGCGAAAGACCCTTGCTCCAGCCCGTGCTCGAATCAAACGAGTAGCTCAACCCGAGGTTGTAGACCTTCCATGCCTCAACATCCCAGTAGGTACGATCGAGAACCGGGTCGTAGGTACCGGAGATGTCCGAACCGCTCGCATACAGCGAGGTGTCGTAGACATCGCCGACGTAGCGCATCGACAGGGAGCCGTTGAAACTGCCTTTTGCCCAGGCAAGGCTCGTGGTCGAACGCCATTCCGGGTTGCCGTTGCTGCGCACCAGGTCCGTAGTTGCTGTTCCCTGCTGTTCGAACTTCGTAATCTTGGTGGCATCGAAGCGCAACAGGAACTGGCCGATTGCCGTCTCGGGCGACTGGTACTGGAATGCGACATCCCAGCCTTCGACTTCGCGTGGGTCCAGGTTCATGTACTGGTTGATGATGTTGGTCGCAACACCGACGGCCACACGCTGGTCGTTCGGGTTTGCCATATTCCAGGCATCGAATGCCGCCTGGTCCTGGGCTGTCACCGCGGCACGAATAACGTCCGGATTTGAGCTTCCCTGGGAGCGGAGGATGACGTCGAGATCAAGCGCGTCTTCAGGATCCAGCATGCCGACGACACCAACCTGCTTGATGTTGAAGAAGTCAGCGGTCACGCGGAAGCCGGCCATCGGGCCGTCCTTAGGTGCATACACGAGTCCGAACATTGAGGTTTCGGTATCTTCCGGGCCAAGGTTGTTGTTGGCCACGCGTGTTGTCACACGATAGGTCTGTCCCGTGTCGATGGGCAGTCCGGTCACATCGGAACGCAGCGGATCTTCAACACCATCGATGCGGCGAATGATCGTGCCCTGGTTCATCTGCGGCAGGTTTGGTGCACGGAAGCCTTCCGTGTAGGAAGCGCGCAGTGAGAAACCACTGAACGGTTCCCAGCGAGCGCTGATCTTTGGCTTGGTAGTGTCGCCGAAGTCGGAGGTGTTTTCATAGCGAACAGCAAGTTGCAGTTCCAGCGCCTTGGTGAAGGATTTTTCGTTTTGCTCACCCACGAGCGGGATGAACATTTCGCTGTACAGCGAACCGGTGTGACGGTCTGCGCTCGAGTCGAAGGTAGCCGATACGCCAATGACATCACTCTCATCGAAAATTGCGCCGTTCGTGAAGGGCTGCGAACCATCAAGACGTGGATCACGGTCATCCTTGTAATATTCGTTGCGCCATTCAACACCGGCTGCGAAGCCTATGCCGCCGCCCGGCGCGCTGAACAACTCATCACGATTAACGCGAAAATCCCACAAGGTGATACGCGAGGTACGTACGTCCGTCGCTGAAATTCGAATACCGTCAAGCGCTGCCTGCGTGTTTCCGCCGGGGCCAACAAAGGGGTTCAATGCATCCGGTCCGTTCACTTCGAGTTGAGTGGTGAAAAGAGATTTTGCCTGGCGGTTGCCTTCGGTATCCGTTGCTTCCGCCTGGGAGAACAGCAATGCGGATTCCCAGTCCCATTCGCCGCGTGTGCCGCGAAGACCGGCCATCGCGCGATACTCATCCTGCTTTACTTCGATGACGCGCGGACCGAGATCGACAGGACGCCAGCCGAGAATCAAGACTTCCTGGCCGGTTGGGTTGTGAAACGAGGTTGGCGGCACGATCAGGAATGCGAGACTGTCATCCAGCGGGCTCGCCGCACGCTGCGTGTTGGTCTTGGATTCGTAATACGTCAGATCGCCAAAGAACTCCATGCCGTTGCTAAGATCGTGTCCCAGTGACGCCATGAAATTGATGCGGTCGGTTGCGGGCGTCGCCCATTGTGTCTCGTTGAAGTTGTAACGAGCCGGGCCGCTTCCGTTGGTCAGCAGGCCGGTCGTCGGACTGACATGCTGTGTGGTACCGATAAAGCGCCCTTCCGCATTGAGTGCACCCACGCTGACGCGCGCGTACGGCGTCAATGACGAGTCGTTGCGCAACTGGCTGTCGTTACGCCACTCTTCCGGTATCAGGGGGCTACCGACACGATCAAGCGTGAAGTACGGTTCGCCGAGTTCTTCCTGCGTGACGTGTGATCGTTGATAGATCGTTGCAAACAGTCCGAGATGCGTTTTTCCGCCGTTGAGCGACCAGCCGCCGCGACCGGAAATTTCCGTCTCGTCGTAGCTGGTGTCGCTGGCCGCACCGTACTTGCCGGAAACGCTGAAGCCTTCGTCGCTGGTACGCGTGATGAAGTTAACGACACCGGCGCTTGCGTCAGCACCGTAAAGTGCCGATGCGCCGTCACGCAGAACTTCGACGCGCCTCACGGCGGACGAAGGAATCGAATTGACGTTGTAGAAAATCACCGGCACGTTGTTAATGGCCTGGTAGGTTGGGTGCACGACCATGCGACGGCCATTGATCATCACCAGCGTGTTGCCGGAACCGATACCGCGCATGTTAACGCCTGCAACGTCGCCACGAGCACCGTTGGTTCCGGTGTTGGTGTCTTCGAATTCGAAATCACCGATCGACGGCACGTAGGCAAGAATGTCCTGCATGTTGACGGCGCCGAGATCCTTGATCGCCTGTTCACCCAGCACCGTGACCGGCAGGGCTTCCTCAGACAGGCCCTGGATGTAGGTACCGGTTACGACGACTTCTTCAAGCGCTTCGTCTGCCTGGTTTTGTTGTGCGCTGGTGGCAAAGGGCAGCAGCGTGATCAGTGGCAGCAGCCGCGCTATGCCAGCAACTCCCGAATGTAGCTTGTTCATTCCAGTCCCCCGGATCGTGAATGGGACCGATCGTCTGATCGATCCAGGGGATCTCGATCCTCAAGTGTCTCGCCGTCCTGGCGTCCCCATCGCGACCGAGTTTAGGAATAAAAATAGGTTTGGCAAATGATATCTTGTATTTATATAGGCAGTACTTATACTTCGATAAATACACTTGGGTAGGACTTCAGGCATGCCTTGCCCGAGCGACCAGGCCCCGGAATGCCTCTTCAAAACATTCGATGAAAACACTGGCTGCGTTGCTGATGCGACGCTCGCTCTGGTAGACAGCCATGATCGGCAGTGGCTCGGCACCCTTGATTGAACGAACACTGAACGTGTCGGCCCTGTCTCCCTGCTGCAGCGCACGTATGGTCAGATTGTCGAGCAGAGCGAAACCGAGCCCTCGCTGCACCAACGCGCCGGCCAGGAGATGCGTATGGCAGCGGGCGACAATGTTCTGTTCGCGTTCAGCAGCCGCGAACAGCCGCTGGCTTTCAATACCGAGCGCCGTGTGATCGAAGCCCGCGACGTAAGGACGGTCGGCAAGCTCTTCGATCGTCAGCTCTGCCTTGTCCGGCAGTGCCCAGGACGCCGGTACGGCTGCGCGAACATTGACGCTGCCGATCCTGGTCATCGCCAGCGGCGAGTCCTTCGGCATTTCAAAGGCGAAGCCGAGGTTGAAAGTACCTTTGCGACTGTCGAGTTGCGTTTCGATTTCTTCCGTGTTCAAAGTCGCAACCGAGTACTGAAAACCCATGTGTCGCCCCTCAAACAGTTCGATGGCATTCGGCAGTAACTCGAGCCCGATTGTCGGTACTGCGGCGATCCGCACATGGCCGCCGCGACCCAGCTCGAGACCTTTTGCCATGATGTTCACCGCTGCCAGTGCATCGTGTGCACGCGCGGCTTCCTCGAACAACAGGTGTGCCTCATCGGTTGGCACGAGTCGTCCACCCTGCCGCTGGAAAAGCTGCACCCCCAACCGCGCTTCGGCCTGTTGCAATGTCGAAGTCACCGAAGGCTGCGAAACACCCAGCTGTCGGGCGGCGGCTGTCACCGTGCCATTGACCATCACGGCGTAAAACACTTCAATGTGGCGAAAATTCATTGCAAGACTCTCTGGCTGGCCCGTGATTATAAATACAGCTTATGGAGAATCGCAAAATCAGAATTTGACTAATAGTTTGGACCTACGCTTAATAGCCCGGACATGAACGCCCACAACCCTTCGAAGCGAACATCCGCCTCGCGCAGCAAACCTTCGCGAAGTGGCGACGCGGTGTTGTATCGGCAGCCGGCCAACCGCTACCCGATCGCCGTCGAGGCATCCGGCATGCGTATTACCGATGCCAACGGCAATCGTTACCTCGATATGAGTGGTGGTGCCGCCGTCTCCTGCCTGGGCCACGGGCACCCGGATGTTATTGATGCCATTACGGATCAACTCGGTAAGCTCGCTTTCGCACACACGGCGTTTTTTACCAACAGGCCACAGGAGCAACTTGCCGCCCTGCTAAGCAAACGTTTCGTTGAGCCGGGCGCTCGGGTTTATTTCCTGTCGGGCGGTTCGGAAGCGAATGAAACCGCGCTGAAAGCGGCATGGCAGTACTGGGCCGCGCGAGGCAAGCCCGACAAGAAACGCATTATCAGCCGTGAGCAGAGTTACCACGGCAATACGTTCGGTGCACTGTCCGTCAGCGGCAACGCGGGCCGCCGGCGTGCCTCCGCGGCGCCATTGCTCGACTGGCCTCGCATCCCTCCCTGCTATCCCTACCGTGAAATGCACGATGGCGAAACGCTATCGGAATACGCCCTGCGGTCCTCGAATTACCTGGAGCAGGCGATACTTGAACACGGCGCGGATTCGATTGCCGCGTTCATTTGCGAACCTGTGGTCGGATCGTCACTCGGTGTTGTTGCAGCGCCGTCGGGATACCTCGGTCGCATTCGCGAGATCTGTGATCGACACGAGATATTGCTGATCGCCGATGAAATCATGTGTGGCTCCGGTCGCACCGGGGATTATTTCGCACATGAACGCGACGGCATCACGCCGGACATGGTAACGCTGGCGAAAGGAATCGGCGGTGGCTATGTGCCGTTGGCGGCTGTCGTTATGCGTGCATCTGTTGCTGACACACTGGTTGAGTCCGGCTTCGCGCACGGTCATACCTACATCGGTCACCCGCTCGCGTGCGCGGCCGGTGTTGCCGTGCAAACTGTTCTTGATCGTGATCACCTGTTGCGTCGCACCCGCGAATACGGCGAGCGCTTCCTGTCACTCCTGATGAATACCTTCGCCGCACACCCGCACATTGGCGAGATTCGTGGGCGCGGTTTGTTTGCCGGTATCGAACTGGTTGAAGATCGCGACACCCGCGCGGGATTCTTGAATCGACCGGCGATGGCCGAAGAGCTGCGACGTTCTGCCATGGAGCAGGGGCTGATTTGCTACCCGGGGTCCATTGTTGTCGAAGAAAGAACGGTGCCGCATATCATGCTGGCACCGCCGCTGATTGTGGACGATCGACATCTGGTGGAGTGCGTTGACAAGCTGAAGGCAACACTGGACTTCACGCTGTAAAGCAGGCGGCTAGTCGCACCGCTGCTCGTCGATCCATCCTGACACAATATCGGCCGCAGCATGCTCCGCCTTTTCCAGCGGCGGAAGGGCTTCTCGCCAGAAGCGGCAGGCTTCGTCGAAGTCACCCTGAAAGCCCGCGTTCTCCCCCAGGTTGGCGAGAATAATCGGGGTGATTTCGTCAAGCTGTGCGGATACCGCGATATCAAGGGCACGATTTAATTGCTCGTCGGCGACGTCATACTGTTGTCGCCTGCCAGCGATTCCTCCCAGGTTGATCAGGTCGAGGACGATGGATCGTTGCCATCCGAGACGTTCTCCGATCTCTACCGACTGCAACAGGTAGGTCTCCGCCCTGGACTCGTCGCCTTCCGTCAGTGCGGTTGCGCCGAGGTTACCGAGCGCATTGGCCTGACCGGCCAAATCGTGCCGGGCGACGTGGATTTCATGGGACTGGCTCAGCGCGTCGGTTGCGTCGTCAAACTGACCAGTGACCGCCAGGATAATGCCGAGATTGTTGAGCGCTTCGGCCAGCAGGTGTGAGTCGTCGATGGACTTCGCATAACTCGCCGCTGTCTCGAAATGCTTCCTCGCCACATCGTTTTTCCCCTGGGCTCGATCGATGGACCCGACTTGCAGCAGTACCAGTCCACGCTGCCGCAGATTGTCGGTCCCTGCCAACTCTGCCAACGCCTGCTCCAGGTAGGTTCTCGCCGTTGCGTACTCGGCTTTTTGCTTGTACGCGATGCCCAGCCCCCGCAGCGCGGACGAGCGTGCGTCGCTCGACGTCGCTGTTTGTGCAACCTCTTCAAACAGCAACACCGCGTCGTTGGGTCGACTGGCGCGCATGTAAGCGTATGCCAGGTGCAGACTATTGTCGTCATCAGGCCGCAGCCGGTATGCGGACTCGAGGCTGCTGACGGCTTTGTCGATATCGCTGGTGTAATAGATCACACCGGCCTCACGCCAACTGGCCGCCGCCGCATCGATCGACTGGTCGGAAGCCATGTCGAGTTCCTGTGCGACCGACTCGATGGATTCGGCCGCTTCGGCTACGTTGCCCATTGCCAGTAAATCGAGTGCTTTGCTTTTTCTCGCATCAACGGATTGTGCCAGTGCCTTGAGTGCATTCCGGATGGTGTTCTCAGCTTGCGGGTCCAGCCCCGTTCCCGAGCGAGCGGCCTGGTCCCGCATCAGTTCGACAAGCTCTTCAACCTTGGCGTCCGTGGAACGGACCGTCGACTTGGTTTCCTCGAGCAGCTGCACCGAGTCATCCGGCAGAAACCAGCTCAGCACATCACTGATGTTCGCTGCGGTGACCAGGATGCCGCCCAGAACGGCGACAACTGCACCTATTCGAAACGGGTGTTTTTTCCACTCTCCGGCATCGGCAGGGCCGGGAATCACCACGACATCGGCTTCCAGTCGATAGCCAAGACCGTGACGATTACGGATGATTGACGGATCGACACCGAACTTTTCGAGAGATGCCCTGGCCTTTCGTACGGCCTGGGAAATCGACGCGTCTGTGACGACGCGGTCGGGCCAAAGCGCCGCCGCTAGTTCTTCTTTCGAAACCACCCGGTCATGATGTCGCAGCAGTAACTCAAGCAACTCGAAAACCCGCGGCGAAATCTCCTCGCGCAGCTCCCCGGCGCGGATCTCACGCAACGCGCAATCGAGCTCTACACCGGCAAACTGGTAGATGGTCCTGGCCATGATTAACGTTCAATTTCCAGCGCTACTATTGAGTTTAGCTGAGTCACCGATATTGTCAGCTTTTGTCACGAGCCCAATGCTACCAGCGCATGCTAGTCTCGATTCGAATATTTCTCCGGGCAAGGAGAGGCGGACGTGAGGATAGTCGCAATATCAGTCGCTATGTCGCTGGCACTCTGTGTGAGTTGCGCGAAGGTGAACCAGTCACCGCCCGAACTCAGGGTGAGCATCATGAGCTTCAATGCCTGGGGTGCGGGTGCCAACGAAAATCGATCCATCGACGATACGGTCAACGTCATTCGGCACATCAATCCGGATATCGTGGGTTTGCAGGAAGCGCGCGGTGAATCCCTGGCCTGTACCGAGGCGATTTGCCCGCCTGACGGTCCAGGGCGTGCCGCCGACATCGCTCGAGCATTGGGTTATTACGTTTATTCGCAAGAGACAGTCAACGAAGCGCTGTGGGCTAACGCAATCATTAGTCGATACCCCATTGTCAGTACGACGCAAAATGAACTCGGCGTCGTGTTGCAGATTGGCGAACGGCGCGTCGCTGTTTTCAATATTCACGCCTCCGACTTTCCCTATCAGCCCTACCAGGCTTCGAACATTGCATACGGTGACGTGCCGTTCCTGAAAACCGAAGCTGAGCTTGTCGCTGCGGCTGAGCAGGCGCGAGGGTCGGCGATCGCATTGCTCCTTGAGGAAATCGCAGCACTCGACAACGTCGATGCGGTCCTGGTTACCGGTGATTTCAACGAACCATCGCATCGAGACTGGACTGCGCGAGCAGCAAAGTACGGCGTCCACCCTCTCGCCGTGTCATTTCCGGCAGCGCGCCGAATGGAAGCTGCGGGTTTTGTCGATGCCTATCGCACCCTGTTCCCGGATGAAATCACGCACCCGGGCTTTACGTGGACACCGACAACGACGCCTGATGATCCGCACGATCATCATGACCGCATTGACTACATCTTTGTCCGCGCGAACGGGCTTCGAGTCGAATCGGTATCCATTGCCGGCGAAGTATCGGCTGCGTCCACGATCCAGTTTGCGCGCTGGCCCTCGGACCACCGCGCTGTCGTCGCGACAATCGCTATTCCGTGATAAACCTGACGTAGCCGTGCAGGAAATTGCGCAGGCGGGTACGCACTTCATCGTCCGTGAGGTCACCGTCTTCGTTGATGGCGCCTTTCACTCGCGAGACCATCAATCGGCCACCAAACCAGGGCCGCGCGCCGAGCGTGCGCAACACGGGAAGCCAGTGATTCTGGGCCAGCAGGGTCCCGAAGCCGCCCGGCGAAGCACCGATCACAGCGACGGGTCGATCGGCAAATACCGACGCCGGTTTATCGCCGGGACGCGACATCCAGTCGATAGCATTCTTGAATACGCCCGGAATACCATTGTTATATTCGGGCGTCACAAGTAACAGACCGTCACAAGCCAGGGCGCGCGATTTCAATTCGACAACCGCATCCGGCAATCCCGACCTTGATTCGACGTCACCGTCATAGAGTGGCACGCCGTGCAGCGTTGCGGTCTCGATCTCAACCGGCGAGTCAACGAGTGACACGGCGGCATTCAACAGCGCCGTGTTGTAGGAGCCGCTGCGCAGGCTTCCCGATATTCCAAGTATTCTGGTCATGTGGCTCCGGTGCCTCGTGGCTGGACTTCAAGTTTCAGTGGACGGTAGCGCTTCCAGATCACCAGCCCTGAAATAACGCCAAGCGGAATAAAGAGTAACGCAATCGACAGCGTCAGCAGTACCTCGCCGCGCGACCAGTCGAGGCTGCCGTCGCTCAGTAGCTGCCCGGCGCCGAGTTGATAAGGATATACATAGTTGACCAGCATCACGACGGGCATTGCCAGCCCGTAAACGACCAGTAGTCCAGCGCCGATCAGCGTGGTGCGGATTTTTTTCCAGTCTCGGTCTGTGTGCGGCGTCTCATGAAGACGCTCACGGAATCGAGCTTCCTTTGCCGTGACCTGGCCGATTTTCGACAGTACGAGAATGGTGACGGTACTCACTGCCGCACCAATGATTGCCGGATCAAGGTAGCTCGGCAGCGCGATGAGCTCCAGGTATCGGAGCGCCGACGGAATGACGTTGAACAGGAAGCCCGTTACGATTCCCCAGAATGCCGCGTCCCGTGTAATGGTCTTGCTCCAGACACTCATAAGGCCAACAGGACCCCAGCTGGATGCGAACACCGTGCCGATAAACATCATGACCCAGAAAATGTTCGGCGGAAAATAAAAACAGGTGATGAGCACAACAACGGCAACGAGGACCATGACGAAACGCGTTGCACCAAGACTCCGCGCTTCTTCGCGCACGACGATATCATTGCTGACGCTGAATCCGACGAGTGACAGGAACGTCGACGCGCTTGAGAGCGCAGCGGCGATAATCCCCGCGAGCAGGAGCGCACCCAGAAATTCCGGAACCATGCTCCTGGCTGCCCAGATAATGACGGTTTCCGACGGCGTGATTTTGCTGTTGAAGATATTGATGACACCACCGGCGCCATAAATGAGCAGCTGCATCAGGATCACCGCAAAACAGGCGTAGATCGCGGCACGAAGAACGACATGTTCGTCCCGGGCCATCAGGTGACGGCTCGCCTGCCAGGGGCCCACCGCGTAGACCATGCCCCAGGACATATCCATCACGAGCATCCAGATCAGGTAGTCCATGGGCGTTGGCCACACGGTGCCAGGCCCGACAATGCCGTGCCAGGAGGCGATATCCCCTTTGATGTCGCCGTGCGCCAGCGTCTCGACGGCGGAGGCAACTCCGCCGATGTCACTGACGATCACGTAGACGAAACCTATGGTCGCGGCCGTGAACAGCAGGAACATCAAGGTATCGGTGATCACCACACCCCGGGAGCCCGAATAAATTGTGAAGCCGGTGTAGCTCAGCCACGCAACGACCAGGCTCTCGACGTACGACAGGCCGGTCAGGTCATTGAGAAGAATCGCCGCGCCTTGCGTCACGACCAGCAGGTAGCCGCCGAGTCCGATGATGATCGTGATTCCGGCTGCCTGCTGCACGCGGTGACTGTCGAAACGTTCACCGAGGTAACTCGCCACCGTTTTGGCACGACTGCGGCGCAGATAGGTGCCGAACAGCAATGCGCCGTAAACATAGCCAACGACGGCGATGCCGGGAAACAGCATGTACGGACCGAGTTGCCCGTCGTAGGTGAAGGCCGCTTCGCCCATGAAAATGGACGTACTGAAAACGCTCGCAACAAGTGTGCCGACAATCAGCAGCGTCGGCGCACGTCGTCCCGCAACAAAGTAGTCGTCAAGCTGTTTGACGCTACGCCCTGAATAACTGCCAATGAAGACAAAAATAAGTACGCTAACCGCAATCGTCGCGGTAAATATGTCCATGGCATTTTTCGGGCGTTACGCGAGACCCGCCTTTCGCAACGGAAGTTCGCGCACGCGTTTGCCCGTCGCGGCGAAGTAAGCATTAACGATTGCCGGCGCGACCGGCGGTACACCCGGTTCGCCGACTCCGCCCGGGGGCGCATCGCTCTCCATGATGTGGCTATGAATCGCCGTTGGTGCCTCGTTGATGCGAACGATCGGGTAAGTATCGAAGTTACCCTGAACAATCGCGCCGTCTTTCGCGGTGATCTCCCCGTGCAACGCGAGGCTCATGCCGAAGATTGTCGCGCCTTCCATCTGCGCCTGCACGCGATCCGGATTGACCACGGTTCCCGCATCAATGCAGGTCCAGACTTCATGAACGACCAGCTTGCCGTTGTCATTCACGCTCACTTCGGCAACGACGCCAACGTAGGCCAGGAACGAGCGGTGCACGGCGATACCCAGTCCCCGGCCTTTCGGCAGGTCGCGTCCCCAGCCAGCCATGCTGGCAACTTTCTTGGCGACGGCTGCAAGCCGGCCGGTATCGATCGGATGTTGAGCGAGATCCTGACCGTAGTTGGGATACTCGGCGCCGTCCGCAGCCGGGTCGATCTTTCGGGCCGGGCCGATCATCTTGATAAGGAAATCTTTCGGATCCTCGCCCTTGACGTGCGCCAGCTCGTCGACGAATCCGCAGTTGCCAAAGGCATGAAAGACATTGCAGACAGATCTCAGCCAGCCGATACGGACATGCGCCTCGGCCTCGCAGGTCTCAACCCGCATGTTCGGCACATTCCACGGATTGTCGACAAGACCCAGCGTGAGCTCGAATCCGGTCGCCTGTTTTGCATCGTTGGAAAAAGTCGAAAAAATCGATGGGAAGCATGTGCGATGCAGCCAGCTCTGCGTGTTACCGTCGGCATCCATCCCGGCGCGGAAGTACTGTGCGCTGACCGAATGCAGGTAGCCATGCCGGACATCGTCTTCGCGCGACCAGGTGACCTTGACCGGCTTGCCACTCTCACGAGCCAGCCACGCCGCTTCGGCGATGAAATCCGGTTTCGACTTGCGACCGAATCCGCCGCCCAGAAGCGTCACGTTAACCGTGACCTGCTCCTTGTCGATACCGAGTGTCGCGGCCACGGTGTCGCGCGCAGTCTGCGGGTCCTGGGTACAGGCCCATACCTCGCAACTGCCATCCGCATTAACGCGCGCGGCTGCTGCCGGTGGCTCCATCGGTGCCTGCGACAGGTGCGGTGCGTAATAAATCGCTTCATGCGTTTTTGCCGCAGCGATGTCGGCATCGCCACGGCTAAGAATCACGGTGCCCGGTGCGGAGGCCGAGTCGATGAGTTTCTTCCTGTAACTCTCGCTGTCGTAAGCGCCATTCGCGCCACGGTCCCACTCCACGGCCAGTGCTTTTCGACCTTCGGCTGCCGACCAGGTATTCGTGGCAAGTACGGCAACACCGCCCTGGATGTTGAAAAATGCAGGCGACGTAGGCTCCTGCATGCGCAGTACGTTGACAACACCGCTCACGGCGCGCGCCGCCGTCTCATCGTAAGCCTTGACGGTTCCGCCAAATGCCGGGCAACGCTCAATGGATGCGTACAACATGTCCGGTAGCACCGTGTCGATGCCATACATGGCGCCACCGGTTGTGAATGCCATGCCATCGATGGTGTCCATCGGCTTGCCGATGTAACGATAGTCTTCGCGCGCCTTGAATGCCGCGGTCTCGGGCTGCGGCATGTCTTTTGCCGTATCGACAAGTTCGCCATAGCCCGCTGACTTGCCGCTTGCTGCGTGGTGTACCGCGTGTTCACGGGCGCTGCACTCACTGGCCGGTACGCCCCACAACGATGCGGCGGCGGCAATCATCATGTCGCGAGCGGTGGCGCCGGCGTTTCTCAGGACATCGAAATGCTGGCGAATACTCGTTGAACCGTCCGTATTCTGATCGCCGTATTTTTCATGCCCGATGGCCTGGATAACTTCAATCTTGTCCCAGTCGGCCTCAAGCTCGTCTGCGATCACCTGCGGCAACGACGTACGAATGCCCTGGCCCATCTCGGAACGATGGCAATAGATCTCGACGATGCCGTCATTGCGAATATTGACGTAGACATTCGGTGCGACGGATGCAGCGGCTTTCTTCGCAGGACCGATGGCCGTCTCATCGGGTTGACATGCACTTGCAAAGGTCAGCGCAAACACCAGGCCGCCACCGGCCTGACCCGTGCGTTTCATGAATTCGCGGCGACTGATCTTCCTGACGTTGCTCATGACTGATCCTCCGCGGCACGATGAATCGCCTTGCGAATTCGCGTGTAGGTTCCACAGCGACAAAGATTGCCACTCATGGCAGAGTCGATATCGGCATCCGTCGGCTTGGGCGTTCTCTCAAGCAGGGCGACCGCACTCATGATTTGCCCCGACTGGCAGTAGCCGCACTGGGCCACGTTGAGTTCGCGCCAGGCGACCTGCACCGGGTGGTCGCCGGTTTCTGACAAACCCTCGATCGTCTTAACCTTGCCGTTCGCGGCCGCAGACACGGGCACCGCGCAGGAGCGCATCGGCTGACCGTTGATGTGCACGGTGCAAGCGCCGCACAACGCCTTGCCACAACCAAACTTGGTGCCGGTTAGCCCGGCGATATCCCGGATTGCCCACAAGAGCGGCATGTCCGGGTCTGCATCGAGGCTGACCGCCTTGCCGTTCAACTCAAAATCTATCGCCATAATAGTATCCGCCGTGGTTGAAATCTTGTCCTTGTCGCGCCGACAACATTAGCACGCCGACCGATTGTTCGTCTGCCTCCAGGGTGGGAGCTAACCGGCCTGGTCCCGGACCCACGCCATGGGAATGTCCGCTTCCAGGGAGCCATCGGGGTTCCTGATCCTGAGCCTCAGCTCACCTTCTCGCTGAAACCCCAGGGACTCGTAGAATCGCAGCGCTCTTTCGTTCGATTGTCGAACGACCAGCTCCACCCGGGTGATATCCGGACAACGATCGACTATGTGGCGCATGAAGGTCAGGAACAATCGACGGCCAATGCCTGAGCCTTGTGCCTGCGGGTCGACAGCAATCGTCAATTCGGACAGCACGTGCGCGAAGCACTCGATTCCCGGCGAGTACGCATGCATTTCAGCAATGAGTTTGCCCGCATCGGACTCCACAACGTAGCTAACGCCTGTGGCCTGCGCCCGCGACAGGAATCCTTCGATGTACTCGACATTTATCTCGGTTTCCAATCGGGCGAGTCCACCGGGATTTTTCGCGACACGTTGGTAGAGTGTGAGCAGCGCGGGGGCGTCGTCCAGCTTTGTTGCTCTGACCTGCATACTGATTCGATATCGATACCGGTTGTTGATGCGCGTATATTAACGCTACGCTGAAACAGACCGATAGTGGTTGCACCGATGAACGAAAGATCCCTGATTCTGATCGTAGTGGTTGCCGCAGTTCTCGCGGCCCTCTGGTACTTCCGTGACGAACTGATGCCGCAAGGCGAAGAACCGGTTCCGGCGGCCGTCGAGACTCCGGTTGTTGAGCCGGCAAATGACCCCGGGCCTGCACACCCGCTGGAGCCGGTGGAGCCCGCTGCGACAATCGAGCGTGAACTTGAGCCTTTGCCTGACCTCGACGACAGCGATGCGTACTTCTTGCTGGCGCTGGTCGATCTGTTTGGATCCGAGCTTGAGCCCCTGCTCGTCAACGAGGCACTGATTGACAGGATCGTCGCGACAATCGATAACCTGCCGCGAAAACACGTGAGCGAAAAAATACGCCCCTTGGGCAGGCTCGCCGACGATTTTAGTGTCGAAGCTACGGAGATTGACGAGGAGTATTTCCTCAGCGCTGACAACTTCTCGCGCTACGACCTGATTGCCGGGCTGATCGGTAGTGCCGACCTCGATCAGGCCATTGACACCTATCGCCGCTTTTACCCGCTGTTCCAGGAGTCTTATGTTCGACTCGGCTATCCTGACGCCTATTTCAATGACCGCGTAGTTGAGGTCATCGATCATTTGCTTGAGACACCGACACCGGATGCACCAATAGTACTTCTGCGGCCGCATGTGCTGTACGAATTTGCCGACCCCGAGTTGGCGGAATTGTCAGCCGGCCAGAAACTGTTGCTCAGAATGGGTAGTGCACACTCAGACAGTATCAAAACTGTTCTTCGCGATTTGCGAACGCGTATTGAGTGATCGTTGGGTTTGCGCCGTCATTTTGCCGATCAGTATTCAGTGTATCGCGTTGGCAATCGATCCTGATCGTTTGTAGTATTCATGCGCCTCTGCCAATACATAATCAAGGAGAACAAATGGCACTTGTCAGCTACCGCACCCGCGTGAACGCTCCGATCGACGTACTCTGGAAGCACCTGTTGGAGAAGGTCGAAACGCCCGAAAAGTTTATTCCCGCCGTTACCCGCTCTGAAATCCTGGGACGGCCGGGCCCAAACACCGTGGATCGGCTCATGTTCCTCGATGATGGCACCGGCGAGAAGCCAACGAGGGAGATTATTACGAGTGATGTTCACACGCGGTGTATTGTTTTCAAGATGTTCGACAATCCGGTGTGGAGTGGTTTTGTCACGAACACGGTGTTGGACGATCGGGACGGACTGGAGCTCGACATCACCATGCATTGGCAAGCCAAGGAAGCGGGCCACCCAGCCGAGAACGCACCGTGGGCCGAGATCGTGAAGGATGCGGTTTTGCAAACCAAGGAGCTCGCGGAAGCGGAAGCTGCTCAACAAGCATAGGGACCGTATCGCCGGCTGCTATTTACACGGTCTCCGTTGCACTTTACTCGGCGACTAACGTCCGCAAGCTGAGCGCTACGATCAGGCAACCGACGAAGACCATGAAAGGCTTGACCGGGATATGCTTGCACGCCCAGGCGCCGAACGGCGCGCCGATTGCACCGCCGGCCGCGAGGCCCAGTATGATGCGCCAGTCGAAAACGCCCAGGCTGAGTATGAACGTCAGGGATGCGGACAGGGCTACAAAGAACTCAACCGCGTTCGTGCTACCGATGGCCGTGCGAATCGCATTGCCTCGTGCGATCAGGTTGGATGCAACAATCGGCCCCCAACCACCGCCGCCGACGGCATCGAGAAAACCACCGATCAGGCCGAGTGGCGTCAGGTGTCGGGTTACGGTTTTTGGCGGAAACTCCCGGAACGCTTTGAAGATGATGACGAGACCCATGACGATCAGGTAACTGGCAATGATGGGACGAAATACTTCACTGGGAAAGCTCGACAACAGGAATGCGCCCGCCGCGGCCCCGAGCATGCCGGGGAGCACAAGGGCCCGGAACAGGGTTTTGTTGATGTTGCCGAAGGCATGATGCGAAACACCGGAGACGCCGGTTGTAACGCACTCGGCAATGTGCACGGTCGCACTTGCCGTGGCCGGCGGTATCCCGGCCGCAAGCAACAAGCTGGTCGCCGAGATGCCGAACGCCATGCCCAGCGCGCCATCGATGAGCTGGGCGACGAAGCCGACGACGGCATAAAGGAGTAGATCTGTCATGGAATGGAGTCCGGCGAAGGGGTTCGCAGCACCAACGCTACTACGCCTTTTGTCGAAACACCAATCCAGTCAAAGACAAGACATGGTACTTGGAAAGAGCAGATAACTCGCCTATGGCAATTGTCTGCATTGAACCTAGTCCTCGGTATCCAATCGATTGAATTCCGGCAGCACTTCGAGCTAGCCAGGATGCCAGTCAGCATCAAACTGCAGCGTACTCTACACGCTCAAGCCACCAGGTAATTCGCCGTCCAGCAAAGGAGGAGGATGTGAGCTTACGCTTACCCAAAACGTAAAGTTTGAATCGTCGTCCTGTAGCCGGATACGTACGGCATTGAACGACCGAAGGTGCGATGTTCACGCTGCTGCCAGGCGCAGAGTATTCATATTTGCTGCAGCTTGGCGTTCGGGAAAACTGCGTGTGCTGTGATACCACTTTGGTAGCGGAGTACCTAAGTTTGTGCGTTGTTGTTCTCAAGACGACGTCCATCGTCCAGACATCGCCGCAGGGCTGCCGGGGTATGAGTTTACGCGAGCGTACAGCGCCAAATAGGCGGATGAACAAACCAGCATACATACCAGTGGAATGTGCTGTTGCCACACGATAATTTTTTCCGTGGCTCGCATTACGATGACGAAAGCAACCTCGCCGGACATAACCAGAGAATTGAGAAGCAAGAAAATGAAGACCATCCATTGTGGAATGGCTCTCCACATCGCTCGCGTACCCATAGCCAATCCCAGACGGCGAACGAATCCATAAAAGCAGATCATGGAGATGCCGAGTGCGATCGGCGTAACACCAGCCTGAAGGTAAACAAGACCACGCAAATCCGTGCCACCCTGGCCTCCTCCGATAAAAATGGCCATCAGCGAAATCAGGCACGACATCGAGGTGATGGCCAGCACCGTCAGGGTCAAGTCGGCAATTGTGCGCGTCATGGAACTAACCACCGGCGTGCGGCTCGACCAGGCCGAACTTCCAGGATATGACCAGAACAATGACCAATGCTATCGACAAGACAACGCGAACGGTCAGCGCACGCAGCATGCGCGCCGAACGATCGTCCGGGCTGGTCATCGAAGAAAGTGCCGATCCAAGGCTGATTATTACCGCCACCAGCAGTATCGCAATCAATGTTTTCATATTCTTCGCCCAGAGCGGCCCACCGCCAGCCCTTCTCAATCCGATGCAGTTTAGCACCGTCTATCAACTGTCTCAGCGAAACCGCGCGTTTGTGCGCGGAGGGTCTAATCGCCGGGCTTAAGCTATAATTCCGGCTACCGATCCGAGACAGGCATTGGTTTTCTATGACCTACGTTAAATTTGTGGGCTGGCTTGGCACAGCACTAGCCTTGTGGGGTTGCGGCACTGATACTCCGGCGCCGGAAGGCGACCTTCTGATATCCGGCGGCATGATCGTCGACGTTCAACGTCGTTCGACAACTGGGCCTAAAGACATTTTGATCGCAAATGGCCTGATTGTAGAGATTGTCGATCATCGCGAGAGAAGGTCGGTCGAGGGTATCGAGGTTCTGGACGCGAGGGGGCTGTACCTTCTTCCCGGGCTCATCGATGTACACGCACATATCGGTGACGGTGGCCTGCATGAAAACGACGACACTGACCGGCGACAAGCGCTGGCTCAATTCCTGCGCTACGGTGTCACGTCGATTTTTGTTCCGGGTGGTGGCGGCGGTAATGACGTCCAGTTGAATGCATGGAGAAAATGGTGCGTGGAAGAAAAGCTGCGTTGCCCGCGCATTTTCGGTTCCGGCAATATAATTACCGCGCACGGCAGTCACCCGATAGGCACGATCTGGGGTTTTCCCGATGACGTCGATCCGCAAGTCGTCTTCGATCGCGGTGCGGTTGGAATTGCCGAGTCCGATTCTGTCGATCAGTTGATCGCCGCAAAACTGGACGCCAGAGTTGATGCACTCAAGATCGTTGTCGAGGACGGGCCGGGGGGCTTCGCCCCGAAACCGCGCCTGTCCCGCGGCAAGGTGGCTGAAATTTGTGACAAGGCGCGTAAGGCCGGGCTCCGGGTATTCGCTCATGTCAGCCTGGCCGAACACGTCGTCGACGTCGTCGACGGAGATTGCGACGCGATCATGCACGCGCCGGACGATGTACTGACCGACGAAACACTACAGAAGATGGCCGATCGCCGTATTTACTATGTCGCGACGCTCAGTCTTTTTGATGCATTGATGGACCAGGAAGCCGGATATCAGGATCAGGAGCCCTACGCTATTGCCGGTGTTTCAAGACACGCGCTCGCGAGCTTCGAGAACAGCGATTATTGGGCTGTCGATCCGGAAAGTCCTGAGCTAATCGAGGAGTGGAAGCGCGCGCTATCGTGGAATCTCAAACGCGCGCAAGAGCTCGGCGTTCCGATTGCTCTTGGTACCGATACCAACAATCCGCAAGTTTTCCCGGGCTACGCGGCACATGAGGAGCTTGCATTGATGGTCGAGGCGGGCCTGGATGAGGCCGATGCCTTGAAAGCGGCAACGGCGACTGCTGCTGATTTCCTGCAGCAGTCAGGCTCGCTGGGCTTGATCGGAGCAGGAGCTCAAGCCGATATCGTGGCACTTCGAGACAACCCGCTTGATGACATTGTGAATACGAGGAAGTTGGTCTTTGTTATGGCGGGCGGAAGCCTGGTCACTGACATTGTTGGCGAGCCGTGACTCACGTCAAGACTCCCGTAATAGAAATTCAAGTAGCCGCCGAGAAAGATTTCGACGCCATCTGGCCCATCTTTCGGGAAGTCGTCTCGGCGTAGTTAGCAATCGAACAGTATTCGCTGTGGCTGTATTTGTCGTCCAATTCGAACGGCCGCTTCTACCAGCTCCTGCCGGTCTAGCTACTGCTTTAGCGAATTCGAGACCGGCGGCAACCGGCCAAAACCGGTCGTTCGAATCGTACTAGTCAACGACTATTTTCTCGGTGCCATAGAATGACACGATCCAAAACACCGCCATTGCACCGGCAGAAACTACTCCATTGATAAACGCGTCTTTTGCGTATAACAGATATCCCGATTTAGTAATTGCACCGTCCTGTACTACTTGAGTCTGCGAATGAAAAAGAGATTCGTAGCCGTCAAGCGAGTAGATCGAATATGCGAAGCCGATAATACTTGCGACGATCAACATGACGCCGGAGTACTGCCAAATCCGAGTCCAATCAAGCGCTTTTAAGGCAACGTGAGAAACAGCAGCGAACACAAGAAACCAAACGTAGGCAAAGAATGTATTGATCACTATCCATTTGTGAAATGCTGAATGTTCAATAAATGGGTAGCTCCAAACTACAATATAGACGACAGGAGCAAGCAAAATACCTGCTGCAATTCGCAAATGGCTCATCGAATATCGCACCTCACAAGTATGGCGATCCTACCCAAGCATTAACCGAAATACCCCAAGAAAGTGAACGACCGGATTGGGTCACCAGCCGACATGTTACCTCAGATCTTTCGACCGGCGGCTAAGCGACTCTTTGCAGCCGGTGATCATCCCGCGGGTGTTAGTTATTAGCGAAACCTAAAGTCGAATCTAGAAGATGTTTCCGCGGTAACGTGGAGTGGCTGCTCGCACCCGAAGCAGCCACCGCGCAGGTGATTCGTCGACTTTCTCAGAACGGCCAGAAGGAGACGCGCAATGTGATTCAGCATGTCGAAACGATTTAGCGTTTTGTATCGACAAGTCCACGAATCAACAAATCAGCTAGAAACCGGCTCTTGAGAATTGCAATAAAACCAAAAATTACCGACACGGTTGGCCAAATCAACAAACTGTAGACAACACTCCCCGTGTATAGCGATTCTTTGTCCATTATCTGGCCAAATGTCGAATCAACTGCGGCCAACTGGAAAAAGAATGCGGCCACTCCGTTGAAAATGGTAATCACACCGACAATGCGCCAGATCACAATCGCGATATTCTTGAGGTCAGATTTCAATGCAGCTCCATCATTTGGCGACCGGCGGCTTTGGTCAATAGCCGACATTTTACCTCAGATTCTTCGACGGGCGGTTATGCGAGGTGAAGCAGCCGCTCAAAGATGTTTACCCCAAGGGCACGTAGTCCTCGGCAACGCCCTCTTTGAACGGCAGCTCTTGTGTGCGGATTCAATCGGTCGACGCAACACAAAAGGTGGTCGCCATGGAAACAGAGCTTTTCAGCAGAATAGGCCACGTGCGGTCACTCAATAGCCCGCGTGAGCTCTCAAGACTTAGGGTGAGCTGATTCCTTCAGGGCTGACACTCGTGACCAGCACTCGGTCCAATTGCCTGTCCGGCCCGACCATGTAGAACTGGCTTCCAACATCGATAAAATTCATTTTCCTGTAAAACGCGAGTGCCCGAGGATTCCGCTCCCAAACACCCAGCCAGATATGCCTGCCCCCAAACTCATGCGCTGCTTTGTGAACCTCTTGCATGAGTGACCGTGCTAGTCCTGTACCGTGTGCCCTTTTATCGACATAAAAGCGGTGCAGTTCAATCGCCGAGGTTTGAGTTACGCATTCTGGTGGTGTACTTCGCCTGACTTGAGCGTAGGCGGTTAGCACCCCATTTACACGAACCAGGATTGTTTCTACATTTGGATCGGCAAGCTCTGTAGCCTGTTGTTCCAGACCGTAGTTGGTATTGAGGTGGGTTTGCAGGTCATCCGGGTTGTTTTCAGCGGAAAACGTCTCTTCGAACGTGCGCGCGGCAAACGCCGCGAGTTCCTCGGCATCGTCCACGCCGCCGCGACAGATGATCATCCCATTAGTTTGCATTTTTGTATTCATGCTCCAACGGGCCGAAAACTCCACGTTCGTCTGGCTCGGCTATCTGAACCAACGTCAAGATTGGATTCGACTCAGGAATTGGCGAAGTTCCGCTTTGAGTTTGAAGCGGTCATATTACACCACCTACTCGCTAACTTTTGCGGGACGATTACTCGCTCGCCGTTGCGAGGATTTCAGCGATCTGGTCCGAAACCATGCGAATCTCCGGAATGTCTTTTCGCAAGGCTAGACGCCCCTCATCAAAGATTTCGTACTGATCATCGACGCTGATTGGATCGCCGTAGTTAGCGATGAGGAATTCACGAAGACGCGGTATATCGCCGATGTCAAACATCAACCACATCTGCTGCAGGATTTCGTCGCCAAATACGAACTCAAGCTTGCGGGGGTAACCGGCAATCTCATAGCCGTAGCAGTCGATCTGGAACTGCGTCGCCGGTGCTGTCGCCAGCCATACCTCGTCGACCGAGCGCCCCACGGAAAGTGCGCAAGCTTCCTTCAGGGTCTCCGTCATTTCGGCAAGTGAGTTTCCAAAAACGATTTCAGGTGGCAGAGAGAACTCAGCATTGGTCGGGCTGATGGTATCCGACGTCCAGGCCGGATTATCCCAGTGGAACGCAAGGGGGGCGATCGGGAGCTCGCCAAACACAGCAGACTGCGCCACTTTAGTGTTCACGATAATCCGATGTGGCATGTAGACATCAAAGTCTTCGAGTTGGGCAACGGGCTCTGCGTCCGGGCGGAGGTTTTCGGGCTTACCGCGAGTGTGGATCAAGACCAGCTTGTCATCGGCGAATGTGAATATGGCATCGCCGCCGGCACGGCCGTCGGCGAGCGTCAAAGCGGAACAACGAAGGTGTACCTCAGACTCGCTAGCTGCGGGGAATCGGGTGGCCGCTACTTCTATTCGGGTAACACCATCGCAGGCTGCATTGATGGCCGCGGTGGCGACACCCTCCGACTGGCCCATTTCCAGTCCTTCTATGGGCGTTCCCTGTGCTCGAGCAACGTTAATAGCGACAAGGCCTAGCATGGCGACCGGCAGAAGGTGTTTTACCACGGTTGTCTCCAGAATTGACGTACAGAAGACTGGATGCTTGCCGACGCAATTTGGATGCGCGTGAAGGCAGCGCACCAAGGCAACACTGTTGTATCGGAAGACGAAAAACCTCAGGGCAGTGCAACTACTTCTGGGGCATTCGAAGCCGGATAGCACGGTCCGATACCTTGGAAACGGGATTGACGATGCCCTGGAGATGTCGGAGAAGATGGAGGTATTACGCTGAGTGGCGAACGTCCGGTGACGGTCGCTTTTCAGCCTTTCAAAGGGTTATATTGACCAAATTGGAATGGGCTGCTACTGATCCCACTGCAGCCAGTCATAGAACCTCAAGAACAGGCAATGAATGTGAAGAAAATTTCAGCTGTCTCAGTGCTTCTTTTCACTATTGGTTGTGCGCCAACACCGCCTGAAGCCAATGATGGTGGCCAGAATGACGTAGTACAAGGAACGCGAATTGACTCCGCAGATGTCAAGGGTGAACCAACTATGGTACTCAAGTTCGATAAAGATGAAGTCGACGGAACGTTAGGAGAGTTAACGGTTGGCGAACTCCTGAAACGAATGGATACGGGTGCGTGGGGGTTTCCGAATGTCGACAGTTTCTCTGAGTGTAATGATATTGTCTCGGCGATTGGTGATAGTGCTGGGGTCGAATTGGTATCAGTTGCGGAGAATACAGTTGTCGCGAAATCCAGCGAAACAACCGTGATTTACAACTTTCCGGATGGTGGATGTAGCGCGGAGTAACAGCGAACTGACCGGCCGCTACTTTGCCGAAACGCACTGTCACATCCTTATTATTGTCGTTGCTGCTGCGCAGGGGCGATTCCCAGTTTTTGAATCCACTGTATTGAAGACAACACCACACAAACTGATCGCCCAGTTCAACCTTGCGGAGCTCCGTCATGGCCCCAACGATCCTCGCCTCGTTGGATTTTCGGCGGGTGCAAATATGATACGCCGCGCTGCTTCAATTGCCCCCGGACATGTCTGGAATGCGCAGGATGTGATCGATGGGTCTTTCTTTGCGACACGTTCGGTATGGGAGTCAGTAGAGGCTTTGCATCGGTTTGTTTATTCGGGAATTCACCGCCGCTATCTGAATCGGACGAACGAATGGTTTATCGAGAGCGACCGGGTCAACATGGTGTTGTGGGGCGTCTCGAGTGGCGAGATTCCGGGTTTGGTCGACGCACAGGAAAGACTGGAGTACATGCGGACAAACGGTCCATCGAAACGAGCATTCAGTTTTGGAAGCGCCGCCGCATTCATCAGCGGCGGTCAATGATCGCCAACGGCCGTTGGGCGACACGCGTGATCGATGTGCATTGGCGGCCGGCGTGTAGTCAAGAACAGCCGACAGAAAACACGTTACTTAGTAATTGACCTAAGTATCTAGATCGCCTATAGTTAGGCATATGACTAACCAATCAATGTCTCTTGATCGGGTGTTTTGGGCGCTGGGAGATCCAACTCGCTTTGCGATTGTGGAGCACCTGTCGCAAGGATCTTCGTCAGTGAGTGAACTTGCCAAACCGTTCCCGATGGCGCTGCCAACTTTTCTTCAACACCTGGGAGTCCTCGAAAAGCATGGACTGGTTACGACTAAGAAAGTTGGAAGAGTTCGAACCTGCACACTGAATGCTACGAGAATTGACCAGGCACGACGCTGGCTGGAAATTCAGGAGAAGCAATGGGCCATTCGCCTGGACGCTCTGGATAAACTACTTGAGAACAAAACATGACGCACAACAAGCTCACTATCGACAGAATTTTCAATGCACCCATTGACCGGGTATGGGAAGCCTTCACAAATCCCGAGATATTGGCGAAATGGTGGTCGCCGGCAGGCATGACAAATTATCATGCGTCCGCAGATGTGCGGCCCGGCGGAGAATTTCGCTATTGCTTCGAAAGCGGCGATGGCGTCAAGTACTGGGGAAAGGGTGTGTATGAATCTATCAAAGCGCCGACCTATCTTTCGTACATAGACTATTTTACCGATGCCGATGGAAACCCTGTTCCGCCGTCTCACTATGGCATTCCCGGCGATGAAATTATTCCTACACTGGTCGAGTTCACTTTTGCCGAGAAAGGGGATCAAACCAGTATGAGAATTTCTGGCGAGAACCCGTATGATGATTCGATGACTGAGGAAATGTCGAAGGGCTGGAATTCGATGTTTGATAAATTGGTGGACGGTTTAAAGTAGTTCGTATCGACATGCACTTTCCGATGCCTGAGGGCGATCCTTGTTTCTTCTGTGAGATTGCGAACGGAAGCGCCCATCAATGGCAGGTCATCGAAGAAGACAAACTGACCATGACACTACTGAATGGTCGGCAATTCGAGGTGGGTCAATGCATAGTCATTTCGCGCCGCCATGCACCAACGTTACTTGATCTGGAAGTAGAGGAGGAAACTGCCGTAATGGCTGCCGCCAGGAGGATCGCGTCGGCATTGGTTGATTCTTACTCCCCAGATGGAGTTCTGCTGTATCAGAATAATGGTATTGGAAGCGGACAGGAGGTGCCCCATTTTCATCTACACGTTGTCCCACGACAGCCGAGAAGCGATTGGGGATTCGGTCCTCCGCACCTGGAACGACTTGAGCGCGACGGCCGACTTCGGCACCACGATCATCTGGTTGTAACCGACGAGAAAAAGCACACTGTCACAGAGATTCGTCGGTATCTATGACCGTCTGCTTGGGGCTGTACGCAGCCTGTCAGAAAAAGCCAAAGTTCCAGTTTGAGCGAGTGCTAGGAGCTGGTACGCACTTGGCGCCGAAATCTGTCGACCATCACCTTTTTTCCCGAAAAGGGTCGCTTGAACGTCTACTTCAGGCGGGTAGTAACGCGCTGGAACCGGCCGGAAGCAGCCGTACGCTAGCCGGTGAATCGAGCAAGAAATATCCAGGCGATGTTGATGAAGCAAAACCAGAGAGAATAGAGCCGATCGAACATCGCACTGCGCAAATAGATTCCTATTATTGCTAACGCGAAGAGTTGCACCATCATTGGCACGTAAAACCAAGGAGCCAGCTCGCCATCGCGCAGGTAAATCACTGCCGGCTCTACGACGCAGTAGAGAGCGAACACAGCGTAGAACTTGCCTCGAACTTGCTCGAAGGTCGGTAACTCTTCGATTCGCAATGGGCTGAGAATCACTGCTTTGACGTAGAACAGGGAGACATAGATGAAAAGCAAAAGAAATTCGACGACCGTCCACGTCTCGTATGATTGCCAGCGAAACGTTGACCACCAAACCGTTATGAGCAGAACGGTAGTTCCCACCGAGAACACCACGTGAGTAATGTCGATACGACCGTCAGAATTTCTTGGCGGGCGAGTCATGCCCGACATAAGCTGGGTCAACGCGAGGCCCGCAATAATGGAAATCAGGACGAAAATGAACTCAAACTGAGACACGAATAACTCTTTTTGTTGTGAATGACGGGCGGCAGCGTTGGGTCAGTAACCGTCATTCTACCTCAGAGCCGGTGACAGGCGGCTCCCGGCCAGAAGCATTCTTTCTCAATCATGATACCGCAACGTCTATTCTCGAGACGAAAGCGGCCGTTGGCTGGCGGCAACTATTGGCCAATGCTTAGCACTGCTGAGTATGCACCGCTATCGGTGTTAGTATCTCAACGCCGTCAACTGTCATCGTCAAACACGCTCATGGCCCATTGTCGAAACTGTGATTTCGCACTAGCCGGGGAGTTTTGCTCCGCGTGCGGCCAGCGCGATGCCTCGTACGAAAAACCAATCTGGAACCTTGTTGGGTCTGTTATTAGCGAGGCTCTTGAGGTCGACGGAAGAACGGCAAAAACCATCAAGACTTTGTTCTCGCGACCGGGCGCGCTGACCGCCGATTATCTGGCAGGGCGTCGCGCTGCCTACACACCGCCGCTTAGACTTTACCTTGTATTTAGCATCATTTTTTTCTTGTTTATTGCGTGGATCGCATCCAGCGGAATTCTTCGCGAACCTGGCGCAGATCCAGCATTCGATGCTGCTGTACAAGCTCGGTTTTTGTCGGATGATCTGCCGACGCTCATGTTCCTGCTATTACCGGTATTCGCGCTACTGATGAAGCTTGTGTACTGGGATCGACTGTATTTCGATCATCTGATTTTCTCGCTGCACTTGCATTGCATTGCGTACGTAGTGTTCTCGATCATATTGCCGCTGGAAGGAGTCGCTAACCAGAGTGTCGCGTTACTCCTAATCCAGACCGTCGCTCTTTTAGCGTTTCTGGCCTATTTTGGATTTGCTGTCCGCAAGGTGTATGGGTCGGGCTGGATAGGCGTGATGCTACGCTCAGTTCTGGTGCTGCTCCTGTATATGATCATCGTCTCGGTCGCCATCGAGACAACCAGCGAGTTTGTACTGATCAGCGATTAGCAGATCGCGTGGCTATTGGCGGGCATGGAGTACGTTGATCCATAGGATTGCCATGCCTATGTTTGCAACGGGTCAAGAGCCGCCATTTTAGCTCAGAAAACTCGACTGGCTGCTATGCAAAGTGAAGCGGTCACTCAGAAATGTTTACCCCAAGGGCACGTAGTTCGCGGTAACGTGATTATTGAACGGTAGCTCTTTCTAAAGGGAGTCGTTCGTTCAGTAGCCTGGCAGACGACGCCCATCGGCCATTAGCCGTCGATCAGAATGCTTCACAATTCATTGAAAGCAGATGGTACTCGCGCCGCCGGACCCGGTGTGCTTTCCTCGCCGAGTTCCAGCATGATCTGGTCGGACTCGTTGAAGCGATAAAGCGTTACCCCGCCCCATGCCCTTTCTGACGACTCGGCTTCGCTTGAGTTATCTGGACTTGCGCTCTTTGCCTTAAATTCCCAAACCAATACAACCGCGTCGCCGTCTGCCATTACCTGGCGTACCTTGACACTGGCGTCAATCCAGCGCTTGCCAAATCCGATTGCGAAGGCTCGAACTGCATCGCGCCCGCGGATTGCCGGAGTCTGAAAAACTTCGCCGAATATTGGATAGCTGACGACGATATCGGGTGCGGCGATCTGATCGACTACCGACGAATCGCCTGTATAAATACCGCGAAGAAAGTCGACAGCGAGTTGCTTTCGTTCTGTGACAGTATCTTCTGATGGTGTGGGTGGTGGGAACCCAAGTTGCGACAGCATCGCAACGTTGTCCCATTCTACCCAGAGCTCAGCAATCTTCCCTGAGTCAATACGAAAAAAGGCGATAAACGGGCCGTCCACTGACTTACCTGTAGCCGGCAGATTGCCCATCGGCCCAGTTTGAGTTCCCAGGTAATCGGCTCGTATCGCAACGAAATCCCCTTCCGCAATCATGTTGTTAAGTCGGACATGCTGATCTGGAAAGGCAGAAAGGAAAGACTTTTGCAGAGAAACGAAGGTTTCGAGAGACCGGATAGGTGGTCCTGCGGTGGCAGTGCTATGACGTCGGAAATCAGGGGCGACAAATTCGCTGAGTCGATCCCACTCTGCTGCGTTTGAAACTTCGATGAATCGTCGCACCAGGTTTTTGTTAGCGTCGAGGTCATTGTCGTGTTGTGATTCGCAGCCAACACTCAGAATCATGAGCGCGAATACAGCAATGAATGTTAATTTACTCATTAACGTCATCTCATTTCTACGCTGTCAATATGACACTAGATTTTCCGAATCAGGAAATATTGCGGGTCGCGCCACCGGCCGCTCTGTGTCACTAACGAGAATTATAGCTCAAACATTGCGACCTTCTCAGTTCGTCTAAAAAAGGGGCCGCATACAATTAGCAATCGACACCGTTGCAATAAAGCCCGACGTACAGCTCTGAGTAGATACGCCAGATGCCGTCGGTCTTTCTCCATGCGGCAGTGTACTGGCCACCGTTCTGAAGTTTTCCATTTTTGCCTGTTCTGGAGCCCACCCATGTTCCACGCTCAATGGCCAGGGGGTATGCCTCGCTCAGCGTAATTTCCAATGGTGTTCGAACGTAAACAACGTCGGGAAACTGTTCAAAGTGAAGCGCGAAAGTCCTGCCGTGCTCGGCACGACTTCGCTCAATTACTCCCGTACTAATTGATATCACGAAATCTTCGTCCAAAAAGGACTGCAAAGTATCAACGTCGTGTCTCGCGATGGCTTCGTTAGACTCCATTCGGAGCGCACGTATCGTTTCTGCGTCGTCCTCCGCGCCGGCAGTCGTCCCGGCGAGTGCCAGACCCAATAGCGCGAGAATCATCTGTGACGTATGCAATGAACTACTCCAGAAAGACGTTGTGAATCTGTTCTACGAGTATCCGGCAGCGCTAATCAGCAGCCTGTCGTCAGTTTAGCAGCCCAGGGGCTGGTTTCAGCCAAGTATATCTCCTCGAGGGTAATTTGATGGAGCAAGAAGTACCGTTAACCGCCCAAGAAATGTAGACTTTCGTCTGTAGGTGCGCAGCCAACCAGGGTTCGCTATGGCTATTGAACTGCACGGATATCAATTCAGCGTGTACAACCGGATTGCACGGATAGCGTTGGCGGAAAAGAGTGTCAACTACACATGCGTCGAAGTCGACCCGTTCCAGGAGCACGTTTCCGAACAATATCGTGCGATGCATCCTTTCCTACGCGTTCCCACTCTGGTTCACGACGATTTCGTCCTGTACGAAACGTCGGCTATTACGCGATATGTGGACGACAGTTTTGATGGCCCAAGACTTCAGCCGGACAATTCGCGTGATCGCGCCAGAATGTCGCAGATTATTTCAATTATAGACAGCTACGGCTACTGGCCGATGGTACGGCAAGTAGCTTCACACCGACTATTCCGACCTCGTTTAGGAGAAAGCGCGGACGAGGAGGAAGTACAGAAAGGGGTGGCGGTATCCAGACGCGTGCTTGATGCCATTGAAGACCTGTCTACCGGTCAACAATACCTGGTTGGCACGCATCTATCGCTTTGTGACATTCACTTGGCGCCGATGCTCGCCTACTTTGCGATGACGGCAGAGGGTGTCGCTGCTCTGTCAGGACAACGACGGCTCTCTCGGTGGTGGGCCGATATGCAGGAACGTCCAAGCATGCGGAGTACAGATCCGGGATTATCGTGATGCCGGAGCCTGAATGTGTCAGGAGTCGCCACTCAATTGCAGCAAATCCCAGCGATTGCCGTATAGATCTTCGAATACCGCTACGATTCCATATGACTCCGTTTTAGGGTCCCTTATGAATTTGACACCCCTTTCAACCATTTCATTGTAGTCGCGCCAAAAATCGTCGGTGTTAAGAAAAAAGAACACCCGCCCACCCGCCTGGTTGCCGATGAATGCTTCTTGCTCAACATTCGATGCTCTTGCAAGCAACAGCGTAGTTCCGCTGCCTCCGGGCGGAGCGACAACGACCCAACGCTTGTCCTGCTCTGGCTGATAGGTATCCTCGATCAACGTGAAACGAAGAGTTTCGGTATAGAACTGGATAGCCTCATCATAGTCACGAACAACTAGCGCGACGTGCACGATGGATTGTTGCATAGCTCGAAAGCTCCTTTACGGTCGGGATTGAAAAAGGCAGCCGATCATCACGAGTAAGACGCTTTCGGTGTCCAGTCGGGATCCTGACTGGTGCGCATTGGCAGTGAACCGCTGGTATTAACTCTGTCACTCCTGAAACCGTAGCGTATTGATTTGTTTTCCGTGCGAATCAGTAATTGTACAGGTTAACTCCATCACCTTTCATGACCAGCGCTAGGCCATAGGCGGAGGGTATTGACCCTTTCTTCGCACTCGGTCTGACGGGCAATTCCTGCCAATACTCGCCGCTCAAGTGATCGCTTTGCAGCCCTGAAAGAAGGCCGGACTCGGCTAGGCAAGTAGTCTGGACTGGTTCCGGAGTGGCTGGCTGATTTAGCCGCTAGAGAATCACAATGAAAGTCAAATGCTTGGCAGTCTGATGCCTAAAAAACCGCTTCTACATGGCCGATAGGGATGAGTCCTGGCAGCAATTCTATCTGGATGACCTTCAAGCCGTTCTCCTCCAAGCCACTGCGCAGTGTTTGCATAGTGAAGCGGCGATGACCTGGAAAACCACTGACAGCGAGGACGCGTGAGACCAGCCACGATAACTTCGTCTCGTCATGGCAAAACGTCGGAGCTACCAGCAAGCCGCCGGGCTTCAAAACATTCCGAAGTGCCTGGAGTGCAGCAGGTAGATCGGGAACCAGATGCAGGACGTTGGCCGCAACGACAGCGTCAAACTCGCCGGCTGAATAGGGAAGCGCGTAGATATCAGCCTGCTCGCACGTCACGTTCTTGAGCCCGGCACCCTGCACACTCTGTTCCAGTACCTCCACCATGGCCACCGCGTAGTCGGTGGCGACGACGGAGTCGCTCGTCTGGGCAATGGCCGAGGTAACGATGCCCGTGCCTGCTGCGACTTCCAGTACCTTTCGCTTGCCGTGAACAGCTTCGCTGGCTAGTTCCAACATTCGCGGCAAGGGTCGTCCAAGCACCCACCGCAATGACGCATCATAGTTGCGCGCGTGCCGCTCCCAGTAATCTCTGTCACTCATTAGCTTCAGACCTGGCATCGCGCAGTATCTCGACCGCTTCTTTGATGACATAGAGACCAATCAACGTGCCGATTACGAAATCGGGGTATGGCACGCGGAGCCAAAGTATCAACAGACCGGCGAGGATCACGCCCAGGTTCGCGACAACGTCTGCGCGAGTGAAGAGCCACGTTGCTCGCAGATGCACTTCGCCCGACTTCATGGGTGCCAGCAACCGCAGTACCGTCAGATTTACGGCGAGGGACAACATAGCCGTTCCGATCATCCATCCGCTGATCGGATCAGCACCATAGATCAGACGACGGCCAACCTCGACGAGGACACCAACGCCAAGCACGAGCAAGATACCGCCACTGAGCGTCGCCGCTCTGACTTTGTATAGCGCCGAGCGGCCGATGGCGAGCAAGGCTATCGAGTACGCGGCGGCGTCCGCCAGCATATCCAATGCGTCGGCCAGCAGCCCGGTGGACTGGCCAATCCAGCCCGCCAGCCCACCTATAACTGCCATGGCCGCGTTCAATACCAGGGCGATAACCAGGACCCGACGCTCCTGGTCTGTCTTCACTTCTGGCGCTTCACACCCGCAATCGGTCATTACGAATCTCGTTGTTCCGCCCGTGTCTCAACCCATTCGTAGATGACAGGCAGCAATATAAGCGTCAGCAAAGTGGAGGTAATCAACCCACCAACCACAACCGAGGCCAGCGGTCGCTGTGTCTCTGCGCCGACGCCCGATGACAACAGCATCGGCATCAGGCCCAGAATGGCGACGCTTGCCGTCATCAGTACGGGCCTCAATCTCATTTCCGCACCTTTGCGCACTGCCTCGGCCACGGAATAACCTTTCTCACGCAATTCGTTGATGAAGCTTATCAGTACAATACCGTTCAACATCGCAACACCAAACACCGCAATAAACCCGATGGCGGATGGCACCGACACGTACTGACGGCTAACGAACAGAGCGAAAATGCCGCCTATCGTGGCAAAAGGCACATTCGCAATGATCATCGTCGCGTACTTCGTCGAATTGAACGCCGTATATAGCAGTACAAAGATAAAGAATATGGTCAGCGGCACGATAACGGACAAGCGTGCCAATGCGCGCTGTTGATTTTCGAACGCTCCGCCCCATTCGATCCAGTAACCGGGCGGCAAATCGACGCTTGCAGCTATAGCCTCATTCGCATCCTGGACGAAGCCGTCGACGTCACGTCCACGCACGTCCATCTGGATGACTGCATACCGCTGCAGTTGCTCGCGCCTAATGAAGGAATAACCCTCGGCGACGGTCACATCTGCCACGGCTGCCAGAGGCACGATGGCGCCTGATCCTGTCCGTATCGGGATGCGTTCAATCGCCTGCACCGAAGCTTTAGAAGCATCCGCGATCCTCGCCGTGATATCGAATCGGCGCACACCATCGATCAGCGTGGACACTGGCTCATTGCCAATTCCGGTCCGAACAACGGACAAGACATCGTCTGCATTTAATCCGTACCGGGCCAATTGATTCCGGTTAACGCTAATTCGTATCTGTGGCTTGCCGACATTCGCCTCAAGTGACAGGTCCGCAACACCGGGAATTTCAGCAATAGCATCCTTTACCTCCTCGCTCAGGCGATCCAGCTCCTCGAGATCTTCGCCGTATATCTTGGTTGCCAGCGTCGCGCGCACACCCGATATAAGCTCCTCCACGCGCATCTGAATAGGCTGGGTAAACGCGACTACTGCCGTTGGAACAACCGTCTCCAATTCCTCGCGCATTGCCTCTGCAAGCTCAGGCACCGTTCGATCCTCAGGCCAGTCGGACTCCGGATTGAGCTCGGTGTAGATTTCCATGTAGTTGACGTCAGCCGTCTCGCCCTTCTCCGCTCGGCCGATCATTGCAATCGTCGTCTTCACCTCTGGAAACTCATTCAACGCATTCTCGATGTCCTTTGAGATTTCAATGGACTGGTCTAGCGAGGCCGAAGGAATTGACGTTACACGCCACATGATTGAGCCTTCTTGCAGCGTCGGCATGAACTCCTTGCCGAGGAATGGAAACAGAACAAGGCTGACCGCCAAAACGGCCAGAGCCGAAGTGACCACCTTGCGCTTGTTCGAAAGACTCCACTCGAGTAATGGCAGGTAACGTTTCTTGAGGACTCGCACCAGCATCGTGTCCCGCTCTTCCTGTGGTTTCAGCATCATCGCCGCAAATACCGGGATGATTGTCAGGGTCAGCAGTAGCGAGCCAGCCATCGCAAAGCTAATCGCAAATGCCATTGGCTTAAACAGCTTGCCCTCGAGACCTTCGAGGGCAAACAGGGGCAGGAACACGACCACGATAATCATGATTGCAAATGCGATCGGGTTCGCGACCTCGCGCGCCGCGGCCAGTACGGCACTGGTTCTGTCGACGACCTCTCCCGATTTCTTCCGCTCCGCCATAATGCGGAACGCGTTCTCGACCATTACGACAGCCCCGTCAACCATCATCCCGATACCGACGGCAAGGCCCGCCAGCGACATCAAGTTTGCGGACAGGCCAGCTTCGCCCATGAAAATGAATGCGATCAACATAGCCAGCGGGAGCGCTGTGATCACGACGAACGCCGATCGGAGTTCGCCGAGAAACAGGAACAACACCAACGCAACGAGAATTGACCCTTCAACGAGCGCTCTTACTGCCGTATTGACTGCTTTGTCGACTAAATCGGTTCGTTCGTAAACGGGCCGCAACACGACACCTTCCGGCAGGGCCTCGTTGACGATATCGACCTTGTCCTTCACGGCATCAACCACGTTAGCGGCGTTTTCTCCAAGTCGGGACAACGCCATGCCAAGAACGACCTCTTCGCCATCCCTCGTTACCGCGCCAAATCGTAGCGCCGGGCCTTGTTCGATGTTCGCAATGTCGCGCAGGTAGACGGGGACACCATCGTCCACCGAGATGACCATCGATCCGATGTCATGCTCGTTTTCGACGAGGCCAAGACCGCGTACCAGGTACTGTTCCGCTCCAATGTTGATGTATTGGCCACCAACCTGGCGATTGTTGGCCTCGATGACTTCCATGACTTCACGGAATGTCAGGCCGTACTTAATAAGGTTGAGTGGTTCGATGACCACCTGATACTGCCGTTCCTGACCACCCCAGGACATGACATCGTCGACGCCCGGCGCGGTTCGCAGGATCAGTCGCACCGTCCAGTCGTGCAACGTACGGAGGTCCATGTCCGTAATGGCATCTTTGAGCTCTGCGTCCGCGCGTTCCAACGTGTACCAGAACACCTGGCCTAAGCCGGATGTGTTGGGCCCCATCTCCGGCGTGCCGTAGCCTTCCGGAATTCGGTCCTCCACTTCCTGCAGTCGCTCCATCACCAGACGCCGCGCGAAGTAGATATCCATGTCGTCGTCAAAATACACAGCGACGTAGGACAGGCCGAATAGGCTTACGGAGCGAATCTCCTGCACCTTCGGGAGTCCCGCCATGCCGGACTCGATCGGGAACGTCAGTAGCTGCTCGACGTCTTCCGCCGCCAGTCCCGGCGATTCGGTATAGATGTTGACTTGTGCCGGCGTAACATCCGGGAACGCGTCGATCGGCACGGTTACCACAGCGCGCCACCCGAGAAAAGCGACCACGCCAAAGGCAATGAGCACCAGAAATTTGTACCTCAGAGAGGCTTCAACCAGTCGATTCAGCATGACAGCCTCCTAGTGCGCATGGCCTTCGCCAAGCGTTGCTTTGAGTAGCAGCGATTTGAGATTGAAAACGCCTTCAATAGCGATCTCATCGCCCTCGCTCAGACCGCCACGAATCTCGGTCCAGCCGCCTGCCGCTCTGCCCGTTGTCACCGGTTGGGGGTGAAACTCCTCACCGCCCTCTAGCCTAAACACCGTCGATGCTCCTTCGATGAGCGTGATGGCACTGTCAGGAATCGCGAGAACGGTTGGACCTTCACCAGCGCTGATCTCCGCTTCAACAAATTGCCCCGGATGCAGATGATCGTCGGTGTTATCGACCTCGATGCGAATCCCTTGCCGTCGCGTGGTCTCGTCAAGCTGGTGATGTAGTTGGATGACGCGGCCTTCTATCCAGTGATCATCGCCATGTGCGATTCTCGCCGGTGCGCCTATCGCGTACTCGGTAAGGTCACTCGGCACGGTGCTGGCTTCCACCCACAGCGTAGTTTCATCGCTGATGCGAAAAAGCACACGGCCCGGCTCGATCAGTTCACCGACGATAAAGTTGTCGGTGAGGATTGTGCCGTGCTGTGGGGCCAGGAGGTCGAACTCACCCGTGGCCAGCGCGGCATCACCTGACGCCAGCAGCCTGTTCGCTTCAGCTCCTGTCATGCCGTAGGCCAGCACTCGTGAAAGCGCTTGCCGATTGGCAATCTGGGCTTCAGTGTAACGACGCTCGGAGACCGCCTGCTTACCGAGCGACTTTACTCGTTGCCATTCGGAGTCGGCGAGGATGAGCGCACCTTGCGCCTCAGCCATCTCAACACTCGACAGCGTGGCCAACGGTTGATTCTCCGTAACGAGGTCGCCGAGCTTGGCGTGTCTTGCGACTACCTGCGCAGTGATTCGCGTTGTTACATTTGCCGATTCGTAGGCGTTCACAACAACCTCTGCCGGCATTCGGATTTGCTCTGAAAGGGTACGAAACGCGACCTTTCCGGTACTGACTCCGACTTCAGACATTTCGGCAGCCGTCATCTCGACAAACTCGATCTCCTCTTCTTCGTGACCGTGTTCGTCCTGCGCGAATATCGGCAATGCCAGGCACAGCATCAGGCTCACGACGGTGAATTTGTATATGTTCATAGTGTTGTTCCTTAATCTTTGTATCGGTCCGTACCGAATCAGGAGTCGGTGCTGGCGCTGAGCCAGCTTTCGATCTGTCCCGAAGCTATCAGCCACTCTAACCACGCGCGCCAAAGCGTCTCGCGCAGTTCCAACGCGCTTTCGCGTGTATCAAGCGTTTGTCGCAGCTGAACCAGAAATTCGGTGGTACTGAGCTCGCCTGCCTCCCAGAGCCGCCACAACAGGTCGCTCTGCCGCTGCAGGCTGACTCCGCCTGTCCGCTGCCAGTCTTGCCACGCTGTACGTGAGAGTTGATAGCGCTCCTGTGCGCCCTGGAATCGGGCATAGGCTTGCCGCGAAATGTCCGACGCATCCTGCTGAGCCTTCCGACGTTCTGCACTCGCGGCTGTCACTTCGTACGTGTAGCGGTTTCGTACAGGCAACGGAATAGTGACGTTCACCCCGACGAGCGTTTCGTCGTCTTCAGTACCACCACGCAAAGTTAGAGTTGGGTCAAGTCGTCGCTCACGCTGCCTCAGTTCCACCCGTGCGGCGGCCGCCGCAACGCGTAGCTGTGCGGCACGCACGTGCGGCAAAGACATGACAAGCTCGCTCGCCCGCGATGCTTCGATGGTTAAGGGCGGCAGCGCAGTCTGAATTGCCGGCCACTCGGACGGCGGCGATCCTACAGCGAAGCTGCTGACAGCCTGCTTTGCTTCGGCGACATTGGCCGATGCGGTTGCCTGCTTGATGCGCGCATCCGTGAATGCCAGCACTGCCAGATCGAACTCAATCTGGCTGATGTCCCCGGCTTCGAATCGCTGTTCCGCGAGGTCGGCGAAGTCTCGCATCCTACCGGCGCGAGCTGTAGCCAACGCACTCCTATCCGATTCGGTTTGGTACGATGCCAGCGCAGACAGCAGATCGGCTGTCACCTGCCATCGAATGGCCAGGTAGTCCGACTCAACCGAACGTCGCTCGGATTCGGCAACCGCAGTACGGGCTTTTCGCTTACCACCCCAGTCCAGGGTCTGGCTGATTCCCAGTGCTCGGACCTCCGAATCGGCATCCTCTGCCTCGAACTCCAGTTCCGGGTTGTAGAGAGGCCGGCCGGCAGCTCCTTCCAATGCGACGCTGGCATCGAGCGCGGCCCGGGCCGCGTTGACCTGGGGGTTCGCTTCGACAACGGCCCTAATAAACGCCGATAGTTCGTCCTGGCCCTCAAGTTGTGCCGATTCAGATTCGTTTTCAGTGCCCGCCAACTGCGCTTGGGCGGGCGACGTTATTGTCAGGGACGCCAAAATAACGGCGATCCATCTCGCTTTTGCAGACATGTATCCAGTCCTGTGATGTTGAGTACGACACCTGGTGCCTCGGCAACAGGTGTGCGAACGAAACTTCAGAGACTAGATATTGGGCGGAGGTGTAGGGGGTGCTGTGCTGCGGGTTATCGCATAAGCCGAGGCTGCAATCAGCGAGCCACGAAATCGGGGCAGTTCAGCAACTGTTATCTGCGACGCTAGTGCGATGACATGAACGTGGCAGAAATGCTCGCAGGCGTCGCCCTCATGTGTATTACCATCGGAGTCCGGGTACCACTGGTCGCCTTCATCGGCATGGGCGTGATGCGTCTGGTGAAAACTCGTCTCATCAACGGACTCGGCCATGCCCTCCATAGTCACGAAGAGCATCGCGGCGATCACCAACTTGAGAATGACGTCACGCATACACATAGCCTACACAATTCCTGCGCCCAGACCCAATTCGAGTTCACGTTTCTTTAAACAAGAAAGCCATTATGAAAGACGTGACTCCCATTGATCAATAGGGTGAAGCGGGCCTATCGGGCAATAGTGCTCGCTTGTCGGTTTCCCGGTCAGACGGGAGTACAAATCATGAAAGGCCCTCATTTCACACCCGGGCGTACCAATGAGACCGGCAATGAGAAACGCAAAGCCCAAATGGGAGAAGACGTACAGCTCCCAAATCCAGATCACACGGGCAAGCAGAGCAGCTTCGACCGCGCCTTCCATTAGGTATCCGATCCCTGCCACGGACAGAATGACAACGGCACTGACAATCGCAGGCCACTTTCGCCATGCACGCGAAAATCCGATATTGATAACGTAGCTAACCAGGAACAGGCCGGGAAGAATCCCATTCCAAATCAAGGTGCGGACATGCCCGTCACTGGTAACTAGGCTATCTGCTACGTCAATCAGTCCCTTTACATACCAAGCGCAAAGTAGGCCGAATGCCAATCGGACAAGCCGACCTACAGGTCCCGGTTTCGGTAGTGAACCGGGTTCGTCGAGCTTTAAGTCAGTCGTAGTCATTCGACCTCATCAAGTGCAGCAAGAAGCGCCATCTTGAATCGGTGGGCACTTTACATCGCCATACGAACAATAAACGCAGCAATCACCCGCGAGCGGCCTAAGCACGGCCCCGCAACCTTTGCAGTCATAGTAGAACTGACACGCATTCGTAGGCATCAAGTCCTTCGACTGATGCCCGCACTCGGGACAAGTTATCGTCGAGTATGGCTCGGTTGAGCGCTCTGCTACCGTCATTCGCTACCCTTGGCTTTCGCAGGGAATCCAACATCGGTGGATGCTTGCCCTATTTCCGCAGCCGTCGTCACACTTGGGTCATAGGTCACAACCGCCGACTCGTCTTCCATGCTGACCTCGACTTCTTTGACACCTTCAACTCGCTGCATCGCTTTCCGGACGGCGATTGGGCAGGTCGCGCACGTCATCTTCTCAACGTCAAACGTCACTGTTTCGTCAGATTCGGACGCCAACGAAGCGCCGGTCAGCAGGAATAAAGTGGCAACCAATGCCCATATGCTTTTCATATCAATTTCCTCAATAAAAGAGCGGTGCCCAGAGGTCTGTTGTCAAGGCGACGATGACCAAGGCGGTTGCTGTCCATAGCGCCGCCTGTACCACTCGATTGGACCTTGGTGTCGCGCAGGACTCATCGTCACAGTCCCGATCCGATTTCCAATAGACGTGCCAAAACCCGTAGCCTATGAAGGCGGCGGTCAGCCCAACAAACAGCGGCTGATAGGCTTTCAATGCCGTCAGCTTGCCGATCCACGGGCCGCTTGCGCCTAGCGTTATTAAAACCAGTGGAAGGATGCAGCAGGAAGAAGCGAGCAACGCTCCAACGACACCGCCGCTAGCGGCGAACCTTTCTTTCCAGGTGGATTTTTCGGCTAATTGATCAAGCAACTCGCGAGACTCTCATTGACGAACATCTTCAATACCCTAATATAGACCCTGTAGTAGCTACAGGTTCAAGTACAGATGTCATGAAATCCGAAAAGATTCAGCTGTCACGCGGCTCGCTTTCCACAGAAACGGGCGTAAATATCGAGACGATCAGGTACTACGAGAAGATCGGCCTGATGCCGGACCCTGCCAGAAGTTCCGGCGGTCACCGCATATACGATCAATCACACACCAAGAGATTGTCGTTTATCAGGAGATCTCGGGAGCTTGGGTTCACGCTGCAAGAAATTCGTGAGCTGCTGGAACTCGTCGATGGTGGTGACTACACGTGCGCCGAGGTCCGTGATCGGACTCTGTACCATTTGGATGACGTTGCCCAGAAGATTCGTGATCTTCAAAAAATGCAAAGCACGCTTAGATCAATGGCGTCCAGGTGTGACGGCGGACTAGTGCCCGACTGTCCAATCGTGGATGCGCTCTATTCGGATTGAGTGGCTGTTGCTTCAAAAGCGGAAGGCGACAGCGGCAAGTATTGGCTGCGGTTTCAATTGATCGTTGCAACACATTCGGCAAATTTCTCCGCCGGTGAATAGAATTGTAACGTCTCCCGCGGTCGTTCGTTAAGTTGACGGGCAACAGCGTTTAGTTTGTTCTGGTGTACGTGTGAGATGTCCATGCCCTTCGGGAAGTACTGCCGGAGCAGTCCGTTCGTGTTTTCGTTTGATCCGCGCTGCCAGGGTTGTTGTGGGTCGCAGAAGTACACCTGAATGTCGGTCGCGAGGCTGAACTGTTTGTGGCCAGCCATCTCTTTGCCACGATCCCAGGTGAGAGACTTGTAGAGTTCCCGCGGTAACTTGTGCGCTTGTTTGATCAGTGCCTGAACGACAGTCTTGGTGTCTTTGCTCGGCACTCGAACCAGCATCACGTAGCGCGTGTGTCGTTCGACCAGGGTCGCGATCTGGCTGTTGTTACTACCGAAAAACAGATCGCCCTCCCAGTGGCCAGGAACCGCTCGATCCTCAGCCTCTGCGGGTCGTTCGCTGATGGATACAGCGTCAACGATGCGACCGTGATCTGCTGTCTTCTGGGTGTGGTGCCGCGAGCGACGAATCGCCCGAGTGCGGCGCAAATGCTCGATCAGCTCCTTCTTCAAGGCCCCACGGGCCTGGATATACAAGGTCTTATAGATTGTCTCGTGGGACACCTGCATGGTCTCGTCGTCTGGATAGGTCCGTTTCAACCACCCTGCGATCTGCCGCGGTGACCACCAGCCGATAAGCTTCTCGGCCACGATACGCGCCAGCGCCGGGTGCTGTGCCAGTTTACAGGTCTTGGCGCGTCCGGCTCGCTCCCAGGCGGCCTCATCAGCTTTGTTGGCTCGATAATGCCGCCGGCCACCGTTGCGGTTGATCTCGCGGCTTATCGTTGACGGCGCACGACCAAGCTGTGCCGCAATCGCTCGTATCGACAGGTCCATCGCAAGGCCGCGTGAGATCTCTTCGCGCTCTGCCAGCGAAAGTGCCACCGCCGATCGCCGCTTCGGTGCCGGGCGGATACCGCCGGTTCTCGCCAGGGCACCTTGAACGGTGGAATGGCTTCGGTCCAGATCACGGGCAATGGCATTGAGAGAGTCGCCTTTCTCCCAACGATCCCAAACACCGGCCAACTCCGTCTGAGTAAAATAGCGTCTCGTTCTTTGCTTCATCTGCAACACCTCCTGCTCTAATGGTAGAGTCTAGGTGTTGCAACTACCGATTGAATCCGCAGGCGAATGCAGCCGGTCGCCTAGTGCTCATTGAACGACCGCTATTGGTCACAACCGACATTCACGAGCGGCGAGTTTTGGCCGAAACACCCCGCACCATCTTTCACTAAGTTACGGCCAAAAGTGACAGAGTTACGCGGCCGAAACCACAATAAGTGACGGAGTTTAGTCCTGAGTGACGGAGTTAAGTACTGAGGTTCAACAGGATACGTCCGTTCAAATCTTTATTGCCCGGAACCAGCGAGTATTGTCACTGCGAGACCAACTACTCCACCGTCACGCTTTTCGCGAGGTTGAAACGACTGTGTTCTCGGGAGATCCGCAATAATATAGTTTCAAACTGCGAGTAGCGACCAGAAGTTGGCCTTGCGGGATGCCAAGGATGCGCATCGCGCGCTGGAGGCGCGGGAATTTACCGTCTCGACTGTACTTGTCCTCCGGGGGAATCACCTTCGACGGTATCTGTGAGATTGCCTCGACCAAAGGTCGGCAACGCGACGGCGGCAGCCAGTTATCGATTGCTATAGGCAGGTTGCGGGATTCGGCGTAGAGTAGCGCACCGCCGCTTCATTGAGCCCTCTTGGACGCAGTTTCCGTTCTTCCCCTCGCTCCGCCAACCTCTTTGGAAGCCCTGAGCAGCGGCCTCGAGCAATTCGGTTTTGTTGTGCTGCCTGACGGTCTACCGCCTGACGTCACGCAGGCGCTCGCCGATTATGCGGCCCGGCTGGACGCCGACGGCTACCACGCAGCCGCCGTCGGCAGGGGGGCCGAACAACAGCGTAACCGCTTCGTCCGGCGCAACCGCATCCACTGGCTGGATGAGCGACACCCGGCCCTCGCGCCCTGGCGCGACTGGTCGGAGTCGCTGCGAGTTCATCTCAACCGCAGGCTGTTCATGGGCTTGTTCTCGTTTGAGAGTCACCTGGCGCACTACCGCCCGGGCGATTTCTATCGTACCCACGTCGATGCTTTCCGCGGCGAAGCCAACCGGATGGTCTCCCTCGTTTGTTACCTGAACGCGGACTGGAAAGACGGCGACGGAGGCGAGTTGATCTTGTACACCGACCAGGGGACGGTAACGGTTCTGCCAACGCAAGGCACCGTGGTCCTGTTCCTGTCCGAGGAAATTCCCCACGAGGTGAAGCCGGCGCGACGCAACCGCTACGGCGTTGCGGGATGGTATCGCCTGAACGGCTCCGCGCCGGATCGCGTCGACCCGCCGCGATAGTCGAATCAGGGGGACAGTGACCCTGACTAATCACTGAACTAGGGGAAACTCGGGGTCAGGAGTTTCCGCTGATGTTATTGGTCGTCGCCACTAGTCCCGTTGCGCGGCTGTCGCCTCCTTCAACATCTGCACCAATTCATCATCGCTGTAAGAGAACTCGTGGTCCGCATTAAGCTCGGCGGTCTCTTCAATCATTTTGCGTATGGTCCACTCTGCCTCTTGCTGGTTGGGAACAACCAGGTAGTTGGCCTTTGGTGCCGGATCGAACAAGGCGTGCATTACGGCGGCGGTCACATCGTCTGGGTCTTTATACATGCTGCGATCGGACATGTATTCGATCTCCGCTGCTATATGCTCTGCGTACACTGATCCCGGTTGCGCATACGGCTTCTTCGCTAGTGTCGTGGCTTCTTTCGTGCCAATTCTGGAGTTGTAATTTCCAGGGTTAATGGCGCTCACTTTCACGCCAAACAGACTCATCTCTTCAGCCAGATCGTCAGTGTATGACTCAAGCGCGTGTTTTGACATGTTGTAAGGAGCCCAAAACTTCCCCGACAGAACTCCAGCGATCGAGCTGATATTACTGATTCGCCCCTTCGACTCAATGATCAATGGTGCAAACGCTTTGGTCACTCTGTAGACGCCCATGAGATTTACGTCAAGAATCCAGGCCAGTTCGTCTTCGTCAATCTCGGTGATGGGACCCAACACCAGTACACCAGCGTTGTTGACCAGCCCGTACAGCCCTCTTCCGCCTTTACGAACGAGCTCAACGGCGGCATCAATCTCTTCCTGCTTTGTAACATCCAGACGCACCGACCGGATGTTCGGAATCTCGTTCAGAGCGTCAAGATCTTCCTGCTTACGTGCTCCTGCATATACGAAGTAGCCATTCGCAGCGAGCGTCTCAGCAATATTTCGCCCGATCCCCGAGCTCGCTCCGGTAACCAGGATGGCCACTTGTTCCTTTTCATGCACGGAATCCGCACGGGCGCCTTGCGAGAGCGCAGGCGGTGTAAGAACGCTGAGAACCATCAACACAAGAATGCGCTTGAACATCGTCCTATTCCTCAGATGATTTTTGTCGGCGCAAGTATGCATCTAATTGCAAACCGACACTTTTAATCACCAGAAACCAATTGTCGCTGCGAGACCAACTACTCCACCGTCACGCTTTTCGCCAGGTTCCTCGGCTGATCGACATCCGTACCGCGCAGAACCGCAACGTGATACGAGAGTAACTGCAATGGCACCGTGTAGACGATTGGTGCAATCATGCGGTCGGCGTGAGGCATCGCAATGACCTTCATGCCATCTTCACTCTTGATGCCGGTTGCAACATCGGCGAACACGTAGAGTTGCCCACCACGAGCGCGGACGACTTGCATGTTGGATTTCAGTTTGTCCAGCAACTCGTTGTTCGGCGCCACGACCACGACGGGCATTTCATCATCGATCAACGCGAGTGGTCCGTGTTTGAGTTCGCCCGCGGCGTAGGCTTCGGCGTGTATGTAAGAAATTTCCTTGAGCTTCAGTGCCCCTTCCATGGCAATTGGCCACATCGGGCCGCGTCCGAGAAACAGAGTATGTTGCTTGTCGGCGAAATCTTTTGCCAGCTCCTTCAGCTGGTCGCTCATTTTCAAGGCCTCGGCGGCCGCCGCGGCTGCGTGCGTCAGGTTCGCAACAAATTCCTTTTCTTTCTCTTCCGACATGCCGCGATGCTTCGCCAGCATCAGCGTGACAATCAGGATCGACAACAACTGTGTCGTGAACGCCTTCGTGCTTGCGACGCCAATCTCCGGGCCAGCCTGTGTCATCATCACCAGGTCTGACTCGCGCACCATTGAACTGTGCGCGCTGTTGCAAATGGTCAGTGTGCCGATGTAACCCAGATCCTTGGCCATCCGCAATGCTTCCAGCGTGTCCGCTGTTTCCCCTGACTGCGATAGCGTCACGAACAGGGTGTTGGGGGGCACGACGACATGGCGATAGCGATACTCACTCGCAATCTCAACCTGCGTCGGTACGCCCGCCAGAGCTTCGATCCAGTACTTGCCCACACAACCGGCATTGTAGCTGGTGCCGCAGGCAACGAAATGAATGTTCTCAACCTTGTCCAGCAGTTCTTCTGCTTTCGGTCCTAGCGACTCGGAAATAACCCGCTGATTCGCGACCCGTCCGTAGAGCGTGTCGGCGAGCGCTGCTGGCTGCTCGTGAATTTCCTTCAGCATGAAATGATCGTACGGTGCCTTCTCGGCTGAACCACTGTCCCACTCGGTCTCATGCACTTCGCGGGTCACGGACTTGCCGTTTGTGTCAACGATGCTGACACCGTCGCGGCGTATTTCTGCGAGGTCGCCCTGCTCAAGATAGATGAAGCGCTTCGTAACCGGCAGCAACGCAGGCACGCCGCTGGCGACAAAGTTTTCACCGTCGCCCAGACCGATGACGAGTGGACTCGCAACCCGACTTACGACAATGCGGTCCGGGTCTTCCGCGTCCACAACGAGCAGCGCATAAGCACCTTCAAAACGTTCAACCGCTTTGCCAACCGCCGCGACAAGGTCCATTCCCTCACCCAGGTAATAATGAATCAGATGCGCGGCAACCTCGGTGTCGGTCTCCGAATCAAACCGGTACCCCTTTTCCAGCATTTCATCCTTGATCGGTTGAAAGTTCTCAATGATGCCGTTGTGAATTACCGCGACGCGACCGCCGGATAAATGCGGGTGCGCGTTTGCCTCGGTCACACCGCCGTGGGTAGCCCATCGCGTGTGGGCAACACCGATCAGTCCCTCAAGTGGGTTTTTCGCAAGCTTGTCTTCGAGTCCCGCAACCTTGCCGACAGTGCGACTCATGCCGAGCGAGCCATCGCCGCGAATGACGGCGACACCGGCCGAATCGTAACCGCGATACTCAAGGCGTTTCAGGCCTTCAACGAGGACCGGGACAATGTCGCGACTGGCGACTGCACCTACTATTCCGCACATCTATTTCTTATCCTTTTTAACTGGTCGCTTCCATCCCGGAATCGTTGTTTGCTTGCTGCGAGCAACGGTAAGTTCATCCGCTGGCGCATTTCTTGAAATGGTCGATCCAGCACCGATCGTAGCGCCGCTGCCGACGCTGACCGGCGCGACCAGGTTTACATTGGAACCAATCGAGGCGTTGTCGCCGATGACCGTCTTGTGCTTGTTTACGCCGTCGTAGTTGCAGGTGATGGTGCCGGCGCCGACATTAACCCCGGTACCGATCTCGGCATCGCCGATATAGGTCAGGTGATTCACCTTGCTGCCGTCAGCAATCGTGCTCTTCTTGACTTCGACGAAATTCCCGATCTTGACGTTATTGGCCAGCGTCGCTCCAGGACGCAAGCGCGCGAACGGACCGATCTCGCAGCTACTTCCCGTCGTCGCGCCTTCGATATGACAATTGCTGTGTACCAAAGACTTCGCACCGAGCTTGCTGTCGCGAATCAGGTTGTTCGACTCGATGATCGTGCCATCGCCGAGTTCGACTTCGCCCTCGAACACCGCGTTAATGTCGATGAAAACATCAGTGCCGCATGTCAAAGTACCGCGTATATCAACTCGCGACGGATCGGCAAATCCAACGCCCTGTTTCATCAGCGCATCGACCCGGCGCGCCTGCAATGCCCGTTCGGCTTCGGCCAGTTGTTTTTTGTCGTTGATCCCCATTACCTCCTCGCTGCTACCAGCCTTGATGCCATGCACGGTGATCTCGTCGGCGACTGCCATTGCGATGACGTCTGTCAGGTAATACTCGCCTTGCGAGTTGTTATTCGACAGGCCCGTGAGCCAGCCCTTGAGCCTGTTACCCGGACACAAAATGACACCGGTGTTGATTTCTCGAATTTGACGCTGTTCGTCATTAGCGTCCTTTTGCTCGACGATGCTTCGTACGCTGCCGTTCTCGCGGACAATACGGCCGTAACCGGTCGGGTCGTCCATATCGACGGTCAGAACGGCCATCTCGTCGGGTGGCGTTTCATCCAGTAGTTTTTTCAGCGTTTCGGCGGTGAGCAAGGGTACGTCGCCTGCCAGGATCAGCACCCGGTTTTCCTGCGGCGTCTCCGGCATCGCCTGCTGCACCGCGTGGCCGGTGCCGAGCCGCTCAGCCTGCAATGCCCAGCGTATACCCGGCGTGGAAATTGCCGCCTGCACCGCATCGCCACCATGGCCGTAGACGACGCAGACATCGTCGGCCGAAAGGGCCTCGGCGGAGCCCAGAACGTGCGCCAGCAATGGCTTGCCGGCCAATGGCTGCAGCACTTTGGGCAAGGCCGAGCGCATGCGCGTGCCTTGCCCCGCCGCCAGAATAATGACGCTTAGGCCCAAATCTGATCACTCCGAATTTCGATGACAGCGGATGATACAGGATGTGAGCTTCTATGAACTTGATTCAGCTCTCGTTAACGGCTGTGAAGTAAGCTCTGGCTATGCGAATTTTGCTGCCCCTGATTTGCCTGCTGCTGGCGTCCTGCGATCACGGAATTTATACCCGCGGCGGGGTCACCGACGGTGACAGCTTCTACCTGGCACCGGGAGCCTTCAGCAACGAGGATCCAGCGTACCAGAGCTGGGTGACCTACAGCCTGATCAAGAGCGCCTGCCAGTTGACGCTCGGTGGCGAGAACCCGGCGCGGGCAAGCAGTTTTGAGTGCGAATTTCGCTCCCGCCAGCATCTGGCTAATGCATGGGAAGAGAAACTGCATATTAATCCGTTATTTAGCGACGATTACCTGGACCAGCTCGCCGCGGTGCAAAATGCCGGCTATCTCGCCGAATACACGGTTTATTTCCATGGCAGGAAGGGGTGGACGACCCCGCCCGGTCTGCGCAGCAAGTCGTTTCAGCGATGGCGCCAGGAGCATCTCCGCGGCCATCGTCCAATGACGCGAATTACGGGATCGTGGAACTACCGGAAGAAGGTGATGCGTCCGCCGACCTGACGGCGCCATTGACGGTCGACTTCTGTTTAACCGGATGCGCCGGGCTCGCCCGCCGAGTCATATGGATCGAATCCGACAGAATCATCAGCCAAACGAATGTCCTCACTAATAATTGGCAGTTCCGGCACCGTGAGATCGTCGTCGGCAATTGTATCGGGTTCGGAATTATCACGACTGGCATTGATCGGGCTGCTGATTTTCAGAGTCGCAGGAGCCTTATTGCGCGCGGCTGTTGTGCTGCTATCGAGATCCCGGTCAGGAGATAGGAATCGTCGAATTTGGCTTAATAGATTCATAAGTAGTTTGCCGCCACCAGCGACACCTTTAGTATTCGGGTTCGCTAGCCGCTTCAGGAGTAGCCCTCACCGAGTGGGCGAACGAGTCAACCAAGCCTCGGGCTCGGTTAGCTCATTATCTGAAAATCGGGCGGGGCGATTGTATAGGGAAAAACCTGAATTTCTTGCTCGGACTAGTCGCCTATACGCAGGCCAATGCCTCGAACTTTCAGTCCGTTGTCGTCGTCGAGACTGAGCTCCATCGCCAGGATGCCCTGCACCGTATCGAACTCGACGTCGATGCGATTGTCCGGATAGGACCGAATGCCAAGCAACTGGTAGTCGCCCAGTTCATTCCGTACGACAGACGCGAGATCGACGATGCTCGCAGCGCCGCGTTTTTCGATCAGCGCAGAATGAATGGTCTCGTTGATTAAGGTATTGCGTACTGCGCTATCGGCAGTCAGCACGATTTCCAGCATCCTGGCGGCAACCTCCGCCTGCGCCGTGCCGGGCAATTGCCATTTGGCTGCGTACGAATCGGGCGCAGCCCCAGGCACAGATCCAACTCGCACGAGTTTCGGCGGAGGCGGTGGTATCGACGGTGTCGGACCGCCGTAGACGATGCTCGCCAGCGGCCGGCCGATATCCTTCAGCCGGCCCTCGCGGCTTGTTGTCCAAAGGTATATCGCGATGTCGTCATCCGGGAAACGCAGAAAATCTGCAAAATAAAACGGGTTGCCGCCATTGTGTGCGATCAGCGTTGCGCCCCAGGGCGTTTCTTCGATGGACCATCCATAGCCGTAGAAGGTGCCACCCGGTTCACTCGCATATTTGCCGTACAGCTTCGCCGTTGCTGCTTCATTGAGAATGCGGTCGCTTTGCAGACCGCGATGCCAGCGCAACATGTCGTCGAGCGTTGAATGAATGCCGCCATTGCCAACGAGGTGCCAGCCAGGGCCACCGTCCGCGATGAAGTTTTCATACACACTGCCCCAGTCGCTGCCGTCGTCGTTCTTGCCGTGAGCAATGCGACCCCGCGCTCCTTTGGGAAGCTGGTAGCCGGTATCGTGCATGTCGAGAGGGGCAAAGAAGTTTTCGCGCAGGAAAGTTTCGTAGTCATGTCCGGACGCGCGCTCTACGATCGCCGCAGCAATACTGAAACCAACGTTCGAGTATTCGTAGCCGGTGCCCGGTGGAAACAACAGTTCCGATGCCAATGCCTGCCGAACAAATTCCCGCTTACTGATGCGTTCATTATCCGGGCCAATGGCCGGTGCGAAACCGGCCTGGTGGCTCAATAGCTGGTGAATTGTTATTTCGGCCTTGTCCGCCGGAACATCGTCAAACCACTCGGACAAAGCATCATCGACAGACAGTTTGCCGCGCTGCTCAAGCAAAACAACCGCTGCGGCGGTGAATTGCTTCGTGATTGATCCAATGGTCGAGATCGTATCGAACTGCACCGGATCATCACGTCCCGGGACACGTTTGCCATACACGGCCCGCAGCAACAGGTCGTCGCCACGCGCGACAAGCACACCGCCGGTGAAGCCCTCGCCGGCCGCCTGCTGCATGAACGCGGCGAGGCGCTCCTCGACAGGCGCGAGCACCTCGTCACTGGCTGCTGCTATGCCTGCCAGCAAAAGCATGCTGGCCCAGACCTGGACGCTGTTGGATAGACGCATCGGTAAGTTCCCCTGTTGTATGAGTGACGCTTTCTTGTGCGCGCTTGATTCGATGATGACTCAGCGCTGGAAATCGTCGCAGAATTGTTTCAATCAGGGCGCGTTTCAGGCTGGAGTTTCAGAACCGCCGATGTCGATGACGATCGCGCCGATGCGATCTTCGGTTTCGACGCGGTGATGAGCTTCGGCTGCATCCTCCATTGAATAGACTCGATCGACGATTGCCTGAATTTGCCCGGCTTCGATCATTGCTTTCAGCGCCAGGAGTTCTTCCCGGGTTTCTTTTGCAAACGCGAAGCTGGCCATTTTGTTACTAAATCGGGTCGTCAATATCGAGCGAAGCATGACCGAGAGTCGAGGATTGCCACAAAGATAGCGCCCGCCGGGATTAAGTGCCTGGATACAGGCCGAATACGAGCTGCCGGGCACCATGTCGAATATGACATCGTAACGTTCGCTGCCGTCGGTAAACTTTTCGATCGCATAGTCGATGCAGTGATCGGCACCGAGACGGCGCATGAAATCCTGCTTGATACCGCTGTCGACACCGGTCACCTCCGCACCCATGGACTTGGCGATTTGCACAGCGTGTGCTCCGATGCTGCCGCCTGCCCCATTGATCAACACCGACTCTCCCGGCTGTATTCTGGCGTGCCGCATAAAATGAATTGCATTGAGCCCACCCAACGGAACCGCCGCCGCTTCGGCGTAACTCATGTTGCCAGGCTTGGCCGCCACGCAAGCATTTTCGGGTAGCGCGAGATACTCTCCGTAAGCGCCCATACGCAGCCCGGCGCTGCCGAAAATCCGGTCGCCTGCAGACAGGCGCGTAACGGAACTACCGATCGATACGACTTCGCCCGAAAAATAGCCTCCCAGTACGTGTCTCCGCGGCCGGAATATTCCGACCGCAAGCCGCAGTGGCAGCCAGAACCATTTCACTGCGAAGCTGAAGCTGCGCATTTCGCAATCTGCCTTGGTGGCTTCGGCAGCGTGAACCCGGATCAGTACTTCATTGTCCCTGGGTTCCGGTTGGTCGACCTCGCGGACTTTCAGTACCTCGGGGGGGCCGTACTCGGAATAGGTGATAGCTCTCACAGTATCAGGTCTCTCAGTGCCGGCCTTCGGCGCCTACGTGTCCATCTCATCCTTCGGCAGGCTGGTTGCCGCCAGGAATTTGTCGATCGATGCAACGATACCAGCATGAGGCACGGAGATCGCGATATAACGATCAGGTCGAACCAGAAGAATTTTACCGCGATGCAATTGACACCAGCGGTGCGCTTCGTCGTCCCCGGGCGTGTAATCCGCCCCGTGGTGCAGCCCGATTCGGACACATCGGGTCACAGGGTCGAGTTCGCGAATCCTGTCAGTTACTGTATCGATTTCACTTTTGACATCGACGGCAATCAATGCGAAGTCTGGACCCATCGCATCATCCAGCGACAAACGACTTTCATCCTGGCCGATAATCGTCAGGCGCGGCACAGGACGGCCGACCGGAGATTCGGTTGTCGCCCCCGCGTAGTCGACCACGGGCCCGGCTCCAACGTCCGGTTTAGGCATGTGACGCATCCGGTATTGTCAGGCTCATACCATTCTAGGCTCGGAGCGATTCGGAACGTCTGAAGAACGCCTGAATAGCATTTTCGATAATGCTCGCAGCCCGCATTTCACAACGGCGGAAAAAGCCTCGCTGGATTTTGCGTTCGCGGCGGCTGAGATTCCTAACGGTGTGATAGACGAGCATGCGGAGAAACTTCGCGCACATTGGTCCGACGAGGATATCGTCGAGATCATGGGCGTCATCGGCCTGTTCGGATTCCTCAATCGCTGGAATGACTCAATGGGCTCCGCGCTTGAAGACCTTCCAACGCAGGCCGGCAAGAAATACCTGGGAAGCAGCTGGAGTGTGGGTAAACACACCTAGGACAGTCAAGACCCGTTCGATGGGTATTATTTATGCCGTGCGCCGGGCAACGACAACCCGCAGGCGTGCAGTTCGCACGAAACGTGACTTCCATCACAGTTTCCCGGCACTCGGTGAGACGCATCTCAAGAAGGCTGCAATTACGCCGACACATATGTGGGATGAAAAGACTCTATTTCACACGGCTGCTCCAACGACCCTCTGACACCGCCTCGGAGCGCAAACGTCACAAGGGTTCGGCTGTCGTGCCAGATCATACGAATGGCTCAAATGATGTCCCCTCCTAGTAAACCACTTGCTCTGATCGTCGATGACGACGCGGTCGATCGACGACGGATTATTCGGCTGCTTCATCACGGCTTTGAGATCATTGAAGCGGAATCACTCACTTCTGCATTGAAGATCTACGACGCGACTCCTGCCGCCTGCGTCCTATTGGACTATCGTCTGCCTGACTGCGATGACCTGGATGGAGTCGATGCCTTTGTATCGCGGAGTGCCGCAATCGTCTTGCTGACAGGCCTCGATTCTGAGGAACTTGGGATTCGGGCTTTGCGGCGTGGCGCACAGGAATACTTTACGAAAGACGAAATCAACGATCGAACATTCGTTAAAGTTGTATCCTATGCAATCGAGCGACGGCGACTGTATGCAGCACACCTGGCGACACTGGATGCGTTGCGCGAGAAAGACTGTCATTTGCGCGAGATCACGTCACGAATCAACGAGGGCCTTTGGTTGTTTTCCGCGCGTGACGACTCGACGCTCTTTGCGAGCCCGTCAATAAGCGAGTTATTTGGAAAGCCGCTTCACCGGCTCGCAAACATGAAGTGGCGTGAGTTCGTACACCCAAAAGACCGAAAGGACGTAGTTAGTACATATCAGCAAGCCAAGCTTGCCAAGTCGAGCTATTCATCCCAGTTTCGCATTTTGCACGCAGACGGATCGACGCGAGTCTTGCGAAACGATGGATTTCCTGTACTTGATGCAAACGGCAAGTTGCTTCGCATAACAGGCGTCGTTCGTGACATTACGGAGGAGCTTCGAATTCAGAGTGAGCTGCGGACGGCACAAAAGCTTGACAGTGTCGGCCATCTAGCCGCCGGGGTTGCTCACGAGATCAAATCGCCAATCGAATATGTCGGTGACAACATCGCAATTGTCAGTGATTCATTGAAGAAAATTCTTCCGTTGTTGCGTTGTGTGCAAGAACTCTGCGAACAAACCGACAATTCGCCCGCAGCAGGCGATCTGATCAAAAGAATGGTCGAATCGACCGCCGAGGCTGACATTGAGTCAATTCTGGACAAATTGCCGGAAGCACTGGATCAATCGACTTACGGCGTCGAGCAGATCAAGCAAATTGTGATGGCGATGAAGGATTTTTCGCACCCTGGTGAAGACCGGGCGCTCGCAGACTTGAGCCAGGCTATCCGCTCCACGGCGACGGTCGCTCGAAACGAATGGAAATACCTCGCGGACATGCGCCTGGAACTCGATGAGGCTCTGCCCGCCGTTCCTTGCGTGATTTCGTCCATCAATCAAGCGTTGCTGAATTTGATTGTTAACGCGGCACACGCAATTGATGAGGCGTCGCCGCAAGGTCAAAAGGGAAGTATTCTCATCCGGACCTTTGCGGACGATTCCGATGCAGTCATCCAGGTGAAAGACAGCGGCTGCGGAATGACTAAACAGGTTCGCGAGAAAATTTTCGATCCTTTCTTTACGACCAAGACGATAGGCAGGGGGACAGGGCAGGGTCTGGCTATTGCTCACGAGGTCATCGTCGAACGGCACGGCGGAAGCATTAGTGTTGATTCCGAGCCCGGTAAGGGAGCTTGCTTCACGATACGTCTTCCTTTGGCGGACTCGGCGCTGGATGTGGCTGTTTAAGTAAGACTCTACGCCGGAAGGCATGCGGCAGGCATTGCTGGGTGCGAAGTTTGCGCAACATGCAGCCAATGAACTCTTGGTTCGCAGACAGTCCAGCCGGAACAGCGTTACACCATCGCTTGTCTAGTCAGCCCCTAAGCGCATGAAAACATTGCGGCTTTGTGCTGCAGACCCGTAATTCTATGCGCCATTATTGTGCAATGCGATTCAAGCCCGCACAGTAGTTGTGCGGACATGAAAGTACGCGTTGACTGGCGCTTTTAATGCGGCATGATAATTTTCGACATCCCCGCGGAAGAGAAACATTTCATCAGGTACCGACAAGCAACTGATCGTTTTCAGCGATCTCGATGGCTCACTGCTGGATCATGACACCTACGACTGGGCGCCTGCGCGTCCGGCACTCGAAATGATAAGGCAGCACAAGATTCCGCTTGTGTTGGTCAGCAGCAAGACACTTGCCGAACTCGAAGACTATCGTGAGCAGCTGCAACTCGCCCACCCGGTTGTCGCGGAGAATGGTGCGACGCTATTCGTTCCTGATGCCTATTTCACGCGTTCACCGATACCGTCTTTAAACTCGATATCGCGCGCCAAACTGCGCTCCGCGTATGAGAAGGTCAAGTCAGAAGGCTCGTTCGATTGCCTGGCTTTTTATGAACTGGGTATCTCCGGCATCGTCCGCGAGACGGGCCTGACCGAGCAGCAAGCCTTGCGTGCCAACGATCGAGAGGCTTCGGAGCCGATACTCTGGTGCGACAGCGAGGCGCGAGCGAGCGAGTTTGAAAGCGCGATGAATGCGCTCGGGTTGCGCTGTGTAATGGGGGGACGCTTTATGCATCTGTTGGGCAACACCGGCAAGGAAGACGCTGTCCGCCAGGTTTTGCAAGCCTATGCGGATGAATGGCCCGACCGGGAGCTGGTTTCTGTGTCGCTGGGTGACGGGCCGAACGATCTTGGCATGCTCTCGAGAACCGACATCGCCGTCATTATTCCCGGCAAACACAAGCACCGCATGGAGTTGCGTTCGCAGAACCGGATTCTCAGGCCGAGCTCGGCAGGACCGGTTGGCTGGAATGAAGCTATGCTTACACTGTTCAAAGAAATTGACGAAGACCAACTATCCCTAAACGACAACGGAGAATAAGCATTGGGTGACTTTCACCAGAACGGCAATATTGCGACCCTGCATAACCTCTCAGATCGAAAGGTCGAAGATCTTGAGAAGGACCTGATCGAATTTTCACGCTATCGACCCATGGGTCTGGTCATACCTTCGCTGTACTCTGAGCTTGCAACGCCGGCCCTTGAGAATATCGTTAGTGAGTTATCCCGGGTTCCCTATCTTAATGAGATTGTCATTGGTCTGGACCGTGCCGATGAAGCCGAGTATCGGCATGCGCTCGAGTTTTTTGGTCGTCTGCCACAACATCATCGCGTGTTGTGGAATGACGGCCCGCGCTTGCGAGCACTGGACGCACGGCTCAAAGACAAAGGTTTGTCACCCAGTGAGCCAGGGAAAGGGCGCAACGTCTGGTTTTGCTATGGCTACGTTCTTGCGGCGGGTCGGGCATCGAGTGTTGCCTTGCATGATGCCGATATCAAGACCTACAAGCGCGACCTCCTCGCGCGACTGATATATCCTGTCGCAAATCCGAGTTTCAGTTTCAATTTCAGTAAAGGCTATTACGCCCGCTCAAACGGTGAGGCGCTGGGAGGACGCGTTACACGACTACTGGTCACGCCGCTGATACTCGCTTTACGAGTGGTGTGTGGTCGCAACGACTACCTCGATTTTCTGCACTCTTTTCGCTATCCGCTTGCCGGCGAGTTCGCGCTTCGCCGCACCGTCATTGAAGACCTCCGCATTCCCACGGACTGGGGTCTTGAGATAGGCGTTCTCAGCGAGATGCACCGCAATCACTCGACCAATCACCTGTGCCAGGTGGATGTCGCACATACCTATGACCATAAGCACCAGGAACTGAGCGCTGACGACCAGACCCGTGGCTTGTCGAGAATGAGCATCGACATCGCCAAGGCAATGTATCGAAAGCTTGCTATCCAGGGAGAGACCTTTTCTCCGGACAGGGTGCGAACAATCAAGGCGACCTATTACCGCATCGCACTGGACTTCGTTGACCTGTTCGAGGCCGATGCTGTGATGAATGGCTTGAAGTTCGATCGTCACAAGGAAGAAAAGGCGATTGAGCTGTTCGCGGCCAATGTTGTCAAGGCGGGGGAGGTGTATCGCGAGAACCCGATGGACACGCCTTTCATCCCGCCTTGGAACCGAGTCGTCAGTGCCGTACCGAACGTGCTCGCTGAATTGCATGAAGCCGTTGAGCACGACATGGAGGAATTCGGGAGTTGAGCGGCACGCAGGTATCGGCGGGCATGAAACGCCTGCAATCGCGAGTTCATGCGCACCTCGACCTTATCTACGGCGACGATCACCGCAATCTCGTTGCACCTGTTATTGAAGCAATGCGGTACACCGGGGATATCAGTGAAGCGACGCCTTACCAGAATTACTGGGATGAGTCCGACTGCTGGATGATTACCTATGCGACTTCGGTTCGCCAGGATGACACCCCAGGATTACGGTCGCTACAGGACTTTTGTGATCGTTACCTGTCCGATACGATCAACGGCTTGCACATTTTGCCGTTTTACCCGTACAGCTCCGACGACGGGTTCGCAGTTATCGATTACTGCACGGTCGACGCCGAGGCGGGAAGCTGGGAAGACATTCGATCGATCGCCGGGCGCTATCGCCTGATGGCTGACCTCGTGATCAACCATGTCTCAAGCCGCTCTATGTGGTTCCAGAATTTTATTTCGCGGAAAGACCCCGGTAAGGACTACTTCAAGGAAACCAGTCCGGAAGAGGACTTGAGCATGGTCGTGCGACCGCGTTCAACACCGTTGCGTACAGAAGTCGAAACGCTCGATGGCAAACGATGGGTCTGGTGCACTTTCGGTCCCGACCAGGTCGACCTTGATTTTGGCAACCCCGAAGTTCTGCTGCGTTTCGTGGAAATTATTCGATTTTACCTGGAGAACGGCGTTCGCGTTTTGCGTCTCGACGCGATTGCGTTTCTGTGGAAGGAGCCGGGGACGACATCACTTCATGACCAGCGTACGCATGAAATCATTAAGCTTATTCGTACACTGATCGACTTTTTTGATCCGTCCGTCATGCTAATCACTGAAACGAATGTGCCGAATCGGGACAACCTGACGTACTTCGGCAATTCGAATGAAGCACACGCGATCTATAATTTTTCGTTGCCGCCTTTACTCATCAACACACTGCTGACAGGCGATTGTCGGCATCTTAAGACCTGGATGATGAGTATGCCGCCCGCCAGGGGTGGAACGACGTACTTCAATTTCCTCGCTTCACACGACGGCATCGGCATGCGCCCGGTGGACGGCCTGTTAACACAGGCAGAGCGTGCGCGCCTGCTCGACACGCTCACCGGGTTTGGTGGCAAAATCTCACTTCGTACCGGCCCGGACGGGGCGGCGCACCCTTATGAAGTCAATATCAGTCTTATTGATGCGCTGGCCGGAACAGAAGACGGTCCCGACGAATTTCAACTGGAACGTTTTGTTTGCGCGCATGCCATCATGCTGGCGCTCGAGGGGATTCCGGGAATTTATATCCACAGCCTGCTTGGGACCGCGAACGACTACGAAGGACTTGCGAGAACCGGGCGCTACCGATCAATTAACCGGCACAGCTGGCAGTTCGACGAGCTGGAACGCTTGCTGCAGGACCCCGGCAGCATGCAGTCTCTGGTGCTTTCCAGGCTATCGCACCTGATCAGATTAAGGCGAGCACAAGCCGCGTTTCATCCAAACGCTGTGCAGTTTACGATGCAACTCGGCCCGCAGACATTTGGTATCTGGCGGCAGTCACCGGATCGGCGCCAGGACGTTTTCAGCATCAGCAACGTCACCCGGAAACATCAGTCGCTGGAGCTTGCGAACGTCAACCTGGTTAGTACCGACGAATGGCGCGACCTGATTGGTGGCGACCGCGTCGACGAGGGCCAGACCCTGATCGAACTGCGACCGTACCAGACGGTCTGGCTGACAAACGCGTGAACCTGGAAAGTTTTTGCCAGCGACATGGTTTACCCGCCGTTTATGCGGAGTTCGCCGGGCGATATTTCCTGCCATTTGCCGACTGGCTTGAGGGTCGCGTGGCCGAGCACAGTGACGGTGCCTACGTTCTTGGTCTTAACGGTGCACAGGGGACCGGAAAGTCGACGCTTGCGGCGCTGCTCAGTGAATACCTGGCAGCCGAGTACGATCGCAATGTCGTCGTTCTGTCGATTGATGACATATACCTTGGGCGCGAAGAGCGGCTGTCACTCGGCAAGCGCATTCATCCGCTGCTGAGCACGCGGGGCGTTCCGGGTACGCACGATATCGAGCTGGGCATTCGGGTAATAAAGCGACTGAAATCGATGCAGGCGGGAGAATCGTTCAGCATCCCGCGGTTTGACAAGTCTCGTGACGATCGCTTTCCACGAAGCGATTGGGGCACGGTGACGGGTGCCGTCGATCTGGTGATCTTTGAGGGTTGGTGTGTAGCTTCGCAGAGCGTTCCCGACGCCGAACTCGATGAGCCGATAAACGCCCTCGAGTCGTCCGCCGATAGCGATGGTCGCTGGCGCAACTACGTCAACAACAGGCTCCGCACCGACTACGCGCAATTGTTCGAGCTGCTGGATGGCCTGCTGTTTCTCAAAGCGCCCTGTTTCGATGCGGTGTTACGCTGGCGTCTCGAACAGGAACACAAGCTGAGACAAAATGCCGCGGCCAACGCGGACGCCATCATGAGCGACGAGCAGGTCGCTACATTCATCCAGCATTATGAACGCATCACCCGACAGAATATCGCGCTGTTGCCATCGATCGCTGATGCGGTAATCGGGTTGGCCAACGATCACGCAGCGATCTCATTAACTTATCGGCAGTAAAGCGCCGCTTATTCGGCCGTATAACCCAAGGCCTTGCGAACGCGCTGGTAGCGACCGTCGCCGAGCTCGCTGTAGGCATAGCAGCCAAGCATCTCGCCACCGTAGACGTGGATTGTCACAGCGGGTTCATCGACGGGGTTTTCAATGATGTGGTAGTCAAAGGGCGGAATCAAAGAGCCCGCCATGCCCTTGTGTGCGGAGACTTCTTTGGCCTTCTGAAACGATACGATTTCGTCGTCAGGGGAACCGATCAGGTCGAATGAACGCACGCGAATTGTGCCGTCATAAACACACTCGACACACCAGTTGCCATCGTGGTCGTGGATGGGTGTTCCCTGATGTGGGCCCCATACCATGACGACTACAATGTAGCGATCCGTTTTGTGCAGTAACCTGCGTGCATAGGCATCTGCACAGGGGTGCGTAAACTCGGCCGGCAGCTCGAGTGCGCGTCCGCCAATCTCTTCGATCAGGGTTTGCTTGACGGCTTCGCAACGCTCATTGCATTGCGTAGCCGCGGTATCGGAATCGAGGCGCGCTATCAGGCGCTCGATCGAAGTGCTGGACGACTGGGTGGGAGTGGCGCTGGTCATCAGACCATTGTATCCGAAAACTAGCGCTTGCCCTTGAGCTTCTGCGCCGCGCGATATCGTGCGCGAGCTTCGGCAAGTTCCTGCGAAGCACGTGCCACGTCGGTTTGGCTGGAGGCGCCTTTCAGCGCCTCTTCCGCGGCCTGTTGCGACGCCAGTGCGGCAGCTTCGTCGAGCTGGTCGCCGCGCAGCGCAGTGTCGGCCAGCACCGTCACGAGATGCGGCTGTACTTCCAGCATGCCGCCCGTGATGTAGAAGCTTTGTTCGTTGCCGGATTCATCCTGAACCCGAACTTCGCCTGGCGCGAGCGGCGTCAGCATCGGCGCGTGACGCGGCGCGATGCCGACTTCGCCCATGGTGGCGGGCGCGAAAACCATTGCGGCTGTGCCTGAATGAATTTCGCCTTCAGCGGATACTATGTCGACTTGAATCGTTGCCATGTTATTCGCGGACCTAAAGACCGCTCCTGCAATGTTTTATTGGAACTTCTTCGCGTTCTCTACCGCTTCGTCGATTGTGCCGACCATGTAGAACGCCTGCTCCGGGATGTGATCGTAGTCGCCGTTCACGATGCCGTTGAAGCCGCGAATCGTTTCTGCGAGCGACACGTACTTGCCTGGCGAGTTTGTGAAGACCTCGGCAACGAAGAACGGCTGTGACAGGAAGCGCTGGATTTTTCGAGCGCGGTTTACGGTCTGCTTGTCTTCTTCGGAGAGCTCGTCCATACCCAGAATCGCGATGATGTCCTGCAACTCTTTGTAACGCTGCAATACGCCCTGCACGTTGCGGGCACAATCGTAATGCTCTTGTCCGATCACGAGCGGATCAAGAATTCGCGACGTTGAGTCGAGCGGGTCGACGGCCGGGTAAATACCCAGCTCGGCGATATTTCGCGACAGTACGAGCGTTGCGTCAAGATGCGCGAAGGTCGTTGCCGGTGACGGGTCGGTCAGGTCGTCGGCGGGGACATATACGGCCTGAAACGAAGTGATCGAGCCGGTCTTCGTTGACGCGATACGCTCCTGCAGAATACCCATTTCCTCAGCCAGCGTCGGCTGGTAGCCCACCGCTGATGGCATACGACCGAGCAGAGCGGATACTTCGGTTCCGGCCAGTGTGTATCGGTAGATGTTGTCGATGAACATCAAAACGTCACGGCCTTCGTCACGAAATGCCTCGGCCATCGTCAAACCGGTCAGCGCAACGCGCAGGCGGTTGCCGGGAGGCTCATTCATCTGGCCGTAAACCAGCGATACCTTGTCGATAACGCCCGACTCGGTCATTTCGTGGAAGAAGTCATTGCCTTCGCGAGTTCTTTCACCAACACCCGCGAACACGGAGTAACCGCCGTGCTCCTTCGCGATGTTATTAATGAGCTCCATCAGCGTTACCGTCTTGCCCACGCCGGCGCCGCCGAACAGGCCAACCTTGCCGCCCTTGGAAATCGGCATGATCAGGTCGACGACCTTGATGCCCGTTTCCAAAAGCTCGGTGGTAGCGGCCTGATCTTCGTACGACGGTGGCGGACGGTGAATCGGCATGCGCTTTTCTTCGCCGATGGGGCCCGCATTGTCGATCGGCGTACCGAGTACGTCCATGATGCGACCCAGCGTCTTGGCGCCGACCGGAACCGAGATCGGGTTACCGGTGTCAGTCACCGACATGCCACGCTTCAGGCCTTCCGACGAGCCCATCGCAATCGTACGAACGACGCCATCGCCCAGCTGTTGCTGAACCTCAAGCGTAATGTTCGCATCGTCGATGACCAACGCATCGTAAATCTTGGGGATCTGGCCTGCGGGGAACTCAACGTCCACAACAGCGCCAATGACCTGCACAGTAGTTCCGGTGCTCATACTTTTTCCTTACCCGTGTCGGCGAAGCCGCCGACTTTAATGATCTAAAATCTGTTTAACCGCTAACGGCGGCCGCGCCACCGACAATTTCTGAAATTTCCTGCGTGATGGCCGCCTGTCGAGCCTTGTTGTACTGCAGCTGCAGGCCTTCGATGATCTCACCGGCATTATCCGTAGCCGACTTCATCGCCATCATCTTCGCCGCCATTTCGCAGGCAAAGTTTTCAACCGCGCCACGATAGACCTGCGACTCAATGTAACGCATTAAAACGTCATCGAGCAGCTCGCCAGCATCGGGCTCGTAAATATAATCCCAGTGGTCCTGCAGGTCGCCGCTGTCCGTGCCGACGCCGCTCGCTGGCAGAATCTGCGTGACTTCCGGCGTCTGGGTCATCGAGTTAACGAAGCGATTGTGCACCAGGTACAGGCGATCGATCTTGCCGTCGCGATACGAGTCGAGCATGACCTTGATGGAACCAATCAGCTCGTTCACACTGGGTTTGTCGCCCATGTGCGTGGCCTTGCCGACAACGTTACCGCCCATGCGGCGGAAGAACGCGACGGCCTTCGCGCCAACCAGTGACAAATCCACTTCGACGTTCTTATCCTGCCACTCGGCAATCTCACCGATCAGCTGCTTGAACAGGTTGGCGTTCAGGCCACCGCAAAGTCCGCGGTCGGTGGAAATGACGATAAAGCCGACGCGACTGGTCTCGCGCTCGGTCAGGAACGGATGCTTGTAGTCCGGATTGGCGTGCGCCAGGTGTCCAACCACGCGGCGAATACGCTCGGCATAGGGGCGCGATGCCTCCATTTGCTTTTGCGCTTTGCGAATTTTGCTCGCAGCCACTTTTTCCATGGCGGCCGTGATCTTCTGCATGTTTTTTACAGAAGCTATCTTCGAGCGGATTTCCTTCTCGCCGGCCACTTTTAGTAGGCACCCTTCTCGGCGAAATCCTCGCAGATCTTCTTCAGGCTTGCCGCGATCTCGTCATTGTAGTCGCCGGATTTGTTGATGCCATCAAGAACGTCTGCATAGTTTGCCTTCGCAAAATCGTGCAGCGCCTCTTCATAGTCAACCACTTTTTTCGCCGGAACCGGATCGATAAAGCCTTCGTTCACAGCAAACAGCGACAACGCCATTTCTGCAACGGACAGCGGCGAGTACTGTTTCTGCTTCATCAGTTCTGTTGCACGCTCACCGCGTTGCAATTGCGCACGCGTTGCGGCATCGAGGTCCGATGCGAACTGTGCGAAAGCCGCAAGCTCTCGATACTGTGCCAGTGCAAGTCGAACGCCGCCGCCGAGTTTCTTGATGATCTTCGTCTGCGCAGCACCGCCTACGCGCGAGACCGAGAGGCCTGCGTTGATAGCCGGACGAATTCCCGCGTTGAACAGATCGGACTCCAGGAAGATCTGGCCGTCGGTAATCGAGATTACGTTCGTCGGTACGAACGCGGATACGTCACCGCCTTGCGTTTCAATAATCGGCAGTGCGGTCAGCGAGCCTGTCTTGCCCTTGACCTTGCCGCCGCTGACTTCCTCTACGTGCGCCGCGTTGACGCGGGCCGCACGCTCGAGGAGACGCGAGTGCAGGTAGAAAACGTCACCCGGGTAGGCTTCGCGGCCCGGCGGACGACGCAGCAGCAATGACACCTGGCGGTAGGCCCAGGCCTGCTTCGTCAGGTCGTCAAACACGATCAGGGCATCTTCGCCCTTGTCCAGGAAGTACTCACCCATCGAGGTACCGGAGTACGGTGCGATGTACTGCATGGCCGGGCTGTCGGCCGCGGCGGCGGCGACAATGATGGTATGTGCCAGCGCGCCTTCTTCTTCGAGCTTGCGAACAACGCCGGCAATCGACGAGGCTTTCTGCCCGATAGCGACGTAAATACATTTAATACCGGTGCCACGCTGGTTGATGATGGCGTCAATCGCGACGGCCGTTTTACCGGTCTGGCGATCGCCAATAATCAGTTCGCGCTGGCCTCGACCGATGGGCACCATCGCGTCGATGGACTTGAGACCGGTTTGCACCGGCTGGTCAACCGACTGTCGTTGAATAACGCCCGGTGCGACCTTCTCGATCGGCGCCCTGCCTTCGGCGTTGATCGGGCCCTTGCCGTCGATCGGGTTGCCGAGTGCGTCGACGACGCGGCCGAGCATTGCCTCACCGATTGGCACCTCAAGAATGCGGCCGGTGGTTTTGACCGTATCGCCTTCTGAAATGTGCTTGTAGTCACCGAGGACAACCGCACCAACCGAATCCTGCTCCAGGTTCAATGCCATGCCGAAGGTGTTCTGCGGGAACTCGAGCATTTCGCCGTAACGTGCGTCGGCAAGACCATGAATGCGTACGATACCGTCGGTCACCGCGATAACGGTACCGACGTCACGCGCTTCCGCGGATGCCTCGAAGTTCTCGATGCGTTCTTTAATCAGCGTGCTGATTTCAGAAGCTTTAAGTGCCATTTCCTAATCCTCTTTATTTGATCAATGCGGTTGCGAGACCTTCAAGTCTTGCACGCAGTGACCCATCAATGACCACGTCGCCGGCACGAATCACTGCGCCGCCAATGAGGTTTTCGTCTATCTGTGTTTCGATTTTGACTTCGCGTCCGAGTCGTTTCTTGAGCGCTGCTGCAATTTCGGCGATCTGCTTGTCGTCGAGCTTGCTGGCTGAAGTCACCGTGGCGTCCACGGTATTCTCGACGTCCGCTTTCAGGCGCTCGAAGTGACTGTATATTTCCGGCAACACGCGTATTCGGCCGTATTCAATCAACAGCTTCAGGAAGTTCCTGCCCTTGTCGTCATTGCCAGCGAGCATCTTCGCGCCCGCCTTTTCGAAAAGGCCGGTTAAGAATCCGAGGCGTTGCTCGTCGTCAAACTGCGGGTTGCCGAGATATTCGACCAGGTCACGATCAGCCAGCAGCTGTCCGGCGACGGCCAGCGACTCGGACCACGGCCCGAGCGAATCCGCATCCTTCGCAAGTTCGAAAATTGCGGTCGCGTACGGTCTGGCTATTGTGTTGTTGTCGGCCATCAGGTCCTAGAGCTCCTGCGCGAGCTTGCCCAGAATATCGTCGTGCGCTTTGCCGTCGATCTCACGATTCAGAATCTTCTCGGCGCTGGCAATCGCAATAGCCGACACCTGGCCACGCAATTCTTCGCGTGCCCGGTTCGCTTCCTGCTCGATCTCGGCCTTGGCAGCGGCCAGTTGACGCTCGCGTTCCTTGGCGCCATCGGCCTTGCCGTCGGCAACGATCTCATTCGCACGTGAGTGCGCCTGGTCGAGAATGCCGGTGGCCTGCTTGCGTGCTTCGGCGACGATCTCGTCGGCTTCGGCGGCAGCCTTGACCAACGACTCCTGCCCTTTACCTGCGGCAGCGAGACCTTCTTCGATCTGCTTTTGGCGCTCTTCGATAGCATTAAGAATCGGCGGCCAGATGAATTTCATGCAGAACCAGACGAACACGATCATTGCGATCGACTGGCCGATGAGAGTCATGTTGATATCCACTGGATACTCCTGAGTACTAGAAAGCTACGCCGCCTCAAGACGGCGCGATAGTTTCTCGTGCCTGTTCTTTAGCTACCGGTTGCAGCCTGCAGCTGACCGATGAACGGGTTGGCAAACGCGAAGAACAATGCGATACCCACGCCGATCATGGCAACGGCGTCAAGCAGTGCGACGACGAGGAACATTTTCGTCTGCAGCATCGGAGCGAGCTCCGGCTGACGAGCAGCACCTTCGAGGAAGCGGCCGCCGAGAAGACCCATGCCGATGCCCACGCCGAGTGCGCCGAGGCCGATCAAAAGTGCGACAGCAATCGCCGTAAAGCCAATAACAGTTTCCATCATTTTCTCCTGCGGAGGACTAAGTCCAACTTGTTGAATTTAAAATCAAAAATAATTAATGCTTCTCTGATGCCAGGCTCAAATAGACTATGGTCAGCATCATGAAAATAAAGGCCTGGAGCGTCACAATCAGGACGTGGAATACGGCCCAGCCGAAGTGCAGCGGCAACTGCCAGATGCCTAAGATGGCGATCAGGATAAAGATAAGCTCGCCTGCGAACATGTTGCCAAACAGTCGCAGCGACAGCGACAACGGCTTCGCAAGCAGTGCCACCGTTTCCAGAATGAAGTTGAATGCGATGATGACCGGCGCGGCGAGGATGGCCGGTCCTTTGAATGATGGTGTAATCGGATGCAAGGTCAGCTCGGCGACGAAGCCGGAAAAGCCCTTGTTCTTCACGGTGTAGAAAATGATCAGGAAGAACACCGCGATAGACATGCCGAAGGTCACATTGACATCGGTGGTCGGCACGACCTTCATATAAGGAATACCGGCAGCACCGGCGACCGCGGGAATCCAGTCGACCGGGATCAGGTCCATCAGGTTCATCAGGAATACCCAGACGAAGATGGTGAGCGCCAGTGGCGCGATCAGCCGGCTGGTGCCGTGAAAAGTGTCTTTGACGCTGCTGTTAACAAGTTCGACGACGATCTCTACAAATGCCTGCAATTTACCGGGCTTTCCGGACGATGACTTCTTTGCGGCGCTGCGAAACAGGAACACGAAGACGGCACCGAGGAGCAGCGACCAGAACATCGAGTCGACATTGATGGCCATCGGGTTGCCGGCACACTGATTCCAGACCCATTCGCCCGTGTCGGCCTTGCAAACCTGCAGGTTTTGCAAATGGTGTTGGATGTACTCGCTCGACGTTTGTGCGCCGTGTCCGCCTTCAGCTGCCATTCTGCCGTTCCGTATCCTTAAGCGTGTCGCCCCGCATCAAAAAACCTGAAAAGGTCACGAGCTGCGATGCAATAAATCCTGCAAAAAGTGCCGCTGCGTTGAGCGGCCTGACCAGCGTAAACACCAGACTGAACAACAGTACCGTGAGCGCCAGCTTCCCAATTTCGCCAATCCAGGCAGCATTGACCAGGGCTTGCGCCCCCGGATCCCTGCGCGGTACCACCAGTCGCAGCGCCAGAAAGGCGTTCGGGATGACGCAGATCAGGCTTCCCAGTAGTACAGAGTAGCCATGAACCGTGCCAAAAACGCCCCAGAGAACCGCGGCCAGGACCACACCGACCAGAAACTGACCAACAAGCACGCGGGGGATAGTGAGATCCAATTCTCTATGCCTCCGGCACTAAAAACGCCACGTCCGTCGTTATCCGGCGGTGTGTGGCGCTTGTGGTCAAGGTGTTTCCAGGCGGGCCTGCAAATAGCGTGCGCATTATAGTGGCAGACCCCAGGCATGGCAACACACAAAGGACCTAAAGACTGGCCGGTTTTGGGCGGTTTTTTCACGAAAATAGCAGCGTTTTCGGCAAATTTCGGCGGCGCAGACAGGCTGGGTGTATGGCGCGGTCAAGTTCTGCCGAAATTGGGCGATAACCTTCACATCCGTCGCATTCTACCTGGCGAAACCATGCTATTGATCGCAAGTGAATCTTTAAGTGCCCACCGTGCCTTGAACGACGCTGTCCGGGAAATGAGCTTCACGTTGAGCTCATTCGCGAGCCTGGCAACGTTCAAGAGCCTCCTTTCCGGACAAAGCCGGCGCATCATCGTGCTCGCCGAATCCGATATCAACGCGGAAATCGTTTGTGCGCTGCAGGAAGCGCGGGGGCGCATGTCAGTTGCGATCATCATGGCGGCCGACCGTTTGTCGCTTCGAGGGGGCGAGAAAACCGAGCTTGTCGACAAGCTGGCAAGCTTCGAGAACATCGAGTGGGTCGGCAAGGAGTTCGACTTTGACCGCCTGAGCAGCTCGGCGCGGCGCTGCCGGCGGCGCATGCTGGTTATTTCCCGGCAGGAAATCGCCAGTGCGTTTGACAACAACGAATTTGTCCTGCGCTATCAGCCCAAGGTCGAGCGGAACGCCGGATCCGAGTGGTTGACCCGCGAGGCAGAAGCGCTGGTCCGCTGGTTACACCCTAAACACGGCCTGATGGGGCCGCTGGAGTTCTTGCCGGAAGTTGAGGCCTTCGAGTTGATGGGCCAGCTCGGCGCCTATGTCTTGAGCGAGGCCGCTCGTCAGCACGTGGCCTGGCGCGATTGCGGCATACGCCTCAACTCCTGTATCAACCTGGCGTCCAGTCAGCTGTCCGACCCGCACCTGGCCGATAAGTATGCGGCGATTGTCCGCGACGCCGGGCTGGAGTGCGCAAGTTTTACGTTTGAAGTCATCGCTCAGGACTTATCCGACCCGGAGGCGCCGCACGTTCGGACACTGGTTGCACTTCGCGACAAGGGCTTTCGAATTTGTCTCGATGATTTTCGCATCGCGGCCTCGTCCCTCAGCACCTTCGAACAACTGCCATTCGATGAGATCAAGGTGCACGCGTCAGCCTTGCGTCGCGCCCAGAGAGACCGCGTTTCACTGACGGTCCTGGCCGCGGTAACCGGTCTGGCACATAACCTCGGCATGTCCGTCTGCGCGGAAGGCGTTGAGGATCAGGAAACCTTCGAATTCCTCAAAACCATCGAGTGCGACAAGATGCAGGGCTTCCTGATCTCCGAAGCCGTGATTCCGAGCATCATCCAGCGCGTTTACTCAAATAAGGCAGACGACGACGCCGAAGTAGCCTGATCGGGTTACTTGATGTGCTTCAGGATGCCGTCGAGTTCGTCGAGGGTGTTGTAGCTGATCACGAGTTTGCCGGTGCCGTTTTTCTTGTGGTCGACGCTGACTTTGGCGCCGAGCTTTTCGGACACCTCGATTTCCAGTCGGCGGATATCCGCGTTGGGAGCCGCTGGCTTTTTTGCCGCCGTGGCGCCAGGCCCGCCGAGCATTTTCTTGACCAGGGCTTCTGTTTCGCGAACAGACAAGCCCTTTTTGACGACCTGGCGTGCGGCATCTAATTGTTGTGATGCGATAGACAGCGCCAGCAGCGCACGTGCGTGACCCATCTCGATCTGGCGGTCTTCCAGCATCGGCTTCACTTTCTCGGAAAGCTCCTGCAGACGCAGCAGGTTACTCACCGACGCCCTGGAACGACCCACCGCCTGTGCGGCTTCCGCGTGCGTCAGGTCAAACTCACGAATCAGGCGATCCAGGGCACGTGCCTCTTCCAGCGGGTTGAGGTTTTCGCGCTGGATATTTTCGATGAGCGCCATCGCGATAGCGGACTCGTCAGGCACATCGCGAATAACAGCGGGGATTTCCGCAAGGCCCGCCATCTGGGCTGCGCGCCAGCGACGCTCACCGGCGATAATCTCGTAGCGCTCCGTGCCGTCTTTTTTGCCGATCGGTCGCGCGACTATAGGCTGGACAACGCCCTGTGACTTGATTGAATCCGCAAGTTCCTGCAGCGAGTCCTGCCGCATATCGACGCGTGGCTGATACTGCCCGCGTTGCAGCAACTCAACGGGCAGGTTTTTCAGACCGTCATTGCTAGCCGGTGCTGACGAGTCGGTTTCCGGTCGTGATACTGCGACCATCGGCTTGGTAAGCAGTGCATCGAGGCCGCGGCCCAAGCGTTTCTTTGGTGACATGAGTTTTCCTAAACAGCTTCCGCGATGCGGTCGTCTTCACGACGCAGCACTTCGCCGGCCAAGGCAAGATAGGCGATAGCGCCGCGCGACGAACGATCGTGCAGCAACACCGGCAAGCCAAAGCTCGGCGCCTCGGCCAGACGAACGTTCCGCGGCACCACGGTTCGAAATACTTTGCGATCGAAATGCTCGATGAGCTGCATCGATACTTCGTTGGAGAGGTTGATGCGCGGATCGAACATCGTCCGTAAAATGCCATACATCTCAAGCTCAGGGTTGACCGAGTCGCGAACCTGTTCAATGGTTCGCAGCAGCGCACTCAGTCCTTCCAGCGCGTAGTATTCGCATTGCATCGGAATCAAAACGCCGTCAGCGGCGGTCAGCGCGTTCACCGTCAGCATGTTGATCGACGGCGGACAGTCGATCAGGATGAAATCGTAAAGCCCGGCCACCGGCGCCAGCGCTTTCTTGAGTTTCATTTCGCGCCCGATCTCCTGCAGGAGGTTGACCTCGGCGAGCGTCAGGTCTTCGTTTCCCGGCAATACCGCGAAACCGCCCTGTGGTGCCGAGATGATCGTGTCAGCCGCCGTCGCCTCGCCCAGCAGCACATCGCAGGCGGAGTTTTCAACGTCCATTTTGTCGATGCCGCAGCCCATGGTCGCGTTCCCCTGCGGATCCATATCGACCAGCAGCACGCGGCGCTGGGTCGCGGCAAGTGACGCGGCCAGGTTGACGCAAGTGGTCGTTTTGCCAACCCCGCCTTTCTGGTTCGCTACTGCAATAATTCGCGCCATCACAACCTGCTTTTTAAATTTGACGTTTCAACAGCACGGCGTGCCGCGATCCCTTTTCGAGACCCGGCACGATTAGCTCTGAAACTGCATAACTCCACGGTGCTGCCAGTTGTTCTAATTCTTCTGCCGGGTAGCGCCCTTTTAGCGCCACAAACACCCCGTCCTCTCCTACGTGGTGACCTGCAATATCCACGAGTTTCGGCAGCGAGGCCAAAGCCCGGGCAATCACGGTATCAAAGCCGTGGCCGGGTGCATAGTCCTCGCCCCGAGCTTTGACTGCAGAGACGTTCGTCAGACCGAGTAACAGCGCCGCGTGCTGAACGAACATAATCTTCTTGTTGTTGCTATCGAGCAATGTAAATTGTCTCTCCGGCTGCACAACCGCCAGCGGCAAGCCCGGAAAGCCCGGTCCGGTACCGACATCGAGAATGCGCTCGCCTTTGAGGTATGGCGCCGCCACGAGGCTGTCGAGCAGGTGTGCGGTGATCATCTCGTTGCGATCACGCACCGCGGTCAGATTGACCTTCCGGTTCCAGCGCTCGAGCTCATCAAGCAATGTCGACAGTTTGTCAGCCGTGCCCACAGGAAAAGGCTGCTCCAGCGCATCGATCGCTTGCTGAACCGGCGCGACCTGCATCGGCGGATCAGGCGACCAGCAGGGCCATGAAGTCATCGACCGCGGTAGCAGCCAGCTTGTCGCGATCAAGGCAAAGCGCATTGAGCTCGTCCCATTGATTGGCGGCAAGCTTTGGCGACACGCTGTCGACGAATTTCTTCTTCAGGACCGGAATGCCCTCTTCACGACGCTCACGATGGCCGATCGGAAAATCCACAGCGATGCGATCGGTGCTCGAACCATCCTTGAAGAATACCTGCACCGCGTTGCCGATGTAGCGAAGCTCGGGATCGAAATAGTCCTTCGTGAACTGTTCGTTTTCGCGTACTTCCATCTTCTCGCGCAGCGCATCAATGCGCGGGTCGCTGGCGACATTGTCCTCGTAGTCGGCGGCAGTCAGGCGACCGAAAATCAGCGGCACGGCGACCATGTACTGAATGCAGTGATCGCGATCGGCCGGGTTGTCGAGCGGTCCGGTCTTGTCGATGATGCGAACACCCGCTTCCTGTGTTTCGATCACAATCTTCTCGATGTCATCGATACGATCCCGAACTTCCGGGTGCAGCGTCATACCGGCTTCAACCGCGGTCTGCGAGTGGAACTCGGCCGGGTAGGAAATCTTGAACAGGACATTCTCCATTACGTAGCTGCCGTAGGGACGCTGGAACTGGAACTCCCTGCCCTTGAACAGCACATCGTAATAGCCCCAGGTCGGCGCGCTTAGCGCCGACGGATAGCCCATCTCCCCGGTCATTGCGATCAATGCGAGACGCACGGCCCGGCTCGTCGCATCGCCGGCGGCCCAGCTCTTGCGCGAGCCGGTGTTTGGCGCATGTCGGTAGGTGCGCAGCGAACAGCCGTCGATCCAGGCGTTGGAAACCGCGTTCAGCACCGTGTCGCGGTCACCGCCGAGCATGCGGGTTACTACCGCCGTTGTCGCAACGCGAACCAGAAGGACGTGGTCGAGGCCGACCCGGTTGAAGCTGTTCTCCAGCGCCAGCACACCCTGGATTTCGTGCGCCATGATCGCGGACGTCAGGACATCATTCATCGTCAGCGGCTCCTCGCCTTTCGCACGCGCCTGCCGGCTCATGTAATCGGCAACGGCAAGAATGCCGCCAAGATTGTCCGACGGGTGGCCCCATTCCGCGGCAAGCCAGGTGTCATTGAAGTCGAGCCAGCGATTCATCGCGCCGATATTGAATGCCGCCAGTACCGGGTCGAGTTCGTACGAGGTACCGGGGACGCGCGCGCCGCCGGACAGCGTGGCGCCCGGGACGACCGGGCCCATCAGTTTGGTGCAGGCCGGATAATCCAGTGCCTGGAAGCCGCACGCGAGCGTATCCATCAGGCAGTAATGCGCCGTTTCAAACGCGAGATCGCTTTCCACTTTGTAATTGCAAACGTAGTCGGCAATATCGACCAGTGCTTGATCCCAGTCGGCGCGCTTGGCCGAACGGACGATGACTCCAGACATTTAGATTTTCTCCAGGTTTCAGGTGCGGTCTTCGATAGCGACCCACGGTTGCAGGTCCGGACCGATGTAGTCCGCCGCCGGGCGAATCAGTTTGTTATTGGCGCGCTGCTCCATGATGTGTGCAGCCCAGCCGGTAATGCGTGAGCAAACGAATATCGGCGTGAAAAGATAAGTCGGTATGCCCATGAAGTGATACACACTCGCTGCGAAAAAATCGGCGTTTGCGAAAAGCTTTTTCTCATCCCACATGACTTTTTCGACGGCTTCCGAAATCGGGTACAACGTCGTGTTACCGACGTCGTCGGCGAGCTGCTTCGACATTTTTTTGTTAACGGCATTGCGCGGATCCGAGGTCGTGTAAACGCGATGCCCGAAGCCCATGATCAGGTCTTTTCGGGCCAGCATCTCGTGGACACCCGCGGTCGCTTCCTCCGGGGTCTTGAACTTCGAGATCAGCGCCATCGCCGCTTCGTTCGCACCACCGTGCAATTTTCCGCGCAATGCGCCGATCGCACCGGTTACGGCAGAGTGCATGTCAGAGAGTGTGCCGGTGATAACGCGACCGGCAAACGTCGAGGCATTGAACTCGTGCTCGGCATAGAGAATCAACGTAGTGTCCAGGCACTTGCGGTGCAGCTCTTTCGGTGGCTTGTCGTGCAGCATGTGCAGGAAATGACCCGAGATACTGTCATCGTCGGTTGCGGTGTCGATGCGCACATTGTCGGTGTGAAATCGATGCCAGTAGACAAGCATCGACGGCAGGCAGGCCAGCAAGCGGTCAGCCACTTTGTTCTGATTTGAAAAATCGCCCTCCGGTTCGATATTGCCGAGGAACGAAACGCCGGTGCGCAGCACGTCCATTGGATGCGCGTCGGCAGGAATCATTTCGAGCACTGTTTTAAGCGCTTCGGGCAGTCCGCGATTCGCCTTGATCGTTTCGATGTAGGCATCAAGCTCGGCCCGGTTTGGCAGCTTGCCGTGCAACAACAGGTAAGCAACCTCCTCGAAGCACGCATTGTCTGCAAGGTCGTAAATATCGTAACCGCGATAGGTCAGGCCGGCGCCCTCCTTGCCCACGGTACACAGGTGTGTCTGGCCCGCGGTAACGCCCGCGAGGCCGCCGGTTTTCTTGGTCGCTGCCATTATTTCTCTCCTGTGTTGAGACCCTGTTCCTGGAACAGGGCGTCAAGCTTGTCTTCGTAGGCCTGGTAACCCAGCACGTCGTATAGCTCCATGCGGGTCTGCATAGCATCGACAGCGTTCTGTTGCGTGCCATCTTCCTTAATCGTCTTGTACACCTGCAGTGCAGCCGCCGACATGGCGCGAAACGCGCTGAGCGGATACAGCGTCATTGCGACGCCAACCGCGGCCAGTTCATCAGTCTTGAACAAGGGGGTCTTGCCAAACTCGGTCAGGTTGGCGAGTACCGGAACTTTGATCACATCCGTAAACTGCCGATACTCGTCGAGCGTCGTCAGCGCTTCGGCGAAAATCATATCCGCGCCGGCTTCGACGTACGCGGCAGCGCGATCGATCGCCGCCTGCTGACCCTCGACCGCATGCGCGTCGGTCCGCGCCATGATGACGAAAGCATCATCGATGCGCCCGTCGACCGCCGCCTTCAATCGATCTGCCATTTCATCCGTGGCGACCAGCGCCTTGCCGGGTCGATGCCCACAACGTTTGATGGCGACCTGGTCTTCAAGATGACAGCCGGCGGCACCGGCCCAGGTCATTTCTCGCACAGTGCGAGCGATCATGAAGGCGCCACCCCAGCCGGTGTCGGCATCGACGAGTAGCGGCACATCCGTAGCGGAGGCGATGCGGCGAATGTCCTCGCAGACATCGTTCAGGGTTGTCATCGCGAGATCCGGCAATCCGTAGGACGCGTTGGCGACGCCCGCTCCGGACAAGTAAATCGCTTTGAACCCCGCTCGCTCAGCAAGCATGGCGGAATAGGCATTAATGGTGCCGGCGATCTGCAGCGGCTTTTCCGCTGCCAGCGCAGCACGAAAACGAGCACCTGCGCTCATATCGGACCCTCTGAGGTTGACGGTGTTTTAATCGAGATTAAAACTTCCGGGGGACGGGATTCTAAACCACCGGAGGGGCGTTTCCCAAATAGAGCAGAGTGGAAATTTCAGGGTGCCGCGGGCGGCAGCACGTCAAGAAGCTGATCGGCGTATTGAGCTTGCTGTGTCAGCAGGTAGATCATCGCGCCGAGCGATGAATCCCGGTAGGTCAGAATCCTGCGAAAGTTCGCGTCGGCTCTTAAGGCGGCGAACAGGCGCGTCAATTCATCGTAGTCGACGCCCGGCAACTCGCAGGGCGGAAAACCGGACGGCGCCTGATCGAAATCCAGTGTCGTGGGACAGTTCTGCCGTATCAGGGCCTGTACATCGTTCGGAATGACGCCGCGAATGATTCTTCGGTAGTCTTCCGACGGCGTCCAACCGCTGATCGACGTATTGGCTTTGTTGTAATAGCCGGACAACCGGGTTCTTAAGTCAATATCATCCAGCAGGCGAATATTCCCGGTGTTTTGCAGGTCATCATAGGTATTGCGAACGGGCAGGAACGGCCAGATCTCGGCAGCGTAATACGCTGCCAGCAAGGCTTCCTGGTCAACGTCCCTGTCCGTGCCCAACCATCCGAGCGTCTCACCGCTGAAGCGCTGTACGTCGGTGAAGAATTCAATGCGGCGGTTGAGCGCAAGCCGATCGAGCTCGATGTCACCACGAAGTCGTGACAGGTATTCGTCACGCAACTGGCCATCCTTGCGGTTCTCCAGCGCTGTCTCGACCGCCAAAGCGACGAGGACGCCGAGAACGATCAGAACGAATTCGCCAAGCAGCTTCGTGTTCTTGTTCAAGCGATCTTCACCACCACCCGGCCGGTTACCGTGCCGTCAATAAACGCCTGGAACGCGTCGGGAAGCTCATCGAACGTGATCGTCTTGTGGCCAATTGTATCCAGGTGCTGCGGTTTCAGGTCTCCGCCGATCCGCGCCCAGACCGCACGGCGGAGATCGCTCGGCGTATCGACCGAGTTGATGCCCAGGAGACAGACTGCGCGCAGGATGAACGGCAGCACCGTCGTATTCAGCGCCGCGCTCGCTGCGAGGCCGATGCTTGCGATATTGCCGCCGTAGTCAATGGTGCGCGTCAGCCAGGTCAGGTAGTCGCCACCGAGATTGTCGATCGCACCGCCCCACAAGGCTTTTTCCATCGGACGCTTGCCAAGATCGATCTTGTCGCGCAGCAGGATGCGCCGCGCACCGATCTCGCGCAGATAGGCCTCTTCGGTTGCCTTGCCGGTGACGGCGACCACCTCGTAGCCACGGCCGGCCAGCATGTCGATCGCGACACTGCCGACGCCGCCTGTCGCACCGGTGACGACAATCGGACCGCCTTCCGGCCGCTGGCCGTTTTGTTCCATGCGGTGAATGGCGAGCGCCGCCGTATAGCCCGCCGTCCCGAGTTGCATCGCTTCGAACGCGCTGATCTCGTCAGGAATCGCAACCAGGCTCTTGCTGTCGACGCGTGCGTACTCGGAATAGCCGCCATCGACGGTTTCGCTGAGGCCGGTGCCATTAACGAGCACGTCGTCGCCGGGCTTCCACGCCGGGTCGTCGGAACTGACGACAACACCGGCGAGATCGATGCCGCCATTGAGCGGATAGTGCCGGAGGATCTTTCCCTTGCCGGTCGCTGCAAGCGCGTCTTTGTAATTGATGGTTGAGTGCGTGACGCGAACAAGCACATTGCCCGGGCTCAGGTCATCCGGCGCCAGCGTCTGGAATCCGGCAACAATCTCGCCGTCCTCGTTATCGATCCGAAACGCACGAAACTGTTCGATTTTTTCCACTATCGCCTCTGCTTTTTAAGCCGTTGTAACCAGGACACCAGGCCTTGGGCGTTAAGCACAATATCAACGTCCAGTATTGAATGCATTGTTTCCTCGTCGCCGTCCCAGCCGTGATCCTCCAGCCGCGCCGAGAGGTGGTCCCGGATCGCGGCGCGAATCGGCGGCAACGGGTCCGCATTGTCTTTCTCTGCCATCGCAATGGCGGCGAACACGTCAATATCCGCATGCATGTCCGCCGCAAGTCGTGACAAGTCACCGACCCGACTGTAGTGCGTCAGGTACAACTGCTCCGGCTCGCACGCCATGATGCGATCGACAGACTCATGTGCCGCGACCGGGTCGAATTGTGTCGGTGTGGTCGTCGGAAAGATGAACTCGCCGGCGGGCGTATCCAGTTCGCGATAGGAAACACCGAAACTGTCGCCTGTAAACACACCGCATGAGGTCGGATCATGCAGGCAGTAGTGGTGCAGTGCGTGTCCTTCCGTGTGCAACACCCGCAGCTCCCGGCCGCAAAGCCTGAGGCTGTCACCATCGTTTGCGATCACAATGCGCTGCTCGTCGATCGGCAGAATCGTGCCGTACATTGCGCGCGATTGTTCGGCGCCGTAGACCGCCTCGGTGCCGGCGATCAGTCGCGCCGGATCGATCATGTGCGGTGCGCCGCGCGGGTGCACGACGCAACGCGCATTCGGCAGAGCTTGCATCAATCGCCCGGCGCCCCCGGCGTGATCAAGGTGGATGTGGGTCAAGAACACGAATTCCACGTCGGCCGCATCAAGATCAACCTGTCTCAATGCGTCGAGCAGCAGCGGCACGCTGTCGTTGGTTCCGGTGTCGACAAACGCGGCGCGGCCCGAGTCAACAATCAGGTGACTCGCGTCCTGCAGAGGCCGGACATATTCGGTGTCGATGGCCAGGATGCCGCCATCGAGCCGGGTGGTTCTTGCGTGCGCGTCCGGCACGGATTCGACTATTTTTCTTTGGTCGTTTCGAGGCCGTCGAGCTTCGCGAAATACCGCGCGAGAATGTCCAGGTCCTCTTCAGCCAGCAGCTTTGCCTGCGCCGTCATCAGCGGATCGGTGCGTGTTCCGTCGCGATACTTTTTCAGCGCCTGCAGCAGGTAGTCTTCATGCTGCCCGGCGATGGTCGGCCAGATTGCATTGACGCTGACGCCGTTCGGTCCATGGCAGGCAACGCAGGCCGCTGCCGCTTCCGGTCGCGACTTCTCCGCGGCCGCTGCATCACTGCCGCCGGCTGCAACCGTATCGCCGCCAAGACCCGCGAGGTAGGCCGCGACTGCCTCGATCTGCTGATCCGTCAGACTGGCGGCCTGCGCAATCATGGTTGGATGACTGCGTGATCCATCGCGATAACCCTTCAATGCGATGACCAGGTAGGCCGCTTTCTGGCCACCCAGCTTGGGGACGCGATACGACGGGTAGGCGTTGCGATAACCGTCGATGCCATGGCACCCCAGGCAGGAATAAGCCAGCTCTTTACCGACTTCGGATTCGTCCTGGGCAAGCGCTGACTGCGCCATAAAGAGTGACAGGATCAATGGCGCCGCGAGGCGCGTGAAGCATGAGATGTTGGTAGTCATTTGATTATTCAGCTTTTTCTGGCGCCCGGCCGCACCCGGAGCATCGTGTGAGGCCGCTATGGTAGTGAGCTTCGCCGCGGATTTCTAGCGCCAGCGGCGAGTAAATTCGACAGGGCATGCTAGCATCGGCGCGTTCCCAACGCCTTCGTGAGGAAAAGCGGTGAAGAAAAGCATCATTGCACTGATACTGGTTGCGGTCCTGGTGATCATTGTATCGCCCGGCATTATCGGCGGGCTGGCTGAAAGAAGCGTCGACGAAAACCTGGATTGGGCGGCAAGGGAAAGCGGCGAGCTCGTTCTTACCGCCGGAACATTTGATCGCGGCTGGTTTTCATCCGAAGGGCAGTACCGCGTGGAACTCGGCAAGGGGCAGTTGCGCGCGGCATTAACCGCTGCCGCAGGTGAGGATGCCGGCGACGTTCCCGTGCTGTTGATCAACACACGACTCGACCACGGGCTGATTCCGGTGTCGTCAATGTCCCGTGAGCGGGGCTCCTTCGCACCCGGTCTTGGCAGCGCCGTGTCAACTCTGGCCATCGAATATGACGACGGCAAGATTTTTGATGTACCCGGCACGATATACAGCACGGTCGGACTGACGGGCAACCTCGATTCCCGCTACATCCTCGAGGCCGGTTCAAAAATTGTCGAAGACGGCGAGATTACCTGGCAACCCTCGACGCTGAATGTCCTGACCATCGCCGACAAGGGCCAAATCGAGTTTGACGGCAATTTCGGCGCGATGACCTTCGGCGATCGTCAGCAACTGGTATCGATTGATGGCGCAACGGTTCGCGGCAAACAAAAAGCCACCCAATACGGCTTCAACGTCGGCAGTCTCGATCTTGCACTCGGTCCAATGACGGTCAATGCGAGCGACATGCAGATCGGAGGCAACCAGGGGATCAAGGTCGTTGCCTCAACGTCGGTCAATGACGGCCTGACGGCCGCCGACATGCACATGGAAATGAACGGCCAGAGTATTCCCCAGTTCGGCGAACTTTCGATTGTCAGCGACATGAAGGTTTCGGGTGTCGATGCGGTGGCGCTCGGCGCACTGGATCGGCGTATCAAGGAGAACGTCGATCCGGCAAATCCGGGCCAGGCGATGGCCGCGGCTGAAAGCGAACTCAAGGACCTGGTCGCTGCAGGTTTGAACATCGATGTCGAGCGATTCAATTTCGTGCTGCCGATGGGCACCCTCGAAACGCGCCTGTCGATCGCGGTGCCGAAAGAAGATCGCGCCTCGTTCGAATGGACATCGTTGTTGCTGAGTACCGAGGCTGCCTTCAACGTCTCGATTCCCGAAACCCTGGTGCAGATGGCCACGTCGATGGACCCGCAGATGGGCGCTGTCATCGGAATGGGCTATCTCACCAAGAGGGGCGATAGGTACGTCATGGATGCGGCCTTCAAGGATGGCTTGTTGACCATCAACGGTGCGCCGATACCCGTGCCACTAGGCCTTTTTCAGTAGCGTCTCACTCGCATGGTGGCAGGCAACCCGGCCACCGGCCAGCTCGCGTAACTCCGGTCGCCGGTCGCTGCAAAGCGCATCGCTGTAGCTGCAGTGCGGATGAAACACACAGCCCGAAGGCGGCCGTAGCAACGACGGAACTTCGCCGATCAATGGCGCCGTTCGCGGCGGCACCAGCGGATCCGGCACTGGCGATGCATCCAGCAGGGCACGCGTATACGGGTGCCGCGGCGCAGAGAAAAGCCCTTGCGTATCGGCAACCTCGACCATTCGTCCGAGGTACATGACCGCGACGCGATGACTGATGGATCGCACGACCGCGAGATCATGCGAAATAAAGATGATCGACATCCCGGTGTCAGCCTGCGCCTTGCGCAACAACTTGAGCACCTGTTCCCGGACGGAACCGTCGAGCGCTGCAACCGCTTCATCGCAGACCAGGATCTTCGGTTCGAGAATCAGCGCCCTTGCTATTGCCACCCGCTGCGCCTGCCCGCCGGATAACTGGTGCGGGAATCGCGACAGGTAGCTTTCATCCAGACCGACCGTGGCAAGCGATGCGGTGACCCTCTGCGTCCGCTCCGGCGCCGAAAGTGCTGGCTCGTGCACAAGCAGGGATTCACCGACGAGATCTGCAACTCGCATCTGCGGGTTCAGCGCGCTTGCCGGATCCTGGAATACCAGTTGCAGATCGCGCCGCAGCGATTTGGCCCGCGTTTCGACCGCGCCCTCAAGCGGTCGTCCGGCAAACACGACGCGACCGGCTTTCAGCGGGATCAGCCCCAGCAGGGCTCGCACCAGACTCGACTTGCCCGAGCCCGATTCACCCACTATTGCGAGTGTTTCCGATTCCCGCAGCGACAGATTGACGTCGCAGACGGCGACGAGCTCTGCATGACGGGCATCGCGGTAGCTGACGGTCGCACCATCCACACCGAGCAGAGTCCTGTTACTAACCGGTGGCAGGATATCGCCACGGTCGATTCGAGGCGCGAGTGCCAGCAATGTTTTCGTGTGCTCGTGCTGTGGCGAGGCGAAGACAGACGTTGTAGCCCCGGTTTCCACCAGTTTGCCCGCGGCAAATACCAGCAGGCGTTCGCAGCGTCCGGCAACGATTCCGAGATCGTGGGTAATCAGTAACAACGCCGTGTCGTGGCGCAGGGTTTCCAGCAGGTCGAGGATCTGCGCCTGCACGGTCACATCCAGCGCCGTCGTCGGTTCATCGGCAATCAGCAAGTCCGGCTCGGCGATCAGCGCAGACGCAATCATCACCCGCTGGCGCATGCCGCCGGAGAGCTGGTAGGGATAGGCGCGAAACTGACGCTCCGGATCCTGCAACCCCACGCTCTTGAGCATCGCGACCACCTTCTGGTCGGCCTTGACGCCGCTCGCGAGCCCATGTTGCCGCAGCACCTGTCGCAATTGCTCGCCGACCCGCAGATACGGATTCAGTGCCTGCATCGGGTCCTGGAAGACCATGCTGATGCGCCGCCCGCGGATGCGATCAAGCTCGCGATCGCTGCGATTCGCAATCTCCGAACCCCTGAAGCGGATACTGCCGGTGAGCCGCGCATCGCGTGGCAACAAGCCCAGCAGCCCCAGCGCGGTCTGTGTCTTGCCCGAACCCGACTCACCAACAAGGCCTATCGACTCACCTCGCCGGACGGTGAAGCTCACGTCATCGACGACCGTCGACCCGCCGTAGTGAATGCAAAGCTCCTTCACCTGCAGCAGGCTCACAGCGAATGCCTCGCATCAAAAAAATCGCGCAGCGCATCGCCCAGGAAATTGAAACACATCAGCATCGTTGCCAGCAGCGTGGCCGGAATCAACAACATCCACGGTGCCGCTTCCATTTGTTTAACGCCGCCGTTAACCAGCGAACCGAGCGATGTTTGTGGCTCCTGCACCCCCAGTCCGAGAAAGCTCAGGAACGACTCCACCAGGATTGCCTGCGGGATGGTCAGCGTGAGGTAAACGATAACGATGCCGATCAGGTTCGGCGCGATGTGCCGAAAGATAATGCGGGCTGTACCGACGCCGGTGAGTCGAGCCGCGTTGATGAATTCACGTTCGCGAAGGCTCAAGGTTTGTCCACGCACGATACGCGCCATATCCAGCCAGTTGATCGCGCCAATGGCGACGAAGATCAGCAGAAAGTTCTGTTCGAAGACAACCATGAGCAAAATGACGAAGAAAATAAACGGCATTGCATACAGGGTATCGACGAAACGCATCATGACCGCGTCAACACGACCACCAACATAGCCGGCAATCGCGCCATAGCTCACACCGATGACCAGGCTTACGAGACTCGCAACGACCGCAACCAGCAGAGTAATGCGCGTGCCGAGCAGGGTCCGGGTAAACAGATCGCGACCGAACTCGTCGGTACCGAAAAAATGCGCCCCGGCGAAGCCGGGCGAACCAAGAACGGCGTCGAAGTTCGTGTCCTGGAATGCGTGCGGACTGGCCCACGGTCCGACGATCGCCAGCAACAGGATGAACAGCAGGATAGCCGCACTCCACTTCATCGCCGGCGCACCTGCGGATCGATGACGCCATACAACAGGTCAACGATAAGGTTGAGGGCAATAATCAGCGCCGCGTAAAAGATGACAATGCCGAGCACCAGCGTGTAATCGCGATTTAACGCACCGTTCACGAACGACGCGCCCAGCCCCGGGATACCGAAGACCTGCTCAACGACAACCGAACCGGTCAGGATAGCTGCGATTGCCGGCCCCATGTATGACAACACCGGCAACATCGCCGGTTTCAGTGCGTGAATGCGAATGATCGCGTGCGTGCCAAGCCCCTGCGCACGTGCCGTGCGAATAAAGTCTCGACCGAGTACCTCGATCATGCTGGCCCGAGTCAGGCGCGCGATGTAAGCAATTTGCGGCAAAGCCAGCGTCACGACCGGCAAGATATATTTGGCCGCGCCGGGGCTGCCGCTCCAGCCGGCGGGCAACCAGTTAAGCTTCACCGCGAGCAATAAAACGAGCACCGGCGCGACAACGAAGACCGGAAAGGATATGCCGGTCATCGCAAAGCTCATGACGACACGGTCGGCCGTTGAACCCTGGCGAAGCGCCGCGAATGTCCCGGCACCAACCCCGACGAAAACGGCCAGCAACATCGCCAGCGCACCGAGCTTCAGCGATGCGGGAAATCCAATGCCGATTAACTCCGCAACGCTGTAGTCCGGGTAGCGAAAAGACGGGCCGAGGTCACCGCGAAACAGGCCGCCGAGGTAACGGCCAAGCTGCCGCAGAACGGGCTCATCGAGATGGTAGGTGGCCTCGATCGCGGCCAGTACCTCGGGGTGCGGCGAGCGCGCATCGTCGAACGGGCCGCCCGGTGCTGCATGCACCATCAGGAAAGCCAGCACTATGACCAACAACAGGGTCGGTATTGCCCCCAACAGGCGGAGCAACGCGTAACGCAGCATTATTGTCCCCGCGCGGCTAGTTGGCCGCTTTAAGACTGAGGTGCTGAGAGTAATGATTATCGAGGAAGTTGTCGCCCCAGCCTTCGACTCGCGGGCTGACCAGGTGCTTGCTGACGTAAAAATAAATCGGTATTACCGGATGGTCTTCGAGCAACAGGCGTTCGGCCTCCTCGAGATAGGCTCGGCGCAGGTCAGGATCGACCTGCTTTGACGCCCGCATCATCAGGTCATCGAACTCCCGGCTGGAATAACCGGGATCGTTCGCCGCATTGTCGGATTGAAACACGCTCAGGAACGTATGGGCATCGTCGTAGTCGCCGGACCAACTGGAGCGAAACACCTGGGTGATGTCGCCGGCCCGGATGTTCGCCAGCAGTACCTGGAATTCCTCGTTAACCAGTCTCGCGTCAAAGCCCAGCGCTTCGCGCCACATGGATTGCACCGCCACCGCGATTGCCCGGTGTGTGTCACTGCTGTTGTAGCGAATCTCGACGTCAAGTGGTTGTTGCTCGCTGTAGCCCGCCTCTTTGTACAGGCGCCGCGCGATCTGGTTGCGCTCGTCCTGCGTCAGGTCTGCATAGCTGAAGACTGTCGGAACATAGCCATTGATGCCGGTCGGCACCCAGCTGTAGGCCGGCGTTTCGCCTCGACCGAGGATTTTTTCCGTAAGAACTTCGCGATCAATGGCCATGGATAACGCCTGGCGTAGCTTCTGATTGCCCTTGAACGGTGGCTTGCGCAGGTTGTAGCCGTAGTAGTAAACGTTTTGATACGGCGCGATGCGAAGCTCGCTGCCGAAATCCTGTCGCGTCTTCGCAAAGTTTTCACTCGGCACGGTGCTGGTGATGTCGATTTCGCCTGCCCGGTAGCGAGCGAGTTGCGTCGACTCCTGCACCAGTACCAGGTGGCGCACTTCGTCGATTGCCGTATTGGCATTGTTCCAGTAGTGCTCGTTGCGCTGCAGCGTTATAACCGAGCCCGGCACCCAGTCGACAAGCCGGTAGGCACCATTCGACACCAGGTTGCCGGGGCGCGCGAAGCGGTCGCCATGCGCAGCGAATGAGCCGGCATGCAGCGGAAACGTCGCCGGGTGCGTGAGCAGGCTCAGAAGATACGGTGTCGGCTGCGCGAGCCTGATCAACAGGGTTCGATCGTCGACGGCCTCAAGAGCCGTCACGTCGCTCAGGAACTGTGCATAGAAGGCGCCGGTCGCCGGATCCTTCAGGCGCTGGACCGCAAAAACGAAATCACCCGCCGTCACCGGCTCGCCGGTTGACCACCGTGCATCGGCACGCAGCTTGAAGGTATAGCTCAGGCCATCGTCCGACATTTGCCAGGATTCGGCGACGCCGGGCGTCATCTCGCCGCTTGCGTTGTGGCTGACAAGTCCTTCGCCGAGATCGCGCAACACGCTCAGCGCCTGCAGGCTGCGCGCCTTGTGAATATCCAGCGTTTCAGGATCCGTGCTGATCGCTCGACTCAGAACCGAGCTTCTGTCATCGGTTTCGCCAGTGCCGCCGCACGCGGCGAGCGCGATCAGGACAACGGTTTGCAGGAACAGTCGGAGCGAATTCATGCGCCAAGCATACCTCACGCGTCGTCGCTGTTTGTCAGGCGCTTTTCTTGAGGTGCCGCTTCTTGAGGTGAATCATCAACAGCGAAACCGCCGACGGGGTCATGCCTTCAAGTCGCGATGCCTGACCCAGCGTAACCGGTCGCGCTGCGACCAGCTTTTGCCGGGCCTCGTTCGACAAGCCGTCGACATCGTCGTAGTCGATGTCATCCGGGAGCCGCAGCGACTCCTGGTTTGCCTGTTTTGCGATTTCGCGCTCTTGCCGATCAATATAGCCGCGGTATTTCGCCTGCACCTCGAGTTGCAGTTCGACCTGCTCGCGTTGCTCATCGCTGGCGAGTTCGCTGGCATCGAAATGACCCACCGTTGAGATGCCGGCAAGCGCAACGTAATCGAGCTCCGGTCGGCGCAACAGATCCGCGGCAGTCGTCTCCCGGGTCAGGGCCTTGCCGACAATGAAAATGTCGTTCTCGCTCATCGCTGCGGGCCGTACCATGATGGACTGCAATCGTGCCTGCTCCTTCGCAACCGCTTCCCGCTTGGTTTCGAATATCGACCAGCGTGCATCATCGACCAGGCCCAGTTCCCGACCAATCGGCGTCAGCCGAACGTCGGCATTGTCTTCGCGCAGCGTCAGTCGATACTCGGCGCGACTCGTGAACATCCGGTAGGGCTCACTGACGCCACGCGTTATGAGGTCGTCGATCAGCACACCAATATAGGCCTCGTGACGCTGCGGGAACCATTCACCTTGCTGCCTCGATTTGCGCGCTGCATTGACGCCTGCCAGCAGACCCTGCGCACCCGCCTCTTCATAACCGGTTGTGCCGTTGATCTGGCCGGCGAAATACAAACTGTCGATGTATTTGGTTTCTAACGTGGGTTTCAGGTCACGTGGATCGAAGTAGTCGTACTCGATCGCATAGCCCGGCTGGGTAATTTCCGCGCACTCGAACCCGGCGATTGAACGCACGAACTCGAGCTGGGTGTCGGCCGGCAAACTGGTTGATATACCGTTCGGGTAGACGATGCTCGTGGTCAGCCCTTCGGGCTCGACGAACACCTGGTGCGAGGCTTTGTCGGCAAATCGTACGACCTTGTCTTCAACCGACGGGCAGTAACGCGGACCCACGCCTTCGATCATGCCGCTGTACATCGGCGACTCACTGAGTGCGCCGCGAATGATGTCGTGGGTTTTCTCGCTCGTGTGGGTGATGAAGCACGAGATTTGTTGCGGGTGATCGCGACGCCGGCCAAGAAACGAAAACACCGGTCGCGGATCGTCGCCGGGCTGTTCCTGCATGACATCGAAGTTCAGTGTCCTGCCGTCGAGCCGCGGTGGTGTGCCGGTCTTCAGGCGCGCGACCCTGAACGGCAGTTCGCGCAGCCGTGCCGCCAACTTGTTGGATGGCGCATCGCCGACCCGACCGCCGGCCTTCTCTGTGCGACCGATCAGAATGCGTCCGGCGAGAAAAGTGCCCACTGTCAGTACGACGGTGGTGCCAAGCATGCGCTGTCGAGAATCGGTTTCAACACCAACAACGCGATCGCCATCAAGAATCAGGTCGTCAACCGACGCCTCCAGGACGTCGAGATTCGGCTGGCGCTCAATGATCGAGCGGATCGCCCGGCGATAGAGCTGCCGGTCGGCCTGCGCACGGGTTGCACGAACCGCCGGTCCCTTGCTGGCGTTGAGCGTCCTGAACTGAATGCCCGCAGCGTCAATGGCCTGCGCCATCGCGCCGCCGAGTGCGTCAATTTCCCGCGTCAGGTGGCCCTTGCCAATACCGCCGATCGCCGGGTTACAGCTCATCTGGCCGAGCGTGTCACGGTTCTGGGTCACCAGGAGCGTGCGCGAACCCGCCCGTGCGGCGGCCAGTGAGGCCTCCGTACCGGCATGTCCGCCGCCTATGACAATGACATCGAATCGCTTGCTCATGGGGGCCGCATTCTAGTCGCTGGGCGAAGCACGCGCCATAGAGCGGGTGCCCCGGCTTTACTCTTCCCCGGCCCTTGGCCAAGATAGCGCGCTGTTTCGCGCCCCGAGGATTCCATGCTGAAAGCCCCGCCCGTCCTGTTTGCTGTGTTGACCCTCGCCAGCCTGACCCCGGGCGGTGCCGCCGTTGCCGAATCGCTGACACTTCAGGACTGCCGCATCAGTGCCGGTCCCGGCGCGCCGAGCATTGAGGCGCGTTGCGGCCGCCTGGCTCGACCTCTTGATCCGGGCGGCGCGGTAGCTGGCGAGATCGAGCTCCGCGTTGCCGTCGTACCGGCGCTCAACCTGACGCCTGAGCCCGACCCGCTGTTGCCAATCGCCGGCGGACCGGGACAGGGCAGCGTTGATTTCTACACGAGCTATTCCTTTGCCTTTGAGAGCGTCCGGCGCAATCGCGACATCCTGCTGATCGACCAGCGCGGTACCGGCGAGTCGGCGACGATGAACTGCGAATTCGATGAGGACCTGATCGACGGCGAGTTTTCGACCGAGCTCACGATCGAATACACCGAGGAATGCCTGCAACAGCTGCCGTACGATCCGCGGTTTTTCACGACCAGCGTTGCGGTAGCCGATATCGAAGCCGTGCGCGTCGCGCTCGGTTACCCGGCCTTGAATCTGTACGGCGTTTCCTATGGCTCGCGCGTCGCGCAGCATTTCGCGCGTCGCTACCCGGACGCGACGCGAACGCTCATCATTGACGGCGTCGTTCCGCCACAGATTTCGCTCGGGCCGGAAATTGCCCTTGAAAGCCAGAAGGCCGTCGACAGGATACTCGCACGGTGTGCCGGGGATGAGGCCTGTAACGAACATTTTCCCGGTGTTGCGGACACCTTTGCAGGCATCGTCGCCAGCCTCAAAACCGCGCCCGTGACGATCCAGGTACCCGATCCGAGTACCGGTCGATTGCAGGAGCTGAATTTCGGCAGCGGTGAGCTCGCGACCGCCATCCGGCTGCTCGCCTATCACCCGAATTCGATTGCGCTGCTGCCGCTGTTAATTGACGAGGCCGGCAAAGGAAACTTTGTGCCCCTGGGCTCGCAGTTCATGATGACGATGATCTCGATGGGCGATGCGCTGTCGCTCGGCATGCACAACGCGGTCATGTGCACCGAGGACGTTCCGTTTTACGATCCCGACGGCATTGACTACGACGGCCTTGAGGCAACCTACATGGGCGCACTGCAAGTGGATGCCTTGCAGGCGATTTGTTCGATCTGGCCTGCCGGCCCGATCGACGACGGCTTCAAGACAGCGCTGCAAACCGATATCCCGGTTCTGTTGTTATCCGGAGACGCCGATCCGATTACACCACCGCGCTATGCTGACCTCGCCGCCGTCGATCTTGGCAACGCAAGGCACCTGGTGGGTGCGCACCAGGGGCATGGGCAACTGGGCGTCGGTTGCACGCCCCGATTGATCGCCAGGTTTGTCGAGGGTGCCGACCCGGCGGCACTGGATGCCTCGTGCCTTGAGCGGAGCTTCGTGATGCCCTTTTTCCTCGATTTTTCGGGACCGAATCCATGATCAGGGTTGGTCGCATCCACAAATCCTTCGGCAAGGTGCACGCCGTTCGCGGCGTCAGCTTCGAGGCACCGGATGGCAAGATCACGGGGCTGCTCGGCCCCAATGGTGCCGGCAAGTCAACGACCTTGCGTGTGCTGTACACGGTGCTGAAACCCGACCAGGGTCACGCAAGCATCGATGGCGCCGATGTCGTCGAAGACAGTCTCGCGGCGCGAAAAAATATTGGCGCGTTGCCGCACGGTGCGGGCCTGTACCCGCACCTCACCGCTCGCGAAAACATCGCCTATTACGCAAACCTTTGTGCACTCGACAAGAGCGAAATCGATGACCGTGTCTCGTCGATCATTGCACTGCTGGAGATCGAGGATTTCGCCGACCGGCGCACCAAGGGTTTTTCGCAGGGTCAGCGGACGAAAGTCGCACTCGCCCGCGCGCTGGTGCACGACCCGCAAAACGTCATTCTCGATGAGCCGACCAATGGACTGGATGTGATGGCGACACGCTCGCTGCGGCGCCTGATATTGAAACTGAAGGATGCCGGACGCTGTGTGCTGTTTTCATCGCACGTCATGCAGGAAGTCGCGGCACTTTGCGACGACATCTGCATTATCGCGAACGGCCAGGTGGCGATCGATGATTCGATTGACGGCATTCGCCAGCGTACCGGGCAAGAGGACCTCGAAGAGGCTTTCGTCGCCGCGATTCAGCTGGTCGGGGGTGAAGCCTAATGCGAACGTTCCTGACGGTTTTTTTCAAGGAGATTCTCGACAATCTTCGCGACCGCCGCACGCTGACCTCGGCATTGATCATGGGTCCGATTTTCGGCCCGGTGCTGTTTGCCTTTGTCATCAACCTGTCGATTGACCGGGCACTCGACGATGCCGAGAGTACGATGGAGTTGCCTGTGGTTGGCCAGCAACACGCACCCAACCTGATGCGTTTTCTGCAAAGTCGAAACATTGAAATCATCGACGGGCCCGATACTCCCGACGGCGCAGCCGATGCTGTCAAAACCGGTGTCCACGATGTCGTGCTGGTCGTGCCGCAAGCGTTTGGCGAACAACTATCTGACACGATTCCGGCACGCGTGGAATTGTATTCGGACGAGGCCAATTCCCAGGGCGAGAAGGAGGCGCGACGCGCACGCAATGCCCTCTACGCCTACAACCAGCAACTTGCGTCCATTCGGCTGTCTGCGCGCGGCGTCAACCCCCGTGTGTTGAGCCCGATCAATGTCGATGAGATTGACGTGTCGACGCCAAGCGGTCGCTCGGCAATGCTGCTCGGGATGATGAGTTACTTCTTTATCTTTGCACTGTTGATGGGCGGCATGTATCTCGCCATCGATACGACGGCAGGAGAACGTGAGCGCGGCTCTCTCGAGCCCTTGCTGTCCCTGCCCGTCACTCGCGGCCAACTGATTCTTGGAAAAATCCTCGCGGCCTGCGTATTCATGGCCGCGTCACTGTTGCTGAGCCTGATGTCTTTCTATGTTGTGCTGAAGTTCATGCCGCTCGAACAACTGGGTATGACGCCGAATTTTGGTTTGCCGGTTGTTGCTGCGGCGTTCCTGTTGCTGCTGCCGTTTATCCTGCTCGGCGCATCGCTGATGACGCTCGTCGCTTCGTTCACCAAGAGCTACAAGGAGGCGCAGACCTGGCTCAGCGCTGTCCTGATCGCACCGACTCTGCCGATACTGGTGGTCAGTATCCTGACGCTGCGCCCGCAAATTGAATTCATGTTCGTGCCAAGCCTGAGTCAACACCTGATTCTGGTGGATATGGTGAAGAACGAGCCACTGAACGGTCTGCATATCGCGATCTCGGTCTGCAGCACACTGGCCATCGGTGCATTGCTGACCTGGGCCTGCGCGCGACTGTATCGCCGCGAAGGCCTGCTCGGATAGCACCACCAGCGAGCCCGGTCGGCGCCTGGCAATCGATCGCGCAGTTGACAATTCCGGGCTTTTGTCCACCATGTAGCCCCCGACGACGCGAATAACGATATGGCCTTGTTCTCAGAATTAAGGCGGCGCAATGTGCTCAAGGTTGCGTTGGCCTACGTCCTCGCCAGTCTGCTCGTTTTCTGGCTACTGGGTGGCTTGTTGATCTGGCTCGGTGCACCGGACTGGGCGAATGAGTTTTTGCTGCTGGTGCTTGCGATCGGCTTTCCGGTGGCACTGATTTTCGCCTGGGCTTACGAGATCACGCCAAGCGGCCTCAAGAAGTCGCTGGACGTTGACCAGACCCAGTCGATTGTTTTCAAAACCGGCCAGAAACTGAATGCCGCGGTTTTGGTTCTCGCGGTCCTCGGCGTGCTTGCGCTGGTCGGCGAGCAGTTGTTGCCGACCTTCGAGTTTCCGAAAATCATCGAGCCGATCCTGCCAGCGCCCGTCTACGAAAAGCCGGACAAGGCGGGGGTGCCGGCGGAAATTCGGGCGCACACGCTGAAGAACGGTCTTCGTATCATCGTCTGGCCCGACCACGATATCCCGAATGTCGTCATGTACAACTACGTGCGAGCAGGCGGCCGCAACGAATACCCGGGTATCACCGGCCTGTCGCATTTCTTCGAGCACATGATGTTCAACGGCACCGAAAAGCGCGCGCAGGGCGAGTTCGATGAAACGATGGAGGCGGCCGGCGGCGCGAACAACGCCTATACCTCGGAAGACCTGACGGTCTACCAGGACTGGTTCCCGCGTACCGCCCTGGAAACCATTTTTGAGCTCGAGGGCGATCGCCTGAAGAATCTTGCGATCGAGCCATCCGTCGTTGAGACGGAGCGCGGCATCGTTTATTCGGAGCGACGTTCGCGTTACGACAACGACAACTTTGGCCGCCTCTATCTTGAGATGAATGCCACAGCGTTCATCGCGCACCCTTATCAGTTTCCGGTCATCGGCTGGGCGTCCGATATTGAGAACTGGACACAGGAAGATCTCGAGTCTTATTTTAAAACCTACTATGCGCCGAATAACCTGACGATGGTGTTCACCGGTGATGTTAAGCCGGAAGAGATCTTTAACCTGGCGCGGAAGTACTTCGGCTCGATTCCGGCCCAGGAGCCGCCACAGGCAATTCGCACCGTCGAGCCCGAGCAACTCGGTGAACGCCGCCTGCTCATCGAGGTGGATGCGCCAACGCCACTGCTGCACGTCGCCTTCCATGCCGGCAACGCGACGGATCCACGAACCCTGCCGTTGAACGTGCTGTTGAACATTCTTGTCGGCGGAAACTCATCGCGACTGCACCAGGTGCTGGTCGAACAGGAACAGCTTGCGCTGGCGATCGGCGGGTTCCAGATGGAGGGCTTCGATCCGGGACTGGTGTATTTTTATCTGACGCTGCCACCCGACGCGGATGTCGCCGTGGTTGAGGGTCGCCTCCTCGACGAGCTGAATCGCGTTGCGGCGGATGGCGTCACTGAGGCCGAGCTCGCCAAGGCGCGGAATATCATGATTGCGGATTATTGGCGCAGTCTTGCAACGATCAATGGCAAGGCGGCAACGCTTGGCGGTGCCGAGGTCTTCTTCGGCGACTATCAGGACGCCTTCGCCTTGCCGGGCAAGCTCGAACAAGTCAGTGCTGAACAAATCCAGGCGGTGGCGGGCGATATCTTCAACCGCAAGCGGATGACGCTGGGTGTTCTGCGCTCACCCATCGGGGAGGACGCACAATGAAGGCCACGAGGACGGTTGTTTTCCTGCTGGCGGCGCTTGGCTGCTGTTCGGCTTTCGCGGCGGGCGTGACCTTGCCGGACGCTGAGCGCGTGGTGCTCGAAAACGGCACGGTGCTGATTCTGAACGAAAACCATGAAGTGCCACTCATAGGCCTCGAGGCCGTTATTCCCGGCGGCGCATACGCCGACCCCGCCGACAAGCACGGCGTTGCGAGTCTGCTGGCCGGCCTGCTCGAAAAAGGTGCGGGCGATCGTAGCTCGGCCGAGTTCGCCGAAGCCATAGCGTCGGTTGGCGGTGAGCTATCGGCTTCTGCCGACCTTGAGGCCGTTTCAGTTTCGGCTGAGTTCATGTCTAAAGACGCGGCCCTGATGGTAGAACTGGTGCGCGACATGCTGCGTGCACCAGAACTGGAGCGCGGCGAGTTTCTGAAGTTGCGTGAGCGTGGTGTCAACCTGATCAAGGCGGCCAAGGGTGGAGACCCCGGGGTGTTGATGCCGGCATACGCGAATGCTTTCCTGTTTGGCGATCACCCTTACGGTAACCCGCCGGGTGGCAGCGAATCGTCGCTTGCAAACATCACGGTCGGCGACTTGCTGGCCTTTCATTCCGACATGATGGGCGGCGACCGCCTTGTCATCGCGGTGTCGGGTGACTTCGAGACAGCGAGCATGCAGAAGGCGCTGACCGATGCCTTTGGCGATTGGCGCGCGGCCACCGGATCGCTGCCGGAAATTCCGGCGGCGGCTCCGTCACCGGGTCGTCGCATATTGCTGGTCGACAAACCCGGCGCAACGCAGACCTACTTTTACATTGGCAATGTTGGTGTGGATCGAAACTACGCTGGCCGCGCGGAGCTCGACCTCGCCAATACGGTATTCGGAGGACGGTTTACCTCCATGCTGATGACGGAATTACGCACCAAATCAGGCCTGAGCTACGGAGCGCGTTCGTCACTGACGAGGTACACGAAGCCAGGCGCGCTCTTCATTAACTCGTTCACGGAGACCAGCACGACGGTCGCGGCACTCGATGTTGCGCTGGGCGTTCTGGGTCAGTTGCGCGACGTCGGTCTCGATCAGGCGATGATTGAGTCGGCGCGCAACTACATCATGGGTCAATTTCCGCCGCGTCTCGAGACTGCATCGCAGCTCGCCGGAATGTTCGCATCGATTGAGGCCAATGGGCTCGACGTGTCTTACATCAATGACTACGGCGACAGCCTGAACGCGGCAACCCGGGAATCCATTGCCGCTGTCATCGAAGCGGTATACCCGCCGACCGATTCGCTGGTGCTTGTCCTCCTGGGCGATGCCGAGGCGATCCGCGACTCGATTGCCCAGTACGGGCCGGTGACACAAATGTCGATTTCCGAGGAACGTTTCCACCCCGAGGGTGGACAGGCATCAGGATTTTCTGGGCGAGCGGACCAGTGAGTGGCCGGTGACCTGGGTGTTGTTGTAGGGGTCCGTGTTGATGGGGACTTCCAGTGCCAGCTCCAGTGGCTCGACGTCACCCATCCAGACATTGCGCCCGTTCAGCTCCGTAAAGACACGCGGGGGTGGCCGCAGGATCCTGACGGTATCGCCGATCCGGTTTTCATTTTGATCCTTCATTCGCTCGTTATCCATCGCTCCAAACCGTTGCCAGCGTAACGCCTCTTAACATAACAAAGTGTGACCCCGTTCAAAAAACCCTGTTTCGGCGCGCGGCTACTTGCCGATGCAAAACTCGGAGAAAATCCGCCCGAGCAGATCGTCGGATGAGAATTCGCCGGTAATTTCCCCGAGGGCATGCTGGGCGAGGCGCAGCTCTTCGGCCAGCAGCTCGCCGGCATGGGCCTCTTCGAGCGCGGTCGTCCCCGTTCTGAAATGCATCGCCGCGCGCTCAAGGGCATTGACGTGACGGCTGCGCGCCGTGAAAGCGCCTTCGTTCAGGTTTTCGTAGCCCGCAAGGTCCCGAATGCGTTGCCGTAATGCATCAAGGCCCTCGCCGGTCTTCGCGGATATATTCACGGCGGCCGGATCACGTTTTGCACCGGGCAGGTCGATCTTGTTTCTCACGACGGTAATTTTCGTGCCCTCCGGCAAGGGTTCGTCAATCGCTCCGTGCTCGGTTTCGGTCGCGTCCTGGATCCACAACACGGCATCGGCGCTTCGCAGCGCTTCGCGTGCGCGACGAATGCCTTCGGCTTCAACGCGATCGGGATTTTCTCGCAATCCGGCCGTATCCACGAGTTCGACGGCGAGGCCGTCGATGTCGATTTGTTCGCGCAATACGTCACGTGTCGTGCCGGCGATTTCTGTCACGATGGCCGCGTCCTGGCCGCTCAGCAGGTTCAACAGGCTGGACTTGCCGGCATTCGGCCTGCCGACGATGACCACCTGGAAGCCGTCGCGAAGAACGCGACCCTGGCGTGCCCCGTCCTGCAACAGGGCAAACGCGTCAGCGCACTCATCGAGTCGCTTCTGCAGGCGCTCGTCGGAGAGAAAATCAATGTCCTCTTCCGGGAAGTCAATCGCTGCCTCGACATGCAAGCGCAAGCGAGTGAGAAGTTCGGCCAATGCATCAACGGCCCTGGAAAACTCGCCGGACAATGAGCGCAGTGCGGCGCGCGCGGCTTGCGAGGTTCCGGCGTTGATCAGGTCGGCAATGGCTTCCGCTTGCGACAGGTCGAGTTTGCCGTTTAGGAAAGCACGCTGTGAAAACTCACCGGGTTCCGCGCACCGAGCGCCAAGCGCAATGGCGGCATCGACCAACAGGGCCATAACCAGCGGGCCGCCGTGACCGTGAAGCTCCAGCACGGACTCACCGGTAAACGAAGTCGGCGCAGGAAAATAGAGTGCGAGGCCGGTGTCGAGATCGTCACCGCTTTCGTTCCTGAAATTCCGGAAGGTCGCGTACCGCGGCTCGGGCAGACTACCAAGCATGCGACGCGCGATGCCTTCGGTCTCTGCACCGGAGATGCGCACGATGCCGACACCGCCGGTTCCTGGTGGTGTCGCCGCAGCTACGATGGTGTCGGATAGGCCTGGCATCTGCCTATAAGACCACAGCCGGTCCGGGTGTTACCAGCAGGCGGCCGCGGAGGCCGCTAGTGTTTCTTGTCTTTGGCTTCCTGCTCGACGACCCGGTTGATTTTCCACTGCTGCGCGATGGACAGCACCGTGTTGGTCACCCAGTATAGCACCAGGCCCGACGGGAAGAACGCGAAAAATGCGGTGAACATCACCGGCATGATCTGCATGACTTTCGCCTGCACCGGGTCGGTCGGGGCCGGGTTCAGCTTTTGCTGCATGAACATGGCCGCGCCCATGATCAGCGGCAGAATGAAATAGGGGTCCCGGGTCGACAGGTCTGTGATCCAGAGTGCGAACGGCGCCTGGCGCATCTCGACACTCTCAAGCAGCACCCAGTAGAACGCGAGGAAGAACGGCATCTGGATCAGGATCGGCAAACAACCGGCGGCCGGGTTCACCTTCTCCCGCTTGTAAAGCTCCATCATGGCCTGGCTCAGGGCCTGCTTGTCGTCCTTGTAGCGGTCCTGAAGTGCTTTCATGCGCGGTTGCAGATTGCGCATTTTCGCCATCGATCGCCCGCTGGATTCGGTGAGCTTGTAAAAGGCAAGCTTGATCAGGAGGGTGACAATAATAATGGCGACACCCCAGTTGTGGACGAAGTCGTGCACGACGCTCAGCAACCAGAACAGGGGCTGGGAAATAATCGTGAGCCAGCCGTAGTCGACGGTCAGCTTCAGGGTTTCATCGATTTCCTCGAGTTGCGACTGCAGCTTGGGCCCAACGAATACGGTCGTTGCATAGGTCTTGGATGAGCCGGGGGCTATGGACTCCGCCGGTCCAATCATACTCGTCGTCGAACGACCGCCTTTGACCGACACGCTGTACGTGCGCTCGGTGTCGCGTTGCGGAACCGCGGCACTCAGGAAGTGGTGTTCGATCGAGGCAATCCAGCCGTTGACGGCTTTCAATGTAACTGCGCCGTCCTCCAGCAGGTCATCGTGTTGGTACTTCTCGGATTTCTCTCCGTTGTAAACGACGGGTCCACTGAAGGAGTAGGAGTCGACGTCGAACATCGAGCGCTCCTGCTCTTTCGAGACACGCTGGATTTGCGTATAGCCCGCACCGCGCCATAACTCTTCACTGCCGTTTTCAACTGACTGCTCGATTCGAAGCGCATACTCACCGCGCTTGAACAGAAAGCGTTTTATCACCCTGACCCCGTCCGGACGGGTCCAGGTAAACGGCACCATGAGCTCGTCGGCATCACCAATATCGTAGCTGTCACTGCGGGTTTCGAACGTTGCGAGATGGTTCGGCTCGGCACCGTCGCCAACGGAGCGGAGACCCGTCTGGATAAGCCCGAGCGTTGCCGGATCGGTGCTCAACAGTTCAACAAGTTCGTTGGGCCGGTCCTTGGCGACCGGGTACTTGAACAGGGTCGCGCCCTGGATCGTGCCGCCCCGGGTGCTGATTTCAAGCCTGTAAACGTCGGTCGTGACGGTGACGGTTTTTACAGTGGGCGCCGCGTCAGGTTGTTCGGCTGCGGCCTCTTCGGCCAGCGCGGGAGCGTCGAGCTCGCCTGCGGCCGGCGCAGCCAATGCCGGTAACTCGGTTTCTTCCGCCGGTGCCGACAGTGTTTCAGTCTGTCCGGGTTCGACTGCAACCGGTTTGGGGGCGAAGTCGCTTACCCATGTCTGGTAGGTAATCCAGGCCAGCACGCCGAACAGGCCCCAGATCATCAGTCGTTGATTGTCCATTCCCTAGCTTTCCTGGTTCTTTTTGTTGCGTTTCGCCTCGCGGCAACGTTGCCAGTGATGCTCGAGGCTGTCATTCATCGCGCCGCGATCGGCCATCGTGGCCGCGGGTTGATTGATCACCACGATATCGAGTCCGGCCAGCGGCACCTGGTGCTGTCGGAAGGACTCTCGAATCACTCGTTTGATTCGGTTCCGCGCTGTCGCCTTGCGACAGTGTTTCTTCGAGATGGCGAGGCCGAGTCTCGCTACCTCGTCCTGATTGTTGCGGGTCAGAACTGTAAAGTACTTGTCCCGGCTTCGCGCGGCTTTTTCGAACACGCGCGTGAAGGCCGCTGCATCAAGAAGCCGGTTTTCCTTTTGAAACCGAAGCTTGTCGCGGCTCGTCAATCCTGTTGTTGGGTTCGTCGTCGTGACGGTCACGGTCGTGAGATGACGACCGTGTCTGATTTACGGCGTCAGCTGCGCGCGGCCCTTGGCGCGGCGGCGTTTGAGTACGAGGCGCCCGGCTTTTGTCGCCATACGGGCACGAAATCCGTGCGTGCGTGCGCGCTTGATTTTGCTGGGCTGATACGTGCGTTTCATTGCTTTTACCTGGATCAATCGCCGGCGGAATCAGGCCGGTTTTTCAGAAGGCCGGCAAGGGTACTCAGAAGCCCTGATGGTGTCAATAGACGGATGTAAAGCTTGGAATTTCAGTATAAACTGCGCGGTCGTTCCACCGTCATTCTTAACATTCCAGCACAGCAGTCCAGTCCGGGCTGTTCGGTCATTTCTTTGGGGAATTGCTTGTCCGCTGAATCATCGCTTTGGAATCATTGCCTCCGCGTTTTGCAGGCGGAGCTTCCTGAGCAGCAATTCAACACCTGGATTCGGCCGCTTCAGGCCGAGGACGAAGGTACCGCGCTGCGCCTGCTCGCGCCAAATCGCTTCGTCATCGACTGGCTCAAGCAGCATCACCTGCAGCGAATTCTCGAGCTGGTGGAGGAGCATGGCAGTGGCGTCGAGCTCCGCTTCGAGGTGGGTTCGCGAAGCGCCGCGGTGCCGGCTCCGGCGGGATCACGCGATGCGAGGCCTCGTCCTGCTGCGATTCGCTCCAGCCGCGAGGAACCCATTGCGTCGCGGCTGAACCCGAGCTTCACCTTCCAGAGCTTCGTTGAAGGAAAAAGCAACCAGCTGGCGCGTGCCGCGGCATCCCAGGTGGGCGAGAATCCGGGCGTTTCCTACAACCCGCTGTTCATATACGGCGGTGTCGGCCTGGGCAAGACGCACCTGATGCACGCGGTGGGGAATGCGATCGTCAAGGCAAAACCGGATGCGAGGGTCAGTTACATACACTCGGAGCGGTTTGTCGGCGACATGGTCAAGGGCTTGCAGCACAACACGATCGCCGAGTTCAAGCGCTCGTACCGTTCCCTGGACGCGCTGTTAATTGACGATATCCAGTTTTTCGCCGGTAAGGAGCGCTCCCAGGAGGAGTTTTTCCACACGTTCAACGCATTACTGGAAGGCCAACGACAGATTATCCTTACCTGCGACCGGTATCCGAAGGAGGTGGCCGGTCTTGAGGAGCGACTGAAGTCACGGTTTGGCTGGGGCCTGACGGTGGCCATTGAGCCGCCTGAGCTTGAAACCTCGGTGGCCATCCTGATGAGCAAGGCAGAAGCCGACGGGGTGGATCTTCCCGAGGAAGTGGCGTTCTTCATCGCCAAGCGAATTCGTTCTAACGTTCGTGAGCTTGAGGGTGCACTGCGGCGCGTCATTGCCACCTACCGGTTTACCGGACGTCCGATTGACCTGGATTTTGCCAAGGAGGCGCTTCGCGATCTGCTGGCACTGCAGGATCGGCTGGTTTCCATCGAAAACATTCAGAAAACCGTTGCAGAGTACTTTAAGATTCGCGTCGGTGACCTGTTGTCGAAGAAGCGCAGCCGCTCGATAGCGAGGCCGCGTCAGTTCGGGATGGCGCTCGCCAAGGAACTGACCAACCACAGTCTGCCGGAAATTGGCGATGCTTTTGGCGGCCGGGACCACACGACCGTGCTACACGGTTGCCGGCGTATCGAGGCGCTGAGGGAGACAGAGAAGCGCGTGGACGACGATTACTTGAACTTGTTAAGAACACTGACAGGATGATGTGGATAAGTGGTGGATAAGCGGACGTAAGTATTTTATCCACAGCTCATGCACAGGGGGTTTGCAGTTGATAGGCATTTTGTTAGCTGTAATTTTCGTTATTAACTAATTGATTTATAAGGCGTTATTGTTTTTATCCACAGGCATTTGCCCGCTTAATAATTACAATAAATTATCTATATCCAACTTTTATTAACAGGTGGAAACTATGAAGTTTACCGCAGCCCGGGAAGCGCTGTTAAAGCCGTTACAGGCCGTGATTGGCGTTGTAGAACGACGGCAAACGATGCCGATTTTGTCGAACGTGCTAATGATCGCCAAGGATGGTTTGTTGTCGGTGACGGCGACGGATCTCGAAGTTGAATTGGTGGCCGAGACGGAAATCGAGGCTGAATCGGATGGTGAGATCACAGTGTCGGGGCGAAAGCTTCTGGATATCTGCCGCGCGTTACCGGAAGGGACCGAGGTAAAAGTCAGTCTCAGTGGCGAGAAGCTGTCGGTGCGGGCCGGGCGCAGCAAGTTCAACCTGGTGACATTGCCGGCGGCGGAGTTCCCGGTGGTTGACGATATTAAGGCCGGTCAGACGATTACCGTCAGCCAGGCGTCCTTGGGCCGACTGATTGAGAAGACACATTTTTCAATGGCGCAACAGGACGTGCGTTATTACCTGAATGGAATGTTGCTGGAAACAGCAGGTAAATATCTCAGGGCAGTGGCAACTGACGGCCACCGGCTGGCTTTGTGCCAGGCGGAACTGCCCGGTGGCGAGCTGGACGATCAGCAGGTGATTGTGCCGCGCAAGGGCGTGCTGGAATTGCAGCGCCTGATGGATGGCGAGGGCGAGCTGAATATCGAGCTCGGTTCAAACCATATTCGAATCCAGCTGGAAGGCATTCGCTTTACCTCCAAGCTGATCGATGGCCGGTTTCCGGAGTACGATCGTGTCATTCCCAAACAATCCTCTAATGAGTTGAAGGCGGACCGAACGGAATTTAAAGGTGCCCTGCAGCGGACAGCGATTCTGTCGAATGAGAAATACCGGGGTATTCGCCTGGTCATTCGAGACAGCGGCGTGGTCTTGCAGGCGCATAACCCGGAGCAGGAAGAGGCCGAGGAAGAGCTTGCGGTGGAGTACAACGGAGAGGATATCGAGATTGGCTTTAATGTGAACTACCTGCTCGATGCACTGGGTGCGGTCGAAGGCGACGACGTAACCTTGTCGGTACAGGACAGCAACTCGAGCTGCCTGATTCGGCAGCCCGGCAATGATGATTGCACGTTTGTCGTTATGCCGATGCGCTTATAGGGGCGAGCAACACCGATGTTGCGCCTTTTTCGGGCTACCAATTTTCGCTGCCTGGAAAGCGCGGAGCTCGAGTTTGGTGAACGCTTCAACCTGATTCATGGTGCGAACGCCTCCGGGAAGACGAGTCTTCTGGAGGCGTTGGCGTATCTGGGGCGCGGTAAATCCTTTCGTGGCGCCAGTACGGCGACGCTGACGCGCCACGGTTCGACCGAGTTCCTGCTGTTCGGGGAGGTTCAACAGGGGGGCAGGCGAAAAGCCATGGGGGTCCGAAACGGCCGCGTGGGACTCGAGGTCCGGGTCGGTGGCGAGCCCGCGGCAAGCGCTGCCGCGCTGGCTGAGTCTTTGCCGCTGCAGGTGATCGATCCGGAGGTTCACAACCTGGTGGCCGGGGGGCCGGAGCTTCGCCGCCGGTTTCTCGACTGGATAGCGTTCCACGTGGAACACGAACACCTGGCGATCTGGCGGCGCTTCCGTCGCGCGCTGAAGCAGCGCAATGCCGCGCTGAAGTCGAGATCGTCGGAATCGACCATTCGCAGCTGGAATACCGAGTTTCTTGAGTTGGCGTCAGAGCTGGATGCATCGCGCCGAAAAGCGCTGGCTCTGAGTCTTGATAGCTTGCTCGAACACGGGCGCCTGTTGCTGGAAACCGAACTGAGCTTTGAGTACCGCCCGGGGTGGCCGCTGGAAAGGAATCTGGCGGAATCCCTGGAGGCGGGGCTGGAGCGGGATATCGCGCTCGGTGCAACGCAGGCGGGCCCACACCGGGCGGACATCAAAATAAGCTACGACGAGCGCCAGGCCCGGAAACTGGTATCCCGGGGGCAGCAGAAGCTGCTCGCGAGTGCGATGATCCTCGCAGCATCCGAAACAGCGCAGCGGGCCCTGGAGCGGCCCTTGTTGCTGTTACTGGATGATCCCGCGGCCGAGCTTGACCGGGACGCGATCAGTCGTCTGATGTCGGCCGTCGCCGCGTTGGGTTGCCAGGTCGTCGCCACCAGCCTCGATCCGGAGACATTGAGTTTCCCGGAGCCGCCGATCATGTTCCACGTGGAACACGGCGAGATTTCGCGCCTCAGCCAGTAATTTCCCATTCGGAAAATAAAGTCTGCAGCAAGCGCCGAAAATACCTTAATAAATAAGGTTTTGAGGCTACTTCAAAGTCCGCGTTTTGCTACAATGGTCCGCTTGGTTTTCGAGGACACTGAATGACCGATTCAAAAGAGTATACTTCCAGTAATATCAAGGTCTTAAAGGGCCTTGAGGCGGTCCGTAAACGGCCGGGAATGTACATCGGCGACACCGACGACGGCACCGGCCTGCACCACATGGTATTCGAGGTCGTCGACAACTCGATCGACGAAGCCCTGGCAGGCCACTGTGACACGATCACCGTGACCATCCACGCCGATGAGTCGGTCACCGTAACGGATGACGGCCGCGGTATTCCGGTCGACCTGCATCCCGAGGAAGGGCGCTCAGCCGCTGAAGTTATCATGACGGTGCTGCATGCCGGCGGTAAATTCGATGACAACTCCTACAAGGTCAGTGGAGGCCTGCACGGCGTTGGTGTCTCGGTGGTGAATGCATTGTCCGAGCAGCTGACCCTGACGGTGCGTCGCGACGGCAAGGTGCACCAACAGGAATACGTACACGGCGAACCCACAGCGCCGCTGGCGATCGTTGGCGACACGGATCGCACCGGCACGACCCTGCGCTTCAAGCCGAGTGCGGCAACGTTCTCAAACATCAAGTTCCACTACGAAATTCTTGCGCGACGATTGCGCGAGTTGTCGTTCCTCAATTCCGGTGTGCGAATACACCTGATCGACGAACGCGATGAAGCGGAGGAAGTGTTCGAGTATGAAGGCGGCATCAAGGCGTTTGTCGATCACCTGAACCGCAACAAGACCGCGATTCACCCGACGGTGATTCACTTCACCGCGCAAAAGGATGATGTTGTCGTTGAGGCCGCGTTGCAGTGGAACGACGGCTACCAGGAAAACATGTTTTGTTACACCAACAATATTCCACAGCGCGACGGCGGCACGCACCTCGCTGGCTTTCGAACAGCGTTGACGCGAACCCTGAACGGCTACATCGAAAAAGAACTTAACTCGAAGAAGGACAAGTTCACGCCCAGCGGCGACGATGCGCGCGAAGGCCTGACTGCCGTGTTATCGGTCAAGGTGCCGGATCCGAAGTTCTCCTCGCAGACCAAGGACAAGCTGGTTTCCTCGGAGATCAAGGGCATCGTTGAGCAGGCGATGGCCGGGCGTGTCGAAGAGTTTTTGCTTGAGCATCCGCAGGAAGCAAAAGCAATCGCATCCAAAATAATCGATGCAACGCGCGCGCGCGAAGCGGCGAGAAAAGCACGCGAAATGACGCGCCGAAAAGGCGCGCTCGACATCGCCGGACTGCCTGGCAAGCTCGCTGACTGCCAGGAAAAAGACCCGGCACTGTCAGAAATCTTCCTCGTCGAGGGAGACTCCGCAGGGGGCTCCGCCAAGCAGGGCCGTGATCGCCGCACGCAGGCGATTCTGCCGCTGAAAGGTAAAATTCTGAATGTGGAAAAGGCGCGCTTTGACAAGATGCTGCAGTCAGCCGAAGTCGGCACGCTGATTACCGCGCTCGGTTGTGGCATTGGTCGCGACGATTTCGATCCGGACAAACTGCGTTATCACCGCATCATAATCATGACCGATGCCGATGTTGACGGCTCCCACATCCGCACCTTGTTGCTGACTTTTTTCTACCGGCAAATGCGTGAGCTCATCGAGCGCGGCCACGTGTACATCGCCCAACCACCGCTCTACAAAATCAAGCGTGGCAAACAGGAGGTCTACGTCAAGGACGATGCAGAGCTGAACGCTTACCTTCTGAATGCAGCAATGGATAATGCTGCGCTACACGTCAACAGCGAGGCCCCGCCTTTGTCCGGCGTCGCGCTGGAAACCCTGGCGAAAGAATACATTGCGGTTGAGGCGATCATCACTCGACTCGCGCCACGCTACGATGAAATTGTATTGCGAGCCATCAGCAAGCTTCCTGAATTGTCGGCGAGCGATCTTGAAAATCTCGACGTCCTCGACGCGTGGACGCAAAAACTTTCCGCATCTCTGCCGAAAACAACCGGCGACCGAGCCGACGACAACAACATCGGCAGCTACACTGCTGTGCTCGATCGCGGCGATGAAGACGGCGAGTTCGTTCGCATTGCGATAACGCGCGTGCAGCATGGCATCGGAGCAACGCGCTACATTCCCCGAGAGTTCTTCGGAACGAATGAGTACCGGCACGTCATGGCACTGGCTGCGAAGATCAACGACCTGTTGTCAGCCGATTCAACGATTCGCCGCGGCGATCGCGAGGCCGCCGTTACCAGTTTCGCCGGCGCTGTCGAGTGGCTCATGTCAGAGGCCCGACGCGGGCAGTCGATCCAGCGCTACAAGGGCCTTGGCGAAATGAACCCGGACCAGCTATGGGATACCACGGTCAACCCGGAGACTCGTCGCTTGATGCAGGTCAAGATCGACGACGCCGTGAAAGCCGATGAAATATTTACGACGCTGATGGGTGACCAGGTTGAGCCGAGACGGGAGTTCATTGAGAAGAACGCATTGACGGTTGAAAATCTTGACGTCTAGGTAAACTTTTGCAACTAAAACCCGTCGAATTGCATCGAATAGAGATTATGGGCACGGCGCCAGCCTGCCGAGATGACGAATCTGACGAGGAATTATTGTGATCAATAAAATAATCGGCGCCGCCGCGCTGTTGTTTCTCACGGCCTGTGGCCAGCAAGCCGCCGAGGCGCCCAAAACGCTGATTTCCGGTATCGATATTGCCGGCATGGATCAGAGCGTGCGTCCGGGCGACGACTTTTTTGCCTATGTGAATGGCAAATGGGCGGCCGAAACCCAAATGCCCGCGGACCGCTCCCGCTATGGCACCTTCGACATCCTGCGCGACGACTCGCAAGAAAAGGTCAAGGCCATCGTTGAGGCCTCCGCGTCCGGCGATTTCGCCAAAGGGACGGATGAGCAGAAAGTCGGTGATCTCTACCGGTCCTTCATGGATACCGAGACCCGCGATGCGAAGGGCATGGCGCCGCTGATGCCTGAGCTGGAACGCATCCGCGGCATCAAGGACTACGATGATCTCGCGGTCTATTTCGCCGAAACCGGCAAGCGAAACCTCGATGCGCCGTTCGGCATGGGGCAGGTCGCCGATTTCAAGGACCCGAAGCGCTACATGATCTACGTCGCACAAAGCGGGCTGGGCCTGCCGGACCGCGAGTACTATCTCAAGACCGACGAGAAGTCCGCGACCCTGCGTGACGACTACCTCGCCCACATTGAACGCATGTATGAGCTCGCCGGCTTCGACGGCGGACCGCAAGCGGCCGATACAATCCTCGCGCTGGAGACACGGCTTGCGAAAGAGAATATGACCAAGGAAGACGCTCGCAACTGGAGCGTCAATTACAACAAGGTCACGATCGATGAGCTGTCCGAGGTCATGCCGAACTTTAACTGGGCTGGTTACCTCGAAGAGGCGGGTCTGCAGAACGTAGGTTCGGTGGTTTTATTCATGACGGACTACTTGACGGCCCTCGACAAAATCATTGTCGAGACGGATCTCGACACCTGGAAAACCTACCTGACCTGGGTTGCGCTAAACAATTCGGCCAGCCGCCTGACAACCGCCCTCGATGACCAGAATTTCAATTTCTACAGCAAGACATTGTCGGGAGTCGAAGAGCAGCGGCCGATGTGGCGTCGCGGTGTCAACGTCGTCAATGGTGGGCTGGGCGAAGTCGTCGGCAAAGTCTACGTTAAAAACCACTTTCCGCCCGAAGCGAAGGAGCGCATGCTCGAGCTGGTCGGCAACCTGATCAACGCCTACGAGGCGAGCATCAAGGACCTCGACTGGATGTCGGACGAGACCAAGCTCGAGGCGCTCGACAAATTGTCGAAATTCACACCGAAGATCGGCTACCCGGACGAATGGCGCGACTACTCGGCGTTAAACATCGAGGCGGATGACTACTACGGCAACAGTGAGCGAGCAGCGCTCGCCGAGTACCAGCGACTGCTGGACCGCCAGGGCGGACCGGTCGATCGCACCGAATGGGGCATGACACCGCAAACGGTTAACGCCTACTACATGCCACCGCTGAATGAAATCGTGTTCCCGGCGGCAATTTTGCAACCGCCGTTCTTCAATCTCGAAGCCGACGATGCGGTGAATTACGGTGCCATCGGTGCTGTTATCGGGCACGAGATCGGTCACGGCTTCGATGACTCTGGCAGCACCTTTGACGGCGATGGCGTCATGCGTAACTGGTGGACCGACGAAGATCGTGCGGAATTTGAAAAGCGCACGAAAAAGCTGGTCGAACAATACAACGGCTTTCAGCCCTTCGATGACCTGAGCGTCAACGGCGAGTTTACGCTGGGCGAGAACATTGGCGATCTCGGCGGTATCAGCATCGGACTGCTGGCCTACAAGATGTCACTCAATGGCGAAGAGCCGCCGGTTATTGACGGCTTTACCGGCATACAGCGTGTGTTCCTTGGCTACGCGCAGGTGTGGCGCAACATTTATCGTGACGAATCACTGCGCCTCCTGATTGGAACGGATCCACATTCACCGGGCATGTATCGCGCCAACGGTGCTGTTCGCAATGTGCCGGAATTCTACGAGGCCTTCGACGTCAGCCCCGAGGATGCGCTCTACTTGCCACCGGAGGAGCGCGTCAAGATCTGGTAAGCCGGACTGATCTCGCGCATCTTGTTCTCGATCCAGGCCTGCACCAGCCGGTTGGTTTCTTTCGGGGACTGGGTGCTCGGGTCGATCGGCGGACCGATACAAAAGCGCACCAGCCCGGGTCGCTTGACGAGCTGCCGGCGACGCCACAGGTCGCCGGCGTTGTGTGCGACCGGCACAATCATCACGCCCGCTTCTCTGGCCAGGGCGGCGCCGCTGATGCCGTACTTGCGGGTCTGCCCGGGTTGTACCCGGGTGCCTTCGGGGAAGATCGTAACCCAGACCCCGGCGGCCAGCTTCGCCCTGCCCTGATCGATGACCTGGCGAACGGCGCGGGCGCCGGCCTTGCGGTCGATGGCAATGGGCCGAAATACCAGCGCCAATGCCCAGCCAAATACCGGTATCCAGAGTATCGCCCGCTTCAGAACCCATGAGGTCCGCGGGAAAAACGGTACGTGCCCGTAAGTCTCAAACACACTGCTGTGCTTGATCATGATCACGCTGGCGTTCTGCGGCAGGTTCTCAAGTCCCTCGACGCGGTAATCCATGCCGCAAAAGAAGCGGCCCGCCCATAACGTCAGCCGACAATAATTCAGAACGAAGCCCCACAGAAACCGCTCCGAAGTCCAGAAAAACAACATCGAGACGGCGGCGAACAGCACACCACTCGTGAAGCCGAAAACCAGAAAGACGACGGAACGCAGCGCCCTGAACACAGCGCTACTCGGCTAGCAGCGTGGCGGCAGCGGCCGACAGATCGTCATAAACTTCTACGCCGCGCAGCGCGCTCGGCAAGTTTTTCTCCGCCGCTCGGCCGTTGCCGCTGCGAACGAGTATCGGCCGCGCACCGGCGGCCAGCGCGGCCTCCAGGTCGCGCACCGAATCGCCAACAAAAGGCACGCCGGTCATCTCGACGCCAAAGTGCTTTCCAATCTGCAGCAACAATCCCGGACGCGGCTTTCGACATTCGCAGTCGGCGTCCGGCCCGTGCGGACAAATAGCGATGTGGTCGATGCGCCCGCCCGCCGCGGTGACAAGATCGCGCATCTTTTCATGCATGGCGTACAGCGCGCCGTAATCGAAAAGCCCACGCGCCAGCCCGGACTGGTTACTGGCGACGGCCACTCGAAACCCGCCCTTCGAAAGTGCAGCGATGGCCTTGATGCTGCCTTCGAGCGGCTGCCACTCAGCCGCTGACTTGACGAAGTCTGCCGACTCCCGGTTGATGACCCCGTCACGATCGAGTACGACAAGCCGGACCTTTGCCGCATTGTTGCGCATACCTAGCGAATCGAAAGCCGCGAGATGTCGGCAACGTTCAGGAACAGGCCCTGCAGTTCGCCGAGCAAAGCCAACCGGTTGTTCCTCACGGAATCGTCATCGGCCATGACCATGACATCGTCGAAAAAAGGTCAACCGGCTCGCGCAGCGCTGCAAGCTCGTTCAATACCGCAGCGTAATTTTTTACGTCGAGTAGCGGTTGAATCTTTTCCCGAACATGCCCAAGCGCATCGAAGAGATTCTTCTCTGCATCTTCCTGCAACAACTTCTTCCGGACTTTCAGGTCCGGCGGGTCACCCGCCTTGCGCAGGATATTTGCGATCCGCTTGTTCGCCGCCGCAAGACTTTCAGCTTGTTCGAGCCGCGCGAAAGTTTGCACGGCTGCAAGCCGGCGATCGAAGTCGAGCAATGACACCGGCTCCCTGACTTGCACGGCAGTGAATGTTCCGACACTCAGCCCGGCGTCCCGGTCGAGGAAATAACGGCGCAGGCGATCCCCGATAAAAGCATACAGGTCGGCAACGAGCTGCTCAGGATCGGACTTCGATTTCGGTTGCGCCGAGACGGCAACGGCCAGCATCGCCTTTAGATCGACGTCAAGACCACACTCGACCAGGATGCGGACGATACCCAGCGCCGCGCGACGAAGGCCGAACGGGTCGCGATTACCGCTCGGCTTTTTGCCAATCGAGAATACACCCGCCAGCGTATCGAGCTTGTCAGCCACAGCCAGCATCTGTCCCGCCGCCGACGCCGGCAGCGTATCGCCGGCAAAGCGCGGCAGGTACTGCTCGCCGATGGCGGCAGAAACCTCCTCCGGCTCACCGTCGGAGGCCGCGTAATAGCGCCCCATCGTTCCCTGCAAATCCGGAAACTCGCCGACCATACCGGTCACCAGGTCGCACTTTGCCAGTCGGGCGGCACGCAGGAGGAGCGAGTCCTCGTGGTCGAGGGCGGTTGCGAGCGCCTTCGCGATTGTGGCGACGCGCTGACTCTTGTCGAACAGGCTGCCCAGGCCGCGCTGGTAAACGATCTCGCGCAGTGTTTCCTGGCGGCTGTCGAGCGAGCGCTGCCGGTCGCTGTTCCAGAAAAACGCCGCGTCGGCGAGTCGCGGCCGAATCACGCGCTCGTTGCCGTCGCGGACTTTGTCCGGGTCCTTGCTTTCGAGATTGGCGACGGTGACAAACCGGGCCAGCAGGACACCATTGTCGTCGGCGACCGGGAAGTATCGCTGGTGTCCGGTCAGTGTCGAGGTCACGGCCTCCTGCGGCAGCTCAAGAAAAGACTCGTCGAAGCTGCCGACGATGGGCACGGGCCATTCAACGAGCGCCGCGACCTCGTCGTAAAGCGCTTTGCCGCCCACCGCTTGCCCGCCGGCGGCTTTCGCTGCGGCCTCAACGCCGTCGCGAACCATCGTGCGCCGTCGAAAAAAGTCGGCGATGACATGCCCGTCATTTTCCAGCGCCGCAAGGTAGCTGTCGGGCGATGCGATCGCAATGGGATCGGCGCAATGAAAACGGTGGCCCCGCGACTCCCGGCCGGCCGCAATACCCAGCACCTCTCCGTCAACGACGTCGTTGCCATGCAGCATGACAACCCAGTGCACCGGCCGCACAAACTCAACCTCGTGAGCGCCCCAGCGCATGCGGCGGGGAATCGGCAAAGCCTGGAGCGCATCGTTGACGAGGCCCGGCAACAATGCGCTGGCGGGCTGCCCCTGCTCAATGCTTTCATGAACGAGCCAGGCGCCCTTGTCGGTTTCCCGTCGATCGAGTTCGGCGATGTCGACACCGCACTTCTTTGCGAACGCCAGTGCCGCGGGTGTCGCATTGCCTTTGTCGTCGAAGGCAATGTTAACGGGCGGGCCTTTTTGTTCTGACTTGCAATCCGCCTGGCGCGCTGCAAGCTCCCCTACCCGCACGGCAAGCCGTCTCGGACTTGCGAACACGTCAACTTCGCCATGTTCAAGGCGAGCATCGTCGAGTGCGGCGGCAAGTCGCTCTCCGAACGCCTCCATCAGTGTGCGCAAGGCCTTCGGTGGGAGTTCCTCGGTGCCTATCTCGACGAGGAAGGGCTTCAAGCCGCTCATTGGGAAGCCTCGCGCGCGTGGACAGACGAAAGCATGGGAAAGCCCAGCGCCTCGCGACTGGCATAGTAGGCCTCACAGATTGCCCGCGACATCGTGCGTACACGAAGAATAAATCGCTGTCGCTCGGTCACCGAAATAGCCTGCCGCGCATCCAGCAGGTTAAACGTATGTGAGGCGCTAAGCATTTGTTCGTAGGCGGGCAGCACGAGGCTCTGGCCGATGAGTCGCTCGGCTTCGTGCTCCGCGTGATCGAAGGCATTGAATAACGAGTCGACGTCCGCCTGTTCGAAATTGTAGCGCGACTGTTCCACTTCATTCTGGTGATACACATCACGGTAGCTGATGCGTCCCAGCGGTCCGTCCGTCCAGGTAAGATCGAAGATGCTTTCGACATCCTGCAAATACATCGCAAGTCGTTCGAGGCCGTAAGTGATTTCACCGCTGATCGGGCGACACTCGAGTCCACCGACCTGCTGGAAGTAAGTGAACTGTGTCACCTCCATGCCGTTCAGCCACACCTCCCAGCCGAGGCCCCAGGCGCCCAGCGTCGGTGACTCCCAGTTGTCCTCGACGAAGCGAATGTCGTGAACCAGCGGATCAATGCCGATCGCGCGAAGCGAATCGAGGTACAGGGCCTGGATGTCATCCGGCGAGGGCTTCAGTACGACCTGGTACTGGTAGTAGTGCTGCAGTCGAAACGGATTCTCGCCGTAGCGCCCGTCGGTCGGACGACGGCAGGGCTGCACGTAGGCCGCACTCCACGGTTCCGGACCGATCGCACGCAGGAACGTCGCCGGGTGAAAGGTGCCGGCACCCATTGCCATGTCGTAGGGCTGGACAATGACACAGCCGCGCGCAGCCCAGTACTCCTGCAGTCGGAGGATCAGGTCCTGAAAGGTCTTGGGCGTGGCCGGTGCATTGCTGGTCATGGGGGTGTCGCGGTGCCTCAAAGGCGCGAAGTATAACGGCTTCGGCACATTTGCGCGCCCCGTTAAGAAATTGAACTGGCGGCCTGCGCGCCGCGGGTTGCCGCAAAAAGCTGCAACGCCTGACGGATTGCACTACTATTGTGCAGGACGAAACCAGTATGCACCAAGTTGGTGCGATCCCGGTGCCGAAGATGGCAGTAAATCATTAAAAACCAAATACTTACAGGAAGCACCATCTTGGCACACTTCCTGCACCTCTCTACACCACGGGCCCACTGTCGGGCCGCTTTATTTTGCGCAAACAACCGGAGGAAAGATTCATGAAGCCCGCAGAGGTTATCGCTCTCATCAAGGATGCAGAGGTCAAATTCGTCGATTTTCGCTTCACCGATACCATCGGCAAAGAACAACATGTCACAGTCCCTGCTCACACGATTGACGACGACCTGTTTGAAGACGGCAAGATGTTCGATGGTTCGTCGATCTCCGGATGGAAGGGCATCAATGAATCCGACATGATCCTGATGCCGGACCCGACCACGGCTGTCGTCGACATTTTTACCGATGAAACGACGCTCAATATTCGTTGCGATGTCGTCGAGCCGGCAACCATGCAGGGATACGATCGCTGCCCGCGCTCCCTTGCCGCCCGCGCGCAGGCCTACCTGCAGTCGACCGGTGTTGCCGATGCCGCCTACTTTGGTCCCGAGAACGAGTTCTTTGTCTTCGACAGCGTCAAGTGGACCAATGAAATGCAGTGCGCGTCCTACACCATCGATTCCGAAGAAGGTGCCTGGAGTTCCGAAGCCAACTACGAAGACGGCAACATCGGGCACCGTCCCGGAGTCAAGGGCGGCTACTTCCCGGTACCGCCGGTTGACTCCCTGCACGACCTGCGGTCGGCAATGTGTATCGCCATTGAAGATCTCGGCGTCACAACGGAAGTCCATCACCATGAAGTCGGTACCGCCGGCCAGTGCGAGATTGGAACCAAGTTCAACACACTCAAGCGCAAAGCGGACGAAGTGCAGATCATGAAGTACGCCGTGCACAACGTCGCCCACGCTTTTGGAAAAACCGCGACCTTTATGCCGAAACCACTGGTCGGCGACAACGGCAACGGCATGCACGTTCACCAGTCACTGTTCAAAGACGGCAAGAACCTGTTCGCAGGCGATGGCTATGGCGGTCTGTCGGAGACGGCACTCTATTACATCGGTGGCGTAGTCAAGCACGCCAAAGCGATCAACGCATTCGCCAATCCGTCGACCAACAGCTACAAGCGACTGGTTCCTGGCTTCGAGGCGCCAACGATTCTTGCCTACTCCGCTCGCAACCGCTCTGCATCGATTCGGATTCCCTACATCGCAAACCCCAAGGGTCGCCGCATCGAGGTTCGCTTCCCCGACTCAACAGCGAACCCCTATCTCGCGTTCTCTGCCTTGATGATGGCCGGGCTCGACGGCATCCAGAACAAGATTCATCCGGGTGATGCCATGGACAAGGACCTGTATGACTTGCCGCCCGAAGAGGAGAAAGAACTCAAGCTCGTTGCCTTCTCGCTCGGCGAGGCACTGGACGCACTGGATGCAGACCGCGACTTCCTCAAGGCAGGCGGAGTTTTCAGCGACGACCTGATCGATGCGTATATCGACCTGAAGGCTGCTGACGTCACTCGCCTGCGAATGGCCACCCACCCGGTCGAATTCGCGATGTATTACAGCCTTTGATGTCAAAACTGTGAACCGGGCGGCATTTTGCCGCCCGGTTTCTACCCAAAACACTGGCTTCGCTGCTATGCTAACCGTATGCAAACACGTTCAATTTTCATCCTGCTGGGACTCCTGGCCGCTGCTGGCGCGCTGGCCGAGGCCTACAAGTGGACCGATGAAAATGGCGTTGTCCATTACTCGGATCGGCCACAACCCGGTGCCGAAATGGTTGAGCTCGAATCAAACAGCAATCGCCGGCCACAAGCCGCAGCGCGACCGGCGTCACCGGCTAATGCCAACAATACCGGTACTGCTGCGGAGCCTGCGTTCCGCTACGAAACCCTTGAAATTGCCAGCCCTGCCCCGGAAGAAACCCTGTGGAATATAGGGGGCATACTCAACGTAACGCTGGCCCTGACACCGGCCCTGAAGGAGGGTCACCAGGTGCGCGTGTATTTCGACGGTACGCCGCGAACCGTCCAGGGTTCGAGCTTCCAGATCGAGGAAGTCCACCGCGGTGTTCACAACCTGCAGGCGGAAGTCATCGACGAGACCGGCAAGCTGATGATCCGCAGTTTGCCGAACCGGTTCTACGTGCAGCAGAACTCGGTACTTTAGGCGCACAGCCAGGCAAACCCCGCCAATCCGGTTCCGGTGACGACGGAACACTGCAGCGAAACGCGGCCTACATTCTGGACGCACTCAGTGCCGGCATTATTCTGCTCGACGAGCACCTGCTGATCATCGCTTTGAATCCGGCGGCCGAAAACATTCTTGGAATCAGCCAGAAACGTGCAAGCGGACAGTCTTTGCTTCGACTGCTTGACGACGAACCCGAGTTACAGGACATCCTGACTCGTGTCGCCAAAAGCGGCGATCATTATGCGAACGAAATTCGACTGTCGCCGACCGAGGTACATAGCGACGATCGCATTGTCGACTGCCGTGTATCGCCGATTGACGCCGACGGAGCGCGCCTGCTCGTCGAAATGACCGATGTTACGCGCCGCTCCCAAATCAGCCGCGAAAATGCGCTGCTGATTCAGCACGGTGCTGGACGACAAATGATTCGGCAGCTGGCGCACGAGATCAAGAACCCCCTGGGCGGCATTCGTGGTGCGGCTCAATTGCTCGAGCGCCAGCTTGGCGATGCCGAACTGAAGGAATACACCGACGTCGTCATCAGCGAGACGGATCGACTTGCCGCGCTGGTCGATACGCTGCTCGGGCCCGGCGGACCTCCGAACAAGCAGCCCGTCAATGTGCACGAACTAATCGAGTACGTCGTGCGCCTGATCGAGGTGGAAGAGCAGCGCCAAATAAAAATTCGACGTGACTACGATCCCGGATTACCGGAAATCGATCTCGACAAAGATCAAATGGTGCAGGCCCTGCTAAACCTCGTTCGCAACGCAATAGCGGCACTTGATGGCCAGGGAGAACTTACATTGCGCACCCGCGCAGTAACCAATTACACGATCGGCAACTATCGACATCGCGTCGTCGCATCGATTGAAATTGAAGACGATGGCCCCGGCATACCCGCCGACATGCAGGACTCGATCTTCTATCCGCTGGTTACAACCCGATCGGAGGGAACCGGGCTCGGATTGCCTGCAGCGCAGGAGCTAATCAGTCGACACGGCGGACTCATAGAATTTGAAAGCCGGCCGGGACGAACCGTGTTCCTGGTCCGTATCCCCTTGCAACAGGTGACGGTGGATGGCCATGTCTAGCAGACCTCTATACGTCTGGGTGGTTGATGACGACCAATCCGTTCGCTGGGTACTTGAGAAAGCACTCAACCAGGCAGGGATGAAGTCCCGCAGTTTTGAGCGTGCCGAGCATCTGCTCGAAGCGATTGACCTAGCCGTGGGCGAGGACTCACCGGACGTCCTGATTACCGACGTACGGATGCCCGGCATGAGCGGTCTTGCCCTGCTCGATCGCCTGCGCTCTAGCCGACCGGAACTGCCGATCATCGTTATGACCGCGCATTCGGACCTGGAGAACGCCGTCGCCGCCTACAAGGGGGGCGCGTTCGAATACCTGCCCAAACCTTTCGATATCGATGAGGCGGTTGAGCTGGTGCAGAAGGCCGCTCGCTCCAGTGGCATGGGAGACGATTCCGCCACGGCGGCCAATGGTAGCATTGCGTCGATGATTGGTCAGGCGCCGGCCATGCAGGAAGTCTTTCGCTCCATCGGCAGGCTTGCCGGCTCCAGCATGACAGTCCTGATCACTGGCGAATCCGGAACCGGAAAGGAGCTGGTCGCCCGTGCTTTGCACGATCATAGCCCGCGAGCGGACAAAACTTTCGTCGCGCTGAATACTTCCGCCATCGCTGCCGATCTGCTTGAGTCAGAGCTATTCGGTCACGAGAAAGGCGCCTTCACCGGCGCCGATTCCCGGCGCATCGGGCGTTTCGAGCAGGCGGACGGCGGCACGCTGTTTCTCGACGAGATTGGCGACATGTCGCCAGCGCTGCAGACGCGTCTGTTGCGCGTTCTCGCCGAAAGCGAGTTCTACCGCGTCGGCGGGCAGACGCCGATAAGAGTCAACGTCCGGGTCATCGCGGCAACCAACCAGGACCTGGCGCGTGCTGTTAAGGAGTCCCGTTTTAGAGAAGACCTGTACCACCGGCTGAACGTTATTCGTATCAATACACCGCCGCTGCGCCAGCGTCGCGAAGACATTCCACTACTGCTGGGTCATTATCTTGCCGAGGCCGCCGATGAGTTGGGAACGCCGGTCAAGGCGATTGAAGCTGAGGCCCTTGAGGCGTTGCAGGACTTCAACTGGCCGGGAAACGTTCGACAACTCGTCAATGCCAGCCGACGACTGACCGTCACCGCGCCGGGCGGCGTGATCTCGGTACAGGATATTCCGGAAGACTTGGGCGGAAGCGATTCGCCACGACGTGCCAGCAAGGAGTGGACGCGCATGCTGGCAGCCTGGGCGGAACGCCAGATTAACAACAGCAAGGAGCCGTTACTTGACCAGGCGATGCCGGAGTTCGAAAAAACGCTGATCGAAGCCGCGATGTCGAAAACAAACGGTCACCGGCAGGAGGCCGCAAAGCTGCTCGGCTGGGGGCGCAATACACTGACGCGCAAGATGAAGGCATTGCACCTCGACTAGCGTATCGAGTTAAAGCTCGAGCGTGCCGACGAGGTCGGCAACCGACTTCATGTTGTGTTGTTTCAGATAGGCAGCAATGCCTGCATTAATTTTCTTGCAGACCAGCGGATCGTAAAACAAGGCGGTTCCAACGCCGACCGTCGCCGCGCCCGCAATCAGGAATTCAATTGCATCGCTTGCCGTTGTGATGCCGCCCTGTCCGATAATCGGCACATTGTGCGCTTTGCAAACCCCGTAGACCTGGTGAACTTTCAATAGCGCGATGGGTTTGATCGCCGGGCCCGACAGACCGCCGCGAACATTGCCAATCACCGGGCGTCGCGTAACCGGGTCGATGGCCATGCCCATCAGTGTATTGATGACGGCAAAGCCGTCTGTTCCGGCTTCTATGCAAAGTCGCGCGTTCTCTTCGATGTCTGTCTGGTTTGGCGAGAGTTTTGTGATGATCGGTTTCGTTGTCTGGGCCCGACACGCGGCAACGACGCGCGCGGACATCTCCGGGTCATTGCCAAACTGCACGCCGCCCTCTTTGACATTCGGGCAGGAAATGTTGATCTCTATCGCGTCGATGTCGGAGTCATCAAAGCGCCGCGTTACGCGCTCGTATTCTTCGATGGTTGATCCCGAAACATTGGCAAAAAATCGTGTTTCGGAGAAATCGAGGCCGGGCAGAATTTCGTCGACCACTTTGTCGACACCAGGATTCTGCAGGCCGATTGCGTTCAACATGCCGTCGGCCGTTTCGAATACGCGATGCGGCGGATTGCCAAGGCGGGCGTCGCCGGTTGTGCCTTTTAATACGACGGCGCCTACATCGGCATTCGAGTATCCGTCAACGCGCGTGTATTCTTCGCCGAAGCCCACGCAACCTGAGAGCAGCACAATCGGCGACGCCATCCGGATGCCGCAAAATGTTGTCTTCAGTGGTTCGGTCGCCATGGGTGCGGCATTTTACAGAGTTTTCGATGTTTAGCCTTATTCTTTACGAGCCTGAAATACCCCCGAACACCGGCAATATCATTCGCCTGTGTGCGAACACCGGCGTGGCTTTGCACCTCGTCGAACCGCTCGGATTTGAGCTCGATGAGCCGCGGCTGAAGCGAGCGGGACTGGACTACCGGGAGTTCGCGACAGTAACGACGCACGCATCGCTGGACACCTGCCTCGTCGCGCTGAATCACCCGCGCCTGTTTGCTTTCAGCACCCGGGGACGAGCGCGATACGACAGCCCCGCCTACCAGGCGGGCGATGCACTGCTGTTCGGCCCCGAGACCCGGGGACTGCCACAGGCCGTACTCGATGCCCTGCCACCTGCGCAGCGTCTGCGATTGCCAATGAAACACAACAGCCGCAGCCTGAACCTGTCGAATTCGGCTGCCGTTGTTGTTTACGAGGCCTGGCGGCAGCTCGGATTTGCGGGCAGTGTCTAGGACGGCTTGATGTTGCTGTTCATGCGGAACGGCTTGTCCGCATCGTACGGGCCGTTGACCCCGGACAGTCTTACCTGGTTGGGACCCGTAGTTGCCGGCGACGCTTAGGTCGAGGTGGGGTGTTCGTCCTCGGGCTTGAGCTTGCGCCCCATCAACGCACCAACCGCCTCACGGGGCGATGCGCCTTCATACAGTATGCGATAGACCTGGTGGCAGATTGGCATTTCAATACCTAAATTTTCAGCGACTTCCTTGACCGCCTCGGCGGCGAGTACGCCCTCGACGACCTGCTGAATTTCTTCCTGCGCCTCTTCGACGGTCTTGCCGCTGGCGAGTGCAAGACCCATGCGCCGATTGCGCGACAGATTGTCGGTGCAGGTCAGCACAAGATCGCCCATGCCGGCCAGGCCCATCATGGTTTTCTGTTGTGCACCCAGCGCCACGCCCAGCCGGGTGAGTTCAACCAGGCCGCGGGTGATCAGAGCCACACGGGCGTTCGCGCCAAAGCCGAGGCCGTCGCTCATACCGGCGCCGATAGCGAGGACGTTCTTGACCGCACCGCCCACTTCAACGCCGGCGATATCATCCGAGGTGTACACCCGAAAATTGTCATCCGACAAGGCAGCTGCGAGTGCTTCGGCAAAGTCCTCGTCAGTGGACGCAACGGTCATCGCAGTCGGCAGACCTTCGGCGACTTCTTTGGCGAAGGTCGGCCCGCTAAGGACAGCGACCGGGCGATCGTCGCCTAGCTCTTCGGCGACAACCTGGTGTGGCAACTTCCCGGAGTGCAGCTCAAAGCCCTTGGTCGCCCAGACGATACGCGAGTCAGGCCGCAGGTACGGCTTGATCGCGGTCAGGGTTTCGCGAAGACCATGACTCGGCACCACCATCAGGATGTCGCGTACGCCGTCGAGGCAGGTCGCGAGGTCCGACGAGGCTTTTAGGTTGGGCGGAAAGGCAATGCCCGGAAGATACCGGGTATTCTCACCACTGACGGCCATTTCGTCGAGCAGGTCCAGCTCGCGGACGCCGCCAAGCCGCACGTCGCACCCGGAGCGGGCAAATTGCAGCGCCAGCGCCGTTCCCCAGGAACCGGCGCCGATAACGGCTATGGCTTTGGGTGCCTTGTTATCTATTAGTGTTTCTCCGCCGCTCCGGCCTGCGCCGCAGCCTTTTGCTGCTGTGACTGAACGTATAGCGCGTCGAAATTGATCGGCTGCAATACGAATTCCGGAAAGCCGCCCTTCTGAATCAGAGAGGCAATGGTTTCACGCGCGTAGGGAAACAGGATGTTGGGGCAAAAACTGCCGACGATGGCGCCCAGTTCTTCACCACTGTAACCCACAACCTCGAAAAGCCCCGCTTGCTGCAGTTCCACGAGAAAGATGGTCTTGTCTTCCGCTTTGGCCTCAACCGTAATCGTCAACAACACTTCATGGTGCCCGTCTTCGACTTCAGTATGGCTGCTGCGAAGGTTCAGGTCTGTTGTCGGTTTCCAGTCACCCCGGCGAAACACGTCCGGCGTCTGCGGCGATTCGAAGGAAAAATCCTTCAGGTAAATCTTGCTAATTGCCAAGCGTTTCTCAGCGGTTTGTTCGTCTGCCATTTCTATTCCAGTCCTGTCGTTGATTTCGCCGGACTACCCGGCGAGCAGTTTATCCAGCTCTCCGCTCGTCTCAAGAGCGTAGAGTTCGTCAAAGCCACCCACGTGACGATCACCGATAAAGATTTGCGGTACGCGATGACTGCCACTGCGTTGCTGCATTTCGTCCCTGAGCTCGGCGTTACCGGTGATGACAAGATCATCGTAGGCGATCGATTTTTTCTTCAGCAACATGCGGGCGGCGCCGCAATAGGCGCAGGTCGTGTTGCCGTAGAGCGTGACTTTCAGCTTTTCTTCGATTTCTTTGCCTTGGTCTTTTTTCCAGTGACCAGCGGCAGTCCGGCCTGACTCCAGCCATTGATGCCGCCCTTGAGGCCGTAAACACTATCAAACCCTGCGGCCCGAAGTGTGTTGACCGCCTTGGTCGACGTGGCGCCCGCATCGCAAACCGCGACGATGGGCCTGGATTTCATGCCCTCGAGGCTCGTCATTTTTGCCTCAAGCTCGTCAGACGGAATGTTCTTCGCACTGACGATATGGCCCTTTGAAAAAGCATCCGTGCTGCGCAGGTCGATGACCACCGCATCGTTGTTGATCAGTTTGACGGCTTCGATGGCCTCGACATTGACGAGACCACTGGCCTTGCGTCGCAGCTCACTGAAGATGAGCACGAAAAAGCTGATCATTAAAGCCAGTACCAGCAACGTGTGGTCGCCGGTAAATTGCACTAGTTTGTCCATTATTTGCTCAGGCGCGGAGGATTCCGCTTAACCGTATGATTGATCGCGGCATTATACCTGTAAAACCCGTAGGAAATACCCCGGCGAAGGCTCTACACTCTGCGGCCATGAGTATGCGATGGGTCCCGATAGTGATGATGCTGGCCGCCACCGCCGTCCTGGCCCAGGATGGGCACGGCGAGCTGGCCAAGGTCAAGGAGCGCGAGCTCGAGGAGGTGCGCGAGCGCATTTCCGACCTCAAAAAGAGCATGGACCGGGCGGCGGCCGAGCGTGACCGGCTGACCGGCGAGCTGCAGGACATCGAGGTGGCGATATCGGAGCAGCGCCTCAGGATCAAGGAGATCGCGCGGGAGCAGCAGTTCACCGAAAACCGCAAAAAGGCGCTCGATAAAGAGCTCGCCGAGCGCGAGGCACACCTCGATATCGAGTCCAGTGAGTTGGCCGACCAGGTGCGCTCAGCCTACATGAGCGGCAGCCAGGAAAAGATCAAGCTGCTGTTGAATCAGCGCGACCCGGCAACACTGGGCCGGTTGATGGCCTACTACCGCTATCTCAACGACTACCGCGCCGGCAACATCACCGCGGTAATGGAAGAAATTCGCAAGCTCGACGAATTGCAAAGCCAGATTGCCGCGGAAGGTGCGCGCCTCGAAGACCTTTCAAAGCGCCGCTACGCAGAGCTCGGGCGGCTCAATACGTCGCAGGAAGAGCGACAGCGCTTGCTCGCAAGCCTGCGCGACAAGATCGCGGCGGAAGGCCAGGAGGTCGAGCGGCTTGCCGCCCAGGAAACCGACCTCACCCGGCTGATCGCAGAGCTGACCAGCATCCTGTCGGATTACCCGATCAGTTCGGAGGAACCGTTCAGCAAGCACAAAGGCAAGCTGACCTGGCCGGTGGCCGGCACGCTGCTGCATGAATTCGGCCAGCCGCGCGTCAGCGACAGGATCAACTGGAACGGGGTTGTCCTGGCGGCACCGCGGGGACGGGAAGTACGCGCCGTCTACCACGGACGCATCGCGTTCGCGGACTGGCTTGCGGGCATGGGACTTCTGGTCATTGTCGACCACGGCGAAGGCTATATGACCTTGTACGGTTACAACGAAACAATTCTGAAAAACGCCGGTGACTGGGTGGCGCCGGGCGATGTCATCGCGACGGTCGGGGACAGCGGCGGGCAGCAGCAGTCCAGTGTTTATTTCGAACTGCGGCAGGGCACCAAACCGATCAACCCGCGCCTGTGGATCACGCGTCGTCCCGGGGGCTGAAATTCTGTGATAATGTCAGGCATCGTGCCACAAGAGCCGAAGGCCGGGGCGCCGGGACCATTATATGTCACTGAAAATTCGAGCTATTCTTGTTGTCGTCATCGGCGTGGTCATGGGCGTCAGCCTGTCCGTCGGTGGCGGTCTCCTGCAAGCGGATAAACGCCTGAACAAAGAGCAGCTGGCCTGGGAGCAGGCGCAGTTGTTCGCCGAAGTGCTCGAGCGTGTCAAGCGCGATTACGTTGAGCCGATTGACGATGCCGAACTTTTAGAGAGCGCTATTCGCGGCATGGTTCGCGACCTCGATGCGCACTCCGAATTCCTGGATGCCAGTGAATACCGCGAGATTCGCAGCAGCACTACCGGCAGCTACACCGGTGTTGGCATCGAGGTGGCCGAGATTGACGATATGATCCGGGTCATCTCACCCATTGCCGGTTCGCCGGCGGCTCGTGCCGGCATTCGAAGTGGCGACCAGCTGGTGGCTGTCGACGGGCGGGCCATCGACGCTCGCCGACTGCAGGAAACGATGAGCGAACTGCGCGGCAGCCCGGGCACGAAGGTGACGCTGTCCGTGCTGCGCGACGACGTTGTCATCGATCACGAAATGCGTCGCCAGGTCATCAAGGTTGCCAGCGTTCACAAGGAATTCCTGAGCCCGTCCTACGGCTACGTGCGCGTCAACCAGTTCAGCGATGGCACGGCCCGGGAGCTCAGTCGCGCCGTTGACGAGTTACAGGAAGCCTACGGCGGCATGCTCGAAGGCGTTGTCCTCGATCTTCGCAACAACCCCGGCGGCGTACTGGATGCGGCGGTTGACGTATCCGACCTGTTCCTCGACTCGGGCGTGATCGTTACCGCCGACGGTCGCACCAACGACGCCCGGTTTACGCGCTCGGCACATCGCGGCGACATTCTCGATGGTGCGCCGCTGGTGGTGCTCGTCAACAGTGGTTCCGCGTCGGCATCGGAAATCGTTGCAGGGGCGCTGCAGGATCACAACCGCGCAACCATTGTCGGAACGTCGACTTTTGGCAAGGGGCTGGTACAGACCGTCATGCCGCTGTCGAAAGGACGAGCGATCAAGCTGACGACGTCACGCTATTACACGCCGTCGGGCGACTCGATCCACGAGGTTGGCGTGACGCCGGACGTCATCGTCAACGAAACACCCGGCTTCCCGGATCTGAGCCTGTCCGGCAGCCTGGACCGTGAAGCCGATGCACAGTTGCACGAGGCGCTGCTGCAGCTCAAACCCCACGCGGTGATGCACAGCAACGCCCAATGAGATTCCTGACGGCCGCAACCTGCGCGCTGCTGCTCATACTGGCCGGCGGTTCGGCCGCGACGACAGAGCCGCGCATCGCCATCATCATTGATGACCTCGGTTATCGGCTGGCGGCGGGACAACGAGCCATTCGACTTCCGGGTCCGGTCTCCGTTGCCGTGCTTCCGGGTGCACCGCGCACCGAGGTACTGGCACGCGCAGCCTATGCAAACGGTAAGGAAGTGTTATTGCATTTGCCGCTGCAAGCGCGGCCGGATGACCCGGCCGAGGAACCGATGCGAATTAACCTCGACATGAATCGCGACGAGTTTCGCGACACGTTTGACCGTGCGTTCGCATCGGTACCGCATGCGGTGGGCGTCAACAATCACCGCGGCAGCCTGCTGACGCGGCATCCCGGTCACATGCAGTGGCTGATGGAAGAAATCCAGGCACGCGACGCAGTGTTCTTTGTCGACAGTTTTACCACCCACCAAAGTGTCGCGCTGCAGTTGGCCGGCGAACTCGGCGTTCACGCAAGAAAGCGTGATGTCTTCCTGGACCCCGACCCGGCACCTGAAACCGTCGCTCGGGAATTCAAGCGCATGAAACGCCTTGCAGTAAAACGCGGGTCGGTTGTTGTAATCGGCCATCCCCACGCGGCCACGCTTGACTTACTGGAGCGGGAATTGCCCAAACTCGCCGACGAGGGCTTTCGGCTGGTTGCGATCAGCGAGCTGATGCAATAATGAGTGAACCGCGGGCGGCGAGTTCGTTCTAAGTACAAGGGCTCTGACCCCGTTACGGTAATCAAGGTCGCGAGATGACGAAGCTTAGAAATTCAATCGTATTCCTGACGTTCATGCTGGCAGCACCCGGCAGCACGGCGCTGGCAGGTGATGTCGACTTGCAGAGTATTTTTCCATCGTCGGCAAGGAATACGGTTCTCGCCCAGAACAAAGACGTGGCCTGCACGATGCAGTACGACCCCGTTTGCGGCGCCGACGGACAGACATACAGCAACGAATGTGTTGCCAACGCCGCGGGTGTCGACATTGCGAGTCCTGGTATCTGCAGCGAAGAAGGCGAAGACGGTTGTCCCGAAATTTTCGACCCCGTGTGTGGCGAAGACGGCAACACCTATATCAACGAATGTTTCGCGACCAAGTCACAGGCCAAAGTTGCCGGTCTTGGCGCCTGTACGGCCAATGGCTGCCCGAGTTACGAAGAGCCAGTTTGCGGCATGAACGGACGCACCTTTATCAATCGTTGTGAAGCAGAAGCCGATCGCGTGCTGGTGCAACGCCAAGGCGTATGCGACGTCGATAATTGCCCGGAAGTGTTCGCACCGGTGTGCGGTGACGATGGCGTTACTTATAAGAATGCCTGCTTCGGCGAAAAGGCAGGGATCACGAATTTCACCGAAGGCCTGTGCAATGTACGCGCCTGCCCACGGCTGTTCGTTCCGGTTTGCGGTGTCGATGGTGTCACTTACGGCAATGCGTGCTTTTCAGAACGCCGTGGCGTCTCGATCGAATACGCCGGCGTCTGTGAAAGCTTAGGCGAAAACTGCGAGGCCGAATACCTGCCGGTTTGCGGCATGGATGGCGAGACCTACGATAACGAATGCCAGCTCGATAACGCGGGCGTCGATAAGGCGTATGCGGGAGAATGCCTGGGCGATTAATTTTGCGCAGATCTGCGCAAAATCATTTGGTCGAATTTTCTCAGATCTATTTTCTGCTGTTGTATTTGGCACAATTTGTTCCAATTGCGGGTCGACATAACCACCCCTGATCGATACGAGATATTCCCCAGCTAGCCGACCAAGCTAACGCGGCGTACGACGGCGCTGGCAATCCCATCGTCATGGCGGACCCCAAGATGCTGGCGATCACGGCTACAAGACCTTCACCTATAACGCGCTGGGTGAAGTGCTCAGCGAACTCGATCCCAACGGAAACCTGATCGAGATGGTCTACGATGAGCTGGGTCGCATGACAGACAGAAAAGTGAACGGCGATCTCGACGGCAAATGGCACTACGACAACACCGATACCTATAAGGGCCTCGGCCTTTTGGACTTCGAGGACAGCCAATTCCGTGACGACGGCAGCCGCTTACAAAAATTCTACTACTACAGCAGCGCCGCCACCGGCCGCAAGGACCTCTTGCAGGTCACGCACCGCATCTATGAGAATGCCGATCAATACGACTACGACGAATACAATGTCCAGCACTTTACCGACGGTTTCTACGCGCGGCCCAAGGGCCTGCGATACCCTGGCGGCACCGGCGTTCTCTATGAGTACAACAACACCGGCCACCTGATCAAAGAAAAAGACCCGACCAGCACGGTGGTGTACCGTGAAGTCACCGACATTGACACGCACGGGCAGATTTCTGCCGCCAACGTCGGCTACCACGGATCGTGGAAGTACGCTGTCAGCTCGAGCTTCTATGATGAAACGGGCCAGGCGGAGTCCATCGCCGTCACGGCGAACGGCTCGCCATTGCAGACGCTGAATTATAGCTACGATAATTTCGGCAACCTGGACACACGCAGCACGTCCGTTGGCTCAGGCAACACTGAAACCTTCACGCACGACAACCTGCAGCGGCTGATCAGCAGCTATCGCTCTGCGGGCGGCACCGTAACTTACACCCACGACGCCGCCGGCAGCTTTCTCTCCAAGAGCGACTACGCCAGTCTCTACATCTACAACGCCAACCGCCCGCACGTCCTGAACCAGGTCAACCTCTCCGGCGGCGGGAGCGTCACCTTCACCCACGACCAGAACGGCAACATCACCCAGGGCCACGGTGAGACAATCACCTACAACGCCTTCAACAAGCCCGAGCACATATACAGCGGCACTACCCACACGTACTTTAGCTACGGTGCCAACCTGATGCGCTACCGTCAGGAGACGCCATCGGGCTCCACCATTTACTACATCGACAAGCTGATGGAGATTGAGACGCTGGGGAGTACGGTGGATTACCGGCACTACCTGGGCGATGTGGCCATCGTCACCAAGACCGGATCCCTGAACGATCCGAGCCCGAGCGTGGATTACCTGTTTCGGGATCGCTTAGGCGGCGTGTCGATGATCGGTGATGCGTATGCGGCGGTCATTGAACACCGCGGCTACGATGCCTACGGCAAGCCGAGGAACGGCAACTGGACGAACAAGACACCCGCGACCATCGGCAGCAACATCACGGATCGCGGCTTCACCGATCACGAACACCTCGACGACTGGCAATTGATTCACATGAACGGCCGGGGGTATGACTACAACCTGGGACGGTTCTTGAGTGTGGATCCGTTTATTCAGGACCCGGGGAACAGTCAGGCGATCAATGGGTATTCGTATATTGGGAATAATCCGCTCTCTGGGACGGACCCGACGGGGTATGCGGCGGACACAACGTCATTGTGCGCAGGAGCGCGATGGGTGGTTGGGTGTGGTATTGCGGCAGGCATGTCGCAGACTCAAATTAATGCGAGTCATCATCAGCCCACTGGGTTCGAAGGGGCGCAGATGAGTTTGCTAGGAAGGGTGGATAAGACTCAGTCCGACGCTATGGCGAACTTTATAAATCGGCAACATAATGGAGTTGTCACCGTCTCTGACTTGCCGGACAGTAGTGATGGGTCGGGTGATAGCACAACAGATCTTGGTCCAAGCAACCAAGTAGGCTGTGGCGAGGCAAGAGTTTGCGGCGAGACGGAACATGGCGCGTCAATTTTTGGGCTGGGAGTTGCTTTGTCCTTTACGGGCGTTGGTGGAGCCCTGTCCCCGGATTCCCAATTGATAGCGACATTCGCCAAGCCGCCCGGTGTGGCAAATCTAACCGGTGTATACAGCGGAATCCTCAGATTTGGGCGACGAGGCGAGGGTTGGACGCTCGTCGAAAATGCGGGGAGAATCGGTCATCGGCTCGCGCGGGCTGGCGGGCTTGTAGGGATAGGGCTAGAGGCAAACACGATTCGAAACCGGCTCGCAGCAGGCGATGACCCGCTCGAGGTTGCAACGAAATCAGGAATAGATTTCGCCGCTGGAGCACTACTTCCGGCATGGCCCGTAGGCACGGCTCTTGGTGTCACGTATATTCTTGGCGACGCAGCCTTTCCCGGAAAAGTCGATCAAGGCATTGACAAAATTTACAAAGGACTGTCGGACACGAGGTATGAGGAAGCGTGGCTTCGCGCCCTGGGTTCCGGCCACTATGACGGGTTCTGATCAGATGAAGGCAATTTCGTTCGTTTATAGCGGGTTTTACTACCTGTATAGCGATTCAGGGCTGTCACACAAGCCAGACTTTTCCGCTTGGGCGTCCTGCACTCTCGCTGCAGTATTCTATGCGTTCACATTGTTACTCGTAATTGGCAGGATTGTCGACGCGGAACTTGGTGAAGGCAATTTTCCATTTGGATTGCTGGCAATTGCTTCAGGAATCGGAATTGCATGGCTATCAGATTGGAAAATTCAACATACGTGGTTCGGCGCGCGGAAGATTGAGATGTCGGTGCGTACTCGAAATTTGGCGAAAGTGGTTTCGCTCGGGCTGATGCTAGGTAGCTGGCTTTGCTTCTTGGGTGTTGGCATCGCTATCTACTGAAGCCGTGCGCTATAGAACGGCAACTCAACCCTGGGTCATGGCGAGATAATCACCTACAACGCCTTCAGAAGGCCGCAGATGATTACGGATGATCGCACCAGTTCGGGGGCGCTCATGTAAGCTTTGCCGCGTCCGGTTGCCGAGCCTCTAAATCCGATTTTCGCAAAGATTGATGGTTCGACGAGCAACTTGTCGGGAGCTATAATCCAGATATGGCAAAGCGAAGAATCAAATCACTCAATAAGACCGGTCGAATTAGCCGGGACAAAGCCAGTGCGACTGCGTCGTCATTGCGTGAGACATATGTAAAATCCGGGAAGATGTCCAAGAGGTCGAAGATCAGTAAGAAGACGACGGCCTCCGGGCAGTCAAAAATCATGTTTCACGTAAATTCAGACGTGAAGAAACAAGCCGCGCAACGACGCTCCGCGTAAACTGCTTTTGAATGGACGTTTCCGGTCCAAAGTTTTCTGACAGCGTATTCATTAACTGCCCGTTCGACCGAGAATACTGGCCCGTATTCGAGGCAATCGTATTCACGATTGTTGACGCCGGCTTCGTTCCAAGATGCGCCCTGGAAGAGCCGGATTCGGGAGAGGTGCGCGTCCAGCGTATTCAACGCATCGTTGAAACTTCGAAATACTCCTTACACGACATTTCTCGTGTAGAACTCACCCCCGAATATCCTCGCTTTAATATGCCATTCGAACTGGGCATTGATCTCGGATGTCGTATATACGGCCAGCATGCAATGAAGCGCAAGCGTTGCCTGATTCTCGATACTGAGCGCTATCGCTACCAGCAGTTCTTCTCGGATATTGCAGGCCAGGACATAAGGGCACACCAGAACTCGCCGGACCTGGTGATTAAGATAGTCCGCGATTGGCTGAAAGCGGTATCAAGGCGGCAGACGATTCCCGGACCGCAAACAATTCGACGACATTTCACAAATTTCTCTGCCGTACTACCGACCTATTGTGACAATCTGGGTTTGGATCGTCATGACATCGAATTTGTCGAATACGTAACGATGATTGAGGAATGGCTGAAGTCTGCGGAGTGAGTCCATCTCGGCAGAACGACTAGCTTCATCGCCTTCGCGCCACAAAAAGGTGTCGATCCATAACCTAGTTGTTCGGTGTAGGGCGCGATGCTCGCTCTAAATGAGTTGTCGAGTGACCCGCAGCGGCCTCGCAGCGGAGGGCAACCGACAAGTTACCAGGCCGGCTTCAGACGCCCATCTTCATCATTGGTGTACGGCAGCCAGACTAGGCCCGTCACGGCAACATGAATATCCGTGCTCTTGGCGCGCACGACAATCTCGTCGAGCTCCTCGGTCTGTGCATCGAACGCGGTATCCAGTGCAGCAATCTCGTCTTCAAGCTTCTCGTTGAGCGCCGCGATATCCGCTCTCACCTTGTCCGCTGTGGCTTTCGCGCGCTCGACGTCAGCGGCCTCCTTTCGTGCACTGCCGGCCGTCTTGATCGCCGTTCCCATTTTCGAGGCAGAGGTTGCCGTGATGCGTTTGCGACCAAGCACTGCACCCAGTATCGCTGTGCCGAAGGAAATGGCCGTGTCGAGTTTTTTCTTGGTCGATTGTTCTTTTTGTACGGCGACCGTTTGTTCCGCACGCATCAGCCGGCCTTCGAGTGTCGCCACCTTGCTGCCGTAGCGTTTGCGTAACTTCGCGATTTCCAGATCGCGTTTCTCACTCGCGGCATCCTGCAAGCGCGCACGGAAATCGCCTTCCGTCTCACCTGCCGTTGATGTCAGCCGGAATCGTTTGCTGCGATACAAGGTGATGTTTTCATTCTGGCGCAACCAGCGTTTGTAGTCCTTCGCCCAGCCTGCGTAGGCGCGCGCGTTGTCCGCTGCCGACACACAGTCGGCGTACGTTGCACCCTCTTCACCCTTCTTTTGCAAGTCGGAGATCGAGCAATCCAGTGTTTCGGCGTTGTCCCAGTCGATGGCGATCGGGCCGGTGTCGAACTCAACGGTGTGCAGCACACTGCGCTCATCTTCAATGTTGTAGCGCGCGCTGGCGAAGGCAATATCGCCGCCAGCAACCAGGCGTGGATGATAGACAATCTCCTCGCCGTAGGCCGGAACGAAATACTGCTCGATCGTCGGGCTCAGTGTGGGCGCCATCGTCTTGCTCTTGCGCTTCGGCTTCGACACGGCCTTGGCGGCAGCGGCTACCTGCTTTCGAACTTTCGACATCAGTGTTCGAATGTGATCGCGCGTCAGCGGTCCGGCGAGATAGGACATCACCCAGCGAGTGCCGAACACGACCGCTTCGTTCTCATGCACGTTGTGTAACAGGAAGCGTCGCTTACCAAGGCCTGCAATCGTTCGCTCCATCGCGCCCTTGTCGAATTTGCCGCCACTCGCGCCTTCGAGCCCTTCCATGACGCGCGCCTTGTCGCGTTCGGTCTGCATGCGCCCGATGAACCAGGTGCCGGTGTTCGACAGACCCTTGTAATCGAGGTCGACCGGGTTTTGTGTCGACAGCACCAGCCCCAGGCCGTAGGCACGTGCCTGTTTCAGCAGCGTAAGGAACAGGTTCTTTGATGGCGGATTCGCAACCGGTGGCAGGTAACCGAAGATTTCATCCATGTAGAGAATCGCGCGCAGGCTCGACGTGCCCGGCTGTGCGCGCATCCACGCGATGATTTCGTTCAGCAGCATCGATACGAAAAACATTCGCTGCGAATCATCGAGGTGCGCAATCGACATCACTGAGATGCGCGGCTTGCCTTCTTCTGTGTAGAGCAAAGACTTTGCGTTCAGCGCCTCACCCTGCATCCAGGCCTCGAAGCCCGGCGCGGCCAGCAGGTTGTTGAGCCGCATGGCGAGCGCGAAGCGATCCTTGGCCGGGAAGAACGAATCGACGTTCATCACGCCAACCTTCGTAATCGGCGGGTTCTGGATCTCGCCAATCAGGCTCGGCACATCGAGGCTGCGGCCATTCTTCCAGGCATTGTCCAGGAGTCGTGAAATCAATATGTGCTCGCGACTCGCCACCGGGTCGGCGTCAATACCGAGCAGAGTGAGTATGCCGGTCGCCGTCGATTGCACACGCTCGCGGTAAAGATCAACATCGTCGATCAGTGCCTGCTCGGGCGCGCTGAAAGACTGCAACACCGAAATCGGCAGCCCGGAGTTGCTGCCCGGTGTATAGATCGCGAGATCGACATTGTTGCGTAGCTGTTCGATGCGCTTGCCGGTCTGCCCCCACTCACCCAGGCCCTTCTTCCACAGCGCCGCCTGCCCGGCCGCAAACTCTTCGGGCGACTGGCCCTTGTCGCTCGCCGTGCGCGTGTTGATCCACGGCAGAAAGTCGTCGGGCTTGAGCTTCGGGAAGGTCAGCAACAGGTTGCCCATGTCGCCTTTCGGATCGATCGCGATCACCGGGATATGATCGAGTGCCGCCTCTTCGAGAATACCGATGCCGAGACCGGTCTTGCCTGAACCGGTCATGCCGATGATCACGGCATGCGTCGTCAGGTCTTTGGAATCGTACAGGACCAGGTCGTCGGTCAGTTTGTCAGCGTCACTGTCGTAACGCTTGCCAAGGTAAAACGCGCCAAGTTTCTCGAAGTCCATCATCTGGGTAACCTAGCTCGCCGGATACGTGTAGCTGGCCTGAAAGCCGAGCGGCAATCCGAGCGCATAGTAAATGATCAGGAATGCAGTCCAGGTCACGATGAACCACAGGGAATAAGGCAGCATCATTGCCGCCAGCGTGCCGATACCCGTGCTCTTCACGTAGCGCTGACAGTACACGACAACCAGCGGAAAGTACGGCATCAACGGCGTGATGATATTGGTGCTGGAGTCACCGACACGATACGCGGCTTGCGTAAGGTCCGGTGAGATACCGAGCGACATCAGCATCGGCACAAAGATCGGTGCAAGCAAGCCCCACTTGCCACTGGCTGATCCGACGAACAGGTTCACAAAGCCGGTCAGCAATACAATGCCGACGATCAACACCGACGGAAACTGATCGAGACTCTTCAGTAACTCGGCGCCTTGCAGGGCCAGCAGCGTGCCGAGGTTCGATGCGCCGAACGAGTAGACGAACTGCGCGATGAAAAACATGATGACCAGGTAGTAGGCCATGCTGTTCATGGCATGGGTCATGCCAACGATCATGTCTTTTGAAGATTTGAAATTACCGGATACGTAGCCAAACACGATGCCCGGTAGCAGGAACAGGAAAAAAATCAATGCCACAATCGAACGCATAATCGGCGCAGTGAAACTCGCCAGCGCACCGCTCGCATCACGCCACGGCAACCAGTCAAATGCAATTGAAAGGCCGAGAACAACCAGGCCGCCAACCATCGCGAGCAGCGACCAGCGCAATGCTTTGCGCTCGTTGTCTTTGAGCTCGTGTAACTCCGGCAGGTCATCGGCATCGCCGTCGATCTCGAGCCCGGCAAGACGCGGCTCGACAACCCGGTCGGTGATGTACCAGCCGAGGCCGACAATCAATAGTGACGAAGCCGTCGTGAAGAAATAGTTGTTCAGCGTGTTAACGGCGATGTTCGGATCGAGCAGTTGTGCACCGCTTTGCGTCAAACCCTGCAATAGCGGATCCAGCGAGCTCGGCACGAAATTGGCCGAGAACCCACCCGAAACACCGGCGAACGCGGCGGCAATACCGGCCAGCGGATGGCGGCCGGCCGCGTAGAAAATGACACCACCCAGCGGTATGACCAGCACGTAGCCGGCGTCGACAGCGGAATGGGAAACGATGCCGACCAGGATCACCATCGGTGTCAGCAACCATTTCGCCGTGACGTTCAACAGTGCCCGGATCCCGGTGGTAATGAAGCCGGAATGCTCGGCCACGCCGATACCGAGCATTGCAACAAGTACAGTGCCGACCGGGCCAAACGTGACGAAGTTGGTTACGAGTCCTGTCAGGAAGGCTGTAAACGGACCGCCAGCGAGTTGATTGACAATTTGTATGGGTTGCCCGGACCGCGGATCGACCACGTCGAAACTGATATAGGACAACAGCCACGAAAGTACCCAGACGATAAACAGCAGGCCGACGAACAGCATCGCCGGATCGGGCAGCTTGTTGCCGACGCGCTCTACCGTGCCGAGAAAGCCACCGGGCGCCGTGTTTTCATTGGACATGCCATTCCCCTGATTCTTGTTGTTTTGTGAATCTTACTCGATTATTGGATCGATTTGATCAGCGAGCGCCACTGGCGCTCCAGCTCGTCGATGGAATAACCGGTCACCTCGTCAACGGGCGCACCGCTGTAGATCGCGAAATAATCATCGACGCCGAAGTTTTCAACGAGATACTGGGTGAACGAGCCGAGCTGCAGGTAGGCCAGCCGGCGCTTGACCGGATTGTCAGTGACACGCCGGGCCTGGTCACATTCGGCGAGCGCAATCAGATCGCCGGCCTCCGTCGCCAGCGCTGCCGTCGAGACATGCAAGTCAGGGCCAAATGACGGGTAGTTCACCAGCGGCCCGAACTTTTGCTGCAGGTAGACCGCGAGCCCGTCGTCGTAAAAGCGATTGCGGTCCTTGCGATAAGCGCTTTCCGCGAGCACATGCGTGATCTCATGCACGATACCGAAATCGCCGCGGGCCAGGGCATTCTCGGTAGCCGCCTTTCGAACTCGCACTTCCGGAACGAAAATCGTCGTGCGCTGTTGCGTCGGCGTGTGCTTGTCCGGGTCGATCAACACACGTATCTGCTCAACCTTCAAAGGACTTTGAAATTCTTCTGCCTGGGCGAGCCATCCGGAAACCTGCATGATGGCATCATCGACCTGCGCGACAACCTCGTCGACACCTGCAGCCGGCAACGACGACATATGAACGACAGTGAATCCCTCATGCTCAACCCGGACGATCTCGTCAGCCCCGGCACACAATGAAAAAAGGCACAGCGCCGTTGCCAGCGCTGTGCCTCGTGGACTAATAAATCCTGTCATACAAACTACCAGCCGCAGGAGCGACCTGCATTCTGCTCCTTGAGGTAAGCCATTAAAGGCTGGAAGTAGTCGATGATCGCGGTGGCATCCATCTGGCGTGTGCCTGTCAGTTTCTCAAGCGCGTCCTGCCAGGGCTCGCTCTGGCCCGAAGCCATCATTGCGTGGAACCTGGCGCCCGCCTCTTTGCTGCCATAAATGGAACAGGAAGCGAGGTCACCTTCATGCCCGGCAATTTCGCACAGCGAACGCTGGAACTGGAACTGCAGGATGCGCGCAAGGAAATAACGTGTGTACGAGACATTCCCGGGGATGTGATACTTCGCACCCGGATCGAAGAATTCTTCGCTGCGCTCTGATGGCGGTGCGATACCCTGGTAACGCGTACGCATTTCCCACCAGGCCTTGTTGTAATCCTCCGGTTTGATCTCGCCGGAGAAAACGCCCCAGCGCCATTCGTCGATCAGCTTGCCGAACGGCAGGAACGCGATCTTGTCCAGTGCCATCTGCATCTGCCGGTTGATGACGGCTTTCTGGCTTTCTTCGGCAGAGTTGATCAGGCCAACCTCCTGCAAGTAGCCCGGCGTCATCGACAAGGTCACGGTATCGCCGATGGCCTCATGGAAGCCCGAATGTGCGCTGCCCTGGAATAACGGCGGCTGGTCCTTGTAGGCGGCCTGGTAATAATTGTGGCCGAGCTCGTGATAGATCACGCGAAGTTCGTCGTAGGTCTGCTTGATGCACATCTTGATGCGCAGGTCGTTGCCGCCGTCGAGGCCCCAGGCGCTCGCGTGGCAAACCACTTCGCGATCTCGTGGTTTCGAAAACTGAGAGCGTTCCCAGAACGTTTCGGGCAGGCGCTCCATGCCGAGCGAAACATAAAAGTTTTCAGCCGAGCGAACCATTTCCTGTGGCGAGAAGTTTTTCTTCTTGAGGGTGCTGTCGACATCGAGATCCGAAACACCGGGATAGGGTTCCATGATGTCGTAAATAAAGCCCCACTCCTGCGCCCACATGTTGCCGAGCAGGTGTGCCGGAATGGGCCCGTCCTGCGGCACCTTGTCTTCGCCGTAGTGTTCACCGAGCTTGGCGCGAACGGCACAGTGCAGCTCGTCGTACAGCGGCTTGACCTCTTCCCAGAGTCGGGCTGCATCCGCCTGGAACTCGGCCGGGCTCATGTCGAAGCCGGCCCGCCACATTTCGCCGAGGTCGCTGTAGCCGAGTTCGTTTGCGCCCTCATTCACGAGTTCGACGTAGCGTTCGAACTTGTCGCGCATCGGCGGTGTGATGGTGCGCCAGCCCGTCCAGTATTCTTCGAGCTCGTCAAAGTCACGGCTCGTTTGCATCAGGCCTTCGAGGTCCGTGCCGGAGATGCAGTCATTGTCATTGCGACAGTACTGCCCGGCGCCGTACAGGCCCGTCAGCTCGGTCGCGATCTGCGTCAGCTCCTTGAGTTTCTGCGGATCTTTCGGTGCAGGCAATGAGGTGCCGAGCTTCAGCAGGTCGATTGCCCGCTGTGTGCTGGCATCGAGCTGCTGCCCTTCGTAGGCCAGCGCCTGCTTCACCATGCCGCTGTGCCATTTGGCGTAGCGTTCGCTGGCGGCTGCCGCGAGGACCGCCGTGTCCTCGGTGATATACGTCGCACGCACCCATTGGGCCGCACCGATTTCTTTTGACAGTTCTTCGAGTTCGGCGTTGGCACGTGCCACGAATTCTTCAGCCGTTTCCGTGGGCGCAGCCACCGTCTTGTCGTCGGTTGCCTGTTCCGAACAGGCTGCCATCAACGCAACCAGCGCCAGGCCCGCCATCAGTTTCGCGAGTTTAGTCATACCAGTTCTTCCAGTTTGATTGTTACCAATGCCTCTAGTGAATGCCGTGCATCCAGCGTTTCAATATTGGCGATATCAGGATCATAAATGCGCCGGCGGCCAGGCCGAACCACATCAGGAATGAAAACAGCTCGGTGTAAGACGCCAGCGCCAACGCAACGTCCGCCGATTCCCCGGCCTTGGTATCAATAGCCGCCATCTTGCCGATGCGGGTCGCAACCGTTTCCGACAGCGCCGTGGCCAGGAACCAGGTGCCCATGCTGACGCCGACGACATTGCCGATCGACAGCTTCGTGACAGCCGACAGGCCCACCGGCGACAGGCAAAGCTCGCCGGTTGTGTGCAGCAAGTAAGCAAGAATCAGCCAGATCATCGCGACCTGTCCCGCCTGGTTCGGGTGCTCGGCACCGAATACCAGTGCGCCAAAGCCGAGACCCACCTGCACGATACCGAGGCCGAACTTGATCGGCGTGGTTGGCTCCAGGTTTTTCTTCGCAAGCCAGGTCCAGAGCGCCGCGAACGGAATGGCCAGCAGCATGATGAAGCCGGCGTTGAGTGAGCCGAATTGCGATGCAGTAAACGTCGTGTCGCCCAGCGATCGATCGACGACGCGATCGGCATACAGGGTCATTGAGCCAGCAGACTGTTCAAAGAGCGCCCAGAAAACAACGGTCGACAGGATGAGAATCATCAGTACGACGGTGCGCCCGAACTCCGGCGAGTAGTGAGTCAGGAATCCGTAAATAACGAATCCCAAAATCAGTGCGATCGAGAGATATAGCACCGGATCTGCGTAGGCGCCCAGTCCCCAGATCGGATGCAGGTTCGCGATTACAGCGAGAATGCCGGAGACGATTGCGACGGCAGCGATTGTATAGGCGAGTGTGTTGTTTGCGTCCTGCTTGGTGTGAACCATCGAATAGAGAATCAGGCTGACGATCGCGACGATCAGGAACACGTTCTGGGTGATAAGTACGATCGGCTCATGCTGCACCAGCAGCCAGAACACATACAGGCACGGCAGGCTCAGGAGGTAAATGCCCCACTCCGTGTTGATCGGGCCGAGCAGGCTCTTCTTGAGCTTGGCAGGGTCCGCCGGTTCGGCGAGGCCATGCAGGAACCTCTGGCCATAGGTGAAGGTGATGAGTCCGATGATCATGCCGATACCGGCGGCGCCGAAGCCGTACTTCCAGCCAAAGGTTTCGCCCAGCCAGCCGCACAACAGGGTGGCCGTGAACGAGCCAATGTTGATGCCCATGTAGAAGATCGTAAAACCACCGTCGCGGCGAGGATCGTCCTGGGCATACAGGCGACCGACAATCGTCGAGATGTTCGGCTTCAAATAGCCGACGCCCATTACGATCAGCGCCAGCGCCAGATAAAACCAGTTCAGCGCGGCGGTATCCTGGTGCCGGATCGCTTCGGTCAGAACCGTGCCTGCGGCAAGAATTTCGCCACTGGCCAGCGTCAGGTTATCGGCAAGGATCGTGCCTGCCGCGTAGTTCACGGCCTGGTGCCCTTCGACAGCCATAAGCAAGTGGCCGAGCGAGAGCAGGATGCCGCCGAAAAGGACGGATTTCCTCATGCCGAGATAACGGTCTGCAATCATGCCGCCGATCAGCGGCAGGGCGTAGACGAGACCCGCGTAGGAGCCGAGTACGTCCAGGCCTTCGCCGTCGGTAAACAGGTGATACTTTGTCAGGTAAAGCAGCAGCAGGTATTTCATTCCGTAGAATGAAAAACGCTCCCAGAGTTCGGTGGTAAAGCAGACATAAAGGCCAACCGGGTGGCCCAGAAATTCGGCCTGATTGGATAGGTCGTCCGCCGATGCGGCAACAGTGTCGGTCATCTTTATTTTCCCCCGGAACGCTTCAAGCGCCGTTTCGAATTTTCAGGCGGGTCAGGTAGTTGCATTTAACACCATTTTCGACCCGTTAGGCTACTTGACAGCCTTCCGTCGGAAGAGTTTCGACATAATTATGCCGAGCTCATAGAGCAGGTAAACCGGTATCGCCAGCACCGTCTGGCTGATCACATCGGGAGGGGTCAGCAGCATGCCGATCACGAAGGCGCCAAGGAATACATAAGGCCGGGCCTTGCCCAGCTTTTCCGGCGTGGTCAAGCCGGTTGCTACGGTCAGCATCGTCGCGATCGGCGTTTCGAAGGCAAGGCCGAAAACGAGCACGATCATCATGACGAAACTGATGTATTCGGCAATATCGGGTTTCCAGTCGATGCTGCCGGCCGAGAAGGTCGCAATAAAGCCGAAGATCAGTGGCAATACGACAAAGTAAGCGAACGCGAGTCCCGCATAAAACAGCAAGGTGCTCGAAAACAGCAGCGGCATCGCGAAGTTCTTTTCCTTCTTGTACAGGCCCGGCGCGACGAACGCCCAGACCTGGTACAGCACGATCGGCATTGCGATAAACAGGGCGATGTAGAAAGCGAGGGAGATTTGCGCGGTCAGTGGCGACGCGACTTTAATCGCCTGCAGCTGATTGCCATCGATAAAGCGTGTCAGCGGTTCGGTGGCCAGCACCAGGATGGTCTTCGATACCGGCAGCAAAATGAGAAACACCAGGAACACACTGCCGAAAATCTTGAACAGGCGATTTCGCAACTCGAACAGGTGCGACATCAATGTACCTTCCGCGAGTTCCTCGGCCTTGTCGTCCGCGGGGTCTGTCATTTATCGGGCTTCTCTTCGCCTGTCGGTGCCGCTGTGTCGTCGACGTCTTCTTCTTCGTCATGCAGCGGCGAATACGTGTCGTCGTCGCGAGGTTTCATCAGTTCGTTGGGGTCGAGATCTTTCGGATCGAAACCGAAGTTCTTCTTGATGCTGGTTTCTTCTTCGAGCTGGCGCTGCAGCGATCGGGTCATCTGGCGAGCCTTGCCCATCCAGCTGCCGATCTTGCGCGCAACCACCGGCAGCCGCTCCGGGCCAAGAATCATGAGCCCGATCAAGCATATGAGCAGGAACTCGGATGGAGCAATACCCGACATGGCTGGGGATCAGGCGTCGGTCTTGTCGCGGGTCTCTTCAACCGGCGTATTGTCGAAGTCGGCATCGGACGAATCGTCGAGCTGTTCCTTGGCTTCCTCAGCTTCGTTCATGGCGCTGCGAAAACCCTTCACCGACTTACCGAGATCGGAGCCGAGTGTGCTCAGTTTTTTTGTACCGAAAATAGCCAACACGATGACTAATATGATCAGTAGCTGCCACGGTCCAATGTTGGCAAACATTTCAAAACTCCCGGGACTTACCGTCCCATCAAATAACATGTGTCGCCGGCGAAAGCCGGGCGCGAATTATGTTCATGATACGCCACGATGCGCAACAATACCGTACCCGTGTCACACGGTGCCTAGCTTTCCAGCCAAAAGGTCACCGGGCCATCGTTGACCAGGGCAACCTGCATGTCGGCGCCGAAACGACCCGTCCCGACGACGGCAAGCCGCGCGCGGCATGCGAACACAAGCTCGTCAAAATAGGCGCTGGCTTTGTCCGGGTTCGCCCCCTTGGTAAAGCTCGCCCGGGTTCCCTTGCGGGTATCCGCCGCCAAGGTGAACTGCGGCACCAGCAGCAAACCGCCGTCAATGTCCACAACACTAAGGTTCATGCGGCCTTCGGCATCGGGAAACACACGGTAGCCCAGGATCCGATCGGCCAGGCGCGTGATATCACGCGCCTCGTCGTCCCGGTGCACGGCGATCAGGGCCAGCAGCCCGTTGTCGATTCGGGCAATCTGCTGGTGGGCAACGCTTACCGAGGCGCTACTGACACGCTGGATCAGGGCAATCATTTGTCGCTGGGTGTTCCGGATTCGTCATTTTCAGGGCCTTTATTAATGCATCAAGCAATTACGAATAGCTACCCTGGCAGGTGATGCTGTAACACTGGCTGGACCGGCCGGTGGGCCGGCGCGATCTGATGCGCTCCCCCTTCCCATGCCAAGGAGGGCACGGAACGGGCATGCCTGCCGGTCGGACCAGGGAAGGAGGGCCCCGGTACTTTGCCGGGGCCCATTTCCGACTATTAGTGGAGAATATTGCAGTCGATAGCGGCCACAAATGACTCTTGGTGGGATAATAACAAAGTATAAATTTCCCACTTTTTGCCTAAAACACGCCACCGAGCGTCTATTGAGTCACCCCGTCGGCTCGCATAGACTGGACGCCTCACCGTAAACTCCGGATTCATAATGAAAAGAAGAGAATTTGTCGGTGGCCTGGCTGCCGCGACGGGACTGGCTGCCTGTTCAAAGGCCGATAACGAAAGTTCCGGGGGGCAAAAACAGGCGCAGCAGCGTTTCGAGTGGTCCTGCGTGACCTCGTGGCCGCCCAAATTCCCGGGCCTTGGCATGGCCGTCGAGAACCTCGCCCGGCGACTGGAGCGCGCCTCGGCGGGCCGCCTCAAGATCAAGGTCTACGGCGGCGGCGAGCTGGTACCGGCGTTCGAAGTCTTCGATGCCGTCAGTCGCGGTGCCGTCGAGATGGGGCACGATGCCTCCTACTATCACAAGGGCAAGGTCGACGCGGCGCAGTTTTTCACAGCGATTCCCTTCGGGATGAACTGCATGGAACTCAACGCCTGGATCTATTACGGCGGCGGACTGCAGCTCTGGCGCGAACTGTACGAGCCATTCAATCTCGTTCCATTCCTTTGCGGGAACACCGGCGTGCAAATGGGAGGATGGTTCAATCGCGAAATCAAAAGCGTCGCCGATCTCCAGGGTCTGAAAATGCGCATACCCGGCCTGGGGGGCGAAGTGCTCCGACGCGCCGGCGGTACACCGATCACGCTGCCGGGCGCAGAAATTTTCACGTCACTGCAGACCGGCGCCATCGATGCAACCGAGTGGGTCGGCCCTTACAACGATGTGTCGTTCGGACTGCACAAGGCTGCCAAATATTATTACTACCCCGGTTGGCAGGAGCCAGGCCCCGGACTCGAGTGCATCATCAACCGCGAGGCCTGGGAGTCGCTACCGGACGATTTGCAGGCGCTGGTCGAAATTACCTGCCAGTCAATTACCACCGACATGGCGGCTGAGTACACTCACGGCAACGCAAATTCCCTGCAGCAATTGATCGACGACCCGAGCGTCGATGTGCGCCCGTTTCCACCCGAAGTCTTGCAACACCTGAAGACTATCGCGCGAGATCTGATCGATGAACTCGCGGCTAAAGATCCGGCGGTTGCGAAGGTCAGTGCGCCGTACTACGAGTACCTGGCGAAGATGGAAACCAATACACGTATATCGGAACAGGCTTATCTCACTACGCGGCAATAAGGCCTATGGGCCGTAGATTTTACCCGGCAGCCAAGTGATGAGTTCTGGAAACAATGCCAGCAGAAGTAACGCCAGCAATTGAATGGCGACGAACGGCACCGCTCCCCGGTAGATCTGCGCCGTACTGACTGACGCCGGCGCAACGCCGCGAAGATAAAAAAGTGCAAAGCCAAAAGGCGGCGTCAGAAACGACGTCTGCAGGTTGATGGCAATCATGATGCCCAGCCAGACCGGGTCAAGTCCCATCGCCAGCAACACCGGGCCGACTATGGGCACGACAACAAAAGTTATCTCGATGAAGTCGAGCACGAAGCCAAGCAGGAACATCACGAGCATTACTACGAGGACAGCACCAAACACGCCGCCAGGGAGCGCCTCAAGAATCACGCGGACCCCGTCGTCGCCACCGTAGCCGCGAAACACCAGCGAGAATATTGACGCCCCGATCAGGATCATGAAAACCATGCTGCTGATGCGTAAGGTGCTTTGCATGATCTCCCGAAGTCGAGAAAGATCGAGTTGGCGGCGAGACAGCGCAAGCAGCAACGCACCCATCGCACCGACGCCGGCCGCTTCCGTCGGAGTCGCAAAGCCACCGAGTATCGAGCCGAGCACCGCGAAGATCAGCAACAAGGGCGGAAACAGCGCGTGCAGCACCTGCTTCAACGTTGCCGTTTCACCGGCCTCGCGGACATGCGCCGGCATCGTCGAGGGTTTGAAAAAGGCGAGTCCCAGCAAGTAGAGCATGTAGAGCAGCACAAGCAGCAAACCCGGTATCAGCGCACCCGCGAACAGATCGCCAACCGAAACGGTTTTGGGTGAAAAAATGCCCATTTCGAGTTGCGCCTGCTGATAAGCCGACGTCATGACATCGCCGAGCATGACCAGAATGATCGATGGCGGGATAATCTGTCCCAGCGTGCCGGATGCGCAAATCGTACCGGCCGCAACCTCGGGCGAGTAACCGCGCCTCAACATGGTCGGTAGCGACAGCAAGCCCATCGTCACCACGGTTGCACCGACGATTCCGGTACTTGCCGCGAGCAACATGCCGACCAGGGTCACCGAGATACCGAGTCCACCGCGCAGGCTACCGAACAGGGCGCTCAGGGTTTCGAGCAAATCCTCGGCGATACGAGCTCGCTCAAGCGTGACGCCCATAAAAACAAACAGTGGCACCGCGACCAGTGTCTCGTTGGTCATGATGCCGAAGATCCTGTTCGGCAACCCCGAAAGCAATGCACCATGGAAATCGCCGCTCAACACACCCGCCGCGGCGAACAGCAGCGCTGTGCCGCCAAGCGTAAACGCCACGGGAAAGCCTGCCAGCAGAATCAGGATGACAGAAACAAACAGCAGCCCGGCGACCCATTCCATCTCAGTGTGCTCGCAGCGCTTTAAGCGATCGCATGAACAGCGCAATGCCCTGCAAGCCAAGCGTCAACGGCATGAGCAGCAGGATTGATTTCAGCATCGGGATCAAGGGGTACGGCAAACCGCCCGACTCGCGGGACGCCTCCTGGAGTCGCCACGAGACGGCGACAAAGTCCCAGGCCTTGAAGCCGAGGAACAGGCACAGCGGCAGGAGAAAGACGACAACGCCGAGCAAATCGACCCAGGCGCGGCGACCAGGCGACATGTTTCGATAAAAAATATCGACGCGAACGTGCTCCTCGGCCTGCAGCGTATAGGCTGCACCCACCATGAAGACGAATGCATGCATCCAGACTACCGACTCCTGCAGCCAGATGAGGCCGGCGTCGAATACGTATCGCATCACGACAATGACGAACGTGACGAGCACCATGAACAGCGTGAGCCACGCGCTTGCCTTGCCGATTTGGATGCTCAGGCGATCCAGCATGCCTAGTGACGCCAGAACGTCGGCGTGATCAGTACCAAAAGCGTGAATATTTCGAGACGACCCAGCAACATTCCGACAACCGAGATCCACTTGGCTGTATCACTCACCGTCATGAAGCCTGAGGTTACATCGCCCAGTCCGGGACCGAGATTGTTCAATGTTGCCGCGACGGCAGAGAACGCCGTGACCTGGTCGAGACCGGTTGCCATCATCGCCAGGAGCATCGCACCGAACACAACGATATAAACGGAAAAGAATCCCCAAACCGCATCGACCACCCGAGGCTGTACCGCTGAACTGCCGAGCTTTACCGGGATTTCCGCATTGGGATGCACCAGTCGAGCAACCTCCCTGGCACCCTGCTTGTAGATGAGCAACCACCGAATGACCTTGATGCCACCCGCCGTCGAGCCGGCCGAGCCACCGACAAAACTCGCAAAAATCAAAAGAACCGGCAACAGGGTTGGCCACAGCGAAAAGTTTTCTGTCGTAAAGCCGGTGGTCGTCGCAATCGATACCGCCTGGAACACACCATTGATAATGGTGTCACCGGGATCGGCGAATCCGCGATGCTGAAACAGGGTAAATAGCACAACGAGCGACAGCATTATCAGGATAAAGCTGTAGGCCTTGAACTCCGGGTCATGAAAGTAATGCTTGATCGAGACGTAACGCCAGGCAAAAAAGTGCAGTGAAAAATTGATGCCGGCGATAAACATGAAAACAATCGCAACCACGTCGACCAGGGCACTGTCGAAATACCCGATGCTGGCGTCATGCGGTGAAAAGCCGCCGATGGCCACCGTCGAGAATGAGTGACACAGCGCGTCGAACCAGCCCATGCCGGCAAGCCGGTAACTCAGCATGCAGGCAATCGTAAACGCCAGGTAGACATACCATAGTGCCTTCGCCGTTTCGGTAATACGCGGCGTCAGCTTGGTGTCCTTGACCGGTCCGGGTGTCTCCGCTCGATAAAGCTGCATTCCACCGACACCGAGCATCGGCAACACGGCGACCGCCAGGACGATGATTCCCATGCCGCCAAGCCACTGCAGCTGCTGGCGGTAATACAGGACCGAGACCGGCAGCTGGTCCAGACCGGTAAGCACAGTGGCCCCTGTCGTGGTCAGTCCCGACATCGACTCGAATATTGCATCGGTCAGCGACATCGAGGGTACATCGGAAAAGTAAAACGGCGCAGCACCGAAGGTGCCCAGCACGGTCCAGAATGCAGCGACGACGAGGAAACCATCACGCAAGCGGAGGTCCTTGCGTGATCGATGAACAGGCAGCCAGATAAGGATGCCGGCTACCAGCGTCAGGGCAAAACCCTCAACGAAAGGCAGCCATGAGTTATCGTCAAAATACAGGCTGAACGCAATCGGTGGCAGCATTGTCAGGCTGAACATCATCAGCAGCAGCCCGAGAATCCGCTGTACGACGGTCCAGTTCATTTAGACGAAGGACACACCGACCTGGAACAGGCTTTCCAGGTTTTCGATTTTGCGCCGGTCTGTCATGAACAGGATGACGTGGTCGTCCGTTTCAATCGGCGTATCGTGGTGCGCGATGATGACCTGGTCGCCGCGAACAATGGCAACAATGGCTGTGCCTTTGGGCAACTCGATTTCCTCGATGGTCCGGCCAACGACCTTCGAACTGTCTTTGTCCCCGTGCGCAATCGCTTCCATTGCTTCGGCCGCACCCCGCCTCAGGGAGTGCACTTTGACAACGTCGCCGCGGCGCACATGCGCGAGCAACGAGCCGATCGTAATCTGCTGTGGCGAAATGGCAATGTCGATACTGCCGGACTCAACCAGGTCCACATACGACGGACGATTAATCAGCGCCATGACCTTGTTGGCCCCGAGCCGTTTCGCAAGCATGGAACTCAGGATATTGGCTTCTTCCGAATTGGTAAGGGCACAGAAGACGTCGACGCTGTCGATATTCTCTTCCAGCAGCAATTCCTCGTCGGCCGCATCGCCAACCAGCACAATCGCCTTGTTGAGCTGCTCGGAGATGGCGCGCGCGCGGCGCGGATCGCGTTCGATGATCTTGACCTGGTTGGTGTGCTCGAGCGCGAGCGCAAGGCGGACGCCGATGTTGCCGCCACCGGCAATGACAACGCGCCGCACCGGGTCTTCAAGGCGGCGCATTTCGCTCATGAAAACGCGAATGTCTTTTCGATCCGCAATAAAAAAGACTTCGTCGCCTTCCTGGATGACGGTATCGCCATCGGGAAGCATCGCGACTCCCTGCCGGTAAATGGCCGCGATGCGACCTTCCGTGTTCGGTATATGGTCCTTCAGCGTTGCTATGCGCTGGCCGACCAGCAGGCCGTCGCGGTCCGCCTTCGCACCGACAAGCCGCACGCGACCGTCAGCAAAGTCGAGCACCTGCGACGAACCCGGATAAAGAATCAGCTGTTCGATATGCGAGCAAACCAGTTGCTCCGGGCTGATGCGAACATCGATCGGAATCGCGTCCTGAGTGAACAACTTGTTCGCATTCATGTACTCGGCCGCGCGAATACGCGCAATCTTGGTCGGTGTGCGAAAGCTCGTGTAGGCGATCTGGCAGGCAACCATATTGGTTTCATCCGAATTGGTCAGTGCGACAACAATATCGGCATCGCTGGCACCGGCGCGTTCCAGTACATCCGGATAAGCGGCGTGTCCTACGACGGTTCGTATGTCGAGGCGATCCTGCAGTTCACGCAGCACCTCGGAGCGCACGTCGACGACCGTGACTTCGTTGGCCTCCTCGCGCGACAGGTGATATGCCGCGGAAGAACCAACCTGACCTGCGCCGAGAATGAGAATTTTCATCGCGGGTAGTCTACATCAGTTCGAGATTCGCATAGCTCAGAACGAGCCATTTTGTGCCGGCATTCTCGAAATTGACTTCGACTCGGGCATGGGCGCCCTGGCCCTCATAATTGAGTATGACGCCATCGCCAAACTTCTTATGGCAAACGCGCTGACCGAGGCGAATGCCGAGTTCGTTGTCGGTGCGGCTCGACGAATGCCCGTACTGCGCCTGGCGCGGCGAGCGCAGGGGCCGGGCAACCTGCACACGTGGCCGGATCTCTTCGACGAATTCATCCGGTATTTCCGCGATGAATCGCGATGGCTGGGCGAAGTTATCCATGCCGTGCAGGCGGCGCTGCTCGGCATGGGTGATGTACAGCGTTTGCATGGCGCGCGTGATGCCCACGTAGCAAAGGCGACGCTCTTCCTCGAGCCCCTGTGAGTCCGCGACCGAACGCTGGTGCGGAAACAGGCCATCTTCCATGCCGCACATGAACACCAGTGGAAACTCCAGGCCTTTTGCCGAGTGCATGGTCATCAGTTGCACGCAGTCCTCCCAGGCGTCGGCCTGGCCCTCGCCTGCCTCGAGTGCTGCGTGCGACAGAAACTCGTCCAAAGGTGACATCTCCTCGGCCGGATCCGGCTCAAAACTCTTGGCGGCACTGACGAGTTCGGCGAGGTTCTCAATGCGTGTTTCGCCTTTTTCGCCCTTGTCCTTTTTGAAAAACTCGATCAGCGAGCTCAGATGAATAACGTGATCGACCTTGTCATGCAGGTCCAGGCCGTTGGTCTCACGTGCCATCCGCTCAATCAACGACATAAACGCATTGACGGCATTGGCCGCCCGTCCGTTCAGGTCGTCGCTGGCGATGGCGCCAGCTGCGCGCCACAAAGAACAGGCGTTCGCGCGGGCATACGCACGCATCATTTCGACGGTGCGCGCACCGATGCCGCGTGTCGGCTTGTTGACGACCCGCTCAAACGAACTGTCGTCATCGCGATTCGAGATCAGGCGCAGGTACGCCAGCGCATCCTTGATCTCGGCTCGCTCGAAAAATCGCAGGCCACCGTAGACGCGATACGGAATACGCGCGTTGATAAGACCCTCTTCCAACACGCGTGATTGCGCATTGGAGCGATACAACAGTGCGGCATCGGCGCGCGCATGTCCCTGCGCAATCCAGTCCCGCAGCCGACCGACGATAAAATCGGCTTCGTCACGTTCGTTGTACGCGGAGTAGACCTTGATCGCCTCGCCGGTTGCGCCGTCTGTCCAGAGATTCTTGCCCATGCGCGAGCTGTTGTTCGCGATGACGGCATTGGCAGCGTTCAGGATGGTTTCCGTTGAGCGGTAATTCTGCTCAAGCTTGACGACGTTGGTGCCCGGGAAGTCTTTCTGGAAACGATGAATGTGTTCAACACGCGCGCCACGCCAGCGATAGATTGACTGGTCGTCGTCACCGACCACGAATGGCACGCCGCGAGTCCCGGCAATCAATCGCAACCAGGCGTACTGGATTGCATTGGTGTCCTGGAATTCGTCAACGAGCAGGTGCTGAAAACGCCGGCGATAATGTTCGAGCAACTCGGCATTGTCGCGCAGCAATTCGTGAGCCCGCAGCAAAAGCTCCGCGAAGTCGACGAGACCGCCCCGCTGGCATATTTCCTCGTAGGAGCGGTAAAACGAAATCAACTGGCGCCGGTTCGGGTCGCCTTCATCGTCGATGTGTTGTGGTCGAAGTCCTTCGTCCTTTTGCGCATTGATGAACCACTGGATTTCCTTTGGTACCCAGCGGCTGTCGTCGGCTTCCAGGTTCTTCAGCAGTCGCTTGATCAGGCGCAACTGGTCATCCGAGTCGATGATCTGGAAATTCTGTGGCAATGAAGCCTCGCGCCAATGCCGCCGCAGCATGCGATGCGCAAGTCCGTGAAACGTGCCGATCCAGAGGTGTTGCACGGGCACATTCAGCAGCGACTCGATGCGGCTGCGCATTTCTGCCGCCGCTTTGTTGGTGAAGGTGACAGCCAGCAGGCTCTGCGGCGAGACGCCCTCGACCTCGATCAGCCACGCCGCACGGTGAACGAGCACGCGTGTCTTGCCGCTACCCGCCCCGGCAATAACCAGTGCGGGCTCGGACGGCGATGTGACGGCCTGACGCTGCGCGTCATTCAGGCTGTCGAGGATTGGTGTGACATCCATTCTGGGGAGTGTTGCCGGGCGCTCGAAAGCGCGAAAGTGTAGCAGAGCTTTACTGCTCCCAGCGAACGCCCAATGTGTATTGATAGCGCTCAAACTGAAGTCGCGCGTCGTTCGATACCGTCTCGCGGTAACGCCCCTCGGCAACAAGGCTCAGGTGGCGCGTCATGCGGAAATCCGCCGTCACGCGAATCTCGGCGGACTCCTGCGTCTTCCTCGGCTGGTTCGGGTCGTTAAAGGCGAAAGCGTTCGGGTAATCGTAAAGATGGTATATGCCGCGCGCCTCAATATCGAAACGCTCGCCCGGCGACCAGTGAATCTGGACGCCCGCACTGTCGCGAGTGTAATCGTAGTAGCCGACATACTGATCGATGCGTTCCGTACGTTGCACATCGAAACCGAACCAGAGACTGTCAAAAATTCTCTGCCGGGCGGTTAGTTCCGCGGCGTAATAATCATAGCGCGTGTTCGGATTGCCGAGCCGGGGCTGACCATCGAGATCGTAGGATGGGCGGTCACCGAAGCGGCGACTGTAGCCCTCAGCGGTCAACCGGAACAGGGACGTCGAGGTGAATTTGTACTGGCCGTAGAGACGCAGCAGGAAATACTCGTGATCGTACTCGGGCACAACTTCCTGGGTTTCGTAGTTCCAGAGCTGACCCTTGATATGCGCGCCGATCGAAAGACGTTCGTGAGATTGTCTCAGCCGCAGCTCGGGACCGTATCGCAGGTAGTCCATGCGATCCTCAATGGCGGTGCCGTCAATATCACGGGCCGTACCGTCGTCCGGGTCGAAGTAAGTCTCAACGTGCTGCGAGACGGTAAACGCGCTATGCACGATACGCTCACGGCTGCCTTCTTTGCGGCTGTACTCGCTGCCAAAGCTGGCTTCGTGCTGGTATTCATTTGCGTTCTCGAGTTCCTTGTCCTGGTAATAGCGGCCCGCAAGTTTGTAAGCCACGTAGAAGCCTTCGAACTTCAGGCTGTTGACCAGGTACTTGGCGCTCAGGCTGAGTGGCATGAAAGCACCACTTTGAACGACCGGAGTGACGACCGGTGTGTTCGGCTCGGACCGGTCGACGTAGGGATCGGCCGGTGAGCGAAACACGTTGTCGTCGGTTCCAAAGCCTACGCGGACGCGAAACTGGAAGTCGGCAAAGTCGCGCTTTTTCTCACGCTCGGCGACGCGCACTTCAAATTCGTCAGGTGTTGCCTGTTCGTCGCGAATCCTGGAAATTGCGACGACGGCATAGGACTGTATTTTCTCGTTGCTGTTCTGGTCGCGCGCGAGGCGAAACCAGCTCAGCGCTTCCTCGATTTCGCCGAGCTCGTAGGCATTGAGTCCGAGGTTGTACTGCGCAGCCACACGCAGCGACGGATCGCCGAGTGCCTGCGACAAGGCGTCACGCGCCCGAATGTGCTGGCCGGCGCGGTAGTGAGCAACACCCATGTTGTAGTGCAGCAGCGCCGTGTCCATGCCCTCGTCCTGCGCCTGTCGATAGCGCAGCAATGCCGCCCAGTAAAGGTCGTCCCGGAACAGGCGGTTGCCGTCGGCAAAGTACTCGCCGGCCGTCATCGCATTGGCGGTCTGGACCGGCACAAGGCAACTGGCGGCTGCCAGCAAACTCAGGCAAACACAGAGGTATCGCATCTTGACCATGTGGGTGGATTGGACTCGCGTTATGTCAGATTTGAAAGAGTACAGACTAAACAGGTCAGAAAACTATGACGCAGTCGAAAAAAATCCCCCCGAACGTCAGGCATTCGGGGGGATTTGCCGGTTTCAGCTGTTTTTCAGTGACTAGTCGTCGTCATCGTCATCGTCGTCGTCCATTTCATCGTCTTCTTCTTCATCGGCGATATCGTCTTCGATCTCGTCGCCGTCTTCGAAGTCATCGTCATCCTCGAGGTCGTCCTCGTTCTCATGCTCTTCTTCGACCTCGTCGAAGCCGTCATCGCTGTCATCGTCAATGAAGTCGTCCTCTTCGTCGTCGTTGTAGCGATCCTCGTCTTCATCCGTTTCATCGTCGTTACGATCGTCTTCGCGCCGTTGTTCGTCTTCCTCATCGCGCTGGCGGTCGCCATCGTCTTCCCAGTCGTCATCATCGACGCCATCGTCATCCGGTCCGCGCATTCGCGAAATACTGGCGTCGATCTCACCGGCATCGTCGCCGACAACCATCGTGACATCGAGACCTTCGAGGGCGTCATCGGCGCGCACGGTGGCCGGGAACAAAGCAAAACACGTGAGCACCAGTGTTGTCGCCAGAATATTGAGTTGTTTCATTGTCCTGCTCCGTTAAACAATGTCTACGCGCAACCGGAACGTCCGGCCACGATTATTGTGTACAAGGGTTGCCTGAACCTCACCACCGATGGGTGATGTGGCGATCAATCTGAGCGGCAGTAAATTCCTGCCTGCAGAAAGGCTGGTTTGCCAGGTTACCTCGCGCTGGCCGGGAAAGCCGGACAGCTCGATACCGTCGGGTAACAGCACCGTCAGTGTTGCCGCATCGAGTACTTCGGCCGAGGCAAAAATAAGATTGACCGTCTGCGGTTCGGCAAGCGTCATCGTGACGCCGGGGATCGCAGTGTCGGTCGATGGCAGTTCCGGTGTCGCGAGGAACAACATGGCGACTGCAAAGAGTGCCAGGCCGGCGGCAACGGCGGAGCCGAAGCCGGTCATCAGCCAGCGATTGCGCTGACGACGTGTGCCTTCGTGCGTCGCTCGCACGAGCGACCGGTCATAAAAGCCTGCGCTTGCTTCTGGCATCGGATAGTCCCTCAAAAGTGCCTGGATCTCCTGATCCTGTCGATGTTCGTCTTTGTCTTGCATAGTTTTCGTCCTGCCTGATCCCTACACGCTCAGTCTTCGAAAAAAGTTCCATCCGCTGCAAGAATCTCCCGCAGGCGTGCCCGGGCCCGATGCAGCCGGGACTTGACGGTTCCGACCGGAATTCCCATAAGGTCTTGAATTTCAGTCAGTTTATAACCCTCGGTATCGTGCAGGAGAACGATGCTGCGATGCTCGTCGCTGAGCGCCGATAGCGCGGCGTCGAGCTTTTTCAAACGTTCGAAGCGCCGCTGGTCTCGCTCCGGATTGTCGGCTCCGGGAAGGCCGGCGAGGCCATCTCCGGCCATTTCACCCTCGTAAACGGTCTGCAGACGTTTCCTGGCAAAACGCCGCCGCTCATCGATAAACAGGTTGTACATCATGCGCGACAACCAGGACCCTGGCTCGTCGATGCCGACGAGGTCGTCCAGTTTGCCGAAGGCCTTGACCAGTAATTCCTGGAACAGGTCCTCGGCCTCGGCCTTCTGGCCGGCAAGACGCCATGCGAGCCGGTACAGCCGGTCAAAATGCGGGCGGACGATTTTCTCGAACACCTGATGTTGGCGGGTATTGCTCAGGGCTTCGTTCCGCTGCGGACAAAAACATAGTTGCGATGATGAATGCCCGGCTTGACGTGTTCGAAATCGGCAAACCTCGAATACTCAATCAGCTCCGAGCGGCCTTTGTGGAACAGGCTTGCATGGTCTTGTGGCGTGACATGGAAAAAATAGCCGTCGTAACCGAGGGCGGTCAAAAAGGCGAACAAGTCACCACGGCTCGCCTCACCGTCATGGCATTCAAAAAGCAGCGTTGGGCGATCGCGTTCCAGCATTCTCCTGCCGCCTTCGAACACCGGCAACTCGTGTCCCTCGACATCGCACTTGACGAAACGCACCGGGCCGACTTCGCGCTCGTCGAGATAATCGTCGAGGCGAATCACCGGAATGTCGATCTCGTCAAGCCCGGTACCCAGTTCGTTATGGAAGCTCGCCATGCCTGAGCCGGCCTTGTCTCGTCTCATTGTCAGCACGCCGGGTTCGTTCGACAAACCCTGGTTAACCAGCGTCATGTTGTCGAGAGCGAAACTCTCCTTGACGTTTTGCAGGTGCGAGCCCAGTTCCGGTTGCGCTTCAAACGCGATCAGCCGGCCATTTGCTCCGGCAGCGCGGGACATGTATATCGAATACACACCCTTGTTGGCACCGATGTCCAGCACGGTTGCACCCGCCAGGTCCGCGTTTCGAAGGTACTTTATACAGGCAACCTCGGACTTGAATCGCAAGCGCCAGCAACGATGCATCGTGTGAAGCCTTTCCCAGGCGCTTAATGGCATTATGATCTCGGCTTGTCCTGTTTATCGCACGGATTGTCGCATACCCCGACACCGCCACGACAGCTGCCGCCATACTGGCGCCTGTTCGTGTCGACGTTTCAAGGAGTTCATATGACCACATTCAAAATCAACTCGAGAACGGTGACATTTGACGGCGACGACGACACGCCGCTGCTGTGGGTGCTCCGTGATGAGCTCGGAATGACCGGCACCAAGTTCGGCTGCGGCATCGGCCAGTGCGGGGCGTGCACGGTGCATATCAACGGTGAGGCGCAACGATCCTGCACTATCCCGGTCAGAGCGGCCGCCAACCAGGCAATAACAACGATCGAGGGTCTCGCCGAGGCCGATGATCGCTTGCATCCTGTGCAGCAGGCCTGGCTTGAGCTGGATGTGCCGCAATGCGGCTACTGCCAGGCAGGACAGATCATGGCAACCGTCGACTTTCTGAAGCGCTTCCCGGCGCCCAGCGACGAGGATATCGACAACAATATGACCAACCTCTGTCGCTGCGGAACCTATGCCCGAATTCGCAAGGCAATTCACCGTGCGGCTGAGATAAGTGCAGTTGCCGCTTCGACGGGAGCGAGCGAATGAACGCCACGAAACCACGACTCGAAATCAACCGCCGGCAGTTCCTGGTTGCCGGAGCCAGCGTTGCCGGCGGTTTCTTGCTTGGCCTTCCACGGGGCGGTTCCGCGGGCGAAGCGGCGACTAACCGAATTGGGTTCTTTGTCCAGATCGAGCCGGATGGACAGGTCATCATCGGTTCGAACCAGCCGGAAATCGGCCAGGGCCAGCGCACGACGCTGCCGATGCTCGTTGCCGAAGAGCTCGATGTCGACTGGTCCAGGGTCAGCGTTCGCCAGATGCCGCTCGGAATCGTCAAGACCGACGACGGCTTTGCCTGGAAGTACGGCGGCCAGGGCGTTGGTGGCAGCACCGGCCTGACTGACAACTGGGATTACATGCGCCAGGTTGGCGCTACAGCGCGCGGGCAACTCATCAAGGTGGCCGCGAGACGACTGGGCGTTGCCGAATCGGAATGCACGACCCGGCCCGGCTTCGTCGTGCTGGCGTCTCGAGGCGTCGAAATTGCCTACACCGAGCTGGTCACGGAAGCCGCCACGCTGCCGCTGCCCGAAGAAAGCCCGCCACTGAAGGCCCTCAAAGATCATCGCATCGTCGGCAAACGGCATAACACCGTTGATGCACTGGACATTGTCACGGGCAGATCGAAATACGGCATCGACACACGTCAACCGGACATGCGTTACGCGGTGATTGCTCGCGCACCGGTCCTGAATGCGACGGTGAAGCGCATCGATGATACGGCCGCGCGAAAAATCAAGGGCGTTCTTGACGTCTTTGAAATACAAGGGCCGGCCATGGGCGAGCCCTACCAGATACTGGCAAGTGGCGTGGCCGTGGTGGCGACATCCACCTGGATCGCAATGAAAGGTCGCGACGCACTGACAATCGAGTGGCACGAAAGCCCGAGCGCCACAGACAACAGCGATGATTTCTGGCGTCAAAATTCTGATTTGCTGGAGGGCGATGGTCAGATCGTCCTGGATGACGGCGACTTTCCGTCGGCAATGGCAGCGGCAAAAACAGCGATCAAGCATTCGTATCGCGTGCCGTTTGTTTCCCACGCACCGCTGGAGCCGCAGAACTGTTACGCCTATGTGCAAAAGGATCGCTGTCATATTATTGCGCCGACCCAGATACCGAGCGGTGCATCGCGAGCTGCCGCCGCCGTTACCGGCTTGCCCAGGGATCAAATTCACGTCGAGATGACGCGCGTTGGCGGGGGCTTCGGTCGCCGCCTGACGAATGACTACGTTGCCGAAGCGGCGATGATCTCCAAGCACACCGGCTGGCCGATCAAGCTGCAATGGTCACGCGAAGATGACATCAAGAATGATTTCTACAGGCCGGCAGGCATTCATGAGATGCAGGCGGGACTTGACGGCAATGGCAAGCTGACCGCGTGGACGCAGCGTCTCGCCAGCGCCAGCAAGTACTACCGACGACCGGACATGCCCGATGAAGAGCTGTTTGGTGCGGAGCTCTATATCGACGATTTTCCGCGGCGATGCGTCGAGAATGTTCGACTCGAATATTTCCACAACAAGATCGGTCTGCCTCGCGGTTCCTGGCGTGCGCCGGCCCACACGGCGAATGCCTGGGTTATTCAGAGTTTTATCGACGAACTTGCGCACGAAAGCGGGCAGGACCCGTTGCAATTGCGTCTCGACCTCTACGGCGAGGAGCGCGAGCTTCCCTACAGCAACCATGGCGGTCCGACATTCAATCCAGGTCGGTTGTCCAGGCTGCTCAAGCATGTCGCGGAACGTATCGGCTACGGCAAGACCCTGCCGAAGGGTCGCGGCATTGGCATTGCCAGCCACTTCACCTTTGGCGGCTATGCGGCGCATGCGATCGAGGTGACCGTCGCAGACGGAAAACTCACCATTGAGCGTATCGTCGCGGCGATCGATTGTGGACTTGCCGTGAACCCCAACGCGGTTGACGCACAACTGCAGGGCGGCACGGTCGACGGCTTGAGTACCGCGCTCGGATTGCAGATCACCGTCAAGGACGGCCGCATTCAGCAGTCGAATTTCCATGACTACCCGCTGGCGCGCATCGCCGCGTTCCCCGCGCTCTTTGAAACGCATATCCTGCCTTACGACGATACGCCGACCGGAGTCGGAGAAATCGGTTTGCCGACGGCGGCGCCTGCGCTGACGAACGCGATTTTCAATGCGAGTGGTTTGCGAATCCGCTCACTGCCGGTGAGCGACTACCTAAAGACTTAGTTGAAACTTGAGGTAGTGATCAATCAGCAGTGCGGCAAACAGGAAGCCCAGGTAACTGATGGAATACCTGAACATGTCCATCGGCAACTCAGTGTCGTCGTAATTCCGATACAGGCGCACGGCGTAGTACAGGAAGTACAGTCCGAGAATGACGGCGCTTGCCAGGTAGATGAGCCCGCTCATGCCGATCAGGTACGGCAGCACGGTTACGACCAATAACAGGACCGTGTAAAGCAGGATATTCAGCCGGGTATACGCTTCCCCATGCGTCACCGGTAACATCGGAATGTCGACCTTCGCGTATTCCTCTTTCCTGGCGATTGCGAGCGCCCAGAAATGCGGCGGTGTCCAGATGAAAATGATCAGGAACAACAACAAGGCGCCGCTCGTTACTTCGTTCGTGATTGCGGCCCAGCCCAGCACCGGTGGCGCGGCACCGGCCGCCCCGCCGATTACGATGTTTTGCGGTGTCGCGTGTTTTAGCCAGACCGTGTAGACAACGGCGTAACCGATCAGGGACAGGAATGTGAGTATCGCGGTCAGCGGATTGACGAGATACCAGAGAATGATCATTGAAATGACGCCCAGCCCGAAACCGAATGACAAGGCTGTTCGCGCCGTCAGCTTTTGCTGCGGCAGCGGGCGGGCCCTTGTACGACTCATTTTGATGTCGGTGCGAGCGTCGAGTACGTGATTGAAAACCGCAGCAGACGATGACGCCATGCCGATGCCGAGGGTGCCGAAAAACAGCGCGCCGAGATCCGGAAGTCCGGGAACTGAAAGGAACATGCCGACAATCGCCGTGAACACAATCAGCATGACGACTCGTGGCTTGGTCAGCTCGTAGTAGTCTCGCCAGGTCGTGTAGCTTGTTTCGACGTTTGCGTTCACGTTCAGCCTATATTGGACAGCTTCAACAGCCGCTTGATGTCCTCGACCATCTCGCTTGGGTCGAGTCCGGGCTCGAAATACATCACCAGGTTACCCAGCGGATCTACCAGGAAATACCCGCCTGCCGGCAATGTTGCAGGTTTCTTGTCATTCAGCAATGCGAACAGACCGCTATCTGCCAATGTAATGAGCCCTGCATGCTCACTGGAGAGAAACACTGTATCGGGCGGCGTATCGCCGTGCAAGAAGACCCGCTTCACGCGGTCCATCTCGCGGCCCAGCATCTTGCGCAGCTGGCGAATCGTGTACAGGGCCTGCTCGCAATCCGCCGTGCAGGCGCCTTGATTCGCGTAGATCAACAGCCAGACGCCGTCTCCGAGCGGCCCAATCTGCGAATCCGGCAGCGCCTCAACGACATTGACGATAGGCTCGAGCAACTCACCGTGATTGGTGCGTCCGGCCGGCGTGAATGCGCCCGTGTAATACATCCAGGTCGCAACAGCCAGGGGGCCAAAGAAAACGGCGGCGATCACGAATATCTGCAGCCGCGCCCAGGTGGTCTTTTTCTCGCTCATGTATCGAATCGCTTTTTGCGGTAATTCCAGATCAAAAGACCTGACAGCACGGCGCCCATCGCAAACCACTGCAACGCGTAGCCAAAGTGTTTGCCGGGACCAAACTCGGTGGGAACCCAGTGACGATAGAAGCCGGCCTGGTCCTCATGGTCCATCAGCAGAACAAATGGCTGCACATCGCGGCCAAGTTCCGCCGCGACTTCATCCATCGACGGGTATACGGCGTACTTCGGCCAGTCGGACGACGGAGTGACCGCGACGCCCATTTTATAACCCGCGCGTGGCAAGGATCCGGCGCGACCATTGACGGTCATCGACTCCGTTGGCAGGCCCAGCGCGGACAGATCGAGTCCATCGGCGTCCTTTTCAATCCAGCCGCGATTCACGAGCAGCAGCGGCGCGTCGGGCGCAACCTCAAGCGGCGTAATGATGTAATAGCCATAACGGCTGTTGATGATGATGTTTTCCAGGACGAACTGGCGGGCCGGGTCGAAGCGGCCTGTGACCCTGAGGCGCTGGTACGGCCGAACCGCCTGGCCCTGCTGCCAGGGTTTGAAGCCGGATTCGTCCTGAAACAGGTTCTGTGTTGCACGTTTTTCCAGGCCGCGCGATATTTGCCACGCGCCGAGCCCTGCGAACTGCACCACGAGGGCGAAACCGACGACCAGCGGTAACCAGGTAGGAAGGGGCTTTTTGGGTTTGCTCGTCACGTTATACTGCGCGCTCGAAACTGTGGGCACTCGCTTATGAAATACATCGTCTTCGCACTGCTGGCGGCAATCCTGATCAGCCTCGGCTCAGGGCTTTACCACTTGTCGCACGATGACGCCGACTCAACGAAGCTGCTGCGTGCACTGCGAATAAGGGTGGCCTTGTCCGCCGCCCTTATTATTTTCCTTGTCGCATCCTACTTCCTGGGCTGGATTCGCGCCGGTTAGCAATTCGTGTTGTCTACATCCAGTAGACGAATACGTACAGGCCGACCCAGACAACGTCAACAAAGTGCCAGTACCAGGCGACCGCTTCGAAACCGAAGTGGTGCTCGGGTGAAAAATGCCCTTTAAGCACCCGAAACCATATTACGGTCAGCATGATCGCACCGATGGTTACGTGCATGCCGTGGAAGCCGGTGAGCATGAAGAACGTTGAACCGTAGATACCCGACGTCAGCTTCAGGTTCATGTGCTCGTAGGCTTCGATGTACTCGACACCTTGCAGGTAAACGAAGATGAAGCCGAGGATGAAGGTCATTGCCAGGAACGCGGTCAATTGTGCGCGTTTGCCGGCGATCAGCGCATGGTGCGCGATCGTGATCGTCACGGAGCTCGATAGCAGCAACGCGGTATTAATAAGTGGCAGGCCGAATGGTGGCATCGCCTCGTACTCGCCACCGACATTGCCGGGGCCGTTGGTCGGCCAGGTGCTTTCGAAGCCCGGCCACAGCAGCATGTTCGTAAAAAAGTTGTTGCTGTCGCCGCCAAGCCAGGGAATCGACATGTTGCGGGCGTAGAACAAGGCGCCGAAGAACGCGGCAAAGAACATGACTTCCGAGAAAATAAACCAGAACATGCCTTGCCGGAACGACTTGTCGACCTGGTCGTTGTACAAGCCGCCAACACTCTCGCTGATGACAGTGCCGAACCAGCCAGCCAGCATAAAGATAATGACGCCGAAACCGGCGAGCATGATGTAGAAACCGGTACTCGCCCCGTTGAGCCAGCTGGATACGCCGACCATCAGGAACAGCAGTCCCACCGAGCCGACAACCGGCCAGTGACTGCCATGGGGGACATAGTATCGATCGTCTGTGTGTGCGGTCATTTTAGTTCTCTGTAATCGCCGCTACGCGAGCGGTGTCGAAAAAAGTGTAACTCAAGGTAATCGTGTCGACGTAGTCCGGCAGATCCGGATTGACGATGAACTGCAGCGGCATTGCTCGCTCTTCACCCGCCACGAATTCCTGGCTTTCAAAACAAAAACATTCAATCTTTGTGAAATATTCGGCTGCGGTGGTCGGCGCCACACTGGGAACCGCCTGTGCAATCTTGTCACCGCTGGCGAGATTCTTCGCTGTAAACGTAGCGAAGTACATCTTGCCGGGGTTGACCGACATGCTGTCCATATCTGCCACGAACCTGAACTGTGCGTACTCGTTGACCGTGGTGATGAATTCCACACGAATCTCTCGCGTGAGGTCCGGCGCTTCGGCAACGAATGTCGCCTCGGTATTGGTGCGCCCGCCAAAACCGGTGATCTCGCAGAATACATCGTAGAGCGGCACCAGCAGAAAGCCAAAACCGAACATTGCGACTGTCATCAGCAATAGCTGCGCAATCAGCGAACTGTGCTTGTGATTCTCAGGCACGAACAACACCCATCAGGATGAAACCCAAATAAAATGCCAGCGCAATCATCGCAACGATCAGTGTCGTACGGCGAATATTCTTCTTGCGCTCAGCATCGTTCATAGTCAATCGAACGCCTCGTTCGCAATACGAGCCTTCGGTGGTGTTTCAAATGTGTGATACGGCGCCGGCGACGGTACGGTCCATTCCAGTCCGTGCGAACCTTCCCAAACACGGTCTGTCGCTTTCTCGCCCCGTTTGTTTGTGAGCAATACCCAAACGAATAGCAACTGCGACACCCCGAAACCGATCGCACCGATACTGGCAACGATGTTGAAGTCCGCGAACTGCGTAGAGTAATCGGGAATACGGCGTGGCATGCCCGCGAGTCCCAGGAAATGCATTGGGAAGAACGTCAGGTTGACGAAAATTGCCGAGGTCCAAAAGTGCACTTTACCGAGCGTTTCGTTGTACATGTGGCCGGTCCACTTCGGCAGCCAATAGTAAGCCGCGGCCATGATCGCGAAAACCGATCCAGGTACAAGGACGTAGTGGAAGTGGGCGACGACGAAGTACGTGTCGTGATACTGCACGTCGGCGGGCTGCACCGCGAGCATTACCCCCGAAAAACCGCCGATCGTGAACAGGAATACAAATGCCAGTGAAAACAGCATCGGTGTTTCGAAGGTCATCGAACCGCGCCACATCGTGGCCATCCAGTTGAAAATCTTCACGCCGGTTGGGACTGCGATGAGCATCGTGGCGAACATGAAGAACAGCTGGCCGGTCAGGGGCATGCCGACTGTGAACATGTGGTGGGCCCATACAATGAATGACAGGAAGGCGATACAGGACGCCGCATACACCATTGAATCGTGACCAAACAGCTTCTTGCGTGCGAAGGTCGGAATGATCTCGGAGACGACGCCAAACGCCGGCAGAATCATGATGTAAACCTCCGGATGCCCGAAGAACCAGAAAATGTGCTGGAACATGACGGGATCGCCGCCGCCGGCTGCGAGGAAGAAGCTGGTGCCGAAAAACTGATCGGTCAGCAACATGGTCACGGCACCCGCCAGAACGGGCATGACGGCGATCAGCAGATAGGCGGTAATCAGCCAGGTCCAGACGAACATCGGCATCTTCAAAAGCGACATTTCCGGCGCGCGCATGTTGATGATAGTAACGATGACGTTAATCGCGCCCATGATGGACGAAAAGCCCATCAGGTGAACCGAGAAAATCAGGAATGGAAACGAGTCGCCGGTCTGCAAAACCAATGGCGGGTACATGGTCCAGCCACCGGCGGGCGCCCCGCCGGGCATAAACAGTGTCGACAACAGGATGCTGAAGGCGATCGGCAGGATCCAGAACGACCAGTTGTTCATTCGCGGTAGTGCCATATCCGGCGCACCGATCATCAGCGGTAGCATCCAGTTCGCGAGACCCACAAATGCCGGCATGACCGCGCCGAAGATCATAATGAGCGCGTGCATCGTCGTCATCTGGTTGAAGAATTCGGGATGCACGAACTGCAGCCCCGGGATGGCGAGTTCGGATCGAATAATCATCGCCATCGCGCCACCGACAAAGAACATGATCAGACTGAAAACAAGGTACATCGTGCCGATGTCCTTGTGATTCGTCGAAAACAGCCAGCGCCCTATGCCTTTTGCCGGCCCATGGTCGTCATGAGCGTCGTGAGAGTCGTGTGCGTCAGTTATTACAGTTGTCATTTCTTAAAGCTCCGCGTCTTGGCTGGCGATCCAGGCATCAAATGCCTCGGGCTCGACAACTTCGACAACGATAGGCATGTAGCCGTGATCCTTGCCACAAAGTTCGGCGCATTGGCCGCGATAGGTGCCGGTTTCATTCGCGCGGAACCAGGTCTCGTTGACCAATCCCGGAATCGCGTCTTTCTTCATCGACAATTCGGGCACCCACCATGAATGAATCACGTCGTTCGAAGTCATCAGCAGACGCACTTTCGCGCCGCGGGGAATGACGAGCGGCTTGTCGACTTCCAGCAGGTAATTCGGGACGGAGAAAGGATCGATGCCGGATTCCTTGCGGCGAGCCTCCAGGCTCGATCGCGCGAGACTTGAGTAAAAGTCGACATCCGTATCCTGGTACTTGTAATGCCATTTCCACTGGTAGGCGGTGACGACGATCGACAGATCCGGATTTCGCGAATCCTCCATCTTCACCATCGTCTCAGCCGTCGGTACCGAGATCAGGATCAGGATAATGACCGGAATCGTCGTCCAGATAATCTCCGCCGTCGTGCTGTGTGTGAAAGTCGCGGCCTCGGCACCCTGGGACTTGCGGTGCTTGATCAGCGAATAAATCATCACGCCGAACACGACGATGCCGATGGCAACGCACCACCAGAACGCCATCATGTGCAGGTCGTAAGTCTCGAGACTGAGGTCTGTCACGCCTTTGGGCATGTTTATTGCCCATTCAGCTTCCGCTGAGCATGCCAGCGAAAGGCCGAGCAAGCCCAGGAATAAGTTTCGTATCATTGATTGTTCACCTTGCGAGCCGCGCGAACGGCTGGGTCGACAGGGACAGCCTGCCAAAAAGCTCGCGAAGTGTACTCAAATAGGCCGGGCCATGCAATCGGGGCCAGCCGTATGTCTGTGCGTCAATTCTTTATTTTACAGCTACTTAAACGCTGCTTCGCAAGAAGATTTACGTCATTTGTTGCGCAGCGGTATCCGGTTTGCGTCAATTCGATAGTTTGCCGGGTCCATTCTGGGGCCCGCGCCCCAGCAATGAGCGAAAACGAGTTCGAGTTCGACGGCGATTTTGCCGTCAACCGTCGCACGCTCGAGCGCCGCCAACATGCCACGGAATTTGCGCTTCCCGGTCAAGGACCGGCTGCGATCCCGAAGCGTATTGCGGGCGCCCGCCGCGCTCAGATCGGCCAGCAAAGCATCGGTGCTGTTGTAGCTGACCGTCAATCGGTCGACGTCGAGCACCGGATCGCGAAGCCCGGCGTTGACCAGGCCATCGCCCAGGTTGTGCATGTCCGGAAACCGGCTGACATGATGGCCGTCGTCCATCTCTCGCCAGGCTCGGCTGATTTCCAGCAAACTGTCAGGGCCGAGCGTCGCGAACGCGAAGACGCCCCCTTTCCTGAGCACTCTTGCAACCTCGGCGAAGACCTCGTCCGGGTTGGCGATCCATGGTAGCAACTGGTTACTGAAAACAACGTCGACACTCTCGTTTGCGAATGGCAATGCGCGCGCGTCTGCCTGTACGAAAGCTGACCGGGTAAACCAGGACTTTCGCGTGTTTGCAGTGCGCAGCATGTTGCACGCGAAGTCGACGCCGACAAGTCGTGCTTTAGGGAAGCGCTTCTTGAGAGGCCGCGCTGCGGCGCCGGTCGCACAACCGAGGTCGACGACGGTTTGCGCGTCGATCAGCAATGGTTCGATGCGTTGCAACAGGCCGTCGCGAGTTGCCGTGTGCACAAAATCGGCACTATCGAATGTACTTGCGGCTCGTTCGAAGCGGCGGCGAATGTGGCGAGTGCTCAACATTCGTGAAACGGTAGCACGCTTTTGCGCGCAATCGCCCGCTTTTGCACGCGGCACGTCATTGCAGTATCTGCGACTCTAATGCGATGCACTTGCTCGATTTCCTGGCACCCAGAAGCTGTGCATTTTGCGGTGTCTTTTCAACAGGCGATGAACGCAGTCTCTGTGTCAACTGCTTCAATGATCTGCCCTGGCGCGAGCCCGCCGCTTCGCCGACACCGGGTATTTTTGAATGCAGCATGGCGATGATGGAATACGAGTTCCCGGTGGACGTTGCGATCAAAGCGCTCAAGTTCAAACGCCAGCTGTATTACGTGCCTGCCCTGGCCGAAGTGCTGTGCGCTGCGTGCCGGTCGTTGCCAGCCGATATCGACTCGATTCTGCCCGTGCCTTTGCATTGGCGTCGCAAGACGGTTCGTGGCTTCAACCAGGCCAGCGAACTGGCGGCACCGGTGGCGCATTCTCTGGGCATCGAGATTCTTCGCGGCGTGCAGCGTTGCAAGGCAACGCCGTCGCAATCGGGCCTTGGCGCCATCGCGCGCCGCAAAAACCTGAGGCGAGCGTTCTCGACCCGCTGTCGCATATCAAGCAAACACGTGCTGATCATCGACGATGTCGTTACAACCGGCGCGACACTGACGGAGCTCGGCAAGCTGCTGCTCAGAAACGGCGCACAAAAAGTAAGCGCGCTTACCGTCGCGAGCGCCCGCTAGCGCGTCAGCCGTTCCGGAATCCCCTGTGCGTGGCGTCGGGGTTCATTGCAACCAGGATCCTGTGTACAAGCGGCCTGATGGCATCGCGTTTAATGAACAGCAGGAACGCGAAGATCAGGACGAACGGCGTGAAAGCGACAAACAGGGCGATGAACAGGAGCACGAATACCAGGATGCGCTTTTGCAGATAGGAAAGCGCTGTAAACAGCAGCCAAAGCGATTTCCAGTCTGTGTTTGCGGATGCGATGTGCGTTTCGGACCTGGGTTCGGGCTTCGTATGACTTGACGGTGTTGCAAGCGGATTAACATTGCCGCCATGCGAATGCGTATCGGCAAATTGCCGCACTTCATCGTCAATTTTCAGTTGCCTGAGAATGGATCGCGCCTGCCGCGCCTCGGCACTGACCGGATACTTTCGCAAAATGCGATTCGCCAGCCGAGTGGCCCGCGAGCGCCGTCGCCGTTCATCCGTGGCGCCTGGCGCGACGTTCTGAAGTTCGAAGTAAGCCGCTTGTATCAGTTCTTCAGCGCTGGCCAAAGTAATCTACCCGACGGCCGGGTGAAACGTGTAGTGCAGGACGATGCCGATGAATATGATCATACCGATATAGTGATTGTGCAGGAATGCGGCGAAGCACCCGGCCGGCTGTCGGTCGCGGGCGAGCCACAGGTGATAGGCCATCAGTACTGCAGCCAGGGCCACTGACAGGTAATACCACGCACTCAACCCGGCACGAATGCCGATGAGCAGTAAGGCGACCAGCATCAGCGCCTGCAGGCCGGCAATGACAAACAGGTCAACTTCGCCAAACAGGATGGCGGTCGACTTGACGCCAACCTTGAGGTCGTCTTCGCGGTCCACCATCGCGTAGAACGTGTCGTAAATGATTGCCCAGATCATCGCCGTACCAAAAACCAGCCATGCGAGTTCCGGCGTTTCTGCCGTTTGCGCCGCAAAAGCCATCGGTACAGCCCAGCCAAACGCGGCGCCAAGAATGAACTGCGGTATCGAAACGAAGCGCTTGATGAATGGGTAAGTCACGGTCAGTACGGCGCCGACAATGGCGAGCATCTGTGCAGGACGATTCAGCATCGTCGCCAGCCCGACTGCGATCAGGCTGAGTGCCGTAAACAGGATCAACGCTTCTAGCGGGGCAACAGCGCCGGACGCGATCGGACGGCTTCGGGTTCGTTCGACGTACGGATCGATCTTGCGGTCAACGTAGTCGTTTAATACACAGCCCGCCGATCGCATTACGACGACGCCGAGCATGAATACAATGAAGAGGCCCTGATCCGGACTTCCCTCGCCGGCAAGCCAGAGCGCCCAGAGTGTCGGCCACAGCAGCAGCCAGATGCCGATCGGCTTGTCGATACGCATCAGCTTGCCGTAGTTGCGAAGCTGGTTCACGATTTCCGGTGCGAAATTCGGCGCGAGCAGTCTGTTCATTGTTTGAGTTTACACTTTCCCGTATCGGCTCGCGTCACCCAGCCAGCGACGAACGATTGCGGCCGCGATCGATGCCGATTCTCGCGTGATTGTCTCTGCAGTAATTTGTACCTGCGGCATCAATGCCGCATCGCGAACGAGATTGGCGATGCGATACTCAGGCAGTCCCGTCTGTCGCGTACCGAGCAGTTCGCCCGGCCCGCGCAATTCGAGGTCGCGCTGCGCAACGACGAAACCGTCGTTGGTATCTCTCAGTACACCGAGCCGTTCTTTTGCAATGCGCCCAAGTGGCGATTTGTATAGCAGTACGCAGTGACTCTGCGCGGCACCGCGCCCAACCCGACCGCGCAACTGATGCAATTGCGACAGCCCCATTCGCTCCGCATTCTCGATGATCATCAGGCTTGCATTGGGCACGTCGACACCAACCTCGATGACGGTCGTCGCGACCAGTAATTGAATGAGACCCTCCTTGAACGCCTTCATGCCGCGCTCTTTTTCCGCCGCACGCATGCGACCGTGTACGAGCCCGATACGCAAGTCTGGCAGCGCTTCAGTCAGCATCGCGTAACTCGCTTCGGCCGCCTGGTAGTCAAGTACCTCGGACTCGTCGATCAATGGGCATACCCAGTACGCCTGCTGACCCGATGCACAGGCGGATAGCACGCGCTCGACAACTTCGCTGCGGCGGGACTCGGGAATTGCGATGGTCGTTACGGGCTGCCGACCGGGCGGCAGCTCATCGATCACCGAGGTGTCGAGATCCGCATAGGCTGCCATTGCGAGTGTGCGCGGTATCGGCGTCGCGGTCATGACAAGCTGGTGCGGGTGCATGCCGGCCGATACACCCTTTTCACGCAAAGCCATGCGCTGCTGGACGCCGAAGCGGTGTTGCTCATCGATGACGACAAGACCGAGGCGGTGAAAGTCAACGCCCTCCTGGAACAATGCATGTGTGCCGACAACCAATTGCGCGGCTCCGCTTTTTATCGCTTCGAGCGACTCCCTGCGCGCCGCAACGCGCTGACTTCCGCTTAGCCAGGCGGGCTCGATATCGAGCGGACGAAACCAGTCGGAAAAGCTGCGCCAGTGTTGCTCGGCAAGTATTTCGGTTGGCGCCATGATGGCGGCCTGCACGCCACAGGCGATCGCCTTGAGGCAGGCAATGGCGGCAACAACGGTCTTGCCGGAACCGACATCGCCCTGAATCAGGCGCATCATCGGGTGCGGTTCAGCCAGGTCGCCGAGAATTTCGTCGATCACGCGTTGTTGCGCGCGGGTCAAACTGAAAGGCAACGACTCAATGAAACCGCCAACGTCGTCGTCACCCTCCGCCAGCGCGACGGCATCTTGCGTCGCTGCCAGTGTTCGAACATTTCGCAGGCTCAAGTAATGCGCGAGCAATTCCTCAAACGCCAGTCGCTGCTGACAGGGGTGAGTTCCGGCAAGCAGCTGTTGTACGTCGGCGTCCGGTGGCGGCCGGTGCAGGTACACGATGGCGTCCGCCAGCGACGGCATGCCGAGCTTCTCGGTGACTGTCCCGGGCAGAAGTTCTCTCGGCGGCGACCGGCTCATCTGCTGCAGTGCCTGCCCGGTGAGATTGCGCAGCCGCCCCTGCTGCACGCCTTCCGTCGCCGGATATATAGGCGTTAGGGAATCGCTGGTCGTCGCATGCTGGTCCTTTCTCAGGACGCGGTACTCAGGATGAATGATCTCGAAGCCCTTTTGGCCGCGCCGTACTTCGCCATAGCATGTGACCTGCACGCCGGGTTGAAACTGTGCCTGTTGCTGTTTGGAGAAGTGAAAAAATCGGAGTGTCAGCTGGCCACTGCCGTCGCCGATGCGTACCAGCAAGTTGCGACGTCCGCGAAAAGCCGTTTCGGCCAGCAACACTTCGCCGGTTACCAGGCTTCGCATGCCGGCCTCGAGTGCACCGATCCTGACGAGCTGCGTGCGATCCTCGTAACGCAACGGCAGCAGAAAAAGGAGGTCGTCGACCCGATTGAGGCCAAGCTTCTCGAGCTTTTTTGCGAGCGCCGGACCGACGCCGTTCAGTTCAGTGAGCGGTGAATCAGATTGCAATGATTGCGTCTGCCTCGACATCTACGCCTTTTGGCAGCGCAGCTACGCCAACTGCCGCGCGTGCCGGAAACGGTTTCTCAAAATAGCGTTCCATGACCGAGTTGACCGTTGCAAAATTGCCGAGGTCGGTCAAAAACACGGTGACTTTCACCGCGTCGTTCAACGTGCCGCCAGCCGCCTCGGCCACTGCTTTCAAGTTCTCGAAAACCTGCACGGCGCGTGCCTCGAAGTCGCCCTCGACGACAGCGCCCGTGTCCGGGAGCAGTGGAATCTGGCCCGACAAAAAAACCAGCTTGCCTGCGATGACGGCCTGGGAATAGGTTCCGATTGCTGCCGGTGCGTTGTCACTGTGAACCGCTTTTTTGCTCATTAAGTAATCCCTGTCTTATGCACATTCACGTGAGACGCGAATGACGTTTTTCATATTGCGCACGCTGCGCAGAATTTTTGCGAGATGCACACGATCCTTGACGAGCAGCAGGAACGACAGCACGGAGCAGTCCTCGTGGCGTCCGAGTACTGAGACCTGCTCAATGTTGGACTTGCAATCGGCAATAGTCGCCGCGACCTCCGCCAGAACACCCGGTTTGTTTCGGGTATCGATGTGTACCAGCGTAGAGAAATCACGATCGATCTCCTTTTCCCAGCTGACCGTGATCCATTTGTCCGGTTGTTTGCGAAAATTGGAAAGATTGCCGCACTGGTTGCGATGAATAACGACGCCGCGACCGGCAGTAAGATACCCCATGACCGGATCGCCGGGGATCGGGTGACAGCACTTCGCATACGAGACAACCATGCCCTCAGTTCCCGCGATGATGAGCGAGGCAGTTTTGTTTTCCGCTTGTGTCGCGTCACCGGCGCCAACCAGAATTCGCGCGGTGAGAGGTGCAAGCCGTTCCCCCAGTCCGACCTGTTCGAAAAGCTCGTTGCTATTGTTCAGGCCGAGCTCCTCAAGCGCTTCCGACATGCGTACCTTGCCAACCTTGCGCAATGAAGCACCAAGATCCTTTAATGCCCGATCGAGAAGCCGCTTGCCAAGATCGACAGATTCCGTCGAGCGCAGGTTTTTCATGTGATGGCGAATTGCCGTCCGGGCTTTCGCAGTGCGCACAAACGTCAGCCAGTTCGGATTCGGTCGAGCTCCCTTCGAGGTAATCACCTCGACGGTCTGGCTGTTATGCAATTCGGTGCGCAGCGGCACCAGCCCCCGATTCACTTTGGCCGCTACGCAGCGATCGCCGATATCGGTGTGCACGGCATAGGCGAAATCGACAGTCGTGGCACCTTTTGGCAACGGCATGATGTCGCCCTTCGGGGTAAACACGTAGATCTTGTCGGGGAAAAGATCGACTTTGACGCTTTCGAGAAACTCCTCGGAGGTGCCAATCTGCTGCATCTCTTCGAGATTCGACAACCACTCGCGCGTACGCCGCTGCGGGCTTGCATCGGATTTCTCGTCAGCCTTGTAAATCCAGTGCGAGGCGACACCCGATTCTGCGAGGCGGTCCATCTCGCGCGTGCGGATCTGTACTTCCAGCGGCAACCCCTGCGGACCGAACAGCGTGGTGTGCAGTGATTGATAGCCGTTGATGCGCGGAATGGCGATGTAGTCCTTGAAACGCCCGGGCATCGGCTTGTACAGGCCGTGCACGATGCCGAGTATCTGGTAGCAGGTGTTGACGTCCGTCGCGACGATTCGAAAGCCATAAACATCGACGATGTCGGAAAGCTGGCGGCGCTTGCCCGACATTTTCTTGTAGATGCTGTACAGGTGTTTTTGTCGACCAAAAACCTCGGCGCTGATGCCCTCCTCCGCTATCGCGTCGACAAACTCTGCGGAGATCTTTTTGACAATCTGCTTCTGACTGCCCTGGCTTTTTTTCAGCGCAGCCTCAAGTACCCGGTAGCGAAACGGGTGCAGGTGTTTGAAGCTCAGGTCTTCGAGCTGCACCTTCATGCGATTGATGCCGAGCCGGTTCGCGATGGGCGCGTAGACGTCCAGCGTTTCCCGCGCAATGCGCTTTCTCTTGGCGGCCGGCATGGCGTCGAGTGTTTGCATGTTGTGCAAACGGTCCGCGAGTTTGACGAGAATGACGCGAATGTCCTCGATCATCGCCAGCATCATCTTGCGGAAGCTTTCAGCCTGGGCTTCCGCGTGGCTGCGGAATTCGATCTGATCAAGCTTGCTGACGCCATCGACAAGCAGCGCGACCTCACTGCCGAATTTTTCGCTTATCTCATCAAGCGAGGCAGACGTATCCTCGACCGTGTCGTGCAGGATCGCCGCAATGATGGCCTCGGCATCGAGGTGCATCTCGGCAAGCTCCTGCGCGACGGCGATCGGGTGGGTAATGTAGGCTTCGCCGGTTTTTCGCTTTTGCCCGGAATGCGCGTCAGCACCAAACTCGTAGGCGGCCGTTATCGACGCCAGCTGTTCCTTGGGCAGGTAGGATGAAAGTGTATCGATCAGCCGCCGCACGCCGTGGTCGCGGCGGTGCGCACCCGGCAGTCTGGCAAGAATAGTAGCGGCGTAATCCATGCCTCGATCATACCGCGGAGACCGGGGGTTAACAGGCCCTAGTCGACGCTAGTCGCCAATTGAAATTCCGCGTACCGGCAAGACGTCTTCGGCAGCCTCGGCCTGCAGCAGGTCTTCGGTAACCGGCTCTTCGATTTCTTCGAGGATCGAAGGCGATACCAGGCCCTCGGCAATCTCGCGCAAAGCGATGACCGTCGGTTTGTCATTTTCAAGATCAACCAGCGGGTCGGCACCGTGGGCAACCCGGCGCGCACGCTTGGCGGCGACCAGCACCATTTCAAAAATGTTATCGATGTTGTTGAGGCAATCTTCAACGGTAATTCGGGCCATGATCGATTCCTGTTGCCGGGGATTCCCGGTGGGCTGTGAATAAGGGGCGCGAGTCTACGGCAAGCAGGTCGCGCAAGGCGACCGCATATAAGTAAACGTTATATCAGTCGCCCTGGACAATCCGGGCCACCTTGCGCTGCAAGGCCCGGTTGCTTGTCGAGGTCGCCTCGCCCCTGCCCTGGAGTACGGCTTCGAGCTCTGCTACCGCCTTGCCGAGTTCGTCGTTAATGATGACGTGGTCGAATTCATTCCAGTGCGACATGTCGCTCCGCGCGTCGCGAAGGCGACGTTCGATGACCTCTTCACTGTCAGTGCGCCGATTGCGCAGCCGACGTTCAAGCTCGTCAATCGATGGTGGCAGGATGAATACGCTGACGCAGTCCGGCATCGACTCGCGCACCTGCCGGGCGCCCTGCCAGTCGATTTCAAGGACCACGCTGCGATTGTCAGCGAGGTGCCGCTCAACCTGGCTGCGACTCGTGGCGTAGTAATTGTCGAACACCTCGGCGTACTCCAGCATCTCGCCGGCATCCTTAAGGCGCATGAACTCCTCTTTGCTGACAAACAGGTAGTCAACCTCGTTGGCTTCGTTTCTGCGCGGTTCGCGTGTCGTATAGGAAATCGAGAAGCGCAGTTCCGGGTGCTTGGTGACGATTGCATGCACGAGCGTCGTCTTGCCTGCGCCCGACGGTGCGGCAAAAACAAAGAGCTTACCTTTTTCTGTCATCAGCCGGCCTTACTCAACATTCTGTATTTGTTCCCGCATCTGCTCGATCAGTACCTTGAGGTCGACTGCCGCTTTCGTGGTTTCGCTGTCCGCCGATTTTGAGCCAAGCGTATTTGCTTCGCGATTGAGCTCCTGCATCAGGAAGTCGAGCCTGCGGCCTACCGGCTTTTCGTCATCCAATGCGTCGCGGATCTCGACCAGGTGACTTTCAAGCCGGTCGAGTTCTTCATCGACATCGATTTTTTGTGCGATCAGGGCAAGCTCAACCTCCAGTCGCGCCGGGTCCGCTTCGACATCCAGCTTCTCAATGCGCTCTTTTTGCTTGGCGCGAGTTGCGGCGAGCACTTCCGGCATGCGAGCGCGAACGGTAGCCGCAATGTCCTCGATATCGACACAGCGCGATTGCAGCATCTCGCGGATTCGTTGTCCTTCACTCAATCGCATTGCATTGACGGCGACGAGCGTCTTCTCCAGTAAGCCGCTGGCATCCTCAAACAGTGGCTCGGCATTGACTTCAGGCTGCTGCAAGATACCCGGCCAGCGCAGGACATCGAGGGGGTTTACGGCGGCGGCCTGTGGCAATCGCGCCGCTATCTCATCGAGGCGCGCGCGCAATACGCTGACCAGCGTCTCGTCAAGCTGCATTTCCGATTGCTGGTCGACAACACGCCGGAAGAACAGCCCACACTCAACTTTGCCGCGGCCGAGAACGGCGCCGACCTGTTGTCGAAAAGCCTGCTCTTTCGGCCGTAAATCCTCCGGCAACTTGAACTGTACATCCAGGTAACGGTGGTTGACGGCCCGGACCTCCCAGCTCAGCGTACCGAGGTCCGTATCAAGCGACTCTCGCGCGAAGCCTGTCATACTGTGTAACATCAGTGTTGAACTCCTGGGTGTGCCGAACGTGCTACCTGGGTCACGCTTTCATTGAGGGACGACATTCTAAGCTGTGGCCACACGTTTAAGCCACCTGCCACTCGGATCCTATGCAAATCGAATACGCCAAAGTTTCTGCCCTCGGTGATCGCCAGGACAACCAGGACCGCGCCGCGGTCGTGGTGTCCGAGAACGCTGCACTGATGCTGGTCTTTGACGGCATGGGCGGCCACTCCGATGGTGCCCGCGCTGCCGAGACCGGGCTCAAGGTTGTGCAGGATCGCTTTGTGGCGGCGAAACAGCCGATATTCGATCCGCAGGGCTTTCTCTATGCAGCGCTCGCCGCAGCGCATGACGAAGTTGTTCGTGCTGGCAGTGACGTCGCTGTCGACTTTCGCCCGCGCGCTACCTGCGCGATTTGCCTGGTACAGGAGGGCGGGGCCTACTGGGCACATATTGGTGACAGTCGAATCTACCAGATGCGCGATGGCGCGGTGCTGAGACGGTCCCGCGACCACAGTCATGTCGAAGTGCTGATACAGGAAGGTGCCATCAGCGAAGCGGAAGCGCAGGACCATCCGATGCGCAATTTCGTGGAGTGCTGCATTGGCGGCGATGCGCCGGTTCCGGATATGAGTATTACCAATCGCATACGCCTCGAGCATGGTGATGTGTTGCTGGCGTGCTCGGACGGGCTGTGGTCCGGCATGACCGACAACGACATGGCGCAGATAGCCGTACCGGGCGAGCAGAACATCGTCGAGAACCTGAAGGCGCTGAGCATCAGGGCGCTCGAGGTCAACGCACCCTACAGTGACAATACAACAGGCACCGCGTTAAGGTGGCTCGGCAACTAAATCGGCTTTTTCCTTTGGAGAATCAGTATGCGTCCCAGTGGCCGCGACCCCGCGACTATGCGCGAAATTCAGTTTCAAACCCATTTCACCAAGCATGCGGAAGGCAGCGTGCTGGCATCGTTCGGCGACACCCAGGTGTTGTGCACGGCCAGCATTGAAGAACGCATTCCCGGCTGGCTGCGCGGCAAGGGCAGCGGCTGGGTGACCGGTGAGTACGGCATGTTGCCGCGCGCGACGCATACTCGATCCGGTCGCGAGGCCTCACGTGGCAAGCAGGGAGGGCGCACCGTCGAAATTCAGCGCCTCATCGGCCGATCCCTGCGTGCAGTCACCGACATGAAGGCACTCGGCGAACGGTCGATCACGCTGGATTGCGATGTACTGCAAGCCGACGGCGGCACCCGCACTGCGTCGATCAGCGGTGCGTACGTCGCGCTTGCCATTGCCATTGAGCGCCTCGTGGCGCAGCGCAAGCTCAAGAAAAATCCGCTGTACGGTCAGGTCGCGGCGGTGTCCGTCGGCATCTTCCAGGGCATGGCCGTACTCGACCTCGACTATGCGGAAGACTCCGAGGCGGAAACCGACATGAATATCGTCATGAACGACGCTGGCCACTTTATTGAAGTGCAGGGCACGGCTGAGGGACATGCGTTTACCGACGACGAGTTCAACGCCATGCTCGGCCTCGCTCGAGGCGGTATCGCGGACATTATCGCAGCGCAAAGCGAGGCGATAGCCAGCGCCCGAACATGAGTGTCCTGCCACAAAAGGTCGTCATGGCCAGTGGCAATCCAGGGAAAATTCGCGAAATCGCCCGGCTGCTCGAAGACGTCGGCGTTGAGGTCGTCGCACAATCCGAGTTTGGAGTGCCGGACGCTGAAGAAACCGGCGAGACGTTTGCCGAGAATTCGCTGATCAAGGCACGTCATGCCGCGGCAGCAACGGGCCTGCCTGCTATTGCAGACGATTCCGGCCTTGTGGTCGACGCGCTCGACGGAGCGCCCGGTGTTTACTCGGCGCGCTATGCGGGCGTCGGCGCGACTGACGAGATGAACGTCGACAAGCTGCTTGATGCACTTCGCGATGTCGCGCTACCGGACCGGGGCGCCGCTTTTCATTGCGCCGCAAGCTTTGTTACGCCGGACGGCAAAACCGCGCTGCTTTTCGAGAGCGAATGGTGTGGCTCGATTTTGCTCGCCCGGCAGGGCGACGGCGGTTTCGGCTACGATCCGGTGTTTCTCGATCCCGACAGTGGCACGAGCTCCGCAATGCTGACGCCGGAGCAGAAAAATGCGCGCAGCCATCGTGGCAAAGCCCTGCGCGGCCTGGTCGCATTGATTCAAAATCACTACTCATGAAAACACCGCCGCTCGCGCTCTACGTGCACCTCCCCTGGTGTGTGCGAAAGTGCCCGTACTGCGATTTCAATTCGCACACGGCAGGTGACGCTGCGCCAAAACGGCGCTACATCGATGCGTTGCGCCGTGATCTTTTGCATGAGCGCGAACGTGCCGACGATCGACCGCTGCAGAGCATCTTCCTCGGCGGCGGCACACCTAGCCTGTTTTCACCGGACGAGATCGCCGAACTGCTGCAGGCTGTACGCGATCAGTTTGCCGTCGTTGCCGACGCCGAGGTAACAATGGAAGCCAATCCGGGAACGGTTGAATTCGGTTCGCCGGCGGGCTATCACGGGGCGGGAGTGACGCGACTGTCCGTCGGCGCCCAGAGCTTTGACGATTCGATGCTGCAGTCCCTGGGTCGTATTCACAGCAGCGACGATATCTCACGCGCGGTCCGACAGCTGCGCCAGGGCGGTTTCGACAATTTCAACATCGACCTGATGCATGGCCTGCCGGCGCAGACCCCGGCAATGGCGCTGGCCGACCTGAAGGCGGCGCTGGAGCTCGAGCCCACCCATATTTCCTGGTACCAGTTGACGCTTGAGCCCAATACCGTTTTCTATGCGCGGCCTCCAGCCAACCTGCCGGACGACGAACTGGCCTTTGAAATCCAGGAGGCAGGACGTGCGCTGCTGTTACAGCATGGGTTTGAGCAATACGAAGTCTCGGCCTACGCCCGCGACGGACGGCGTTGCAGGCACAACATGAATTACTGGACCTTCGGCGATTACCTGGCCGTCGGGGCCGGGGCGCATGGCAAGATCAGCCGCCAGGGCCGCGTTTTTCGCTACCAGAAACCGGCGAATCCCTTGCAGTACATGACGTCCTCCGAGCGCGGCGTACCGGGCAAGCCGGACCATGCCCTGGCAGCCGACGAGCTGCTGTTCGAGTTCATGCTCAACGCCCTCAGACTCAATGAGGGGTTCCCCGAGTCCCTGTTCGAGGATCGGACCGGCCTGTCCGCCGGCGTACTGCTGACGGCGACCGAGAGCGCCCGGCGCCGGGGCCTGATTGAGCGCGCCGCGAGCGGCACCTGGCTGCCGACGGAGCTCGGCGGCCGCTTTCTGAACGATTTGCAGTCGGAGTTTGTGCCTTAGCCCCAGCCTGGCCGGGGCGCATTTATGCACAAGTGCCAAACGAAGCCTATATTTTCAGCGCAAGAGGGCCCTGATCTCACTTGACGCGTTGCAAAGCGTCCATAAGTCATTGTTTTTCATTACTAATCGAAAATGGACATAAAATAGTCATATTGACAACGCGCTATGAAAAACCGCAGCTTAGGGCATTCACTCAATTTTCATCCACAGTCTTATCCACAGCTTCTGTGGATAAAAAGCGGGGCTTGCGGCGGCAATCGCTTCGCTATATCCTACGCGACCTTTTTTACGCAGAAGCGCGCTCGGGAGAGCCAGATCATGAAAGCCGACATTCATCCCAATTACTCCGACATCAAGGTCACCTGTAGTTGCGGTAACGAGTTCAATACTCGCTCGACCCTCGGTGAGGATCTCCTGATTGAAGTGTGCTCCTCGTGCCACCCGTTTTATACGGGCAAGCAGAAGATCGTCGATACCGGCGGACGTGTAGACAAGTTCCGCAAAAAATACGGTATGCCCAAGACCTGACCCGCAAACGCGGGATAAGGTTTCTGATAATACGATTTTTCACGATCCCGGAACCCCGGGAGCTCTGCTATGCTCGTGCTGTTTGTTGATACGGATATTGAGGATAGAGGATGAGCCAGGATTCATACCGCCTGACAAGCCCTGACGGCTTGGAAATGGAGTTACCCGTTCGCAAGGGTACCGTCGGCCCCGACGTTATCGATGTAGCTCGCCTGTATCGGGAACAAAGAGTATTCACCTACGATCCTGGCTTTGTCTCAACGGGAAGCTGTGAATCCGAAATCACCTATATTGACGGTGAGCAAGGCATTCTGATGTACCGCGGTTACCCGGTCGAACAGCTTGCAGCCAATTCCAGTTTCATCGAAGTCTCCTACCTGTTGCTGCACGGGAACTTGCCGACCGCTGACGAGCTCGCCGCATTCGACAACACGATTCGCCGCCATACCATGCTCAACGAGGGCATGCTGAGTTTCTTCGGCGGCTTTCGCTACGACGCACACCCGATGGCCATGTTGTCGGCAGTCGTTGGCTCGATGTCGGCCTACTATCACAACGAGATGGACGCATCGAATCCGCTGCATCGCGACATATTCTCACACCGCATTCTTGCCAAGCTGCCGACGATTGCGGCCGCGGCTTACAAGCTAAACACCGGTCAGCCATTCATCTATCCACGCAACGACCTGAACTTCACCGAGAATCTGCTGCACATGTTATTCGCCGTGCCTGCAGAGCCGTACGAAATCGACCCGGTCGCCGCCGAAGCACTGGATTTGCTGTTCATCCTGCACGCAGACCACGAACAGAACTGCTCGACCTCGACAGTACGCATGGCGGGCAGCTCCGGTGCCAACCCTTACTCAGCAATAGCAGCAGGCATCTCGGCGCTGTGGGGTCCCGCACACGGCGGCGCCAACGAGGCCGTGCTGAACATGCTGGAAGAAATTGGCGACGTCAGCCAGATAGGCAAGTACGTAGAAAAGGCCAAAGACAAGAACGACTCGTTCCGACTCATGGGCTTCGGCCACCGCGTCTACAAGAACTTCGATCCGCGAGCGACCATCATCCGCGACATGTGCTACAAGGTTTTGCAGAAACTCGATCGCAAGGACACGCCGTTGTTCGACCTGGCCCTCGAGCTCGAACAGGTGGCCCTCAAAGACGACTACTTCATCGAGAAAAACCTCTACCCGAACGTCGATTTCTACTCCGGCATCATCTACCGGGCCCTCGGCATCCCGACCTCGATGTTCACCGTCATGTTCGCCATCGGCCGCTCGGTCGGCTGGACCGCACACTGGCGTGAAATGATCGCGGACCCGCACGGCAAGATCGCACGCCCAAGACAGCTCTACACCGGCCCGGCGGCAAGAGACTACGTCAAAATCGAAAAACGATAAGCAGCTGATCCATCGGCTGCCACAATGTAAGCAGCAGTCGGAAAACTGTTTCAAGGAAATAAAGCGCAGCGTAGCGAGCCATTCCGAGAAACAGTTTTCCGACTGATGCGTGCTTATACGCGCTTACACATGCTCGAGTAACTGCTGTACGGCGTTGGTGTCTACTCGCTTCATCGGCTTCCCATCAATCGGACTCATCGGCGCCTGCCGAATCCCGTCAATCGGAAATACCGTCACCTGAATCGTCGTATTGCTGTGATGAAACTCAAAACCTGAGTAGAGCTCAATCTGACCGCGGCGGCTCTTGAGCCTGCGCTCGTACGGCCGGTAGTTGATGCCGATCTCGGCCAGTTCCATCGCAAGCGTTTCTGCGCTGTCTGCAAAAACATGCAGGTTAACAGCGGAGTTCTCGTCCGCCGTGCCGACGAGTACCGGGCCGACCAGTCGGGGCGAATGTGCGGACAAAAGCTCCATGGCGGAGAGCGCCGCGACTCGCATCAGTCGCAAATGATCTTCGTGGGATTCGCCACCAAAAATTTGCAGATGCTCGGCGACGGCCGCTTCGATTTCCGGATTGCCGGGAAGCGAACCGCGGTTGTTCATGCCCAGCCGCTCGGCGGCTTTTTGCTTGGCGATACGGTAGTCGCGAACTCCGTGGTTGACGATGATACGCGCGGCCTCTTGTGCCACGATCCGCCGTTCACGTTCCGATTCGCTGCTGCGCTTTCTTTTCATTGTTCCTAGAAGATGGCTTCGTTGTCGTCTTCGTCTTCTTCATCACCGGCTGGCTGATCGGCATCGATGCCCGCTGCGTTGTTGAATGGATCGGCAATTTCCTCGAGTCGTTCGCAATCCGGGACGTTGTCGGCACGAAACACCTCGAACATCGTGTTCGTTTGACCCGCACGAGCGGGGCAGCCGGTTTCCCTGTCGATCTTGACCGTAACTATACCCTCGGGCATTGGCATCTGGTGCTCGGGTGCGCCCGCCAGTGCGATGCGCATGAAGTCGACCCAGATCGGCAGAGCAGTGCGCGAGCCTTCCTCGCGCGGGCCCAGCGGCAGGTCATCGTCGTAGCCCACCCAGACCACAGTCGCGATGTCCGCGTTGAATCCGCCGAACCAGGCATCGCGACGATCATTCGAGGTGCCGGTCTTGCCGGAGAGGTCACGGCGGCCGAGTTCGCGCCCGGCTCTCGCGCCGGTGCCTCGTACGACCACCTCGCGCATCATGTCCTGGATCAGGAACGCGTTTTGCGGCGTAATTACCTGCGGTGCAACGTTTACGTCCTCGAAAAGCTCAGGCGCCGCGGTCGCATCCGGCCGGTAAGTTTCGACAACTCCCGCCATTTGTTCGAGCAGGAACTCGGCGTCTTCGGGTTCCTCGGACTCGGTATCCTGCGCCAGAGCCGCGGTCTCGTGCGGCTCGCACTCGTTGCAGGCGACTGCAGGCGTCGCGCGGAACAGGGGTTCGCCGGTCGAATCAAAGATGGAATCGATGATGTAGGGCTTGATCGCCCGACCGCCGTTCGCCAGGATCGAGTAGGCCTGCGCCATATCCAGGGGTGACGCCTGGCCACCACCGAGGGCGAGCGAACCGTTGCGAATCAATGTCGCGTCGCTGAAGCCAAACTTCTCGAGATGACGGACAGCGTTGCCAACGCCGGTCTCGAACAGCAGCAGTCGCACCGAGACCAGGTTCATCGACTTGACGAGTGCTTCCCGCATTCGTGTCGGGCCGTAGAAGCGACCGCTGTAGTTGATGGGTCGCCAGATCGCCTCGAGCTCCGACGAGCTGATGACAACCGGTGCGTCGAGAACCACGGTTGCCGGAGTGTTGCCGTGTTCGAGTGCGGCGGAATAAATAAAGGGTTTGAATGCCGAGCCCGGCTGCCGGTAGGCCTGGCGCGCCCGATTGAACTTGCTGAGCGTGTAATCGAAGCCGCCCGTCAAGGCCGTGACCGCACCATCGTAAGGGTCCATGGAAACGACGGCGGACTGTGCATCCGGTACCTGCGCCAGCGCCCAGCTCTTGTCAGCCGTTGGCATAACGTAAATGACGTCTCCGACTGCGACGACCTCGGCGGCTGTCTTGGGTGCCGGCCCGAAGGTTTCCCGATCGATGAACGGGTTCGCCCAGCGCAGGCCGCGCCATGGAATTAGCGCCGTCGTCCTGTCACGAAACAGGATTCGCGCTTCATTCCTGTCGGTAACTTCGGTAACCAGTGCGAATGACAGGCCGCCGGGCGCATAACGATCGAGCGGCTGGAGAATCGCCTCGGGCCATTGCTCAACCGGCAGGGCCAGGATCTCGTCCGTCAGTCCCACCTGGGCATCGGGGCCCTTGTAGCCGCGGCGCCGGGTGAACTCGAGCAAGCCGTTGCGCAGCGCATAGTTGGCGGCTTCCTGCATGCGGGAATCCAGCGTCGTTACAACCTGGTAACCGGCCGTATAGCTTTCCTCACCGTAGCGCTCGAGCATCTGGCTGCGCACCATTTCGGCAATGTAGGGGGCATTCAGTTCGATTGCGGCGCCGTGGAGTCGCGACTCCATCGGGAAGGCCATTGCCTCGTCATACTCGGCGTCGCTGATGTAGCCCAGGTTACGCATGCGGCCGAGTACGTAGCCACGACGAACCCTGGCGCTTTCCGGATTGGACACCGGGTTGTAGCGCGAGGGCGCCGGTAGCACACCCGCGAGCGTCGCCGCCTCGGCGATATTGATCTTGCTCAGATCCTTGTTGAAGAACGCCTGGGCGGACGCCGCAACACCGTAGGCGCGCTGGCCGAAAAACATCTTGTTGAGGAACAGCGCCATGATCTGCTCCTTGCTGAACTCCTGCTCGATCTTGACGGCCAGGAACGCCTCGGTCAGCTTGCGTTTCAGGGTTTGCTCGCGTGTCAGGAAATAGTCTCGCGCGAGCTGCTGCGTCAGCGTGCTGCCACCGCCGCCGGACGCGTTGCCGGTCCGCAACAGGCGCGAAAAGGCGCGCAAAACGCCCCGGTAGTCGATCCCGGGATGCTCGAAGAAGCGCCGGTCCTCGGCCGCGATGAAGGCCTGTACCACGTGCGGCGGAACGTCTTCATAGGTCACCGGGATGCGCTTGCGCTCACCGATTTCACTGATCAGGTAGCCATCCCGGCTGAAAATCCTCAGCGGCACCTCGAGGCGGATGTCGCGTATCGTGTCGGCGGACTGCAGGCTTGGCTGCACATAATAATAAGCGCCAATGACGCCGGCGACGGCCCCGATGGCGCCAATCACGGCCATCCCGACGAGAAGCAGGCCGATACGGGCCAGTCTTCGTCGTCGAATGTGACGTGGTTTCGCTTTTTTTGGCGGAGGATTATGCATAGTTACGGGCGTTTTCAGCCGAACATCCCTGTTTTTGAAGGCGTTTGCTGACCTTATTAGAGGTTACCGTGGTGCTCGGCTGGTGCAAGGAATGTGGCTTTCTACGGGCAAGGGCTCGTGATGGGGCATCAGTCGGCCGATGATAGACGCCTGAACCTGAACCCTGCAATAACGAGTCTCATGATGGGCCGACGACTGGTTCACGGAATTCGGGTAGCAAGTCGCATTACCATGGGGATATTGGGTTCGTGAACAAAGTCACGTTTTATTTAACATTTTATTGATATATAGTTAAATCGCGTTGCTAATGTCCGACCTAGAATTGACTCGCAACTTACCGACTTAGAAGGAAAAAAACGTGCTTTTTGGCAATAAATCACAGCCATTGCTGGGCCTCGACATCACGACATCGTCGGTTAAATTGATAGAGCTCTCGCAGAGTGGAAAGCGCTATCGGGTCGAGTCTTATTCAGCAGAGCCAACCCCCCCGAGTTCAGTGAATGAAAAAGCCATCGTTGACGCCAAGGCCGTCGGCGAAGCCATTCGCCGCGCAGTTAAACGCGCAGGGGCCAAGGCAACCGACGTAGCCGTCGCCATCAGTGGTGATGCGGCGATTACCAAAGTCATCCAGATGCCCTCGAGTCTTTCCGAAAGAGATCTCGAAGGGCAGGTCGAAATCCAGGCGGACCAGTACATACCGTTCCCGATGGAAGAGGTCAGCTTCGACTACGAAGTGATCGGGCCGAACGAGAAAGACCCGGAACTGATGGACGTTTTGCTGGTTGCAACCCGAACCGAAAACGTCGAACAGCGCCAGAACGCCGTCGCGGCCGCCGGTCTCCATACACAGATCGTGGACGTCGAGGCTTTTGCTCTTGAGAACGCCTGCCGGTTGTTGAGTCACCAGATTCCGGATGGCGGCATCGGTCAGTCCGTCGCCGTCGTCGACATCGGCGCCAGCAGCACGACCTTCAGTGTGTTGCAGGATCTCAAGGTCGTCTACACGCGAGATTTCAACTTCGGCGGTCAGCAGCTCACCGAAGAAATCATGCGCACTTACGGCTTATCAATGGAAGATGCGGGACGCGCGAAAAAGCAGGGCGGCTTGCCGAGCAACTATCAACCGGAAGTACTCGAACCCTTTATTGATGACATGACACAACAGGTCAGTCGTTCGTTGCAGTTCTACCTGGCCTCCGGTGGCGGGCGTGAACAGCCGGACATGATCCTGGTTTGCGGCGGTTGCGCAAACATCCCGGGAATCGCGGATGTCATTTCGAGTCGAGTGGGAATCCCGACTGAAGTCGGTGACCCGCTCGGGCAAATGAAGATTTCATCCAAAGCCAAATCACAGGGCGTAAACAAAGATGCGACAGCACTTCTTACTGCTTGCGGTCTTGCATTGAGGAGCTTTGACTAATGCCTAGTATTAATCTACTCCCCTGGCGCGAGGCGGAACGACAAAAACGTCAGCGAGACTTCGGCATCGCCATGGGTGGCGCCGTTCTTGCGGGCATCGCCGTCGTCATGCTGACCATGCTTTTCTATTCGCAGCTGATCTCGGCCCAGGAGTCGCGCAATAATCGCCTCAAGGCCGAAATCGCGATCCTTGAAGAAGACATCAAGGAAATCGACAGCCTGGAACGACAGAAGGAACGACTGCTCGCGCGCATGGAAATCATTGAACAGCTGCAAAAGAGTCGGCCAGAGATCGTGCACCTGTTCGACGAACTTGTGCGCCAGCTTCCCGAAGGTGTCTACCTGACGGGAATGAAGCAAACCGGTTCGCGAGTCGAACTGCGCGGCATTGCGCAATCGAGTACTCGAGTTTCTGCGCTTATGCGCCAGATCGATGCGTCGGTCTGGTTGTCGGATCCGGAAGTCGAGCGCGTCGAAACCAAGCAGTCTGGAAGCTCCAGGCAGTCGGAATTCGTCGTCTACGCGAAACAGGTTCGCTCGGACGCTGAGCTGGAGGACGACGTATGAGCATCGTAGACGAACTCCAAAGTCTTGACGTCAATGATGTCGGCCGTTGGCCACTGGCTTTCCGTGCCGCCGTCATCGTGCTCGTGTTCATCGCTGTGGTCGGTCTTGGAATCTGGTTCACGATTATCAAAGACAAGCGCCCGCAACTGTTGCGCGCCGAAGCAGATCAGCTGGCTTTGCAAACCACCTTTGAGAACAAGCAGCGCAAGGCAGTGAATTACGATGCCTACAAGGCGCAGCTTGAGCAGATCGAACAGTCTTTTGGCACCATGCTGCGACAACTGCCGGGCGAAACGGAAATCCCGAGCCTGATTGTTGATATCTCGCAAACGGGTCTCGCCGCCGGGCTGCAGGAAAAGCTGTTTGTGCCGCAAGCCGAAATTCCCAAGGAATTCTATGCGGAAAAGCCAATCCAGATTCGCCTCACCGGCAGTTATCATGAGATCGGCAATTTCGTCAGTGGTATTGCCGCATTGCCGCGAATCGTAACGTTGCACAACATTACAATTACGCCGGAAACTAGCGACGCCTATGACGTCCTGAGCATGGAAGTGACTGCTCAGACCTACCGCTATCTTGATGAGGAGGCCAACTGATGAGCGCTTCTCAATCACTCAGAAACGGACTGTTGCTGGCGCTGCTCGCGCTCGGTGCCTCTGCCTGCGGTGGCGGCGGTGATGACCTCGATAAATACATCAACGAAGTCAAGGCGCGTCCTGGTGGTCGTATCGAACCGCTGCCGGAAATTACGCCCTACGAAGTCTTCAGTTATGTTGCGGATGTTCAGGGCCTGCGCTCGCCATTTCGACCGGATACGCCCCAGGCGGGCGGCAAGGGCGGTGGTCCGAGGCCCGATGTTGAACGCAGTCGCGAATACCTTGAGAGCTTTCCGCTCGATACCCTGAGTATGGTGGGTACGCTGCACATCGGCGAGACGATGTACGGCCTGGTACAAACTTCAGACGGTTTGATTCACCGTGTCACTCCCGGCAACTACATGGGCCAGAATGACGGACGAATTACGGAAATTTCTGAATCGGAAATCGGCTTGGTAGAGATTATTTCTGATGGTATTGGCGGTTATATCGAAAGAGACGCCGCGGTCGGTCTTTCAGACTGACACCTGCATGGAACTGGGAGTTATAGGAATGATGTTCAAATTCAAACCGACAGCCGGACGCCGAAATCCGACGTTTAAAATGGCTGTACTGGCACAAGCGGCGCTGCTGCTTTTCTGGGGCGCGACGACAAGCGCACAGGAAGGTAATCGGCTGCAGGATATTCAGGTTCAAAGTCTGCCCGGCCAACGCGTCGAGCTGAAACTGATCATGAGTGATACGGCGCCTGAACCGCTTGCCTTTACCATCGAAAATCCGGCGCGTATCGCGCTCGATTTGCCGGATACGGCATTGGGCCTGAGCTCGCGTCGTCGTGACGTCAACTTAGGGCCACTGAACACCGTATTGACCGCTGAGGCCAATGGCCGCACGCGTGTCGTGCTGAATCTTGGTTCCATGGTTCAGTACCAGACGATCCACAGCGGCAACACGGTTACCGTGATTCTAGGTGACGGAGATGACTACAGCGCTGGTTCCACCCAGTTCGCCAGCGCTGCAGCCACCAGCAACCGTTCCTATGCATCGCCCGGTGCCCGATCGATTTCAAGCGTCGACTTCCGCCGCACACGTGACGGTGGCGGTCGGGTTGTTGTCAACCTGACGGACCCATCCACGCCAGTCGATATTCGTCAGGAAGGCGGGCGCGTCGTTGCCGTATTCAAGGACACCAGTCTGCCGGCGGAATTGATGCGTCGTCTCGATGTCATGGACTTCGCAACGCCGGTTACAACCGTGGACACACTGCGCACCAATCTTGATACGCGCATTGTAATTTCTGCGGATGGCAAGTACGAACAACTCGCTTACCAGTCCGACAACGAATTTACGATTGAAATCAATCCTGCTCCGGAGTCAACAGACGCGGAGTCAAGCCTGTTCTCGTCCACCAAGGAATACGAAGGCCAGCGCCTGACGCTGAACTTCCAGGACATCGAGACCCGCGCAGTTCTGCAGCTGCTGGCTGAGACCTCGGGCAAGAACATCGTTGTATCCGACACGGTTCAAGGCAACGTTACATTGCGGTTGCGCAACGTTCCCTGGGACCAGGCGCTGGACATCGTGATGACGACGAAGGGTCTGGACATGCGCCAGAACGGCAACGTCATCATGGTTGCGCCGGCTGAAGAAATTGCCGCTCGCGAAACTGCGGACCTCGAAGCACAGCTTGCCATTCGCGAGCTGGAGCCGACTTATTCCGAATTCCTGCAGGTGAACTACGCGAAAGCATCTGACCTCGCTACGTTGATTACCGGCGGCTCAGGCAATAAGAGCATGCTGTCAGAGCGCGGCAGCCTGGGCGTCGATGAACGTACCAACACGCTGCTGGTGCAGGATACTGCAGAGCGTCTGCAAATCGTCCGTCGCATGGTTCGAACGCTCGACGTGCCGATCAAGCAAGTCTTGATCGAGTCACGCATTGTTGTTGTCAACGATGACTTCAGCCGTGACCTCGGCGTGCGGTTAGGCGTTACAACCAATAATATCGGTCCTCGCGACCTGCTCGTGACCTCAGGTACCGGTACCGGCGCCAACAACTTTGCAGATTCGATCGCCGAAGCATTCAACGATCCAACCGGCGGAACACCGATTGAATTCCCGGCGCAGAATGAGCGCTACAACGTCAACGTTCCGATCGCCGACGCAGCCGGCCGATTCTCTCTGGCGCTCATCAAGAGCGACATTCTGGTCGACCTGGAGTTGTCTGCGCTGGAAGCGGAAGGACGTGGCGAGATTGTTTCGACGCCGCGCGTCATTACGGCGAATCAGAGCGAAGCGACGATCAAGCAGGGTGTGGAGATTCCATACCAGCAGTCGGCGTCCTCTGGTGCCACGACCATCCAGTTCAAGGAAGCCGTTCTTGAGTTGGTCGTAACGCCGCAAATAACGCCGGACAACAATATCATTATGGACCTTCGCGTCAGCAAGGATAACGTGGGTGAGATCATCTCGACCGGCGGCTTCGGTGGCACGGTACCGAGTATCGATACTCGATCCGTTGAAACCCAGGTGCTTGTGGCCGACGGCCAAACGGTTGTACTCGGCGGTATCTACGAGACCGAGCGTCGCGAGACCATCAACAAGGTGCCTTTCCTCGGCGACATCCCCGTTGTTGGCGCGATGTTCCGCAGCAAGCAGCGGCTCGATAACAAGGCCGAATTGTTGATCTTCGTAACGCCGCGCATCCTCGAAGAAGGCGCAAGCGTTTACTAGGCAGCCGGCACTCAAATAAACTGCAAAGCCAACCTTCGGGTTGGCTTTCTTTTATCAGGCAACTTCATTCATGAAGCATCCCAGGAACATATTTCTTGTCGGACCGATGGGTGCGGGGAAATCAGCGGTCGGACGCTACCTGGCCCGCACCCTGCACCTCACATTCGTTGATAGCGACGATGAAATCGAATCGCGAACCGGTGTGGATATTCCCTTCATCTTCGAGAAAGAAGGTGAGCCGGGTTTTCGCAAGCGCGAAGCGGTTGTCATTGACGATCTCAGCAAGATGGATGGCGTCGTTCTGGCGACCGGCGGCGGTGCGATCCTGGATCCCGACAGCCGCAGCCGGCTCGGTGGCCGTGGTTTTGTCGTTTACCTGTTTACGAGCGTCGATCAGCAGTTTGCGAGGACGGAGCGAGGGCGCGAGCGCCCGCTGCTCGAGAATGGCGATCCGTACGAAACCCTGACGACCTTGCTGGATATCCGAGACCCGCTGTACCGCGAAATTGCGGATATTGTCGTTGCAACCGATGGGCGCAAGGTAAAGTCAGTCGCCAACGAAATTATCGAACAGGTGTCCTGATCTTTGCTGCATTCATGTAGTCTTTCGTCATGACAACCTACGCCAGTCTTACCGTCAATCTGAAGGACCGCAGCTACCCGATCATAATCGGCAGCGGGCTGTTGGGCGGTGGCTACGACCTGGCCGCGACCATCCGCGGACCCGATTGCCTGATCGTGAGCAACGTCCGCGTTGCGCCGCTGTACCTCGATAAGCTCAAAGACAATCTCGGTGACAGGTCGGTCAGCAGTATCGAGCTCCCCGACGGTGAAGCACATAAATCCATTGCAACCCTGCAGACAATTCTGGACCGCCTGGCAGACACTGGCGCCGGTCGCGACACGACGGTTATTGCATTGGGTGGCGGCGTGGTTGGTGATATCGCCGGGTTCGCAGCGGCCTGCTATATGCGCGGTGTCGCTTTTATCCAGGTTCCGACCACGCTTTTGGCCCAGGTTGACTCATCGGTTGGCGGCAAAACCGGGGTCAACCACCCGCGCGGCAAGAATCTTGTCGGTGCGTTTCACCAGCCAAAAGCGGTGCTGATCGACACCGATACGCTGGCAACGCTGCCGGAAAGGGAGCTCAAGGCCGGATTGGCGGAGGTCATCAAGCACGGTGCTATTTGCGATATCGAGTTTTTTGCCTGGCTCGAGGAAAACATGCAGGCGCTGCTGCAAAAAGACCCGGCTGCACTGGCGCATGCCGTTCAGCGCTCCTGTGAGATCAAGGCGGCGGTCGTGGCCGACGATGAGCTCGAGGCCGGGCGCCGCGCAATTCTAAATTTCGGACACACCTTTGGTCATGCCATCGAGCGTTGCGCGGGCTTTGGTGCATGGCTGCATGGCGAGGCGGTCGCCGCCGGCATGGTCATGGCGGCGCAACTGAGCGGCATCGCGGATACCGATGTCGAAAGGCTGCGGGCGCTGATCGCACAGGCGGGTTTGCCGACGACACCGCCGTCAATTTCTGCCGATGCCTGGATGGAGGCGATGGGCATGGATAAAAAAGTCCAACAGGGAAAACTTCGCTTCGTGCTGCTGCGTGAGCTCGGCGATGCCCACATCGGAACCGCCTACGAAAGCCAGCGCCTGCAGCAGATTGTTGGCGCCAGGTCATGATGGACACCGTGCTGGCCCCTTATGCAGCGCAGGAATCACTCAGTCGTGGTCGGCGATTCCAGGAGCCGCCTTCGGTCTATCGCGGCGAGTACCAGCGTGATCGGGATCGCATCATTCATTCGACGGCGTTTCGCCGTCTCATGTACAAAACGCAGGTATTCGTCAATCACGAGGGCGACCTGTATCGCACTCGCCTTACTCACTCCCTCGAGGTTGCGCAGATCGGTCGAACCGTGGCGGTCGCGCTGCAATTGAACGAAGCGCTGACGGAGGCAATCTGCCTGGCGCACGATCTCGGCCATACGCCATTCGGGCACGCCGGACAGGACACCCTGAACGCCTGCATGCGTGACTACGGCGGCTTTGAGCATAACCTGCAGTCACTGCGGGTTGTCGATGTTCTCGAGGCCAAGTATGCGGACTTCCCCGGCCTGAACCTGATGTTCGAGACGCGCGAGGGGATCCTCAAGCACTGTTCGAATCGCAACGCCCGGGAACTCGGCGATGTCGGAGAACGCTTCATCGAGCGCACGCAACCCGGGCTCGAAGCACAGCTCGCCAACATTGCCGATGCGATCGCGTACAACAATCATGACGTCGACGATGGCTACCGGGCGGGTCTTCTAAGCCTCGATCAATTGCGCCGGCAACCGCTGTTTGGTGACTGCCTCGAACTCGTGCAGGCGCGCTATCCGGATCTCGACGACCGCCGCCTTATCTACGAGGTGATTCGTCGCATGATTGGCTCGGTAGTCGGCGACCTTATTGAAGAGACCCGTCGCAGGCTTGTTGACGCCGCGCCCCGGACCATTGACGAGGTTCGCAATGCCGGCGAACCGCTGGTCGCGATGTCGGACGCGATGTTCGAACAACACAGCGCTCTGAAGAAATTCCTGCACAAGCACCTCTACAGTCACGAAAAAAAGCTCGCGATGACACGCGAGGTGCAGGCCATGGTCAGGGATCTTTTCGCAGCCTACATGGCCGATGCCGGGCTGATGCCGGACGAGTTTGCCGACGCTGCCCGCAGTGTCGACGGCGCGGCACGCGCAAGGGTTGTCGCCGATTTCATAGCCGGGATGACGGATCGCTATGCAATCACGGCCCACGAGAGCATTGTGGGCTGATAGAATTCGGCCTCGCACGAATCACTGAACGCAGACGTCGTGAGCGCGCCTGGACAGGTCCGTGTGCAAGCAACAGACAAGGATTTTTAGTGCAACACAAGAACATACCCAACAAGGATAGGCTGATATTCGCCATGGACGTGCCGGACTGTGAGCGTGCTCGCAGCCTTGCCGACGAGCTGGGCGATGCCATCACGTTCTACAAGATCGGACTTGAACTGATGATGAGCGGCGAGTATTTCGAGCTGCTCGACTGGATGCTCGAACGCGACAAGAAAGTTTTTTGCGACCTCAAGTTTTTCGATATTCCAGCGACGGTCGGATCCGCGGTTCGCCAACTCAAGGATCGCGGTGCGAGCTTTGTCACCGTACACGGGAATCGCTCAATTATGGAGGCCGCGGCGGAAAACAAGGGTGACACGCTGAAAGTTCTTGGCGTCACGGCGCTGACAAGCCTCGACCGGGGTGACCTGGATGACCTGGGCTTTGCCTGCGACCTGGAAGCTTTGGTTTTATCGCGCGCGAAACAGGCGCTGGCGGCAGGTTGCGATGGCGTTATTTCGTCAGGCCTCGAGGTTCCCAAGCTCCGGGAGCATGTCGACAACAAGCTGCTCGTCGTATCGCCGGGCATTCGCCCGGTCGACAACAAACCCATGGGCGACCAGAAACGCGTTGTGACGGTGGCCACGGCATTCGCAAATGGCGCCGACTACATTGTCGTGGGTCGGCCCATTCGCGATGCAGAAAATCCGCGCGCTGCCGCAGAAGCCATGCAGGCGTCAATCGAAAAACAGGTTGGTTAACTAATGCTGAAACTAAAGAACGATGTCCTGCTGCGCGCGTTGATGCGTGAGCCGGTCAGCCGCACCCCGGTCTGGATCATGCGCCAGGCCGGCCGCTATCTTCCCGAGTACCGGGAACTCAGGGCACAGGCAGGCGATTTCATGAGCCTTTGCCAGAATCCTGAACTCGCCTGCGAAGTTACCGTGCAGCCGCTGCGCCGCTTCAAGCTGGACGCGGCCATCCTGTTCTCGGATATCCTGACAATCCCCGATGCCATGGGCCTGGGCCTGTACTTCGTCAGCGGCGAGGGCCCGAAATTCGAGCGCCCGGTTCAGGATGCAAGAGCGATCAAGGCGCTTAAAGTACCGAACGTCGAGAAAAAACTCGACTACGTCTTCAAAACGGTCGGCCGTGTACGAAAAGAACTCAACGGCGACGTCCCGCTCATCGGCTTCGCCGGCAGTCCGTTCACCGTCGGTACCTACATGGTCGAAGGCGGCTCAAGCCGCACATTTCCAACGATCAAGGGTATCGCCGCCGAATCCCCCGAAGTCCTCGATGTGCTAATGGACAAGATCGCCGATGCCACGCTCGAGTACCTCAACGCACAAATCGACGCCGGCGCACAGGCCGTGCAGATATTCGACACCTGGGGCGCCGCCCTCGAAGCCGACGACTTCCGGCGCTTCTCCATGGCCAGCATGCAAAAGATCATCGACGGACTGACCCGAACGCATGACGGCCGCCAGGTCCCGGTCATCGTCTTCACCAAGGGCGCCGGACCCTTGCTCAAAGACCTCGCCGAAACCGGCTGCGACGCGCTGGGTGTCGACTGGACAACCGACCTCAAAACGGCAAGACAGTACACATCCGACAAGGTCGCGTTGCAGGGCAACCTCGATCCGGCAACGCTGCGCGAAAGTCCGGACGCAATTCGACAGGGTGTCGCCGATACGCTTGCAAGCTACGGCAATGGGCCGGGGCACGTGTTTAATCTCGGCCACGGAATTACGCCGGACATTGATCCCGAACACCTCGGGGCACTGGTCGATGCCGTCCATGAGTTGAGCCCGGCATTCCACGATTAGCGAATTGTGCAGTCGCCGTGCTTGGTAGCGGAGCGTTCCGGAAAGTGTTTAAAGGAAATAAAGCGCAGCGCAGCGAGCCATTCCGATAAACACTTTCCGGAACGATTCGCGGGCCGTTACGTACAAAGCGTCGCACGAATCCCGGGTCGACCGGAAAACTGTTTCTAGGAATGGCTCCCTTCGGTCCGCTTTATTTCCTTGAAACAGTTTTCCGATCGCCCCTCAGTCGATCATGTAATTCTGGTCACAGAAGTTCGATTTCGAGTATTTGGCATTGTTGGACGACGTTGGCGTTTTCACCGCCGTGGGTGATGGCGTCTGCCCAGACGACCTGTCCGAATTTGAACTCTTCCATGTGCCGGTTGCCCTGGTCGTCTTCTTCGAGCCAGCCACAGGTTTGCAGGTAGACCAGCAGGCGGTCAGGGTGGGCGTGTAACGGCTGGTTCTCGCCGTTTCGAACGGTTTGTTTCAGGACGCGGACGCGTTCGTTCTCGAATTCGAGTGAGAAGATATGCGGCGCTACTCGTAATGGATCGAGCGGTTTCGGAACTGCGGCGCCGACGACTGCAGCGAGCAGTAGCAGAGGCACGAACGCCAGTATCTTGGAGCCGAGGTTATTCACGGAGCGCCCTCCTGAGAATCTTGCCGACGTTGGTCTTCGGCAGTTCGTCGCGGAATTCGATGATGCGTGGTCGTTTGTAGCCGGTGAGGTTTTCCTTGCAGTAGTCGAGGATGTCCTGTTCTTTCAGGTTCGGGTCCTTGCGCACGACGAAGACCTTGACGATTTCACCGGAACGCTCGTCGGGCAGGCCGATGGCGGCGGCTTCCAGGACGCCGGGCATTTCGACGATGACGTTCTCGATTTCGTTCGGGTAGACGTTAAAGCCGGAGACCAGGATCATGTCTTTCTTGCGATCTTCGATAAAGGTGTAACCGTTTTCGTCCATGCGTCCGACGTCGCCGGTCCGCAGCCAGCCACCGGGGAGCATGGTCTCTGCCGTTTCGGCCGGGCGCTGCCAGTAACCTTCCATGACCTGCGGGCCGCGTATGCAGATCTCGCCGATTTCCCCGATGGGTAAGGGGTTGCCGTCGTCGCCGGCGATCATGACATCGGTCGACGGGACCGGCAGACCGATCGTTCCTGTGAATTCACTGTCGACCCGGCAGACAATCGCAACCGGCGAAGTTTCGGTCAGGCCATAGCCCTGCAAGATGGTGGTGCCCGTCTTTTCCTTCCATTCCTTCGCGATCGCGGGTTGCACCGCCATGCCGCCACCGACGCAGACACGCAGGTAGCTGAAGTCAATCTTTGCAAAGCTCGGTGTATCCATCAGCGCCGCAAACAATGTATTCACACCAGTGAACATGTTGAACCTGTGCTTCGCGATTTCCTTGGCGAAGCCTTCGAAATCCCGCGGATTGGTAATGAGTATGTTTTCGCCGCCCTGCGCCATTACAGTCAGGCAATTCCCCTGCAGCGAAAATATGTGATAGAGCGGCAAGGCGGTAATCGCGACAACCGGCAGTACGCCCTCGTACGCATCCGCCTGCCAGGTCATCGATTGCTGAACGTTGTAAACCATGTTGCGGTGGCTCAGCATCGCGCCCTTGGACGCGCCGGTCGTGCCGCCGGTGTATTGCAGGAAGGCAATATCGGCGTAGCCGATCTCAACCTCATCGAGCACCAGGTCGGACCCTGCGTTGAGCGCCTGCCGAAAGCTGACGCTGCCCGGGAGCCTGAAGGACGGCACCGCCCGTTTCACGTAACGCAGTGCGAAGTTGACCAGCGTGCCCTTGGGGAAATTCAGCAAATCACCGACGCCGGTCGTAACGACATGTCGCACGTCCGTTTCGGCGATGATGTCCTCGAGCACATGCGCAAAATTCTCGAGAATGATAATGCACTTGGCGCCGGAGTCTTTGAGTTGGTGCTTCAGCTCGCGGGCGGTATACAGCGGGTTGACGTTGACGGCGACCAGCCCCGCCCGAAAAATCCCGCACAGTGCTACCGGGTATTGAAGTACATTCGGCATCATGATCGCGACGCGTTCGCCACGTGTCAGTTTGAGCTTCTTCTGCAGGAAGCAGGCGAACTGCAGCGACAACCGGTCAAGGTCGGCGTAGCTCAGCGTCGTTCCCATGTTGGTGAAGGCGTTGTTCTCGGGATAAGTCTCGAAAGCCTGTTCGCACAATTCACGAATCGAACGAAACGGCGGCGTTGGAACCTCTTCGGGCATTCCCGGCGGGTAGGACTTGAGCCAGATTTTTTCCAAGATTATTCCCTCGTTTTGCTTTGCGTCCCGGATCAGTTATCCAGTGTAGCGCTTATGATTGGCCAGGCGTTATCGAGCAGCATGGGCTGTGCCGTCGCGTTGGGATGAATGCGATCGCTTTGCAAAAGTTCGTCATTCAGCGCAATGCCGTCCATAAAGAACTCGATCCACTTGATGTCCATCTCAACCGAGACTTCGCGGAATACGTCTTCAAACGCCTTCGAATAACGCGCTCCATAGTTAATTGGAATCCGGATGCCCAGCAGCACAACGTCAGCACCGGACGCCTTCGCGCGTGTGATAATGGTTGCGAGGTTTGCTTTCATCCGCGCCGGCGGGAAGCCGCGCAGCCCGTCATTGGCGCCGAGTTCCAGGATCAGGAGCTCCGGCGAGAAGGTATCGAGGGCTTCATCGATCCGTGTCACACCGCCCTCGGTCGTCTCGCCACTGATACTGGCGTTGACGACCCGATGTTCGTACCCTTGCTCTTCAAGCCGGGCCTGCAACAATGCGGTCCAGGACTGGTCAACTTCAATACCGTAGCCGGCGCTGAGGCTGTCGCCAAAGACCAGCACGGTCGGTACGTCGGAAGCCTCCGCACCCGCGGCAAGTAACAGCAACAGAAGGGAAGCTATTTTTCGCATGTCGAATCGGTCATCAAAAGCAGTCAGTGTCCTTGAGGCGCACAAGCTCAGCAAACAGGTTAGCAGTCCGGAAGGGACTCTGACCATTCTTTCGGAGGTCAGTTTCAGCATTGCCGCTGGCGAGTCGGTGGCAGTCGTCGGGCCCTCCGGCGCTGGAAAATCGACATTGCTGGCACTGCTGGCGGGCCTGGACCTGCCGAGCACCGGGCATGTCATGCTGAACGGGTCAAATCTGTCCACACTGAGCGAAGACGGTCGCGCAAGCTTGCGGGCCGAGAGTGTCGGCTTCGTATTTCAGTCATTCCACCTGGTTCCGTCGCTGAATGCGCTGGAGAACGTCATGCTGCCACTTGAGCTTGCCGGCCAGCCGAATGCACGAGCGGCTGCCCGTGACATTATTGAGAAAGTTGGGCTCGGAGAACGCTGGAGCCACTACCCGTCGCAATTGTCCGGCGGCGAAAAGCAGCGCGTTGCCATTGCCCGGGCGTTTGCGACCGAGCCTGCTGTCCTGTTCGCGGACGAACCGACCGGGAACCTCGACAGCCGTACTGGCGCCAATATCATGGAGCTGATGTTCGAGCTCAACCGCGACTCATCGACAACCCTGGTACTGGTAACGCATGACCAGGTGCTGGCGGAACGCTGCGACCGGATTCTTTCGCTGGATGTTGGCAAGCTGGTCAGCGATACCAGGGCGGCCGCGTGAAAGCACTCGTCTTTGCTTTGCGGAGTTTTGGTCGCGAATTGCGCTCGGGTGAAGTTCTCGTGTTGCTCGCGGCGGTCGGCCTTGCCGTGGCGGCGCTGACCGCTGTGGGTTTCCTGACGGATCGCATCGGCAAAGCCGTTGCGCGGCAGGCCAACGAGGTGCTTGCGGCGGATCTCCGGCTTCGATCGCAGGAACCGGTACCCCAGGAATGGCGCGATCTGGCAAAGGACTATGACCTCGAAACCGCCGACACGCTGTCGTTTCCTTCTGTGGTCTTCAAGGATGACGACAGCGCCCTGGCCACGATCAAGGTCGTCAGCGACCGGTATCCCCTGCGTGGCAAGGTAAGAGTCGCGGACACGCTGTTCGGCGAGCAACGGGCGGTAGACGGCATTCCGGCGACCGGAGAGGTCTGGGCCGATGGAGCGTTGCTGGCGCGCGTTGGCGCAGATGTCGGCGATACGCTGTTCGTCGGCGAGCTCCGCGTTCGGGTTGCGGCAGTGCTGACCTATCGGCCCGACCAGTCGATTGGCTTCGCCTCGCTGGCGCCTTCGTTGATCATGAACATTGCCGATGTGTCAGAGACCGGCCTGATTGGTGAAGGCAGTCGTGTCGCCTACGCCTTGCTCGTTGCTGGCAACGAACAGGATATCGCCGATTTCAATGATGCGATCGAGGACACGCTGCCGGACGAAATTCGCGTCCGCAGCCAGGAAGAAAGCAGTGAGCGCGCCTACAGTGCTGCCGATCGTGCGCAACGCTTCCTGTCACTGACCGCCGTGATCAGCTTGCTGCTCAGCGCTGTCGCGGTTGCCATGTCGGCGCGGCGATTTGCACATCGTCGTATGGATACCGTCGCGCTGATGAAAAGTCTCGGCGCTACGCAGGGCTTCGTGATTTCCGTCGCGCTGGTGCAGTTGTTGTTGCTCGGTGCACTCGGTGTTCTGGGCGGCAGCCTTATCGGCTTTGCGGCCGAAGAATTGCTGTCGCGCATCCTGATTGACCTTTTGCAGCAAGGCGAGTTGCCCGGCGTGGGCTTTCGCCCGGTCATTCTTGCATGCAGCAGCGCCATGGTTTTGCTGCTCGGCTTCGCGTTGCCGTCACTGATTCAGCTTCGCAATACACCGCCACTGAGAGTATTGCGCCACGATGCTATGCCGCCTGCGCCGTCACGCTTGTTCGTTGCCGGATTGTCACTGGCCGCAGTTGCAACGTTGTTGTACCGCTCTGTTGGCGACCCGGTGATGCTACTCATACTGATCGGAGGAATCGTCGTCATCGCGGGGCTTTTGTACCTGCTCGGCAGGGCCATGGTGTCGGTCATCGGTCGCGCCCGCTCCGGAGTGGGGGTCGCATGGCGCTATGGCCTGGCCAATATCGCCCGGCGGGGTCGCGACAGTGCCGTGCAGGTCGTTGCGTTCGGGCTCGGGATCACGGTGCTGTTGTTACTCACACTGGTCAGGACCGACCTGCTGGAGGGATGGCGCAGTACGCTGGCCGACGACGCTCCGAATCACTTTCTCATCAACATCCAGCCGCATGAGCTGGACGCGATCAGGGCGCGCTTCGATAGCAATGGCGTCGAGGCGCCTGATTTTACGCCACTGGTTCGGGCGAGAATGTCGACCATCAACGATGAGTCGGTCAAGGATCGCGAGTATCCCAATGAGGACGGCAAGTGGCTTGCCAATCGCGAGGCGAACCTGTCCTGGGCGGCGGAGTTGAGTTCGAGCAATGAGCTGCTCGATGGTGAATGGTGGCCCGCGGACTACGCGGGGCCACCACTGGCTTCCATTGAAACAGAGGCGGCGGCCAATGCCGGGCTCAAGATCGGCGACCGCCTGAAGTTTGTCATTGCCGGACGTGAAGTCGAAGCGGAAATAAGAAGCACGCGAAAGATCAACTGGGATTCGTTCCAGCCAAATTTCTTTATCGTGTTGTCGCCGGGCGCACTGGACGGAATGCCGACAACTTATATTTCAAGCATGCGGGTTGCAGACGACAAGCAGGCGTTTCTCGTCGACCTGATGCGTGCCCATCCCAGTATTTCAGTGATTGACCTTGGCGCCATACTCGAACAGGTTCGCGGCATCATCGAAAAGGCCAGTCTTGCAGTGCAGGCAGTGTTTGTGTTCACGCTTGCGGCAGGCATTGCCGTGTTGTTCGCCGCAGTGCAGTCGACGATCGATGAACGTCGTTTCGAGAGTGCGATGTTGCGTGCTCTTGGCGCCAGGAAGCGTACCGTGTTTGCTGGTGTTATGGCGGAGTTTGCCGCACTGGGTACGGCCGCCGGAGTCCTTGCGTCGGCCGGCGCATCGGTACTCGCCTACCTCATCGCAACGCAGTTGTTTGAGTTACCGTATGAATTCAGCCCGATGCTCTGGCTTGCGGGCGTCTCCGGCGGTGTGTTCATCGTCTGTATCAGCGGTTATTTCGCGGCTCGCAGCGCGGTGAACTCACGGCCTGCCGATGTGCTGCGGGAGGTCAACGCCTGATGGAGCACAAGCTATCCTGCGGTTTCGTTGTGGTACGCAGGACGGGCAACGACTGGAAGACGCTGCTGTTGCGAGCCTATCATCACTGGGACTTCCCAAAGGGCATTCGGGAACCGGGTGAAGAACCTCTGCAGACAGCGTTCCGCGAGGTCCGCGAAGAAACCGGGATTGACGACCTCGTTACCGAGTGGGCAGACCGTTTTTTCGAGACCGGGCCGTATAGCCGGGGCAAAGTCGCGCGCTATTACCTGGGTCGTACCGAGACGGCCGACGTGGTAATGGGGCTGTCGCCGGAAACCGGCCAGCCAGAGCATCATGAGTGGCGCTGGATGTCTTTTGACGAGGCCTACGATCTCGGTTCGCCACGAGTGCGGCAGATCGTGCAGTGGGCGAGGCAGGTTGTCGGGGCTTAAATCACGCGATTGCGGCGTTCGCCGGCGAGAAAGGCAGCAACATTTGCGACCAGTTCATCGATGGCGGCCTGGCGTGCTTCGTTTGTAGCCCAGGCGATATGCGGTGTGATTATCAGGTTCGAACCGGTGTAGTCGAGCAACGGGTTGCCGCTGACCGGCGGTTCTTCCGGCAACACGTCGATCGCAGCGCCTGCGATGGCACCAGTCTCCAGCGCATCGGCAAGTGCCGCCGAATCAATCAGTCCGCCGCGCGCTGAATTGATCAGGATCGCATCGGGTTTCATTTTCTGAAACTCGTCGACGCCGAACAGCCCTGTCGTTGCCGGTGTCAACGGGCAATGCAGCGATATCGCATCCGACCGCTCAAGAACTTCCTCGAACGCAACGCGATTGTCCTCGACGCTGGATGTCCCTGGCCGTGCGGAAACGATGACGTTCATACCAAACGCTCTGGCAATCTTCGCGACACCCTTTCCGAGCGCACCGTAACCGACAATACCGAGTGTCATGCTGCTCAACTCGCGAATCGGATACGTCAGCAGGCAGAAGTCTTTGGATTCCTGCCAGGCGCCTCGCTTAACGGCAGCGTCGTAGCGTGGCAGGCTGTGTGCAAGACTCAACAGGCATCCAAATACATGTTCCGCGACCGAGGTGGTGCAGTAATTTCGAATATTGCAAACTGCCACGCCGTGCTCACGCGCCGCATCAAGGTTGACGTTATCCGTTCCGGTTGCGGTGAGCCCGATCAGGCGCAGCGACGGGTTGTTACTCAAGAGTTCGCTTGAGAATCGCGCCTTGTTTGTGAGGACGATCCCGGCGCCGTCAATTCGCTGTTCAAGCTCATCGCGTGTGGTGGTGTCGAAAATGTCGAGCTTCGGCAACAAAGCGCGCATGGCGCTGACATCGAGACCGGGTCCCATCGTGGCGAAGTCGAGAAATACAGCTTTCATATGGATATTCGAGGCGTTGTAGAGCAGAGTACCGGACGATGAACGATCAGTTTTGGAAACGCAAATCGTTGTCGCAAATGACTGCCGCGGAGTGGGAGTCCCTGTGCGACGGCTGCGCTTTGTGTTGCATGCACAAGGTCGAGGATGAGGAAACCGGCGAGGTTTTCTACACGGACCTCGCCTGCAGACTGCTCGACCTCGATACCTGCCGTTGTACCGATTACGCTCATCGTGCAAAGCAGGTCGCCGAATGCCTGACGCTGACGATCGACGAACCGGAAGCATTCAACTGGTTGCCGAGGACATGTGCCTACCGCCTGATCGCCGACGGCGACGATCTGGCCCCGTGGCATCCGCTAATATCGGGCCGTGCCGACAGCGTACATGAAGCCGGAATCTCGGTGCGCGGACGTGCGGTATCCGAACGCGACACTGAAGAGTGGAGCGTCCTGCAAAAAAGGAGCTAGTGTGACTGACTATCCGAGCATCCCCCTGGAACGATATCGCGAATACCCGATCGAGGAGATGCGGCAGCGGGTCAGGCAGTTTTACGAGAACCTTGATCGTCGTCGGACGGTTCGCGATTTTTCAGATCGGCCGGTGCCACGCGATGTCATCGAAACGGCGCTCAAGGCAGCGAATACGGCGCCGAGTGGCGCCAATCTGCAGCCATGGCATTTCGTTGTCGTCAGTGGCCCCGAGACAAAAAAGCGCATTCGCGAAGCAGCCGAAATCGAGGAACGAGAATTCTATGAGCATCGAGCGTCAGAAGAGTGGCTGGCTGCACTGGAGCCGCTCGGCACCGACGAGCGCAAGCCATTTCTGGAGACGGCGCCGTACCTGATTGCCGTATTCCTGCAGAAGTACGGTGAACTACCCGACGGCCGCAAAGTAAAGCACTACTACCCGGGCGAATCGACCGGTCTCGCCACCGGAATACTGATAGCCGCACTGCACGAAGCGGGGCTTGCGACCCTGACTCACACGCCCAGCCCGATGAAGTTCCTGAACGACATTCTGGGCCGGCCGAAAAGCGAGCGCCCGTTTTTGTTGCTGGTCGTGGGCTATCCCGACCCGGACGCAAGGGTCCCGGACATACGGCGCAAGGAACTGGCCGACTACGCGTCTTTTGTCGATTCGTAGAGGCTGGTTTTTATTGCAGCGGACGCCGTTCCATCCAGGCGTCCATGTACGCATCCATCGCGGCTTCGTCTTCGGCATCGTCCCATGATTTTTCGCCGCTGGCGAATGGCCACATGGCATCAATCAAGTCGACGATTTCATCGCGGCTGAAGCTGTGTTCGTGGCCGACGTTGAGCGCCAGTAGCTCTTCGATCGATTTTGCAATCGTCCAGCCAGCCTCGACCTGTTCAGGAACCACCAGGTATCGATCTCGCGGATGCTCGTCGAAAAGCGCCCGTTCTACGGCGTGTGCGACAGCAGTGGGCGGCGTACCTTCACCGGTGACGCCGGCCTGCAGCCGTTTCTTGCAGCCGTCGATCATTTCCTGCCGGCGCCCTTCGTACACGCCCCAGTCATCGGCACCGGTGTCTTGTAGCAATCGCTTGCAGCGAGTCAGGCCAATCTCGGAAGCAAAATTGCCCGGATTCACAGCGGAAACCTTGACGCCCAGGTCCCTGGTTTCATTGGCGAGCGCATCGGTCATTGCTTCCAGCGCGTGCTTGCTTGCGGAGTACATGCCATAACCACCGCCCGAGAGCACACCGGAAATCGAGCTGATGTTCACAATTCTGCCCCGGGACTCAATAATCAGAGGTGCGAATGCCTTGGTGACGCGAAAAACGCCGAAGACATTGATGTCGAACAGGAACTCGAAGTCGTCTTCATCGGCCTCAATCAAGGGCGCCACGACATTGACACCCGCATTGTTCACCAGGCCCCAGAGTCCACGACCCTGCTTTTCGATCAGTGCTACGGCGGCATCGATTTGCTCTTGCCGGGTGACATCGATTCGCACGGCCATGATGTTTTTGATCTTATTCAGCTCGTCCATGTCGGCGTCCTTGCGCGCGCCTGCATAAACAAAATAACCGGCCGCCGCGAGATGCTCGGCAGTTGCGCGACCGATGCCGGTTGTGGCACCGGTAATGAGAACCGCTTTTTGATCGCTCTGATTCTCTGCCGACACAATCGACAATGGCAGCACGAGGGTCAGCAGCACGAGAGTTGAGACGAATAGCTTCACAGTGCATCTCCCGGGTAGATTTGATGGCGACGCAAAGCGGCGAATCCGCACATGCGACATGAAGGGCAAGCTAGCAATTAATCCATGACCTTGCCAGATAAACTTCGCTCGGACTATTCTGACTGGCCACAACCACTGACCGGTTTTACAAAAGGGGCACACTTATGAACTCAGGACGGTATTCGCCGCTAAGACTTGCCGCTGTCACTATCCTATTCACCGCATCTGCAATCAGCCTCGCAGAACGGCTCGAAGCCGCGGAACCTGGCGGCGAATCGGACAATGTGGTTCTCGAGAAATAGAAGGAGGTTCCGATGAGCGTGTCAGGCGAGTGCTTTTGCGGGTCCGTCAAGTACATAGTCAAAGGCAAACTTCGTGATGCGCGCTCATGTCATTGCTCCCGATGCCGCAGGGCATTCAGTTCCCAGGCATCAGCTTATGCGGAGGTCAATGCCGACGAGTTTCAGTGGCTTGCCGGCGAGGCGTTGTTGACGACGTATCAGAGTGGACAGGGATTCGGCCTGCAGTTTTGCAGCAAGTGTGGCTCGACTCTTTGCGGAATCTACCAGGGCAGTATTCACGGCATCGCGCTTGGTTGCGCGGACGCCGATCCGGGTGTCGAAATCGGGCGCCACATCTATGTTGGCTCCAAGGCCTCTTGGGAAGTCATTCCGGAGCGGGTCACGACTTTTCAGGAAGACGCGCCGGGTTCGGACTAGCTCATTCAAGTTCAAATGACGCAGCCGACAGACAGACTAAGGAAACGGTAATGAGAAAAATAACCAGAAGACGATTGCTGCATACCGCAAGTGCTGCTTTACCCCTCGGTTTGCTTGCTGCCCCCGGGTCCGGCCGGGCAGCCTCCCGGGGCACGCAGGCCGATCTGGTCGTCCGGCGGGCAAATGTACTCACGATGGATCCGGTCGCACCGAACGCAGAGGCTCTTGCCGTCAGTGGCGAGCATATTCTGGCGGTGGGCTCCAATGCGGACATCGGCAATCTCGTCGGCCCGAATACGAAAGTGATCGATGCCGCTGGCATGACGCTGGTGCCGGGCTTTATCGATGGACACAGCCACCCGATCGTGCCCGAACACGCGGTGAGTGCGAACGTCAATTTGCCGCGTATCGCCGACGTCAAGGACGCGCTGCGCCGGCAGGCAGCGAAGACACCGCCGGGACACTGGGTGCGCGGAGTCATGTACGACGACACAAAATTTGAAGACGAGCGACCGCTTAATCGGCGCGATATCGATGAGGCCGTACCGGATCATCCGGTATTTGTGTGGCACCGCGGCGGACACACCGGCGTCATCAACTCGAAGGCCCTCGAAGTCGCGGGCATCTCCATGGACACACCGGACCCGGTCGGCGGAAAGTATTATCGAGAAAATGGAGAATTCACCGGCAAGGTTGCCGAGCTCGCGATCGAGACCCTGTTCGAGCATGGGACATGGCCGGTCATTGACCGCAAGGTTCGCCAGGACTCTGTGCGTGTTGCATCCCAACGCATGGCATCGTACGGACTCACGTCAACCACCGATGCATGGGGCGACCGGGAGGGCCTGGTGGCTTTGCAGGATGCCAGAGCTGCTGGTGATCTGAATTTCAGGGTCTCGGTGATGCCATTCGGCCGCGGCGAGCTTTATCAGTCACTGAAAGATGCCGGCGTTCGGTCCGGATTCGGCGACGATATGATTCGTATCGGCGCTGTAAAGTTTTCGGCAGACGGGTCCGCGTCCGAGCGCACGATGCGAATGTCGACGCCCTACCTCGGGCGACCGGACGACTACGGCATCCTGACAATGACGCAGGAAGCCATTGATGCGGCTGTCGATGATGCCGTTGCCCACGATTTCCGCGTCGGCATTCACGCCAATGGAGACGTCACGATCGACATGGTTCTGAAGGCTTACGAACGCGTCTTAAAAAACCACCAGGGTGAAAATCCCAGGTACAGAATCGAGCACTGCTCACTGGTCAATCCGGATCTCTTGTCGCGCATAAAAGAAACCGGGGCTATACCCTTTCCGTTCTATACGTACGCGTACTTTCATGGCAACAAGTGGACCGAGTATGGCGCGGAGAAGATGGAGCACATGTTTGCTCATCGCAGTTTCCTCGACTACGGAATTCCGGTCGCGCCGGCGTCAGACTATCCGCCAGGGCCATTCGAGCCGATGATGGCGATCCAGAGCATGGTAACGAGGCAGGATACGCGCGGTCGCGTGTGGGGGCCGAGTCAGCGGATATCCGTGACCGATGCTCTGCGTATTTGCACGGTCCACGGCGCTTACTCGTCATTCGAGGAACACACCAAGGGATCGTTGACAGCCGGTAAGCTGGCCGATTTCGTTATTCTCGACAAGGATCCGAACGCAGTCGATCCCGGTTCGATAATTGACATCAACGTAGTCCGCACCGTGCTGGGCGGCCGCACTACCTTCGAGGCCTGATGTTAGCCGGTATTCTGAAGCGCCTGCGCGATGCCATTGATGCTGGCAAGCAGCGCATCGAAGATATCCTTGTCCTCGCGATTCGACTCCCGCCAGCGCTTTAACAAGTCGACCTGCATCAGGCTCATCGGGTCCACGTAGGGATTGCGCAGCATAATCGCGCGCTGCAAGGTGATGTCGCCGTCGAGCAAGGCATCATGGTCGGAGAATCGCAGTACCAGGTCGAGCGTCAGATTGTATTCGTCCGTGATAACCGGGAAAAATTCATCGTGAAGATCGCCCGCGAGCCTGGAGTAAAGCTCCGCAATGCCGATATCGGACTTGGCAAGAACCATTTCTGTGTCAGCCGTCAGTGATCGCAGGAAATACCATTCACGAAACATTTCAGCAACGGCATCTTCACCAAATTCCTCGATCGCCTTGTTGAGGCCGCTGCCAATGCCATACCAACCCGGCAATACCAGTCGTGACTGTGTCCACGAGAACACCCAGGGAATGGCCCGCAGATCTTCAATGCCCGTTTGATTGCGGCGCGAAGAGGGACGTGAACCGATTCGCATGCGCTCGATCAGGTCAATCGGCGTTGCCTCGCGAAAGTATGGGTAGAAATTCGGCGTTTCATAGACCAGCTTTCGATAGGCGCGGCGACTCTCATCGGCAATAACATCCATCATCTTGTGCCACTTGGGATCATCACTGCCACGATGGCGAGGCATAGCGGTCGCCAGTGCCACGGAACCCGTCACTTGCTCCAGCGTGCGCAACGCAATACCGCGCAAGCCGTATTTCTCGTTGATGATCTCGCCCTGCTCAGTAACGCGCAGCCTGCCATTGACCGTTCCCGGTGGCGCGCCGAGAACTGCGACGTGTGTCTTGCTGCCGCCGCGACTGACCGTGCCGCCACGTCCATGGAACAATGTCAGCTCTATCCCTCGCGATTCGGCCGCTTTGGCGATAATTTCCTGGGCGCCCTGTAAGGCCCAGCGTGCCGAGGCGAGGCCACCGTCTTTATTGCTGTCCGAATAGCCGATCATGATCATCTGCCGATTCTTGCGACGATGCAGGTGATCGCGATACAGGTTCGTCGCGAGCAGGGCGTCCAGAATGGCCGGCCCATTTTGCAGGTCGCCAACGGTTTCCAAGAGCGGCGCGATATCCAGTGGCACATAGCCGCGCCTGTTGTGAAGCTCACCCCACTGCGCCAGCAACAGCACTGACAGGATGTCATCGGCGCCCTGCGTCATGCTGACGATAAACGGTCCGATAGACCTCGAACCATACTTGCGACGGCAGAAGGCAATCGCCTGGAAGACCGCAATGGTTTTTCTTGCCTGAGTACTCAGCGTCAGGGCTGCGCTTTCCCGGGTCGATATCGCGTCGACCAGCCGCGCAGTTCGGTCTTCCACAGACCATTCATCCCAGTCCGGTTCTCCGAGGCACTCCGCGATGACGGCACGATGTACCTCCGCGTCCTGGCGAACGTCCAGCGTGACCAGGTGAAATCCGAACGTATTGATGCGCCGCAACAATCGCCGCACCGCGAACAGACCGGCTTGCTCACCCTTGTTCTTGGCGAGGCTGTCGGCGATCAGGTTGATGTCGTCGATCAGCTGGCCGACTTTTTCGTAAGGAAAAACGTCGTCGTCGTAGGTCGTTTGCAGCCTTTGTTGAATCAGCCGCAGGAACACACGGTACGGCATATCCCGGTGGCGGGCCGGAACGGCGTGATAGGCATTCGGGAAGATCGCACGGTACTTCTCGATTTTGTCGAGCATCTCCTGCCCGAATGTTGCCCGATCCAACGACTGGCTGAGCTTGGCGCCGAGGGATGCACATTCGTTGTAGTACAGGTCGAGTACCAGCGCACGCTGGCGCGCAAGCGTTGCCCGAATCGTTTTCGCGTTGACGAACGGGTTGCCGTCCATGTCGCCGCCGACCCAGGAACCGAAGCGCAACACGTTCGGCACCGTGACTTTCTTGCCGTCGTCGCCGTAGATGCGCTTTACGGCGCTTTCGATGTCTTCGTAAAACGGCGGAATCGCCCGATACAAGACATCGGTGACAAAGAAAAGCACGTGCTCGAGTTCATCGGCAACCGTCATCTGCTCGGACGGATGCTCGTCAGTCTGCCAGCCGGTTGTCGCAAGCAGTCGGATATTCTGCAGCGCTGCCTCTTTTTCCTGCGGTGTCATCGTCGGGTTGAGCATGTCGACAAGATGCTTGACGATGTTCTGTTCCTTGCGCAGCATTGTACGCCGCGTCGGTTCTGTAGGATGCGCGGTAAAAACGGGTTCGATCAAAAGAGACTTGAGCAGGTCATTCAGACCATCGGCATCGAGGCCGGAGGCTTTCAGCTTGATAAACGTGTCTTCCAGCCCGCCCGGCTGGTAGTGAACGACGTCGCGCAGGTAATCGCGCCGTCGCCGAATGCGATGCACTTTCTCGGCAGTGTTCACCATCTGGAAGTAGGTCGAGAAGCTGCGGATGACTTGCAGGGCTTCTTTCGGGTCCAGGCCACCGACCAGCTCGGATAATTCCTCGCCCGGTTTTTCATTGCCCTCGCGGCGGCGAATCGCGCGCAGACGGGCATTCTCCACAAACTCGTAAAGCTCGTCGCCGCTTTGCTCACGTATGAGGTCGCCGAGCATGGCGCCAAGCATGCGCACATCGTCACGCAGTGCCTGGTCCTTGTCCTCAAACGTTATATCCTGGCGCCTGAGGGACTTGTGATGGCCGGTATCCATTCGGGCTAGTCGCGGAAGTTTTCGTATTGCAGCGGCAGGTCCACGTCGTAGTCCTTGAGGAGCGCTATGACCGCCTGCAGATCGTCGCGCTTCTTGCCGCTGACGCGCAGCTTGTCGCCCTGGATAGCGGTCTGCACTTTCATCTTGGCGTTCTTGATGTGTTTCACCAGCTTCTTCGCCCGCTCGGTATCGATTCCCCGGCGCAGAATAATTTTTTGTCGAGCCACGCTGGCCGACAGATCCGGCGCCTGCTCCTCGAGACACGCGAGGTTGATACCACGCTTGGCCAGCTTCTGATTCAGAATATCGATCATCTGCCGGAGCTGAAAGTCAGACTGCGAGCTGAGCGTAATCACATCGTCTTCAATCTCGAATTTCGAGTTCGTCCCCTTGAAGTCAAAGCGCGTGGTGACCTCACGGTTGGCCTGGTCCACCGCGTTTCTTGCTTCGTGGGAATCGAAATCGCTAACTACATCAAATGAAGGCATGGCCGTCCTGCTCGTACTGCAACAATAATGCAACGAAAGGTACACCGCTGCAGGCAGGTGTGCCAGACATCCCGGGGGCGGGGCTGAAACTCCACAAGCCGCCGAGTTTGAGACGCGGCGCGAAACCGGCCATGACCGCAAGATAAAGCGATGTTTCTGCTCCTCGAACCGTCGTTCGTCACGTCTGCCTGCCCATTATTGCCGGCGGAGCCGGCGAGCGACTATTCGCCACAGGTCTGCATGCGCGTGCCGACACATTCAGCCTGGGTGCCGTTGCAGGTCGATCTTGCCACTTTCGTCGACGGCGACGGAGCGCTTGCCATGAGCGCCCTGAAGAACATGCTTGAGTCCTGTGTCGATGAAGGCGACACACTGCACGACCGGACCGAATGGAGCGATTCCCTGGTCGAGTACGACAGCTGGCTTAATCGGCGCCTTGCGATCGCACTGCGCGGCTGGGGCGACATAGTTAAATGCCGTGGTGACGACCCGACCTCACTGCAGACATTGCGGGATATGGAAGAACTTGCAGAATGGGCATGCCAGGTGTTGCACGATCGATCGCGATATCTTGCCGTGAACAAAAGCTGGTGCCCGGCACTCGATGAAGCCGGATCGCTTGTCATGCAAACCCGGCAGTCGCGTCGCTGGGGACGGCGCTGGAGGCGCGCATTGCAAGACGTCGCTGTACGACATCGAAACCTGACAACGATTTCACCCTGGGACGTGTTTCCGCGCCATCAGCCGGCCGATCTGCGTTACGCAGACCTGCTGCCGCTGACACGATTCGCCGATTCGCTGGCATTCCAGTGCGACGCCAGTATTCGGCACTGGAATGTCAATGATTTCAAAGGGTTTCATGAGCGGCTGGCAGCCATCGTGCGTTGCAACGATGGTGCGGGTCTCGTTGCGAAGCAGGTGTGATCTGGGATAACGTAGCCGATCGTCGCCGCGACAGGCGCTGGTCGAATGAGAGAGCGTATTGCAAGCAATCACTCCTGATGCCCACGGAATCGCAGTACTGATACTTACGGCTGTCGCGTTATTCCTGTTTACGCGCGACAACATTCCGCTCGAGTCATCATCGCTCGCAATCCTTATCATCCTGGTTGCCGGCTTTCAGCTAGTCCCTTACGAAAAAGCGGGCGAGGTGGTTCTTGCGCCCATCGATTTCTTCGCCGGCTTCGGCAACGAGGCGCTGGTCGCAATCTGTGCGCTGATGATGGTCGGCAAGGCACTTGAGACGACCGGCGCATTGCAACCGCTCGCGACCGTCGTGAGTCGTGCCTGGTCTTCACGGCCGGTGCTGGCACTGTTGGTGACGCTTGTCGCCGGCGCGATACTCAGCGCATTCATGAACAACACACCGATCGTGGTGTTGTTGATGCCAATTCTCGTTGGCGCGTCGCTGCGAGCCAAGTTCCCGGTATCCGGGGTCATGCTGCCGATGGGGCTCGCGACGATTGTTGGCGGCATGTCTACAACGATCGGTACGTCGACCAACTTGCTCGTTGTTGGTATCGCACGTGACATGGGCCAGTACGAGTTCAGTCTTTTTGAGTGGGTCTTGCCGGTCGCGATTGTCGGAGGGTTCGGGCTTTTGTTCCTGTGGCTGGTTGCTCCGCGACTGCTGCCGGACCGCACACCGCCAATGGCAGATACGTCTCCGCGCATTTTCAGTGCGCAGTTGCATGTCAAGGAAGGCGGTTTCGCCGACGGCGCAACCTTGTCGGAAATTCTGGCCAAGGCCGAGGGCAATCTGCGCATCGACAAGATTCAGCGAACGGAAACCCTGTTTCTCGCCAAGTTGCCGTCCGTCATCGTCCAGCCCGGCGATCGCTTGTTCGTCAAGGACTCGCCGGAGAACCTGAAACACTATGAGCAGTTGCTTGGTGCGACTTTGTACAACATCGCCGACAACGAGCACCCGATTGATGACGAGACACCGCTGAAGGCAGAAGGCCAGCACCTGGCGGAAGTGGTTGTTACACGCGGTTCGCCGCTGCATTTGCGCAGCCTCGCGGCAGCGCGTTTCACCAACAGCTATGGTCTGCTGCCGCTGGCCCTGCACCGCGCACGCGCGCCGAGCTCGCAGGTGACCGGTGACCTGAACCTGATTCGACTTCGGGCCGGTGACGTGCTGCTGGTTCAGGGCACCAGCGACGCAATCGCCAACCTCAAAGAGAATGGCGCGATGCTGGTTCTTGACGGCGCGACAACACTCCCGCAAACGCACCATGCGAAACGTGCACTGTTCATCATGGGCGGCGTTGTCGGACTCGCTGCATTCGGCATCATGCCCATCGCCGTTAGTGCGCTGCTGGGTCTTGGGCTGATGATCGCAACCGGCGCTCTTGCCTGGCGTGACGCGGCGGGAGCCCTGTCGATCCCGGTCGTCATGATCATCGTCGCGGCACTGGCGCTCGGCAAGGCGCTGATGGGCACCGGCATGGCGGACTACCTCGCCGTCAGTTTCGTCAATATTGCCTCGGGATTGCCGGCACCCATGATCCTGAGTGCCTTCATGTTGTTGATGACGATCATGACGAATATTGTCTCGAACAATGCGGCGGCAGCGATCGGGACCCCGATCGCGATCAGCATCGCCACACAGCTCGGTGTCAGTCCTGAGCCTTTTATCCTCGCGGTACTGTTCGGCGCCAACATGAGTTTTGCGACGCCTTATGGCTACCAGACCAACCTGCTGGTCATGACAGCGGGCGGCTACAAATTCTCCGATTTCCTGCGTGTCGGAATTCCATTGACCATCATCATGTGGGTCGGCTTCTCGATTGTTTTGCCGATGCTGTATCAGTTGTAACTTTCCCGCCCTTGACGATACCGGATGTGGCGGTAATACTCGGACCCATGAATGCTCAAATCATCCTGAACTGGTGGTGGCAGCCCACAAAAGAGGGGGCCGCCGGCTGACTTTTAGCTGAGCAACGCAAAATTCGAAGCCCGTCTCTGCCGCAATCAGGGACGGGTTTTTTTATGCCCAAACGCAGGAGTGGCTTAAGGCCGCAATACAAACAATGCAGGCACCCTTTGATATCGCTGCCGACCTTGACACCCCGGTGTCAGCGTACCTGAAGCTCAAGGCACTCCGGCCGCGCTTTCTGCTCGAGAGCGTGGAAGGCGGTGAGCGCCTCGCGCGCTACTCGTTCCTGGGGTTTGGTGATGCCGTGGAAGTTCGCATGGACGCGGCGTCGCTGACAATCGACGGCCAGCAGGAGCCAAGACCGGAGAACCGGCAGGAATACCTGGCTGCGTTGCGGCGGGTACTCGAAATAGCACCGCGACCGCAGCCGGACAAGGACTTGCCTTTCGCCGGTGGGCTGGTGGGTGTGTCGGGCTACGATGTTGTGCGTCTCTTCGAGCGCCTGCCCGTCGACACCGAGAAACAGACAAGCATTCCGGATGCGGCGTTTGTTGCACCGGCATCCCTGTTGGTATTCGATCACCTGACCCGACGAGTTGCCATCCTGCACGACGGGCCGGAGTCGGAACGGCAGGTATTGCGCACAAAGGTGATCGAGCTACTGCGCGGAGCGGTTCCGGCATCAGGCAATAGCGTGTCTGTGCAGCAACCCGAGGCGAGCCTGAGCGAGAAGGAATTCTCCCAGCGAGTTGAGGCGTGCAAGGAATATATCGCGGCGGGTGATATCTACCAGATCGTGCTGTCGGTATTGTTTCGCGGCAAGACCAACGTGCCGCCCTTTGAAGCGTATCGGGCACTTCGATTGCTCAATCCATCGCCGTACATGTTCTATTTCGACTTTGGCGACTTGCAGGTCGTCGGCTCCTCGCCGGAAGCGCTGGTCAAACTGCATGGCGACACTGCGTCGTTACGACCTATCGCCGGCACCTTGCCGCGCGGTGCCGACGCAGAGGAAGATATTGCCAACGAAAAGGCATTGCTGGCCGACCCTAAAGAAGCGGCCGAGCACGTGATGCTGGTCGATCTCGCCCGCAATGACCTGGGTCGCGTAGCAAGTCCTGGCAGCGTAAAGGTTGAACCTTATCGAGCCATCGAACGCTACAGCCATGTGATGCATATCGTCAGCGGCGTGCAGGGAAAACTCGCTGAACCTTTTGACCAGTTCGATTTGTTTGCCGCGAGCTTTCCCGCCGGCACCCTGGTTGGCGCACCGAAGGTGCGTGCGATGCAGATTATCGAAGAGATGGAAAACACCGGGCGCGGTCTGTATGCCGGTACGGCGGGCTATTTCGGACTGAGTGGCGACATGGACCAGGCAATCACCATTCGTACACTGGTTTTTTCCGGCGATGAGTACAGTTTCCAGGCGGGGGCCGGTATCGTTGCCGACTCCGTACCCGCCAGGGAATACCAGGAAGTGCTGGCAAAGAGCGCTATATTGCGACGTGCCCTCGAGATGGCCGAGGAGGGTTTGTGATGGGCTCGAAATCCTTCGCTCACGTACGAATGCTGCTGATCGATAATTACGATTCGTTCACCTACAACCTGGTGCAGGCATTTGCTGCGCATGGCGCCGAAGTCATGGTGTATCGCAACGACATGATCAGTGTCGACGAGGGTCTGGCAATCGATCCGACACACCTCGTCATTTCGCCGGGGCCGGGTCGGCCGGAGGACGCCGGTGTATCGATCGCGATGATCGAGGCCTTTGCAGGCCGTGTACCGGTCCTCGGTGTCTGCCTCGGTCACCAGAGCATCGTGCAGCAGCAGGGCGGCAATATCGTGCGTGCCGAGCGCCTGATGCATGGCAAGACATCCCTCATTGAGCACGACGGCAAAACGGTGTTCGAAGGCATATCGCAACCCTTCGAGGTGGGTCGCTACCACTCGCTGTGTGCAGAAACCGACTCCCTGCCGACAACCCTCGAGGTGACCGCGACTGCCGAAGGCGGAGTGATCATGGGCGTGCGTCACAAGACGCTGCCGATCGAAGGCGTTCAGTTTCACCCGGAAAGTGTGCTGACGCCCGAAGGGGATACGCTGATGACAAACTTCATGCGCATGGAGCGCCCATGAGCAAGGAATACAGCCTGCTACTGGATAGTCTCCTCAACGGTGAGGCGCTTGGCGAGCAACAGGCATATGACCTGATGATGAAACTCGCTGAAGGTGAGTTGCCGCCGGCGTTGGCGGGTGCCTTGCTCGCGGGCATGCGAGCCAAGGGTGAGACCGCCGACGAGATTCGCGGCTTTGCGACGGCCATGCGCGAGCTGGCCATTCATCCGGCGATTCCCGACGGTGCGCCGACGGTGGATACGGTCGGTACCGGCGGTGACGGTTCCGGAAGCCTCAATCTTTCGACCGGAACCGGGCTGTTGGCGGCTGCCTGCGGCTCGCGCGTGGTCAAGCACGGCAACCGCTCGGTGTCGAGTCGCTCGGGCAGCGCCGATATGCTGGAGTGCCTGGGCATGCCGTTGCCGCTGCATGAGAAAGAAGCGGTCGAATGTCTCGCCGCGACGAATTTCACGTTCCTGTTTGCGCCCGCCTATCATCCGGCGATGAAAGCCGTCGTACCGATTCGGGCGGCGCTGTCGGTCCGTACCGTTTTCAATGTCCTCGGTCCGCTGACCAATCCGGCGGCGCCGCCGTTCCAGCTGATCGGCGCATACAGCAAGGCGGCGGCACGGTTGATGGCGGATACGCTGTCAGGCATGCCGCTGGAGCGCGCGTTCGTCGTGCATGGCGACCCGGGTTGGGATGAGGCGACGCCGGCGGGTGAGTTCTGGCTCTACGATGTACGCCCTGGAAGCGTCACCGAGACCCGGCGCAGTCCGGAAGACTATGGGTTGAAGCGCTGCCAGCCCGATGATCTTGCAGGTGGCGACGCGGCGCATAATGCCCGCGAGTTGCAACGCGTATTTACCGGTGATGACAAAGCTGCGCACCGGGATGCGTTGTTGATGGGTACTTCACTGGTGCTCGAAGTTCAGGGCATTGCAAAGACTGCGAAGGATGGCGTCGCCGCGGCGGCCGCTGCTATCGACGACGGCCGCGCAGAAAGGTTTCTTGCGCGCCTCGAACAACACTTCGGCGACTAATGGGCGATTTCCTGAAAAAAATGGCGACCAGCAGCCGGGAGCGGGCGGCGCTGGTGAATGAAACGCAGTTTCGTTCCTCCGATTTTGACAGGCCCGTCGTTGCGCTGAAACTCGGTGCCTTCGATGTCATTGCAGAAATCAAGGAACGTTCGCCCGCCGCAGGCCTTCTGCGAAATGCCGAACACATCGATGCCGAAACAGCACGTCGCAGCAGGGCCACTGCGTACGCGGCGGGCGGTGCCGCAGCCATATCGGTACTGACGGAACCCAGTCGTTTCGACGGGGAATTGAAACATCTTGAACATGTCGTTGACGCGGTGCCGGAGGTGCCGGTCATGCGCAAGGATTTCCTGGTTGCGCCGGCACAGATTCGGGAAGCGCGTGCAGCGGGCGCGAGTGGCGTGTTGCTGATCGCCGCGATGTTGAGCGATGCAACCCTTGAAGCAATGCTCCAGGAGGCATGGAACTTTGAGATGTTTGTCTTGCTTGAATGTTTCGACGAAGATGATCTGCGCCGCTCATCCGCGTTGCTCGATATTGCCGCCAATCAGGATCGGGCGGCACGAAATCAACTCCTGATCGGCGTCAATACGCGCAACCTCAGAACCCTTGAAGTTGATCCCGATCGGCTGCGAAAGCTGGCATCGATGCTGCCGGCGGCAAAGTGCGTTGCAGAAAGCGGGCTGCACTCGGCCATTGATGCAAAACGGGCCGCGGGACTCGGTTATCCGGTCGCACTGGTCGGAACGGCGCTGATGAGGAGCGAGGATCCGGCGGCATTGATTTCCGCGATGCGCGAAGCCGGGGCAGCACAATGAATCTGCGGATAAAAATCTGCGGGCTAAACACGGCTGACGATGTCTTGGCAGCAGTCGATGCCGGCGCGGACGCCGTCGGTTTCGTGTTTGCAGATTCGCTCCGAAAGGTGACACCAAAGACAGCCGCAAAGATCAGCAAAATGGTTCCTGGCACCGTCAGGCGCGTGGCTGTCATGTTGCACCCATCCAATGACGAATGGCAGACGGTGCTGCGTGATTTCCGTCCCGATGTGCTGCAGACCGACGCGGAAGATTTCGACTCGCTGGACGTGCCCGCTATCGTGGAACGGTGGCCGGTTTATCGCGAGGGCGGTCAGCCGCCCGCGACGGATGGCACTTATGTTTACGAGGGACGCAAGAGCGGCAAGGGCATGTCCGTCGACTGGTCGGTGGCGGCGAAGCTGGCGCTCGGCGGACAAATGATGCTCGCCGGCGGCCTGCATGCCGAAAACGTCGCGACGGCGGTTCAGAAGGTGCGACCGTATGGCGTGGATGTATCGAGCGCTGTCGAATCCGAGCCGGGTCGTAAGGATATCGGCCTGATCAGGAAATTTATCAGAGCAGCTCGTGCTGCGGAGAGTTCGTTATGAGCAGTTTGTTTACGGCCGAGGAAGCCAGCCGGCTGCGGAAGGCAGCGATAAACGGCGAAATGCCCGATGATCGCGGTCGCTTCGGCCCTTTCGGCGGCCGCTATGTTCCCGAAACACTGGTGCCGGCGTTCGAGCGTCTTGAAGCGGGTGTACGTGAGCACTTGCATGACGCCGCCTTTCAGAAAGCGTTCCAGCGAGAGTTGCATGAGTGGGTGGGTCGTCCAACGGCGCTGACGTTCGCAACGCAACTCAGCAAGGCCTGGGGTGCTGAAGTCTGGATCAAGCGGGAAGACCTGGCCCATACCGGTGCACACAAGATCAATAACGCGATTGGTCAGGCACTGCTCGCCAAGCGCCTCGGCGCCAAGCGCGTTATCGCAGAAACCGGCGCCGGCCAACACGGTGTCGCATCGGCGGCGGCCTGTGCGCGTGTTGGCCTTCCGTGTAGCGTTTACATGGGTGCTGTCGACATGCAACGCCAGGCGCCGAATGTCGATCGAATGCAAAGGCTCGGCGCCGAAGTGGTTGCCGTCGAGTCGGGCGACAAGACGCTGCGCGCAGCGATAGACGAGGCCTTGCGCGCCTGGGTTACCGACCCGGATGGGATTTACTACTTGCTGGGTTCGGCCGTCGGGGCACACCCTTACCCATACCTCGTGCGTGAACTGCAGGCTGTGATTGGCAAGGAAGCGCGGCAGCAGATGCTGGATCAGGCCGGCGCTTTGCCGGACGTTGCTTTTGCCTGCGTCGGCGGTGGCTCCAACGCGATTGGATTGTTCTATCCTTTGCTCGGCGACGACGTCGAATTGATTGGTGTCGAGGCGGGCGGTACTGGCGATGGCCTTGGCCAGAATGCCGCGACGCTGGCGACCGGAACACCCGGCGTCCTGCAGGGCTCATACACAATCATCTTGCAGGACGACGACGGGCAGGTGCAGGAGACGCATTCCATTTCTGCCGGTCTCGACTATTCCGGTGTTGGTCCGGAGCATGCTTTGCTGCAGGCCGTCGGGCGAGTGCAATACATTTCGGCGAGGGACGATGAAGCGCTCGAGGCGCTCGAAGAACTCTGTGCCACCGAAGGCATTCTGACGGCACTCGAAACATCGCATGCCTATGCGGCCGCTCGTGACTACGCAAAGCGCAATCCGGGCAAACGAATTCTTATCGGCAACTCCGGGCGCGGCGACAAAGACATGCCGACCTTAACCCAGTATCCACAAAGGACCCGCCGCCATGACAGCGCATGAAAAACTGAGTGCGGCGATTCGCGCTGCCAACGACGCGGGTCGCACCGCGCTGGTGCCTTTTATTACAGCAGGATATCCCGAGCCGAAAGACTTCCTTGCGACGCTGAAGCAGATTGCATCGGTCGGCGATGTCGTTGAACTGGGAATTCCGTTTTCAGACCCGATGGCGGATGGCATGACCATTCAGCGCTCGAGTTTCGAGGCACTGCGTAAAGGTGTCAGCCTGAAGTGGATTTTCGAACAGCTGGATTCGGCGAAGGGCGAGGTCGATACGCCGCTGGTCATGATGTCCTATCTCAACCCGCTGCTTGCATTCGGTTACGACAAACTGGCTGAGCGTGCGTTGGCCGCCGGTGTGTGTGGATTTATCGTGCCGGACCTGCCGTTCGAGGAAAGTCATGATTTGCGAACGGCGCTGGAAGCAAAAGGCATCGGCCTGATTCAGCTCGTGACACCCGCAACACCGGATGCTCGTCTGAAGACGTTATGCGATGCGTCGCGCGGCTTCGTCTACGCGGTGACGATTACCGGAATCACTGGCGGCGAATCCGGGCTTCCCGCTAACCTGGCGGGCTATCTCGACAAGGTCGCGTCGATCGCGAGTATTCCGGTTTGCGCCGGGTTCGGGATTCGTGAAGCGGCGGATGTCGCGGCGGTTGGTAAACACGCTGCCGGTGCGATTGTCGGGTCGGCACTGGTTGAAGTGCTGGAGAAAGGCGGCGACGCAGCGCAGTTCCTGGCGGCGCTAAGAAGTTAGCCTGTCAGGGCATTCCTCGTGCCAGCAGTGAGGTACCGGCGATCTCGGAACGCAAAATGGCCGACACCTTCTCCGCCTGCATTGGCCGGCTGATCAAAAAGCCCTGCGCCAGGTTGCAGTTGCAGCTTTTCAAAAACTCGAGCTGACGAACGGTTTCGACACCTTCCGCCGTAACTTCGATATCGAGGCCCTGAGCCATGGCAATGGCCGCACGCACGATGCGCTGGTGGCTGTTGTTTTCTTCGACATCGGCGATTAGAGCCTGGTCAAGGACAAAGCTGTCGACAAAGCCGTTGTCGATCGACTCAAACGACACATCACGTGTGCCGAAATGATCGAGTGACAGGCGGACACCGAGTTTTCGCAACTGCCGAAGAATTTCTTTTTCAGAGCTTCTCTTTTGCACCATATCGCCGTCGCAGATTTCGAGTTCGATACAGCCCGGATCAAGCCCCGTATCGGAGAGTGCTTTGGCGATGACATCGACCAGTCGCTTGTGCACCAGTTGCTGCGGAGACAGGTTGATTGCAATCGACAGGTCCGGAAGCTCGAAGCGATGCTGCCATGCCGCGAGCTGGCGACACGCGGTAGTGATGACCCATTCGCCGGCCGAATGAATGAGTCCGCTGCTTTCAAGAATTGGCAGGAACCGCGCTGGCGGCAACAAGCCAAAGCGCGGATGTTGCCAGCGCAGCAAGGCTTCAAGGCCAATCAGTCGATTACTCGTCAGATCGATGCGAGGTTGATAGTGCAACACGAACTCATTACGCACCAGCGCATGCCGCAGTCCGCCCTCGAGTTCTTCGCGTTGCGCAAGCTTCGCATTCAGCGACGTTGAGTAGTACTGGAATCGTCCACCGCCGCGCTTCTTGGCTTCGAACATCGCGATGTCCGCTGCCTTGACCAGTCGCTCGGCGCTATCGCCGGCTTCCGGGTACATCGAGATGCCGATACTCGGTGTCGCGTAAACCTCGCTGTTGCCAATCGTGTACTTTTCCGAAAGAACCAGCAGCAGCTTCTGCGCGGCCGCGGCCGCATTGCCGGCCGGTCCGAAGTCTTCCAGGCAAACGACAAACTCGTCGCCACCCCAGCGGCCGCAAAAATCCCCAACCCGGACATTGCTCTGCAGACGTTCAGCCACCTGTCGCAGCAAGGCATCGCCGATGTCATGCCCGAGTGTGTCATTGACCGATTTAAATCGATCAAGATCGATAAACAACGCGGCCAGCGGCGCAGACTTTCTCTGGCTGCGACCAATCGCGCGTGTCAATTGCTCGGCAAACAGGCTGCGGTTCGCTAGGCCGGTGAGCTCGTCGAACTGTGCCCGCTTTTCCAGTTCCGAGGTGCGTCGCGTACTTTCGGTGATGTCCCTGAATGTAATTACGCCTCCGATCAGTTCCCGATTACCGTCATACAGTCCCTGGCCATTGATACTGAGCACGATGTCCGGCTGCTCCGGCGTGCGATAGATGGCAACCTGGTTGGCAAACTTTTCGCCGGTGCGTGCACGCATCAACGGCAGGTCGGCAGAGTTGCGGTAACTGTCACCGAATTCGTCGATGCAGCAGAAGGTTTGTTCCCAGCTCGGGTCGGGTTGCATGCGAGGGTTGATGCCGAGCAGCGTTCGTGCTGCCGGGTTTATATCAAGCACGTGACCGGCATGATCGACGACGATCACGCCGTCATTGATATTGCGCAAGATGGACAGCACGGTTGTGTCGGTATTGGACAGCCGCGATTGCAGGCGGCCGCGTTTGACGGCGTGGTCGAAGATCGTTTCCTGGGCTTCGACCGTTATGTCATCAACACAGATATAAGCCTGTGCACCGGCGCGAACGGCGGCGATGCCCCGATGCTCGCGGTCCTTGCTTGCCAGCGCAACAACCGGGTAAGGCGCCAGTTCGTTGATCAGCTCCGAGAGCGTCTGCCCGGTCCGGGCGATCACCGGGCCGACTTCCAGCAGCACCAGGTCCACGATGTAGGATGCATCGTCGGGAAGCTTGAAATCCGAAGAGCGGGTCAGGTAGGTGCAGCAGGGCAGGGTCTGAAGCTCGCCCAGGTATTCCGATGCAAATTCGCCACTGCCCAGATAAAGAATGGAATGACCCGACATCAGTTATCCAGAGCCAGAAGAGCATGATTGAATGTCATGGAGGGGAATCATATGTAAACACAGGCGCTTACGCCACTTTTTGAGGCGTGAGGCGGCCCGAATTCAAACCTTAAACAGGCGCCCGACATCCAAATGTCACTAGATACGGAGAAATGATCCTTGGCGGCTCTTTTGACGGCGGAGACCAGCGACTATAGTCGGGCGATGGCAACCGTCAGTACCGATGCACAGGCCGAAGAGGCAATGTTGATCGAGCAGGCACAGCGCTCGAGCAAGCGTGCCTTCGAGGCGCTGTATCGGCTGCATATCGACAGGGTCTATGGAGTTTGCTTGCGTATGACCGGCAATGTCAGTGAAGCAGAGGACTGTGCACAGGATGCGTTCATACAGGCCTGGAACAAGCTTCACTTGTTTCGCGGTGATAGCGCATTTTCGACCTGGCTGCATCGCATAGCGGTCAATTCGGTACTGGGAAGGATGCGAAAGTCGAAGCGCGAGCAGGAAAGGATTATGGCGGTTTCAGATGAGACACCGCCGCGACTGGAGACCGGCGACAGTGGCGAACTGCGCGACCTGTCCGATGCTGTCAACCAGTTGCCGGAAGGGGCAAGGAATGTCTTTGTATTGCACGCCGTCTATGGCTACAGCCACGACGAAACCGGCGAGATGCTGGGGATTGCGACAGGCACCAGCAAGGCACAGCTGCACCGGGCCAAACGGCTCCTGGCGCAGCAATTGAAGCAGGAAGGATTTGAAGCATGAACGATGAAAAACTGATGCAGGCTGCGGCGCGACTGGCGACGGATGTTCGCCCGGAGCGCGACCTTTGGGCCGGCATTGAAGCGGCGATCAGCGAGCCGGTGGCAAGCCGCTGGCGACCGATGCTGGCGCAGGCCGCGGCGGTGTTGCTGCTGGTTGGTGCCACATCGACGATCACTTACCTGGCAGTGAAAGATACGTCGCCGCGGGCGATTGTCACGACACCGGACATGATTTTCGAACAGGCGTCGTTCGGCAACCGATATACGCTGGGCCCGGGTTTCCAGGATGCCCGAAATGGACTGGTCGCCGAACTTAACGTTGAGTTCGCACGACTGTCACCGGAAGCCGAAGCGGATATTAAAGCCAACCTGACAATGATCCACACGGCGATCAACAACATGAATGACGAGCTGGAGAAAGACCCTGAAAACACATTGCTGCAGGAACAACTGTTGCGCATGTACCATGAAGAACTTGCGTTGCTGCGACGTGTCAGCGGTCTGTCCAGAAACGTTATGATGAGGAACGATATCTAGCGCGCTTCAATGCCCGCGGAATCATTTGAGAGACGATGATGAATAGATTTTTGACAGTAATTCTGACCGCAATGTTTGCTGTCGCGGTGCACGCCGAAGAAGTGAGCAGGAGCGTTGACGCGGCGGCGGACGGTCTCGTTGAAGTATCCAATATCGCCGGGTCGGTGACCATCGGTGGCTGGAATCGCAGCGCTGTCGAAGTCACCGGCACGCTCGGCCGCAACGTCGAAGAGCTGATCGTCGAACGCGATGGCGACAAGGTGCGCATCAAGGTCAAGGTGCCGCGAAACAGCGGCCGTTCGATCGACAGCGATCTGCACATCAATGTACCCAAGAAGAGTTCGATCGATGTCGGCACCGTCAGTGCGGACATCGATGTTTCCGAGGTTGCCGGCACCCAGAGCCTGCACACGGTCAGTGGCGATATCACGACGGAATATGTCGGTGGCCGCATGAGGGCCGAGTCGGTCAGTGGCGACGTTGAAGTATCGGGCAACAATGCCGACGGTGATGTCACCGCGACAACTGTATCCGGCGACGTCACGTTGTTTCGTGTATCGGGCGAAGTCAGCGCGGAGGCTGTCAGCGGCGATGTCACCATCGACGAAGGCTCATTCGATCGCGTCGAGCTGGAAACCGTCAATGGTGAGATCCAGTTTCTTGCGAACCTGCGCAAAAACGGCAGGCTTTCGATTGACACCGTCAACGGCGACCTTGAAATTGAGTTCGCAGGCGACGTTTCGGCGGACTTTGACGTCGACACCTTTAATGGATCGATTCGCAACTGCTTCGGCCCAAAGCCCGTGCGCACCAGCAAGTACACGCCGGGCCTGGAGCTTGAATTCACCGAGGGGCGTGGCAGCGGCCGGGTGGCGATTTCGACCTTGAACGGCGACATCAATATCTGCAAGAAATAGCCCGACGGCGCCCTTGTAGCGAAGCCGGATTGCCACCGCAGTCCGGCTTTTTTGTGCTCGAGTTTGGTACCCTTGGGGGTCAGCAACTCAAGGTGTCAGCATGGCTCGGATTATCAAGGTTCTTCTTATCGCAGCAGGCGCGTTTGTCGCGCTCTTCCTGCTGGCGGCGATTTTGCTCTACCTGTTTTTCGACCCGAACGATTTCCGCGACGATATTGCGAACAAGGTTCGCGAGCAAACCGGCAGGGAACTGAGCATCGAAGGCGATATTTCGCTGGATATTTTCCCGTGGCTTGCCGTCGAAGTCGGCAAGGCCAGTCTCGGCAATGCCAGTGGCTTTGGCGATACGCCGATGGCAAGTTTCGATAGCGCCAGTTTCAGCGTTCGCCTGATGCCGGCAATCCTGCGCCAGGAGGTTGAGGTTGGCGCAGCCGATATCGTCGCCCTGCGCCTCAATCTCGAGGTCGACCAGAACGGTCGCGACAACTGGTCCGACTTGCTGCCCGAAGATTCGAGCGATGAGCCTGCCGAGGGTGGCGCCGCAAGCGGCGGTCTTGACGTCAACTCCGTTCAGATCGTCGACGCGAAGATCAGCTACAGCGACAGGCAGACAGGCGACCTTATCGTTGTCGACCAGGCGAACCTGAACATCGGGCGCCTGAAAGATGACGGATCGGCCGTGCCGGTTGACGCGACTCTGAATTTCGATATGCAACCCGCCGGCATGAGCGGCTCCGTTTCGCTCAAGACATCGATGGTCTTCGAATCGGCGAGCGGGGAGCTCAGGCTCGATGATTTCCTGATCGACGGGTCGCTGGACGGCCTGGCGTCGATTCCGACCAGCTTGCGCCTTGGCAGCGACAGCATCACGGTGTTTACGAAGGATTCAGCGGTCGCGATGGAGCAGATCGACCTGAACGTGCTCGACATGCATATTGTCGCCGATGTGCAGTCTCTGTCCTATGCGACCGACGTCACCGCCACAGCCAACCTGGCGATCGATACGTTTTCGCCGCGCAGCATAATGCACCTCTTCGATGTCGAGGCGCCGTTAACGGCAGATCCCGCCGCACTCAGCAGCCTGACAATGAATGCGACGACGAAACTGACATCGTCGTCAATCGAGTTGAACGTGCTGGAGATCAAGCTCGATGACACGTCGTTTACCGGCTCATTGACCATTCCGCTAACCGATGCCGGTTTCTACCAGTTCGATCTCAACGGCGATTCGATTGACCTGAATCGCTACATGGAACCGCCGGTGGACGGCGGCGATTCCGGGCCCGAGTCGGCGCCGGTTGAAATTCCGACCGACCTGATCGCGCCACTGAAAGCGCGCGGCAAGTTCAAGCTCGCGAAAGCAACACTCGGCAATATCGTATTCGAAAACGTCGAGTTGGGGGTTAACAGCAGCGGCGGCAAGATGCGCATTTACCCGGTGTCCTCGGACCTGTTTGGCGGTGCCTACCAGGGCGACGTCAGGATTGATGTTGCGGGCAATGTGCCAAAGCTGTCGATGAACGAAAAGATCGAAGGCGTGAATCTCGCACGGCTGGCGAAAGCGATGTTCGACCAGGACAACGTCACCGGCACAGTTGGTGGCAGCTTTGTACTCGCTGGCAGTGGCAAGGACATGATGGCGATTCAGCGCAATCTCGATGGAAATATTGCGCTTGAGCTCCGGGACGGTACCTACGAGGGCACCGACATCTGGTACGAACTGCGGCGGGCACGTGCAGTGCTGAAACGCGAAGAGCCGCCTGCACCCGTGCTTCCGGCGAAAACGGCGTTCAGTACCGCAACGGTCAGCGGCGTTGTCAGCAAGGGTGTTATGAACAGCGACGACCTGTATGCCGAGCTGCCTTTCATGCAGTTGACGGGCGGCGGCCGGATCGATCTTGCCGAAGGAACGCTTAACTACACCATGAATGCACGCATCCTGGAGCGCCCCGAATTTCTGCAGGACGCAACACCGGAAGAACTCGACGAGTTCACCGAGGCCGTGATTCCACTGAAGATAACAGGCTCTCTCGACGCACCAAAGGTCGCACCGGATATTGAACAGCTCTTGAAGAAGAAAGTCGAAGACGAGCTCAAGGACAAACTCAAAGACAAGCTGAAGGGCCTGTTCGATTGATCAGGAAGTTTACAGCGTTTTGCCTGTTGGCCGCGGCGCCCGCCGCGCAGTCGGCCGAAATACTGAGCATCCAGGTCGACAGCGACGAGGGCGTCTACACGATGACGTCCGAGGTGTGGTTTGAGGCGCCACTCGCCCAGATTTACGAGGTCTATCGCTACTGGGATTATGCGCCGGACTTTTCCAGCGCCATCGTTGAGGCTCGCGACATGGAGCCGGATGACAGCGGCCGGCCGCAGTTCTACATTCGCAACAAGGGTTGCGTGCTGTTTTTTTGCAAGTCGTTCGAACGACAGGGCTATATCGAGTCGCTGCCGATGCGCGAGGTACGCGCCTTTGCCAACGCCGACACCAGCGACTTTGTTTTCAGCAACGAGAGCTGGCGATTCCTGCCACGTGATGGCGGCACGATCGTTACCTACGACCTGCAAATGAAACCCAAATTCTGGGTTCCCCCGGGCATCGGTCCTTACCTCATCAAGCGCAATCTGAAGAATAACGGCGGTGATGCTGTGAATCGCATCGAAAAAATTGCGCAGGGACTTGCCGGTGAGTGACTTCGCCGCGCGCGTACTGGACTGGTTCGATGAGCATGGCAGGAAGGACCTTCCGTGGCAGCAGGATATCAACGCCTACCGGGTCTGGGTGTCGGAGATCATGCTGCAGCAGACGCAGGTGCAAACCGTCATTCCATATTTCCAGAATTTCATGCAACGCTTTCCGGATATCGCGTCGCTGGCCGAAGCGAAACAGGATGAAGTGTTGTCGTACTGGTCGGGACTGGGCTATTACGCGCGTGCACGAAATCTCCACAAGGCGGCGCAACAGATCGGCAGTGCCCATGCTGGCATTTTTCCTGTCGACTTCGACGCGGTTAGCGCGCTGCCCGGCATTGGGCGTTCAACGGCAGGCGCAATCCTGTCGCTGACTTTCGGGCAGCGACACCCGATTCTCGACGGCAATGTCAAACGTGTGTTGGCAAGACATGAAGCGGTCGACGGATGGCCGGGAAACACCAGGGTGGCGAACAGGTTATGGGCCGCCGCCGAACGCAACACACCGCAGACGCGGATTGCCGAATACACTCAGGCCATCATGGACCTCGGCGCGACGCTCTGTACCCGCAGCAAGCCATCCTGCGATACCTGTCCTGTTAGTGTCGATTGCCGTGCGCGAACGCAGGGCAGTGTCGCGCAATTCCCGGGCAGGAAACCGAGGACCATCAAGCCTCTGCGGAAAACAACCATGGTGCTTGCGAGTATGAACGGACAGATATTCCTTGAGCGACGACCGGACACCGGAATCTGGGGCGGTCTGTGGAGCTTGCCAGAGCTGGGCGAGTGCACTCTGGATGACTGGTGCGACCGCGAATTGGGCGTTGCCGTTAGCGGGGCAGAGTCGTGGGACGTATTGCGGCACAGTTTCAGCCACTACGATCTCGATATTCAACCGATAGTCGTGCGCATACCGTCCGTGGCGAGTAAAGTAGGTGACGCCAATGCAAAGACCTGGCACGAACTGGATGCGGCCCCACCCGGTGGGTTTGCGGCGCCGGTAAAAAAACTGATTGAACAACTGAAGAAGAGTGAACATGTCACGCACGGTTAATTGCGCGCTCCTGAAAAAGGAGGCGGAAGGTCTCGACTACGCACCGTACCCGGGAGAACTCGGGCAACGCATCTACGACAGCATATCGAAAGAAGCCTGGCAGCGCTGGGTGGCGCACCAGACCATGCTGATTAACGAGAATCGGCTCACGCCGATTGAACCCGAAGCACGCAAGTTTCTCGAAACCGAGATGGAAAAATTCTTGTTCGGCGAAGGCTCGGCGGTGCCGAAGCAGTACGTGCCGCCGCCGAGCTGATCGCTGGAACGTTTAGCGCAGCGAAAAAGTTGCCGCCGGCTTCGTCATCGCCGCATCGAAATACGCCCGAACCCTGTCACCCGTGAGGAGAAAGTGCTGGTCTCGGGCGAGCAGCTTCGGGTTGTTCATCGCGATGCCGTCAACGGGGTCGAAGCCAATTTCTCCCTCGAAGATGACGAATAACTGGCGTGTCCGGTTAGCCTGCAATTGTTCACGCAGCGTCTCGGCCTTGTCGCGCGGCAGCTTCCAGGTCAGCAACACGCCAGCCAACTCGCCTTCGGGCCGCTGATTAAACGTAACGTCGTATTCGGGAGTTGATATGTTCGGGCGTCCGTCAGCGGGCAGCTTCATTCGCGACTGGCAGTTCATGCGAATGGTGTAAGCGCCCTTGTCGAAGTCGTAGTTACCGACTTGAACTGCACCCGTGCAGACGGCTTCCCGGTTCAGGGCCGTACCCCAGTCGATAATAGCCTGTGCGTACTTGTCGACGAACGTAGCGTATGCCGAACGAAACCGAAACTCGTTGTAAGCAGCACCCCAGACCGGTGTCAGGCCGGCAATGTCGTAGGGTCTCGAACCATTGAAACGGTCGAGCGGGCACGGCGATTCCTCAACGCAAAAGACTTCCCGGTACGGGCCGTCAGCCAGCGTGCCGCGGGCCGCGTACTCGATGAGCGGTGCCCAGTCGCTCATGAACGGGTCGGTGCGCACCGGTCGCTTCGCGCTCTGGTAAAGGCCTTTCATATTTTCAGGTGTGACGATGTCGCGATTCACACCGAGCCGCAGCAGGTCGAGGTAGAGCTGCAAGCCGGACGTTCGAACATAGCGTCCCCGCATCTTCGCAGCCTTCTCGTTGCTGCGCAGCTGGTTATCCGGTTTTTCACCCGGTTCCGGGATCGCTTGCCCCAGGTGCACTTTGCCCTCATAAGCCGGCACGATAAAGTCGCGCAATATGAATGGGTCCGGCGATTCGATCGTCATGATGTGCGAGCCGATGTCGGGCACGATGTTGGACGCGCTGTGCCGCGAATTCTGCGCGGTCGCGTTGTCAACGAGAAGAAGCAGGCCGACGATCGCGGCGGCCAGGATGCGGGCGTTCGTTTGCAAGGAACCGGTTCCTTTTATTGGCTGGGGGTGAGCGTTGCTTCCGCGATCCTGTCGGTCAGCGCGGCATCGCGATAAAAAGTGATGGTTGGCGAGGTTAGCTCGTAGAGCAGGCGGAAGCCGCGACGCGAGCGGAAGTCGGGCTGCTCATTGTCGACGTTGTAGAAGCGGCCTTGCACGACGAAGTAAACCAGCGACGAGCGGCCGGGCACCTTCGCTGATTCGGTCAGTTTCTCTGCGGCGGCCGGCGCCATTGGCAGAAACGCGGTCGGTGGGTTTCCGCTTTTCGACTGCACTTTGACCGGCGCCTCGGGGCGTTCCCAGGGGATGAATCCGAGCGTCGACGAAGCGGGTCCGCCGTCCGCCGGCAACGTGACCTGGAACACGAAACCCTGCTTCGAAAAGTCGTATTCAGGCAGTACGAGGTAGCCCGCAAATGCGGCTTCAGTTGGCAGTGACTGTGACCAGCCGATCAGGTCATCCAGGTCATTTTCGATAAAGCTCTCGAGCGCGCCGCGAGCAGCGAATTCATCCTTGTTGCCGCCCCAGCGTCTTTGCAGGGACATGGTCATCCGCGGCGAGTGCTGGAACAGCGGCCGATCCTTGGAGTCGCCGCAGTTTGCTCTCCCGCCGCAAAAATAGTCTTTGAAAATCGGGTCATGTACAAGGTTGCCAGCCAATGCCATCGCGAAACCCTTGGGTGTCGTACCGGCGACTTTTTCGCCGCTCAACAGAATGGCTGGGGAAAAGTGCGCCTTGGCGTAATGCAGCGCCAGCAAGCCGGTATAGGCCTCGAACTCTTCGCCGAGGCGCTTGCTGACGACCTGTTTGGCATTTCGTGCTTCGAAATTCTGGGTCGGCAGCATCGCGCCGTAGTCGTTTTGGAATCCGACGCGCGGCTTGCCGTCGTGCGACGGAATCTGCAGGTCGCGGTAGCGAGACGGATCGGGAGATTCGAGTGTCAGAAGCGTCCCAACATCGAACGACAGGGAGCTGTACCTGTCAGCCATGCCAAAGTAGGCAGCACGGTTGCTGACAGCGCTATCCTGAGCATAGGCCAGCGAGGCGAAAAGCGAGCAGGCCAGCAAAAAGGCGAGTCGAAAACTAACGTGGTTATTCTCGTTGATGGCAGTAACCTCCCTGTTGTTTGCGCAGATCTCAGACTATCACATGCAATTTTAAGGTCGAGTCAGGAACTGCACGCTAAACAATCGCCTGGCGTCCGTCCAGACCCTCTCCACGTCGAATCCGGCCGCATTCGCCATTTCCCGGAAACCGTCCAGTGTATATTTGTGCGAATACTCGGTGAGGATCGCCTCGCCATCGGCAATATCGAATTCTGCGTCGCCAAGTTCCACTTTCTGGTCGGCATGGCTGACAAGCTCGATAACCACGCGACCCTTCTCAGCGTCATAGTTCGCACTGTGGGAGAACCCGTCCACATCGAAGTTCGCGCCGTAGTCCCGATTCAGGTGCTCCAGTACGTTGAGATTAAACTCCGCGGTAACGCCGGCCGCGTCGTTGTAGGCACTTTCAATGATTTCAGGATCCTTTTGCAGGTCGACGCCAATGAGCAGGGCCCCATTCCTGCCGGCTTCATGATGCATGACGCGTAACAATTCCATCGCCATGTCATGTTCGAAATTGCCTATCGTGGAGCCGGGGAAGTAGACGACATTTCGAACGGGCAGCACCATCGGTTGCGGCAGTTCAAACTCCCGGGTGAAATCCGCGACGACCGGAATAACATCGATGTGCGGGAAGCGAGCACGAATCTTCTCGGCGGACTCATACAAATGTTCCTCCGAGATATCGACCGGTACATAGGCCGCCAGCTCGGACAGGTGTTCGAGCAGGACCTGGGTTTTCAGGCTGGAGCCGCTGCCGAACTCAATCAGGCTCGCCTGCTTGCCTACCAGTTCGACGATCTCATCGATATTGTCGCGCATGATGCCGAGTTCGGTATTTGTCAGGTAGTACTCGGGCAATTTCGTGATGTCATCGAACAACTTCGACCCGCGCTCATCGTAAAAATACTTGGGCGAGATTTGTTTTTGATCGGCGGACAAACCGTCCACGATTTCTTCAAGTTCCGGTGTACTAACTGTCATGATGGTCCTTTGCGAGCCGGATGCCGAGAAATTGCCAGCGGGCATCCGGGTAGAAAAAACTTCGGTAACTGGGGCGCACGTGCGTTGCAGACGTCACAGCGGAGCCGCCCCGCACTGTCATCTGGTTGCACATGAATTTGCCGTTGTATTCGCCGAGCGATCCGTCAAGCGGTTTGAAGCCCGGGTAGGGCGCGTAGGAGGACGACGTCCATTCCCACACGTCACCAAAAAACTGCTTGCCGAGGGACGCGGCGGGGTGCCAGATATTTGATTCCAGGAAGTTGCCATCAACGGCATGTTCCCGCGCGGCGACTTCCCATTCGAACTCGGTCGGCAGGCGCGCACCAGCCCAGCGAGCGTACGCATCGGCTTCGTAGTAACTGACATGACAGACCGGTGCGTTGTCATCAATTGCAGCGTCGCCGCCGAGTGTAAATTCGGTCTCCAGGTTTTCGTCCCAGTACAGGGGTCGACTCCAGCCGCGCTCGTTGATGGTTGCCCATCCATCCGATAACCAAAGGTCGGCACTTTCATAGCCGCCGTCGCGAATAAAATCTCGGTACTCGCCATTGCTGACCAGCCGCTGCCCGATGCGATGAGGATGCAGCAGGCAGTCGTGTCTCGGTGTCTCGTTGTCGAATGCAAAACCGTCACCCGTAGCACCGACTTCATGCACGCCGGATGGGCCCGCTGCGAACGAGTAGGTCGCAATGTTTGCTGTCGTTTGTGGTTGCAAACTTTTCGAAGCGCGGGGTCGCAGCGGGTTGTTTGCAAAAACATGCTTGATGTCAGTCAGCAACAACTCCTGGTGCTGTTGCTCGTGATTCAGGCCCAGCGTTACAAGTTGCGCAAGCTTTGAGTCGGAAGCGTCGGTTTGCAGCAACTGTTGCATGGCTGTGTCGACATGCGAGCGGTAGTCGAGCACTTCGGACAGCGTCGGTCGAGACAACAATCCACGCCGCGGCCGGGCATGCATGTCACCCGCCGTGTAGTAGTACGAGTTGAACAGGTAGTGAAACTGATCATCGAAGACCGCGTAGTTCCGGACATTGGGTCGCAGCACGAAGTGTTCGAAAAACCAGGTGACGTGTGCGAGGTGCCATTTCGTCGGGCTCACGTCCGGCATCGTCTGGATCACGGTATCTTCGGCACGCAGGTCCGCTATCAGCGCCAGCGTTTGCTCGCGCAACGCACGATATCGGTCTGCAAGCGCTGCGGCGGAAATTTTTGCCAGGGGAGTGGCCATCTGGGGTCCTGCGTCGGGAATTTTTGCGGGGAATTACCCTACCGCAATCAATCGGACCCGGCCAGTTACTGAAATGTTTCAGGCAATGCTTGCGGATTCAGTGCAGCGGCAGCTCGGTTTTCTTCTGCACGGTACGAATCGTGACGCTGGAGTTGACGCGGGCCACGCCTGGCAGGCGTGTCAGCGAATCGCGGTGCAGGCGCTCAAAATCGGCCATATCGGAAACAACCACCCGCAGCAGGTAGTCGAACTCGCCGGTCATCAGGTAACACTCCATGACCTCGGGAATATTCTTTACCGCGAGCTCAAATGCCGCGAGCTCACTTTCCTCCTCGCGCTGCAGCCCGATATGCACGAACACATTGCCGGGCAGGCCGACCTTGGACTGGCTCATCAGCGCCGCATAGCGCTCGATGACGCCGGCCTCTTCGAGCGCACGGACCCGCCGCAGGCAGGCCGATTCGGACAGGCTGACCCGCTCGGCGAGGTGGACGTTGCTGATGCGGCCGTCATTCTGCAGCACCTCGAGAATCAAGCGGTCGTATTTGTCAAATTTCATGAAAGAAAAGACCAAAAATATCGACTGAATTCGCAGAATCTGCCACACAAGCCCCGTTTTGTCACTCATTTCGCAATCCGGTGCCGCGAGATACGGCGTATTCTTGCCGGCTGCATTCACTTGTTCTGGTTTGGAGAGAGCCATGAAGATCGGTGTCCCAAAAGAAATAAAAACCCTGGAGTTCCGCGTTGGCATGACCCCTGCCGGCGTTCACGAGGTGGTCAGCGACGGCCACGACGTCATCGTTGAGACGAACGCAGGTGCCGGAATCGGCGTCACCGATGCCGACTATGAGGCGGTTGGTGCCAAGGTTGTGAAGACACCTGAAGAGGTCTTCGCCGCTGCCGACATGATCGTCAAAGTCAAGGAACCGCAGCTGCATGAATGCGCGATGCTGCGTCCCGGCCAGGTTCTCTTCACGTACCTGCATCTCGCAGCGGATCCCGCACAGGCGAAAGCCCTGGTCGAATCCGGTGCAACGGCTATTGCCTACGAAACGGTTACCGCCCCTGACCGATCATTGCCACTGCTGACGCCGATGTCGGAAGTTGCCGGTCGTCTGTCAATTCAGGCGGGTGCGTTTGCACTGCAAAAAGCGAACGGTGGTTCGGGCAAGTTGCTCGGTGGCGTACCGGGCGTATTGCCTGCGAAAGTCCTCGTCATCGGCGGCGGCGTGTCCGGCGCGAATGCGGCGGACATGGCGGTTGGGCTCGGTGCCGACGTCACCATTCTTGATCGCTCACTGCCGCGACTGCGCCAGCTTGACGATATCTGGGGCGGCCGCGTGAACACGGTGTACTCGACCAAGCATGCCGTCGACATACTGGCGCCGCAGTCGGACCTGATTATCGGCGCCGTACTGATTGCCGGTGCCGCGGCACCGAAGCTGGTATCCAGGCAGAACGTCAAGGACATGCAGGAAGGTTCGGTCATGGTCGATATTTCGATCGACCAGGGCGGCTGTTTCGAAACCAGCAAACCGACGACACACGCCGATCCGACTTACGTCGTCGACGGCGTCGTTCACTATTGTGTGACCAACATGCCGGGTGCCGTACCGCGCACCAGCACCTATGCACTGACAAATGCAACGTTGCCGTTTATCAAGTCACTGGCCAAGCTTGGCTGGAAGGAAGCGTTGTCGCGCGACCCGCACTTGGCGAACGGTCTTAACGTGCATGCAGGGCACGTAAATCACGAGGCTGTTGCCCATGATCTCGGCTACGACTATCTGTCGGCCGCGGACGCCCTGAAATCTGCCTGAGCCCCTTTAGTCCCCCACTAAGGCATCAGGCATTCTTGAGGCTGGGCATTTGCCCAGCCTTTTTTTATGTCTTGATTACCAGCAGCTTGTCGATCTGCATGTCTTCGAAGGTGTAAGGAATGCCGCCGACGCCAAGGCCCGATTCGCGAAGGCCGGCGAACGGCATGACGTCGTCGCGAAATGCCGAGTGATCGTTGATCATCACCGCGGATGCATCGAGGCGCTTTGCAAGACTCGTTGCCGTGCTGATGTCGTCGCAAAAAACGGCCGATTGGAATGCAACGGGCAGCGAATTCGCCTGCGCTACCGCATCGTCGAGATTCTCATAGGCGTACACGCACACCACGGGGCCGAAAACCTCGAGCGTACTGACTTTGGCGTCTGCCGGTGGGTTGAATAACACCGTCGGTGCGTAACAACTCTCGGATATCTTTTTTCCGCCACACATCAGCTTCGCGCCGGCAGCCACCGCCTCGTCAACCCAGCTCGCAACACGCTCGACTTCATCGTGTCGAATCAGCGGCCCGACTTCGGTGTCCGGTTCCTCGGGTGCGCCGACTTTGAGTTCTTTCGCCAATGCGGCCAGTTGTTTCGCAAATCGTTTGGCCGTCTTCGCCGGCGCGAATACGCGCTGCACCGAAACACAAACCTGGCCTGCATGATAGAAGCCGCCTTTCGCGATCGACGCCAGCGCCTTCTCGTCATCGCAGGGCTCGGCGAGAATCACTGGTGCAACACCACCATGCTCCAGCGCGCAGCGCGTGCCGGGTGCCAGCTTTGAGCGCAACATCCAGCCCACTTTCGAGCTGCCGATAAAACTGAAAAATGCCACGCGCCTGTCGGTCACCAGGTTTTCCGCCGTTGCGGTGTCCTCGGTGATGATCGCCTGCGCCCAGCCTTCCGGCAGGCCGGCCTCGCGAAGAATCTCAACGAAACGCAGACAGGACAGCGGCGTGTCGCCCGCGGGTTTGACGATGACCGGGCAACCGCTTGCCACGGCCGGGCCGACCTGGTGCACGATCAGGTTTAGCGGATGATTGAACGCACTGACCGCGACAACGACGCCGATGGGTTCCTTTTCCGTGAAACCAATGCGACCCATTGTGGCGATTGTCGTACCCAGCGGGATGACCTTGCCGGTGTCGTTGCGCAAGGCTTCGGCGCAGAGTTTGACCCCGTCAATTGCACGGATCACCTCAACCCTGGAGTCGTTGTAAGGTTTGCCGCCTTCGCTGGCCGCAAGTAACGTGAGGTCTTCCACCTGTGACTGCATGATCTCTGCCGTGCGCGCGAGGATCGCTATGCGTTCGGGAACCGTGAGCCATTCGTTGCGATCGCGAAACAGCGCGTACGCAGTGTCGAGGGCGTCTTCGACGTGAGCAATATTGGACGTTGCGACTTTCTCGAGTTCGCGTCCATCGAAAGGCGATACAACGGCGATTCGCCCGGCGGCGGGCCGTTCGCTGACAATCATCAGATCACGCATCGGATCTCACCCAGTTTTTTCGTTAGCAATTCGTTTTCCCTGTAGTCAATTGGAATGACAACGAGACTCGGGCCGTCCTCATTAAAAGCCGATTCGAGGGAGTTCTTCAGCTCGGCAGAATTCGCGACGAAATGCCCGTGCCAACCGAATGCCGACGCAAGTTGTTTCCAGTCCGGGTTGCCGAAGGCAAGGTCGGTGTGCCGGCCAAAGTGCGTGGCCTGTTTCCAGGCGATCAAACCGTACTCATGGTCTTCCCAGACCATGACCACGATATTGCTGTTGAGGCGTTTCGCGGTTTCCATTTCCTGCACATTCATCAGGAAGCCTGCATCGCCGCATATTGCGAGAATACGGCGTTCGGGAAAGACAATGCTGGCGGCAACCGCACCGGGCAGCGCGAATCCCATCGAGCAAAAGCCGTTTGGTATCAGGCAGGTATTGGGCTCGTGGCACTGATAATGCCGCGCGATCCACATCTTGTGGGCGCCCACATCGGACAGCAGGATGTCGTCAGGACCCATCACCTCACGCGCATCCCAAAGTGCTTTTTGCGGGCGAATCGTGCCTTTAGTGTCGTCGTCTTTGTGCTCGGCAAGGTCGGCGGCCATGTCGGCGCGTACTTTGCGTTGCAACGCCAGGTCGTAGTCTGGCAGGCCGTGCGCGTCGACGCGCTCGTTCAGCATCCAGAGGGTGTGCGCGAGGTCGCCGATCAGTTCGATCTGCGGATGATAGTGCTCGTCGATTTCTGCCGGGAGGAAATCGATGTGCAGAATCTTGTTGTCCTTGTGTTCATTCCAGAGCTGCGGATGGTATTCGACCATGTCGAAACCCAGCGCGAGTACCAGGTCCGCATCGTCAATCGCCTGTGATACGCGGTCTTTCGACCCGAGTCCGACGGTGTACAGGCAGTAGTCGGCATCCATATCCACGGAGCCCTTCGCCATGAAGGTGCTGATCACGCCAATGCCGGTCTTCTCGCAGAACGTTCGCAACTGCTTGCTGGCGCGACGTCGAATACAGCCGTTTCCGGCGATGATGACCGGGCGCTTCGCCGATTTGAGCATCTCGAACGCGAGATTGACGATTTTGTCGTCGGGCACCGAGCGTCGAAACCGGCGCGGCACCATCGGCGTGCCGGTCGCCGGCATGGCGGCAATGTCTTCCGGTAGTTCGATGTGGACCGCGCCCGGTTTTTCAGTGCGGGCGAGGCGCACCGCCTTGCGAACAATCTCCGGGATCGTGTCCGGGTTCAGGATCGTCGTCGCCCACTTGGTCACCGGTTTGAACATGCTGACGACGTCCATGATCTGGTGCGATTCTTTATGCAGCCGATCCGTGGAGCCCTGGCCGGTCAGCACCAGCATGGGTGCACGGTCCATGTTCGAGTCGGCAACGCCAGTGATCAGGTTGGTGGCGCCCGGCCCGAGCGTTCCCAGCGCGCCGGCCGGGTTGCCGGTCAGCCGGCCGTAGATTTCCGCCATGAAGGCCGCGCCTTGCTCATGCCGGGTCAGGATGAAGCGGATCTTGCTGGATTTCTCCAGCGCCATCATGAAATCGGCATTCTCCTCACCGGGAACGCCAAAGATGTATTCAATGCCTTCTTCTTCGAGACAACGCACGAGCAGGTCGGATGCATTCATGGTGTTTTCCTGTTTCATCGATCGAGAACGGCGCAATCCGTCGCAAGGAGTAATTCCGTCAATGCCTTATAAGTTAACGGATTACGGCCGGTGATGTCGTTGATTCGTTGCATGCGCGCGTAGATGGTGTTCGGGTGCAGGGATAGCGCCTTCGCGGTTCTCAGGGCATTCATGTCGTTATCGGCGTAGGTGCGCAGCGTATTGACCAGAGCCCCACGTAATTTTTTGTCCGCGGCCAGAAAGGCGTCAACCCAGACGGGCAGCGCGGGCCGTACCTGTGCGGATGCGACACGCACCAGCATGTCGCGAAAGGGGATGTGCAAATAGGGCATGACTCGGGCGGCAACACTGGCGAAGTTCAGGGCGAGTCTCGCCTCCCTCAGCGCGCTCGGGATATGTGTGCTGGATGGCTTGTCAGTGCTCACGCCGATCAGCGCGGCCGGGCCAATGGTTCGAAGCGGCTCATAGATGCGGTCTGCCAGCAACGACTGCGGAACTGTCCAGCCCGACAGACGACGGGTACCGGAAATAACCGCGGTGACGAGATTGTCATTCATGCCAACCAATACCCGGACGGGAACGTTGCGCAAGGCATGGGTGAGGGCGTCGACCATGCGTTGTGCGCGCGGCGCATTCTCCATTTCCCGCGGATCGACGGAGCGGGCAACGATGACGCAGTAAGACTGGCGTTGCTCCAGGTAACCGGCCCTGCGCAGTAGCTGCGCGGCCCGGCTGTCGGACTCGTCATAGCCGCGAAGGAGGGTATTAAGGAGTTCCGAGCGTTGATCGCCCTCGGCTTCGGCAAGGACGCGCGTTTGCAGCACATACTCTGACGTCATCAGCGAACTGGCGGCGCCGCAATACTCGTTGGCGAACTCATTGGCTGCGGCAACGACCCGACGCAACTGTGCGGTTTTATCGGCCGACTGGATAGCCGCCTCCCGGACCGCGTCGGCCAGCAGTCGATGCAGGCAACGGTAGGATGCGAGCACGGCATCCAGCGGAAACTTCTGCTCGGCACGCCGCCGCGCGTGATCGCGAACGAAGGCGAGGTCACCCGCTGTCCGCCCGGACAGCAAGCGGCAAATCTCGTCGAGCTGCTCCTCAAGATGGACCTTGAGCTCGGGCACAATGTCCGGATTACCGGTCGCCGTAAACGCCGGAATCTCGGCGAGCACAGCCGCGACCAGCGTCGACCCAAGCGCCTCGACGTTGCCGCGAAGAAGTCCACCCAGCCCCGGCAACACCCCAAGCCCGCGCAGGCCGGCGACAGCGGCGGTCACCGTATTTGATGAGGTGGTCGACATAAGTTGTGTAGTCTACACAATCGTCTTGCGCAAAATGGTGGAAAAATGCCCAATGCAAGCGCATTTCTATGTAGATACTCTCTGATCTCGGCCCGAGGGGGCATCATTCGAATGGGAGTAAGGACAATGGCGAAATACTTGTTTGTGTACCACGGCGGTTCGCACCCGGAGACCGAGGCCGAGGTGGCGGCGGTGATGGACGCCTGGGGTAACTGGCTGGGCGGCATGGGTGCGGCGGTGATCGACGGCGGTAACCCGGTCGGCAAATCGACGACGGTGAATCCCGATGGCTCGGTGACCGACAACGGCGGTGCCAACCCGGCGAGCGGTTATGGCATGTTCGAGGCGTCGGACAAGGACGATGCAATTGCCAAAGCCCGGGGCTGCCCGATTCTCGAGGCAGGCGGTTCGGTGGAACTCGCCGAGATCATCGATATGTAGGTAAAGCTGGCAAAGCAGGCCGGGTTGGTGTCCAACCCGGCCGTTTTCTAGTCGGTAGACTCAAGCTGCATTGCGACGGCGCGCTCGGCATCCTCCCACTCCAGTCCGAGCAGATCGAGTGCTTCGTCGATGGCGTGAGTCAGCAGTCGCAACAGCACATCGGTATCGACGACCCGGACCTTCGGATCGAGTACGCCGACGTCTTTGACCGTGATAAAGAATTTGGCTTCTTCATCGGCACTTGCATCGCCTGTCACGCTGATAACCAGTTCCAGGCGGTCGGCGCTATTGTTGCCCGTGATCGTCAGTGGCGAACCCGGCTTTTGAGTGACCGTCACGTCGCCTTTTGCAATTACGTGATCCGAGTTCGGCGGGTTCTTAATCCGGACTTTGATGGTGCCTGGAACCTTGGTGCATATTGGTTTTCTACTGTCGAGTTCCAGGTAGTACTCATCGATACCAAGCTTCATGTTCTTGAGGTCGGCACACTGATGAGAACTGGCCTGCGCGGCCGGGACCGCAATAAGGATTGCCGTAGCCACGAGCGAGTGGCGGATGATTCTGAACATGATGCCTCTCCTGATTATTCGTTTTTTTTCAGCAAATCAATGAAGCGAGCGTTTTGCCATACCCCTTTGAGTATAGGCTCTGCTTCCAGCATCGCCAGTGGATAGCCACGTTCCACGGCAACTTCAAGAGAGTCAATGGCTGCGGCCGTGTTGCCGTTTTTAAGTTTCACGATAGCGTCGAAATAGTGCGAGTAAGGGTCAGCGGGATCAGTCTCCACGCTGCGGGCAGCATAGGCAGCCGCCTCGTCGAGCTCGCCGGTCATGGCCAGCGACCAGGCGAGATACATCATCGCTTCCGTATCGTTCTGATTGACACCCAGGCGTTTTCTCGACAACTCGATCGCCTTTTCATAGGCACGGTCAGCCTCGTCGAGTTCGCCGCCAAAGTACAATGCATCGGCAAGTCCGATCCAACTGCTGCCGGAATTCGGTGCGAGTTCGACCGCGCGACGCTGTGCATCGATAGCCTCGGCAAAGTTGCCAAGGAAATAGTTCGCAACGCCGAGATTGCCGCGAAAGGTGGCGTTGTCCTCTATTGCAATGGACTGCTGCAGAACCTCTCTTGCTGCGGCGAAATTTCCAGTCATCATATTTGCGCTGGCGAGATTGCCAAGCGTGACAAAATTATTTGGATCGAGATAAACAACCTTGCGATATTCAGCAATCGCCTCGAGATAGCGTCCCATGCCAAAGTACATGTTGCCGAGCGTATTTATCGATCGCCAGTTACCAGGTTGCAGTTCAATGACCCGGCGCATCAGGTGTTCGGCTTCATCGAACTTTTGTTCGCGGCGGCGAATCAGCGCTACGCCCTGCAACGCGGTTGCGTCCTGATCGTCGATCTCCAGAGCCCGCCGAAACATGTTTTCGGCATCCTGGTGTCGACCAGTATGGAAGTACAGGCGAGCAACCGCATTAATGACAATGGGAAGTCGCGGTGCAACCGCCATCGCCTGTGCACAGGCGCTTTCGGCAAGCGCAATGTGACTCGTGTCGTTTTGCAAACCGTAGAGTTGCGTGAAGGCTGAACAGCGCCCGGCGTGCGCGGCGGGATACTTGTCGTCCAACGCGAGCGCTTGATCAAAGTACCCTATGCCTTCCTCAATAGTGGCAACGGACGGTGGCAAACGCAGCGCCTCGCGCCCGCGCTGAAACAAGTAGTACGCATCCTTGGTGGGCGCGCTGGCGTAATAGTTCTCGATATAGATTGTCGCCGGATCAACTGCGAGCTTGAGGTTTGCAACGACGAGGCTGGTCAGCTCCTTTTGCATGTCGTAGACGTCAGCAATATCGAGTTCGAACGTTCGGGAAAACATGTGAAACCCCGATTCCGTGTCGATAAGCTGCACCACCACTCGAAGTGTGTCGCCGAACACGCGCACGCTGCCTTCAATGTAGTTGGCGACGCGCAGACGACGACGTACCACTTCGGAAGATGCATTCGCCGGCATTGACCACGCGTCGCCACGGGCCGATACGGATAATCCGGGAACGCGTGCGAGGCCATCGAGAATGTCTTCACTTAGTCCGTCGCTAAAGACTTGCGCTCTCTCGTCACCGTCGATGTTGAGAAGCTTCAGTACCGCGAGCGAATTGTCGACGACGGGGATGGGCTCAGGTTCAGCGCCCTCGGCGTTGACGAGTGTCCCTGGTGACTGCACAACTTCAAAGCCGACCGTTGCCTGGTAGACAGCGGCTCCGCTCGCGGCGAGACCATAGGCGATAAGAATTGCGAGGTAGTTTCGCTCCAACCCCTTGAACAGGCCGCCGGAATGCTGACCGCGGTCTTCTTCGATGCGCCCCTCGGCAAACTCGAGAAACCAGGCGAGCAAAAGCAGCAACGGAAAGCCGCCGATGACCATGAAGGTCACAAACTGTTTCGACCAGGCAGGCAGACCGACGTCATAAAATGTCGCATCGGCGACCTGGATGAGCAACCAACCGGCGACAAGGTAGGCGGCGGCAGCTTGTACGACCCCATGACGCAGCAGCGCATGCCAGAATCCGCCCGCATCATTCGCGGATTCGAGTATGAAGTGATTCTCAGGAGGCGGCGGCGCCTCGACGGTGGTTACGTCGACTAGCAGCCGGTAGCCACGCTTGGGCAGGGTCTGGATATACCGCGGATCGTCGGCATGGTCGTCGAGCGCATGACGGATCTCGCTGATAGCGTGTCCCAGCGTCTCCTGCGACCCGCGCCCCTTGCCCCAGACCGTTTCCAGCAAGTGCCGGCGAGTTACCAGCTCACCGGGCGAGCTGGCCAGGCAAAGCAGTACCTCAACCGCTTTTGGCGGGAGATGACCGGACCCGGCCGGGCTGCTGATCTGGCCCTTGAGCGGCTCAATGAGAAGCTCGCCCAGATAGAAGCCGTGTAATAGTTCTGAATTCAAGGCCTTGCCTGTGAACGCCCCGATTCATAGAGCATAGCACCGGAATCTCAGGGGTATCCTCAGTTTAGCCTTGACTCACACCGCGTCGGTCGGTCTAATACCCCGCTCTTCGAGGGCTTCCGCCCTCAATATGACCTAAAGGCCAGGTAGCTCAGTTGGTAGAGCAGCGGACTGAAAATCCGCGTGTCGGTGGTTCGATTCCGCCCCTGGCCACCAGTTTTTCCTAATAAGATCAAGAACTTAAAAACTTTCCAACTTGATCTTTTTTTCAACCCGAACATTTTGCGGGAGTTTTGCGGGACCCTAACTCACACTTAGCCGTCGCAAAACCACCAATTCGGGCCTGTTACCGTCTCTTTCACACACACTGTTTGCTGCCTCAATGAGCTTGGTTAACTCGGCTGCCGAGTAGTGTGTGGTCATTCGTCCGGAGCGATGCCCCAACAGGTCCTGCCGGTCTTCGAAACTCACACCGGCCGCTCGCAAGCGTCGGCCAAACGTGTGCTTCAAATCGTGGACTCGAACCTGTGGTAGACCGACCACTTTTCGCACCCGACACCAGGAACTGTTTAGCATCCTGGTAACCGGTTTTCCCCTGTAGGCGAAAACATGGCTGCGGTGTTTGCCGCGACGTGAATTCACTACAGCGCATGCGATGTCGTTCAACACGACCAGTCGCTCATCACCATTCTTGACGAACTGGCCCGGCACAATAAACAAAAAGGTCTCAAGCTGTGGCACCTTGACCTCCCAGTCCCACTGCAGGTTGCAGATCTCGGCATCGCGACAGCCGGTATTGACTGCGAACAACGCCATTTTTGCAAGATGCGGTGGCAGCGCTGAGAACAGTTGCTGTTGCTCGTCCCAGTTCAACGGATAAGGTTGCCGTTTATTGGTATCGGGTAGCAGCTTGATTCTCGGTGCCCGGTTCAGCCAAGTCATGCCATGCTCATCCATCCACTCGTTTTCGGCGAGATTCAGAATGCGCCTCACAATCTTGAGTCCGTGGTTTATCGTTCCAGGTTTCTTTCCCTCCTTTCGTTTGCTATCGACATACGGTTCGAGTGTGCCCCGGTGGATCCGATTCAGCGGCAAGTGCCCGATGAACGGCATCAATTGCTTTAGCAGGCCAATGTCACGATCCAGCGAGCGCTTGTGTTGGTTCTCACGAACGAACTTAATTGCCGCCGTCTCGAAACTCCGCTCCGGTCTGACTCCGTAGACCCTTGCCTGACGTAAAGACTCTGTCAGTCTTGCGATAAAGCGTTCGGCTTCTGCAAGCTCAGCCGATCCAGTGCTTTGGCAAACTCGTTGCCCTTCGATCTGTTTGTCGATGTGCCAAATGCCCGCTCTCCTGTAGAGACCGGGCAACTTTCTGCGTCCCATAGTCGTTCTCCTTGCAATCGACCGGAACGCCCGTTGCGGGAGATATACTCCTCCACCCAGGCGTCTAATTCAAGTCGGTCAAAGGCAATGCCTTGTTGACCGATTGGGATTTTTGTGAGGTACGGCCGCACCTCGGTATTGAAGCGATTGCGGTCCATGCCGAGGTAGAACGGCGCGTCGCGAAAGCGGACGAACCGCGGCAGTAGCTGGGTGGCCGAAACGGCGGTGGGCTTTAGGTTCTCGTCCGACATGCTTTCGTTACTCAAACGATCGTTTGTAGTCGGGCTCGAGCATCGGCCGGCCGTCTTTGAGCGGTCCGGGCGGAGCGTACCACTATCGTTTTCTTGGCCGTAGAGACCAAGCACTCTTGCCAACCGGAATGCCTGTGGATGTTTGCTTTTGTCATGATCATGTCGCCTCTTGTTTGCTATACATTGCGAACAGGGTGATGAGCCCGAAAACGATGACAGCTCGCTTCATCACCGCGTACGCTGGGTTGTACGAAGCACAGGCCGCCGCGCATCACGGCCACAGAAATTCACCGCCTGCATGAATTTGCAGAAAACGGCGGGAGTGGAGGAGATCGATCTTAGGTATCTTTGGGCGCGATCGGCGTTGACTCGTGGCGGTTGCCACTGATACGAAGTGCCGAAGTTGAGCCGTCGGCAAGGGTAACGACAGCATGTCGGTACCGAATTCGTATACGAATTCGCGTTTGGCGTCGTAATACGGTGTACGCACGTCCAATCCGAGTGGTGTCGGAATGCAGAGTGCGTCGGTTACGACGGCTACATCAAAGAGCCCAAATATAAAGTGGGGTCGGCGGCATTTGCCGCGGCGCCTGTTTCACGACCCTTTATTGGCGCGTCGGGCTTCAAGTGCTCTTGATAGCCAGGTTGTCGCAGATGCGATCGTGGATCGCAAATCGACCCGCAAACGGTAATCGCGATTTCTTGCAACTACAAGCTGAAAGTGGGGCAAGAGTTTTGCCCGTCTTTTTTCCTATTGGTTCAAGGGCGGGGCTACGCGCCGTGTTTCGGAGCCATTGGCGCTGGACGATGGTTTTAAGTTCTGTAGATAGTGGCAGACATTAGAAACGGCTAGGCTAGGCCAGCTGTTTTGTAATAAGTAGGTCCCGAGTTCGACTCTTAGTGCCGCCACCATTTTAGCTCTTAAGAAACAGGCTCTTACGATGTCAGCGGCTACATGCCGCCGACCTATTTTTTGATTCAACATTCTCATAGCACCGTTTCGAGTTCAATTCTGTCGTGATTTCCGATTTTCCGACACTGAATGGCCGGCCTGGGATCATTCAAAATCGAGGGCCACACGACCTGGACTGATAGTTGAAGCGAATTTTTGCCCGACAATTACTGGGTAAGTTTTCGCGTTCAGGCATTCTCTGGCAGAATCGACCCGTGACTATCGAGACAAACCTTCGCGGACGTATCAAGAACACTCAGCTTCCGCTTGTCCGTGGTCTGATGCCATTGTTTGAGGCCGTGCAGAACTCGATCCATGCTATTGAGGAAATTGATCAAGAGTCGAAACAGTTCGATGGCAAAATTCTTGTTGAAATCGTACGAGGTGGACAAGGAAAACTGACCTACGGCGACTCGGCGTCGAGACCTGGTCCCGAATCGCTGCCCGACATTACTGGTTTCAAGATCACAGACAATGGCATTGGCTTTACGGATAAGCACATGAAGTCGTTTGAGACGCTCGACAGCGATCTCAAAGCAGAGATCGGTGGCCGTGGTGTCGGCCGACTGTTGTGGCTGAAAGCATTCGATGGTGCGTCGATAGACAGTGTCTTTGCCGATAATAGCGGAAAATTGCTGTTGCGAAACTTCACGTTTACAGCATCCGAGGGCGTGTCTGAACACCAGCCGAAAGCCGCCCCACCTGATTCTCGGGCCGGGACGGTAGTGGCCTTGTATGGGTTTGATCCGAAATATCGGGACGCTTCCAGAAAAACGGCGGAGTCAATAGGGAATAGCCTTTTCGAGCACTGCTTATGGTACTTCGTACGAGAAGGCGGCATGCCCGATATTGTTGTTCGGGACGGAGACGAAACGATAGATCTGGACGCGGTGTACCAGTCGCACATGCACTCGTCTGCTGAGAAAGAACAGATAACCATCAAGGGACATTCGTTCGATCTGACGCACATAAAGCTTCGCTCAACGACCAACACGCCGCATTTCATCGGATGGTGTGCATCCAATCGTTTGGTTGATGAAGAGTCAATTACCGGAAAAATACCAGGTCTCCACGGAAAGTTAGGCAGCGATGACGACGCTTTTGTTTACGCGTGCTACGTAACTTCAGAGTATTTGAACGAGAGGGTCCGGTCAGAGCGAACCGGCTTCGTTATCGAGAAAAACGCGACGAAAGGACTTTTTGATAAGTCTGAAATTGCACAGGATGAGCTTTCCGCAGCCGTTCTTGAGCGCGCGGAAATGTACCTTTCAGAGTATCTTCAAACAAACCGTCAGGCTGGGATCGAACGCGTCAAGGAATTTGTCGCGACTAAACAACCCGGCTATCGGCCAATTCTAGCCAGAATTCCTGAGACCGAGCTATGCGTGGACCCGCACATATCGGACAAAGAGCTCGATGTGCTTCTGCACAGGCATAAATCGGATGCCGAGAGCAAGCTCTTGTCCAGCGGACACGAAATTATGAATCCGAGAGAGAACGAGAATTTTCACGACTATGGAAATCGGGTTAGGGATTATCTTAAGCTCGCCGACGACATCAAGAAGTCTGATCTTGCTGAATATGTATCGCATCGAAAGGTGATTCTGGACTTGCTTCGTGCAGCCATCGCTCGTCAGGAAGACGGGAACTACAGTCGAGAAGACCTTTTGCATGAACTGGTGATGCCAATGCGTGCGGAGTCCAGCTCAATCGAATTCGAACGCAGTAACTTGTGGTTGATCGACGAGCGGTTGACGTTTCATGATTTTCTTGCGTCGGATAAGGCGCTCAAGTCTATGCCGATTACTGATAACGACGAACTGAAAAGGCCGGACATTGTGGGGCTGAACGTTTTCGATGAGTCGATCTTGTTAGCAGAGGGAAAAGACTTGCCGCTGGCATCAATTGTGGTCGTAGAGATCAAGCGGCCACTGCGAAACGATGCTTCTGCTGGGGAGGAGCGCGATCCGATCGAGCAGACGCTCGGATATCTGCGAAGAATTAGGGCCGGCGAAATGAAAACGGCGGGAGGGCGACCGATCCCTGACGCACCTGACATTCCAGGGTTCTGCTACGTCGTTTGTGATATTACGCCTACGATTAAAGAGCGCTGTGAGGTACAGGGCCTAACAGTTACTAGCGATCACATGGGTTACTTCGGTTATAACGCGCCGCTTAAAGCCTATATCGAAGTCGTCTCATTTGATCGACTGCTGAACGGTGCAACGGAGCGAAATAGGGCGTTTTTTGAGCGACTTGGATTGCCGACAAACTAGACTCGTTTGCTGAATGTACCTCTAGTAGCTACGTACCCCATCGACCGCTTGGGCCCAATTGGTTTTTGTATACACAACCTACCGCAGTAATTACCGGTATTCGCATATACGCTCGTTGGGGATGGTAGGTGGCCCGCAGCGCTAGTATGCGAGCAAATGGTCGAGCATCGAGTTTTTTAAAATATGAGAATCGACGAAGGTCCCCGTGCGGGCACTACTCGAGACGGAGTACCCGTGTGACGCGATTGGGCGCAAGTCTGCGGCAACAATTTGCGCATAGAACGAAAATTCGTCAGTCTTAACAGTGGCGTCGTGGACAAACTCGCGCCAACTCCAGGGAACGCAAGACCACTCTAGACTCACAATCAGAACGCCGGTTTTGCCAGGCGCGCCGAGTAGGGCTATTATAGTTTGCAGTTGTGATCGAGGTACAGAACATGCGCCCGGTGTTGCAACGACAGAATTAAGACGACCAAATACGCTTAGATTAGCGGTTGGTCGAGCGTCTTCAAGGGTTCGGCAGCAGACGCGAATGACGAATAGTCATTGAGCCCTCCCTTAGATCGTAGTGATCGTGTAAGTGTGCGCAACTGAAATCAGTTCTGCCACACAATGAAACGACGCACCGTCGTCGTTCGCGGCGCCTTTGCTAAAAGCGGCGGGCGTAAGGTTCTCTAGCTATTTTTTTTGCTCAGCGAGAGAAGCGCACAATCGCGTTCACTATTTGTTGCTGCCGTGGTTTTTGACCGGCGCCTCAGGTCGGCAGTTCAGTTGCCAACCCCTATTTCAATATTCAGGTCTATAGCCGATTTCCGTGCGGAGTCGCGCGCGACCTCGTAACGCATTTTGTTTGCGGCAGCCGGACAACAAACTCTCAATCGGATCCCGGGTTCGTACGTCGCAATCTCGGTCGGGATCCGAATGGAGTTTCTTATGGCACAGAACAATGTCAGCCAACTGAGCAGGGAGCGCGACGCACTGCAAGCCGTATACGGCTTATACATGCGGCACCGCCAGTTGGCCGAAGTGATGAACATTTCTACAAAGAGCTTGAGCAACACCATGCGTCGTTCGCAAGCACCCAACATCGTGTACCTGCGACGCAATACGGTTCGGCTGGGTCGTCGTATTCGCTACCCGGTGCTTTGCGTTGCCGAAGCTCTGGTGCTCGATGACAATGAACTGACGCGACGATTGAAGGAGGGCGATGCCGGAGGATCAAGTCATGACCAATGATCAATTTCCAATGGCGGAGTTTTTTGCGTTCTTGTTGTGGTTTGTCAAAGAGAATTATCTCACCGCGAACGAGTGCACCGCGTTGGTGTACCTCGGTTGTCTAGCGGACGGGGACGGTTGTGGGCACGTGCAGTTTGAACGAATGTCGAAACGCTTCGGTCGTGTGCCGAATTGCTGTCGTCGTTATCTGCACCGTGCGAAACGACACGGCGTCATCGAACGCTGGAAGCCGGATGGCGAAGGTGGTGCGGCATTTCGATTGTTCGTGCCGCCCGTCCATGCCGGCGAGGTTGCCAACGAATAAGTTTCACGCCGCTGGTCGATTACCAGCACCCGCCGACTCTACGTCGGCACCCCAGTGCTCTGCCGTTAATCATGGGCACGGGTCTTTGACCCAACGGCACCCCAACGATTGTCGGGCCTTTTGGCGCTGCAATCGAGACCGATCCGATCAACAAGGCGTTCTGCCGCCGTTATCGGATTGAAGCGGACATCTGGTGCAACGCGATCGCGACAGTTTGCGATTGATTGACCCAGCACGACCGTACCGCGCCGGTCTCTAGGATCGCGAAGCGACTTAGAGACGGCGGCGACTGGGCCAGCAATTGGTCTTTCTATCAACGGGTTAGCTGCGCCACTCGGCGTGCAAACTCGAATTCGGACATTGAGCCGGCAAGGCTTCTCGTGAAGAAGTTGCGCCACCACTCGCCCCACCGCTCGTTCGAGCGGTCCAAGGGTGCCCTGGCTCAGATGGGTCCGAGCGTATCTGCAAATGGCATTCGCCGTTTGCCGCAACCACACCGCGACCGGCGGTCCATCCGGTTTAAAACTCAACAGTTAGCGGGGCAGTTTGTGGTCGCATTTTGAATGGGAGATGGACATGCGAAAAGTAGGTGGTGGACGCAATTTTGGTTGGGGCAAGCAAATGGAATGGGCGGGCAAGCAGGCGCTTCGTGCCGCGTTCGGTGGTGGGCACTATGGGACGGTCGCCAGCCATACAGCGCGCTGGCGCAAGTTCTGCGAATGGACTCGCGAACAGGGTGTTCGCGATGCGCGAGACGTCTCGAGTTCAGAGCTGGCCCAGTTTGCGGAGCATCTGTCACAGCAGGCGGGCAAGGCCCTCAGCAATGGTTATGCCAAGAATCAACTGACATCTGTCAACGTGGTCCTCGAATCGCTGCGCGGTGATCGGGCGTTGTGGGTCAGACCGAGCGACTACATCGGCCAGCGATCGAGCGTCCGAACCGATGCTCCAGTTGGACTGGATCGTGATCGGTTTCAGCCGGTCATCGAGCGCCTCGTTGCCCAGGGCAAGGAACGCGTCGTTGCGGTCGCATTATTGTGTCGTGAGTTTGGATTACGCCGCAAAGAAGCCTCCTTGCTCGACCTGCGACTCGCCAGTCACCAGGCCGGTCAATTGGGTCGGATCAATGTAGTCGTTGGCACCAAGGGCGGTCGCGGTCGAAGCGTCGATCGATGGGTCCCCGCAACCGACGCTGGACGGCATGCGATTCAATTTGCGGAACGTGTTGCCGAGGGCAATGCCAATTTGGTGCCCGCTAGTAGGAACCTGGCGCAGTGGTTGACCTACGTGTCGAAGCATTGGAGCAGAAGTGCGAATCCCCTCAACGGTGGATCTTTGCGCGATCTGCGGGCAGCGTATGCTTGTGATCGTTACACGCAGCTCACCAAAGCACCGGCGCCCGTGATTGCGGGTCAACGAATCGCCAACACCGCAGTTGATCAAGCCGCACGACAGGTCTTGTCACAGGAGCTGGGACACCGTCGGAGCACGGTGCTGGTGTCGTACATCGGATCTTCCCGATGAGTGGGCCGAGGAGCGCCGACCAGGCGGGTCGCCGGGCAGTGCAGTTACTCAAGCGTTCTCTTCCAGGGCATTCCGTCGTTGTTCGTCGCGAATGTCAGCGCGCCGCAGGAATTGCCGCTGTCATTTGGAGGCGTTGGCAGGTCGGCCCGTGGCAATGGAAATGCAAACACGTTCGATGGTTCCTGGAGCATGGCATGCGCCAATACCGGGGCTGGACGCGTTATCGTTACTGGCTAACGCTCGAGCGACTGTTGCGAGCAATCGAAAGACTTGAGGATTGGCGGCCACATCTGAACGGTCCATGGCGGTCGCCGCACGAGCGCCAGTAGCGCGATCGCTGGTCGGTCTTGAGCCCCATGCGTCAACTTCCGGTTGACGCATGCGACGAATGCACGCCGGTTTCATAAACTGTTTTTGCGCAAATTCTCAGCAGAGCCAAAACCACCTCGCCAGGCGACGGCGACAACGTAAGCTAAGAATCAGCCCCGAACACCGCAGCCTCAAATTCCGTGAAGCCCTCGTGGGGAAACGAATTTTTTGTCAAACAAGCGATTCGCGCGCTCCGCGCGCACAGCCACGAATCGCCATTACTGGTCGATTTGTCTAGATATGGAATTTGACCCGCACCCAAGAGCGTTATAGTTTTCGCCAAGAACCGCCATCGCCAAGGCTTGCACCAAGATGAGTCCATGCGTGAGTCGGTTGATGAAGCCGAATTGCGCACGATGAGAGGATGGGCAATGCGGACAAGACGCCGACGGCGCGGTTAGGCTGTCAGTGCACGCCGACATTGCGGCAGGGCGATTGGCGCCTGGACTCGCAACGCTTCAACCGGCGTTCTGTCGACGAGACGATCCTCCCACGCGCGCGTATTCATGAGCGATGGGAGTGAACACTATGGCGGTTGCGGTCGCTATCGTTTCAAGCAACAACGGCTTCATTTGCGCAGCGTCTTCGAGCGATGCTTTGCGGACGCAAGCAAACCCCGGCCCCGGATTTTTCGGCGGCACTCTGCCGCTCGGTACACAATCACTCCACCCTTCACCGCACACCGCCGTGTGCATGGCGCCCCACGACCGCCGACCAAGACGCCGCAATCGGCCGGTCGACGGCAAGACCCGGCGTGGCACCGTTGACGCGGGGCGGCGACTGACGTGGAGCCCACAGGGGTTACGGAGAACAAGAATATGCGCTACCTGAATCCGGAAACTCTCTTGAACCAATCCCTGATCCAGTATGCGTTGCATTGTTCTGCTACGAAGTCGCTAAAAGCCCTGGCGGCCTTAGGCATCGAGCCTGAGGATCTTCGCGACCTTCTGCAGATGAACGGAGAAGACATTGCGCGCTTAACAACGGTGAAGGAGTCGCTGTTCAAAATTCAATTCGATCAAGAGCTGTGGCGACGCCGACGATCCGAAATCCTGGTGGCGGGTTCGGATCGACAATTGTGCAATGCGCTGATTGGCGCGGGCGCACCTCGCTCGATGATTGAGCGGTGGTGGCCGACGCGCCACGCGGACTACGCACACTTGCGCCGCGTCTGGGGTACCGCCGGTACCGGGCGTCCGCGCAAGGCGACGGAGGAGGAAGAGCAACTGCTATGGCAGGAGTGGTCGGTCATTTTGGCGGGGCGATCGTTTGAGACACTGGGTGCGCGCGACTATCTGGAACTCCACATGCGCACCGATATCGATCTGGACGTGATCTGGTCGGTCACGAACGGCTGGGTGAGCGACGGTTGCGTCGATAGCAAATCGCGCGGCGTAGGAACTTAGCCGTGGATGACACGTCTGCCGATACCGACAACAAGAGTCGAAATGATGTACCGCCTGCGAAGCGTCCGTCGCTATTGGCCGCGGACCAACGGATGCGCGAGCTGCCATCAGCGCCGACCCAGGTGCTCACGGCGCTGCCCTACGCCGCGCGTCCGGGCAGGCTACGCGGCGTATCGGTATTGACGATCAAGACCTATCTGGCGCAGCAACTGGTGTTTGGACGTGCCGCGGCTCACGATGCGGATGGCAAGCGCGCCATTATTGGCCTGATTGGTTTTGCCGGCATGCTCACCCAAATTTTCAACGGCGCGAAGGCGGATGATCCCTACGCGGATAAATGCTTACTCGAGATTGAAGCGGCGATCGATGCTGCCGCCGAAGCGCTCAAGGATGCGCACGAGATGGTAGTTGAGGCACTGGCGCAGCGAGTAGACGTCAGCCACGGTGTCGCACAGTCGGTCAAACCATTGCACGTGCCGCTGTACTTCTCCAACCGATTTGCCTATCGCGCGGCCTACCTGGTTAACGATTTTGATAACTTGATCTGCGCGATACAAACGGCGAAACACGTGGCGCTCCTCACTAACAAGCAAAGCAATGCGCTGATTCAAGGTAGTAGCAAGACGGTGCGCCGCACCTTTACCTCGGCTAATGGTTATCGCTACACGGGAGTCTCGCGCGCCGATATGGCGTACGGCACAGCCAGGGCAGTGGAAGCGCTGCAACGCTGGGGTGAGTTGCCGCCGGACATTCTTGACGGAACGCGGCGGGCGGAATACGGACCGCCGCTACCCACCGAGTCGTTCGCCAATCAAATCGTCGCCGACGCTCAGGCCACAGCAGGTGCCGAATAGGGAAATCGCCAGTGCCAATGCTGCCTTCTTGTCGTCTGGCGGTCGTTTCTGGATAAACGACGGAGAAAGGGGGGCAGCATTTGTGCCCCTGTTTCCCGTAGCCTGAATCGATGGCGTTTGTTATTACTAGGGATGACGACATTCCTTACGGGTTTTCGAGGAGCAAGCAATGAACGATTTTATTGGCGAAGGCAATTTGGGTCAGGAACCTGACGTGAGAATTGTCACCCGTGATGGCGAAAATAACGACGTCGCCAACTTGCGGATTTACTTTGATCGTCCGGTTCCCGATGCCGAGGGCAAGTTCGAGGACAAAAAAGGCTTCTGGCTGAACGTCGAGGTGTGGGGTGATCGCGCCAAGCAGGTGGCACGCCTGTGTTCCAAGGGCAGTCGCGTTGCGGTGATTGGTTCGTTAATGGACGACAGTTATGAAACGGACGCCGGCACCATTGCCGCTCTGTCTGTTCGTGCCAAGCGCGTGTACCTGGTGCCGAACGCGAAAATGGACAGCGTCCACTATCGTACGGACGCGGCAGCGTAGGTGCCTCGCATGCAAGTTATCAAGAATTCGGCGGACATCGTAGCTTCAGCGATTGCCAGCCTTGGCGGCCTCCTCAAACGAGGGGGCCGCCGCTTTTCCCTGGCAGTTGAACGCTCAGGAGCCGCTGGGTCATGACAGGCAGTAGCGTGATTACCGTGAACTGGCAGGAAACCCGCAAATGCCCCGTTGGCGCTTTCTCGTTGCTGCCGGGCCACGGTTTGTGCCAGGTACTGGCCGCAGATGGGGCCGATCGCGTTGTGGGTTATCGTGCGTTCTTTGGCGCCTCTCTTTGGGCGGTGACCGAACGAGTCGCCGTGCGACGGCTGCGCGAACTGCAGCCCTGGCGCGACTTGACAGGCTCGCACATTTGCGCAAAATTGTTAACCAGCAAGATTATTTCAACACCGACGTCATTGCGGTATATCAATGACACCCGCTGACTCTTGTCAGCACCCAAGAGCTTAAAAGGTTGATGCAAACAAGCTCGGGATCTTCGGATTCACTCAACCTACCTTCACGTCTTCTATTCGAAGACATCACCCGATCGGGGAGTTTCGACCTCCCGACACGGGCACAGGCCATGCTCCTCGTTTTTTTCCAGGAGCACATTATGAATGGCAACTCAACTGACTCAGCGACCGTCGCTCCGTCGGAGTATTTTGATCTTCAAACGACCGGTTTGGGATACCTGAATCGAGCGCGCGAAGTTCCAACTCGTGGCGAACCGTTCTTAGCTGTCGATATTGCCGCACTGCACGGCGCGAAAGACAACGTGCAATACACGCGTTTCGATTGCATCGTGCGTGGCAAGAAGGCAGAAGAGATCGTCAGACGGCTGATGCCTGACATTGAAGCCGACCGAGCAGTTCTGGTTGGATTTAAGTTGGGGGATCTGTATGCAGATACGTTCAAGTACACCAGCGGCGACAAAGCCGGTGAAATCGGTGTGTCTTTGAAGTCGCGTCTGTTGCAGATCACGTGGGCCAAGGTGGACGGAGAGGCGGTATACAGTGCGCGGTCCGATAAATCTGAAACCGAGAACTCGGCGAATGATTTGGACAAGCACGAAACCGCCGCGATCGCCCAATCTGAAGCCTGCGCAAGCTGAGCCTAACGCAATTCTATTGAATTGCGACCTTTGAGACCCCTCACCCCGCGTGGCGGGGTCTCCTTCAAGCCTTTGCGTGTGCGAGGATTTGAAGGAGGTCCTGCCGGTTAGCACGGACAGTGAGGTGCCGTCCCTTTTCACACCGACGTCACCGCGGTCTATCGATGACACCTGCTGGCTTTTGCCAGCGCCCAAAGAGCTTACAAGGTTGATGTAAACAAGCTCGGGATGCAGATCCTGTCAACCCCGATATCGACGGTGAACGTTGGTGTCTTCTTAACTCTCGCCGATGCGCGATACATCCGGTGTCCCCTTCGGCCACTGGTTCACCCCAACAGGGCATATTCATGCCCGATTGGGCGATGTGCCCTCCAACAATGGAGCACATCATGAACCTATATGTACGAAACGTTAACGGCTATCGTATTGCGACCACGGATGAAGTTGTCAGTAAAGCGAAACATGCCATCAACAAAAAATATCGACGCGGTCAGGCATTTACCAGTCCGAAAGTGGTGGAGGAGTATTTGCAGGTCAAGCTGGGCTTTGAGGACAACGAAAAGTTCGTGGCGCTATGGCTCGACGGACGACATCGTCTGATCGCCTACGAGGAACTGTTTAATGGCACCATTGACGGAACCAGTGTGTACCCGCGGGTGGTGGTGCAAAAGGCGATCGCGCACAACGCAGCGGCCGCAATTTTTGCCCACCCACATCCGAGCGGTGTGGCGGAACCTTCGGCGGCGGATGAAAATATCACCCGACGCTTGAAACAAGCACTCGAACTGGTCGACATACGACTGCTGGATCACATCGTCGTTGGCGAGCAGTGTGTCTCACTCGCCGCTCGCGGATTGCTGTGATCGACTCTCGACGTTTGCCCCTGCTACCAGGGGCCTTTTTCCTGCCGCCGAGACCGGCGTCAGAAAAAAGGCTCAGCTGAGTCAACGCCTTTTACACCGACGTCATTGCGGTATATCGATGACACCCGCTGATAATTGTCAGCAACCCAAGCGCTCAAAAGGTTGATGCGACTGAGCGCGGGATCTTCGGATCCAGTCAACCTCCCTTAAGGCCTTTAGTCGAAGGCTTCACCCACGAGGACGATCCCGTAGAGCGTCCTCGGACGTTTCATGGCGTCATTCTCATCGTTTAAGAGGTATGAAATCATGGAAACAAGCAATGCAAAAGTGATCCCGTTCGACCGCTCGTTGGTAACGGTGCAGGGCACAGAGGAAGCTATGCGTCCCGTTAGTCCGTTCTTGGACGACTCGCCGCTGTACTTCCCGGTGGAAAGTCGGTCTGTTTGCGTCAATGACGCTGAAGGACTGCCTCGATCGGCATCGGGTTATCAAGCGATCGTCCGAACCGACACCAACGCGGTGCTGGGGATACACGGGCGTGCCTACAAGGTCGTGCCGAACGAGCCGTTGTTTCGCGGATTCGATGAGGCGTTGCAGACGTCCGACCTGGACCTAAGTGGCCTGCAGATCGAAGACCACGTGAACTATGGCGGCCGGCGTGTGATTCGTAACTACCGCTTTCCGACCATCACGGCGGAACCGCGCATCGGCGATATCGTCGAGTTACGCATCTCGGTCATCAATTCGTTCGACTCCGGCAATGCGTTCGCGGCGCAAGTGGGCGGCATGCGGCTATGGTGTTTGAACGGTGCGGTATCGCTGCAAGGCAGTACGTCGGTTTACGGTCGTCATACGTCGGGCTTTGATAATGCCCGGGCGCTCACGAAGATCAACGAAGCGATCGAGCGTTACCTGGTTGCAGCATTGGACTGGTCCGAGTGGAGTCAGCGCGAGTTGACACCTTTGCAGGCGCAAACGGCGTTGGAGGCGTTTCCAGACCTGAACCCGACGCTGTTACAGCGCCTGGAGCAGGCCTGGACGATTGAGTCCAATAACGCCGGCAGCACGGTCTGGGCGCTTTACAACGCGGCCACGCGATGGTCGACGCACACGCCGGTCCGTCAATCGTCGGAACCGAATCGTGCCTCGATCGTGCTGGACCGTGAACGCCGAGTGCGTCAGTTCATGCACAGTCGCGCCTTCAAGAAATTGGCAGCCTAGCGACAAACGGCAACAATCTCTCTGGCGTCTTGTGCGCCCGATTGCCCCGTAATTCACGGGGCCTTTTTACTGACGCCTAGATCGGCGTCAGCAAAAAGGCTCTGCCGCATCGACCTATTTCGAACCGACGTCATTGCGGTCTACTAATGACACTCATATGGCAATTTCGTGTCTGGCCGCTCGTTTTCGACTTGTGCCGGTGACAGACATTCGTGGACCCTATATATCGATGTCTCGCGATATCTTGAGCGCGTCATCGAGTTCGAGCCCAAGGTACCGAACGGTGTTTTCTATTTTCTTGTGTCCAAGCAAGAGTTGGCAGGCGCGTAGGTTCTGAGTCTTTCGGTATATAAGAGTTACCTTGGTCCGCCTGATCGAATGTGTAGCAAAGGCGGCCGGATCAGCGCCGACTACTTCAGCGAAATGCTTGATGATCCTCGAGTATTGGCTCATCGAGAGATGCCTCGATTTCGCGTTCCGGCTTTGCCACAAGAAATCATCCGGTGACAGCTTTGCGTCTTCAATCCACGCCTGAACAGATGCCCGAGTTGCATCGGTTATTTCGAATGTTACCGGCACCTCGGTCTTCTTCTGAACGATTGTCGCTTGTTGGAAAACTGTACTTCCGGAACTCACGTCCGACACCTGGATATCCAAGAGATCGCACGCTCGAAGTTTACTGTCGATTCCGAGATTGAATAGAGCAAGATCCCGAGTTCGTCCCTTCAACTTCAAGTATTGCCGGGTCTCCCAAACATGGCCTGACATGAACGGGCGCTTTGGTCCGACTCGTTTCCCTTTCCTAGGACCTTGCCGAACGCAAGGGCGCACTTCAGTGCCGCAGGAATTGGTGGTCACGGGATGTGAAGAGTTTCCATTAGTGTTGTTCTTATTTTCCATTTGATAGTCCCAAATTTGGCGTCAATACATACCTACTGTGTTCGATTGGCCCAAATCTAGGAAAATATCTGTGGAATTCGTAAAGAAACTACCAAGACTTGCCGCTGGAGCGTCGGTGCCGACTAAAAGCAAGCGGTGAAAAACGGCCAATACTCGCCGCTCATGACCACCTGAGTTCTGTGCGAAAACTTGCCACTCGTCTCGCACGTCTGCTTTTCACTGTGGCCGCTAAGGCCGCGATCTTCACGACTTCTGGACATTTGCTAACGGCTGCGGTTTTGCAAAGAAGTTTGTTGCCCAAAACTCAAGTAACTTCGATGTCTGCTTCCATCTATGGGCAGACGGTCATTTCCCGCAATTGCCATTCGGAGAACTGGTTTTTCATCTACGGCCCCGAGAGACGAATAAATCTGGGAACATGAGCCTTGTAATTCACATACTGCCGTCCGAATTGCTTTTCCAGCCACGGCTCTTCCACGAACGTCGCAAAAACATAGCAAAGGCCCCAGGCAACCAATAGCGAACTCACCATCCACGATCCGACGATGAGCCCCCATCCGAGCATACCGACTATGGAGACCACATAAATCGGGTTCCGACTCCACCGATAGATACCCTCAGTTTTCAGCCCCAGTGCTTCACCAAACGCGTTTCGCCAGCCGAGAAAGTTTGTCCAGTAGAGCGCCAAACCGAAGCCTACAAGCAGCAAAGGAATGCCGACGACGTACTGCCAGCCAAAGGATTGGGCTCCACCGAATTCCACAAACGAGATCGTGACCAAGCTGACGAAAAACACACGGAACAGCATTCGGAAGGTCCGATGTTGCCAGCAATCAGCACTCGGCGGCGGCCAAAACTCAAAGCCTCGCCGCAAGAACGCGAACAATGACAGGGTCGCGATACCGAGCAACGCGACTGCACTTAGGATAAAGACAGCGATGCCGAACATGAGACGTACTCGTCAAAACCAACACAGAAAGTTTGACCGCGGACTCGTCATGTGTCAACGTATGAATATCTATTCATATGTAAGTAGTGAATGAAAACACAACCTACCCAGTTGGTCCGCTTGGACTCTGAAGACACTGTCGTGCAGTTAGCGGACTTGTTTCGCCTGATGGGCGATGCGACACGGCTGCGCATCATCCTCACGTGTCTAAAGGAGCCAATCAGCGTCGGCGATATCGCCGAGCGACTGACTCTGTCACCGTCATTGGTGAGCCATCACCTGCGCCTACTGAAAGCGGCCCGTGTGCTGCGCGGCGAACGTCGTGGCAAACAGATATTTTACTCGGCATTGGATGAGCACATTCGCTGCGTGATTGATGACATGGTAGCGCACGTGGGCGAATCGCTCGATCTCGAGGAGGCGGATTGATGCCTGGCTGCACTGATTGCGCTTCAGACGTGGCCGGCCGCGCATCGTCCGACCCGATATTTCAACGCGTGTTATGGATTGCCTTGATTGCTAATCTCTCGATGTTTTTCGTTGAGATCGTCGCGAGCTACTTGGGCGATTCCATGTCCTTGCAAGCCGATGCGCTCGACTTCTTTAGCGACTCCGCGAACTACGGTATTAGCTTGTTTGTGGTGGGGATGGCCATTACCGCACGTGCCAAAGCGACCTTGTTTAAGGGCGCGACCATGGCGTTGTTCGGAGCCTGGGTGATCGGTAGCGCCGTGTACCGAGCGGTGTCCGGCAGTGCACCCGACCCGTCCGTGATGGGAGTGATCGCGTTCCTCGCGTTGGCCGTGAATGTGGCCGTTGCGTTGCTGCTTTATCGCTACCGAGACGGCGACAGCAACAAGCAATCGATATGGTTGTGCAGTCGCAACGATGCGATCGGTAACCTTGCAGTCATGTTCGCGGCGGCCGGTGTATTTGCGAGCGCCTCTCGTTGGCCAGACCTGGGGGTCGCCGCCATCATCGCGGCGCTGAATATCAGCGCAGCACTGCACGTGATCCGATTGGCGCGCGCGGAACTAGACCCCTCCGCGGGCAAATGTGACCAAAATCCGCCCCTCGGTGTGCAAACCGATGTACCATAGCCGCGCTATGAGATTCTTTTGGTGCCTATCCGTCATGATTTCCGTGCTCTTTACCAGTGTAGAGGGCGCTGCGGATGTGGCGATTGACGGCTATCCGCACGGCGATGACGCGATGCATCAGGAAGAATTTGGCCATCAACTCGATGCCCATGAAGACGGATCGCCGAGCAGCGAGCTCGATGGAGATCATTGCAATCACTGCTGCCACGGTCACTCGGCCAGTGCAGTCGCACAAGCCTCGACAACGACGACGCCAGTCGTTACCAGCGAGCATCGCGTCTGTCGTTCGGCCTACCTTCGCAATCTCGCTCAAGCCCCACCCACACCACCACCCAACGCGTAAATCGTTTTCCCCTTAAGTTCGTGCGCGCTTAGCAGAAGGTAGCGCGTGCGCCGACTATCTGTTTTCGGAAGATGATTTATGCAAAAGCCACTTTGTGGGCTAACCCTGTTATTGGGTGGCCTGATATTCAATCCTTGTGCGGCGCTGGCCGACGAGGCAACACCTGCGGCCACGCGTGCCGATCCCGCGCTCATCCGATTTGTGCAATCGGTGGTCGACACCAATCCGCGGGTGCAAGCCGCGCGGGCAGCACTTGACGCGAGCGGGGCCTATCGAGACGCGGCATCGCGACCGCTCTACAACCCGGAGCTTTCGCTGGACGCGGAAGACACTGATACCGAAACTCGCGCCATTGGCATCAGTCAGACTTTGGACTGGGGTGGCAAACGCAAAGCCCGCACGGCGGTCGCGGAATCGGACCGCTTAGTTGTGGAGGCCGAATACCTCGCCGCACGATGGGCGGTGACGGTCGATCTCCTTGACGGATTGGCACAGCATCAGACGGGTTCGGAACGCGAAAGCTTAGCCGAGGCGCGCCGCGCCTTGATGGATGACTTCGCGACGCTGGCGAAACGGCGCTTCGAAGCCGGGGATCTCAACCAGGTCGAATTCGCGTTGGCGTCGCTGGCCTTTACGGATGCGCGCATCCAGAAAGCCACCGCGGGTGCCGCCCTTGCCGAAGCCCGGCAGGCGGTGCGCAATCTAACACCACGCTCATCGCCCGAACAGTGGCCGACCTTGCCCGCTCAAATGCCCGAGTTGCCAAGCGGTGCGTCCGATCCACAATCACTGGTGCTGGCCTTACCGGACGTGTTGGCGGCACGCCGCCAAGTCGAAACCGCCAACGCGATGGTGACCTTGCGGGAACGCGAACGACGCCCAGATCCCACCATCAGTTTGGCCGGCGGTCGTGAAAGCGGTGAGAACTTGGTGGGCGTCAACGTGACGATCCCGTTGTACGTCCGCAATCGATTCAGCCATGAGGTCACCGCGGCGATGGCGGAACGCAGTCAGGCCCAACAAATCTCTGACGATGTGATGCAGCGTGCTTACGCACGACTCACCAGTGCAGCCGAACGTTACGAACTTTCGCGTGGCGCTTGGGGCGATTGGGAATTGACCGGGCAGTCGAGTCTGACCAACCAAACCGAGCAGCTGCAAAAACTGTGGCAAGCCGGCGAACTCAGCACCACAGACTACCTAGTGCAATTGACGGCGACCCTCAATGTGCAAGAGAGCGCCCTTGATTTGCGCCAAGCGCTGTGGCGCGCCTGGTTTGAGTGGCTTTGGGCATCCGGTCAGGTCGATGCCTGGCTCGGCCAGGGAGCGTACCAATGAACCGCAAGAATCCGAACAGACGCAATAACTTTACGGAGAAATCCCCAATGAACACCCTGAAACTTTGGGCGCTGTGTCTGTGTTTGACGCTCGTGACCCCGATTTATGCACAAGAAGACGATCATGATGATCACGACGAACAAGAAACGGCCGGCCAACACGAGGGTGAAGCCGACGATCACGATGAGGGCGACGAAGAGGAAGAAGAAGGCGGTGCGGTTGATATCAGCGTCGAGCAACAACGCATGGCCGGTATTGTCGTTGAACTGCTTAAGGCACGCAGTTTGGCCGCTGAGATCAGCGCGCCGGGCGAGGTCAAACTGAACGCCTATCTGACGCGGAAAGTCTCGCCTCGCATCACGGCACAGATCATGCAGCGTCACGTGCGACTGGGCGAACAAGTCACCGCTGGACAGCCCATGGTCACTTTGTCGAGTGTCGAAATGGCCGAAGCGCAGGGCGCACTGCAAGTGGCCGAGCGCGAATGGCGTCGGGTTGAATCACTCGGTAAATCTACCGTCTCCGAACGACGCTATACCGAAGCGCAAGTCGCGCAACAGCAAGCACGCTCGCGCGTCAGCGCGTACGGCATGACCGCTGGTCAGATCACGGCGTTGTTGGCTGGGAATAAGGGCAGCGCGGATGGCACCTTCCAACTGCTGGCACCGCAAGCCGGCACGGTCATTCGCGACGAGTTTGTCGAGGGTGAATACGTCGAACCCGGCCGCGAACTGTTTGAGATCAGTGACGAGTCGAAAATCTGGGTCGAAGCGAATCTGACCCCCGAGGAGGCGCTCGGCGTGAAGACGGACAGCCGCGCGCGCGTACGTGTCGGCGAGACCTGGTTCGAAGGGCGCGTAATTCAAGCGCACCATGTGTTGGATGAAACCACCCGTACTTTGGCCATTCGCATCGAAGTTGCCAACCCGGATGAACAACTGCATCCGGGCTTGTTTGTGGATACTCGCATCGTTGGCAGTGACTTGGCGGACGTAATCGCCGTGCCGGAGGATGCGGTGTTGCGCAGCGCCGATGGTGACTGGGCAGTCTTCATCGAAGAAGCACCCGGCAAGTTCGAATCGTTGGAGGTCGAGGTAATCCGAACCCTGAACGGCCTGGCCGTCATCGAAGGTGTCCCTGTAGGTGCGCGTGTCGTGACTCAAGGTGCGTTCTTTGTGCAGTCGGAAATCGCGAAAAGCGGTTTCGACATCCACGGCCACTAAGGGAGATGACTCGTGTTAAATAAACTCATCGACCTTGGTGTCGAAAACCGGCTACTGGTGGTGCTCGCATTATTGGCAACCATCGTCGCCGGTGTGCTGATCCTGCCGAAATTGAATCTCGACGCATTCCCGGATGTGACGAACGTGCAGGTGCAAGTCAATACCGAAGCGCGCGGACTCGCCGCCGAGGAAGTCGAACAGCTGATCACGTTTCCAATCGAGGCGGTCATGTACGCGCTGCCCGATGTGCAGGAAGTGCGCTCCATCTCCAAAACGGGACTGTCGGTGATCACGGTTGTGTTCAATGAAGGCACGGACATCTACTTTGCCCGCGCGCTGGTGTTTGAACGTTTGCAGGCGGCCCGTGAACAGATACCGGAAGGTGTGGGCGTACCCGAAATGGGGCCGAATACATCGGGGCTGGGCCAAGTTTACCAGTACATCCTGCGCACGGATGATCCCGAGCGCTACGACATTCTGGCACTGCGCAGCCTCAATGACTGGGTCGTCAAGCTGTTATTGATGCCGGTCGATGGCGTCACGGACGTGCTCTCCTATGGCGGCGAAGTGCGCCAATATCAGGTGCAACTCAATCCCGAACGCTTACTCGCCTACGGTCTTCGGGTAGACGAGATTTCAGAAGCGATCGAGGCCAACAATCGCAATGCCGGTGGCTGGTACCTGGACCGCGGCGCGGAACAATTGGTGATCCGGGGTGTGGGTTGGGTACGCAGCGGTGAAGACGGTTTACGCGACATCGGCAACATCCCCTTGAAAGATGCCGACGGCGTGGTGGTGCGCGTGAAAGACACGGCGATCGTTGCCTTCGGTCCGGAAATTCGCCAAGGCGCGGTCACCATTACGCGCCGTGACGCCAACGGCAAACCCGAAGCGCTCGGTGAGGTAGTCGCAGGTATTGTCCTCAAACGCATGGGCGCCAATACCAAGGCGACGATCGATGCCGTCAAAGATCGCCTACCGGCCATCCAAACCGCATTGCCCGACGGCGTGACCCTTGAACCGTTCTACGATCAAGCGGATCTCGTCGATAAGGCCGTGACAACCGTGAGTAAGGCGCTGCTCGAAGCCTTTGTGCTGATCGTGATCGTACTGATGTTGTTCCTGATGAATTTGCGCGCCACGCTATTGGTACTGATTTCGGTACCGATCTCCAGCGGCTTGGCGTTGATGGCGATGGCCTATTGGGGCGTGTCTGCCAACCTTATGTCCTTAGGGGGGCTCGCCATTGCCATCGGCATGATGGTGGACGGTTCGGTGGTGATGATGGAGCACATTTTCAGTCACCTCACCTCACCGGATGAACGTCACGAAGAACATGCCAAACAGGAGACCGGTTCACCGAGCCCGTACGACGCCGAGCACGACACGGGTGGTATCGCGCTGCGCATTCAAGAAGCGGCCCGCGAAGTGGGACGGCCGGTGTTCTTCGCCGTGCTGATCATCATGATCGTTTTTGCGCCCCTGTTCAGTCTCGAAGGTGTCGAGGGCAAATTGTTTCAGCCCATGGCGATCTCGATTGTGCTCGCGATGATGGCCTCGCTGCTGGTCGCCCTGGTGGTCGTACCGGCACTGGCGACGTACGCGTTCAAAACCGGCGTAAAAGAGAAAGTCAGCCCGGTAATGCGGCCATTGGAAGCACTCTATCGACGGACACTCGGTGGCGCACTGGAGCGTCGTCGCCTGGTCGTGGGTACCGCGTTGGGTTTGTTTGCCGCCTCATTGGCGTTGGTTCCGTTCCTCGGTACTGAATTCGTGCCGGAATTGGAGGAGGGTACCGTGAACGTGCGCGTCACCCTCGCCCCTTCCTCGAGTTTAGACACGGCGCTCGGCGTCGCAGAGAAGCTGGAAGCGGTGGTGATGACGTTCCCCGAAGCACTCTATGTCTCCAGCCGCGTTGGCCGACCGGAGTTGGGCGGCGATCCGGAGCCGGTCTCCAATGTCGAACTCTATATCGGATTAAAACCGGTCTCGGAGTGGTCCAGTGCATCGGATCGCAAGGCCTTGCAGGCATTACTTGAAGAGAAGATGTCCGTTCATCCGGGCTTGCTGTTTTCCTTTTCACAGCCGATCGCAACCCGCGTGGACGAGTTGCTCTCCGGCGTAAAAGCGCAGTTGGCCATCAAGTTGTTTGGCCCCGACCTGGACGGGCTGGCCGAAATAGGCCGCGAGATTGAAACGCTGGTGAAGAGTGTCGAAGGCACACGTGGCGTGGCGATGGAACAGATCGCCGGTGAAGCGCAGTTGGCGGTTCGGCCGGATCGTGATGCGTTGGCCCGTTACGGTATTCCGGTCGACCAGGTGATGAAGTTGGTCTCCGATGCCGTCGGCGGTGTCAGCGCCGGTCAAGTGATTCGGGGTAATGAACGTTACGACATCTATGTGCGGTTAGAGAAACAACACCGTGACAGTGTCGATGCGATTCGAGCGCTGATTCTGCAAGCGCCCAATGGGGCCTGGGTGCGGCTTGGCGATGTGGCCGAAGTGGGGATCGAGTCTGGGCCACCGCAGATCCGTCGTGACGACGTTCAACGCCGCGTGGTCATTCAGTCCAACGTCGAAGGACGTGACATGGGCGGGCTGGTCGCTGAACTGCAGCAACGCATCAACGACGAGATCGATCTGCCGACGGGATACACCGTGGTATTTGGTGGTCAGTTCGAGAACCAACAACGCGCGCAAGCCCGATTGATGATTGTCGTGCCTTTGTCGCTGGGGTTGATCTTTCTGTTGCTGTACTTCGCGTTTAGTTCGGTGGGGCAAGCGTTGCTGATCATGCTCAACGTACCACTGGCGCTCATTGGTGGTATTGCCGCGTTGTTTTTCTCGGGTCAGTACCTGTCCGTGCCGGGGTCGATCGGCTTTATCGCCTTGTTTGGTGTGGCTGTGCTCAATGGCGTGGTGATGGTGAACGCCATCAATCGCCGTATGGAGGATGGCGGTGACGCGAAAATGGCGGTGTTCGACGGGGCGCTGTCACGATTGCGTCCGGTGTTGATGACAGCATCCATCGCGGCACTCGGACTCATTCCCATGCTGCTGGCAAGCGGCGTGGGTTCTGAAGTTCAACGGCCGCTGGCCACGGTTGTTGTTGGCGGTCTATTCTCATCGACACTCCTGACATTGTTCGTGCTGCCGGTGTTGTATAGCAGGTTTTCGCGAGCCAAGTTGAGCGAGGCGGCGTGATGGGCCTCGGCATCCACAGCCAACGGGAGAAGGTCTCGATGAAAATGTTTACGCTTTTTATGTTGTGTCTCGGTCTGATGCTGAGTTCGCTGTCCTACGCCCAGGACACCGACGATCATGATGACGCCGCCGAACACCAAGATGACGTGGCGAGCGCTGTTGAGCTCAGCGCTGATGAGCAACGCTCGGCAGGTGTCGTTATCGATTCCGTTATGCCGCGATCACTCAACGAAACCGTGCGCGTCCCCGGCGAAGTGGTCATCAACGCCTATCGGTCCGCACGCGTCACCCCGCGCATTACAGCACAAGTCGTGTCTCGTCATGTGCGACTCGGTGAGCAGGTGGAAACTGGCCAGCCACTGGTGACATTGTCCAGCGTTGAGATGGCGGGCGCACAAGGTGCGCTGATTGTTGCCGACCGAGAATGGCAACGCGTTAAGTCGCTGGGCCGATCGACCGTCTCCGAGCGGCGCTATACGGAAGCGCAAGTCGCGCAGCAACAGGCGTTGGCCAAAGTGCAAGCCTATGGCATGACGGCAGCCGAAGCCACGGCGTTGATGCAATCGGGTAACGCCAGCAAGGCCACCGGCGCATTTGATTTACTCGCACCGCAAGCCGGAACCGTGTTGCAAGACGACTTCATCGTCGGTGAATTGATTGAACCAGGTCGCGTGCTTATCGACATCAGCGACGAGTCGGTGATGTGGGTGGAGGCGCAAACGGCCGCCAACAGCTTGATGGAGATTGACCCGCGCTCAACCGCCCGCGTTAGTCTCGATGGCATCAACTGGCTCGAAGGTACGGTCATTCAACGCCACCATCGGCTGGATGAAACCACACGCACTCAAGGGCTGCGCATCGAGGTCGACAACGCCGACGATCGATTACACCCCGGTCAATTTGTTGAGGCCGAAATTGTTACGGGTGTCAGTGCGCCTGTGATGGCGGTGCCCAGTAGCGCCATAACCATGATCGAGGGCGAGCCGAAGGTTTTTAAGTTCGAAAACGGACACGAATTTCATGCCGAGGAAATTGAGGTAGGACCCACGATTGGCGACTGGGTGGTGATTCTCGCCGGTCTCTCCGAAGGTGATCAGATCGCCACCACCGGCGTGTTTCATCTCAAGTCACTTTTGCTTAAGTCTTCGCTCGGCGAAGGCCATGCGCACTAGGGGCATCTCATGTTAGAAAAACTCGTCGAAGCCTCACTGCGCTACAAGTTTTTGGTGCTCATCATTTTCGGGGTCGTTGCCGCCGTGGGTTGGCGTGCGGTCGTGACGATACCTATCGATGCGTTTCCTGACGTGACACCGGTGCAGGTAAACATCTACACCGAGTCGCCAGGACTTGCCGCCGAGGACGTGGAGCAACTGCTCACCTTTCCGGTTGAATCCAGCATGGCGGGCTTGCCCAAAGTGCAGCAGATTCGTTCCGTCAGTCTCTTTGGTTTGTCCTACGTTGCGGTCTATTTCGAAGACGACATGGACATTTACTTTGCGCGACGCTTAGTTGGCGAACGCTTGCAGGAGGTCGGTGATCGCATTCCGGAAGGCTACGGCACACCGGAGATGGGACCCAATACGTCCGGATTGGGCCAGGTGTTTTGGTACACGCTCGAACGCGCCGATGAAAAACTCAATGCAGATATCACCGACATGGATCTGCGCACGTTGCACGATTGGAATGTGCGCCTGATTCTGCGCACCGCGCCAGGTGTTGATGACGTGACCTCTTGGGGTGGCCAGGAGCGCCAATTTCAAGTCGTCATTGATCCCTTAAACCTTATCAAATACGACCTCACCTTCACCGATGTAATGCAGGTGATCGAAGCCAATAACCGACAAGTCGGTGGGCAATACATCGATGTCGGTTCCGAGCAATATCTCGTTCGAGGGTTGGGGTTGGTAGAGAACGAGCACGACATCGGCGACATGGTCTTGAAGGTTGAGGACGGCACACCGGTGTATCTGCGCGACATTGCCGTCATTGAGCAAGCGGGCTCCTTGCGCTTCGGTGCGGTGACACGCGACGGTAAAGAGGTCGTGCTGGGTATGGCCTTGTCGCGGCTCGGCGAAAACGCGGCTGCCGTTGTTGATTCGGTGAAGGAGAAAATTGAGATTCTCAATGAATCTCTACCCGACGGAGTCACGTTGCGACCGGTCTACGATCGCACCGATCTTGTTGACAAAGCCGTTGGCACCGCCGTCAGTGCATTGGTCGAGGGCTCCATCCTGGTCGCGATCGTATTGTTCTTATTTCTCGGGGAGCTCCGCTCTGCGGTCGTTGTGATCAGCGCGCTGCCTCTGGCCATGTTGATTGCGTTCATTTTCATGAACGAAGCGGGACTGTCCGCGAATCTTATGTCGCTGGCGGGCCTTGCCGTCGGTATCGGCATGATGGTTGATGGTGCTGTCGTCATGGTCGAAAACGCGTTTCGAATTATGGCCGAGCGCCTGGACTCCGGTAAGCCGGTCGATCGAACGAGCGCGGTGCTGCAAGCCGCCCGCGAGGTCGCTAACCCAATCGCGTTTGCCATCCTAATTATTATTGTGGTGTTCCTACCGCTGTTTGCGCTTGAAGGACTTGAGGGCAAACTCTTCAAGCCCATGGCATTCAACATTAGCTTCGCCATGGCGGGATCACTGGTATTGACACTGACACTGATCCCGGTACTGGCCGCGTTGATCCTAAAACCAAAGCCTGAGCGAGACACCTGGCTGGTGCGTGTCATCAAGGCGCGTTATTTGCCGCTGCTGTCCTGGTCGTTAACGAACAAGAAAGTGGTGGTCGGTAGCGCCGTCGGTATGCTGGTGTTGAGCCTCGCGCTGTTTCCGTTTCTTGGCAAAGAGTTCATGCCGCAGCTACAGGAAGGTTCCATCATGTGGCGCGTTACATCGATTCCTTCGGCATCGCTCGATCAGTCCATTAAGATCTCAAAGGACATCGAGAACGCGTTGTCTGAGTTTCCCGAAGTCAAAACGACCGTTGCCATGATCGGCCGCGCCGAGAAAGGTGAGACCGCTGACGTCAACTACATGGAGATCTACACCGAGCTCTACCCCGAGTCCGAATGGTCCGGCGATCGCGATATTACCGAGCTCGCCGAGGCGATGCGCGAAGAGCTCGAGGTCGTTGTACCGACAGCGGTGGTTGCGTTCACGCAGCCTATTCAAATGCGCGTCGAGGAATTGATTTCGGGTGTGCGCGCAACGCTCGCCGCCAAACTCTACGGTGAGGATCTCGCCGAACTGGATCGGCTGAGCGAAGAGGTTAAGGACGTTATTGCTGGCGTTGGTGGAGTAGCTGACCTTTCGCTCGAAGCGAACGTTGGCAAACCACAAATCCGCATCAAAGTGAAACGCGACCAATTAGCGCGCTTTGGATTAAACGCCGATGACGTGTTGTCGGTGGTACGCACGGGCATTGGCAATGAGCCGGTATCGACATTGATCGATGGCGTACGCCGCTTCGATATTACCGCGCGCCTCAACGACGCCTCTAAGGCCTCGGTGCAATCGATTGAGCGTATACCGCTTAAAACCAGCGGTGGCGCGATCGTGCCGTTGTCCGCGGTCGCCGAGGTGACAGTGGCCGAGGGCTACTCGTTCGTTCGTCGTGAGCAGTTGCAACGCTACGCGGTAATTCAGATGGACGTGCGCGGTCGCGACGTCGATGGCTTCGTCAACGATGCGAATGCGGCCATTGACCGTCAAATCGATTTACCACCCGGCTATTGGATCGAATGGGGTGGCGCGTTCGAGAATCAGCAACGCGCACTCGCACGGTTGTCGGTGATCGTTCCGTTGACGATCTTCTTCATCTTCGTGTTGCTATACACCGCCTTTAACTCGGTGAAGTTTGCCACGCTGATTATTGCCAACGTGCCGTTCGCCACCATTGGCGGTCTGGTTGCGCTGTTCATTAGTGGCCAGTACGTGTCGGTGCCTTCAGCCATCGGCTTTATTGCCGTGTTTGGTGTCGCGATGCTCAATGGCATTGTGCTCGTCAGTTTCATCAACGAACTCCGCGAGAAAGGACTGAGTGTGGCTGAGGCAGTGCGGCAAGGCGCTGAACTTCGCCTTCGGCCCGTGTTGATGACGGCCAGTGTGGCCATCCTTGGTCTGGTGCCGATGTTGCTGTCCTCCGGAGTCGGTGCAGAAACGCAACGACCGTTGGCTTCCGTTGTGGTCGGCGGTCTCATCACATCAACCCTGCTGACCTTGATCCTTCTGCCGGTGATCTACGAGTGGATGGAAACGCGCGGCGCGAGCCCACTTGAAACGGAGGCCGAGCATGCGTGACGCCCTCAATCGCGCCACGAAGGAAAGCGATTGGCAACTCGACCCGGTGCCCAATCGCATTCCGGTCATCTTTGAATAGGTAGGAGACGAGACATGTATGCGAAAGAGGTCAAGGCATTTATTCACAGGAACCGAGTGGCGGATGTTGTGACTGCGTTAAACGCCGCGGGATTTCGGAATATCACCGTGGTTGATGTGCAAGGAATACTCCAAGCGCTCAGCGGCAAGGAGCAGAACTACTCGGTAGAGATCGGCCAAAAGGTCGTCAACGAGGTCAAGCTGGAACTGGTGTGCGATAACGAATCGAGGCTCGCCGAGGCTGTTCAAGCAATTCGCCAGAACGCCAAGACCGGCCAACCCTCTGCGGGCTGGATTTATATCACTGAAATCCAATCGGTGATTGAGATTACTAACTAACCGGAGCGAATGATGAATCGGCGACATGCAGTACGGCAATTTGCAGTCATCGCAGCCGCGTTCCTGGTCTCGTCGTGCGCCTGGGTACCGAGCTACGTCAGTGAGCCGGGGGTGACGATAGAGCGAATGACAACGTCTAGCGGGTGTGTTTCGTCAGCGAACTTTTGGGAAGACCGGAAGGGCTTTGCGTTGCGCGGTGAAATTACGCCACAGCCAATCACTAAAGGGCCCATGGGCGGCCACGTCGACATTGCGATCACCGCGCCGGATGGCGAGAGCACCGAGTGCAGGACAACACGCCAACGAATAGGTGTTCGTGATGTTCGAAAGCAATTTTCGATTCGATTTGATGTGTTACCAACGCCCGGAAGCGTTGTACAGATTAAACATCACGACAGCGCCAATCATGACGGCTGTGAAGTTTAGATTTATGTCGCGCTCACGACCAAAAAGGGAACCGATGGGCAGTGGCTGCCGCTAAACGGCAATGCCAATGCGCAAATTTACGAGTGCTGTTTTCGGAAGCACCAGAGGAGCCAATGATGAGGACAAGAAACAGAGCGACAACTTACCTATTCGTGCTGATCGGGGTGCTGACAACATCTGCTTGCAGCAATATCCCGACGCGAATTCATAACTCAGGTGTTCGAATAGAGCCTATATCCAACGACACCGCCAACATCCGTTCAGCGGCATTCTGGAGAGATCGAGACGGCCTAAGTTTGCGCGGTGAGTTCTCCGCAACACCGATGAACGCGAACAGTTTGATTGGTCACGTCGATATTTCAATCACCGTGCCCGACGGATCAAATACGGTGTGCACAACAGCACAACAGGACAAAGACTCGAAGCAGGCATTCAAGCCGTTTACGCATCGGTTCGAAGCGCTGCCTCCACGCGGCAGTTTGCTTCGGATTTGGCACCATTCAGTCCCGGCGCTCCACGATGATTGTGTCACTTAAACAAGCCCTCATCGGGCCGTTAATGACAGCGAGCAAACGGTTTGCTTGGCTATTGACTGTGCTAGCGGTGCCGTTAACGGCCCTCGCCGACCACGTGGTCGTGTACCGCTGGTCAGATCCAATGGATGGCGATGTGCACTACTCAGCAACGGCGCCTGAGGATCAGTCGTTCGACAGGATCGCGATCGAACATGCGCCCCCTACCGATACTGAACTGCAGCAACGACTTGCGGAAATGGATGAACAGACCGATCGTCGTATCGATGCCCGCAAACAACGACGTGAGGCGGCACGACTCGATGCCGCACTGGCCGCCGCGCGCCAGAAAGACTGCACGCGCCTTCAAGAGCGGCAAACGACGCTCGAAAGTCGACCAGGGCGACGTTTCCTCATCGTCGACGCCGAGGGAACCCCACGTCGTATGACCGAGGATGAGCGACAGGAGAAGCTGACTGCGCTGCGCCAACAGATTGCAGAGCGCTGTACGAGCAAATCAAGTCCGCGACCATGAGCCGTAAACCACAATACAAACCTCTTGGATAATATGATGTTAAAAAAAATCAAACTGGATCTAGACCTGCTCTTACCTGAAGTTCAGCAAGACAGCGATGCCTGTTATCAGAAACTTCGCGATCAGATCGAAGCGAAAACGGGCGTGGATGCGGCCCATCTTCTTGAACGCCCGGCTGGAAAGCCCGTTCGGCTGTGCGTTCATGTCGATCCATCCACGTTTTCGGTGCAGGACCTTCGCCAGTTTGCGTATCGAGCCGGCGCCGAACTGCAAGCCAAGTACGGCCACCTTGTGCTCGATATAGCGCCAATGCCGGCGGGCCGCGCGAGACGCCTCAAAACTCGGTTGTCGGAAATGCCAGGCGTTTTGGAGGCCGGTGTCGCGCCCAACGGTAGCGTTCGGATCGAATTCGATCGCGAACACACAAATGAAGCACAAGTTCGAAGCTCGCTGGACAAGCTGGCCGGCGTAGTCACCGAGCCTGAAGAGTCACCGCATGCGCACGGTGGGGTGTTTGGTGAGAATACCGAACTCGTATTTGTTGGCCTGTGCGGAATAACACTCCTCAGCGGTTGGTGGTTCCAGACCTTCTCCGATGCACCGAGTTGGTTGGCGCAATCTTTGCTCGTGGCGGCCTATTTTTTCGGTGGCTGGTTCACGTTTCGCGAAGCGATCGAACACTTGCGCGCACGGCGCTTCGAGATCGATACGCTGATGCTGGTGGCGGCGATCGGCGCCGCGATCCTTGGCGAGTGGGCGGAGGGCGCGTTGTTACTGTTTCTGTTCGGCCTTGGGCACGCGTTGGAGGCCTATGCGATGGGACGCGCCAAGCGCGCCATTGAGGCTTTGGCGGAACTTGCGCCAGAAACCGCCAGTGTGATTCGTGACGGTAACGTCAGTGAAGTAGCGGTCGATGCGTTGGCGATTGGCGATACCGTTTTGGTGCGCCCCAACGAGCGCCTGCCGGCCGACGGTTTTGTCATCAAGGGTGAAAGCAGCATCAACCAAGCGCCCATTACCGGTGAAAGCGTACCGGTGGACAAACACCCCGTCGCCGATTTCGACAAAGCCGCGAGTAATGCGGAGATCGTTGATGCCTCGAGTCGTGTGTTTGCGGGATCGGTCAACGGCAGTGGTGCGCTGCAGATCTACGTGGCCCGACTGAGCAGCGAATCGACGCTGGCACGCGTTGCCAGCATGGTGCGCGAGGCGGAAACCAATCAATCGCCCACGCAACAGTTTACCGACCGCTTCGAGCGTCTCTTTGTCCCCACCATTTTATTCGGTGCGGTGCTGGTCCTCTTGTTCGGTTTTCTCTTCGATGCCGAGATGAGCACAAGTTTCTACCGTATGTTCGCTTTGTTGGTTGCGGCAAGTCCTTGTGCGCTGGCGATTGCCACACCAAGCGCGGTACTCAGCGGTATTGCTCGAGCTGCGCGCGGCGGTGTGCTGATCAAGGGGGGAGCGCCACTTGAGAACTTGGGCCGCCTGCGCGTCATTGCGTTTGATAAGACCGGTACCTTGACCGAGGGAAAGCCCCGCCTGACCGACATTGTGCCCTTTGGCAATACTGACGAAAACGAGTTGCTCGGGGTCGCAATAGCGGTTGAGTCCTTGAGTGACCATCCGCTCGCCGCTGCCGTGGTACGTGACGGTACCGAACGCCTTGCGGATTGGTCCCTTCCTGAAGCCACCGATCTTCGCAGTATCACGGGCCGTGGTGTGCAGGCACAGGTTGATGGGCAGGTGACTTACATTGGCAAGGATGATTTGTTCAGCGAAATAGACGGACCGGCGCTGCCAGACGATCTTCGTGCCCGCGTTGAGGAACTCGAACTCAACGGACGCACGACCATGATCGTTCGCCAGGGAGAACGCTATCTTGGCGTCATTGGGCTGATGGATACACCGCGACCTGCTGCCGCCGCCGTGATCGAACAACTTCGAACGCTGGGTATTCGGCGCATGCTCATGATGTCCGGCGACAATCAAAACGTCGCGGACGCGGTCGCTAAAGAAGTCGGGTTGGATGAAGCCCGCGGTGATCTGATGCCCGACGACAAAGTGGCCACGATCAAGCAACTGCGAAATGAGGCGCACGTGGCGATGGTCGGGGACGGTGTTAACGACGCGCCAGCGATGGCCAACGCCACGGTGGGCATTGCGATGGGTGCGGCCGGGTCCGATGTGGCGCTCGAAACCGCCGACGTCGCGTTAATGGCGGATGACTTGCGCCATTTACCGTTTGCGGTGGGCTTGAGTCGTGCCAGTAGTCGCATCATTCGACAAAACTTATGGCTCAGTCTTGGCATGGTCGCCATCCTGGTGCCCTCTACGCTGTTCGGTCTCAGCATCGGCGCCGCGGTGCTGATGCACGAGGGCTCAACCGTTGTTGTGGTTTTTAACGCCCTGCGACTCTTGGCCTACAATCGTCGGGCAAACCCATGAACTTCGTCGCAGAAAAACGGGTACTCGCTCGAAATTGTCACAGGTCGTTAATGCGATTAGTGGGTGGGCACGGTGGCTGATCGATCGAATACATCTCGCCTTGAAAAGGCCCTGTCGTCACCGAAGAGTGCCGGATTGGCGATGTTTGGCGCCATGTTACTGGCCTTTGCCTGGGTTAACTCGCCCTATGCAAACTATTACGAACTCATTCATCACGCACCGATGTCAATTCAAGTAGGCCAATGGGTGCTTGCCAAGCCGATGATCGCGTGGATCAACGAGGGGTTAATGGTCTTTTTCTTCTTCCTCATTGGCCTGGAGATCAAGCGCGAGGTGTTCGAGGGTCAGCTTTCGTCCCTCCGTCAAGTGACATTGCCGGCCGTCGCAGCCATCGGTGGCATGCTCGTCCCAGCGGCAGTTTACCTGGCATTCAACGCGGATGATGCGGTCGCCGCACGTGGCTGGGCGATTCCCGCTGCCACGGATATCGTGATGGCGCTAGCTTTTCTCGCGCTGTTAGGCGATCGAGTACCTACCGCACTCAAAATTTTCTTGACGGCGCTGGCGATCTTTGACGACTTCGGCACACTAATCGTGATCGCCGCTTTCTATACGGAAACCCTCAGCGCGGTCTCGTTGGGTTTGGCAGCCCTGGGTGTCGTGAGCGCATTCATACTGAATCGTCTGCGAGTATCGCACATCGCCGCCTACGTGCTGCTCGGCGCGTTCCTCTGGGTGGCCGTCCTGAAATCCGGTGTTCACGCAACTCTTGCCGGCGTCGTACTCGCGTTCGCGATTCCAATGAGAGTCGATGGGAGGGAAATCCTCAAGGAACTCGAGCACAGCTTGAATCCGTGGGTCGCGTTCGCCGTCGTACCGATCTTCGCATTCTTCAACGCCGGCATCGATCTCGCTGGCGTTACCCGCGACTCGCTGTTCGGGCCGGTGTCGCTCGGCGTAGTGGCAGGCCTGTTCGTGGGTAAGCAGTTGGGCGTGTTCGTATCGGCACGGGTGGCTGTGTGGCTTGGAATCGCTAGCCTGCCGCCTGGCGTCAATTGGCTGCAAATATACGGGGTCTCGTTGTTGGCGGGCGTCGGTTTCACCATGAGTCTGTTTATTGCAGCGCTCGCCTTTGATGAACCCGGTGCAATATTGGCAACCAACCTCAGTATCGTCGTCGGCTCACTGCTCTCTGCCATATCGGGCATGCTGGTGTTGAACGTCGCCTGTCGCCATCGAACACCGAACGTAGTTTTGCCACAAGTGCCCGAGCAGTCGCGCGGGAAACCACATGTCGACGAGTAAACAGGCTATGAAGCTCTACCTACGACATCACTACTTTTCAGTCGCTCAAGTGGCGGTCGGCGCGCTGCTGGGCATTCTGCTCTTGCATCCATTGACTACGGTCGTCTTTTACGCGGAATTCAATGATCTCCTGTCCACGCCGGCGAATTCCCTTTGGGCCTTCGTCGGGAATCGGCTGCGCAGCGCAGCATGGCATGAGTTGGTCCCGATGAGCCTGGTATTCGCGCTTATCGGGGTCACGTTTGGGCTTATTTTCGGAGCCTACTCCAAAGCGCTGAAGGCGGAACAGCGGAATGTGCGTTGGCTAGAGCGTGAACTCAATGCGAACTTGCCAGCTCTGGTGGCTTCAGGCGAGAGCGAGCGAGTGGAATTCAAATCGACATTGCGCTGGGACCTCAGAGAGAAGCGCTCAAACAAAGCGTTGAAAAAGGTTATCGCAAAGTCCATAGCCGGCCTAATGAACCATCGCGGCGGTAGTTTGGTAATTGGCGTAGACGACACAGGCACCGCACTCGGGATCGAGTCGGACTGTCAGACACTCAAGCATAAAAACACGGACGGATTTGAACGCGCCTTAATGGATTTGGTGCGCAGCACTCTGGGTGCACATGCATGCACGCTGATTCACTGCCAATTTCCGCGCTTGGCGGATAAGCAAGTCTGCTGGCTGGTCATCGAACAATCCGCTACGCCTATATTCATCCAGGATGGCAAGGTGGCACGCTACTTCGTCCGAACCGGTAACTCGACTCGAGAGTTGGATGCGCGCGAAGCCCATGCCCACGCCGCACAGAGGGCCGCCAATGTATGACCGTGAACCACTCGATAAATTAGTGCTCGCCAAGATTGGCGTCAAAGGACCAGATCGGCGAGCCGGGAATGCTGCGGGACAGTTCCACGCAAAGAGGTGAAAAATGGACTGGGAATTGGAGTTGATCTTGGCGATGCGTACCGTGATAGCGACGGTGCTCGGCGGACTCGTCGGTTTGGAGCGCATGATTCATCAGCGCGAAGCAAGCATCCGCACGTACGCCGCTGTATCGATGGGGGCGTGCGTGTTCGCCCTGATTTCACAACACATCCCAGGCGCTGAGCCGTCACGAATAGCAGCCAACATTGTTGTAGGAATTGGTTTTTTAGGCGCTGGAATCATCATGCAAGACAGCGGCAAGACGATCGGGTTGACAACAGCAGCGACCGTTTGGGCAACGGCCGCGATTGGAACGGCCGTCGGGTTCGGAATGTACGTTCTGGCCACCCTTTCTGCGGCGATAGTATTTCTCATCTTGGCCTCGCACCACCTACCGGGATTCAGTCGCAAGATCGGGTTGGACGGCGATCGGAACGAAAAGCCATGAAGGACTCAAGTAAGTCCAGGGACGGAGACACCATCGGCGTGGTCGCATCTGTCGCAACGAGGCAAGGTTGGAATCGCATTCGCATTAGACCGAGTTATCGACAATCTCAGGAGTTAACAAAATGATCGCCCATTCGCACAGAGCAGTAACAATAGGCATCAGCGCCGTATTGATGACCTCCTTCTCGCTGCAGGCAGCCGCGAACCCACTATGCGCCACACCAGCACAACGCCAGTTGGTTGTATCGGCGTTAAAGGAATCACCGAAGTTTTCGCCGGCGAAGGTCGCGAGTGCGACCGGCATTCCGGAAGCCGCCGTCGTGCACGCCATGCCGATGGAGGCCCGAATACCTGTGACCATGCTCAAGTTTGATAGCGTGTGGCAGGCCTTGACCGAGTGGCAGGATGCCTTGGTCATTGTGTTGTCGTCGGACAGCGTCTTCGAACTCATGGGTCCGTTACCAAAGGGCGAAGCGGCACGCGGCTTCTTCAATTTTGACAACCCTGACAGTGGGTACAGAGGCCACCTCAAGGTGGATCGCCTGGCCGCCATCTATTTGTTGTCGACCGACGGCGATAACGGCGAAACCCATCAAGTGGCCTTTTACGATAACGACGGTCGTCGCGTATTTAGTGTGTATGTGCCGCGCAATGAGGAGGGGGCACTGCAAACGCGGCCGCACGGGCGCTTTCTGCGAATGCGACAGGACTATGGGGTTCTCGCCGAACGCTCATTGCTGACTGACTCGAGTTGCCTGTGGGAATTGAACGCAAGACAGGATACGGAGCATTCGGAGGGTCGAAACTAGTGCTGACGCATCGAACATCGCTGGACGTCAGTTCGCTTATCGCCAGCGTTGTGATGTGGACGGGCGCGCCAGTGTGCGTAGCGCAGTGAATCGCAATAATGAGCCGTAAACGAAATCGCCGGAAGCCGCCCAAACAAAACAAGAGTGTACTCGCATGGATGCGAGTCGAGAGTAGAAAAACCGTACGGCTCATCCTCTCGCTTACAGCGATTTGGTTGTTGATGATGGTTTGGCACATTATCCCGGACGAGGCGCCTACGGCACCGCGCGATGCTGATGCTGATGCTGATGCTGATGCTGATGTGATTGTGTATGTCTCAGCGTCTTGCTCCTGCTACCGGCCATGGATTAGCGATCTGCGGCGCGACGGCCTCGCCGTGAACGTTGTGCAAACGCGGGACATCGTTAAGGCACAACAGGCCCTCGGCGTACCGCGAGAATTCTCCGCGTGTCACACGGCAGACGCGAAGAACTATTGGATTGAAGGGCACGTGCCGGCTGAGTCAATCATGAGCCTGCTCAATGGCGCGCCAGAGAACGTCGCGGGTCTTGCTCACCTCAGAGCAGACCTCCGTCCCCGGGATGAAATAGCCTGGGAGGTGGTCACCTACGATGCCAAAGGAGAACCGATATCGAGCGTCCCGCAGCTTGATAGTTCCACCGAGAACGCTAAGGGGGCGACCCATGAACAGTGATGATCAGCGCAAGCACGGTACGAACGCGCGCTTGCAATATTTTTCACCCAGATCGGGATCGGCGGTCTATTAGCGACGACTGGAGACATACCCCTTCCAGCCAATTGCGAACGATCGTCGATCCCACCACCATCGCTTACGAGTGGTGCATGCGCGATCGTAAGCATTTTGACTCTCTGCGGAACGGGAGATAGTTGGATGAATAGAAATTCGATTGCCCAGACATCAGCCTTACTAGTTGCGTTTATTGCGGCGGGCACGATTGCCACCGCGTTTGCACAGCGACCTGGACACAACCCCATGACCCTCATGGATCGGGATAAAAACGGATCAGTCTCACTCAAAGAACTCAGGGATTTTCGATCCGAGATAACGGATGAAATTTTTGCACGCTGGGACGTGGACGGCAGCGGTGAGCTTGAGCAGGAAGAGTTGATGTCGGCCGTCAGGGAAATCCTGGCAAAGCAAGCGAAAAAGGATGATCCGTAAGATCGCTAGGCTTGCGCGGCCCGAACCTTATGAGGTGAATACGGTCCAATATTTTACTATGTACCGCGTCACTCGACTGCGCGGTCACCCGGTTGGCGACGCCAGTCCTGTATCGCGGTTTGCGAGGTAGGATGCTTATGACCATCGCCCAACCAGCGCCAAGACCAACTGTACCATTGGCGGGTCTATTGCATCTTGAGACCAGCGCCGCATTAACGGCGCACTTGATGATCACGTCCGGTGAGCAAACTTCCGAGCTGTATCACGCCTCAACAACCACTGCGTCGGAGGACGTGTCATGAAACGAGTCATCGTATTAACGTTCTGTATCGCTCTAAGCGCCTGCAGCACATTCGGACCGGCCCCTGGATCTTCGCTGGGTTATCGTTCCGCAACAGTGTCGGGACAGTACGGAGTCGGCTATTCCTCTTATTTGAATCGCACGCGGTTTCGCGGCTCTCTCGGTACCCAGTACGGTGTATATGATCCGTATTATTTCGACACCAGTCGTTCCACACGCTTTGGCTATCCCCCCCACTACTATCAAAGCCGTGGGCTTGGTCTAGGTTATGATCGATTTCACGGTTCTAGCCTCTTTGGCGGGCATCGAAACAACCTTGGGTACGGCATTAACTACAGCAACCACAGTTTCGGGCACACTGTCGGCCACAGACGTAGACATTGAGACTGAAGCTACTCGCTGGCGATAGCGGCAACTGCTGATGTAATGAAATGGATTGGGTTAGTGACCCGGTTGCTGCCATATGCTACGTGCTGCATCGTGCCATTGGTATTGATTACGTTGGGCGCGAGTGGTGCGTGGATTGGCAACCTCACGGCGCTGAAAGATTATTAGCCGTTTCTTGTCGTGCTGACTTTGTCGTTTCTCGCCGCCGGATTCTGGCAGGTCTATTGGAAGCCGGATAAATCATGCGATGACGATTCAGATTGCGCCTCACCCCGGTCTGAGGCGATCGTAAAAGGCGTGCTCTGGGTAGCAATGATGCTCGTAGCTCTCTTGTTAACCGTTGATCTATGGGCGCCAATTTTTTATTGAGGAGAAAGTCATGAGATACATTTTTTCAATAGTTGCGCTACTGAGTATCATTTGTTTGTCGGCAAGCACTCTAAGAGCAGCAGAAAGCGATGAAATAACGGCCCAGTTTTCCGTAGAGAAAATGACATGTGCAACATGCCCAATATCCGTGCGCAAAGCGATGGAGCGTGTGGACGGCGTCAAGAATGTCGAAGTCGACCTCGAAACCAAAATGGCGACGGTCATTTTTGACGCAAGCGTGACAACAGCTTCGGACATTAGCAACGCCTCAACTGACGTGGGATTTCCCGCAACGGAAGTGATTAGAGAATGAGCCAGCCCAAACAGGCTTTTGAGCCTTACTCAACGCTGACCTGCCCCGAGTGTGGGCACCGGTCAAAGGACCTTATGCCGACTAATGCATGTCAATTTTTCTACGACTGTCCAAACTGCAAGGCAATTCTCAAGCCAAACGCTGGTGACTGTTGCGTCTATTGCTCGTATGGCGATGTGAAGTGCCCGCCAATCCAGGAAGGCAGTTCGTGTTGTGAATAATTAAATGGCGACCACAGACCTAAAACTTGAAGAGACGGGTTCATCGCCCAAGTCCGACACCGATGTACCAGCCGCCGTTGTCTGTAATCGCGCTATCCAAACCGAACAACAGGGAAACGACAGTTAATACTATTCTCGCGTGGCGCTTAGTAGAGTCTCCATTTCTGATCCATTCTCGTAAATGAAATTCTCGAACCCACATGAATCAGCCAGGCTTTCAATTTCCTCGATTGAGCGAAACGTATAGACGGAGGCGGGGAAATCTGACGTTGCCGGATCGCTGCTGGATCGGAACGCCAACACAAGCTTTCCGCCGGGACGAAGGACTCGCGCGATTTCCTTCAGGTGCGGCTCAGCTGGATTCCAGAAATAAATCGTGTGCACACTCATCGCCGCGTCAAAGTACCCGGTCTCGAATGGCAAGTCGTCGCTTCCGGTACATTTGACCTCCACGCGACCGTCCACTATTAGCGTCTTGTTGTTCCTCTCAGCACGGCCGCACATCACCGGTGAATGATCTACGCCCACGACGATTCCTGCCCCAACGCGAGCGGCGAGATGCCGGAGTGATATCCCGTTTCCTGTGCCAACATCCAGCACAGCCTCACCTTCTTTCGGATCGAGTCGAGCGATCGCATCGTAATTGATCGCTGTGGTTTCCCTTTCCATGATCGAGGCAACGAATCGACCCAACCAGCCACGCGGCATCCCACCTTGTTTTGCAATATATTCAGGCCGTTTCATCAGATTTTCTTATTTGCCGCGACCGGATTCTGCTTTATTGCGTCGATCCGAAAGTCGACTAGATCTCCCATACCGGCGATCAGGCAGGATGTCTTGTATTTTCGGGTGGCTAGATCGCCGTTTTCAGCGTAGACAGTCGTTTCGATGTGGATTTCAATCTCGAGAAGGTTCTTCTGGGTGAGTTTTTCGACCCAATGGACCGCTCGAGATGCGTCGTCGTAATCGGCATGCTTTGCGATTTCGGAGACGCAGTAACGAACTTGTTTGATCGTCCGTCGCTTGTCCCGATTGGCATCGGCATATGCGTCACATGTCATCGTCAAGCCGAGCAACGCTAGCGTAGACAACGATAGTATAGTTTTTCCATGATTATTCATTGAAGTTCTCCTTTGCAGGGAATTTGAGCGGGCAAGTCGATCTCGTGACTGCCATGAAGCGACTCGCATACTCAGGATGCTCGGTCTTCATCCACCTGTCCCACCAAGTGAAATAGAGCCCGAAGTTGTAACCTCCGTGTGAGTGATGCAGGTCATGATGAGTGGTGGTTGTAATCCACCGCAGTAGCGGAACTCTCAACCACCAACTCGGAAACAGTTCGACGCCCGCGTGCCCAATAACGTTGCGCACGATCATGTGCGTCACAAACAGGAGCACAGTGAATTCGTGTAAAGGGAATAGCAGTGCTGCGAGCGGCAAGATGTTCGCTTCCAGGATCGCCTCGGGCGGGGCGAAGGCATAAGCGGCCCAAGGCGTGGGGGTCCGCGATATGTGGTGAATGCGGTGCACCCGCCGAAACAGCCACCGCGTGTGCATGACCCGGTGTGCCCAGTAGAAGTAGGCATCGTGGAGCAGGACCATGGCGGCAAATTCGGCCAGCATGTGCCCAACGCTCGGCATGTCGCCGCCATAAACTCTGAAAACGCCTGCCTGACTACCGAGATAGACGGAGAAACCGACTAACGAAAACAGTACGACGGTGCTTAGCGAGAAGCTAATTTCGCGCCGCACATCTTTGCCGCTTGCCCGCCTCGACTGAATTCGGCGACTTGCAAGAGGACCTGCGAACACGGCCAACACAGCTGCGAGAAGACTTGCGAAGAGCACGTAGCGAGATAAGTCTAACGCGAAAATGGTTGGCCAGACCGTGACGAATATGTCGGATAAGCATCCAGGTTGCATCGTTTTTGCACTCCAGGTATCGATAAGTGAAGTGCAAAGTAGCCGTGGGGGTGGGCTTCAGTCTCGCCGAAACTGACAAATGCTGGCTGTTTTCGAATTCGGCGAAGATTACTCGGTTTTGATGTCTTTCGAACGATGGGCCGCCTGCCGATATTCGGTCGGCGTCATGTTCGTGGCAGCCTTGAATGCGCGATTGAAGGGACCAAGTGAGCCGTAGCCCAATTCCAACGCGATATTTAGGATAGGCTTTCGAACCTGCCCGGCGTCGGCAAGAACCTTCTTCGCTTCGGGAATTCGATAGCTGCTGAGAAATGCAGAAAAATTTCTAAACCCGAGGCGCCCGTTTATGAGTTTCCGCAACTGGTGCTCGGTATGGCCTAGCTGCTCAGCTAACATCCGAATGTTCAGACCCGACTGTTGGTACACGCCCTCGCTCATGGCCGACAGCAATGCCTGCTTCAGAACCGATTCCGATGGACTCAAATCCTCTGCTTCCCGGTCGGTTGTAGTCGTGCCATGCGCCAGCGCAGGTGCAAAGAACTCCGGATTGAGTCGTAAGAGCGGAATTGCGAGCCCGAGTGTCAAGATCGCAATTACAGCAACATTGAGAAATACGAGCCAAGCCGGTTCCGCGCCGCGCAGAAGCAGCTCGATGACTAAAACAACCCCAACCTGTGCAGCAACGATCACGATGAAAAATACGCGAAATCGACGCCGCTGCGCGATGAGGTCATCGGGCCGACCTTTGCCAGCGATCCAGAGTGAATGGGCAACGGCTGTTAGTGAGGCGATATGAGTAACGATGTTTGCGACATTGACCCAATCAGATCCGTAATTTTCGCCGCCGACAAAGATCACCCAGACGCAAACGGCGACTAGCGCGAAACCGGCCAAAATCCACCATCGGGGCCAAGCCGCCTCGAAAACGGCTCGCGCGAACAACCACAAGCAATAAGGCACGATGATCGCGAGCAATGTCAACACAGGCAAGAAAAATGCGGCAGCCTCACTTAGCGATCGGTTCGAAACGATGAGATAGGCTGACACGCTGAGCAAGAAGAGAGCGCCGCTAAACCGAGCACCCCCACTGCCCCGGCCGAAGAGCAATACTGCGGCAATCAGAATTTCCTGACCGATAATAGCGACACGGAGTGCGGTTTCGAACGATGACATGGAGTCATATTGGCCGCCGAATGTCGAACAGGCAAGTCCTTACCGCGACATCTACCTGGCCCATATCGACTAGGCCTCACACGGGTTCGCGTGATGGCAATTGCATTGAATTGTGCATTCTTGCACTCGTCCGGTATAGTCGAGTCGATGAAATTCGTGTCCTTGCCCATCGTCGCCCTTGCCGTCATTGCACTACTTTTGATGCAATTTAGCGGACTACATTTGCACGCTGGCGATCTCGGCGATAGCGCTGCATTGCACGGCACGCATGTACACGACGTGGGGTCGGACGGACACGACCACACCGCAGATGTCGATGTGTCACTGATTGATTTTGGCATCGTGTGGTCGAAGATCATGCCTGTCCTCATGGCAATCTTGCCCGTCGCACTAGCCATTGTCTGGGTACTTCACACACTGTGGCCGCCTCCGACTACTCTAATACCCTTACGCCGACGATCACGCTGGCGACCGCCACTGCGCGCACCTCCCCTCACTCCCTAAACAATATTGCATGAGGCATTCACGGGCAGCTTTGGTTGTTCCGGTGTCTTATTTCTTTGATGAATGCGTTCAACAGAACGCATAGGGAGAAGTTTTTATGTGGCTATCACTCACGTGTCGAGTCACTTTTCTGTGCTTGCTGGCGGTATACAGCACAGCCAGTTTCGCTCAGTCGGCATCTGCGAACGATCAAGTCGCATTGAAATTGAATGCGGCTGTTGCGAGAACGCTCGAGAGCAACCCTCGCTTGATCGCCTATGGCTATCAGCTACGCGCCCAACAGGGTCGTCTACAGCAAGCCGAGCTGAAACCTAACCCAGAGTTTGAGCTGCTCGTTGAGAACGCAGCCGGGTCCGGTGACTTTCACGGTATTGGCGGCGCTGATACCACACTAAGTCTAGCCTGGGTATTGGAGCGCGGTAAACGCGAACGCCGCGTCGATGCAGCGCGTGCCGGTATCTCGTTACTCGAAACCGAGGCAGAGATTCAACGTCTGGATGCGGCAGCCGAAACCGCTCGCGCGTTCCTCGATACGCTTGCACTTCAGGAGCGTCTTATTCAAACCGACGATGCGGTTGCGCTGGCGGAGCAAACGGCAGCGGCAGTAAAGAAGCGTGTACAAGCAGGACGCACGCCGGCGGCCGATCTGGCGCGGGCGGAAGCCGAGCTCGCTCGCATGCGCCTCGACCGGGAGGAAATCGAACACGAATTACGGACATCCCACCGGCGATTGTCTGCACAGTGGGGCGATACACAGCCCGATTTTGCTCGTGTGAGTGCTGACGTGCATCAGCTACCTACTCCGGATAGCTATGCCAGTCTTCTCGATCGGCTGGAGCAAAACCCGGACCTGTCCCGCTATCTGAATGAAAAACGTTTGCGTGAGGCGGAGCTGAGACTGGCCGAGACTCAGGCGAAACCAAACTGGCAGTTGACCGCGGGCGTCCGTCGCCTGGAGCGAAGTGATGACCAGGCCTTCATCGCGGGTATCACAATTCCTTTAGCGGCAAACAACCGCAATCAAGGCCGAATTTCAGAAGCTCGTGCCCAACTTGCGATGACCGATGCGGATCGAGCCGCTACCCGTGTGCAGATCGAAACGCAATTATTCGCCTTGTATCAAGAGTTGGAGCACAGCTTGCATCGAGTGACCGCGCTACGCGAAGAAATTCTTCCACGCATCGAGCGGGCGCTGAATGAAACTGAGCGCGCTTACGCCGCAGGACGCTACGGCTATTTCGAATTACGAGTCGTGCAGGCCGAACTGTTGGACACTCGTACAGCGCTGGTGGAGTCGAGCATCGATGCCCACCGTCACCTGATAGAAATCGAACGATTGACCGGGACCACTGCAGCGTCTGCGGTCTCCTACCCATGAGGTTTACGATGAATAAGATACAAATGATGATCACGCTCGTTGCCTTGTTGGTTGGGGTTAGCGGTTGTACCGGCGTCGGATCTGATAGTGAGAGCTCAGCACAGGGCGGTCAAGGCGAGACGGCCGAAGCCGAACCTGCTAAGGGCCCGCACAACGGCCGGCTGTTAGTCGACGGTGATTTCGTACTCGAACTTGCGATCTTCGAGACCGGCGTACCGCCAGAGTTTCGCGTTTGGGTGACCGACGCCGGTGCACCTGTCGCACCCAAAGACGTCGACTTGCATGTAACCCTGACTCGGCTGGGAGATGTCAAGGATGAAATCGGCTTTGCCCGCCAGGACGACTTTTTGCGTGGCGACACTGTCATCTACGAACCGCATTCCTTTATCGTTTCGATCGAGGCCAAGTATCGCGGGCAGACTCACAGCTGGTCGTACGACAATTTTGAGGGCCGCACGTTAATTGGGGCGGAAATTGCCAAGGCGTTTGGACTTGAAACAGAGCTGGCGGGCGAGGCTGTGATCAAAGAAACCATCACGGTCTACGGTCGCGTCGAACCCAATCGCGAACAGCATCGGTCGGTTAGCGCACGCTTCAATGGCACGATTCAGTCTGTACAAGTATCCGCAGGCGATACAGTGCGAAAAGGACAAGCGCTCGCCACGATCGAAAGCAACGAAAGCCTGAACACCTACACGTTAACGGCACCGATTGGCGGAATCCTGACAGAGCGAGCTGCCAACCCCGGCGAACAAACCGACAGCCGACAACTATTCACAATAGTTGACACCAGCACAGTGTGGGCGGAGTTGGCGGTCTTTCCGTCGAATCGCGCTCGGGTTCGTGAAGGTGCGCGCGTCACGGTGCGAGGCGCCGCCGGCGAAATGGAATGGGAAGGCGTCGTTTCACGCATAAGCACAATCGCCCAACCCAACCAGTCTGTGCTGGCGCGCGTGGTACTCGAAAATCCAGACGGGGCGTTGGTACCCGGCACGCACGTAACGGGGGAAATCGAAATTGCCGAGCACAACGTACCGCTCGCCGTGAAACGCACAGGCCTGCAAAGCTTCCGTGATTTTACTGTCGTCTATGCGCAAATTGGTGACGAGTACGAGGTGCGAATGCTCGAACTTGGCCGGCAGGACGGCGAGTGGATAGAGGTGTTGGGCGGACTTGATGCCGGTACGCGCTATGTCACCACCAATAGTTATCTCGTTAAAGCCGACATCGAAAAGTCCGGCGCTTCCCACGACCACTGAGGGCGAATGATGCTTGAGTTTATTATAAAGCTGTCCCTATCGCGCCGAGGCCTGGTCTTCTTTGCGGTGTTGTTGCTGATCTCTCTCGGCGCCTGGAATTTCACGCGCTTACCGATCGATGCCGTTCCCGATATTACCAATGTACAAGTTGTGGTGAACACCGAGGCCCCGGGCTATACGCCGCTTGAGGTGGAACAACGCGTAACCTTTACATTAGAGAACGCAATGGCGGGCATACCGCAACTCGTCTACACGCGCTCAGCATCGCGCTACGGTTTGTCGCAGATCACAGCTGTTTTCGAGGAAGGCACCGACATCTACTTTGCCCGGCAACAGGTGGGCGAACGAATGAACGCGGCCAAATCCTCACTACCGGCGGACCTCGAGCCCGCGTTAGGACCGATTGCAACCGGCCTCGGCGAGATATTCATGTTCACGGTCGATGCCGAACCGGGTGCACTTAACGCCGATGGCTCGGCCGTAACACCGACCGATCTTCGCTCGGTCCACGACTGGATTATTCGACCGCAACTCCTGCGGGTGCCGGGCGTTGTTGAGGTGAATCCGATAGGTGGCTTCAAAAAAGAAATCCTGGTTGCACCGGAGCCAGAAAAACTACTCGCCTACGGTCTGACCTATACCGATATTACCCTCGCGTTGGAGCGTAACAACGCCAATCGCGGTGCTGGCTTTATCGAACACAACGGCGCGCAATGGCTCATGCGCGTGCCGGGCCAGGTGAACAACATCGAGGAGCTGGAAGCCATCGTCGTCAGTGACACTGGTGGTGTGCCTATCCGAGTCCGCGATGTCGCAAGCGTTGGTCTGGGCCGCGAACTACGCTCTGGCGCGGCGACCCAGGACGGCCACGAAGTAGTCATGAGCACGGTCTTTATGTTGGTTGGCGAAAACAGTCGCGAAGTAGCCAATGCAGTTGCGTTGCGACTTGAGGACGTCAAAGCAAGTCTCCCACCCGGGATCACAGCAACGGCGGTGTACGACCGTACCGGTTTGGTGGACAAGACACTCGCGACAGTGCAAACCAATCTGGTTGAAGGTGCGTTGCTGGTGATAGTGGTGCTGTTCGTGTTCCTCGGTAACGTGCGGGCAGCCATATTGACCGCAGCGGTCATACCGATCGCCATGCTGATGACCATCACAGGCATGGTGCAAAGCAAAGTGAGTGCGAACCTCATGAGTTTGGGCGCACTAGATTTCGGTTTGATCGTTGACGGCGCTGTAATCATCGTGGAGAACTGTCTGCGCCGTCTTAGTCAGGCCGGTACGACCACCTTGCCGCTCAACGAACGACTGGCCTTGGTCTTCGATGCTACCCGGGAAGTCATTCGACCGGCGCTATTCGGTGTGTTCATCATCACGGCCGTGTATATCCCGATCTTTGCGCTCACTGGCGTAGAGGGCAAGATGTTTCACCCGATGGCAATCACAGTAGTTATCGCCTTGATCAGCGCGATGATCCTTTCGGTGACGTTTGTGCCCGCGGGCGTGGCACTGCTGTTTCGCAAACCCATTGAAGAAAAAGAAAACTTCATCGTTCGCGGCGCCCGTTCAATCTACCGCCCGGTATTGCTCGCGGCTTTGCGTTTTCGTTGGGGAGTGATGGGGTCCGCTGTTGTTTTAGTAATCGTCTGCGGTTGGATGGCCACGCGCCTGGGCTCGGAGTTTATACCAAACCTTGATGAGGGCGATATCGCGATGCACGCGTTACGTATTCCCGGCACCTCCTTACAACAAGCGGTCGAGTTACAGGAGCAATTGGAGGCCGAAATCAAGAAGATGCCGGAAGTAAAGTTGGTGTTCGCCAAGATCGGCACGGCCGAAGTCGCGACCGACGCGGTACCGCCGAGCGTTGCGGACAACTTCATTATCCTGAAACCGCGTGACGAGTGGCCGGATCCAAACAAATCCAAGGTGCAAATCGTTCGGGATCTCGAAGAGCTGGTAACCCCGATACCGGGCAATCGCTACGAGTTTTTGCAGCCGATCCAAATGCGCTTTAATGAACTCATCGCCGGTGTTCGTTCCGAATTGGCTATAAAGGTATTCGGCGATGACTTTGAGACCTTGGTCGCGCTCGGAGACGCCATTGAGGGCGCGGTTGGACAGGTTCCCGGCGCAGCAGACATTGTCGTTGAACAGACGACCGGCCTGCCAGTGTTAACTATCGTGCCAGATCGAGAGGCATTGGCCCGTTATTCACTCAATCTTGAAGACCTTCAGGATCTGGTGGCAACGGCACTCGGCGGCACTAAAGCCGGTCAACTTTATGAGGGCGATCGCCGCGTCGACATTGTGGTGCGCCTGCCTGAGCGTTTGCGGGGCAACCCCGACAGTTTACTGAGTCTGCCCGTGCCCTTGGCGGGCGGCGACTTCGTGCCACTCAGCGAACTTGCCCGAACGGACCTTGCCGTTGGCCTCAACCAGGTCAACCGGGAGAACGGCAAGCGTCGTGTCGTTGTGACCGCCAACGTTCGCGGTCGTGATCTGGGTTCGTTCGTCAACGAAGTACAACAAACTGTTGCCGCGCAAGTCGACGTACCGGCAGGCTACTGGGTGGAATATGGCGGTACCTATCAAAACCTGCAATCGGCCGCCCGACGCTTATCTGTCGTCGTTCCGGTGACACTCGTATTGATTATCGGCTTGCTGGTGATGGCGCTCGGTTCGTTTCGGGATGCCATCGTGATTTTTACCGGTGTGCCGTTGGCCCTGACCGGTGGGATCATCGCATTGCTGTTGCGTGGCATTCCATTCTCCATCTCGGCAGCAGTCGGATTCATCGCCTTGTCGGGCATCGCGGTGTTGAACGGTTTAGTCATGGTGGCATTCATTCGTGACCTTCGATCGCACGGCAGCTCTCTTGACGACAGCATCATTGACGGTGCAATAACCCGACTTCGGCCAGTGCTGATGACCGCGTTGGTCGCCTCGCTGGGTTTTGTACCGATGGCCTTGAATACCGGCATCGGTTCAGAAGTGCAAAGACCGCTGGCGACAGTCGTGATCGGTGGCATTGTGTCTTCGACCCTGTTGACGCTTGTCGTGTTGCCCGCGCTATATCGACTGGTGCACGCGAGTGAATCGCATTGTAAGTAGAAGGAAACGATAAATGCACACGCATAATCAGGGCGCCTGGCGCCACGAGCACGTTTTCGGGCAGGATCAACAAAAGCCCGGCGAACAACGAACGTTGATGGTTGTATTGCTAACCGCCGTCATGATGGTGGTCGAGATCACAGCCGGTGTGATTTACGGCTCCATGGCTTTGCTCGCCGATGGTCTACATATGGCATCACATGCCACGGCGCTCGGCATTGCGGTGTTTGCCTATGTAATCGCGCGACGTCTCGCGGCCGATCAGCGGTTTAGCTTTGGTGTTGGCAAGATTAATAGTCTAGCGGGATTCGCGAGCGCCGTCCTGTTGCTCGGCTTTGCGGTGGTCATGGCCACAGAGAGCGTGGATCGACTGATCAGCCCGGTCGATATCTCCTTCGACCAGGCGCTGATTGTTGCCGTTGTTGGCCTAGTAGTGAATGGCTTCAGCGCCTGGCTCCTCTCTTCGACGCCTCACAGCCACGGCGACGACCATGACCAAGATCATGACCACCATCATGATCACAACCTGCGGGGGGCCTATCTGCACGTGCTCGCTGACGCGCTGACGTCGATACTCGCAATCGTCGCGCTGCTTGCCGGGAAGTTCTGGGGGGCAAACTGGCTCGATCCGGCCATGGGCATCGTCGGAGCGGCGCTGGTCGCGAGTTGGTCCATCGGACTAATTCGACAGTCTTCGCGCGTGCTGCTCGACTGGCAAGCCGACAAGAACAACGTCAAGGCACTGCAAGACAGCATTGAGCAAGGGACGAATGATCGCGTTACCGACTTGCACCTCTGGAGCATTGGCCACGGCATCTTCTCGGCGCAGATAACCGTTGTCAGCGACCAGCCGAAACCTCCCTCGCACTACAAAGCATTGCTGCCAACCAATATCAATGTTGTTCATGCAATTGTTGAGGTCCACCAATGTGAAAACCACGAGGCAGATTCAACAGGAAGGACGTGAAATGACCATCCAACATATTGTTAGTCGCATATTATTTGTTGTCGTTGCATCCATTACCGCGTCGTGCAGCTGGATACCAACCTACATTCCCGACTCCGGCGTCGAGATTGAGCTCGAACCGACATCTTATGGCCGCGTTGCATCAGCAAATTTCTGGTCTGACGATAAAGATGTGGTATTGCGCGGCGAGATTGTCCCAAGGCCGGTGACCAGATCCCCTCTCTTTGGTCACGTCCATGCTTTCATAAACCAACCGGAAAGGATAGCAAGGGATTGATTCACAACGCGACAGCGCATGGCAGCTCGTCATACTCGCAAACCGTACTCGTTTCACTTCCAACAAATACCTCCACCCGGCAGCGTCGTGCGAGTGTTCTATCACGAACATTCCCGCGATCATGTTTGTGTTGCCGCGCCGGCCGCTGGGGAAGTGTCGTAACTTTGTATTCAGTCGTGTCCAAATTCTACCCGCTCGCACCCAGAACGATTAATCCCCTTGCAAAAGTCGAGGACAGCTTCCAAGAGTCACAACCGCCATGTCCGCTTGTGGCCGTAAGGCCACAGTCGGCTGGTTCGCGTTATAATTTCTGCTACTACTCAAAGCGGACATTCGCCGAAAACGCTTCGTAGCGTTTTTCTGTCAGGCCTGACCGTTGTTAAACCAATGACCTGTCCGATTGACCATGGCGACAAGCGACAGCATCACAGGAACTTCGACAAGGACACCCACCACAGTAGCCAGCGCCGCCCCTGAATTTAGACCGAATAGCGAAATAGCGACAGCGACTGCCAGCTCAAAGAAGTTTGAAGTACCGATGAGACATGCCGGAGCTGCAATATTATGGGGCAGCTTCATAGCTTTTGCTGCGCCATAGGCAATGGCAAAGATGCCATAGGTCTGGATTAGCAGCGGTATCGCAATCAGCACGATCACCACAGGTTCATTGATAATCTTCTCGGCTTGAAATCCGAATAGCAGAACCACGGTGGCAAGTAACCCAATCACCGACCACGGCTTCAACTTACCGACAAATACCTCGACGCGACCATTGTCCCCATTTCTTTCAAGTCGACGGCGAGTTAGTGCGCCTGCAATCAGTGGAAGGAGCACATACAGAACCACCGAAAGCAGCAACGTCTCCCAGGGCACTGCAATGTCAGTTACGCCCAGAAGCAGAGCGGCGAGCGGTGCAAAAGCGAACACCATAATGATGTCGTTCACCGAAACTTGCACCAGCGTGTAGTTCGGATCGCCGTCGGTTAGTTGACTCCATACGAATACCATCGCCGTGCAAGGCGCAACTCCCAGCAATATCATCCCAGCGATATATTCCGTCGCGGACTGAGGATCAACCCAGCCCACAAAAAGCACCTTGAAAAAGAGCCAGCCTAGCGCCGCCATGGTGAATGGCTTGATTAACCAATTCACAACAAGTGTCAGAAAAAGCCCCTTCGGCTTCTTGCCAACGTCCTTGATTGCCGAAAAATCGATCTGCACCATCATTGGATAGATCATGATCCAGATGAGAACAGCGACCACCAAATTTACATGAGCGTACTCAAGCTGTGCGATGGCTTGAAACCCGCCAGGCAACAAGTTTCCCAACAAAACCCCCGCGACAATACAGAGCCCTACCCAGACCGACAGATAACGCTCAAACAATCCCATGATTGTCCTCCCCAATACGCTTCAATAATCCGTCCAATTTAGGGTTCGGCAAGTTCAGATCCGGCTCGGTCAGTAGCTGTTTGATACGCCGTTCAATCGTGAGGATCACCTCGCCAAACATCTGATGCATCTTCGTCGCCGATGACTGGCGCGTGGGATCTGGCAGGCCCCAGTGCGCTTTGATCGCTGAGCCAAGCCATACGGGGCAAGGCTCTTTGGCCGCCCGATCGCACACGGTAATCACCGCGTCGGGCTTGAAGTCGGCCACATCATCAAAACCCTTGCTGTGTAAGTTGGCCGTTGGGTAGCTCCTCTTTTCGAGGTGGCGTAGGGTTTGTCGATGTACCGCTCCTGACGGCTCGCTGCCCGCACTGGCCACTTCAATTTGGCCATTCGCAAGATCACGGGTGATCGCCTCGCAAAGGATGCTCCGACACGCGTTGTGAGTGCACAAGAATAGGATCTTCATTTCGGCGTCCTGTTTTTTGTTTTGAAACCCTTCGCCGTCTCGGCTAGGATATATTCTATATTCCATAAATAGTATATTCCACATAGTGCATATAGAAAAGACGAAAGTGTTCGCGGCGCTGAGCAACCCAGTTCGATTGCGTTGCCTGTACTTGCTGGCAACGAACGAGGAAATCTGTGTTTGCGAGTTGGCCGAAGCGCTCCAAATTAGTCAGCCTTCTGCATCCAAAGCCCTCGCCAATTTAAAGAGCATAGAATTGCTCAGTGATCGTAGGGAAGCGAACTGGATCTACTACCAGCTTCGAAACGACTTGCCGTCATGGACTAATGTGATGATCAACGCCGTTGTCGGAGATTTGGCGGGGGATAAAGTCTGCACCGCAGACGAGAAGCGTTTTCGGCGCTTAGCCTTAAGGCCGAGGGAACTTGCGTGTCCCTGACGGTCCGCAGCCGATTGCAGCCCGTCATCAATTCCGTATAGCAGACGTTTGAGCGGCAGGTATCGAGAAAAGCAGCCGCTCGAGCTCAGTGCAAAGAAAGGGTCAAGACTTACCTCTCGTCGATACACGATTTGGTCTTAGAAACTAGGTCGCGACTTCTCTTTCTATAGCTGGCGCTGCTCGTTCATCAGGCTACGCCAGTCAGCCACCGCCTTTTGCCACAGCGCGCGCTCATAAATGAGCGAGAATTTCGTGCCGTCGCCTTTCAGCGAATTGCACCCTGTCAGGATTACGGTGTTGCTAGCCCCCCAGATGCCCGAAATACTGATAACGGTGACGAGAAATTTCGGGCTTGCCACTGACCGATGCTCCTGCTTCTCCGATACAAGCAGAGAGGTCCAATCGGCAATCATTCGTAAACTGAACGGCCAGCCGGTGCTTTCCGCAAACATTATGCAGCCATCGTAGTTTCATGTGAGCGCACTCTTCGATCAGTTCTGTGCTGTAACAGGCATATCAGAAAGTGGGGCACGAAGTTTGCCCCCGTTTCCCATCGCAATCCGATTCGTATTCCCTGAAGGTTGTCTGGCCCCAAGAGATCGCGGGCGCATACGGGAGTGCTGAATGTTGGTTATACGGTTCGTTGTTTTGCTCGGAATTCTCCAAGCCAACTTGGTTAGTGCGGACTGTTTCGACACCGCTGCCAAGCGCCACTATGTGTCGGCTGATCTCTTGCGGGCCATCGCCTGCGTCGAAAGTAACTTCAACTCAGAGGCCGTCAACTACAACCGGGATGGCAGTGCCGACTACGGCCTCATGCAAATTAATTCCAGATGGCTGGACGAACTGAGTGTCTTCGGCATTGAACGCGATCACCTATGGGACCCGTGCACGAATATTCATGTCGGTGCCTGGGTGCTGGCGCAAAAAATTCAAGCAGCCGGCTATAACTGGCGCGCAATCGGCGCTTACAACGCCGGACTGAAACAAACACCACAGAGGGAAAGGCTTCGTTATGAATACGCGAAAAAAGTGTACGACGTTTTTGATAATGGCTGCTAGTGCCTTGTTGTCGGCCGCGTGCGCATCGAATCAGCCGAATAAGCTGTCGATGGCCGTTCACCCGCCCATCGTTGTTGACGGTTATAACGCGCCCTCTGCCGCCGAACTCTACGCACAGCGTTATCAATCCTCTGCCGCGCAGGTCAGGGCCGGTGACGACCATCGCTTCGTGACATGCGAGCAATCGTGTCCGGGCGCGACGCCGAAAACCCCGGTAGCCAATCTAAACGCTTTCGTCGCACGGCGTGCGCAACAAAACCTACAAGCCAACAGGGCACCGATGACCGCCAAGCCATTGGGGGAGATTGATGAACCATTGTCGACGTCGGTGACGGAAAACGCGACGCACATTCGTCGAATTCGTGACGAGCCTGACGATGGCGAACCCGAGCGCAAATGAGTTTTTGGTCTCGACACGATATGAGGCTGTGCGCGATCCATCGACGCGCTGAAATCCACGTCCTGTAATGGGACATTCTGTAACGTAAAGGAGAGCAACCCATGAAAGATCTTCGCGATCTGATTATCTCGCCGAAGGACGCCGCTCGTCTCCACGACGGGTTTATGTTCATGTTTACCGGCTTGGGCCGCATCGCTCCGCTAATGGCCATTGTCGCTTTCGTGACGATCGCGCTACAAGAGCAGGCGATAGCGGGCACGAGCGCGGTGTTCGATGATCTTGCGACGGAAACCGAGGGCGCCGTGTTCGGCCCGCTCGGCCAATCGGTCGTATTTATCGGCGCCCTGGCCGGCGGCATCATCGCACTGTTGAAAGGTGCCTGGCTGTTCGCAGCAATGGGCATTGCCATTGCAGGTCTGATGTACGGCTCGCAGGTGGTGGCCGGTGCGTCAACCTTCAGCGCACTGTTGCCAGTGGTTGGCAGCTAAGGCGCGCTGCGGGGTCACCGTATAACGGTGACCCCGCGCCACAAGGCCGAAGGCAAGCGCCATGGACCAACGCGAATACCTTATTCCACGCTATCTGGACGCGCCGCCGATGGCGCTCTTTATCGAAGCGGACACCGCTGCGGTTGCGTTCGGATTTGTTTTCATCGGCTTTTTCTTCAAGCAGCTTCTGATCTGCACGATTGCGGGCATTGTACTGGCGCGGCTTTACGCGCGCTCAAAAGCCGGCGGTGGCCGCGGCACGATCGTGCGATTTCTCTATTGGTATGCGCCTTCACGTTTGCTGGTGAAATCGCGCAGCGAAAGTCACGAACGATTTTTTCTGGGGTGAGCAATGAACAAGAACGTTTATGACTCCAGGTTACAAAACGCCAATCGCATTGTTCGAACGACGATGCTGGTGTGCGGGTTCCTGGCCATTGGCAATGTCGTCCTGATTGGCGTTGTCTGGAAAACACTCGGCACACAACGCGAAGTCCTGTTGTTTCCCGACATGAAAGGCCCCATCAGTTTCGATGGCGGTGGCCGCTACAACGAAGAGTACCTCAGTCAGATGGCGACCTGGTTCGCGCAACTGACGCTCACCTACCAGCCGAGCAGTTACGACTATCAGGTCAAAGAACTCTTGAAATACGCGGACCCGGCTGCCTACGGGGCGCTGAAAGCGCAGTTGCTGGCCGACAAGGAAACGCTGGATCGACGCAGATACAGTTCGGTGTTTTACCCGCACGGCGTCGAGGTCCAAAACGGCGTGGTCGGTATCCGTGGCCGCCTGCAAACCTACGTGGGTTCGAAACAAATTGACGACCGCGCCGCGGCCTGGCGCGTTCGATTCACCCGACTGTCCACCGGACGGATTGCCGTTCGCGAACTCAAGGAAACCGACTATGACAATCCGCTGGGTGTTGTTGCTATTGCTGCCCGTTAGTACGGCGTACGCCGGCCAGATTATTGAGGTTGAGCCGGGCGGCACGTATCCGGTGCGTGCGGCCGCCAATGATCTGACGTCAATCGGTATGGCGGACGGTTTGCGATTGCAGGCCGTCTTTGGCATGGAAACCGTGGTCAGTATCTCCAAGGACGAGGCCTTCGGGCGCGCCATTATTAAGCCGATCTCCACGACACCGTTTTCCTTGATCGTCACTGACGAAAACGGCGACTCCTATTCGCTTGAAGTGACCCCGGTCGCCGGGCCTGGCGAAGTCATCACGTTACAACGAAAAAGTCACCGGGCGAACGAAGCGCTGATCAAAGCCGAACGTGAAATGCCGTTTACGAGCCGCCTGAAACGCACCCTGAAAATCGTTGCGCGCGGTGATGTTCCGGCCGGCTACACGGTCGAGCGTCGCGATCAGACAGTGGCCTTGTGGGTCGAGGCAGACTTGCGATTGCTCAGAATCTACCAAGGCAGTATGACGATCGAGCACTACGTGCTGCGCAATGTCAGCGGCACCGAAATGCGTCTCGACGAGCGCGAGTTCAAGGATCTTGGCCGCGTGGTGTCGGTGGCGATTCGTCATCACGTGTTAGCGCCACAAGGCACCACGGATATCTTCATTGTTCGAGATGCCTCAGTCGCTCGGGGGGACGTTCGTGAGCGCACCTGAATTCACCACCAGCGACACATTAAGAAAACGCCAACTGGGTATTTTCATCGGTGTTGCGGTGATCGTCATTGGCACCTTGTTGGGCTTCCTTTACAGCAACGCCAAGAAGAATGCGGCCTCGCCGGTGCAATTTCGTGACCGCATTGTCTCGCAGGACTTCGACACGCCACGCAAGGTGGTCGATCCCGAGGACGCCTGGATCACCAGCAGCGAGGTCTCGCTCGAGTCCATGGCCGAGCGCATGGCCGACTACGAGAAAGACAATGAACGACTCAGAAACCAGATAGCGCGTCTGGAAGATGAGCGCGGCAGCTTCTCGCCACCTGCAGCGGAGCAAGGCATTGCTGAGAATCAGCGCTCGGCACGAGGATTGCTGCCACCGCTGGGAAAACCACCACCACCAAGCAAAAGCATCCCCAGACCCAACGGTGATCGGTCATCGTCTGGCGGCGTGCAGGGATTAACCGGTTTGGCGCCACCGCAACCAAAAATCGTTCGGGTGTCATTTGCGCAAATCAATGACCGGAAAGATGAGCTGGTGCACCCGCACATTAACGAAACTCTGCCGGCGGGCACGTTTGTCAATGCCGTCATGCTGAATGGCCTGGCAGCCCCCACCGGGAATCTCGGCCAACGCAATCCGCACCCGATCCTGTTGGAGCTTGTGGACTATGGGAATCTGCCGAATCGATTTTCACACCGTGTGAAATCCTGTCGCGTCATCGCCGCCGGACACGGTGAGCTTTCCGATGAGCGCGCCTACATTCGGCTTGAGCGACTCAGTTGCGTTCTGCGTACCGGCGAGGTGATCAGTAAAGAAGCCAAGGGCTACATCACCGGCGAAGATGGCAAAAATGGTCTCGCCGGCCTGCTAGTCACAAAGCAGGGCGCATTCGTGGCGCGATCGTTACTGGCGGGAATTTTTTCAGGCCTCGGCCGCGCCATCGGGCAGTCCTATTCAAACGTGTCCACATCCGCCCTCGGCACGGTGGAATCGATTGACCCCGGCGACATCGGCAAAGCCGGTGTTGCCGAAGGCCTGTCAACGGCCACAGAGCGTGTCGCGGATTGGTACCTCGAGCGGGCCGATGAGGTCTTCCCGTTTGTCGAGATCGAGGCCGGCCGTATTGTCACAGTGACCTTTACGGAAGATATCGACCTGGATGCCAACATGATTGAGAAACACGTACCATGAAAAACGAATCACGCCGTCTCATCACACCCTTGCTGACGCTGATGCTCGCAATGCACATGACGGCCGCGCACGCAGAGGACGCGCCGCAAGCCATCGCGAACGCGATGCCTGGCACCAACATCAGCAGTACCTCGGCCACGGTTATCGAGGGATTGTACGAAGTCGTCGCTGGGGACAACGTGTTGTACGTTGATACAAGCGGCCGCTATTTGGTGATCGGCAGTATCTACGATCTTCAAGAAGACGTGGATTTGTCGGCCGAACGCCGCGCTCAAGTCACGAGTACATCCGCCGCCACCGGCAGCAAAACCCCAAGCACGCCGCCGGAGTCGTTACCGCTCACTGCCGCGATTACGACCGGTGATGGTGATCGCGCCTTGACCATTGTCACGGACCCACAATGCAGTTGGTGTCGCCGCCTTTGGATCGAATCCCTGGAATCCCTTGAGGGTATGACGGTCCAGCATCTGCTGCTAAACCCATCCGCTCAGTCGGTGGGCATTTTGTGTGCGAAGAATCCCGGCAAGGCATTGAGGGAAGCCTTCGACATTGCCGTGACGACAGCCAAGACACCGGTCCCCAGCGCACGCTGTGGACGACTGGCAAGAGCAAAAATCGCGCGCGTGCAGGCCTTTGCCGAAGAGATCGGCATGCTCGGCACACCCATCCTCATTCGCGACGATGGTGCCGTGCACGCCGGGTATCTGGGGCGCGCCGAACTCTTGAATTGGTTAGGAGGCTCGAGCGATGAGACGTAGAACCGTTCCAGCAACACTTGCACTGACTCTGCTCGCCGGCCTCGCCGTTGCGAGCGCGGCGGCCCCGGACAACGAACCACTGCCGATGCGAACGGAGCACGCCATCGTCTATGCCACACCGATAAAGAACACCGTCATTCTGGAATTCAAGTTGTACGACAACAAGACCTGGTGCTGGCTGTATCTGAAAAAAGAAACATGGGATGCAATTCGCGCCAACGGTGGTGAGTTACCGCAACACTCGAACATGGGCCAACTGCAGTGCGAACGACGCTAGGAGAGGATTGATGAAACGACTAAGAATCGGCACGGCGCTATCGATGTTCACACTGTTGTTGTCGGGCTGTGCGGCGCTTCCCGATACCACGCTCGGTCACAAGTGCGGCATACCCGACGGCATAGGCTGTCAGAGCACCCAGGCAGTCTACGATAGAGCGCTCGCGGGCGACCTGCCCGGGCTCAATAGCATCGACCACACTGAGGTTGCACCGCGCCACGATCGCGGCGCCGAATTGCCACTGATCACGGATAACGCACCGAGCGTACTTAGAACCAGCGCGTTGTACGCGCCGCCGGAGGAGCTGCGCATCTGGGTCAATCGCTGGCGCGACAACGACGGCGACTTGCACGATGACTCTTTTATCTACGTGTTGGTCGGTGAAGGTCAGTGGCTGGTGAGGGACTAAGGTGATGTCAGTCGCATTGTCCGAGCGCATCAGTCGTTTCAAAGAGTTCTTATCCGATCACATCTTTGAGAACGAGCCGGTTGCCAAGCGCGAACACGGCGCAGAACCGCCCACCAAAGCGCAGTGGCAATCGTTGCTGGCAAGCAAACGCTTCTCCACGACGCTGCCGTACGAATACTACGACGAGACACACGACTATTTTTACAATGATGATTCCTTCGGCTTCATGCTCGAGGTAACGCCGGCGACGTCTTTAAGCGAGGAAAACATTCGCGTGATTGCCGGCATCCTCGGCAACAACGTGGAACCGGAGACCAATATTCAATTTCTCCTGTACGCCTCGCCGGACGTTTATCCCTCGCTGAATCGCTGGTACAAACAACGCGCATCTTTGGCGGCCCGCGAACGCCGAGAATGCGGCGACGGTGCAGACGAGCATCAGATTTACGAAGAACTGGCGCGCCGCCGCGTCGAGTATCTCGCCGGTGGTGTCTGGAAATCCTTCTTTAGCGACGAGGCGATGGTAGTGCGCGATTTTCGCGTGTTCGTCTGTGCACAAAGACCACTACCGGAGAGCGGCCAACCGCGCGACACCGACATTGAGCAGCTGGATCGGCTCAGAAGCGGTCTGGTGGGTACCTATAAATCGGTCGGCCTGCAAACGAGGCGAGTAAAGGCCGAGTCCTTCATCAACCTGATGGACACGCTCTTAAATCCACGAAACATAAGAACCGAACAGTTGCGATGGCAGGAAGATGTCGAAATTCGTGAGCAGGTGTTGGACGGCGACACGGCGGTGTACGTCGGCGCCAAGGGTCTGCTGATCGAGAACGGTGAGGAAGCACGCGATGTGCGTTGTTTCGCGGTGCGCGAGTATCCACCCGCCTGGGCCGGCTGGCTCGGCACGGATCTGATCGGTGATTTCATGAACAACAATCGGCGCATCAGTTGCCCGTTCCTGACCACCGTGACGGTGCACTTTCCCGATCAGGTGCAGGCATCGGCCACGGCAAAAACAAAATCCATGCGCGCCACGCAGATGGCGGACACCGATGCGGGCAAACACGTGCCAAGTTGGGCAGACAAGAAACGCGAATGGCAGTTTGTGGCGCAAAAACTCGAACAGGGCCACACGCTCGCCAAGGTGAACTACCAAACGATCATTTTCGCGCCTCAGGGTCGCGGCAACCAGTGCGAACAAGAGTTGCTCGGTGTTTACAAAAGCGCCGGCTGGCAAATGACCAAGGAAAGCAACATTGCGATGCCGGCATTTCTCTCAGCACTACCGTTGTCTGCAGGACCGCGAATGGTGAAAGAGGCGCATACGCTGATTCGTTGGCGATCCTTGTTGACCTGGACGGCCGCCAATATCGCACCGATGTTGGCAGAGTGGAAAGGGGACGGGTCGCCACTGCTGCAACTCATTGGACGACGCGGTCAGCTGATTTCGCTCGACCCGTGGCAAAACAAGGCAGGCAACTACAACATCGCCGTGAGTGCGGCGTCCGGCGCCGGCAAGAGTGTGTTCACCGAGGAACTGATTACCAGCGTACTGGGTGTCGGCGGTCGCGCCTGGGTGTTTGATCGGGGACGCTCGTACCAGCATCTTTGCCATCTGCTCGGGGGTCAGTTTATCGAGTTCAGTCCGCACAGCGACATCTGTCTCAATCCTTTTACCAACATTAAGAACTGGGCAGGCATCCCGGACAAAAAGTTACCGCTCAGCGAAGACGAGCAGCAACAGCGCGACCGAGCCGGCGCCGAAGGCGTGATGCTGAAACACATCATTGCACAAATGGTGGATCCGGATAACACCCCGGATCAAATGACCATGGGCTGGATCGAGCGAGCGCTGAATACGGTATGGCACGAGCGCGGTACTGAAAGCGACGTCACGGCGGTGCGCGATGTACTGGCCGCATCCTCTGATGAGCGGCAACGGGATCTGGCGGATTCGCTGTACCCGTACACCAAAGACGGCTTTTTCGGACGCTACTTCAACGGACCCTCGAACCTCAATCTCAACAAGGACTTTGTGGTGCTGGAAACGCAGGAGCTGGACTCGCGTCCGGAACTGCAATCGGTGGTCGTGTTGCTGCTGATGTTGAAGATTACCCAATCCATGTACCTGGGCGAGCGTGAACGCCGCAAGTTGTGCGTCATTGACGAGGCGTGGAAATTGATGGGGCGTGGCAACGCCGGTCAGTTCATCGAGGAAGGCTATCGTACCGCACGCAAGTTCGAAGGCTCCTTCATGACCGTGACGCAGCGCGTCAACGATTATTACAAATCCGGTACCGCGCAGGCCGCGCTCGACAACGCCGACTTCATCTATTTGCTGCGGCAAAAGAAAGAGTCGATCCGGCAGTTGATTGAATCCAAACGCTTGCCAACAGGTGAGGAGAGCGAGGCACTACTGGCATCGATCAAAACACGTCAGGGCTTGTACTCCGAAGTGGCGGTTGTCGGGCCGGAGGGCTTAGGCGTCGGCCGCCTGGTGCTCGATCCGTTCACCGAAAAGCTCTATTCCTCCAAGGGTTCAGAGTTTGAGGCCATCCAACGCGCCTTGCGCGGTGGCCACACCCTGACCGAAGCCGTGACCGAACTGGCAGCCGGAGCCAGTCGATGACCGGGTTATCCACTAAGGAAAGAGCACCGAGCAGCGGCGTAGGCATCAAAATGATGCTGCTGGTCGGCCTGATCAGCGGTGTGGTCGCGGCGCTGTCGACGCTGCTTGGCCAGTCCTTGTTGACGCCAGCGCCACTCAAGGTGGCGACCGTCGATGTGACGGGCCTGGTCACGAGTGAGATTTCCCGATTGCAAGAAACCGGTATGGATTCGGCCAAGGCGGAGGCCTACGCGCACGTGTGGGGACCACTGCTCGATAGGTCCGTGCAGGACATCGCCGATGAATACAGTGTTGTGCTGCTGGTCAGTCCCTCGGTGGTTGCCGGTGCGCCAGATTTAACCGCTGTGTTAAAGGAGCGATTGGACCGTGAAGTCGAAGCCTTCCAATAGTCAGCGGCCGGTGCTTCGCATCGTGACGCTATTGATGCTGCCGATGGTGTTGTTGCTGATCGCCGATCGCCTGATCGCGCCACATTACCGGCTTGCCTACAAC